>NZ_JPRU01000002.1:0-1606289 GCF_000737905.1 Buttiauxella noackiae
ATTTGAGTTTTAACCTTGCGGCCGTACTCCCCAGGCGGTCGACTTAACGCGTTAGCTCCGGAAGCCACTCCTCAAGGGAACAACCTCCAAGTCGACATCGTTTACGGCGTGGACTACCAGGGTATCTAATCCTGTTTGCTCCCCACGCTTTCGCACCTGAGCGTCAGTCTTTGTCCAGGGGGCCGCCTTCGCCACCGGTATTCCTCCAGATCTCTACGCATTTCACCGCTACACCTGGAATTCTACCCCCCTCTACAAGACTCTAGCCTGCCAGTTTCGAATGCAGTTCCCAGGTTGAGCCCGGGGATTTCACATCCGACTTGACAGACCGCCTGCGTGCGCTTTACGCCCAGTAATTCCGATTAACGCTTGCACCCTCCGTATTACCGCGGCTGCTGGCACGGAGTTAGCCGGTGCTTCTTCTGCGAGTAACGTCAATCACTGCGGTTATTAACCACAATGCCTTCCTCCTCGCTGAAAGTACTTTACAACCCGAAGGCCTTCTTCATACACGCGGCATGGCTGCATCAGGCTTGCGCCCATTGTGCAATATTCCCCACTGCTGCCTCCCGTAGGAGTCTGGACCGTGTCTCAGTTCCAGTGTGGCTGGTCATCCTCTCAGACCAGCTAGGGATCGTCGCCTAGGTGAGCCATTACCTCACCTACTAGCTAATCCCATCTGGGCACATCTGATGGCAAGAGGCCCGAAGGTCCCCCTCTTTGGTCCGAAGACGTTATGCGGTATTAGCTACCGTTTCCAGTAGTTATCCCCCTCCATCAGGCAGTTTCCCAGACATTACTCACCCGTCCGCCGCTCGTCACCCARGAGCAAGCTCCCTGTGCTACCGCTCGACTTGCATGTGTTAGGCCTGCCGCCAGCGTTCAATCTGAGCCATGATCAAACTCTTCAATTAAAAGCTTGATTTGCTTCAACTCGTGAAGCGGTGCTCAAAAATTAACTTTCGTAATAATTCAACTAAATGAATTACTGCTTGGTCACTCTTCAAGACTTGATATTTTTTGTGATACCCGAAGGTATCTGAGATATCAATCCTGCGAGTGCCCACACAGATTGTCTGATAAATTGTTAAAGAGCAGTGAGTTRSGCGCTTTCGCTTGCTAACTCGAGGTGGCGTATATTACGCTTTCCTCTTTCAGAGTCAAGCGATTATTTCGCGCTTTTCTCCAACTAACCAGCCGGTTTGTAAGCCGTTGTGCCGTGTCAGTGGAGGCGCAGTATAGGGATTTTCTGGAAGCTGACAAGTATAAAATTCAAAAAACTTATCGATTGACTATTTTTCATTCAAAATACATATCGAGGACTCGCTATCGCCTGGTTTTTAAACAAAAACGAGCCCCTCAGGGCCCGTTTTTGTCTTTTCTGTGACTTACTGCACTGCCACAATATGATTATCTTTTACTTCAAGGTGTACCGTTTTCCCAGGAATCAGCTCTCCAGAGAGGATTTGCTGAGCCAGCGGGTTCTCTATTTGCTGCTGGATAGCGCGTTTCAACGGTCTTGCACCATATACCGGATCGTAACCATTCTCGCTAAGCAGCTTCAACGCATCTTCAGAGATAGTGACTTCATAGCCACGCTCTTCAAGACGTTTATACAAACGCTGCAACTGAATCTGCGCAATAGAAGCAATGTGTTTCTCACCTAATGGGTGGAACACCACGACTTCATCTATACGGTTGACGAACTCCGGTCGGAAGTTCTGGCTAACAACACCAAGAATCAGATCCTTCATATGACCGTAGTCCAGCTCGCCGAAGCGCTCCTGAATTAAGTCAGAACCCAGGTTAGACGTCATAATCACAACCGTATTACGGAAGTCGACCGTTCTCCCCTGTCCATCAGTCAGACGTCCGTCGTCCAGCACTTGTAATAAGATGTTGAACACATCCGGGTGTGCCTTCTCAACTTCATCCAACAGAATGACAGAGTAAGGGCGACGACGAACAGCTTCCGTCAGATAACCACCCTCTTCATAACCAACATATCCTGGAGGCGCACCGACCAAACGAGAGACCGAGTGTTTTTCCATAAACTCGGACATATCGATACGCACCATTGCGTCATCGCTATCAAACATAAAGTTTGCCAGCGTTTTGCACAGCTCAGTTTTACCCACACCGGTTGGACCAAGGAACAGGAACGAACCAATCGGACGATTTGGGTCAGACAAACCAGCACGGCTACGACGAATTGCGTTTGATACTGCTTCCACAGCTTCATTCTGCCCGATAACACGAGTATGAAGTTGTTGCTCCATTCTCAGCAGTTTGTCTCGTTCACCTTCCAGCATTCGAGCCACAGGGATCCCAGTCCAGCGTGCCAGTACTTCCGCAATTTCTGCGTCAGTCACTTTGTTACGCAGAAGCCGCATGGTTTTGCCTTCACTCTGGGTTGCCGCCGCGAGCTGTTTCTCAAGCTCTGGAATCTTCCCATACTGCAATTCAGACATACGTGCCAGATCGCCTACGCGACGAGCCTGCTCAATGGCAATTTTTGCCTGTTCCAGTTCTGCTTTAATGGTCTGCTCACCAGAAAGTGAAGCTTTCTCAGCTTTCCACTCTTCTTCCAGCACTGAATATTCACGTTCTTTCTGCCCTAATTCTTCCTCAAGCATACTCAAACGTTTTTGGCTCGCTTCGTCAGACTCTTTCTTCAATGCCTGCTGTTCCAGTTTTAGCTGGATGATTCGGCGATCAAGACGGTCTAACTCTTCTGGCTTCGAGTCAATCTGCATACGAATGCTGGAAGCAGCTTCATCTATAAGGTCGATGGCTTTATCCGGCAACTGACGATCGGCAATATATCGATGCGATAAAGTCGCAGCCGCAACAATAGCCGGGTCAGTAATCTGCACATGGTGATGCAATTCGTAACGCTCTTTCAGCCCACGCAAAATTGCGATGGTGTCTTCGACTGAAGGCTCGGCAACAAACACTTTCTGGAAGCGTCGCTCGAGCGCGGCATCCTTCTCTATATATTGACGATATTCATCAAGCGTTGTGGCGCCAACGCAGTGCAACTCACCGCGTGCCAGTGCAGGCTTAAGCATGTTACCTGCATCCATTGCACCATCGGCTTTACCTGCGCCCACCATAGTGTGCAGCTCGTCAATAAATAGAATGACGTTACCTTCCTGCTTAGAAAGGTCGTTCAGCACACCTTTAAGACGCTCTTCAAATTCACCACGATATTTCGCGCCCGCCACCAGCGAACCCATATCAAGCGCCAGTACGCGACGCCCTTTCAACCCTTCAGGCACTTCACCATTAATAATGCGTTGCGCCAGGCCTTCAACAATGGCTGTTTTACCAACACCTGGTTCACCGATGAGTACCGGGTTGTTTTTGGTACGCCGTTGCAATACTTGAATAGTGCGGCGAATTTCTTCATCACGGCCAATCACTGGATCAAGCTTGCCCTGTTCTGCACGCTCAGTCAGATCGACGGTATATTTTTTCAATGCCTGACGTTGGTCTTCAGCACCCTGGTCATTCACGTTTTCGCCTCCACGCATTTGTTCAATTGCTGCTGTCACATTTGCCGTGGTAGCACCTGCTGATTTCAATAAATCAGTTAATGTTCCGCGCGATTCAAGTGCTGCCAGAACAAATAACTCAGACGAAATGAAGTTGTCATTTCGTTTTTGCGCCAGTTTGTCACACAGGTTTAATGCACGGACTAAATCCTGCGAAGGCTGGACGTCACCGCCCGTTCCTTCAACTTGTGGTAAACGGCTTAAAGCTTGCTCGATATCCGTACGTAGCTTGCCAGCATTAACGCCCGCAGAGGTCAGTAACGGACGCACAGATCCGCCTTCCTGATTAAGCAGTGCGCTCATCAAGTGAAGGGGGTCGATAAATTGGTTGTCTTGCCCGAGAGCTAAGGATTGGGCATCAGCGAGAGCAAGCTGGAATTTATTAGTAAGACGATCCAGACGCATAACTCCTCCCATATACAGGTCAAATTTGCTACTGGAGATTAAATGAGGTCATCCCTCAATTATTCAAGGTTAATGACCTGAAATATTTGGAGCGTTAGTTACCCGCACTGGATCGTCTTGATTCGATAGGTTATATCAGCCAAATGAAACTTGCCATACGGCCTGTGGTTCTGTCGCGCCGATATGAGAAAAAATCACCCGCTTCGCTGTAAGTGCAACGGTCGCCACCATAAATATGGTTAATGCCCGCGGCAGACAAGCGTTGGCGTGCCAACGTGTAGATGTCAGCGAGGTATTTTTCCCCTGACGGACGAAATGCGCTATCAGCCTGAAGGTCTTTAGCCATAAACGCTTCACGCACTTCCAGGCCAACTTCAAATGCTTCAGGGCCGATAGCCGGGCCAAGCCACGCGAGGATATTTTCTGGTGCATCTTTAAAGCAGGCAATGGTTTCTTCAAGCACACCTTCACACAAACCACGCCATCCCGCATGAGCAGCAGCAACCTCAGTTCCTGCCTTATTACAGAATAGCACTGGCAAACAATCTGCAGTCATTACTGCACAAACTGTGCCCGGCGTTGAGCTATAAGAAGCATCAGCGCGCTTAGACAAATATGGCCCGCCCGTGAGTTTCAACACTTCTTTGCCGTGAACTTGCTCTAACCAAACAGGTTTCGAGGGCAACGACGCAGCAGCGTAAAAAAGACGGCGATTTTCTTCGACATCATCCAGGTTATCACCACAGTGGGCTCCCAGATTAAGCGAATCGTAAGGCGGTTGACTCACACCGCCAATACGTGTCGAACTGCAAGCAGCCACTCCTTCAGGAAGCGGCCAATGCGGGACGATCAATTTGCTCATAGCCAGTCCAGTTGATCCTTATGGATTTCTGTATCAGCACGTAATGCTTCAATCAGCTCAACCATATCCTGAGGAATCGGCGCATGCCACTCCATCAACATACCGCTGATCGGATGGTGAAGACGCAGCATAGTTGCATGAAGAGCCTGACGGTCAAACTTACGCAGCACGCTAACAAACTCTTCCGACGCACCTTTTGGCGGGCGTGGACGTCCACCATAAAGCTGATCGCCAACTAATGGATGAGTGATATGCGCCATGTGCACACGAATCTGGTGAGTACGACCTGTTTCCAGACGCAAGCGCAGACGAGTGTGCACGCGGAAATGTTCCATGATTCGATAATGCGTGACCGCTGGCTTACCCATCGGATGCACAGCCATATGGGTGCGCTTGGTAGAATGGCGGCTGATTGGCTCGTCTACCGTTCCCCCCGCGGTCATATGACCAATCGCAACGGCTTCATACTCACGCGTGATTTCACGTAATTGCAAAGCCTCAACCAAGTGAGTTTGCGCAGGAACAGTTTTCGCAACGACCATCAAACCAGTCGTGTCTTTATCCAGACGATGCACGATACCCGCACGCGGTACATCAGCAATCGGTGGGTAGTAATGCAATAGTGCATTCAGGACGGTCCCGTCAGGGTTACCCGCACCAGGATGCACAACGAAATCACGCGGTTTGTTAATCACCAGAATATCGTCATCTTCATAGACGATATTGAGCGGGATATCTTGTGGTTCCCAGCGCGCTTCCTCTTCGATTTCAGCATTGATAGTGACGCTTTCGCCACCCAATACTTTCTCTTTCGGCTTGTCGCTGATAGTGCCATTGACCAGCACACGCTGATCAAGAATCCATTCTTTTATACGCGAACGTGAATAATCCGGGAACAATTCGGCCAAAGCTTGATCTAAGCGTTGACCGAGTTGAGATTCGGAGACAGTTGCGGTGAGTTGTACTAGTTGTGCCATAGACAGCTTCTTCGTTAACGTTGGGTTTTACGGCAATGCCGTTTAATATAGTGTGCTATTGTAGCTGGTCTTTATCGGGAGCTGGTACTGCGAGCCTCCCGGATAACATTCTGAGGAAAGTCAAAACGTCATGACGCGTATGAAATATCTGGTGGCAGCAGCCACGTTGAGCCTGGCTTTGGCTGGTTGCTCCAGTTCCAAGGATGAGGTTCCTGATAATCCACCTTCTGAGATCTATGCGACTGCGCAGCAAAAGTTGCAGGACGGTAACTTTAAAGCGGCGATAACGCAACTGGAAGCGCTGGATAACCGTTATCCGTTCGGGCCTTACTCGCAGCAAGTGCAGTTAGATCTTATTTACGCTTATTATAAGAACGCTGATTTGCCACTGGCTCAGGCAGCGATTGACCGCTTTATGCGCCTTAATCCTACCCATCCAAACATTGACTACGTACTTTACATGCGTGGTCTGACGGACATGGCGTTGGATGATAGCGCATTACAAGGCTTCTTTGGCGTCGATCGTTCAGACCGAGATCCAGCTCATGCACGTGATGCTTTCAACGATTTCTCTAAGCTGGTTCGTGGTTATCCGAACAGCCAGTATGTCACCGATGCCACCAAGCGTCTGGTGTTCCTGAAAGATCGTTTAGCGAAATATGAGCTTTCAGTGGCGCAATACTACACTAAACGCGGCGCGTGGGTTGCAGTAGTTAACCGTGTCGAAGGAATGTTGCGTGATTTCCCTGATACTCAGGCCACTCGTGATGGTCTGAAGCTGATGGAAAATGCTTACCGTGAAATGCAAATGCCAGCCCAGGCTGACAAAGTTGCAAAAATTATCGCGACTAATAGCAACAACACCTGATTCGCCAATTCATCAAAACAAAATGGCAGCCCTATGGCTGCCATTTTTATTGCCTGAAATACGTAAACTGAAACGGTTTAGCGTCAGGTCATCCAATCAAATATGGACGCTATTTCTCACTTCCACAAGCTTTAAAAACAGAGATCCTGTCCTGCCTCACAAAAAGGGTTTACTGACAAAAAGTGACAAAATAATGTGATTTGCATCACACATTTTGACATTCAGAAAGGTATGCTGGAGTTACCAAGACGGGAATGACAAGAGGTAACTTTATGACAATGAACATTACCAGCAAACAAATGGAAATCACCCCAGCTATTCGTCAGCACGTCGCAGACCGTCTAACAAAACTGGACAAGTGGCAAACTCATCTAATTAATCCACACATTGTTTTGTCCAAAGAACCGAAAGGTTTCGTGGCTGATGCCACCATTAATACGCCAAATGGCCAGCTCGTAGCGAGCGCCAAACACGATGATATGTATACGGCTATCAACGATTTGATCAACAAACTGGAGCGGCAGTTGAATAAAGTGCAACACAAGGGTGAAGCGCGTCGCACAGCAGGTTCAGTGAAAGACGTTGCTATCGCGGAAATTGAAGAAGAGTAATCAGTTCGCTTTATCAAACTCAACGCGCCTCCGGGCGCGTTTTTTATTGACAGAGCGAAAACAGACCGAGTACCTTACTTGTCTGACTTATCAGGAATCACCCATGAAACTATTTCCGTTTTTCTTCGCATTCTTTTTTACCTTCCCCTGAATGGGAGGCAATTCGTCGTGTGATAAAGAATGCGAAGACGAACAAACAAGCCTCCCGAAACCCGGGAGGCTTTTTTTATGGAATTCGAAAAGGTAGCGATATGAGTGAGACAAACCCATTGCTGGCACTGCGCGACAAAATTAGCGCCCTGGATGTAAAACTGCTGGCATTGCTGGCGGAGCGTCGCTTATTAGCTGTAGAAGTCGGAAAAGCTAAACTTGCCACTCACCGCCCGGTACGAGATATTGACCGCGAGCGTGATTTACTGGAGCGCCTGATTACTCTTGGCAAAACGCATAATCTGGACGCTCATTACATTACTCGCTTGTTCCAGTTGATCATTGAAGATTCGGTTCTGACTCAGCAAACGCTACTTCAGCAGCATCTGAATAAAACCAATCCGCAATCTGCCCGAATTGCTTTCCTTGGCCCTAAAGGCTCTTATTCTCACCTTGCTGCTCGTCAGTATGCCGCCAGACACTTTGAACAATTTATTGAAAGCGGCTGTGCAAAATTTCATGACATCTTTAATCAGGTCGAAACCGGTCAAGCCGATTACGCAGTCGTGCCACTAGAGAACACCAGTTCTGGTGCAATTAACGATGTCTATGATTTGTTGCAGCACACCAGTTTATCCATCGTTGCCGAGATGACTGTGCCCATAGATCACTGTGTGTTGGTTAAAGGTACGACGGATTTAGACACTATCCACACGGTGTATAGCCATCCGCAGCCTTTCCAGCAATGTAGCCAGTTCATCAATCGCTACCCAAACTGGAAAATTGAATATTGTGAGAGTACTTCTGCAGCGATGGAGAAGGTTGCTCAGGCGAACTCACCTCATGTCGCGGCATTAGGTAGCGAAGCAGGTGGCGCGCTGTATGGCTTACAAGTTCTGGAACGAAACCTGGCAAATCAGACGCAAAACATTACTCGCTTCATCGTACTGGCTCGCAAAGCCATTGAAGTAACAGACCAGGTTCCGGCGAAAACCACTCTGCTGATGGCGACAGGCCAACAAGCCGGTGCGCTGGTTGAAGCCCTGCTGGTGCTGCGAAACCACAACCTGATCATGACAAAACTGGAATCGAGGCCGATTAACGGTAACCCGTGGGAAGAGATGTTTTATCTGGATGTTCAGGCAAACCTGAACGATGAAGCAATGCATAAAGCCCTTCGCGAGCTGGGCGAAATCACCCGCTCAATGAAAGTACTTGGCTGTTATCCGAGTGAGAACGTGGTGCCTGTCGATCCGGTGTAATACTGGCAGTAAGCCAGCGTTATGCTGGCTTACTGACTTTCTTTAAACTTCAGTTTTGGCATTCCCGCCACTGCGACTTTAATCGTAAAAATCGCGCCGGACAGTGGCCTTTCCGCGACTTCCGCATCTTCCATATTTTCTCGCGTAGTCGTGATGAATAACGTTTTCATATCATCGCCACCAAAACAGACCATCGTAGGGCAACGTACAGGCAGCTGATACTCTTCCAGTACATTTCCCGTTGGTGACAAGCGTGCAATACGGTAGCCATCAAATAACGCTGTCCAGTAACAACCTTCTTCGTCAATTGCAGCACCGTCAGGAATCCCCTCCCCCAATTCAAAACGTTTAAACACTTCACGCTTGCCCGGTTCACCTTGTTCATCTAACGGAGTTCTGTAAATCACACGGTTAGGTGTGTCTGATGTGAACATCCATTTTTTATCTGCACTAAACGCCAGGCCATTGGCTCCATGAATATCATGCTGAATGACGTGCGGCGTCAAATCGTTATCCACGCGGCACAATAAAGCCCCGTTGTAATCACCCGGTCCCCAAAATGTTCCGGCATAAAAACGCCCATCCCGGTCAGTTCCCCCATCATTAAAACGAGCTAATGCCGGGTTATTAGGGTTGTCACAGACTTTGCGAGTAATAAGCCCAGTGCGGTTAGTCAGATAAATTCCGCTTCGCAGCGCGACAATAAAACCGCCAGTTTCGCACAATGCAAAACATCCAACCTCTTCGGAAAACTGAATCACATCGTGTTTTTTGCTTTCGATGTTGTAGCGATGCATTTCATTTTCGAGAATATCCGTCCAGTAGAGGCAATTTTCTTCCGCACTCCAGGTGGGGCATTCCGGTAAGTGACCGGTGTAATCGAGCAGAACTTGCGGCTGAGCCATTTTTCTATCCTTCATTGCAAATAAAAAAAGCCATTAGGTTTCCCTGATGGCTTTAGATTATAAGACTATTTTGCAATTACGGTCGGCTATCATTCGCCTGGCGTAATAAAGTGCGGCTTTCACTCTGGAAGCGCTGCGCGTAATCACCAAACCAATGTTCGACTTTACGGAAGCTGTCGATGAACGCTTGTTTATCACCATGCTCAAGCAAGCCAATTGCCTCACCGAATCGCTTGTAGTAGCGCTTGATCAGCTCCAGATTGCTTTCGGAGGACATAATAATGTCAGCGTAAAGCTGTGGGTCCTGAGCGAATAAGCGCCCGACCATTGCCAACTCCAGGCGATAAATCGGTGAAGAAAGCGCCAGCAACTGCTCAAGCTGAACATTCTCTTCGGCCAGGTGAAGACCATATGCAAAAGTTGCAAAGTGGCGCAACGCCTGAATGAACGCCATATTCTGGTCGTGTTCAACTGCCGTGGAGCGATGCAAACGCGCGCCCCAAACCTGAATTTGTTCCAGGAACCACTGATAGGCTTCCGGCTGGCGACCATCGCAATACACCACAACTTGCTTCGCAAGGCTGCCACTATCAGGCCCAAACATTGGGTGCAACCCGAGAACCGGGCCCTGATGTGCTGCCAGCATAGCTTGCAACGGACCGTTTTTTACCGAAGCCAGATCGACCAAAATACAGTCATTTGGCAATGGTGGGAGCTGCGCAATCACCTGTTCGGTGATATGAATCGGGACGCTGACAATCACCATGCCCGCATCAGCCATCAACTCTGGTGCTTTAGCCCAGTCTTCTTTTTCAAGAATTCGAACCTGATAGCCAGACAGCGTAAGCATTTTTTCAAACAAGCGCCCCATTTGCCCACCACCACCGACGATTACAACCGGGCGCAATGCAGGAAATAGCGTTTTAAAGCCTTTGTCATTCTCGCTTGAGTAAGACTCTCGCATTACGCGGCGCAGTACGTCTTCAATCAGATCTGGTGGAACACCTAACGCTTCAGCTTCTTTGCGGCGAGAAGCCAGCATCGCCGCTTCACGTTCCGGAACATAAATCGGTAACCCATACTGGCTTTTGACTTCGCCAACTTCCGCTACAAGTTCCAGGCGGCGTGCCAGTAGTCCCAGCAACGCCTTATCCACTTCATCGATTTGATCGCGCAGCGCGGTCAATTCAGCCACCATAGTAAAACCTCTTATGCCTGACGCGCCGCAAGCGTACCGTTCAAATCCTGATGAATCTCACGCAGTAAAGTCTCTGTCGTTTCCCAATCGATGCAAGCATCAGTTACAGATACGCCATACTTCATTTCGCTGCGAGGTTGTTCTGAAGATTGATTACCCTCATGGATATTACTTTCAATCATCAGACCAATAATCGAACGGTTACCATCTTTAATTTGAGCGACAGCTGATTCAGCTACACCCGGCTGGCGGCGGTAATCTTTGTTTGAGTTGCCATGGCTGCAATCTATCATCAAGGCCGGGCGGAGTCCTGCCTGTTCCATCTCTTTTTCACACTGCGCGACATCTGCCGGGCTGTAGTTAGGTGCTTTGCCACCACGTAAAATCACATGGCCATCAGGGTTACCTTGCGTCTGCAACAGGCAGACCTGGCCTGCCTGGTTGATACCGACAAAACGGTGTGGCATAGAAGCCGCGCGCATTGCATTAATTGCGGTGCCCAGGCTGCCATCAGTACCATTTTTAAAACCAACTGGCATTGAAAGACCAGAAGCCATTTCACGGTGAGTCTGGGACTCAGTGGTGCGCGCACCGATTGCAGACCAGCTGAACAGATCGCCCAAGTATTGCGGACTATTAGGATCAAGCGCTTCGGTTGCCAGGGGCAGTCCCATGCTCACCAACTCTACAAGCAATTGACGAGCAATTTTCAAGCCGCCTTCGACATCAAACGAGCCATCCATATGTGGATCGTTGATAAGCCCTTTCCAGCCCACAGTAGTACGTGGCTTTTCAAAATAGACGCGCATCACGAGGTACAGACTATCGCTAACTTGTTCAGACAAGGTTTTAAAACGACGAGCATATTCAATCGCGGTTTCCGGGTCGTGGATTGAGCAAGGTCCACACACCACTAACAGACGAGGATCGCGGCCAGCGATAATGTTGGAAATCGTCTGACGGGACTGTTCGATCTGCGCTTCCTGAGCGGCGGTCAGCGGGAATTCCGCTTTCAGTTGATCCGGAGTGATTAATACCTGTTCGTCAGAAATATGAACGTTGTTCAGCGCGTCTTTTTGCATGATGGCGATCCTGTTAGCTCGTTTGCGATAGTCGTTTCCTCAGTGAGGATGGCACTACATTACCAGCTTTAGTAAAGATTGCAATCCATATTACGTAAACAATACGTTACATATCCAAAATAATTGCCGTTTAAGGCACATCGACACACATTAAACGTAAACAAAAATATACATCGCGCATAAACAAGCCAGTTTCCTGCACATTCATGCATTCTTTAAAAAATAACGTCATGGGGAACCATAACCACTCTATGCTCAGAGAATACCCTTTGAAATGGATATCGCCAGAATGCGTTACTTAGCTTTGATTCCTGTCTTGTTATTAACTGGCTGCTATGTCGACCCCTATACCCATGCCCCAACGCCCGCCCCCACCGACTGGTATCAGGCTGGATGGGATGATGCGATGTCGGGACAACCTATAAGAAGTAATACTGTCATTGCGCATTTGCATAACGATGAAAATGTTGACCGTGAAGAATGGTTAAAAGGTTATGCCGGTGGCCAGGAGCGGATTTGTGATCCTAAATTCTTAGAGATCCTTGGAGAAAGTGGAAAGTCGTTCCCAGCCAGCTGCGAAACACTTCCAGATGTAGCCGAGCGGCAAGCGCAATGGGAAAAAGCGAGTCGTAAAGGCTTTCAGGAATCCTTCATGCATTAAGCAAAAAAGGGCTGCCAGATGGCAGCCCTTGATATGGATGTCGCGCTAGCGAAATCTTACTTAGTCAGACGCTCTTTAATACGAGCAGACTTACCAGTACGCTCACGCAGGTAGTAAAGTTTAGCTTTACGAACGGCACCACGACGTTTAACAGTAATGCTGTCGATTACTGGGGAGTGAGTCTGGAATACACGCTCAACACCTTCGCCGTTGGAAATTTTACGAACAGTGAATGCAGAGTGCAGACCGCGGTTACGGATAGCGATAACCACGCCCTCAAATGCCTGCAGACGTTTTTTAGAACCTTCAACGACCCATACTTTCACTTCCACGGAATCACCCGGACGGAATGAAGGTACATCCTGTTTCATCTGTTCTTGTTCAATTTGCTTAATAATGTTGCTCATAATTTTGTCTCTTATCCTGGGTAAACTGATAATCGGGGGCTTACGCCATCCCATCATGTTTATGTTGCTGTATTTGCGTGTTCCCGTTGGAACTCCGCCAGCAACCTTGCTTGCTCTTCAGTCAGAGCCAGGTTTTCCAGAAGTTCAGGTCTTCTAAGCCAGGTACGGCCCAGCGACTGTTTCAGGCGCCACCGGCGAATCTGTTCATGGTTTCCCGACAGTAAAACTGGCGGAACCTCCATGCCTTCTAACACTTCAGGACGGGTATAGTGTGGGCAGTCCAACAATCCATCGGCAAACGAATCTTCGATTGCTGATGACTGATGCCCCAGGACTCCCGGAATAAACCGAGAAACTGAGTCAATCAGTACCATTGCTGGTAATTCACCACCACTGAGAACGTAATCGCCGATTGACCATTCTTCATCAATTTCGGTTTGGATTACGCGCTCATCTATCCCTTCGTAACGACCACAAACCAGAATTAACTTCTCATTTGTTGCCAGTTCACTGACGCCTGCTTGATCAAGCTTGCGTCCCTGAGGTGACAGATAGATAACCTTAGCACCTTCCCCTGCCGCTGCTTTCGCTGCGTGGATGGCTTCCCGCAAAGGATTTACCATCATGAGCATACCCGGTCCGCCGCCGTAAGGACGATCGTCCACGGTACGGTGCCGGTCATAAGTGAAGTCACGTGGACTCCAACTCTGGATGCTCAGCAGGCCATTTTTTACAGCCCGGCCAGTTACCCCGAAGTCGGTAATTGCGCGGAACATCTCTGGAAACAGGCTAACTACACCAATAAACACAAGCCAATCCCCATTACGCCGTCTTTTACCGTTTATCCGGAGGTTTTAAAAACCAGGATCCCAATCTACTTCAATCGTTTGAGTAGCGAGATCGACTTTCTTGATAACCTGCCCATCGAGGAACGGAACCAGCCGCTCCTTGATACCGAACGCATCTTTCAGGTTTGCCTTAATGACGAGAACGTCATTTGAGCCGGTTTCCATCATGTCGATGACTTTACCGAGCTGATACCCTTCAGTAGTGACAACCTGGCAACCCATAAGGTCTTTCCAGTAGTAGTCACCCTCTTCGAGATGAGGCAATTGCGTTGAATCGACGACAATTTCGCAATTAGTCAGAAGATTCGCAGCATCCCGATCGTCAATACCTTTCAGTTTGATGACCAGATCCTGATTGTGGTGCTTCCAGCTTTCCAGCTGTACTTGCTGCCACTGACCCGCCTTCTGGATAAACCAGGGCTGATAGTCAAAAATGCTATCGGCGTCTTCGGTGGAGGAAAACACTCTGAGCCAACCACGAATCCCATAGCAGGAACCCATCTTGCCCAACACGATTGGGTTAACAGGAGCCTTTGCAGCGAGTTGATTGCTCATCATGACCACCGTGACAGATTAAGCTGCTTTTTTTGCTGCTTTGATCAGCGCAGATACGCGATCAGAAACGGTTGCGCCTTGGCCAACCCAATGCTCGATACGATCCAGATCCAGGCGAGTTGCCTCGTCTTTTTCACCAGCGATAGGGTTGAAGAAACCAACACGCTCGATGAAACGACCGTTACGTGCATTACGGCTGTCAGTAACAACAACCTGGTAGAACGGACGCTTTTTAGCGCCGTGACGTGCTAAACGAATAGTTACCATAACATCCTCTTTAGTGAATAAAACATCGGGCCCCATCGAGGGATGGAGCCCGGTGTCATATTAAAAGCCCGAAAATTTTACTCATTTCGGCGCAAAATGCAATCTAAATGAGCTTAACGACCTGGGAAACCTGGTGGCATCATACCTTTCATGCCACGCATCATTTTCGCCATTCCGCCTTTCTTCATCTTTTTCATCATGCGTTGCATGTCGTCAAACTGCTTGAGCAGACGGTTGACATCTTGCACCTGCATACCCGCACCCATCGCGATACGACGTTTACGTGAACCTTTGATAATCTCTGGCTGCGCACGCTCTTTGAGCGTCATGGAATTAATAATGGCTTCCATACGTACCAGGACTTTGTCATCCATTTGCGACTTAACGTTATCCGGCAATTGCCCCATTCCTGGCAATTTGCTCATCATACTCGCCATGCCGCCCATGTTTTTCATCTGCTTGAGCTGCTCAAGGAAATCGTTGAGATCAAACCCATCGCCCTTTTTCAGCTTGCTGGCTAATTTCTCAGCCTGAGCACGGTCAACTTTGCTCTCAATATCTTCGATAAGCGACAGAACATCGCCCATTCCCAGAATACGGGAAGCAATACGATCCGGGTGGAAAGGCTCCAGCGCTTCCGTTTTCTCACCCACACCGAGGAATTTAATCGGCTTGCCAGTGATATGACGGATAGACAGTGCCGCACCGCCACGCGCATCACCATCGACTTTCGTCAGTACGACGCCGGTCAGTGGCAATGCTTCGTTAAAGGCTTTAGCTGTATTTGCCGCATCCTGGCCGGTCATTGCGTCAACAACAAACAGGGTTTCAACTGGGTTAATCGCAGCATGAACCTGTTTGATTTCGTCCATCATCGCTTCATCGACGTGTAAGCGACCGGCGGTATCCACCAGCAGTACGTCGAAGAATTTCAGCTTCGCTTCTTTCAGCGCCGCATTTACGATATCAACTGGCTTTTGCCCGACATCGGACGGGAAGAAATCGACACCAACTTGTTCAGCCAGCGTTTCCAACTGTTTGATCGCCGCAGGGCGATAAACGTCGGCAGAAACCACCAGCACTTTTTTCTTGTGCTTCTCACGAAGGAATTTACCTAACTTACCTACGCTTGTGGTTTTACCCGCACCTTGCAAACCCGCCATCAGCACAACGGCTGGCGGCTGTGCTGCAAGATTCAGGCTCGCATTCTCTTCGCCCATCGCTGCAACAAGTTCGGCGCGAACGATTTTGACGAACTCCTGCCCCGGAGTCAGGCTTTTGTTAACTTCATGACCAACCGCTTTTTCTTTTACGCGGCTGATAAAGTCACGCACAACCGGTAGCGCAACGTCCGCTTCCAGCAATGCCATGCGCACTTCGCGCAGTGTTTCTTTTACATTCTCTTCAGTCAGCCGCCCGCGGCCGCTGATATTGCGCAGTGTGCGCGACAGACGGTCAGTTAAATTATCAAACATTGTCTTTTGCCTAACGTGGTAACTTAGGGCCGCGGTACGCGACACAAAACAGAATTTGGCGGATTATACCATGAAGCCGCGTTTGGTGTGATGCAACGGTTAGAGTTGGAGCAGGCGGCAGGTAACGTTATACTGTTTTTTTTCTTCTCTGGCTAATTGACCGACACTTTATATGCCTGTTTTCGCAATCCTTGCGCTTGTAGCCTATTCCTGCAGCCTCGCGCTGATCGTCCCTGGCCTGCTGACAAAAAACAGCGGGTGGCGCCGTTTCGCCATTATATCGGCCGTTATAGCGCTGGTAAGCCACGGCGTGGCCCTTGAAGCACGTATTTTTAATGCCGATGGAGGTCAGAACCTCAGCTTGCTCAACGTCGGTTCGCTTGTCAGTTTGATGATATGTACCGTGATGACCATTGTGGCATCACGCAATCGCGGCTGGCTGCTGTTACCAATTGTTTACGCTTTCGCCTTAATCAATCTGGCACTTGCCACCTTTATGCCTAACGAATTCATCACACACCTTGAAGCTACACCAGGTATGATGGTGCATATTGGTTTGTCACTCTTTGCCTATGCCACGCTGATTATCGCCGCTCTTTACGCGTTGCAACTCGCCTGGATTGATTATCAGCTCAAGAACAAAAAACTCGCCTTCCGTGCTGAAATGCCGCCGTTGATGAGTATTGAGCGCAAAATGTTTCACATCACTCAAGTCGGTGTTGTACTGCTGACGTTAACCCTATGTACCGGTCTGTTTTATCTGAAAAATCTTTTCAGCCTGGAAAATGTCGACAAGGCGGTATTGTCGATTCTCGCGTGGTTTGTCTACATCGTTTTACTTTGGGGACACTACCATGAAGGTTGGAGAGGCCGTCGTGTAGTCTGGTTTAACGTCGCTGGTGCTGCAATTTTGACACTCGCCTATTTTGGTAGCCGCGTCCTGCAACAATTTGTCGGCTAATGTTATCTTTTTAAAGGAACACCCTTTTGGAACAGATCTCAACGACTACGTTGATTGTCACATTGATCATCATGGTAGTCGTTTCAGCGTACTTCTCCGGCTCTGAAACCGGCATGATGACGCTTAACCGTTATAAGTTGCGTCATCTTGCCAAACAAGGCAATCGTGCAGCTAAACGGGTGGAAAAACTTCTTCGTAAACCAGATCGCCTGATAAGTCTGGTGTTAATTGGTAATAACCTCGTCAATATCCTCGCCTCAGCCATCGGCACCATTGTGGGTATGCGTTTATACGGTGATGCCGGTGTTGCTATCGCCACCGGTATTCTCACCTTTGTGGTGCTGGTTTTCGCCGAAGTATTGCCGAAAACCATTGCTGCTCTGTATCCGGAAAAAGTGGCTTTCCCAAGTAGTTTCCTACTCGGGCCATTGCAAATACTGATGATGCCGTTGGTTTGGTTACTTAACGTCATCACTCGCATGCTAATGCGTCTTATGGGGATCAAAAACGTCAGCACCGTAAGTAGCGCACTTAACAAAGACGAATTACGTACCCTGGTGCATGAATCACATTCTAAGATTTCTCGCCGCAATCAGGACATGCTGCTTTCCGTGCTCGATCTGGAAAAAATCAGTGTCGATGACATCATGGTTCCGCGAAATGAAATTGTTGGTATCAACATCAACGACGACTGGAAATCTATTGTTCGCCAACTGACACACTCCCCACACGGGCGCATCGTGCTGTACCGCGACACACTGGATGATGCCATCAGTATGCTGCGTGTGCGTGAAGCCTACCGTTTGATGACAGAAAAGCAGGAGTTCACCAAAGAAACTCTGCTACGTGCCTCTGACGAGATTTATTTCGTTCCCGAAGGGACACCGCTCAGCGTGCAGCTGGTTAAATTCCAGCGTAATAAAAAGAAAGTCGGTCTGGTCGTCGACGAATACGGTGATATTCAGGGTCTGGTCACAGTGGAAGACATTCTTGAAGAGATTGTCGGTGATTTCACTACTTCCATGTCACCAACGCTTGCTGAAGAAGTGACGCCGCAAAATGATGGTTCCGTGATTATTGAAGGCGGCGCTAACGTTCGTGAAATAAACAAAGCCTTCAACTGGACGCTGCCAGAAGACGAAGCCCGCACCGTAAACGGTATGCTACTTGAAGAGCTGCAGGAGATACCGGCTATCGACACTCGCGTGCGCTTAAGCAACTACGATATTGATATTCTTGATGTGCAAGACAACATGATTAAGCAAGTGCGGGTGACCCCGGTGACGCCACTGCGACAAAGTGTTGAACAAAAGTAGATACAAAAAAGCCAGCCTCGAAGGCTGGCTTTTTATTTAAAGCAATTGAGCGAGTTACGCTTTTGCTTTCGCAACAGAAACCATTGCAGCACGCAGTGTGCGACCATTCAGGGTATAACCCTTCTGCATCACCATTAGCACATGGTTTGGTGCCACATCTTCAGATTCAACCATCGCAATTGCCTGATGCACATCCGGGTTGAACGGCACGTTGGTTTCGCCAACCACATCCACACCAAATTTACGCACCACATCCAGCATCGATTTCTGAGTTAGTTCGATGCCTTCAATCATAGCGGCCAAATCAGTGTTGGACTTGTCAGCCACTTCCAGAGCACGGTCAAGGCTGTCGATAACAGGCAGCAGTTCGTTGACGAATTTGTCTAAAGCGAACTTGTGCGCCTTTTCAATATCGAGCTCAGTGCGTCGACGGAGGTTTTCCATTTCCGCTTTGTTGCGTAACGCAAGGTCACGCTCGCGCTGCTGAACTTCTTCCAGTTGCGCTGTTAAATCGGCAATTTGTTCATCGCGCGGATCAACCACTTCGGCACCCTCTACGGCCTCGACTTCTTCGTGGCTTTCCATTGCAATTTCGTCCGAGACTTGCTCGTCTGGTGTTTTTTGATCTTTACTACTCATGAATTTCTCCGCGTTTTTAGCATTCATCTCGCTGGTTCGCTTATTATGGGGATCAGTTTCCTGGATTCAAGGGAACGTGACATATTGTCATAAATGACTGCATCTTTGCGTATAAGGACCATCGGCATAATGAACAAACATTTCAACTGCATTGGTATTGTCGGGCACCCTCGTCACCCCACAGCCCTCACCACGCATGAAATGCTGTATCGCTGGCTATGCACCAAAGGCTACGATGTCATTGTCGAGTCGCAAATTGCCCAGGAACTTAACCTCAAGAACGTGAAAACCGGCACATTGGCAGAAATTGGTCAGCAGGCCGATCTCGCCGTTGTGGTTGGTGGTGATGGCAATATGCTTGGCGCAGCTCGCGTTCTTGCTCGCTATGATATTAAAGTTATTGGCATCAACCGTGGCAACCTGGGTTTTCTAACCGACCTTGATCCGGATAATGCTCAGCAACAACTGGCGGATGTTCTTGAGGGGCATTACATCGCAGAACGTCGTTTCTTGCTTGAAGCCCAGGTTTGCCAACAAGATACTCCAACGCGCCTTAGCACAGCCATCAACGAAGTCGTTCTGCATCCCGGCAAAGTGGCGCACATGATTGAATTCGAAGTCTATATCGATGAGATCTTTGCTTTCTCACAACGTTCTGACGGGCTAATCATCTCTACGCCAACAGGTTCGACGGCCTATTCGCTCTCTGCTGGCGGGCCAATTCTGACTCCATCGCTTGATGCCATCACGCTTGTGCCAATGTTCCCACACACGCTGTCTGCTCGCCCGCTGGTCATCAACAGTAGCAGCACTATTCGCCTACGTTTTTCACACATGGGTAGTGATCTGGAAATCAGTTGCGATAGCCAGATTGCTCTTCCTATACAGGAAGGCGAGGACGTATTGATTCGCCGCTGCGATTACCACCTCAATCTAATACACCCAAAAGATTACAATTATTTCAATACATTAAGCTCAAAGCTCGGCTGGTCGAAAAAATTGTTCTAAAAAATCACTCAGGCTCTTTACTGTATATAAAACCAGTTTATACTGTATGAAAACACAGTCATGTCTTTTCATACAGGAAAGCTATTATGCTGGCACAACTCACCATCAGTAACTTCGCAATCGTTCGTGAACTGGAAATTGATTTTCACCACGGCATGACCGCCATTACCGGTGAGACAGGTGCCGGTAAATCTATTGCGATTGATGCCCTGGGGTTGTGCCTCGGCGGCCGTGCTGAAGCAGACATGGTGCGCCGAGGTGCCAGCCGTGCCGACCTCTGTGCCCGCTTCTCCCTGAAAGATACCCCCGCAGCTTTGCGCTGGCTGGAAGAAAACCAGCTTGATGATGGACGTGAATGCTTGTTGCGTCGAGTTATCAGCAGTGATGGTCGTTCACGCGGCTTTATTAATGGCACTGCCGTTCCCCTTTCGCAGCTGCGTGATCTCGGCCAGATGCTGATTCAAATTCACGGACAGCACGCGCACCAACTTTTGTTGAAACCTGAGCATCAAAAAAATCTGCTCGATGGTTATGCCGGGGAAACTGCCCTCTTGCAGCAAATGGCAGAACGCTACCGCGAATGGCATCAAAGCTGCCGAACTCTTGCACAGTATCAGCAGCTTGCCCAGGAACGCGCATCACGTACTGAACTGCTTAATTACCAGCTAAAAGAACTCAATGAATTCTCACCTGTCGCCGGTGAATTCGAACAAATCGATGAAGAGTACAAAAGGTTGGCAAACAGCGGGCAACTGATTTCCACCAGCCAACAAGCGCTGGCAATTCTTGCAGATGGGGAAGACAACAATCTGCAAAGCCAACTGTATACCGTGCGCCATCTGATGGAAGAATTAGCCGGAATGGACCCAAAACTATCTGGCGTATTGAATATGCTTGAAGAGGCCAACATTCAGATTTCAGAAGCCAGCGATGAGTTACGCCACTATTGCGACCGACTGGATCTGGACCCAAACCGTTTGTATGAGCTGGAGCAGCGGATCTCCAGGCAAATCTCTCTGGCGCGCAAGCACCATATTGCACCTGAAGAATTGCCGGTTTTCCACCAACAACTGCTAGAAGAGTTGCAGCAACTCGATGAGCAGGCCAGCTCTCAGGATGAACTGATGCAAGCTGTCACTCTCCATCATCAGCAAGCACTGAGTATCGCGCATGAATTGCATCAACGCCGTGCACATTACGCAGCCGAACTTTGCGAATTGATTACCGAGAGCATGCATTCGCTATCAATGCCACACGGCAAACTGGCTATCGACGTAGAGTTTAATGAAAATCACCTAACCGCCGAAGGTGCAGACCGCATTGATTTCCGTGTAACGACTAACCCTGGCCAACCATTACAACCACTGGCAAAAGTAGCCTCCGGTGGTGAACTTTCACGTATTGCTCTGGCCATTCAGGTCATCACCGCGCGTAAAATGGAAACTCCGGCCTTAATCTTCGATGAAGTCGATGTCGGTATCAGCGGCCCAACCGCAGCAGTGGTAGGCAAATTACTCCGCCAGTTGGGTGAGTCCACGCAAGTCATGTGCGTAACCCACCTGCCACAAGTTGCTGGCTGTGGGCATCATCACTTCTTTGTCAGCAAAGAAACCGATGGTGAAATGACGGAAACTCATATGCAGCCTTTGGATAAGCGCTCACGCCTGCAAGAGCTGGCTCGTTTGCTCGGTGGCAGCGAAGTCACACGCAATACACTTGCGAACGCAAAAGAGTTACTGGCAGCTTAACGGCTCTTGTCGATACACATTATGCAGTGCATGATATGCATCGTTCAAAAAACAAGCATTCCGCTAGCATATTGTTAATTGAGCAGGTTTTAAGCCAACTTTTTTGCCGAACCAGGGTCAGAGTTAAGCGCCTTAATGTTTTAAACTGCGTAAAGGTTTATTATCATCGGCATATTATGAATGAGCCATGTGCTGCTCGGGCCCGAAAAGGAATCAAATCACTATGCGCTGTAAAACGCTGACTGCTGCCGCAGCGGTTCTTCTTATGCTGACCGCAGGCTGTTCCACTCTGGAGCGAGTGGTTTACCGCCCCGACATTAACCAGGGGAACTACCTGACACAAAACGATGTGTCAAAGATTCGTACTGGCATGACTCAACAGCAAGTTGCGTATGCTCTGGGTACGCCAATGATGACCGATCCATTCGGTACAAGTACCTGGTTCTATGTTTTCCGCCAGCAGCCGGGGCATGAAAATGTCACTCAGCAAACGCTGACGCTGACCTTCAACAGCAGCGGTGTGTTGACTAACATCGACAATAAGCCAAAGCTGGAAAAAGAATAACCAATAAAAAAGGTGCCAATCGGCACCTTTTTTTTGGCTACTTCTGAGCAGCTTTTTCAGCTCTCTGGCGTCTGAGTTCTTTCGGATCAGCGAGCAGAGGTCGATAAATTTCCACCCTGTCACCATCATTAACCGTATCGGTGAGTTTTACCGGTCGGCTAAAAACTCCTACTTTGTTCTTTGCCAAATCGATATCGGTGCGCAGTTCGAGAATGCCCGACGCGGCAATTGCCTGTTCAACAGTGCTGTCCTGTGCCAGTCGAACCTTGAGCAAGTACTGCTTTTCCGGTAGCGCGTAAACCACTTCGACCTTAATTTCAGGCGACACTGTAGACCTCTTTGGCGCGAACGGTAAACGCCTGAACCATATTCCCCGCAAGTTCCTTGAAGATACGGCCAAACGCCAGTTCGATCAGTTTGTTAGTAAATTCAAAATCAAGCTGGAACTCGATTCGGCATGCTTCGGCGCTCAGCGGCGTAAACTTCCAGCCCCCCATCAATGACTTGAATGGCCCATCGACAAGATGCATCAGAATGCTTTGATTGCTGGTAAGTGTATTTCGCGTAGTGAAGGTCTTGCTGATACCAGCCTTAGAAACATCGACCGCTGCCGTCATCTGATCATGCGACGCATCAATCACCCGGCTGCCAGTGCAACCCGGTAAAAAATCTGGGTAAGATTTCACATCGTTCACTAATTGATACATCTGCTCCGCGCTGTAAGGCACTAGCGCAGTACGGGTAATCTGAGGCATAGCATTTCCTGAGAGTCACAAAACGGGCAAATAATAACATTTATCATCACGCAAAGAAAAACTCTTAGGCCAGAGCCGTGCTAAGATATGCCTTCATCCTCGCAGCGAAGCGGGGTGTATTTGAACTCCTGGATTACTTATACTGAGCAGCACTATGACAAAGAAAAAAGCATTCAAACCAGGTTCAGCCACCATTGCGCAAAACAAACGCGCCCGCCATGAATACTTTATCGAAGATGAGTTTGAAGCGGGTCTCGTGCTACAAGGCTGGGAAGTAAAATCGCTACGTGCAGGGAAAGCCAACATCGGTGACAGCTACGTCATTTTGATCGATGGCGAAGCCTTCCTGTTTGGCGCAAACTTTACCCCGTTAAACGTGGCATCAAGCCATGTGGTCTGTGACCCTACGCGTACCCGTAAACTCCTGCTTAACCAACGTGAACTGGATAATCTTTACGGCCGTATTAACCGAGATGGTTATACCGTCGTGGCGCTGTCGATGTACTGGAAAAATGCCTGGTGCAAAGTGAAAATCGGCGTTGCAAAAGGTAAGAAACAACACGACAAGCGTAATGACCTGAAAGACAAAGAATGGGCGGTGGATAAAGCGCGCATTATGAAACATGCAGGTCGATAAGCACGTCTATAACTTCCTGAAATCTTTACTGGCCCTTGCTGCAAAGGGCCAGCACTGTTAAACCTTGCTAATGCTTCATTAATAGTTCATCTGAAATACATCTTCTTAATGCTAAATTAGTTTCGTTAAGTAATTATCTTTAAAAATAGATTTCTTCATCTTATTAGAAATGTGCTACTCAGTAAAAAACCTCATTATATATTTCATATTCTCCCTTTCTGTTTTATATATAAATTATAAAAAACCCATTCCCATTAACATCTTTTACTTCACCAAAGAAAACAATTAATTACCCTCGCCAGAATAACCACCCAAATACAATGGATATTATATTATTGATGACGGGACATTCAAAAATAGACAGAAAAACCTTCAATAACTTGAATAAATACATAAAAATCAAACAGATAACACGGTAACCATCTATTTTTAACTATAACAAAAACTCATGGATTATTGGCATCTCGTTAAAAAACTCTCTTATTAACCGATTCTAAAACATTTACTTAGGGTCCCTTAATTTGCGCTTTCATGTTTTCCTGTCTATATCTTCATTATCCCCGAAAAGAAATGATACAAAAGTATGAATTTTACATTTAAATAAAGTGACACTCCGGTAGAAAGTAAACACATATCAATAATGTTAGTCGTCAATATTCTGATGTCCGGATTCGTTCGCTTTAAATTTTATAAATGCGTGAGATTGCTATAACAATTTGTTCCGGGGAAATTATTCGCAAGATTAAGCATTTCTAAAGACTACCCCTGTTCACACCGACTGGAGTGATAACAATGCGTTCAATATCAATCATCTCAAAACTTACTGGCGTAACGAACAATGTTGAAGCCTCTGAAATTACGCTAACAGCTCCTTCTATTGTCGAACTTAAAGCCGAACGCTCTGATATCGCCAGCATCGCTCGAACTAACCAGGATATGGTTATCACTCTTCGTGACGGCGAAGTCATTACCGTTAAAAATTTCTATGCTTATGCCGATCAAGGTGGCAACCAACTGGTGCTCGAAGACAGCAAAGGCGCATTGTGGTGGGTGCAGGATACAGATTCAGTTTTTCACTTCGAGCATATCAACAATATTGATGATCTGATGGTTGCCACTGGAGCAGAAAACCACGGCGGCGCAGCTATTTGGCCGTGGGTTTTAGGTGGCGTAGCCATTGCCGGGGGCATTGCGCTAGCCGCAGGTGGTGGCGGCGGCGGCGGTGGCAGTGATAACTCGAACAATGGTGGTAATTCAGCAGGTACACCAAATCCACCACCTCCAACAGGTGATACCACGCCTCCTACGGCGCCGACAAATTTGAATGTTTCAGCAGACGGTAAAACGATCACCGGCAAAGCGGAACCCGGCAGCACGGTGACAATCACAGATCCCAATGGTCAAATTATCGGAAAAGGGACCGCTGGCAGCGATGGCACTTTCACTATCCCGCTAAAGAAACCACAAATCAGCGGTGAAGATCTGACAGCTCATGCTACCGATCCCTCCGGAAACACTGGCCCTGATGCCACGGTCATTGCACCTAATATTCCATTACCGGATGCACCTACACTCACCAATGTAGTGGATGACGTCGCACCAGTACTCGGCACCGTCCCGAAAACTCAATCCACTAACGATAATACCCCAACGCTTCAGGGCACTGGCCAGGCCGGAACAACCGTTCATATTTATGATGGCGACAAAGAAATTGGCACCGCAGTCGTTGATGTTAGCGGCAACTGGAGCTATACCCCAACTACCGCGCTATCTGATGGCTCTCATTCATTTAGTGTTACGGCAACCAATGCCAAAGGTGAAAGTACTCACTCGGCAAGTTACACGGTTACCATCGACACCGTTGCACCCGAGGCTCCCGCAATCAATCAGCTACAAGATGATGTCGGTAGCATCAAAGGGTCCATTGTTAGCGGTACATATACCGATGAAACAGCCCCAGTAATCCACGGTACCGGAGAGGCCGGTGACAAAGTCACCATCTTTGATAACGGTATTCAGATCGCTCAGATCATGGTTGGCAGTGATGGAAAATGGAGTTTCACACCTTCCCAACCGCTCGCTGACGGCAGTCACACCATCACTCTGATTCAAACCGATGCTGCAGGTAACGTAAGTAAAACAACGACCAGTCCGACATTTATCGTCGACCACACCCCTCCTGATGCTGCCAAAATCACTAATGTGAGCGAGGATGGCACCAAAGTGACGGGAACTGCCGAGCCAGGAACAACAGTTACTATCACAGGTGCCAATAACGTTGTGCTTGGAACCTCAGTAGTGGGTGCCAATGGCAGCTTTACTATTATCCTCACCCCTGCTCAGACGCACGGTGAATCATTAACCGCAAACATTCACGATCGCGCTGGTAATGTCGGGCCAGATACCAACTTTGATGCATCTAACTCTAATTTTCCAACCGTACCGGTACTTGCTACCGTGGCTGACAATGCCGGAACAATTACCGGCAACCTAACAAACGGCCAGGCTACAGACGATAAAACTCCGACGCTAAGCGGAACGGCTGAAGCTGGAACGACAGTCACTATCTATGACAAAGGTATATCGATAGGAAGTGTAACGGCTGACGGCACGGGGCACTGGACATTCACTCCTACTGCGTTGCCTGACGGCCAACACGTCTTTACCTTAACCGCGACCAACAGCAGTGGCACCAGCGGAACCTCGTCTGGGTTCACCGTTGCAGTTGATACAGCAGCCCCCACAGCTCCAACAGGTCTGGTTGTTTCAGACGACGGTTCGCATGTCACTGGTAGTGCCGAAGCTGGCAGTACCGTCACCATTACCGATAGCAATGGAGATCCTATTGGCAGTGCTATAACCGGTGCTGATGGCAAATTTAATGTCACCATCAACCCACCACAGGTCAACGGTGAAACACTGGAAGCGACGGCTACCGATCCTGCGGGCAACACCAGTGGGCAAAGCTCCGTCATAGCACCCGATCACACCCCGCCGAGCATCCCGATCATTACCGAGCTATTGGATGATGTGGGCACAATTACGGGGCCCATCGCCAATAATGGCGTGACTAATGATGCCCAACCCATGCTTACCGGTACGGGGGAAGCGGGCGACACCATTACGATCTTCGACAAAGGAACACAGATTGGTCAGGTTACGGTAGGCAATGATGGTAAATGGAGTTTCACCCCAGGTACGCCACTGACAGAAAGCGAGCATGTACTGACAGTGCAGCAAAGCGATGCTGCGGGCAATAAAAGCCCCCTCGTCATCGGCCCAACGTTTACGGTTGACCTCACACCACCAACAGCCGCAGTTATCGACAGCATTAGCCTGAACGGGACAACGGTTAGCGGGCATGCCGAATCGGGCAGCACAATCACTATTTTTGATGCCAGTAATAAGTTACTGGGTACGGCTTTGGTCGGCGCTGATGGCAAATTTACTGTCAATATTTCTCCTGCGCAGACACACGCTGAATCACTGAGCGCACATATTCAGGACGCTGCAGGTAATGCAGGCCCTAATACGCCTTTTACTGCTTCTAACTCTCAATTCCCAACTGTGCCTGAACTGGACACCGTTACCGACGATGCGGGAACAATAACTGGCACGCTAAACAACGGGCAATCAACCGATGATAAAACCCCGACGTTAAGCGGTTTGGCTGAAATAGGAAGTACCGTAACTATATATGACAATGGCATTCTCTCCGGAACCGCTACAGTTGACGGAACTGGCCACTGGAATTACACACCACCAGCAATACTCGATGGCCAACACGTCTTTACTTTAACCGCGACAAATAGCAGCGGTACCAGCGGCGTATCCCCTGCGTTTACCGTCGTCGTAGATACCCAGGCGCCACTAGCACCAAATGGTCTGGATGTCTCGGCTGATGGCACTATCGTCACCGGTAGCGCAGAAGCTGGCAGTACAGTCACCATAACTGACAGTAACGGTGACCCTATTGGTAGTGCTACAGCCGGCAATGATGGCAAATTTAGCGTTACCATTGATCCGCCGCAGCTTAACGGAGAAACGCTCGGTGCTACAGCAACCGACGCGGCTGGAAATAAAAGTCCTAATGCCACGGTTGTTGCAGAAGATCACACTGCTCCACTCGCACCAACCAATTTATTGGTTTCAGCCGATGGCGAACATGTCACAGGTAATGCTGAACCAGGCAGCACGGTAACCGTCACAGACAGTAAAGGCGTGGTTTTGGGTACGGGCACGGCTGATGTCAACGGAGACTTTGATGTTACTCCGCTCGCACCTGCACAACTCAACGGCCAACCGCTGCTGGTTACTGCTGCTGATGCCGCTCATAACACCAGCCCAAGTGCTACCGTCGTGGCACAAGACCACACCGCACCTGATGCCCCAACAAATTTACATGTAAATGAAGAAGGGACAGTCGTTACCGGGAGTGCCGAACCAGGCAGTACCGTTAAGGTTACCGATGCTAACAATGTTGAATTGGGAAGTGGTACTGCGGGAGGTGACGGTACGTTTATCGTATCGATTACCCCTCCACAAACCAACGGTGAAATACTCGGCGTTTCAGCAACAGATAACGCGGGTAACCTCGGGCCTAAAGCACCTGTTGACGCCCCAGATACAACAGCACCATTAGTACCTGTTATCACTCATGTCATTGATGATGTTACCGCTCATACGGGCGATTTGACCAACGGCCAGACCACCAACGACAGCAAACCAGAAATTCAGGGCACTGCCGAAGAAGGCTCGACGGTAAAAATTTATGACAACGGCGTATTCCTGGGCAGCACAATTGTGGGGGCTGGCGGGGTCTGGAGCTATACTCCAACAACGGTTCTTGGCCAGGGCTTGCACAACCTGACGGCTACCGCGACCGACGCCGCCAATAACACCAGCCCGTCCGCCTCGTTCAGTGTGGTTGTTGACACGATTGCACCGCAGGCTCCAGCCATCACGCTGGTTAACGACGACGCAAGCCCGATTACCGGCCCAGTCCAGAACAACGGCTCGACAAACGATCAAACCCCGACCATTCACGGCACTGGCGAACCCGGTTCAGTCCTCACGCTTCTGGATGGCACAACAACACTCACCACGCTGACGATAGACTCGTCCGGCACCTGGAGTTTTACCCCAACAAGTCCGCTGCCCGTTGGTGGTCACACTTTCACTGTCGTTGCCGAAGATGCGGCGGGTAATATCACGACTCCATCAGCCGGATTCACCATCACCGTTGATATCGCGCCCCCCGCCACTCCCGTCATTACTTCGGTTCAGGACAACATCGGCACGGTTACCGTACCAGTGGCACAAAATAGCGCTACAGATGACACTAAACCTCAGGTTAACGGCACCGCAGATGTGGGTTCAACGGTCACCTTGTATGATGGAACAACGCCTGTCGGTAGCGTCGTTGTGGGCAGCGATGGCACCTGGAGCATCACACCTGCCCAGCCATTGAGCGAAGGGCCGCATACGCTTAATGCTATCGCCACCGATGCGGCCGGTAACGCAAGTCCTGCCGCCACTTATAACCTGACGGTGGATACAACACCGCCTGACGCGCCGTTTATCCTTTCCGCAGAAGGTGAAGTCGGTGGAAATACCGCCACACTAACCAGCGGCGGCAGCACACAAAGCGGCAGCCCAACACTCACCGGTACTGGCGAGGTCGGGGCCACAATCACTATTTATGATAACGGCGGTACCACGCCGATTGGCACGGTGAAGGTTCCCGCGGGTGGAACCTGGACATTTACCCCAACGCTTGGCGAAGGCGACCATACGCTAACCGCCGTAGCGACAGACCCTGCGGGTAACGTCGGCCTGCCGTCTGCCGGATTTGTCCTGACCGTTGATTCTCTTGCTCCAACCGCACCGGGCATCCCAACAGTTACCGATGACCAGGCTCCGGTGCTGGGCGCAATCAGCAATAACGGCAGCACCAACGACACCACGCCGACCATCTCCGGAACAGGCGGCACGGCTGGCGATACCATTACAATACTGGATAAAAACTCGCCAATCGGCACCACCGTTGTGAGAGCAGATGGGAGCTGGAGCTTTACACCCACTACGCCAATCAGCGGGCCAGCTCATTCTATTAGCGTGACTGAAACCGACCTGGCCGGTAACACCAGTCCGAAATCCGGCGCGGTGGCTTTCACCCTGGACACCACCCTACCCGATGCGCCAACCATTACCTCCGCAGATGATAACGTCGGCGCAGTGCAGTTGCCGCTGGGAACAGGAAGTACCACCGATGACAACACGCCGACATTCCATGGCACTGGCGTAAATGGCGATACCATTACGTTGTATAGCGGTAGCACAGTTATCGGGACTGCAACGGTATCTGGTGGAACATGGGCGATCACCACAACAACACTGCTTGACGGTGCGCAGACAATTACGGCAAAAGCCACCGATGCTGCGGGTAACGTCAGCGATCCTTCAGCCAACTTTACGTTGACGGTTTACACCACGCCGCTCGCCGCCCCGGTTGTGACAGAAGTTGTTGATAATGTCGGTGTGATTCAAACACCGTTGGTGAATGGCAGTTACACCGACGACACAACGCCGACATTCAACGGCACAGGCACCGTTGGCAGCACCGTGTCTGTTTACGACAATGGCGGAACTACGCCGATTGGTACTGCAATCGTCAAGGCGGATGGCACCTGGACCATCACGCCAACGACCGCGCTCCCAACAGGCGTAAGCGATCATGCGTTTACCTTTAGCGCTACCGATGCTGTCGGGAACACGGTGGCATCACCGAATCCCATTCTTTTACATATTGATACGGTTGCGCCAAATCCGCCGCAGGTTAATGCGCCAGATCCAACGGGTACGCTGGTGAGCGGGACTGCCGAACCTGGCTGCACGGTGATTATCAGAGATGCGGGTGGTGTCGAAATCGGCAGAGGACTTGCCGATGGCACAACAGGAGCATTTACCGTAACCGTTTCTCCGGCACAAACCAGCGGCCTGCAGCTCTCCGCCATTGCGCAGGATCCAGCGGGTAACCAAAGCCTGGAAACCGACTTTACCGCTTCCAACTCTGGCCTGCCGCAGCCACCGGTTATTACCCAAGTGGTGGACGATGTACAACCAGGAACAAGCGATCTGTTGTCAGGGCAAAGCACCAACGATAACCAGCCGACGATCCACGGAACGGCGGCGAACGGTGCCCTGGTGACTATCTACCTGGATGGAGAAGAGTTTAGTGAAGCTATCGCTGATGCCACCGGGAACTGGAGCTTTACCCCCAACGAGGCATTGAGCGACGGGCCACATACCTTCGAAGTGATCCAGACAACCACGGACGATCAGACCAGCGGTCGGTCGCCAGGCTTTACGCTTAACATCGACACCGCCGCGCCGACGATCCCGGAAATCACCTCCGTCACTGACGATGTGGCCCCAATAACGGGCAACGTCACTAGCGGCCAGGCGACTAACGATCCGCGCCCAACTATCACCGGATCGGGCGAAGCCGGTTCAACTATCACGATCCTTGATAACGGCGCTTCAATCGGCACCGCTGTAGTCGGTGCTGGCGGCACATGGACGTTTACGCCGTCAAACGATCTGACTAACGGCTTGCATCCAATAACCGTCACCTCAACAGATGCCGCCGGAAACGTAAGTGTCCCTTCTGCCGGTTTCACAGTCAATGTTGATACCGTCACAACTGCGCCAGTCATCACGACGGTGACAGATGACGCAGGCACACCAGGCCCGGTGGTGTCCGGCGTACCGACCAATGACAGCACGCCGACCTTTACCGGCACGGCGGAGGCAAATTCCACCGTAACCATCCGCGACAACGGCACGGTCATCGGCACAGCCACGGTTGATGGCACGGGTAACTGGACTTATACCCCGACCCCACCGCTAACGAATGGCAGCCATACCCTGACTATTACTGCCACCGATTCAGCAGGTAATGTCAGCCCGGCAACCACATTTAATGCCGTTGTCGATACTATCGCGCCCGTCGTCCCAGCCATTACGCTGGTTGTGGATGACCAAACGCAGCCGGGCACTGACCTGACATTAACCAACGGTCAGTTGACCAAAGACACCCTCCCCACCATCAGCGGCACCAGCGAGGCCAATGCCACCATCACCCTGTACGATGGGACAAACGCCGTCGGCACCGTCCAGGCAGATGGCACTGGCGCATGGTCATTAGTCCCTAATGCACCACTGCTTCAGGGCAGTAATACTTTGACCGTTACCGCTACCGACGCTGCGGGCAACATCAGTAATCCGTCGTCGCCATTCGTTGTACAGGTGGATTCTGTCGCACCAATCGCGCCAGTCATTTTGACCGTGACTGACAACACCGCACCGAATATTGGGCCAATCACTAGTGGGCAGCCGACTAATGAAACGCGACCAGCGATAACCGGTTCAGGCGAAGTCGGTTCTACCATCACCGTTTACGATGGCAACACGGCACTTGGCACGGCAACTGTTGGTGCCGGTGGAAACTGGAGCTTTACACCGCAGACTGCACTGAGTAGCGGCCCGCATAATCTGACCGTCACAGCCACGGATGCAGCAGGGAATATTAGTGCGCCATCTGCTGGCTTTAACGTGCTGGTCGATACCTCTACGCCTGTCGCGCCAGCCATAACTACTGTTGCTGACGACGTGGGTTCAGCTACCGGTAATTTAACCAGCGGGCAAGTTACGGACGACACACGTCCATTGATTAGCGGAACAGCGGAAGCGGGGTCGACGGTCAATATCTACGACAACGGCACGTTAATTGGCACCGCAGTTGCAACAGGAGGCGCATGGAGCTTCACACCACCAGCAGGGGCACCATTAGGTAACGGAAACCACACCTTAACGGTCACTGCCACCAACTCCGCAGGCAATGTCAGCCCACCATCTGCTGCATTCAATATCGTTATTGATACAGCGGCTCCTACCGCACCGATTGTTATTCAGGCTTTTGATGATGTTGGCCCGGTCACTGGGCCATTGGTCAGTGGGCAATCCACTAACGACAACAAACCGACATTGAGCGGAACGGCGGAAGCTAATTCCACGGTCAAGATTTACGATAACGGAATCTTCCTTGGCACCACAACCGCCACAGCAACCGGCACATGGAGCTTTACACCGACGAATCCACTGCCGGATCTCGTTCATGTTTTCACTGCCACCTCTACCGATGCGGCAGGCAACCTTGGGGCTGTATCAGGCAGTTTCACACTGACTATCGACACTGGAACGCCAAACACGCCAGTGCTGACGTCAGTGGTTGACGACGTTGCCGGCGGGGTATTTAACAACCCGCTGAACAACGGACAGGTCACCAACGATGCCCGCCCAACGCTGAACGGCACTGCCGAAGCGGGCAGCAACGTCGCCATCTTTGACGGGGCGACACAAATTGGCACCGTGACAGTTCCTGCGGGCGGCAACTGGACATTCACGCCAACCACCCCACTTACCACTGGCCTGCATACGTTCACCATTACTGCAACGGACGCAGCGGGTAACGCCAGCACCGCATCCACCGGCTTTGCCATTACGGTAGATACCACCGCGCCAACGCAGCCGGTTATCACGTCGATTGTTGACGATACTGGAACCGTCACCGGCCCGGTCGCCAATAACCAGGCGACTAACGATACCCTGCCAACGCTTAACGGCACGGCAGAAGCGGGCTCGACCGTGGCTATTTATGACAACGGCACATTTGTGACCAACGTTACCGCCAGCGGCACAGGTGCCTGGACTTACACCCCAACCGTGCCTCTGCCAGAGGGCAGCCACTCATTCACCGTTACCGCAACAGATCTGGCGGGCAATACCAGCGCCCCTTCTCTGGCTGCGGCGATTTTGGTGGACACCACACCACCAGCATTACCGACCGGAATGACGGTAAACGCAACCGGGACAACCGTCACGGGGACAGCCGAAGCGGGCAGCACCGTGACGATTACCACCAGCACCGGAACAGTTCTCGGCACTGCAACGGCTGACGGTACAGGCATTTTCAGCGCGACAATAACGCCTGCGCAAACCAACTCCCAGGCGCTGCTCGCCTACGCCACGGACAGCGCAGGTAACCAGGGGCTTTCCGCAGGATTTACCGCACCATCAACCGCGCTTCCAGGTGTGCCGGTCATCACCAGCGTTGTGGATGATACGGCTCCTGTAACCGGAACCGTGGCGAACGGGCTAAGCACCAACGACAACACGCCAACGATTAACGGCACCGCGGATATCGGCGCGACCGTCAACGTCTATAACAACGGCGTGTTGATGGGCACTACGGTTGCGGGAGCTGGCGGCATCTGGACTTACGCCCCAAGCGCACTCAGCGAAGGAACGCACAACTTTACCGCGACAGCTACCAACGTGAATGGCACCGGCAGCCCGTCAGTAGTGGCGACGGTCATCGTTGATACCATTGCGCCACTCACTCCAACGGCAACCATCAGCGCCGATGGCTTCACCATCAGCGGCTCCGCCGAAGCCAACAGCACAGTGACAATTACTCTGCCTGGCGGCGCAACGGTAACAGTAACCGCCAATGGCAGCGGAACCTACAGCGCAACCCTGCCCACTCGCGAAATTGGCGGCGAAGTGCTCACCGTTAAAGCCACCGATGCGGCGGGCAACGTCTCGCCATCCGTCAACGCAACCGCACCGATTCTGCCGCTTGCCGCAGACGATAACGTCATCAATCTGGCGCTCAACAGCACCGCAACCGTTACGCCACCGGTTCATTACAGTGACTACGGCACTCTATTGGTCGGCGCATTGGGCAACACGTTGTCCGTCCTCGGCAACGACACCGCACAGGTTGGGTTTACAATTGCCGCTGGCGGAACCGGGAATATCACGATTGAAGCCGCAGCGACGGGCATTGTGCTTACTCTGCTCAACACGCTGGAAGTCGCCGTTCAGAAATATGATGCTGGAACAAATAGCTGGAGTACGGTTATTGACTCATCGTCACCGCAGTTTGCGAACCTGCTCACGCTGGGGGCCAGCGGCGTGACGATGAACATCACCGGTCTGGGAGAAGGCACCTACCGCGTGGTGAGTTACAACACCAGCTTGCTGGCAACCGGTTCACTGACCAATCTTGATGTGAGCGTCGAGCAAGTCAGCGGGGGAACAATCACTGGCGGGACGACGCATCCAGGTAACGTGATTACCGATATCGACCCGAACAGCGGCCAGGACACCGCGCCTGTGGGAACAGTCGTCACCTCAGTGACTAACGCACAGGGCGCAATTACGGCGGTTGGAGCAGGCGGCGCGGATATCCAGGGGCAATACGGCACGCTGCATATTAATCAGAACGGCAGCTATACCTACACCTTAACCAACACGTCGGCCTCGGTGATTGGACACACCGAAAACTTCACCTACACCATCACTTACAACGGCACGACCGCTTCGGCTCAACTGGTTGTAACGCTGGGTAATCCAACGCCAGCCAGCACGGTGACCGCCACGGATAACACGGCGTCGTTGGCATACAGCACAGATGTTGAAGCGGTGAACCACGGCGCTTCGTCGCAAAGTGGTTTGTCCGTGCTTAGCGTTGGCGTGGGCAATGTGTTGAGCGCGAATCTGCTCGCCAACATGTCCAACCCGATAATCTTTAATGTCGATGAAGGCTCGACACGCACCATGACACTACAGGCGAGTGTTGGCGGGGTGGCGCTACTGTCCACTTTTGATCTCTACATTTATAAGTTCAACGATATAACCCAGCAGTTTGAGCAGTATAAGGTACAAAAAACCTGGCTTACCGCGCCGTTGCTGGGCGGGACTTCAGGGCAATTAACGTTAACGCTGCCGGGCGGCGAATATCTGTTCCTGCTCAATAACGCCAGCGGCGTGTCGGTGCTGACGGGCTATACGCTCAATATCCTGCAAGATCATACCTATACCGTTGAAAGCGAGAGCGCCACGACGACAGGTAACGTCATGCTGGATGATGTCGTTCCAGTAAATAGCCACATCACCCAGGTAAACGGCGTTTCCGTCGCCGCCACAGGGACGACAACCATCAACGGCGAATACGGCGTGCTGACCATTGATGCCAACGGCAACTACACCTATAAGCTGAATGCGGGTGTGGGCGCGGATAGCATCAAAACGCCGGATAGCTTCGTTTATACCGTGACCGCGCCAAACGGCGATACCGGCACCGCATCGCTGAATATCACCGCAACGCCACACGCGGTAGATGCGGTTAACGATACCAGCGCGTTAATGGCGGTAAATACGGCGCAAAATACGGCGGTTTATTCGGATACCACCCTCGGCCAGGCGCAGTGGAATGCAGCGCTGCTGGCAACTACGCATGGCAACGGCAGCGGTACTTTTGTGGTGGATACCAATACCGTCCTGCACAACCCGGTGCTGCACTTTGCCGTCGCCTCGCTGTTGGCGCTGGGCGGGCTGTCGGTCAACTGGTCTATCACAGATGGTTCAGGCACGGTGGTGAGATCCGGTTCGTTTAACGGCAGCATCCTGTTGGGAGGCACGGCGAACATCGATCTCAGCGGGTTGGATCTCCACTCCGGCACCTACACGTTGAGCTACACCGGCAACATGGGACCACTGGCGGCTGGCGGCATCACCGTCACACCAACGATCACCGGCATCGCTCTCGATCTGGACAGCTACTCAACGCTGGCTGGCAGCACCGTTCACGGCAATATCTACGACGGTACTGATGCCTCTGGTGCAGTAGATCAGTTGGGCAGCGTTCACACGCTGATGAGCATTACCGGATACAACGGCGTCACCACCACACTTGATCCGCTGACCAACAGCAGCTCTACCGCTACGATTCAGGGGCATTACGGCACGCTGGTGATGGGCATTGACGGCTCGTACACCTACACGCTGAACGCTGGGATTTCGCCTGCGGCAATTACATCGAAGGAGACATTTAATTACTCCCTGAACGACCAGAACGGCCATACCGACAGCGCCACATTGACCATCAACATGAACCCGCAGTTTGTCAGCACCGCGCAAAGCGATGTGATTAACGGCTCGGCCTACGGCGACACGCTGGTTTATCACCTGCTAAACAGCGCGGATGCCACAGGCGGCAACGGCGCAGATACCTGGAGCAACTTCACGCTGGCGCAGGGCGACCAGATAAACATCCACGACCTGCTGGTGGGCTGGAACCCTGCAACATCAAACATCGCCAACTATCTGACCGTCACCACCAGCGGTAATAACACCGTTATTTCCATTGACCGCGACGGCACCGGCGCAACCTACCACGCCACCACACTTGTCACCCTGGAGAACACGCATACCACGCTCGATGAACTGGTACAGCAAAACCATATTGTTACCTGATAGTCAGCACAAAATCCCCGGGCGCAAAGATGCCCGGGGAAACAAAAACATAATCGGTGGATGGCGCTGGCGCTTATCCCCCCAACAACACCGATTAGGTGGTCGGATAGGCGCAAGCCGCCACCCGACATTAAACATTTTATAGGGATAAAATATGGGAAGATTACAGCCGGTCGCGTTATGGCTGGCATGCAGCCTGTGTGTAGCCCAGACGTATGCCGATGACACTCCACAGTTCATTTCCACGCAGGGACTTGCCGAACAACAAGAACTCCCTGCACTTGACGGCTCTTCTTCACTGCCGCTAAACGCCCCCGCGCCCGGCACTCTCACCCTAAACGATGCGGTAAACCGTGCTGTTACCTGGCACCCGAGTATTCACGAAGCCATCGGCAAACTCGCAGGCCAGTCTGAACAAGTCAACGTCGCAAAATCGAAATACTATCCACAAATCAGCGCGGGTATGAACAACGGCTATAGCAACAGTTACACAGACAGCGGTTTTAGCCCGTCATTAGTGTTGTCCATTTCCCAGATGCTCTATGACTTCGGCAAAGTCTCAAGCCAGGTGCGCGCTGAAAGCGCAGGTGTTGCCCAGGAGCAAGCCAACGTACTGGTCAGTATTGATAACGTCGGCCACGATACCTCCGTCGCAATGGTTCAGGTGCAGATGTGGCAGCAGATGGTGGACATTGCTAAAGAACAGTTAGATGCCTTGAGTGCGATCGGCCATTTGACCCAGCAGCGTAACGATGAAGGCGCCACGTCAATGTCAGACGTGGTGCAAACCAATGCACGTATTGAGTCCGCACGTTCACAGCTGATTCAATATCAGGCTAACCTCGACAGCTCTCAGGCCACATTAATGAGTTGGCTGGGGTGGAATAACCTCAACGGTATCAGCAACGAATTCCCCGACAAACTTGGCAAAAGCTGTGATGTTGCCAAACCGGACGACCGCCTGGTGCCCGCCGTTCTGGCGTCCTGGGCACAGGCAAGTGTTGCACAGGCTAACCTCGATTACGCCAATGCGCAGATGACACCGACTATCTCGCTGGAGCCTCAGGTTCAGCACTATCTGAACGATAAATACGCCAGCCATGAAGTGTTGGATCGCACCCAATACTCTGCGTTTATCAAAGTCGAAATGCCGCTTTATCAGGGTGGCGGTTTGACCGCACGCCGCAATGCCGCAAGCCATGCGGTTGAAGCGGCGCAATCCGGCGTTCAGCGTACACGCCTTGATATTCGCCAGAAGCTCATGGAGTCGCGTAGCCAGGCTCTTGGCCTGATGGGGGCAATTCAGGTTTTACAACGCCAGGAAGAGTTAAGTGCGCAGACGCGCGAGTTGTACCAACAGCAATATCTCGGTTTAGGCTCACGCCCACTGTTAGATGTGCTCAACGCCGAACAGGAAGTCTTCCAGGCGCGTTTCGCTCAGCAACAAACACTCAGTCAACTTCATCAATTGCAGCTCAACTGCCTGTATAACAGCGGCCGGTTGCGCAATGCATTTGGTCTGGAACATCGCACCATCCAGTCACTGGAGATCCAGCCATGAGCAACATACCCCCACCGGTTGATGAACAACTTACCGAACAAGCACTGAGCAACTGGGCGCATGCTATCAGCCATGTTGCTGCACACTATCGCGTCGTATGTTCGCCAGGCACTATTCAGGCTAACGCGCCGTGGTTTAAAGATAAGGGCCTGCTTTCGGCCCTGACACAGTTATCGCGCCAGGCCGGGCTTTCATTTCACCTATTGAGCGCTCCTGAACTCGCAATTGCACAATGGCGACTGCCCGTTATTGTCGACTTAAAAAATGGGCAACTGGCGGTTATCGAACATTTTGACGGTGAGGATACCGTTGATATCTGCGTGATTGATAATGAACGCCAGACCAACCGTGTAGCACTCAGTGAACTCCTGCCAGAAATCCGCTTTGTTGCTGCTCTGCGCCCACTTTCAGCGCTTAAAGATAGCCGTGTAGATGCGTATATCTCGCGCTTTAGCCCGGACTGGCTAAAACAGCTGGTGATGCAGGATTGGCGGCCCTACGGCCCGGTGATGTTCGCGGCGTTCCTCGTCAATGTGTTGTCACTTTCCGGCATTATTTTCTCGATGCAAGTCTACGATCGGGTGATCCCGGCGCAATCATATCCCACCCTTTATGTGCTTGCGTCCGGCGTGATGCTGGCGGTGGTATTTGGTTTTTTGCTGCGCGTGGCGCGTGGCCATATTATGGATGTCCTCGGCAAGCGTGCAGATATGCGCGTTTCCGACCGCGTTTTCAGCCATGCGCTGCGCCTGCGTAACAGCGCGGTTCCCCGCTCTACCGGCAGCTTTATTTCTCAGCTTCGCGAGCTAGAACAGATCCGCGAAATGATCACATCATCGACGATCTCAACGATCGTCGACTTACCGTTCTTTTTCATGTTTATCATCGTTCTTGCGATCATCGCGCCACAGTTGGCATGGATAGCCCCGGTCGCCGCGGTCTTGATGGTGCTGCCAGGTATTCTGCTGCAAAAAAAGTTGGCTATGCTTGCCAACCAGTCGGCGCATGAATCGACCTTACGCAATGCGGTGTTGGTCGAGAGCGTGCAAGGGCTGGAAGATATTAAGCTCATGCAGGCGGAAAACCGCTTTTTGCAGCAGTGGAACAGCTACATCCGCATTACGGCGGAATCCGGTCTGCGCACCCGCCAACTGTCACAAGGATTGATTAGCTGGGGAATAACCATTCAAAGCCTGGTGTATGCGGCAGTAATTTTGTTTGGGGCGCCACTGGTCATTGAAGGTGATATGACAACCGGCGCAATGGTTGCCGCCTCTATGCTTGCATCGCGCATGATTGCGCCGATGGCAAACCTGTGTGGCGTGCTGGCCCGCTGGCAACAAGTCAAAGCGGCGAAGCAAGGGCTGGACAGTATTATGCAGTTGCCTGTGGAAACTCAGCGCGACGAAAGCCTCGTGCACCAGGACATCTTTCACGGCCATTATCTGTTTGAAAACGCGCAGTTTCGCTACCATAGCGACGACCAACGCATTCCTTTACGCATCACTCGTTTAGAGATCCAGCAAGGTGAAAGAGTGGCGGTGCTGGGGCGCAACGGCGCAGGCAAATCCACACTCTTGCAGGCTTTAGCTGGCGGGGTCGATTTAGTCAGCGGTGACGTGCGCCTCGACAATCTGAGCATGACGCAAATTGATATGGCTGATTTAAGGCGCAACATCGGTTTCCTGAGCCAGAACGCTCGACTGTTTTACGGCACGCTGCGTGAAAACCTTACCCTGGGCGCACCGCATGCCAGCGATGAAGCCATCTTCGAAGTGCTTGAAATTAGCGGCGCAGGCAACTTTGTAAAGCATCTGCCAAAAGGGCTCGACCACGCCATTATGGAAGGCGGAACCGGGCTTTCAGGCGGCCAGCGTCAGTCTATCCTGTTGGCCCGCATGTTATTACGCTCACCCAATATTGTGCTGCTCGATGAGCCCACAGCTTCGCTTGACGATCATACCGAACGCGAATTTATTCAGCGCCTGGGGCAATGGCTCGGTAATCGCACTTTGATAGTCGCCACACACCGTGTACCGATGCTGGAGCTGGTGGAACGTGTGCTGGTACTTAAGGAAGGACAACTGGTGATGGATGCACCAAAAGCGCAGGCTCTGAGTAATAGCCGCGCCGCCGCGCAAGCAAACGGACGGGAGTGGAAAAATGAAAATCAGTCAGCGTGATGCCGCCATTGACGACCCGGATATTCAGCGAGAAAGCGAGTTTTCCGGGGCAAGCCGCATTATCATCCTCAGCGTTTTACTGTTTATTTTGCTCGGCGTCTGGGCGTGGTTTGGCACACTTGATGAGGTTTCGACCGGTACCGGGAAAGTCGTGCCTAGTTCACGTGAACAAATACTCCAGTCCCTCGACGGCGGTATTGTCACTGAAGTATTAGTGCATGAAGGCGACAAAGTTCAGGCAGGGCAAATTGTTGCCCGGCTTGACCCAACACGCTCAGAATCAAACGTTGGCGAAAGTGCCGCACGTTACCGCGCATCGCTTGCCTCCAGCGTGCGGCTTAATGCGGAAGTAAGCGATCTCCCGCTGGTCTTCCCTGATTCACTCAAAGCCTGGCCGGATCTCACCGCTTCCGAAATGCGCCTGTATAAAAGCCGCCGCGCACAACTCAATGACTCTACAGCGGATATACAAGATGCGCTGGTATCGGTTAACAAAGAGCTGGCGATAACTCAGCGCCTGGCAAAAAGCGGTGCCGCCAGTAACGTTGAAGTGCTGCGCCTCCAGCGGCAAAAAAGCGACCTGCAACTCAAAATCACCGACCTGCGCTCGCAATATTATGTGCAGGCACGTGAAGAGCTTTCCAAAGCGAACGCCGAAGTAGACATGCTTTCCGCAATTATCAAAGGCCGCGAGGATTCAGTGAGCCGCATGACAGTGCGCGCCCCCATGCGTGGCATCGTAAAAAATATCCAGGTGACCACCATCGGCGGCGTTATCCCCCCCAACGGTGAAATGATGGAAATCGTCCCGATTGATGACCATCTACTGATTGAGGCTCGCCTCTCGCCGCGCGACATCGCGTTTATCCACCCAGGGCAGCGCGCGCTGGTGAAAGTCACCGCCTATGATTACGCCATTTACGGCGGGTTAGAAGGTGAAGTAGAGACTATCTCCCCGGACACCATTCAGGACAAAGTTAAACCTGAAATCGTCTACTACCGGGTATTTATACGCACCCAACAGGACTACCTGCTGAACAAAGCTGGACACCATTTTTCAATTTCGCCAGGTATGGTCGCCACCGTCGACATCAAAACCGGGCAAAAAACCATCGTCGATTACCTGATTAAACCGTTTAACCGCGCCCGTGAAGCGCTGCGCGAGCGTTAACAGGGATGAGGGGTAGTCAGTGGAGCTACAACTCTGTTATACTTACAAAACACTTGTGGGGCTGATTCTGGATTCGACGGGATTCGCGAAACCCAAGGTGCATGCCGAGGGGCGGTTTGCCTCGTAAAAAGCCGCAAAAAAATAGTCGCAAACGACGAAAACTACGCACTAGCAGCTTAATACCCTGCTTAGAGCCTTCTCTCCCTAGCTTCCGCTCTTAAGACGGGGATCAAGAGAAGTCAAACCCAAAAGAGATCGTGTGTAAACCTTGCCTGGGGTTGAAGCACTAAAACTAATCAGGATAGTTTGGTAATGGCGTGTCTACCCGCAGTTGCCCGGCGAATGTAAAGATAGACTAAGCATGTAGTACCGACGGCGTAGTAATTTCGGACGGGGGTTCAACTCCCCCCAGCTCCACCAAAATTCTTTGTTGATGGTCACCAGAGCCTGATATGAAGTCCTGAAAGCCCGCACAGCGTAAGCCTTGCGGGCTTTTTTGTATCTGTGATTTGTGCTGTTTACCCTTCCCATAAAACAAAAAGCCACCAGCAAATGCCAGTGGCCATCTATAAACTCAGAAACAATTAACGATGATTGCTCTTAACTACCCCGGTAAGTTGAGTAACCGTATTGACTCAACAACAAAGGGATATGGAGCTTTTGATTCGTACTGGTGACGTTGAAAATCACAGGAACTGATGGGAAGAATGTTCCCTGATTATTTGCCTTGAAATAATCCCCCACTTTAAAGGTCACTTTATAGATGCCTGGTTCCATATCACCATTCGTCGGGAAAAGTGATTTGATTCTGCCACCGGTATCCGTTTTTGAAGTCGCAAGATGCTTCCAGGAAGAACTCTCTTGTTTGTCCAGTTCCACGACTACGCCCTGGGAAGGCAAACCAGTCTGTTGATTGAGAATGTGAACACTCAGTGTTCCTTCTGGTGCTGCAAGTGCACTGATGCTAATCAGGGAGAGAATTGAAGCTGCTAAGATTTTCATTGCGTTAACCTGTTGTGAATTTGTTAACGAATTATATGAACCTACACGCATAATAAAATTAAACTTTTTGTTATATGTCTGCATCTTTAAGACTGAAATTGCCGTTCATTACAGAAAACTCTGCCGTAAGAAAATCATCAAGGGTTAGAGGGAGTGCGTGAATAGTCTGCAACTTATGTAACCCATAAAATTCTTTGGAAAACAGCTCGCATTCCGTCTGTTAGTGGGTTGGTTAACATTTCCGATTTACGTTATAGTCAGCGCCGCTGCGGCAAAATCCGCAGCCGGGTTTCGCAGCCTGGAAAAACTATAAGGATTCACTTGATGTTATGCATTGAGTGTCAATGTCTCCGCGCACCTGTTGGATGCACAGTTCAAAAACTGTACACACCAACTTCAATGGTGGCTCAGGCAGGGCAGCCTTCGGGCTGGCCGGTGTCCTTGTAGGCCGGTACTGCGAACCCTGTCTGGGCTACCACCAAAAGAGTTTCGCAGCTCCGGTGGTAGTCGTTATCACTACAAGGAGATGTAAATGACACTTTCACACAGCCCCACCTTCCTACCTTTTCAATCAGACTGGCACAAAGCCGATATCATCGCCGCACTGCATAAAAAAGGCACTTCACTGGCTGCCGAATCACGCGCAGCAGGATTAAGTTCCACAACTCTTGCCAATGCGCTGATACGCCCATGGGCGAAAGGGGAACTGATAATAAGCAAAGCCATTGGCGTACCCGTCGAAACCATCTGGCCGAGCCGCTACTTTAATCCCCAAACCAACGAGCCGATCGTCAGGCTAATGCGCACACGTCATCCGAAATAAACGATTAGCGTCATCTACCAGAATCTCTGCGTAGGTGACGCTGTGATTAGCTTGAATGATTTCAGAAGAAGAAATGAAAATATTACAGGTGTATTTTCAACGATGATCAGAATAATGCATATAACACCGCCAGAATCATTACCCTATAAAGAACTTGTGATATTATAAGAGTGTTTTTGTATAAAAAAACCAAATGTTAACAAACACAAGCAAATGAAAAAAAAGAGTAATTATATTATGAATTATGATGATGCCATTGGTGAAGAGAGACGCAAAATGATCTCTCTCAGTGGCGCATGGTTTATTGTTGTGACATTAACATTGTCTGCCTTTGTTTTGTTTTATGCCTATTTCCTGGATGACAACAAATATATAACAGCAAATATTTACAGTAAGAATTTTGCATTTATTTATGTATTATTTATATCCACATTATGGGTTGTTCGCACATTAAACCCTTCTTATCTCGATAAAAACTGGATGAGAAACGCATCAATACTCATTTTTATTAATGGAATGATATGGGGAGGCGTCGTTTTTTGTTATATCATGGAGAACCGTCTTCTCGGGCCAGTTTTTCTTTGCTTAATTGTATTATTTTGTGGTGTAGTATCTGGTTATACATTAAAACTTATTACTGTTTACTGCTTACCTATTTTTAGTTCATTATTGCTGGCGACATTTTTAAAAAATGGATTACTTCAAACCGTATATATGTCGATTATACTCTCAGGGGTTTGGTTCATTATCAAAACCAGCGATTCTTTAATTAAAAAAAGGATAAATAAGGAGATTGCGACTTCATTAATTTTAGAAAAAAAAGCATATAATGCACACCATTATGCCCAAACAGATTATCTGACAGGTGTTTTTAATCGACGTGGTTTTGAGAACGAGTTTAAAAAAGCAGTTTCTAATTGTTTGATTCAACAAAAACCCTTTGCAATCATACTTGTTGATATCGATTTCTTTAAGAAGATAAATGACACTTTTGGTCATATTGCTGGCGATGACTGTCTTATTACGGTTGCTGATAAAATCAAAAGCTGTATTAAATTTTACGCATCCAGTGTTTCTCGCTATGGCGGAGATGAATTTATTATCATCATCAATGATGCAACCTCTGCAAAGGTCGAGATGATTTGTCATGATATCAAAAAATCCATTAATGAAAGTAGCTTAAAATTGATAGGGGAAAGGTGCATTTCAGTCACTCAAGGTGCGGCTATTTGCAATAATATCAAGAGTGTAAATGATATTATCAATTATGCAGATAAGGCTCTTTATGAGGCAAAGGAAAATGGAAGAAACTGCTACCGAATCGCTGAATAACTCCTATCTACCAGAAGGAGATAATCATTCATGGTAATGACTACATCCGTAATAAGAAGAGTCAGCTGATATAGGATGGTCTATCTTTATCATGTACCGCAAAATTTATCATTATTGACTGGTGCAAACTGCTGATACGGCCCCCTTGTTTATGGAGAAGGAATTAATGAATCAGTCATCACTCCTTCCACATTCTTTCCCTATGCCAGAAATCCCGGGCGTTACCGTGACGCATGACGGGCTGCATTACCTGCAACCTGAATTGCTACTGGATTTTATTAGCGTCTCGGCGCAACCGCTCGCTTCTGTCACCCCGGTTGCTGTGCTCTACGCCGATATCGGTGTCTTACAGCGCATTGATTTACGTAAAATCCCTGTCCCTATCAAAGGGCGCATTGTTTACCCTGTTAGTTCTCAGGCACTTCCCAGTCTGCGCGCAAGGCTCATCATTAACGGGCCGTTCAAGAAGCTAAAATTCCAGGGCACTCTGATTGCTGCAACGACGGAACCGTCGGTGCAAAACATGACGCTCATTGGCCTGGCGCTAGAATTTACAACCCTTCAGTCCTGACTTATGGCGACGTCCCACAGCCATAAATTCAGAAACGACAACGGACCAAATCACACCCTACAATGACTGAATTGTGGGCTCTGTCTCACTCTTAACGCTATGTTACGCCCTACACAAAAACGGGCTATAAACCGATTTCCCCCTCTCTTAATTCGGGTTACAATCAATTGATTACTGTATAAATGAACAGTTTAATTGCTATGATCTGGCTTTAAATGGCGAAAAGATTGGTCGAACTGGGTAACCTGGATGTGCGGGGTCTCGATTTACAAGGTGTTAAACGGGATAATTATCAGCTAGCCCAAATGATAGAACGCCTGGGAATCACAATTATCGGCCAGGCTCGCTGTATGGTATATGTTCAGTAAAATGTTCGTCTGCAGACAAGCAATAAAATACATATAGTTACGTTATCCCTACCGATTCCGCCAGAAAATCATCCACATTTTCACGTATCATCAACGGTGTTATTGGTACGAAAAGCGGCTGAAATAAGGTATAAAGCGGCATGAAAATCCCAAATAGAATCCAACCGCTGGTTGATGATGGCCTGATCGACGATGTGCTTCAACGGCTGAAAAGCGGCAAGGAAGCTGACGTTTACACCGTTTTATGCGGTGACAAGATCCAATGTGCCAAAGTGTACAAAGAAGCTACACAACGTAGCTTTAAACAGGCTGTGCAGTATCAGGAAGGGCGAAAAGTCCGTAATACGCGTAATGCCCGTGCGATGCAAAAAGGCTCAAAATTCGGGCGCAAGCAGCAGGAAGAAACCTGGCAGACAGCCGAGGTCGAGGCATTGTTCCGCCTTGCTAACGCCGGGGTGCGCGTACCACAGCCATATATGTGCATTGACGGCGTTCTATTGATGGAGCTGGTCACAGATGCTGAAGGCGCTGTGGCTCCACGTCTGAGTGATGTGACTCTGGATGAAGAGAGCGCTGTCGCTGATTTCAATACCATGATCCGCAATATCGTGCGCATGTTGTGTGCAGGCATTGTGCATGGCGATTTGTCAGAGTTTAACGTGCTGCTTGATGCGCAAGGGCCAGTTATTATCGATTTGCCTCAAGCCGTCGATGCCGCCGCAAACAACCATGCTGAATCTATGTTTGAACGTGATGTGAATAACATCACCGAATACTACGGCCAGTTCGCACCGCATCTGCTTCAGACACGGTATGCAAAAGAGATCTGGGCGTTATATGAAGATGGGAAATTAACCCCGGAAACACCGCTCACCGGTCTTTTCGTTGAAGAAATTCATGACGTGGATATGGATTCATTGATTGATGAAATCATTACCGCAGAGGATGAGTATTACGATCGTCAGCGGGCAGCCAAAGAACGCGACCAGCAGTACGAGTGATGGGGTTAAAAGTGGCTGGCGTGGAAAAATAACCATCAAGGTATAAATATTGGATATCGAAACGGTTATTTACGCAGTTTATAGCCGTCATATTTCACGTTGTTGATGCGTTGGCTACTCCTCTTCGCTCCAGTCACCAGATTAACTATGCTCATTGCACTATGAGCCTCTTCCATGAGGCTCACCCTTCAGGGCAGCGCTTGCCGCCTGCCCATAACTCGAATTATTTTGGGTATATATTTGTCATAATTGAGAGGGTATGAATGTGCAGAGTAAGAAATATAAAAGGTTAAACTGATTTAGGTATGAGGTTTTCGCTGACGCTGTAATCCAATAAATGCCAGTTAAGAGTTTGCCCCGAGTGATAAGGCATAACACTTCCTTTCTCAACACTGACGACCTCCGTCATCGCATTGACAGCAGCACTCCACACACCGCTTTGTTGGCAGATTGTTCCGCTGTACTGGGTATAGCCTAATGGCTTCCGGCTCTCGCCCTCCTGAGAACCGTCAACATTGAAGCCAGAACCATAATGATAAAGGGAACTGTCTATCTTCATTATGTAACCTCCTGGAAATTAATAAGTGGCTACTAATAAATGCGACACAATTCTTGAACAAATTAATACCGTGGGGAAACTTTTTAAACACCAACTTTGCGTGATTTTACTGATGTCACAGTAGCTATTTTTAGCTCTTCAAAGCGACGGGAGCCTTCCGTATATCCCCACGCCGCCACAAGCTCAGCTTTACCAGGAATGTTTGTTGCTTCGCCACCCGCCTGAAGAACAATTTTTGCTGCTTGCAGCCGTTGACTTAATGACTGACGTAACGCTTTTAATTCCGTCGGGCTCATTAAACTTGCCTGCATAGAGAACACTGATTTGCCTGGTATCGCCTGGGCGATGGTTTGAGGCGTCTGTTTGGTTCCGGGAAGGTTCTCAAGCCCCAGGGCTGAAAATATCCCACTGCTAATCACGTTTTCATCAAACGGGATGGTGCCGTTTTCATGGCGAATAATCGCTTTGCTTAATGCACTCAATACCGAGGGAGCAGTAAGATCCAGCCGTTGATGAGGAGAAACCCCCAGAGCCTGGCTTACTTTGCTGATATAGCTGGAAGTGTCGTTGTTGTCTGAAGCTGGGGCCCAACGGGAAATCACCTTGCTAATGGTATCCAGCCCGCGACGATGGTAAGAAAGCAGGTTCATCCCCAGTGCGCGTATACCGTGTTCCGGGGATGAAAACTTAGCAAAACGCCCGTCATTGCCCGTTTGCCCCTGCCATTCAAATAGCTCACTGGCTTCGAGATTGCCCGGATTATTGTTACGAATGCCGCGAATATTCCCCGCATCCGCGGCACGCGCCGTTAGGCCGTTCTCACGGACTTCACGCGTTGCTGTGCGTGAAACAGTTTGCCCGCTTTCGTTCCAGGGTTTGCCAGTGCGGCTGTTTTTACGCAGCGATAACCGTTTCATGAGGGAGATTTGCTTTTCGCTCCATCCCTGGCTTTTGGCAAATTTCACCAATTGTTCAAGCGTTGGCGTTGTGCTGGCTGTCGAAACAGGACGAGCCGTTTCAGAGCGTGGTGGTGGAGCCGCAGCTTTCACATTTTCCGCTTGTTGTTTTTGTAAGGCGGAAAGCGCCTGCTGAAAAGATGCCGTACTGGCAGGCGCCGTGCTTACGCTTTTAGCAGGCTCAGTATTTGCCGCAAAGGCTGCAACAACCGGCTTTTCCACAGGCGAAAGGGTATTTTTTGCTTGTTGGCGGTAATAATACTGGGCAATAACCGACATGAGTTCCTCTCAAAATACGCCGGCGGGATCCCTGATACCGCCGGAAAGCAAATTAGTGCGCAGTTTTAGAACCACTCACAGGTTGCACCACATCCACACCGTGTGTACCAAAGAATTGATATAGCGAGTCCGCAGCCGCGTGGGTTAACACCATGATCTCAATGCGGCGATTCGCCGCACTAAGTGGTTGATCCGGTTTAAGCAGCATTTTGTCTGCCATCGCATTCACCTGAATCACTTTGTCTCCCGCCATTCCGCCTTGCTCTAACGCTATTCGCGCAGCCAGGGCGCGGTCACCAGACAAATTCCAGTTGTTATAACGCGTCTGATCCCGATACATGGAAGAGTCCGTATGGCCGGTGATGATCACTTTGTTATCAATTTTATTAAATACCGGTGCTAGCTGAGTCAATAAACGCTGGAAGAAGGGTGTCAGGATCGCACTACTACGCTGGAACATTTCCCGTTTCTGATCGTCCTGAATCAAAATCCGTAACCCCTGGGGAATAATTTCCATCTCAAGGTTTGATTGCGCGTCAAAAGCTTTCGTGATTTCCGTAATGACGCGCGCCAACTCGATCATTTCCTGTTGTGAGCGTTTGTTCACATCTTCCAGCGACTCCGCTGATTTGCTCGCCTGAGCCAGTTGTTCAAGCTGATGGGTCAGCTCTTCCGTGGACTGTGCTCCACCCTGCATGCCGGGCATGATCATATTCGGGCCATTAATCGCTTTCCCACCGGAAGAGAGCGGCGACACCACCATGCCATCAAAAATAGATTCGCCTGTAAGTCTTGCAACCACCTCTTTACGCTCTTCTTCGGTCACCGAACTCATGATCCACAGCACCATAAACAGGGCCATCATGGCGAGAGTAAAGTCTGCAAACGCCACTTTCCACGCGCCACCGTGCGGTGCGTGATGTTCGCGGCGTGAAGCGCGTTTTATGATCGTGGTGTGCGCCTGTTTCTTGCTACGCATCAACCTTCACCAATCAGTTCATTAACCCAACCATCAAGGGTGGCAAACGTGGGTTTAGTATCCATTGGCAGCATTTTACGCCCGGCGTCCACGGCCAGCAGCGTCGGTTTCCCGGCTACCTGGTTCACCAGCACCGTACGCACACATTCAAGACCAGCCATCTGTTTTTTAGTCTGCTGTTCCATAGCGTTAGCTAATGGGTCAAGCAGGCAGTAACAGATGAATACGCCGAGGAAGGTCCCCACCAGAGCCGCCGCCACTTTCACACCGATAATTGCAATAGAACCGTCGATGGATTGCATGGTGATGATAATGCCCAGTACCGCTGCGCAAATCCCAAAGCCAGGCATGGCTTCTGCTGTACGCTGCATTGAGCGAGAGGGTCTGAGAAGCTCTTCCTCCATCGCGCCCAGTTCCTGTTCAAGAATGCCCTCTAACTCATGCTCGTTAATCTTGCCCATCGCCATCAAACGGAAGTTATCGGAGATAAAGGTAATCAACGCGTGATCTTCAAGCACTAGCGGGTACTTGAGAAATAACTCACTTTTTTCAGGCACTTCAATGTGTTCATCCAACACTTTCAGCCCGCCGTCCTGAACCAGTTCCAGCAGTTCATAGAGCAGCATTAGCAACTGGCGCTGATATTCGGCGGTATAGCTATTTTTGCGCATAGCGCTTTTGACCTGACGCCACATCTCGATCAACACCGGTTTCGGGTTAGCCAACACTAAAGCCCCGATCCCGGCACCAATAATAATCAACAGTTCGCCCGGCACCCAAAATGCGGCCAGTCGTCCACCTGATTCAAGAAAGCCGCCCACTACACAGCCAAAAATGATCAATAGTCCTAGTAATTTTTGCATTGCTGTCTCACTGCGCTACGGCGTCTTTAATTTTTTGCGTGATTTTCTTATTCAGCTGGCAAATCCTGGCCTCGGTGAGATCCAGAACCAGCGCGATTTCTTTCAGGCTCATTTCATGTTGGTAATACAGACTCAGGATCAGCTGTTCGCGCTCATCAAGCCCGGCCAGAGCCGCACGCAATGAATCGCTGATAATGATTTCATCTTCCAGATTACGGCTGTTAAAGCTGAGGTCAGAATCCGTGGTGAGCATGTCATCAAGGCTATGGATAGCACTGGCGCTATCGAGCAATAAATACTCCTGATACTCTTCAGGAGTGATCTCCAGATGTTGCTTTATCTCTTCAAATTCAACTTCTTTACCAAGTTTGCGGCTGAGCTCTCTGATAGCGTCATTGAGCTTGTGCGCTTTCTGGCGCAAACGACGAGGCCGCCAGTCCAGCACGCGTAACTCATCAAGTATCGCGCCGCGTACTCGTTGAGCCGCAAAAGCGGCAAACTGCTCATCAGGTCTGCCGTAGCGGCGCAGCGAACTGAGCAAACCCATCAGGGCAATTTGCTGCATATCTTCGCTGTCGATAACGCTCTGAGCCTGCCATGAAAGCTGTTTTACAACTCGCTTTACCAAAGGCAGATATTGGGAAACGTAACGCGACTCTTCCGCGGGCGTTAGCGTTTCACTGGAGATAAAGGTGCTGCATTCCATTGTGCGTTCCTTTCCGATCGTTACTGCAACAACATTTTGCTAATGATCACATCGTTAAATGGCATCTCGTTTTTGAGCTGTTTAAAACGCTCACGATAGGCATTCATCAATTCATCGTGTAAATCATTCACGCTCAGGGTGCGAACCAGGGCGTAATCCTTTTCGGTCAACAATGCGACGGTAGCCCCACGAATCGCAGGGATCATCATCTCGGTTTGTTTAACCGCGTCTTCTGTGGCTGCCGTTAAGGCCAGCTCAAGCAACATGTAGCGCTCTTTGCCACCATCATTTTTCAGGGTGATCATGATGTTGTTAATTTCAACAAACAGGACCTGAGTCTCTTCTTCAGACGAAGAAAACATCTCTTTGACTTTGTGCCAGGATGACGGCGCGGGCACCGCATCAGGTTCAGCGGCTTCCGTCGGCTTAGCAAAGTGCATCGTTCCCATCACGGCCAGCACAGAAGAGATAAGGGCGATTGCCAGAGCCATCGAAAAGGTTTTAATCGTCATAGTGTTAGTCAACTTCTTATACTGTCATCAAAATAGATTTATCGTCCCGAGAGCGAGTCTCGCGCGTGTTATCCGGTTGTTCATTTGCCAGAATGAGTTCATTTTCACGGCCAGCATGGTGCTGACGCTGACCTGGTTGTTGCTGCTGATTCTGGTTCGACAAACGGACGTCAACATCAACAAAATGCTGTTCCGTCAGCGCCTGGCGTAGTTCGTTACTCACTTGCTGTAATGCCCGATAAACGTCGCTTTGCCCGGCGTTTATTTGCACCTGAATTTTCCCGGCCTCTATCTGCACAACAATCTCGATCCGCCCCATATCAGGCGGATCGAGGCGGATTGTTGCATGCTGAATCTGGTTATTAATTTGCAGATTCAAACGTTCGCCTAACGCATGTTGCAGCTGCGTTGATAATGGCTGGCCGCTGCCATCGACACGCATCGGGGCGTTAACCTGCGCCTGTGGTTGCCCGGCGGAGATAACAGGAATATTGGGCGCCGGTGCCGTGTTCAGTCCCGCCAGGCGTAGTGTTTCTGCCGTTACCGGGGTGAAGGATTTTTTAGGCACCACAACTTCTGCGGGTTCCGTCGAAGCAACCCGAACATGGCGCAGATATGCATCAGGCGCGTGCGCCGTAGTCTGCATGTCCATTGAGGCAGGCTCGGTGTTATCCGCCTGTACTTGCACATTGAGCGGGCGAACGACCGGCTGCTCTGCTGCTGGCAACACGACTGGCGCAGTCATGAGCATCGGCACATCACGGTTTACCAAAGTCGCCAAAAATTGCTGGGCCATTTGCTCAACTTGCTCATCCGGCAGTTCTGGCAGAAGTGCATCCAGCGCGACATCTTCTTGCACTTCAACAACCTCTTCGTCCGTGGTGATTGAAACCGAGCTTGTGGCTAACAGCAGTTCTTCAAATAACATCTCGCCAGCATTTATATGCTGCGTTTCATCGACTTCCAGCACAGACGTTGTTGCCAGAGGCAGCAACGTCTGTGGGTATGCAGACTGCTGAAGTAAACTCCCGGAGTCCGATGCCGTGTATGAGAGAAAATCACTCATTGACGACCCTTCCCTCATCCAGTTCTCTATCCATAAACTGAGCGTAAGAAAGCGCCCCTTCACGCTGATTGCGCTGTTGAGTCATTTCTTTACTCAGCTCATCGCGTTTCTGGCGTACTTGCTGATGCACCTGCTGATGGACTTTCTGGAGTTTGTTTAGCGCTTCGCGCTTTTGTTCGCTAATTTCGCGGCCATGCAGGCTGATAAGCAATGCGGAGATATCGCTATCCAGTTGCTGGATTTTTTCCCAGTCCTGGCGCTTGCCTGCCGCTGCCAGCACACGCATCTGCCAGTCAAGTAGCTGCAAATCATCCATGGCGTTTACCCATTTCATCCCAGCCTTCGCGCAGTTCACCGAGGATGGTTTCAACTTCTTCAATGGCAGAAACAGAGAGGTTATTGCTGCCGTCGTATAAGCGATAAACGCAGTAGTCGTATAAATTCGCGAGATTTTTTGCCAGCTCCCCACCTTTCTCGTAGTCCAGCGCACTGGTCAATGCATTGAGAATATCAATGCATTTATTGATGCTTTGAGCTTTGCGTTCGTAGCGTTTTGCTTCGATATGGCTTTTCGCTCGCACCAGCTCATCGGTTAAACCGTTAAAGAGCATAAGCACCAATTGATGTGGCGTTGCCGCAGCGACCTGTGCTGCCATATCGGACTGGTAATACTCGCCGTAGCCTTCTTCACTGTTTCCGTACATTTCCGTCTCCTTCCTTAGACTAAGCCAAACATACTGGCGGTGTTGTTCATCTGCTGTAACACGCTCTGCATGCGGGTGAACTGCTGCAAATAGCGGTTATAGGCTGTGTCATAACGGGTGCTGATTTTGTCACTGCGATCGCTTAATTCCGTTTCACGACGGCGGTTGGTTTCTTCGCGGCTTTTGATGTCGCCGTTAGAGATGTTGAGCAGCCGGTCCATGGATTTATCCATTTTTTTCAGTAAGCCATCGTTGCCGTTAAACAGCGCATTAAGCTTGCCAGGATCGTCTGTCAGCTTCTCTTTTAGCTTGTCGCTGTCGAGTTTTAGCTTGCCGTCTTTATCAGCGGACAGGCCAAACTGGGTGATATCGAGCCCGTCGATGGATGTGCGCAGCATGCTATTGAGTTCACGACGCAAACTGCTGATGCTGGCGTCGCCAGCAAAAGCGCCGCGATCGGTGCTGCTGGTACCCGAAGTGGTGAGTGAACCTAAAGAGGTCACTAGTTTGTTATAAGCACTGACAAATGCGTTCACCTGAGATTCGGTTTCTTTGGAATCCACGCCGACATTGATACGCAGTAAAGCATCGCCACTTTTATGCGCCTGGTTAACTTCAAGCGTTACGCCATCAATCAAATCAGTAAAGGTGTTAGTGCTATTGGTGATCTTCATTCCGCTAGCCTGGTCGCCGAGATAAACAACGGCATCCTGGGCTGCTGAAATAGTGCGTACGCTGCCACTCATGGCTGCTGGCTCGCCTGTCAGAGTGATAGCATTTTCTGCACCGCTTTTATCGCTGCTAAGCATCAGGCGCACTTCGCCGCCAGTGCGTACCAGTGATGCGGTCACGCCCGGATTACCATCCTTGCCGTTAATCGCTTTTGCCAGACCCGCCAGGTTTTCAACACCGTCCATATCGATATCAATCGATTTACCATTAAGCTCAATGGTCATGCTGCCTGTCGCATTTTTGACGTCATCATCTTTCAGGCCGTCATAGGCTAGCTGATGCGAAGAGGCGAGTTGTTCAATAAACAGGTTATAGGTGCCTTTGCGCGCATCGGAGGTGGTGGTAGCAGTGGCCATATTCTCAACGCTCATACTGGCGCTGGTTTTCAGCATCCCGCTGCTGCTTTTATTCAGATTGGTGAGCGCGGTGCGAAAATCCGTCAGGTTACTTTTCAGCGATTTGAGCGCGTTTTGCTGCGCGGTCAAGCGAGCTTTTTGCGTTTTAAGTTGGCTTTGCAGCGTTTGTACATCAAAGCCGGCAAGCTGGGTCGCCATTGACTGCGGGTCAATGCTGCTGAAATCGGTCATGCTTCCTCCCTGGCATAGAGCTATGTCCTGAAGTTATTGATAGCAATAGTTATGCCAATTTTTAATTTGTTTTAATTCAATGAGTTAAATCGAGATGGGAAATACATCTTCCGCATGAGCGGAAGCGGTATTGAAACTCATGGCAAACATCTTCGTAGGTCGGATAAGCACAGCGTCATCCGACGCCACTGGCGCAAAGGGTGGATGGCGCTTTGCTTATCCACCCTACAAAATCTGTTTAGTGCCATTTGTCAGCAATGTAAAACACCGCCGAAGCGGTGTTTTAATCGGGAAAGGATTAGCCCAGCAGGGACATCACCATACCGGACATGCTATTTGCTTGTTTCAGCATGGACATACTGGTCTGCGCCAGCATCTGGTTACGGGTCATATTAGTGGCTTCGGTGGCGAAATCCGCATCGCGGATATTGCCCAGCGCCAGGGTGGTGGTGTCTTTCATGTTAGACAGGTTTGCTGCTGTGTGGCCCAGGCGGTTGATATTGGAACCTAGAGCTGAACGTACAGAACCGATTGACTCAAGTGCTTTTTCGATAGTGGTGATCCCGGAGTTATCTCCGTTGGTCAAATCAACTGCACCTACCCCTGCGCTTTCAGAATATTGCTTCGCAGCAACTTCTTCGATAGCTTTTAGAGGAACGAATGCAACCTGGGCATCGTTATAGGTCTTCGTAAGGCCAGTACCAGCATCACCAATTTCAACTTTTATAGCAGCAATTTTATCTGTAATCGCTTGAGGTACATTAGCTGGAAGGTCAAACCCACCAGCAATATCTTCATATGATTTTAATTCTGTATTCTTGGCGTCCAATGCTTTTTTTGCGTCATTATATATATTTTCTGGACCCTTTAAATCATTCCTTGCCTTTTCTAATGCTTTTCCTTTCTGAGTAGCATCAGCAGTGAGACCAAAAGTATTTGCTAAATCTTTAATCAAATTTTTGCTACTATCGCCATAGCTCGTCAGATCAAATGTTAATGTTTCTGCAGCACTGGCACCAATCTGGAATGACATGGATTGACCCAACTTGGAAGTCGCCGTGTCACCATCTGTACCAAAAATCAGTTTTTCGCCACCAAATGAGGTGTTGGTCAGAATATTTTTTAGTTCTGCATTTAACTGATCAACTTCACCTTGCAAGGCTGTACGATCGTCTACACTATTCGTGGCATTAGCAGACTGCGTCGCCAAATCCTTCATACGGTAAAGAATATTAGTCACTTCATCGAATGCACCTTCTGCTGTTTGCAGCATCGCTGTCGCATCGGCAACGTTACGCTGAGCAACGCCCATACCGTTAACCTGGCCCTGTAAACGGGTGGCAATTTGCAGGCCAGCCGCATCATCAGCCGCAGAGTTAATACGTTTACCGGTACCCAGGCGTTCCATCGCTGTAGACAGGATGCTGTTAGATTTGTTCAGAGCGTTGGTGGAAGACATTGCCGCGCCGCTGGTGAAAATTGAAAGTGCCATGTTGTTCTCTCCTTGAGGATTATGCTTTTAGGCAGTGTTTGCCTGTGTACTAAGAGAAAACGACACGCTTGATATAGAAATTAAATGCCTATGAAAAAAATATTCATATGAAGTTTATTTCATTTCATCTGAGCGACGAATAAGTGAAACCGGAAAGAATAATTTCCACAAAATTGGACATTGTTAAAGTGAACGCATTAGATATAACAATGCGACAAATTTATCTTCGGACTTAAACTCCAACTAATAAAAAATGCATAATTTTATATAAATCCCATCATTTTATTTAACAGATGGAATTTATTTCAAAAAATACATTTAACTAACTGTATTTAAATGGTTTTTTATTTTAATGCATATTTAAAATACATCAAATATAATAGCCACACAAAAACAACCGCATACTTAATAACTGAAGATTTTTACTATCAGCAAATCATAAACATTAGCTAAAACCACTATGAAAGCCCCCGAAAAACGAGCATGTAAACCTGTTTTTCCTATCTATTTGTAATTGATATAGCACACCTAAAACTTTAAAATTTATGAGTAAACCTCGCTATTCTGTTAATAACTGGTTGCTGGATTTCACATCAGGCGCCATTATCCATCGTCAGTCCGGGGAAATCCGTCGGCTCGGTGAATATCAGCTCAAGTTATTAGATTGTCTAATTGAGCATGCCGGGCAAACTTTATCACGCAATGAACTGACGAGCCTGGTATGGGAACGCAGAGTGATTGGTGATAACAGTTTGTCGAATGCCATTCACGCCCTGCGCGCAGCACTCGAGGATGACGGTAAGCAACAGCGGGTAATCAAAACGATTCCAAAGAAGGGCTATCTGCTTGATCCTGAATTTTGCCAGCTGATCGAACCAGAAGCGGACATTGTTTCTTCGCCTGCACCTGTTTCAAACACAACAAAATTGCCTGAAGGAAAATACTTAATACAGCCGGAGATGTCAGAAACAGTCACAACGAATACTGTTTCTGTGAATGACGAGATTACGGTGCCTTTGGCTGCTAAGCGCATAGGTTATTCCTTGCCTCCATGGTCAGTCCTGTCATTGTTATTATTGATTTGCGTGATAACACTCAGCGCCTGGTTAATATTTTTCCACAAGAATTGCGACGAAATGGTCGCTCAAGAGCAACAAAAAAATCAGTACAGCAACATCCGGGTTTTCCGCATAGCCGCCGCCGTAGATGAGATGAACGATGAGGACATCGTTAAATTAAAACCCACGCTTAAAGCATTGAATCAAGAGCTTATCGCCCATGATGCCTGGATGACGGTTTATTACAGAACCGATGAACAGGTGCTGAATTACACCTTCTCCATTGAAACCACCTGTGCTAACCAGCAACTGGCAATGACGCTTTATCACTGGCGGATTGATAACCTGAAACTCACTAACACCATTTTTGGCGAGACCGAGAGAAAATTAAATGAAATGGCCGTTTGTACGAAACCTTAATCTCACGCTGGCCGCAATCCTGATTGCTCTACTTTTTGGTGGCATATCACATCTGCATGCCAGCTCTGCGAAAGCTAAAAGTAGCCCGATAAAAGGAACAATGGAGATAGGTTTTTACGATTTAATGTCCGATCAGCGCGAAGTGTATCAGGCGCAGATCATGGATATGGATGAAGCACTGCTGTTCACATTAACGCGCAAAGATGATGCGATGTTTGTACTTCGCGGCAAGCTTGATGAAGTTATCCGTAAGCGTGGACGCGTGTTTTATGACTACGTCCCCATTCGTTATAGCAATCCAGGAAACCACAAACTGATTTTCAGTTTTATCGATTTCCTGCGCCATAACACAGTGTGGGTTTACCCAATGACCGTGAACAAAAAACCGTTAGTCATTGGGCAAAGTGGGATGATGCTTTTGTTTCCCCTGAGTCAGTGATGGCCCGTTAACGCAGTAAATTACTCACCGTACCCTGTCGCAAATTTGCCTGTGCGCCTAACGCTCTGGCAGTTGCGGCATAATCCTGGTGGCTGTTTTGTAAATGCTCTCGTAGTGCGCGGGCATGTTCCAGTGCCTCCGTAGGGCGGTATTGCGTCGCCATCTCATTGATTCTTCGGCGCACATTGTCCTGGTGGTTGTACAACTGGCCACGCTGTTGAGTCACTTGCTCCAACGCCTGCTGTACTTCCCCTTGATATTCACGCATCAGCGCGGGTTGCTGCGCCAACTGGCTCAGCGTGTCGGTCACTGCGGGTTCAGGGCGTGCCAGCAATGCGGTGAATTCATTAGCGGAAAAACGCTTTCCTTCCCCACGAACGCTTAACTGGCTACTGACCTGTGGCCAGCTTTTTTCATCCACGCTAAATGCCAGTGACTGCTGCTTATCAACACTGGCATGAATACCAAATCGCCCCAACCCCTGATTTAAACGCATAACATTCTGACGAGGTGTGGCACCGGCTTCGAGCGATACCGCCACCATTTCACGCCGCTGCCCGGCAAGAGAAAAAATCAACGTTTCGCTTTCATCATTCTGCAAAATTCGCCCAGCCGCTGGCAGCGTAAAATGCACCTGAGCGCTCTGCTCCGGGTCTACATCCAGATGCCTGTCAACAGTACCCGCCGTTAAATCCGGACGGTTATCCAGGAGTACAGAAAGGGAACGGGCAGCCTCATGAGCAACATCCCCACGCAGTGAGCCGTGGCCAACCGCATAACGCAGCTGTAAGAGCTGGTTTTCAACCTGCGATAAATAATTATCCGCCTGCTGGACTGAAGTCAGCTGCTGATTAAGCTGCACGTTATAACGCAGCGGGCGCGTAGAAATCAGCGGTGATTCAGGGAAACGGTTCTCAGTATTTTGCGCACGCGGTTGTGTCTGCTTTGACACCGCCGCGGTATGTTTCACTCCCCCGAGGTTCGAGGGAGTGCTTAAAGGAAGTCCTGCCTGGTTTAATCCAACCTGCATAATGATTACATCTGATTAAAGAGAGAAAGTTGGCTTATCATCATGAACGACTTGTTCGACGCCTGAACCGCCTGCGTGTAGAGCTGGATATTGACATAACTGGTGGCGGCATCAAGTGACGACAATTCCTGAATGACCTGCTCATGGGAAATTTTGATATCAGAATGAGCATCATCGATAAGCGACAGGCGGTTTTGCTTTCCACCCAACTCGGTATAGACCCCCGCCACTTTGTCGCTGGCAGTTTTAGTCTCCCCCAACAAGAGCTTTAAATCATCCCGATAATCTCCGCCAGGGGTCGCCATTTTATCGCTCACACTTTTAAGCAAATTCAGCATGCTAAGATCGTTGTCGCTGCCAGAAAAAGCTTTGCTGATGCTAGTGTTTTCCGCAATCTCAATGCCATTTGCTACAGTCGTGGAACGCGTCGCATCATTCCCGGCATAACTGTAGGTTCCTGTCTTTTCATCAAAAACAACCGGTTGGACGTTGGTTTTGGTGCCTGCAAAAATGTAATGCCCATCTTCATTTTTAGCATTCATCGAAGACACCAGCGATTCCAGCATTTGGGCAATTTCATTTGAAAACCCGGCCATATCTTTGTCGCTGTGCGTGTCATTGCTGGCCGCCAGTAATTTGTCGCTCAGCGCCAACAATTGGTCACTCATTGCGGTCACGTGGGATTCCTGAATGGACAGGTTGCCAGACAAACGCGTGATGTTACTTTGATACTGTTCGATTGCCGACTGCTCACGGTTTAATTGCACCAGGCGGCTACTGGCAACGGGATCGTCTGAAGGCACATTGACGCGTTTTTGCGTCGCCATTTGTTCCATCAATTTACTCAGTCGCGCTCCGTTCTGGTTCATCTGGTGCAACATGGCGGACGAGTGGTAAAGACTGCTGATACGCATGATAAATTCCTTTTTCTGTTATCAGAACAGCATCAGTAAATCGCTGAAAATCTGGTTGCCGGTGGCGATCACTTTCAAGTTGGACTGATACGCCTGCATATAAACCTGGAGGTTCATGGCCTCTTCATCCTGGTTCACCGCACTCAGATTATCGCGCTGTGTTTGCGCCTGATATGAGACGGCGGTGGCCGCATCCAGCTCAGTTTTATTCTGGCGGCTGGCAATTCCCACGGTGCTGATAATCGCAGCAGCGGCTTCATTCACGCTCATATTGCCCATATTACCAATGGAAATATCTTTGTTTTTCAGATCAATAAGGGCTTTAAGGTTGGTGCCGTTGCCGCTTTCATCTGCTTTATCCGAAAGCGCCAGTTCATCTGCTTTCAGGTCGCTGATTTGTAGCATCCCTTTGCCGCTAGTGAGATCAAAGACAAACAATGGCTTACCCGGCTGCCCGTTCAGATCAAAACCACTGGCCAGTTGCGCGTTAAACTCTTTGGCAAATTGCTCGGCCATATCCCGCACCGCGCTTTGCATCGTTTTTAGCGTGCCCTGCTCATAATCATTGAGTGCACCTAACTGCCCACCAATCGCCGATGAAACACCAAAAGTGGTATTGAGGAATTCCAGCGACACTTCCTGCTCACCTTGCTGATTCATGGTGGATTTGAGCTGCCCGAAATGGCGGCCATTGACCAGCGGTTGGCCGTCGTTTAAGGAAACGTTATAGCGGCCAGATGCATCCTCTGAAACTTTAACGCTGACCATGCTGCTCAACTCTTTTACCAGCTCATCGCGCTGGTCACGCAATACACTGGCATTGCCGCCTGTCGCTTCCTGGTCGGCGATTTGCTGGTTGTAACTGGCGATGTTTTTACTGAGCACATTAACGTTACCCACCAGTGCATCACGCTGCGTATTAATCGAAACTTTCTGGCTACTGATAAAGCTGTCAACGTTGTTAAAACGGGTCGCCAGAGACTGGCTTTCATTGAGCAGTTGCTGGCGCAGCGCCGGTGAATCTGGTTGCGTGGTCAACGCATTGAGTGCTGCGAAAAATTTGTCCAGCCCGCCACCAAGACTCGTGCTGTCGGTGCCAATGACGCTTTCCAGCGCTCCTAAATATTTCTGTCCGGCATCGTAATATTCCGCACGCGTGTTGCTGTGCCAGACCTGATTTACCAGATACTGATCGGAAATACGGCGAATGCTGTCTACACGAACACCGTTACCTGCGGAAAAACTGTCGCCATTGGTGCCAATGGAACTTTGAATAATGCCCTGACGGCTATAACCAGGCGTAAGGTAGTTTGCCACGTTCATTGACGTGGTACTCATGCCCTGCCGCGCAGCCTGCGCCCCCGAAAAAGCGATATTGATAATGTTCATTATGATCCTTGCTCTGAGCGCGTCATGGGCGGAGTCAATTCCTTCTCTTTAACAGGTAAAGCGACCTGTTGCCCGGTTAACTTAAGCGCGCGGTCCATGCCTTCGGTCTGCGGCCCCAACTGCTTTATGATCAACGATGCAATACCGCTACTACGTTGTGAAGCCAGCAAAGAAGCGAGCTTGTCATCATAAAAATCGCGCATCATCGTTTGCTGCTTGCTGGAAAAAGGATTGTCCCCTTCCGATAACACATCCGAAGCCTTGCGCATCTGGCTGAACATGGAACGTAAAAAAAGCGCTTCGAACTGTTCCGCCGCCTGCTCAAGGTTCTGAGCTTTCTGCGTTCCGGTAAAATCTCCCGGAATGGTGTTAGTTCTTGTGGTCAGCGAATCGATCATTATCTTTCCTTAAATCACTACCAGTTCTGCATCCATTGCACCGGCTTCGCTAAGCGCCTGCAAAATCGCCATCGTGTCATCAGGGGATGCACCAAGGCTGTTTAGCGTGTTGACGATATTTCTCAGGCTGGTTCCGGCAGGCACCATCACCATCTGCCCACGTTCGCGGTTCACGCTAATATTTGAATTAGGTGTTACGGTCGTGTTTCCCTGCCCAAATGGCGCAGGTTGGCTGACTTGAGGGGTTTCCTGAATGGAAACCGTGAGGTTGCCATGAGACACGGCTGCTGCACGAACCACCACGCCATCGCCAATCACAATCGTGCCGGTTCTTGCGTTAAACACCACGCGCGGTTGCTGTTTGCCAGTGCTGATTTGCAAATCTTCGAGGTTCGACATAAAGGCTACTCGCGCACCGGGTTGATCTGGCGCTCGTACCATCACGTTAGTGGCACTTTGCGCAGTCGCAATGGAGCCAAATGCCTGGTTAATTGCCATCGCGACATTGTTGGCAGTTTTAAAACTTGGCCGCTTCAGGTTGAGCACAACCTGGCTGTTGGCTTGAAAATCGGTAGGAATTTCCCGCTCGACGCTCGCTCCGTTAGGCACGCGGCCTACGGTTGGGGTATTCATGGTGATGCTTGAACCGCTATCACCTTCAGCCTTAAAGCCGCCAACCACAACGTTGCCTTGCGCCAATGCGTAGACTTCGCCATCGGCACCGCGTAACTGAGTCAATAAGAGTGTGCCTCCGCGCAGGCTTTTCGCATCGCCAATCGAGGAGACTGTAATATCAATTGATTGCCCACGGGCGTACATCGGCGGCAGCGTCGCGCTGATTGCCACCGCCGCCACGTTTTTCACCTTCGGGTCAATTTTGGCCGGCATCTGGACGCCAAACTGGCGCAACATGTTGGTTACCGACTGGCTGGTGAATTTGACCTGGTTTTTATCCCCCGTCCCATCCAACCCGACCACGAGGCTGTATCCCACCAGTTGGTTGCCACGAACACCCTGAATATCAACGATATTCCCCAACCGTTCTGCATGAACCTGTCCGATAAAAACGAGCAGGAACAAAAAGCCTGATACCGCGTTACGCATGCTTTTCTCCTGTTAAATCGGGAACAGTGGGTGGTTAAAGAAGCGCGTCAGCCATCCTGCCGCATTTGCATCACTGAGCGCGCCACGCCCGGCATACGAAATACGCGCATTAGCAATACGTTGGGACGAAACCGTGTTGTCCTGGGACACATCTTCTGGCCTGACCAGGCCAGACACTCTCATGTATTCGTCGCCCTGGTTGAGCGTCAGCCATTTTTCACCACGCACTTCCATCACGCCATTGGGTAAGACTTTATGCACCGCAACGGTAATGGCGCCGCGCAACATGTTTTGCTGTGCAGAATTAGCCGCACCTTTGAAGTTACGATCGCCACTGATAGAGGCGCTGGCTTTATCCAGCGTTTTACCGAACACTTCCGGCACGCCTATCGTCACGTCGTTTTCTTTACCAAAATTGGTGGTGGCCTGCTTGCTGGACTGGGTGGATTCATCCAGGTTGACGGTCAGAATATCCCCCACACGATAGGCGCGGCGATCCTGAACTAAGGACCAACTGTAACCGCTGTTATACAAGCCGCCGCCTGAAACAGCAGGCGTTACTGCCGCCAGTTCCTCCGGTGGTGCGTAGGCCGCATCGTCTTTCTTAACGAAAAGAGCCGGGCTTTCACACCCCGCCAAAACCAGGGCCAACAGCCCAACAAGCATTTTCTTTTTCATTTCCATTCACTTCTTAATCGCAATCCCTGCGTTTTATAGCGTTTGTGTGACGAACTTCAGCATGTCATCAGCCGCGGAAACCATTTTGGCGTTCATTTCGTAGGCACGCTGAACGGTGATCATATCGACCATCTCTTCCACCACTTGCACGTTGGAACCTTCCAGTGTTCCCTGCTCAAGTTGCCCTAATGCTTCTTCACCTGGAACACCTTCAACGGGCGCACCACTGGCAGCGGTTTCACGATACATATTGCCGCCAATTGCTGAAAGACCGGCCGGGTTCACAAAGTTAACCAGCGTGATTTGCCCAAGTTCCACCGGGTCCACTTCATCAGCCACCAGCACAGAAATGGTACCGTCTTTAGCGATGTTCACCTCTTTGGTGTTCACTGGCAGTTCGATCTGTGGGATCAGTGGTTGCCCTTGTGCCGTCGTGACAACCCCTTCACTGTTCACTTGCAGATTGCCCGAACGGGTATAGCCCACGGTGCCATCCGACATTTCAATCTGGAAGAAGCCTTGACCGGCAATCGCCACATCCATTTTCTGGTTGGTGACTTGCATACTGCCCACGGTAAAGGACTTCTGCGTCCCGACCACTTTTACCCCGCTGCCATACTGCATGCCGCCCGGTGTCGCGGTGTCTTGATTTGCCTGCACGCCAGGCGCACGCATGTTCTGATAAAACAAGTCTTCAAAAACGACACGGTCGCGTTTAAACCCGGTGGTATTCACGTTAGCGAGGTTATTGGAAACCGCATTCATTTTGGCGTCCTGCGCCGCAAGGCCGGTTTTACTGATCCATAATGCTGGATTCATTCTTTATTCCCTTAATAGTCAAATCAGGTATTACGGAGTACGCGATTCCCAGCTTGTGCAAGATCCTCTGCCACTTTCATCATTTTGATCTGCGCCTCAAAACTACGATTGAGGGACATATTGGAGATCATTTCGCTGATGGCAGAAACGTTGCTGCTTTCCAGATGTTTGCTGGCAAGCGAAACGGTTTCACTGCGTGGTTCAGTGCGGTTGCTGCTTATCAAAAAACCGTTGTTATCTTTGCTTAGCTGGTTAGTTGCCACATCAACCAACTTGATACGGTCAACATCCATTAACGCGTTAATATCCCCGTCCTGAGGTACGATGGAAATTGTGCCGTCGTCAGCAATAGAGACTTGTGCAAACGGTGGCAGCACAATTGGCCCGCCCTCGCCTACCACCGGCTGGCCATTAATCGTCAGGTCACCATCCTCACTGACATCAATATGACCGTTACGGGTATAGACCTCTTTGCCGCCCATTTGCAGGGCAATCAGCCCATTACCCACAATACCGACATCCAGATCGCGCCCGGTTTCTTCAAGCGACCCTGATGCCATATCTACGCCGCCGCTGGCGTTTTGCACCATATAACGGGAATCATAACCACTGCCTGAAACCTTCGAGGACATTGCTTTATCCAGGTCGCCACGAAAGCCACTGGTATTCACGTTGGAGAGGTTATTGGCGTGTACCTGCTGCTGCATCAGGCTGCGGCTGGCACCACTCATCGCGGTATAAATGAGATGATCCATTACACAGCCTGCATTAGAGCGTTCATCATGTTGTCATTGGTGCTAATCACTTTAGTGTTAGCCTGGTAGTTACGCTGAGCACTCATTAACCCAACCAGTTCCGAGGTCAAATCGACGTTGGACTCCTCCAGCGCATTGGATTTGATGTAACCCAAAAGACCGCTGCCTGGCGCACCAACTAATGGAGCACCAGAAGTACCGGTTTGTGCCCAGGTGGTGCCATCTTGTGATTGCAGACCGTTCGGATTAGCGAAGTTGGCAATGATGAGCTGGCCCTGCAACATACGCTCTCCGTTGGAGAAGGTGGCATAAACGTTGCCTTTTTCATCGACCTGCTGCCCGGTACGCTCACCCGATGCGTAACCATCACCCTGGTTGCGGCTTACGGAGAAATCAGAGCCATATTGGGTGGTGCCGGCATAGTTCAGCTTGATGTCAATTGGTGCAGCGCCAGTTGGGTTATAGGTCAGATTGGTCGACGTGGAACCATTGGCAAAGTTCGCCATGCTGCCGTTGGTGCCGAAATTGATGTCATTCGCACCGATGCTGTTGCCATCCATGTAATAGTGAACTGTCCATTGGTTATCAACGGTGTCACTCTTAACAAAGTATTGCGTCAGTGTGTGCTCACGACCCAATGAATCAAACACTTGTGTGGTATAGGTATTGTTATAAGAAGTGTCGTCTGTGGTATCGAAGGTCTTGCCCGGCGCTTTAGCATTTGCGTCAAAGTTGGCGGTAAAGCCGACGCCCGAGGTCGCTTTCGCCGGAATAGAACCGCTCATAATGCTCAGATTACTGACCGTACCCACCTGCAAATTACCGTTAGCATCGACAGGATAACCCTGCATGTTCATACCGAGGTTATTGACCAGGTTGCCGTCTTTGTCAGTACCAAAATAACCAGCACGGGTGTAAGAGGTGGTGCCGGTGGTATCGCGCACCACAAAGAAACCGTTACCAGAAATCGCCAGATCCAATGAGTTGCTGGAACTAATGATATTGCCGCCGCGGGTAATACTTTGCGTGACGCCAGTCACGCCCACGCCCAAAGGCTGAGACTGTGCATAAAGAGCGGAAAACTCCGCACGCCCGGACTTGTATCCCACCGTTCCGGTGTTGGCGATATTATTACTGATGGCCCCAAGCTGCTGGCTAATAGCGTTAAGACCTGACGTTGCGATACTAAAACTCATGATTTCATCCTGATTACAAAAGTTGTTACGTCCGACGTGTGCCGGAAGCCTGTCCACCAAACTGACTGATACTGCTGTACGGGACTTCTCCAAGTCCGGCGATTTTCAGCATCGTGACGCCGCCTTTTAATGGGATACGCACGTTGCTGACTGTGCCGCCAATTTCCACAGGAATGGATTTTTCGGCGGTATCGGTCACAGCACTCAGAGTGTATTTGCCTTCCGGCAGACCCAGTTTTTTAGCATCGAGTGTGAAATCCACCAGCCCGGCCTGTTGGCGGCCCAAATCAATCTTGTGTTCGTTGCCGCTGGCGTCTTTAACATGCACCGTTACCGACGATGCCGGGTGTTCCAGCGTCAGACGGCCATTGAGTACCGAGTCGCCCTGCAATTCCACACGATCGGTTTGCACCATCACGTTTTGGCCGACCAGATTGGCCGTAGTCAGCGTCTGCAAGTTGTCCATCATGATGCTGCTGTTTTGCATCAGACTGGCGACCTTCTCCATCGACTGCACCTGAGAAAGCTGTGCTAGTTGTCCGACATATTCCGTACCATCGGTTGGGTTGAGCGGGTCCTGGTTTTGTACCTGAGCTACCAACAATTTCAGGAACATGTCATTCATACCTGATGCTGATTGCCCATTAGGGGAAATAGAACTTCCGCTGGTGTCAGTCGCGTAAGTTGAGGTATCCGTTACATTCATCAATTACACCTCGCCCAGACGCAGCACGCTTTGCTGCATGCTTTTGACATTGCTGAGCACTTCAGCGCTGGTTTCAAAACCGCGAGATGCCGACATCATGTCTGCCATCTCTTCCACCACGTTGATATCCGGGTAATAAACGTAACCTTCGTTGTTCGCCATCGGGTGATGCGGCTCGTAGCGTGAAACAGCCTGGCCGGTTTCTACCACGTCCATAATCTGCACACGGGCACCTGCAAAGGCGTTATTTCCGGCGAGTTGGCTATTCTGGTAGATAGACGCAAAAACGGGGCGGCGTGCTTTATACACCGTGTCGGCACTTGCCGACGCGGCATCGGCGTTAGCCATGTTACTGGCGATGGTGTTCAACCTGACGGTTTGCGCCGTCATCGCAGAACTAGAGATTCGATAAATGTCCGTAAAAGCCATACTTTCTTCCTGAACGAATTATTTGCCTTCGATGGCAGCCCGCAATCCCGAAAATTTCATTTTCAGAAACGTCAGGCTCATTTGGTAGTCCATGCTGTTCTTCGCGAATGCAGCCTGTTCTACATCCAGCGCCACCGTATTCCCATCCGCAGACGGTTGATAAGGCAGACGATATTTCACCTCGGTTTGCGCTCCCGGAAACAACGACTGTTTTGAACGTTGCATCTGCGCGGCAAAATCAATATCTTTAGCCTTGAAATTAGGGGTATCCACGTTGGCAAGATTGGTGGATAACAGCTCTGCCCTGGTCAGTCTGAGCTGCAATGCCTGTGGATGTACGCCTAATGCCTTGTCAAAACTAATGCTCACTGTCACTCCTTACAGTCTTGCGTCCTCTGTACTCCTGGCGCAGATTTCTCTCAGAGGAATCTTGCAATCAATGACATTTAAAGCAATTAACATGCCAGGTTTATAACAACATGATTTTCAAACGGATAACTTCATCCCCCTCACCAATGAGGAAAAACCTCTTCCGCCTGCTTTTTATCGGGCTGAGCCTCGTATGCAGTGCATCGCATGCCGCAGATGCGACTCATCAGTTGGATAAAATCGCCAGAAAAAGTGCCCAGGCGGAAATCAAAGAGATGGCGCAAAATCAAGGCTGGGGGAAATATGACTTACAGCTTGAAACGGTTCTTCCCACTGAAGCTTCAACATTGCCAGTATGCAAAAAAAATCCTGTAGCAACGCCGACTGCCAGACGCACGTTGTACCGGCTTCGCTATGATGTCACCTGCCCAGACGCACAAGGCTGGACGCAGACGGTAGCAGTAAAAACAGTTGTCAATCTGCCTGTCGTTATTGCCATAGAAACGCTGGAACGCGGACGTGTGATTGATACAAAGGATGTGACTCTTAAGGTTCAGGATATTGCCCCACTCAATGCCCAGTTCTTTACCACGACAGATGAAGCTATTGGCCAAACGGTGAAGCGCCGTATTACATCCGCGCAGATTGTAAATTCCGCGCAGTTAGAACAGCCCGTCATGGTTGAGCGTGGACAAAGTGTGTTGATGGTGGCTCGCCAGAACGGCATCGAAGCCAGTACTTCGGGAGAAGCTATGAAACAGGGGCGTAAAGGGGATGTGATTCGAGTGAAGAACATCAGCAGCCAGCGCACCGTTGATGCAGTAGTGGTATCGCCTGGTGTGGTGCATATTCTTGTCGCTACTCGATAATCGTCATTTTTTATTGAAAGATTAAAGTTTTCGGTAATTTCCGTCGCTTTATACTGACAGAAGAAAATCTTTGCAGATGAACCTGGTTTACCTCGGGAGAGAAAAATGAAAATTAACCAAAACCACTACTCGCAAATCCAGCCGACGCAAAACAGCCAGGCCACCAAAGAATTAGGCGAAACGAAAGCGTCAGCACCTCTGCGCAGTACACCTATTGCAGCCGTTGACCCTGTTTTGGGTGATGCTCAGAAAGCCCTGCAAAACCTGCCAGAAGTAGACATGGCGCGCGTAGCGGAAATGAAGCAAGCCATCAGCAGTGGGCAATTGCACGTCAATCTTGATGACTTGACGCTTTCTATTCAGAAATACTTTCAACGGTAACGAACATGACAACAACAGGCCAACGGATGACCGCTTTGTTGCAGGATATGGTGCAGGACAGACAGCGCTATATCTCGCTAAAGAATTTACTGGAAGAGCAACGCACACTTTTGCTTGAGCGCAATAGTGAGCAACTTAACCGTGTGAATCAGGAATTGATGCAGATTTACCAGCTGCTTGCTGATAGCGCAACGGCTCGCCAGCAGTCATTGCAGACGCTGGGTTTTAGCGCCGATAAAGCAGGATTACGGCAGTTCATTCAGCGTTTGCCCGAACAGCATCAAGGGAAAATTAGTGCGCTTTGGGAAGATCTTCAACGCCATGCCCAACTCTGCCAGCAGTTAAATGAACGCAATGGCATGGTGCTGCATATGCAGCAGCAAGTTATGGAAAATGTGGTTAATGCAGGCCAGCCCGCAGACTGGCTGTATTGAGATAATCAAGGGCGTATACGCCGCATCCAGCTCTGAGTAGACATCGCATCGGTGGTTTTCTGATCTTTACGCGCTTCTTCACTGGCAAACTTGTCCTGCCGTTGCTCAAGCACCAGTTGATACCCGCGCTCACGGCGCGCTTCATGCAGTAAATTCTGTTGGATCTCCTGCATTTTCATATCCGCAAGCGCCTGTTCTTGCTTTTGCCAGTTAATAATACGCTGGATGTTTTTCTTATAATGCGCCTGATTTGTCATCATGGCGGCATGGGTATTTCCTGCACCCGCTGGCGAAACCGCCAGGTTATTCAACGCCTGTATATTGTTTTCATAACGCTGACACAGCTGCTGTTGGGACGATAATTTTCCGCTGAGATCTTTCACCGTCCGGGCACGCATTTGAACCAGGTGTTCAAGCGTTCTGATGGTTCTTGGCATCCTTTACCTCTTTATCAGTCGGTTTAACGCTGAACCAACGACTGTAAGTCCTCGATGGTATTTTCAAGCGTCGCACCAAAGCCAACTTCCTGTTGTAAATAATGGTGGATAGCGGGAGCCATCCCCACCGCACGATCCACCAGCGGATCGCTACCGGCTACGTAGCCCCCAAGCGGCAGCATGGGTTTGATATTCATGTATTCGCCATACAGTTGCTTTAAAGTCCGCGCGGCGCGCTGATGGTCGGTAGTGACGATCTGCGACATACAGCGGCTGATCGACTGAGAAATGTCGATAGCCGGGTAGTGTCCGGCTTCCGCCAGGTGCCTTGAAAGCACAATGTGCCCATCCAGGACCGCACGAGCGCAGTCGACTATCGGATCTTGTTGATCGTCACCTTCAGCCAGTACGGTATAGATTGCGGTCATCGTGCCCTGCCCCTCGCTGTTTCCAGCACTTTCCACCAGTTTTGGGATCAGGCCAAAAGCAGACGGCGGGTAGCCTTTTGTTGCAGGAGGTTCACCAAGGGAGAGCGCAATTTCACGCTGCGCCATCGCATAACGAGTCAGAGAATCGACCAGCAACAAAACATCCAGACCACGATCGCGATAGTAGGTGGCAATGGCGTGGCACAGTTCCGTTGCTTTCAGGCGCATCAGCGGGGATTCATCCGCCGGTGCGGCGACAATCACTGACTTTGCCAGCCCGGTTTCACCTAGCGAATGTTCGATAAACTCTTTAACTTCGCGGCCACGCTCGCCGATCAACCCCACCACCACCACATCTGCGCGGGTATAGCGGGTGATCATGCCCAGCAGCACGCTTTTGCCAACGCCGCTGCCAGCCATCAGGCCAACACGCTGCCCTTTACCAATGGTCAGCAGCCCGTTGATAGCGCGAACGCCCACATCCAGCGGTTCATCAACCGAGCGGCGGGTAAGCGGGTGAATTTGCGCGATATGGCGGGGTAACGGGGTTTCCCCCTGCAATTTACCTTTTTGATCCAGAGGTTCACCCAGGCCGTTGACTACGCGCCCGAGCCATTGCATCCCCACCATCACTGATTCTTCTTTTTCGGCTGGGTAAACTTTAGCGCCAGCAATCAGCCCGACCGGGTGCTTAAACGGCATCAGGTGAGTGATTTCTCGGTCAAAACCCACGACCTGAGCATCCATCATGTTGCCATCAACGCTTTCAATACGACAATGCTGACCAATAGCCAGCACACAGCCGACGCACTCCAGCAGCATGCCATTGACTCGAACAAGGCGCCCCGCTACACGGGCGAGGTTAATATTCTCGATCGATTTGAGCGCCTGTTCGAAATCAATCTTATGCATCCTGCGCCTCCGGCAGGAGGGTATCTTTTAGCACGTCCATGCATTGTTCCAGGCGATGCTCACAACCGATGTCCATTTCAGTGGTTTCGGTTACTACCCGGCATTCCCCCGGCTGCATTTGCGGATCGGCACACAGTCCCCACTCTTTCGAGCGTTCAGGTTCCGCTTCGCTAATGCGGCGATACTCTTCCGCATTCAGGCAAACTTTCAGCTGTTCCGGCGTTTTCGCAAGACTGCCGATGGCTTCTTCCACCAGCGTAAGCAGTTGCGTTGGGTGCAAAGTCAGTTCACAGCGGATCACCTGGCGGGTGACTTTTTCCACCAGTTGCAGCAACTCATTGCGCCGCCGGGTTTCATAATCAGCCAGATACTGCTTAAGTTGCTCGGTTACGCCATCGAGTGGTTGCGATGCATCAATAAACAGTTGGTGCCCGGCAGCTTTACCTTCGTCATGACCTTTACGCATGCCTTCGTCAAAGCCCAGACGCACACCTTCCTGGTAACCTTCCCCACGCCCCTCTTCCAGACCCTGTTCAAACCCTTGCTTCATGCCTTCCTGAAAACCGTCCGCAAGCTGTTGTTGTAGGCTGGCGTTATCCAGAAACGGTGCATTAAACCCGGCATCACCCATCGCGCCATCCAACAGTTGGCGGTTGCGATGCAGCGGCGGGAATTTATGCACTCTTGGCCTTGCAGTTGCCGGTTGGGCAAGAGGTTTGGCAAATCGTGATTTCGTCTGCTGGCTCATCCGTTACTCCATCGTCACTTCAGAGAAGAGACGAACCTGAATCTCGCCTTCTTCTGCCAGTTCACGTACGGTCGCCATAATCTCTTTGCGTACCTGTTCAACACGGCTTGCCGGAACCGGCCCTAAACGGGTGCCGGTACTTTGTAATAGTTGAACCTGACGTTTTGGCATCGCACTATAAATCGCCTGACGCAGAACCGGCTCGGTGCCTTTGAGCGCCACAGCCCACTCTTCAATCGGGATTTCATCCATCAGGCGTTGCAGCACCGCAGGAGTCTGGCGGCTGAGAATAAAGAATTCATACATCTGATCTTTAAGCTCGTTAACCACATCCTCGTCACGGATACGCAGTTGTTCTAACAGTTCCTGCTGGTTAGATGGAATGCGATTGACGATGTCGGCCGCATGTTTAATCCCCACCAGTTTTGAACCGTGTTCAGACAACACCGCCACACCGCGTTCGATAATGCGATCCAGCTCGTCAATCACATCACGGTTTATGTCATCGAGCCGAGCAATACGATAGATAATTTCATCACGGCGCGATTCTTCAAGGCAGCTCAATACGTTAGCCGCCACATCCGGTGGCAAGAATGCGAGGAAAACGGCCTGAAGTTGTAAGTGTTCCTGATCAATAAGGCTTGCAAGCTGCGGAGTATCAACCCATTGCAACCGCGCCATGCGGTAACGCATTTCATCACCGTAGATGCCATTAATCACGCTGCGAGAAATCTCGCTGCCCAGTGCTTTATCAAGAATATTCTTCAGATAGGTACGGGAAGCGCCATTAATGCCGCTTTGCTCCCGGTAATCCTGGAAGAAATTATTCATCGCATTTCGGGCATGGGTGACTTTGATGCCGTGCAAACGCGCCATCGTTTCACTCACGCGCACCACTTCTTCACGGCTCAATTTAGCCATGACTGTCGCGGCGGCTTCTTCGCCAATGCTGAGCAGCAAAATTGCTGCTTGCTCCAGTCGGCTGCGCCCATTATTGGCAGCGCTTGCCGCAGTGCGGTTAGTCTTGTTTGCTTGCGGTTGCGGCTGCGCTAGTTCGCTCATTGCTATTTATCCATTGTTTTAACACTTCAGCCACGCGCTCGGTTTCACCCTGCGCCAGCGTCTGTAAGAATTCCACTTTCGTCTCAAGCCCTGAACTTTGCGGCGGCAGATTATCCTCAACCTGGAAGGAGGACTTAGGCAAAGCCTGTACCAGCGAATCTTCTTCGCTTGAGGTTTCGCCTTCCAACAGCACACCGCTGTTTTCATCCTGCAAGTTGGCAATCTGTTGCGGCGAATTTGTCGTGAACCGACGTGCCAGTGGGCGAACCCCAAGCAGCAGGAGCAGCAAAGCCAGGAAGCCAATACCGCCCATCTGCCCCCAATCGCGAATATCCGGGTCCTGCCACCATTTCATTGATGGGATATCCAGAGAATCCGCAGGTGTAAAGACCAGGCGATCGAGAGTCAGTGAATCTCCTCGTTGCTTGTCCACACCAGCGGCATCTTCTATCAACTTATTCAGAGCGGTGAATTGTTCCGGTGTCCACTTCTCCAGTGCCGGTGCCGACTGGTTCAACACCACGGCAATAGACATTTTTTCGAGCTTATAGAGCGGATGCTTGATATGCCGTATATCGCGGTCATAAGCATATTTACGCTGAGTCTGACTACGGCTGGAGAGCGCTTGCGGTGTGGTCGAAGGCGCTCCAGGAGTTGTGGTTGCCGCAGGAGTAGCTGCTGGTTGGGCCGGAGCCGCCGTTGGTGCGCGGTTACTCAACGAACCAGGAATGCCCATCGCTAACTCATCGGTGGAGTTTTCCTGGTTAACGCTTTCGTCGCTGACGCGCGGGTCACCCGCATAACGTTCTTGCGTCTCTTCAACAGCGCTGAAATCCACTTGCGGTACGACGCTGGTACGGAAATTCCCCTGTCCAACGATAGAATTTAGCAAGTTAGCGATGTTCTTTTCGGTTTCGCTTTTGATCTGCTGGCTGATGTCGCGAACTTTGGTGATACCCGCCATCTGGCCGTTATCTGTTTCGATACCTTCAGAAAGAAGATTGCCGGTTTGATCAACAACCCGCACCTGGCCTGCATTCAAACCAGGAACGCTGCCAGCCACCAGTTGCACAATTGATGCCACCTGCTGGTCGTTGAGATGCTGCCCTGCCCGTAAGCGCACCATTACAGAAGCACTGCTTTCTGGTTGGTTAGTGAGTACAAACGAACTGGACTCCATAAGCCCCAGATGTACTCGGGCGGCTTCCACAGGATCAAGCCCCATTATGCTTTGCGCCAGTTCACCTTCGATACTGCGCTTATAACGGACATTCTGAATAAACTGGCTGCTGCCGAGCAATTCGTCTTTATCCATTAATTCGTAGCCGCCAGGCATAATGGCCGTGACACCTTGTTCCGCCAGCGCCATGCGTGCTTTCGGCAATTTACTGCTGTCGACCATGATGATGCCGCTGGCAGGATCGATACGGTAATCAATGGCCTGGCTACCCAGAACATCAACAACCTGCTTCACGGGCACATTTTCCTGGGAGCCAAACAGCGCCACATAATTGTGATTGGTCATCCACAAAGACGTGACGATAGCGCTGGCAAGTACCAGGCCCGCAGCGCCCAGCAACATATTTTTCTTGTTTCCCGTTAGCCCATGCTCAAAGGTCATAGGGAATCGTTGTTTTATTTTATCAATCACATCAAAACCTTACACAGCCATATTCATGACTTCGTCGAGGGCAGAAGTGAGCTTGTTGCGCACCTGTACCATCGCCGAAAACGCGACACTGGCTTTCTGACTTTCCACCATTGCCCCCGTCAAATCATCGCTGATCCCTGTTTCCACGGCGGTCTGTTTAGCTGCCGCACTGTGCTGCATGGCATCTACGCGATGCACGGCTTCATTCATCATTTGGCTGAACGAGCCCGCGGATGAGCCAGAAAGGGAAGAGGCAGAAATTTCACCGCCGATTTGCTGCGCTGGGGCAATAATGCCTTGTGAAGAAGTGAGCATGTTTTGCTGCATCCGTTGCAGCATTGCATGCTGCGCGGAAGAGAAAGCAACCAACTGAATTTTATCCATTTATTATTTCTTCCTGTGAAACTTAGAGCCTGTTCCAGTCGGTGCTATTGAGGCAGCCAGATGGGTCACGGGCAGTGCGTACAAATCAGAACGTGAGCGTACTGAGCACTGTCAGGCGTAAATACCGTCGCCACGCATGGTTGCCAGGCGATAACGTAATGCACGCGGAGTAATACCTAGTGACTGCGCTGTTCGCGATTTATTACCGTTGTGTTGTTTAAGTAAATCAATGATGTACTGATATTCCGCCAGTCGTCCGTGGACTTTCACTCCACGAATCGCATCACACATCGGAGTGACCAGAGTCTGGATACCACTACCCCATGTGCTATTTGCACTGACGTTTTCGTGAGCAACAGGCAATGACAAATCCTGCGCCTGAATCACATCACTGCTGCTCAGAATCAATCCACGTTGAATAACATTTTCTAATTCTCGAATATTCCCTGGCCATGAATATTTTAATAATGCAAAACGTGCATCATCACTGAGCTTTTTATTTTGTAGATGTTTCGATTGATATTTCTTTATGAAATTCAATGCTAATGGAATGATATCTTCTGGTCTTTCACGCAGAGGGGCAACATGAATAGGAACCACAGCCAGACGATAATATAAATCCTGGCGAAAGCGTCCTTCGGAAATTTCTGTAGGTAAATCTTTATTGGTAGAAGCGATAACACGAATATCGAGAGGGATTTTTTTATGGCTTCCCAGGCGCTCAACTTCCTGCTCCTGTAAAACTCGTAATAATTTAGCTTGTAAACTTAATGGCATATCACCGATTTCATCAAGCAATAAAACACCATTATTTGCCAGCTCAAATTTCCCTGGCATGCTACTAAGTGCCCCCGTAAAAGCACCTTTGACGTGACCAAATAAAATGGATTCAAGCATAGTTTCAGGAATTGCTGCACAGTTTACCGCAACATACGGAGCATTCTCACCCACACTATAATGATGGATGGTACGTGCAATACACTCTTTACCGGTTCCTGTTTCACCCGTAATAATAGTAGCGACATTAAATTCGGCTACTCTCCTGGCCAGATTGAAAGCATTCACACTAGCAGCTGCGTGAGCAATAAATCCGTGGCTGGTTGAAATGCTATCCTGAGTTAAACTATCCATATCTAAATCCACAAGTATCTCGTCGCATTAATGGGCGTCTAAATGACTAACTGACCATCCCGGTCAATAATGCTTAGGCTATCAATAAAATTGGGTTTCAAACCCTAATAGGAATTTTCCCAAGAGAAGTATACCTAAGTGATTATACTTGTCCTCTCATTAATCCCCTTTAAAGAACAATTAACAAAAAACACAATTAAAACCATATAAATCAATCAATTAACAATAAATTAATGCAGATTAATTAACCAAAAACTTAAATAATTAATACATTAATGAGCCGCCAATACTTGAACTAAACATAACCAAAAGACATACTTTACGCCTGTAACATAATTCTGCATACGTAACCTGCAACACGTCAAAACAAAGTAATCATCCTGTATTATGATTACTTATTTCTCGTCAGCATAAAGTCGCATCTTAAAGAAGCGCTTACGTAAGCACACTGAATGATAATGGACACATCATGCAGAATGCACCGCATAGAATTCGTGTTTATCAGGCTTCTGATTGTCCTGAACTCACGCGACTGGATGTCAGTAAACTAGGCAGGGCTTATCACAAGATACCCAAAATAATCAGCACGAAATTTGACAGTATTGAAGCCAGGTTAGGTATTTTCTTTTTAAAGAAATACCGTCTCAATGCTCTATTGAGCAATCTGACATTTGATATTGATTATCATTGCAAGAATGCACAAATATTCTCCACACCTTATGGAAGTATTGGCTTCGATATTAATCGAAAGTTTTTACTGAGTATTTTGCATACCTATTATGGACTGAGCAAAGAAGGGAATACCGTCTCTTTAGATCTCACCCAATCGGTAACAAAAACTGAAGACCGGTTAAAAATAAAACTTGGCCAGGAGCTTTTACAGCTGACTATGGTCAAGGAAGTATTAAATGAAACGCTTGAACTGAAGAATGATTACACCTCTATTATTCATCAATGGCCTTATTCTGTTCGGTTCTGGCTCGAAGGTTATGATGAATATTGCTTTTCTATTTTGCTGGATGCGAATCATGTTGATTTGCTTCTGGCCACTTCACGTGTCGATAGCGAGAGCGACGAGCCAAAAGCTAAAAATCTCTCTTCTGAACAAATTGAGCATATGTTTAACAATATGCCGCTGACTCTCACTGGCCGTCTGGTATCCATTAATCTCACCGTCGCCCAACTATTAAATATTGGACCAGGTGACATCATTCCCGTTTCGTTGAATGAACCGTTACCGGTTTTTATTGAAAATGAACAGATTTTTAGCTCAGTCGTCGCTGAAGAACGAGGACGGTTATATCTTTCTGAATTTAATGATAAAACTCCAGAGATGAAGTATGAGTGATCAAAATGACCTGTCCATTGATTTTAATCTGGACGAAATAGACCTGCCGGAAACTGCCGGGCATGAAGCTGACATTTCCGCCGCTAAATCTGTGGAGAAGAGTGCAACTGAAAGCCGTAGTGAACAGTTGCGCAAAATGGCCCTGTTTAGCCGTATTCCGGTAAACCTGACGCTGGAAGTTGCTTCGGTAAGCATTTCTTTGGCTGAACTGATGACGATTAGCAACGACAGCGTGATTGAGCTGGACAAAATGGCAGGTGAACCGCTGGATTTAAAGGTGAATGGCATTCAGTTCGGTAAAGCTGAAGTGGTGGTGCTTAACGAAAAGTACGGCCTGCGTATCATCGAATTTAGCAACCACGATTTAGGCAAACTGACGCAATGAGTCGCAATTTTCGCAGCAGTGGTCTGGGGTTATTGCTGCTAACCGGGCTGCTTATTTCGCCTCACTTGCTGGCTGCGAACGGGGATATTACCCTACTCAGCACCACCAGCAACGGCAGCGACCAGGATTACAGCGTTAAGGTTGAGATTCTGATTCTGATGACCCTGCTCGGCATTTTGCCGATCATGGTGCTGATGATGACCTGCTTCACGCGCTTCATTATTGTGCTGGCTATTTTGCGCCAGGCACTTGGCTTACAGCAAAGTCCACCGAATAAAATCCTGACGGGAATTGCGCTCGCATTGACCATGCTGGTTATGCGCCCGGTATGGACCACGGTTTATGATCAGGCCATTGTTCCCTACCAGAATGATGCTATTTCGCTTAAGCAAGCCCTGACGACCGCTGAGCAACCGCTTAAGAAGTACATGCTGGCGCAAACCAGTAAAACATCGATGGCGCAAATCATGTCTATCGCGGGTGAGAAAGGCGATCCGATGGAAATGGATCTGAGTATCGTGGTACCGGCTTTTGTGCTCAGTGAGCTGAAAACGGCGTTCCAGATTGGCTTTATGATTTACATCCCGTTCCTGATTATTGACCTGATTGTCGCCAGTATTTTGATGGCAATGGGGATGATGATGCTGTCACCGCTGATTGTTTCTTTGCCATTTAAGCTGATGCTGTTTGTGCTTTGCGATGGCTGGAATCTGATTGTCAGTACCCTGACCACCAGCGTACAAGGGGTCTCGGGATGATGACTATGGACACCGCTGGAGAGATTATGTCCGGCGCCATCATGCTGGTTCTGATTATTTCTGTGGTCGCAATTGTTCCAAGCCTGCTCGTCGGCCTGGTGGTCAGTATCTTCCAGGCAACGACGCAAATTAACGAACAAACACTCAGCTTTTTGCCGCGCCTTGTCGTTACGTTACTGGTTCTGGTGGTGGCTGGAAAATGGATGCTGATTAAACTGTCTGATTTCACCATTGAAATTTTCCACCAGGCTGCACGGTTGGTTGGCTAAATCATTATGGGCTTTGACATCCAGACACTGATCGCCCCATTGATGGCTGCTTTTCTGCCGTTCGTGCGCATACTGTCGTTTATCCATTTCAGCCCAGTATTTGATCAACGCTCTATTTCTCGGCGCATCAAAATTGGCCTCGCCATTGCGCTCACGGCGGTCATCTCCCCGATGCTGCATCAAGTTGTGGTGCTAACAGAATTGCTGTCAATGCGCAGTATTGTGCTGATTGGCGAGCAGATCCTGTGGGGTTTTCTATTTGGTGCCATGTTGCAGTTGGTTTTTGTGGCTCTCCAGACTGCGGGACATATTCTTTCAATGAATATGGGCCTCGGTATGGCAGTCATGAATGACCCCAGTAACGGCAACTCCACCACGGTGATATCCCAGATTATTTTTGTTTACAGCGTGCTGCTTTTTTTCACCATGGACGGACATCTGCTACTTGTGACCATCATCTATAAAAGCTTTACCTATTGGCCACCGGGACAGGCAATTACTTCGCTTTCGCTACAAACCTTTGTACAAAGCCTTGGCTGGCTGATTTCGTCAGCCGTGTTAATCGCGCTACCTACCGGTTTTGTGATGTTAATGGTGCAAGGCTCGTTCGGTTTACTGAACCGTATCTCACCCACGCTGAACCTGTTTTCGTTAGGTTTTCCTATCAGCATGCTGTTTGGCCTGCTGTGCCTTGCATTGATGGTCAGTAACATTCCTGAACACTATCTCAGTCTGACGAATTACATACTGGGCAAACTTGATTCGATACGGGTTTACTGATGTCAGGCTCGGGAGATAAAAGCGAAAAGGCCACCCACGGCAAGCTTCGTAAAGCGCGTGAAAAAGGGGATATTGCGCGTTCAAAAGATCTCACTATGGCCGCAGGCCTGGTCACATCGCTGATCACTTTGATGATCTTTTTCCCGTTCTACCGCCAGTTGGTTCAGGACTCCTTTTTTTCCGTGGCGACCATGGCAGGTAAGCTAAACGACGATGCGGCCCTCGAACAGTTCCTGATGCATCATGTCTGGTTGCTGCTGAAATTCGTCCTGACGCTGGTGCCGATTCCATTTGTTTGCGTGATATCTACGCTCATCCCCGGCGGATGGATTTTTACACCTAACAAGCTGATTCCTGACTTCAAAAAAATAAGCCCTATCAGTGGTCTGAAACGCATGTTTTCTGCAAGCCACTATGTTGACGTTCTGAAAATGCTGCTGAAATGCAGCGTGCTAATGGCCGTCTTATGGTCTTTGATTCAGGATAATTTGCCGGAATTACTCGGCTTGCAGCGCATATGGTTACGCCAGGGCATTGAGGAAGGTTTGCTGATTTTACGTCAGTCATTCTGGTGGTTACTTGGCGTGATTATCATCTTCGCCTTCATTGATGTGCCGTTATCCATTTTTATGTTTATGAAAAAGATGCGCATGACCAAGCAAGAAGTGCGCGATGAACATAAAAATAATGATGGAAACCCACAAGTAAAAGGGCGAATCCGCCAGTTGCAACGGCAAATGGCACAGGGGCAGATTAACAAAGTCGTTCCGACGGCTGACGTGATTTTAACCAACCCGACTCACTATGCCGTCGCGTTGAAATACGACCCAAATAAAGCACAAGCTCCCTATATTCTCGCCAAAGGAATGGACGATATCGCTCTGTATATTCGCGAAGTCGCCACTCAGAACCAGGTTGAAATCGTTGAGTTTCCGCCGCTCGCTCGTGCCATTTACTACAGCACGCGCGTGAATCAACAAATTCCTTCCCAGCTATTTCGCGCCATCGCACATGTACTGACTTACGTGATGCAAATTAAAGAGTGGCGCAATGGACGCCGCGATATAAAGCCGCAATTGAACAAGCATATGGATATCCCAAAAGAGGTAATGAAAACAGATGGCAAACGGTAAATTTACAGGTTACTTCAACCTGATTCGGCAAAGTAATCTGGGGATTCCTCTCCTGATACTCTGCGTGCTGGCAATGATCATGCTGCCGCTGTCGCCGTTAATCCTCGATATTTTGTTTACCTTCAATATCGTGCTGGCCGTCATTGTGTTGCTGGTTTCGGTTAACAGTAAACGCCCGCTCGATTTTGCGATTTTCCCGACCATTTTGCTGATAACCACGTTAATGCGTCTGACCCTGAACGTCGCATCCACCCGCGTGGTGTTATTGCATGGCCACGAGGGCGAAGGTGCCGCCGGTAAAGTCATTGAAGCCTTTGGCCAGGTCGTTATTGGCGGTAATTTTGTCGTCGGCTTTGTGGTGTTTGTGATCCTGATGATCATCAACTTTGTGGTGGTCACCAAAGGTGCGGAGCGTATTTCCGAAGTCTCAGCACGATTTACGCTTGATGCGCTTCCAGGCAAGCAAATGGCGATTGATGCCGACCTGAATGCGGGGTTGATTAATCAAGAACAGGCACGGCTGCGCCGTCAGGATGTCTCCGGTGAAGCGGATTTCTTCGGTGCAATGGATGGCGCATCGAAGTTTGTGCGCGGCGATGCCATTGCCGGGATTATGATCCTGATAATCAACATTATCGGCGGTATCTGTATTGGTGTATTTGCCCATAATCTCGATGTGGGTCACTCTTTCCAGCAATATGTTTTGTTGTCCATCGGTGATGGCCTGGTCGCGCAAATACCTTCTCTGCTGCTTTCTACTGCTGCGGCAATTATCGTGACCCGCGTTGGTGATGGTAACGACATCAGCACCGAAATTAATACGCAGTTACTGGCGCGCCCTTCCATCCTCTATACAGCTGCACTTGTCATGTTCGTACTGGCTATTGTGCCGGGTATGCCACACATCGCCTTCCTGAGTTTTACCGCGCTACTGATTTTTGCTGCGTGGAAACAGAGCAAGCGAGTGGCTGCACCACAGCCGGTGATAGAAATTGAAGCCATCAATGAGGCTATTTCCCACGACAATCCGCCCGTTATTGATTGGGACAGCATTCCACAGGTAGAGCCGATTGGCCTGAATCTGGGATATAAGCTGGTGACTTTGGTGGATACCACGCGGGGAAGCCCACTGTCTCAACGAATTCGCGGTGTGCGTCAGGTGATTTCTGAAACATGCGGCGTACTGTTGCCTGAAATACGCATTCGGGAAAACTTCCGCCTGAAGCCTTCTCAATACGCCGTTCATATCAACGGTATTCGCATTGCGACCGGAGAAGTCCATGCCGACAAATTAATGGCAATTCCAGGGGCAGAACTGTACGGAGAAATCGATGGGGTGCTGGATACCGATCCCGCTTATGGAATGGCGATTACCTGGATTTTACCCGAGCAAAAAGCGAAAGCGTTGAATTTAGGTTATCAGGTGGTGGATTGCGCGAGTGTCGTCGCAACTCACGTTAATAAAATTGCGCGTAATTATTTACCTGAATTGTTTAACTATGACGATATCACTCACCTGCATCATCGTTTGAGCCAGCAGGCGCCAAAACTGGCAGAGGATTTAATTACCCAACTTAACTACAGCCTGCTGCTACGCGTTTATCGCCAGTTGTTGTTGGAGCAGATTTCACTAAAAGATATTAATACGATTGCCGCTACGCTGCTTGAAAGTGCTGCATTGACGAAAGATCCAGTGCTATTAACCTCCGATGTGCGCTTCGCGCTGCGCCGCGCCATTATCCATAATATCAATGGCGATAAGCGCACTCTTCAGGCTTATACGTTAGATAATGAACTGGAAAACATTCTGCTCAACGCGCTCAACCACGCGCAGCAAAGTGGAAAAGTTGGACTGGATAACTTCCCGGTTGACCCGAATATTCTGACGCAGTTACAAAACACGATGCCAATGATTCAGGAACATATGAAAGCGCAGGGAATGGCGCCATTGCTGCTGGTAACACCGCAATTACGCCCACTCATTTCTCGCTATGGTCGCCTGTTTGCATCCGGCCTGCATGTGTTGTCTTACAACGAAGTACCTGATGAAGCAGATCTGAATATTGTGGGGACGCTGGCCTAATGAATAGCCCAGCGCTATAGATAACAAGGCGTTGGGCTATTTATGATTTGCGAATATAAGTAGTGACAAAATCTATTTTTTTCAATGGACGGGAAAATAGATACCCCTGAGCCAGTTCAACATTGTGTTTTAACAACATCGACGTTTGCGCCATTGTTTCAACCCCTTCAGCAATAATGGAGGCATTATTTTTATGTGCCTCCATAATGAGTTCAGGGGTTTTCTCACTATGACCATTCTTAAGGCAATCGCGATCCAGCTTAATATAATCACACGCCGACTGAGCGAGCTTATTTTGAACGTCATCAATGCTGCCTACATCATCCCAGGCAAAAGCAAACCCAGCATTTTGCAATCGCTGAATATTTTCCTCGCCGCTTTCTGCTAATTCTTCTGTGGACTGCGTTATCTCAAAAATCACTGATTTTGGCGATATAGCATACTCAGCCTGTAGCGAAATAATGCTTTCAGCAAAGCGTTCATCATTGAGTTGATGTGGTGCCAGATTGATGCTGAGAAAGAAATCAGGTTTCTGCGGTAAAACCGATTGCTGTAGAAACTCAAAAGCTTTACTAATAATATATTTTCCAACATTAATAATGCCGTCATTTTCTTCAAGCTGCTGTAGAAATTTTGCAGGCTGGACAATATTTTGACGGTGCATACCACGTAATAATACTTCGGCACCGACACACTGAAAAGATGATAAATTAAAAATTGGTTGGACGTAAAAATCCACCACATTAGAAAAATCACTATGGGATATTTTTTTAATAATGAAATTTGAGCCAATATCGCTCATGTTATGACCTCTTTATAATATGGAGTGGAGATACACTACGCAGGTGGACTCGCACTAACAAAATGGGTTTACGCGCAGATATATTTCTGTGCAAAAACCTGAGTATTTACGGGAGGGGAATAATAGTATCCCTGGCAAGCAGTAACGCCTTGTTCAAGCAACCAGTCTCGCTGCCAGGCATATTCCACACCTTCGGCAACCAGCTGTAATTTTTTCATCTTACATAACAAGATGATTTCACGAGCTAATGGCAAACACTCTTCATTCAAAAGGCTGCGATCAAGTTTAATCACATTGCTACAAAATTCACGGCTATTTTTACTCAAATCATCGAGATGACTAATATCATCCCAGGCAATGACAAAACCTTGCTGCTGCAGCCATTTGGCATTCTGCTGCCCTTGTAGGCTGAGTGAGATATTTGTTTCAGTAATTTCAATTGTCACTTTATGGGTTGGGAAGTCTGCGGCATCCGTTATACGTTTAATTTTTTCAACAACACTACGGTCATTGATTTCAATAGGAGAAAAATTGCTGCTAAGATTAAAGTCATTCTGCCGATGAAGACCATATTCTTTACTGAACTCAATTGCATGCTGCAGTACAAAAACACCCAGTTTACGAATATCTTTATTTTTCTCCAGCAGGCTAATGAAGCGGTCCGGGAACACAAGCTTGCTATCAACTAGTCCTCGAACTAATGCTTCAGCTCCCAGACAACGGCCATCGACCATATTAATAATCGGCTGTAAATAAACGGTGAGGGACCGCTCAGGATTTCCCTCTGAGATATTGGTCAGTATTTTTCTGATATCATCATTATCAACCGTCATATGACTTTCCTTTCACGATAAAAACAAAATAAATTGTGGTCTGCTGCTGCATAATTCACCTTGTTATTTAATCATTTGCAGAGTGAATTGCATTTTTCCCTGAGTGTTTCGCCTTATATAGTGCTTTATCTGCTTTGGTTATAATATCCTGCGCACTTTCACCTGGTTTCCAGCATGCAATACCACAGCTAAAGGATACATGTAATGCCGTTTCTCGCCATTGACGTTGACATATAGTCATGCGCCAGGTTTCCATCAATTCAAAATAGAGATCATATTCACCACCATGGAACAACACGACCAACTCTTCACCACCAAATCGATAAATCTCATAGTCAGGTTCAATAATCGCTTTACCAGCCTTACTGACATATTTCAATACCGAGTCACCTACTGCATGACCAAACGTATCGTTAATTTTTTTAAAATTATCCAGATCCAGGATTGCCAGATAAAATGGTGAATTACTAGTAATTAGCTCAGCCATTCGGTCATCAAATTTTCTCCGGGTGCCAATTCCTGTCAATGCATCCTCACCATTTTGACGGCGCACTTCTTTAAGTTCAGTCTGGCTGTTTTTTATCTTAGTATAAATTCTTTCCAGATCCTGCGTTTGACCATCATAGCTAATACCATTGACGCCCATATAAAGACGACTAATTATCTCTCTGATATACACACGGCATAAGCAAATCAAAATAATATAAATGATTAAGCAGACTACAATAATATAGATTAGTTCTTGCGGAGCATCATTAATAAAATCATTATATTTCTCATCATCAACAATCGTAAATGCGACCCAGTACGGATCGGAAAACGAGCGATAAAAAATATGTTTTTTTGTTTCTTTGTCGTAGAAATGCCCTTCTAAATCGACAGCATTTTCAATCCATCGTGATGGCACTGACTCATGAAAAATATCTTTAATGTTTGCATTCATAATAACAACGCCATCTTTCGCGGCGACCAAAAATTTCCCATCAAAAGGGACAACTACATTTTTTAATGCCGCACTCATAGTGTCCAAATCCAGGTCAAAACCTATATTGCCATATTTTTGTAGCTCTTCATCAAAGAGGTTCATACTCACAGTGATAGTTCGATCTTCAGGATCACCAGATTCGGCTAGAATATCTGAGTAAGGCTCAGAATAGTGAACTCCTTTCTGGTTTTTAACCGTAGGATACCAGGGACGTTTGCTCGGTATATAATTGTCCCATCTAACCTCAGGATATGTACGGTAATTATCCTCAATATTAGAAATAATAGCAGTATCAAAAAATGATAATGTATTGACAATAGAAGCTATAATTGAATGAAGAATCCCCTTCTCTTCATTTATAAAAAACTGAGTACCTTGAGGTGTCATTCGGCTATTAAGAATCTGGAAAACAATATCAATCTCTTCCAACTGCCGATTAATACTTTCCATTGCAGTATTATGTGTAAATCGTGTAAGATTTTTATTAAAAGCTTGTATATTACTTTTGTGTATATTATCAAACGACCAGATCGAAACCATCATAAAAGGAATTAGCATCACTACGAATAATACCGTCAATAAACGATTAACTGTGCCTGACTTTTTACTCACTTCCATGTCTGAAATCCATTTAACAATGTCATAACGTGATGCTGATGCCTTGACGCCAGATCCTCACACTTCATCAGAACAAAACGACTCATGAACTGAAATTCTTAAATTTGCCGGAAAAAAACCTGCCAAAAATCTCGTGCATTCCTCTTTCTTTTATCGTCTCCTTAGTTGAGTAAAAGCACGCTATTGCCAATAGGAACAACATGACTATCGAGACTATTTCCCCCGCTCAAGCCAAAATTCTGGTCGCGCAAGGTGCTGCGCTAATTGATATCCGCGAGCGTGATGAGTATGCCCGGGAAAATATTGCCGAAGCGCACTTGCTGTCACTTTCGTCCATCGAAAATGGTGACCGACTTGGCCCATTTGATCCTTTCGATACGGTGATTTTTCATTGCCAGTCAGGTATGCGTACTGCGCAAAATGCCCAAAAGTTGGCGGATGCTGTGGCTCCGGCGAAAGTATTGCTGCTGGAAGGTGGATTAAATGCCTGGAAGAAAGAGGGGCAGGAAATTCTTACCGATAAATCACAACCATTACCTTTGATGCGTCAGGTACAAATTGCTGCTGGTACGTTAGTGCTTACAGGCGTAGTGCTGGGCTATGTGGTACATCCAGGGTTCTTCTTACTCTCCGGTTTTGTGGGGGCAGGATTGCTCTTTGCAGGCGTAAGCGGTTTCTGTGGCATGGCGCGCCTACTCGAAAAAATGCCGTGGAATAAACCTTAGGTTAAATCGACATGTATTCTGCCGCTTTGGGCTATGGTTAACATTAGACGTTGTTGATTTATCTTCAATGAATGAGGCTAATTATGTTCAAACCAGGCGATCTGGTGCAGCCCAAAAAAGGCGGCCCAAAATATGAAGTTCTGGATGTTCAGGGAGATACTCTGTTCTGTACGCCCAGAAGCATTTTGACCGGTGAAACCGTCACCTTAAAGGCAGAAGACGTTGTGCTATATAAAGAAGATGACGATTTTGGTGTGTGCTAGGGTTTATCTCAGGCGGGTCTTGTTTTGCCCGCCAAACGATTGTTCTCAGTAACCTCTTTCATAACCCGCAAAAAAACATCTCACTGCGGTATCTGCATTCACTTCTTTGAAAAAATCAGCCACGAGTTCTTTGTCGAGGTTGTAGCGACGAGTTAATACCCCTGCTTCCCATGCTGCCCGTTGGCGGTCGCCAGTTTGTTCTGAAATACGATGACTAAACCCCAGCACAAACCCACGTTTATAGTCCGAGCAAAAGCGAGTCACCCTGGTGACACTGTCAGCTTCACGGGCTTTCAGCCCTGCCATCAATCCCTTCCCAAAATGATTATCCACGTGAATGCTCCTGTTGATTAAATCGTTATATAACAAATTATATAACGTTTTTTCCAGCACTGGATAGCCTTAAAACTGAAGCAATGAATGAAAAAATTAACCATATGATTTTAAATAGAAAATCTATAACCGAACGACAAAATCAGGAAACTCTGCCTGATATGTCTCATTTAGCGGATTTTATTGAGGAAATGCCTTTAAATAAAAATTTATCACTAATTGTCCAATTTAACGCAGGCATATAATCTATCACTCACAAACAAGTCATCTATTAGCACTACTATTACCCCTTAAGAGTAGTGTATATCGCTAATTATCATGTGGAGTTGGAATAATGTTTTCTCCTGAGTCACGCCTGCGCCATGCAGTCGCAGATACTTTTGCGATGGTAGTGTATTGCTCGGTTGTGAACATGATGATTGAAGTTTTTCTCTCAGGTATGAGCTTTGAGCAGTCACTCTCTTCGCGCCTGGTCGCCATTCCCGTAAACATCCTGATTGCCTGGCCATACGGTTTTTACCGTGATGCGTTTATGCGGTTTACCAAACGCTACAGTCAGGCCAGTTGGGCGAAAAATCTCGCCGATATACTGGCTTACGTGACTTTCCAGTCGCCTGTATACGTCGCGATTCTGTGGTCGGTTGGAGCAGACTGGAATCAAATAGTTGCTGCGGTAAGTTCAAATATCATCGTCTCGATGCTTATGGGGGCTGCGTATGGCTACTTTCTTGATTATTGCCGTCGTTTATTCCGTATCAGCGGTTATCGAAACGCAAAAGCAGAGGTGTAATAGCGTTGAGGCATTAACCCAACAACGCCTCATTCGAATTAGTGCTCGCCAAATAAGCCAGACAAGTAACGTTCCAGGGCAATGCGTGAACTAAATCCATGCGGAATACCGTAATGCTGATGAGTTTCACCAGCCAGATAGAGTGGAAATTGCTGATAATGATCGCAGGTTTTTACATCTGTCGCAGGCTCTGCCAGAGTCTGGCTACGTTCTTTTAACGTGGGGTGAATGATCAAGGCTGTTCGCCCCATTCGCGCCTCACGATTCACATAAACGTAGTTTTCCCCACGTCGGTATCCGTAGGTTTTCGGTGTCACTATATCCATGGTAAAACCGGCTTTTTCAAGAACGCGGGCCACCTCATCAGGTCGTAAATACATATTTTTTCCTCGTCATCTTCTATTGCAGCGCAACCTTACAATAACCAGCATTAGCAACGCTTTCAGATTAGTCCATAAAGACGGTGAAAGAGAGTGAACTGACTCATTACTAAAAATTATGGTCTACACTGAGTAGTACATCGCAAAAAGGGAGAAACAAATGTTTAACCGCGTAAATCGAAATGATGTAGACGAAGGCGTTGATGATATTAACCGTGACGTGAACCAACTGGCTGACACGCTGGAAGAGGTTCTTAAATCGTTCGGTAGCGATGTTAAAGAAGAAGGGGAAGCTGCCCGCAAAAAAGCGGAGTCTCTGCTTAAAGAGACAAGAGCCCGCCTTCATGGTCGCACCCGTGTAAAACAGGCCGCTTGTGATGCGGTAGGTTGTGCCGATACTTATGTGCGCGATAAACCATGGCAGAGCGTGGGTATCAGCGCTGCTGTAGGTATTTTCATCGGGGCTTTATTAGCTTCCCGTCGATAATCCCGAAAGTGTAGTGATAATAAATATGCGTCTAACCCCGGAGCCACTTCCGGGGTTTTTTATTTCAGGAAATAGCCTCCCGTAATTGTTTCACGGCCTGATGAGCCATCGCCTGGGAAGTTAAATTTGTAAAACACATCAAAATCCCCCCTTCCCCTTGTGAAACCATGCGCCAGTCACTTAATGCCTGCACGGCAAGCCCGGCCTTGCGAGCCTTCGCCACCAGCGCGCGGTCATCACCACTCACGCGCATCACCAGCTGAATCCCCCCCGCCTGCGGTACAACATCAAAACCCTGCTGTTGCAATGCCTGTTCCAGCCATAACCGCCGCTCGCTATAGCACAGGCGCATCTTTTTCAAATGCCGCCAGAAATGCCCTTCGCGAAGGAAATCGGCGATGGTTTGCTGAATCAGTAACGGGGCGGTGCATGGTAAGTAATGTGTATGCTGAGCGAAATCTTTAACGTGCTGTTGTGGAACCACTAGCCAGGCAACGCGCAACGCTGGAAAGAGTGATTTACTGAATGTTCCGGCGTAGATAACGCGCTGCGGGCCATCAAGACTTTTTATCGGCGGCAGTGGTTTCCCGTGGTAGCGAAATTCGCTGTCATAATCATCTTCAATAACCCAGCTTTCGTTAGTGGCCGCCCAGTCCAGCAACTGGCGGCGGCGAGTGAGTGATAACGCCACGCCAAGCGGGCTTTGGTGTGCCGGAGTCAGTAGGGCAAAACGCGCGTCAGGGAAATGATTGATACCGTAATCAATTTGCATCCCCTCGTCATCGACCGGTACTGGGTGCAACGCCATTCCGGCTTCAGCAAAAACCGGGCGAACATAACGATAACCAGGGTCTTCCAGCCAGATCCCATCGCCGGATTTCGCCAACGTGTGCGTCACCAGGCGCATCGCAGCCTGAAAACCGGCAGTGATAAAAACCTGCTCTGGCTGGCAGTCGATGCTGCGTGAAAAGCGCAGATAGTCGGCAATTGCCTGGCGCAATGTGGACTCGCCGTTGGCTTCCGGTAGCACTAAATCATAACGTGTTTGCAGACGAAGACGCCGCCCCATAATCCGCGCCCACAATGCGCGTGGGAAAGCATCCAGCGCGGGTAACCCCGCCTGAAAAGGCAACGGCACGCCTTGCGGTTGGCTACTCGAAAACGTTGGGTTATTTGCCCCGGTGGTGACTGACGGACTGACAAAAGTTCCCGCCTGCCCACGCCTCTCCAGCCAGCCCTGGGCGACCAATTCTCCATAAGCGTTTTCCACCGTCGCCCTCGCCACACCCAACTCAAGCGCCATGGTGCGGCTCGATGGCAATCGGCTCCCGGCGCTTAGTTCGCCGTCGCTGATGGCTTGTTTAAGTTGCCTTGCGATTTGCTGATAACGCGGTATTGAATGGTGAGCACTTACTACAGGTTCAATTGACCTTGCCATTATGGCCTGCTTTATTAGTTAATTTATGGCTCTCTTTAGTAGTCCATCATAGTGCTAAATTGCCCTCACACCAATACGAGGATTACACCATGATCGAAATACGCCAACCTTACTTTGACCTCTCTCCAGCAGTCTTTAAACCTATGCTTCAGGCGCTAAAAGGTCTGGAGTCAAGCTCGCTCGGTTCGACACTGATTGAACTTGTTTTCCTGCGCGTTTCGCAAATTAACGGCTGCGCCTATTGCCTCGAGATGCACTCAAAAGCACTGCGCAAAGATGGCGTAGACCAGACCAAGCTTGATGCATTAGCAGGCTGGAAAGTGAGTAATCACTTCAGCGACAAAGAGCGAGCTGCGCTAGCCTGGGCCGAAGCAATAACCTTAATTACCGAAGGTGGTGCAGAAGATGCGGTCTACCAACCGTTGCTGCAATTCTTCACCGCACAAGAGATTAGCGATCTGACGTTCACCGCAAGCCTGATGAATGCGTTCAACCGCCTGGCGATCAGTATGCGTATGTAGTTTTTCGCCGGGTTGGCTCTTATACAGAACTCCGTCTGGTAACTTGCCAGGGTGGAATCTGTAAACCTCACTGATTTTCCGTTCACCCGAACGTCTGGTTATCTCTGCAAGCGTTGTTAACGGTGAACGTGCCAGGGGGATTACGACATCCCCCTGGCGACCCCGTCGCCCGGTGATTAAATTGCCGCTTCGCGGTAAACCCCAGCTTATCCCCAACGTTCAAGGTCGTTCGCGACTCGCTCCCGGCGATCGCTCTCTTTCGCTGCTCCCGGCAGCTCAACCCTGACTTATGGGGAACACTGGGGCAATTTATACCGGGGACAAGGTCAAAACCCAAACCGATTTTGACTTTGATCTTCGCTTTTGACGTTGGCCTTTAGTCCAGCATAAATCGCCTTTGTTTTGACTGGGTACCTTCCCTCAACTTTGTGTATAAGAGACAGCCTCAGGGGAGTTGGCCATGGTGATCAACTCATCCCCCCATATCGAAAATACTATATCTTGTATGGTTGATTATTTTTGCACCCACATCTAGTATTCATATTCTCAACCACAGAGAGAATAAGAATCATGCGCATTACCATATACACTCGAAACGACTGTGTCCAATGCCACGCAACCAAACGCGCAATTGAAAGCCGCGGGTTTGCTTTCGACCTGATTAATCTTGATTCAAACCCGGAAGCCGCCGACGAATTACGCGCGCTGGGTTATCGCCAGTTGCCCGTAGTGGTTACAGAACAAGAAAGCTGGAGCGGATTCCGCCCGGATATGATTAATCGCCTACACATACGAGCCAGTGCATGAGCAACCTCGTCTACTTCTCCAGCACCTCGGAAAATACCCTGCGTTTTGTCGAACGCCTGGCATTACCCGCGCTGCGTATTCCGCTGGATTTCAAACAGCGGATTGAAGTGACGGAACCCTACATTTTGATTGTGCCAAGCTACGGCGGTGGCGGAATTGCCGGTGCCGTTCCCGCGCAGGTGATTCGTTTTTTAAATAACCCGGTTAACCGGGGACTGCTGCGCGGCGTGATCGCCAGCGGGAATCGTAACTTCGGCGAAGGGTTTTGCCGGGCGGGCGACGTGATAGCCCAGAAATGCCAGGTGCCGTATCTCTATCGTTTTGAGTTACTCGGCACCGGGCAAGACATTGAAAACGTGCGTAAGGGAGTCAAAGAATTTTGGCAACGACAGAAGCTATCAGCGTAATGGCGACGGAAAGCGCGGATTATCACGCACTCAACGCCATGTTGAATCTTTATGATTCCGAAGGCCGTATCCAGTTTGAGAAAGATAAGCTGGCGGTAGAGCAATTCCATCAACAACATGTGCTACCCCGCTCGCGCCAGTTTCCCCACCAGCAAGCCCGCCTCGACTACCTGGTGGCAGAAGGTTATTACGACAATGCCGTCCTCCAACGCTATGACAGCCGTTTTGTCGTCGCATTGTTTGAAAAGGCTCTCAACAGCGGTTTCCAGTTCCAGACATTTCTCGGCGCATGGAAGTATTACACCAGCTACACGTTGAAATCTTACGACGGTAAAGAGTACCTGGAACATTTCCCGGACCGTGTGTGCATGGTGGCGTTAACGCTGGCGCAGGGTGACGAAAACCTCGCCATGCAATTGATGGATGAGATGCTCAGCGGCCGATTCCAGCCTGCCACGCCCACTTTCCTGAACTGCGGCAAAATGCAGCGCGGTGAACTGGTGTCCTGCTTCTTGATGCGTATTGAAGACAATATGGAGTCAATTGGCCGCGCGGTAAATTCAGCGCTACAGCTTTCTAAGCGTGGCGGTGGCGTAGCTTTCCTGCTCTCCAATTTGCGTGAAGTTGGCGCACCGATTAAACGCATCGAAAACCAGTCATCTGGCGTAATACCTGTTATGAAAATGCTGGAAGATGCATTTTCTTACGCCAACCAGCTTGGCGCACGCCAGGGTGCTGGCGCGGTTTATCTGCACGCGCACCATCCCGATATTTTGCGTTTCCTCGATACCAAACGCGAAAATGCCGATGAGAAGATCCGTATTAAGTCACTTTCCCTTGGCGTGGTGATCCCGGATATCACGTTCCAGTTGGCGAAAGATAACCAGCCGATGGCGTTGTTCTCGCCTTATGATGTCGAGCGTATATACGGCAAGCCGTTTGGTGATATTGCCGTCAGCGAACTTTACGAAGAAATGCTGGCGGATGCGCGTATTCGCAAAACCTTTATTAATGCGCGTGATTTCTTTCAGACGTTGGCCGAGATCCAGTTTGAGTCCGGTTACCCGTATATCATGTTTGAAGATACGGTAAATCGCGCAAACCCAATTGCCGGGCGTATTAATATGAGCAACCTGTGTTCAGAGATCTTGCAGGTTAACAGCGCCTCGACTTATGACGAAAACCTCGATTACCAGCAAACAGGTAAAGATATTTCCTGCAATCTTGGCTCACTAAATATCGCCCATACCATGGATTCCCCCCATTTTGGCCAGACTATCGAAGTTGCAATTCGCGGTCTGACGGCAGTTTCCGATATGAGCCACATTCGCTCAGTGCCGTCGATTGAAGCAGGAAACGCCGCGTCACACGCCATCGGGCTTGGCCAGATGAATTTACATGGTTATCTGGCCCGCGAAGGCATTGCCTATGGCTCGCCAGAAGGTCTGGATTTTACCAATTTCTATTTTTATACCGTGACCTGGCATGCAATACGCACGTCAAACTTACTGGCACGAGAACGTAAACAGCGCTTCGCAGGTTTCGAGCAATCACGTTATGCGAATGGCGAATATTTCCGCCAATATCTGGAAGAAAGCTGGCAGCCAAAAACCGAGAAAGTGCGCGCGTTATTTGCCAAAGCTGGCGTCGCTATTCCCACTCGTGAACAGTGGCAACAGTTGCGTGACGACGTAATGGAATACGGGCTATATAACCAGAATTTGCAGGCTATCCCGCCGACAGGTTCAATCTCTTATATCAACCATGCAACATCAAGCATCCACCCGATTGTGTCGCGTATTGAGATTCGCAAAGAAGGCAAAATCGGACGTGTTTATTATCCGGCTCCGTTTATGACTAACGACAATCTGGAGTATTACCAGGATGCCTACGATATCGGCCCTGAAAAAATTATCGACACTTATGCGCAAGCCACTCGCCACGTTGATCAAGGTTTATCGCTGACGCTATTTTTCCGCGACACAGCCACTACTCGTGACATTAATAAAGCGCAGATTTATGCCTGGAAAAAAGGCATTAAAACTTTGTACTACATTCGCTTGCGCCAGATGGCACTGGATGGAACGGAGGTGCAGGGCTGTGTGTCCTGTGCTTTATAAGGAGAAAATATGACTCAGTTAACCCGCGTAAGTGCCATCAACTGGAACAATATCGAGGATGAGAAAGATCTCGAAGTGTGGAATCGCCTGACCAGCAACTTCTGGTTGCCCGAGAAAATCCCACTGTCGAACGATATTCCGGCCTGGCAATCGCTTAGCGACGAAGAACAGCAACTGACTATCCGCGTGTTTACCGGATTGACGCTACTGGACACCATTCAGAATACGGTGGGCGCACCGGTATTAATGAATGATGCGATTACGCCGCATGAAGAAGCCGTTTTGTCGAACGTGAGCTTTATGGAAGCGGTGCACGCCCGCTCTTATAGCTCGATTTTCTCAACGCTTTGCCAGAGCAAAGATGTGGATGCGGCCTATGCGTGGAGCGAAGAAAACCCGCCACTACAACGTAAGGCGCAAATTATCCTCGCTCATTACCACGCTAATGATCCGTTGAAGAAGAAAATCGCCAGCGTATTTCTGGAGTCTTTCCTTTTCTATTCCGGCTTTTATTTACCGATGTATTGGTCGAGCCGCGGCAAGTTAACCAATACTGCAGATCTGATTCGCCTGATTATTCGTGATGAAGCCGTTCACGGTTATTACATCGGTTACAAATTCCAGAAAGCCCTGGCCCAGCAATCCCCGGAGAAACAAAGTGAGCTGCAAAACTTTGCGTTCGATTTGCTGATGGATTTGTACGATAACGAAGTGGCTTATACCGAAGCGCTGTACGCCGGCGTTGGCTGGCAAGAAGAGGTGAAAGCCTTCCTTTTCTATAACGCGAATAAAGCGCTGATGAATCTCGGTTACAACGCGCTATTCCCGCCAGAAATGGCAGAGGTGAACCCGGCGATACTGGCCGCACTGTCGCCTAACGCGGATGAAAACCATGACTTTTTCTCGGGTTCTGGCTCATCGTATGTGATGGGGAAAGCGGTGGAAACGCAGGATGAAGATTGGGATTTCTAATCCCCTATTAAACCGTAAATTAATCCAAATATTTCACCCATTTTTTTCGGTGATATTTCCCGTAAATCAGACAAAATAGCTGCTTACATTATTGCCTGAATATTACCCTGTTCAGGCAAATTTGAACTTACCTTTACAAAAATATCATCTTTCTCTGATTTGCTCTCAGCCCTTTACTCATGGGAAATTCCGGCCATCCTCACCCCACTGATATTGGATATATCGGAAATCGAGGGTTGTCTCAGATTCTGAGTATGTTAGGGTATATGCAGTGAATATTTCCATCAGGAATTGTGTATAAATATATAAACACAGGAATAACTTTATTGCATGGCAATTAAACTAGAAGTAAAGAATTTATATAAGGTATTTGGTGAGCATCCACAGCGCGCATTTAAATATATTGAAAAGGGTATTTCGAAAGCTGAATTACTGGAAAAAACAGGGCTGTCGCTTGGCGTGAAAGACGCCAGTCTGGCAATTGAAGAAGGCGAGATTTTTGTCATCATGGGGCTATCCGGTTCGGGTAAATCTACCATGGTTCGCCTTCTCAATCGCCTGATTGAACCAACCCGTGGGCAGGTACTGATTGATGGTGTTGACATCGCCAAAATATCAGACGCACAACTGCGTGAAGTGCGTAAAAATAAGATCTCAATGGTATTCCAGTCATTTGCTCTGATGCCCCATATGACGGTGTTAAATAACACTGCCTTCGGTATGGAGTTAGCTGGAATTCCATTAAAAGAACGTCAGGAAAAAGCACTTGATGCATTGCGTCAGGTTGGGCTTGAAAATTATTCTCACGCTTATCCTGATGAGCTTTCTGGTGGTATGCGTCAACGTGTTGGTTTAGCCCGCGCATTGGCAATTAATCCCGATATATTATTGATGGATGAAGCCTTCTCCGCACTCGATCCATTAATTCGTACTGAAATGCAGGATGAATTAATTAAATTGCAGGCTAAACACCAGCGCACCATTGTATTTATTTCCCACGATTTAGATGAAGCAATGCGTATTGGCGATCGAATTGCCATTATGCAAGGTGGTGAAGTAATACAGGTAGGCACACCGGATGAAATTCTCAATAATCCGGCGAATGATTATGTACGCACCTTCTTCCGCGGTGTGGACATTAGTCAGGTATTTAGCGCCAAAGATATTGCTCGCCGAAGCCCTGCTGGCCTACTGCGTAAAACCGCCGGTTTTGGCCCAAGATCCGCGCTGAAATTGCTGCAAGATGAAGACCGTGAATTTGGTTATGTCATCGAACGCGGGCAAAAATTCCTCGGTATTGTCTCGACAGACTCCCTGAAAGCGGCTCTGGCTGCAGGCGAGGGTCTGGACACCGCTTACCTCGAATCTCCAGCGGCAGTTTCCGCTGAGACGTCACTGAGCGATCTGCTCACCCATGTAGGTCAGGCACCGTGCGCGGTTCCGGTCATAGGTGAAGAGAGTCAGTACGTGGGCATCATCTCAAAAGGGGTGCTGCTTCAGGCGTTAGATCGTGAGGGGGTAAGTCAATGAGTGCATCAAATCCATGGGATACCGGCAGTGCGGCTGCCGACGCCACAACCAATCAGGCCGTAACAACTGCTGATGCCTGGGGAAGCCAGGCGGCATCCACACCAGCGTCAAGTGGCAGTGCAGACTGGCTGAATTCAGCACCTGCGCCACAGGTTGAACATTTTAATATTCTTGATCCTTTCCATAAGACACTGATCCCACTTGATAGCTGGGTAACTCACGGTATCGACTGGGTGGTGACGCACTTTCGCCCGGTGTTCCAGGGGATTCGCGTGCCGGTGGATTATATCCTCAGTGGCTTCCAGCATTTCTTGTTGGGAATGCCAGCGCCGGTTGCGATCATTTTGTTCGCACTGATTGCCTGGCAGATGTCGAGCTTCGGTATGGGCGTTGCAACGCTGATTTCACTGGTGGCGATTGGCGCGATTGGGGCCTGGTCACAAGCTATGGTGACTCTGGCACTGGTTCTGACCGCCCTGCTGTTCTGCATGATAATCGGTTTACCGCTCGGCATTTGGCTCGCCCGCAGTGAACGTGCCGCGAAGATAATTCGCCCGCTGCTCGATGCGATGCAAACCACTCCGGCGTTTGTTTACCTGGTGCCAATCGTGATGTTGTTTGGTATCGGTAACGTACCGGGGGTCGTCGTGACGATTATCTTTGCCCTACCGCCGATTGTGCGCCTGACGATTCTGGGGATTAAGCAGGTACCGGAAGATCTGATTGAAGCATCACGATCGTTTGGCGCAAGCCCGCGTCAGATGCTGTTCAAAGTTCAGCTGCCGCTGGCAATGCCGACCATTATGGCGGGCGTTAACCAGACACTGATGCTGGCGCTTTCGATGGTGGTTATCGCCTCGATGATTGCCGTTGGTGGTCTGGGCCAGATGGTTCTGCGCGGTATTGGTCGCCTCGATATGGGGCTTGCGACCGTCGGCGGCGTCGGCATTGTGATTCTTGCCATTATTCTTGACCGTTTAACTCAGTCCATTGGCCGCGATTCGCGCAGCCGTGGCAACCGCCGCTGGTTCAATACCGGCCCAATTGGTCTTTTGACCCGTCCCTTCATCAAATAAACATGATGGCGGCATTCGTGCCGCCTCACGCCCCATCACCAATAAGGAAGCATGATGCGACACACAACTATTCTCGCCGCAACTCTTGCCACACTGGTCACCACCAGCGCTTTCGCCGCTGATCTACCGGGTAAGGGCATTACCGTTCAGCCCGCGCAAAGCACCATTTCAGAAGAATCATTTCAGACATTATTAGTTGGCCGAGCCCTTGAAAAGCTGGGTTATACCGTCAGCAAGCCAAGTGAAGTGGATTACAACGTAGCGTATACCTCAATGGCCGCAGGTGACATTACGTTTATCGCCACCAACTGGAAGCCATTGCACGACGATATGTATGAAGCTGCTGGCGGTGATAAGAAATTTTACCGTGAAGGGACCTTCGTTCAGGGTGCCGCTCAGGGCTATTTGATCGATAAGAAAACTGCCGAGCAGTACAAAATTACCAATATTGAGCAGTTTAAAGATCCGAAAATAGCCAAGCTGTTTGATACCAATGGCGACGGCAAAGCTGACCTGACCGGTTGTACGCCGGGCTGGGGTTGTGAAGCGGTTATCAACCACCAGATTGGTGCGTTTGGCCTGAGCAATACCGTGGAACATAACCAGGGTAACTACTCGGCGATGATTGCCGACACCATTACGCGTCACAAAGAAGGCAAACCGATTCTGTACTACACCTGGACCCCATATTGGGTAAGTGATGTGATGGTGCCGGGTAAAGATGTGGTGTGGTTGCAGGTGCCGTTCTCTTCAATGCCTGGCAAGCAGAAAGATGTGGATACCAAACTACCGAACGGTGCGAACTATGGTTTCCCGGTGAACACCATGCATATCGTGGCAAACAAAGCCTGGGCCGAGAAAAATCCACAAGCGGCGAAACTGTTTAGCCTGATGAAACTGCCACTGGCGGATATCAATGCCGAGAATGCAATGATGCATAACGGAAAATCGTCAGAAGCAGATATTCAGGGCCATGTTGATGGCTGGATTAAAGCCCACCAGGTCGAGTTTGATGGCTGGGTGAAAGAGGCTTTAGCAGCTAAGTAAGTCTTTGTATTGATCTGAGGCCGAGCCTTCTCTTCAGGAGAAGCTGAAAACCTAACCCTCTCCAGGTGTACAATCCGGAGAGGGTATTCCCACCAAAACAAATCGCACAATCCGACTCCTGCTTACGTTAATTTTCGTTATTATTCCCGCACCATCATCGCAAGTTGAAGAATAAGAATGAAAAATACCGCCCCTGGACTTAGCCCCGCGCTTATCGTCCTGATGTCAATTGCCACGGGTTTGGCCGTTGCCAGTAACTACTACGCGCAACCGCTACTCGACACCATCGCGAATGCATTTTCCCTTTCGATTAACCAGGCCGGATTTATTGTCACCGCCGCACAGCTGGGTTATGCGGCCGGTTTGTTGTTGCTGGTGCCACTAGGCGATATGTTCGAGCGCCGTGGTCTGATTGTCTTTATGACGCTGCTTGCCGCAGGCGGCATGGTGATTGTCGCCTTAAGCCAGACTCTGTGGATGATGATTCTTGGCACCGCACTCACCGGCTTGTTCTCGGTCGTGGCACAGATTCTGGTGCCACTTGCGGCAACGCTTGCTGAGCCTGCAAAGCGCGGCAAAGTCGTGGGCACGATTATGAGTGGCCTGCTGCTCGGTATTTTGCTGGCGCGAACCGTTGCCGGGTTACTGGCAAGTCTCGGTGGCTGGCGCACCGTTTACTGGGTTGCCAGTGTGCTCATGGTGTTGATGGCTTTAGCCCTGTGGCGCGGCTTGCCAAAGGTGAAATCTGAAACGCATCTGAATTATCCGCAGTTACTGTCATCCGTATTTGGCTTGTTTATCAAAAACCCGCTATTGCGTACTCGCGCATTACTGGGCTGTCTGACGTTTGCCAACTTCAGTATCCTCTGGACATCGATGGCATTTCTGCTGGCATCGCCACCTTTTAACTTCTCCGATGGGATGATTGGCCTGTTTGGCCTCGCGGGCGCCGCGGGTGCTCTTGGCGCACGTCCGGCGGGTGGATTTGCAGATAAAGGGAAAGCGCACCTCACCACCACAATTGGGTTGGTGCTGTTGCTACTGTCATGGATTGCGACCGCAATGGGGCAATATTCAGTCATCGCGCTAATCATTGGCATCCTGGTACTGGATTTAACGGTTCAGGGCGTGCACATCACTAACCAAACCGTTATCTATCGCATGATGCCAGATGCAAGAAATCGCCTGACCGCCGGTTACATGACCAGCTACTTTATTGGTGGGGCCGCAGGTTCCGTCATTTCTGCCAGTGCTTATCAACATGCTGGATGGAATGGTGTTTGTGCAGCAGGTGCCATCATTGCCCTACTAAATTTAGTAGTGTGGTGGCGTGGCTATCACCGCCAGCCGTGATGGCACTAATCCTTTACATTCCCCTTGAATAATTTGGGGTATTAAGGGTCGTACCAGTCTGTTAAGGTTATCCCTGTTTGTTCATTCGAGTGACATTAACGTCAGAAATAGATAAATAGTTAATATGGATAGTCCTGCAGAAGTTCCATTAAATAATAATCAAAACGATGCTACCTGGGCTGAAGGGCTGAAAGACAGTTTACCGATTGTCATCAGTTATATCCCGGTAGCATTTGCGTTTGGGTTGAATGCCACAAAGCTAGGATTTACCCCATTCGAAAGTCTATTTTTCTCGTGCATTATTTATGCAGGCGCTAGCCAGTTTGTTATTACCGCATTACTGGCCGCGGGTAGCTCGCTCTGGGTTGCAGCATTAACAGTAATGGCAATGGATGTGCGCCACGTCTTATATGGCCCCTCCCTGCGCCAACGAATCACTCGCCAGTTAAGTAAACCTAAAACCGCAATTTGGGCCTTTGGCCTGACCGATGAAGTGTTTGCTGCCGCAACTGCGAAGCTGGTCCGCGATAATCGTCGCTGGAGCGAAAACTGGATGATCGGTATCGCTTTCAGCTCCTGGTTTTCATGGGTGCTGGGTACGGCCCTGGGTTCCTGGTCCGGAAATGGCTTGCTGGATAACCTCCCGGCAGTAGAGGCGGCGCTGGGTTTTATGCTGCCAGCCCTATTCCTGAGCTTCTTGCTGGCATCATTCCAGCGTAAGCAATCCTGGACCGTTACCGCATCGCTTGCTGGCGCGCTGTTGGGTGTCACGCTGGTATCGATTCCAGCGGCCATCCTCGCAGGTATTGTCTGTGGATGCCTGGCAGCACTGATTCAGGCGTTTTATCAAGGAGAACCGGGATGAGTACACAAGTACTTTTGCTGGGTCTGCTGGTCGGGCTTGCAAACTATCTGTTCCGCTATTTGCCGCTGCGTATCAGGGCAAATTCGTCGCGCCCAGCCAAACGCGGTGCGACAGGCGTGCTGCTCGATAGTATTGGCATTGCATCAATTTGCGCCCTGCTGGTGGTCTCAAGTGTGCCTGAGATCATGCATGATGCGCAGCGTCTGGTCCCAACGCTTATGGGCTTTATCATTCTTGGACTGAGCTTTTATAAAACTCGCAGCATTATTATCCCGACGTTATTAAGTGCTCTGGGTTATGGATTAACCTGGAAACTCATGATGGTGATATTCGTCTGACGATTAAAAAACGTATCAACAATACATTTACTTTATTTGTCACCATCGTTATTATATCGACCGCAACTAATGAGGTTATGCCAAAATGGATAGTTCGTTTACGCCCATTGAACAAATGCTAAAATTTCGCGCCAAACGCTACGACGAATTCCCTTATCAGGAAGTTCTGCTGACGCGCCTGTGCATGCACATGCAGGGCAAGCTTTTGGAAAACCGCAATAAAATGCTGAAGGCTCAGGGGATTAACGAGACGCTATTTATGGCGTTAATTACTCTTGAATCTCAGGAAAGCCATAGCATTCAGCCTTCTGAACTAAGCTGTGCTTTAGGTTCTTCTCGTACCAACGCGACCCGAATTGCCGATGAACTGGAAAAACGTGGCTGGATTGAACGTCGTGAAAGCGATAACGATCGCCGCTGCCTGCATCTGCATTTGACCGAAAAAGGCCAGGAATTCTTGCGTCAGGTGTTACCACCTCAGCACCACTGCTTACATGAACTGTGGTCTGCACTGAGTGGTTCGGAAAAAGAGCAACTGGAACAAATTACCCGCAAATTGCTCACCCGCCTTGATGAAATGGATGAAAACCAGACTGTACTTGAAGCTGTGCGCTAAGTGCCGTCATCGCGTGAAATCGTAGTAACCCAAAAAAGATGAATACTGACAGGCCAGCAACTCACCTTGCTGGCCTGTTGGGTCTAACAGGTCGGCTCAGCCGATCACTATAATAAAAAAGTGTGGAGATAAGCATGAGCGCACATGCGGAGACTCAAACCCCGCAACAGCCGGGTAACAAGAAAGGCAAACGTAAAGGTGCCTTACTTGTGTTGACCCTGTTGTTTGTAATTATTGCTGTGGCATATGGGATTTATTGGTTTTTGGTGTTACGTCACTACGAAAATACGGATGATGCGTATGTGGCCGGTAATCAGGTACAGATAATGTCCCAGGTTTCCGGAAGCGTAACCAAAGTTTGGGCTGACAATACCGACTTCGTTAAGCAGGGCGATGTTCTGGTGACGTTAGACCAGGCTGACGCAGAGCAAGCTTTTGAGCAGGCACAAACCGTGCTGGCTTCAAGCGTACGCCAGACTCGTCAATTAATGATCAACAGCAAGCAGTTGCAGGCCAATATTGAGCTGCAAAAGACTTCGCTTGCTCAAGCTCAAAGCGACCTGAATCGCCGCGTACCTTTGGGTAACGCAAACCTGATTGGCCGAGAAGAATTGCAACACGCCCGAGATGCCGTCGCGACGGCTCAAGCGCAGCTGGATGTTGCCATTCAACAATACAACGCCAACCAGGCCATGATCCTTGGAAGCAAACTCGAAGAGCAACCAAGTGTTAAACAAGCGGCTGCCGAGTTGCGTAACGCTTGGATGGCACTGCAACGCACCAAAATTATCAGCCCAATGACCGGCTATGTTTCCCGCCGCGTTGTTCAGGTTGGTGCGCAAATTAGCCCAACAACACCTCTGATGGCTATCGTGCCTGCCAGTGGTTTGTGGGTAGATGCTAACTTTAAAGAGACGCAGCTCGCGCATATACGTATCGGACAACCTGCAACGGTTGTCAGTGATATTTACGGCGATAAAGTTGAATACACCGGCAAGGTCGTAGGCCTCGACATGGGCACCGGCAGCGCGTTTTCACTGCTACCGGCACAAAATGCTACCGGCAACTGGATCAAAGTCGTTCAGCGCCTGCCTGTACGTATTGAGTTGGATGCGAAACAACTTCAAGAACACCCGCTACGTATCGGCCTGTCTACTTTAGTTACCGTGGATACCAGCAATCGTGAAGGCAGTATTCTGGCTAACGAGACGCGTAACTCTCCGGTATATGAAAGTAACGCGCGCGAACTCAACCTGGCACCAGCTAATGAGTTGATTAATCACATCATCCAGGCCAATGCGGGTTAACAAAGCGGAGCTTGTATGAAACAGCAAATGCCGCAAAAACCGCTAGAAGGCGCTCCGCTGGTCATAATGACCATCGCTTTGTCGCTTGCGACCTTTATGCAGGTGCTGGACTCCACCATCGCCAACGTGGCTATTCCGACCATTGCCGGCAACCTTGGCTCGTCACTGAGCCAGGGGACTTGGGTTATTACTTCATTTGGGGTGGCGAACGCGATTTCCATTCCTATTACCGGGTGGCTTGCTAAGCGTCTCGGTGAAGTGAAGTTGTTCCTGTGGTCAACGATTCTGTTCGTGCTGGCGTCGTGGGCGTGCGGCGTGTCCAATAGCCTGGAGATGCTGATCTTCTTCCGCGTGATCCAGGGGATTGTTGCCGGGCCGCTTATTCCGCTGTCGCAAAGTTTGCTGCTCAATAACTATCCGCCTGCCAAGCGAAGTATCGCGCTGGCGCTGTGGTCGATGACGGTTATCGTGGCACCGATCTGCGGGCCAATTCTCGGTGGTTTTATCAGTGATAACTACCACTGGGGCTGGATCTTCTTTATCAACGTGCCTATCGGTGCTCTGGTGGTCCTGCTGACGCTGCAAACATTGCGTGGGCGTGAAACCAGAACCGAGCATCGTCGGATTGACGCCATCGGCCTTGCGCTGTTGGTGGTGGGGATTGGTAGCCTACAAATCATGCTCGACCGCGGAAAAGAGCTGGATTGGTTTAACTCAACCGAAGTGGTGGTTCTGACAATCGTCGCGGTGGTGGCGATTAGCTTCCTGATTGTCTGGGAGCTGACGGACGATAACCCGATCGTTGACCTGTCGTTGTTTAAGTCGCGAAACTTTACCATTGGCTGTTTGTGTATCAGCCTCGCCTACATGCTCTACTTCGGCGCGATTGTTTTGCTGCCGCAGCTATTGCAGGAGGTATATGGCTATACGGCAACCTGGGCAGGTTTGGCATCGGCACCGGTCGGGCTGCTGCCGGTATTGCTGTCGCCGATTATTGGGCGCTTTGCTCATAAACTGGATATGCGCAAGCTGGTGACGTTCAGCTTTATTATGTACGCCGTCTGTTTCTACTGGCGCGCCTATACCTTCGAACCGGGGATGGATTTTGGCGCCTCGGCCTGGCCGCAGTTTATTCAGGGCTTCGCCGTGGCATGCTTCTTTATGCCACTGACGACGATTACGCTTTCCGGATTGCCGCCTGAGCGTATGGCCGCTGCATCGAGTTTGTCGAACTTTACCCGAACGCTTGCCGGTTCAATTGGTACATCGATAACCACGACGCTGTGGACTAACCGCGAGGCAATGCACCACGCGCAGCTAACGGAGTCCGTTTCGCCCTTTAACCCGAATGCGCAGCAGATGTATTCGCAGCTAGAAAGTCTGGGTATGTCAACGCAACAAGCCTCTGGCTATATTGCGCAGCAGATTACTAATCAGGGACTGATTATGTCAGCCAACGAGATTTTCTGGGTTTCGGCGGGGATATTTATTCTGCTGCTGGGTCTGATATGGTTCGCCAGACCGCCATTTGGTGCCGGTGGCGGAGGCGGTGGAGCACACTAAGTTACTAAGAATGTCAGAAATACAAAAGGGGCCAATTGGCCCCTTTTTGCTATTGGCGTTTGCGCCCAATCAAAACTAGATATGCAGCTCTTTGAGTGTCTCTTTCGGCAGAGCCAACTCTTCATTGCTGTTTACGCTCACACCATGCTCAAGGATATGACGTGCGATATCCTGCGCTTCTTGCAGCGAGTGCATGTGGTAAGTGCCACATTGGTACACGTTCAGCTCAGGGATCTGGTTTTGCTCTTTCACCTTCAGCACATCTTCCATTGCCGCTTTCCATGCATCAGCAACACGAGTCTCTTCCGGCACACCAATCAGGCTCATATAGAAGCCTGTACGGCAGCCCATTGGTGAAATATCAATAATCTCAACGCCATTCCCATTCAGGTGGTCACGCATAAAACCAGCAAACAGGTGTTCAAGAGTATGAATCCCTTTTTCTGGCATCACTTCCTTGTTCGGGATGCAAAAACGCAGATCAAATACAGTGATAGTATCGCCATGAGGCGTATGCATCGTTTTCGCTACACGCACTGCTGGTGCGCCCATGCGGGTATGGTCAACTGTGAAGCTATCCAACAACGGCATCTGATCACCTCCGATAAGTGATTTTTTTAAAAATAAAATGAACCATTCTTTCTCACACTACTCTGAGTATATGAAAGACGCGCATTTGTTATCATCATCCCTGATTCAGAGATGTATATTTTGGCCACATTGATTGTGGCCTTTTTCTTTTGTACTAAGCGTGTTTCGCAAGCCACACATCAAATGGCTCGGTATCACTCGCTTCGATATCACGCTGGCGTTGCCATGAAGCATCATGCTCTTTCTGCAACACGTCTTCGGTCAAAATCTCCAACGGCTCTTGTACCAAAATCTGACGATACTGCTCAGCCAGGGCAAGACCTGTGCCGCCAATACCATTATCAATCATAGACCGCAGAATACGTGCTGAGTACGTTAATTCCGGATCGTCGAAGCATGCAACCAGTTGGTCACACACATCCTGATATTCACTATTCCCGGCGATGCCATCGAGCGTTTCGGCAACACGACGTAAATCTGTGAACAAATCTTTGCCCACTTTAGCCAGCGGATGCTGTGCAGTTTCACAACCGATCCCCAGTGTCAGGCCCGGTTTGCGCCCTTCCAGAATCACACGATTCCAGTTTGTACGGGTGCAAAGCAATTCGTCACTGCTCATTTCCGGCGCGTCAGCCAACACGCACCAGATCATGAATAAATCGAGGAAACGAACCTGCTGCTCATCAACACCAATTGGTGAGAACGGATTGATATCAAGCGAACGCACTTCAATATATTCAATCCCACCGCGCATCAATGCATCAGAAGGCGACTCACCAGGCCCTGTAACGCGTTTAGGGCGAATAGGTGCATAGAGCTCATTTTCAATTTGCAGCACATTGGTGTTGATTTGAAGGCGCTTGCCATCTTTCTCAACGCCCATCTTCACGTACTCTTCCGATGGCGTTTTAATCGCGCGCTTCAACCCGGCGACATAAGTCTCCAGATCGTTGAACGTAATACCAAGGTTACTTTGGGATTTATTGGTATAGCCCAGGTCGCTCAGTCGCAATGAAGTCGCATACGGCAGGTAATTCATGCCACATTCGGTTTTTTCAAATGGCAGTGCGCTTTCTTTCCCTTGCAGGAAGGAAGAACAAATCGCCGGCGATGCCCCGAACAAATATGGAATAACCCAACCAAAACGGTAATAGTTGCGAATCAGGCGGAAGTATCCGGCAGAAATCGCTTCTTTGCCGCTTTCAGCATCTTCGACACCCAGACGCGCCTGCCAGAACTCAAGCGGCAGCGAAAAGTTGTAGTGCACGCCCGAAATAGTCTGCATCAACGCACCGTAGCGGTTCTTCAAACCCTCACGATATAACGTTTTTAAACGCCCGTTGTTGGAAGAGCCATACTGCGCCAGCTCAATATTCTGACCATCGTTGATATAACACGGCATGCTCAGCGGCCACATACGCTCATCACCCAACTCACGGGCTGTGTGGCGATGTAGGTCGCGCATGAATGTCAGCATATGGTCGATATCACCATCAACTGGAGTAATAAACTCCAGTAGTGCTTCCGCAAAATCAGTCGTGATCCATTTGTGTGTCAACGCTGAACCAAGGCTTTCCGGATGACCCGTTGTTGCCAACTGACCATCTGGCGTGACTCGCAGCGTTTCACGCTCAAGACCACGACAAATACCTTTAACTGCCTGAGGATGCTGTTCCAGCCAGGCCAGCGCCTGTGATACGTTCGGGATCAAATTGACCTCCCGCCTGTCGAATTCATTTTTATTAAGCATAATTGTTTTAAATGGCGATGATAATTATACCCTTTAGATTTCAAGTTGCAGGAAGGCGGCAAGAGAGCAAATCCCCAGGGGTTTGCGAGTGCAGCCAACAAACATGCAGCTTGAAAGATAACGGGTATATCAGGTCACCCAATTAGTGCCACCACACAATGCCCTGTACCGTTGCAGCCGCTACAACGATATAGCGAAGCGCTTTACCAAGGCATAAAAAAAAGATTACCGGTCCCCAGCTCATTCGTAATAAGCCAGCTAACAGGCACAGCAGATCGCCGACTAAAGGCATCCAACTGAGTAATAATGTTGCCGGGCCGAAACGTACCAGCCAGCCAGTTGCTTTCCCATGCCAGCGCGATTGTTCCCGCAATGGAAAAAAACGCCCCAGAATAACGTTAGTTAAGCCGCCAAGGCTATTACCCATTGTTGCTATTAAGATGAGTAACCAAGTCGGCCCGGAGCCTGCAACCAATAGCGCTACCAGCACCACTTCGGAACTACCTGGCAATAACGTAGCGCTTAGAAAGCTACTGGTAAATAATGAAAAAAGTGATAGTGCTTCACTCACAGCAAACGGACGTCCACGCCATCCATTCCAGCCGCTCTTGCGGCTTCCAGGCCAAAATCTGCATCTTCAAACACCACACATTTATTTGGTGCGACACCCATTAATTCGGCGCACAGCAAAAAAGTATCGGGGGCGGGTTTGTGATTTTTGACATGGTCTGCGGCGACAACGGCAGAAAAATACTGCCGTAAGCCCAAATGGTTGAGCAGTGCTTCAGCGATATCGCTTTCACTGCCCGTCCCTACAGCCATTGGGCGGCGCCCATGCCAGGATTTGACAACATCAATGAGGGGAAGTGGGCGCACCGTATCAAGAAGCATAGCTCTCACGGCCTGCGTCTTTTCTTGCGCCAGGCGATGAGGGTCAAGATCTGCACGATTGAGTTCGATAATTGCCTGCGCAATACGCCAGGTCGGTGAACCATTCAACGCAACCATTGCTTGTTCGTCGAACTGCATACCATAGCCTGCCAGCGTTTCACGCCACGCCTTGCGATGTGTAGGTTCGGTATCGAGGATGGTTCCGTCCATATCGAAAATTAGACCTTCGTAACGTTCGTACATCTCATCCCTCACATCACTCAATATTGAGGCGTTACTTTATCGTAAACCAATAATATTGTCGCTTATTTGTAATTGAGATAGTTCAGAAGGTAACTAATGGGTAAATATGGGGTTACTGGGGATTTTATTTTTAAAATTCAGGAGGTAAAACTTGAAGGGGAAAATATGGTGCACCCAGGAAGATTACTCGCCGTGGGCTCGCCCTAAAGGGCCGTTGCTAAAGCAACGTTATCTTCCTTGGTGCTTGCTGAGAAATTGAATTTCTCTGAAGCGTTATCATTACTGATAGTTGAGGAAAATATGGTGCACCCAGGAAGATTCGAACTTCCGACCGCTCGGTTCGTAGCCGAGTACTCTATCCAGCTGAGCTATGGGTGCATCGGGGTTACTGCTTTTTGCTTCTGACTCAATATTACTAAACTTACCGTAATATCGAAGAAGAATGGTGCACCCAGGAAGATTCGAACTTCCGACCGCTCGGTTCGTAGCCGAGTACTCTATCCAGCTGAGCTATGGGTGCATCGGGTTACTGCTTTTGACTTCTGACTAAATATTACTGAACTTGCCGTAATATTGAAGAAGAATGGTGCACCCAGGAAGATTCGAACTTCCGACCGCTCGGTTCGTAGCCGAGTACTCTATCCAGCTGAGCTATGGGTGCACAGGATTACTTCTTTTACTGCTGACTTAATGCTGTTTGTTGTTCTAAACAACATCAAACTAGATGGTGCATCCGGAGAGTTACTCGCGGTGCTTGCCCTAACGGGCCGTTGCTAAAGCAACGTTTTTCTCCCTGTTGCTCGCAAAGAAATTAACTTTCTTTGCGAGCACTACCGGCGCAAAGTGGTAGTAGGAAGAATGGTGCATCCGGGAGGATTCGAACCTCCGACCGCTCGGTTCGTAGCCGAGTACTCTATCCAGCTGAGCTACGGATGCAAAATGGCGGTGAGGCGGGGATTCGAACCCCGGATGCAGCTTTTGACCGCATACTCCCTTAGCAGGGGAGCGCCTTCAGCCTCTCGGCCACCTCACCACACGCCTCTTTCGAGGTGTACCGTTGAACTTGTTTCTGCTCATCGGCACTGCGTGGCGCACATATTACTTTCCTGCACTTATAAGTCAAACAATTTTTCCCAACTAATAATCAATTGCACACTTCACACACAATCAGGCCGAATTGACAGCAAAAAGAGTGTTTTATCAACAGACAGGATAAGGGTAATAGCGAAAAGAAAGCGTTCGGGATGAATAAGAAATTATGGTGATAACGAGAAATGAAGGAAGTATTGCGAGATAAAGCGAAGAAAATGGGGCGCTAAAGGAAGCGTCTCGCTAGTGATTAGCGAGACGCAGTAACTTTAGTAACTCGTTTGTTGCGATTTTTCAGCCTGGATACGTTGGTAGATCTCTTCACGGTGAACAGAAACTTCCTTAGGGGCATTAACACCAATACGAACCTGGTTACCTTTTACCCCAAGCACTGTCACGGTCACCTCATCCCCAATCATGAGGGTCTCACCAACTCGACGAGTTAGAATCAGCATTCTTTGCTCCTTGAAAGATTAAAAGAGTCGGGTCTCTCTGTATCCCGGCATTCTCCATCATATACGCCAAAAAGTAAGTGGTGACAAACACATAAACTGTCAATGACCACGACATTACCTTCTGTTATGACTAAGTCTAGCCGATATACGCAACTTTAACCTGACTTTATCATTATTGAGTGTGTGCAGATTAAGAAGACGCCATAACCTGAATGAGTTATGGCGTCTGTCTGCACTTTATTTTTTTACTTAGAGCTTAGCCGCGACCCAGGCTTCAACACCGGCCAGAGCACCAGGCAATGCTGCCGTGTCTGTACCACCTGCCTGAGCCATATCTGGACGACCGCCCCCTTTGCCTCCGACTTGCTGAGCGATAACTCCAATCAGCTCCCCCGCTTTCACACGGTCGGTCACATCTTTAGATACACCCACAATCAGAGAAACTTTACCTTCTGATACCGTCGCCAGAACGATGATTGCCGAACCCAGCTGATTTTTCAGATCATCAACCATAGTACGCAACATCTTCGGTTCAACGTTGGCGAGCTCACTCACGAGGAGTTTCACGCCTTTTACATCGACAGCTTTGCTGGAAAGGTTTGCACTCTCCTGCACAGCCTGCTGTTCTTTCAACTGCTGCAACTCTTTCTCAAGCTGACGGGTACGCTCCAGTACCGAACGCACTTTCTCGTTCAGGTTCTGGCTGTCACCTTTAAGCAGTTGAGCAATATCCTGTAGTTGTTCGCTTTGCGCATGCAGGTTTGCCAGCGCACCTTCACCTGTGACAGCTTCGATACGACGTACGCCCGCAGCAGTACCGGATTCCGCAACAATACGGAACAGGCCAATATCACCAGTGCGATTTGCGTGAATACCACCACACAATTCAGTTGAGAAATCACCCATGCTCAGCACGCGCACATGGTCATCATATTTCTCACCAAACAGCGCCATTGCACCTTTAGCTTTAGCAGCTTCCAGATCCATGACGTTGGTTTCGATTGGCAGGTTGCGACGAATCTGCGCGTTGACGATATCTTCTACCGCACGCACTTCTGCAGGTTTCATGCCCTCAAAATGAGAGAAGTCAAAACGCAGACCTTTATCGTTAACCAATGAACCTTTCTGCGCGACATGCGTGCCAAGTACCTGGCGCAGTGCAGCGTGTAGCAAGTGAGTCGCAGAGTGGTTTAGACGAATACGCGAACGGCGCTCTTCATCAACTTCAGCTTTTACGCTATCGCCCACTTTCACAACACCAGAAACGAGCTTGCCCAGATGACCGATCGCCTGACCATATTTCTGCGTATCGTTAACAGCAAAGTCTATGCCGTTACCCTTAATCGCGCCTTTATCACCGACCTGGCCGCCAGACTCGGCATAGAATGGGGTCTCATTGAGCACCACCACAGCTTCTTGCCCGGCAGTAATTTGTTCAACAGGTTTGCCATCAACAAATAGCGCGGTGACTTTAGCAGTTAAATCAGTGTGATCGTAACCTTTAAACGCTGTGGCTGAATCAACGCGGATCATACTATTGTAGTCAGCACCAAAACCGCTGGACTCACGCGCACGACGGCGTTGTTCTTCCATCGCAGCTTCAAAACCTGCTTCATCAACTTTCAGGTTACGCTCACGGCAAACATCCGCCGTCAGATCAACCGGGAAACCGTAGGTGTCATACAGACGGAAAGCCGTTTCGCCATCCAGAGTATCACCCTTCAGATTAGCCAGTTCTTCATCCAGCAATGCCAGGCCACGCTCAAGCGTGCGAGCAAACTGCTCTTCTTCGGTTTTCAGAACTTGTTCAACCAGCGCTTGCTGACGATGTAATTCTTCACCCGCAGCACCCATGACTTCAACTAATGGGCCAACCAGCTTGTAGAAGAAGGTTTCTTTCGCGCCCAGCATGTTGCCATGGCGGATTGCACGACGAATGATACGGCGCAGCACGTAGCCACGGCCTTCGTTCGACGGAGTCACGCCATCAGAAACAAGGAATGCGCAAGAGCGAATATGGTCAGCGATAACACGCAGCGATTTGCTAGTCAGATCGGTTGCACCTGTCACTTTAGCAACAGACTGGATCAGCTTACTGAACAGGTCGATTTCATAGTTGGAATTAACGTGTTGCAGGACTGCTGCAATACGTTCCAGCCCCATACCAGTATCAACAGACGGCTTAGGCAGTGGCAGCATAGTGCCATCCTGCTGACGGTTGAACTGCATGAACACGATGTTCCAGATTTCGATATAGCGGTCACCATCTTCTTCAGCGCTGCCCGGAGGGCCGCCCCAAATATGGTCACCGTGGTCAAAGAAGATTTCGGTACATGGGCCGCATGGGCCGGTATCACCCATTTGCCAGAAGTTGTCAGATGCATATGCAGCACCTTTATTATCGCCAATACGAATAATACGCTCGCGCGGCACGCCAACTTCTTTTTCCCAGATTTCAAACGCTTCGTCGTCAGTCTCGTAAACCGTGACCCACAGACGATCTTTTGGCAGATTAAACCACTGTTCGCCAGTCAATAATTCCCATGCGAAGTTAATGGCATCATGTTTGAAGTAATCACCGAAGCTGAAGTTACCCAGCATTTCAAAGAAAGTATGGTGACGGGCAGTGTAACCGACGTTTTCCAGATCATTGTGCTTACCACCAGCGCGGACACAACGCTGAGACGTTGTTGCACGGGAATAATTACGTTTGTCGAGACCAAGGAATACATCCTTGAACTGATTCATCCCGGCATTGGTAAACAGCAAAGTAGGATCGTTATTCGGAACCAGGGAGCTACTCGCTACAACCTGGTGACCTTTACTATGGAAAAAATCGAGAAACGCCTGACGGATCTCAGCGGTGCTCTTGCTCATAATTATCCTGAAATCAAGCTAACGAGGAGTTGTAAACCGGACATAGCCCATTATTATGCTTGGCCGTGACCTGTTTACCTGGAAAAAGTGGGAATAAGATAAGTTTTCTTATCAGGGAAGTAAAATCTCTCTTGCGGCTATTCGGCAAAATTTCGCTATTTATGCCGAATAGAGGCTCTGGATATCTTCCATATAGAAGCCGCGATACTGAAGATAACGCTGCACTTTAGCTCGCTCTTTCCATTCTGTCGGAAGCTGCTCGCCAAATTTTCGCTCGGCAATGTCTCGAGCCATCTCTTGCCAGTCTATTTCGCAATTTTCCATTGCGGCGTCGCTCAGATCACGCGCGATACCTTTGCCCTGCAATTCCTGGCGGATACGTTGTGGGCCATAACCTTTGCGGCTGCGGCTTGCGATAAAACGTGAAGCAAATTGAGCATCGTCCAACCAGCGGTGTTCATAACACCAGGCGATGACTTTTTCGATATCTTCAGGCGTGAATGGATCTTCTTCAGTTCGTGGTTTTCCGGGAAACGTGGGCTGCGCCGCAAGTTTACGGCGAAGTTCTTGTTCACTGTGATCGCGCATCGCCAGGATGCGAGTGGCTTTGTCTAGTAAGCGAGAATAAGGACTGCGGCGGGAAGTCGATTCGGCAGGCATAGCGGATAACCTGTTTAAAAGAAAATGTAGTAAAACAGAAACAAATAAGGGCTGCCGTAGCAGCCCTTATGGGATTTAGAAGTCTTCTTTGGATTCAGCAACGTCGTTGTCGTGGTCATCAGCAACAAAGTCCGGTGTACCATCTGGATTATTCAGCAGCATATCACGCAGTTTCTTCTCGATTTCAGCAGCCATTGGCTTGTTTTCTTTCAGGAAGTTACTGGAGTTTGATTTGCCCTGGCCAATCTTCTCACCGTTGTAGCTATACCAGGCACCTGCTTTTTCAATCAGCTTGTGCTTCACGCCTAAATCAACCAGTTCGCCGTAGAAGTTGATACCTTCACCGTACATGATCTGGAATTCAGCTTGTTTAAATGGTGCGGCAATTTTGTTTTTCACCACTTTAACGCGAGTCTCACTACCCACCACGTTATCGCCATCTTTCACCGCACCAATGCGACGAATATCCAGACGTACGGAAGCGTAGAACTTCAGTGCGTTACCACCAGTTGTGGTTTCTGGGTTACCGAACATCACACCAATTTTCATACGAATCTGGTTGATGAAGATAAGGAGCGTATTGGACTGCTTCAGGTTACCCGCTAATTTACGCATTGCCTGGCTCATCATACGTGCCGCAAGGCCCATATGAGAGTCACCGATTTCGCCTTCAATTTCAGCTTTCGGCGTCAGCGCGGCAACGGAGTCAACAACCAGTACGTCTACTGCACCGGAACGAGCCAGCGCATCGCAGATTTCCAATGCTTGTTCGCCAGTATCTGGCTGTGAACAAAGCAGGTTGTCGATATCTACGCCCAGTTTCTTAGCGTAAATCGGGTCCAGAGCATGCTCGGCATCGATAAACGCACACGTTTTACCTTCACGTTGAGCGGCGGCGATAACCTGCAAAGTCAGCGTCGTTTTACCAGAAGATTCTGGCCCGTAAATTTCAACGATACGGCCCATTGGTAAGCCACCGGCCCCAAGCGCAATATCCAGTGAAAGTGAACCGGTAGAGATCGTTTCCACATCCATGGTACGGTCTTCACCCAGACGCATGATGGAGCCTTTACCAAATTGTTTTTCAATTTGGCCAAGTGCTGCCGCTAACGCCTTCTGTTTGTTTTCGTCGATAGCCATTTTTACTCCTGTCATGCAGGGTGATACACGAATGCGCCACGCTGCTTACTATGCTGTTTTGTTGTGCCAATTATACTGTATGGTCATACAGTATCAAGCTTATTTTTGAGAAATTCTTCCCACAGGGTTTGCAGCGCGTATTCAGTAGCCTGGCGTCGAACGGCATCACGGTCACCCGCAAAAAGCTGGCAGTGGGCAATGGTGCCATCAACTTTTGAAGCGAAGCCAAACCACACCGTTCCGACAGGTTTTTCTTCACTACCGCCATTTGGCCCGGCAATACCACTGACAGCAACCGCGTAATCCGCAGCGGCCGCATAAAGCGCACCTTGTGCCATTTCACGCACTACGGCTTCACTAACTGCACCATGAGTTTCCAGCGTTCCGCTATCAACACCAATCATTTGGTGCTTAGCCTCATTACTGTAGGTAACAAAACCGCGTTCAAACCAGGCCGAACTGCCTGAAACATCAGTAATCACTTTAGCAATCCAGCCACCGGTGCAGGACTCTGCCGTGGTAACGGTCGCACCGAGTTGCCCGAGTGCTTCGCCAACCTGGTGGCTTAATTGACGCAATGTTTTATCTGTCATGTTGGCTCCGATTGTAGACATAACGCAGGGCTACACGATAGCACTTAACCACTCTTGCAGAGGATTACATTAGAGAACTCGAGGCACTTCCAGAAAAAAGAACGGCCAGCGAATGCTGGCCGATTAAATCACTTCATGCTGTTAGCGATAGTATCCACATTGTGCTTGAACGCCATTTCGTAAGTGCTGGCAGGTCCGTTTGCGGCTGACAGCGCTTCTGGATAAAGTTCACCACCCGGTTGGGCATCACTGGCAGCGGCAATTTGTTTTACCAACCGTGGGTCAGTCTGGTTTTCTATAAAGTAAGTTTTGATGTGTTGATCTTTGAGCTGTTTGATAAGCCCAGCCACGTCACTGGCGTTGGCTTCCGCTTCGGTCGAGAAGCCCACTGGCGCCAGGAAAGTCACACCATATTCCTGGCCAAAATACCCAAATGCATCATGGCTGGTAAGCACTTTACGCTTTGATTTCGCAATAGCTTCAAAGCGCGTTTTCGCCCAACTATCGAGCAGCTTCAGGCGGGTTACATACTCGGAGCCACGGTCATTGATTGCCGCCGCGTCTTGCGGGTCGGCAGCCACCAGCGCCTTCGTAATATTTTGTGCGTAGATTGCGCCATTTTCAGCGCTATTCCAGGCGTGAGGATCGGTAATTTGTTTTCCGTCATCGATCATCTTGCGCGTAGAAATACCTTCGGAGGCAACAATGACTTTGCCTTTATAACCTGATGCGCTGACCAGGCGGTCCATCCACCCTTCCATTCCCAGCCCGCTCACGATAACCACATCGGCTTTGCTTAACGCCACGCTGTCTTGCGGTGACGGTTCAAAGCTATGTGGGTCGCCATCTGGCCCCACCAGACTTTTCACCGTGACATGCTCACCACCGACTTGTTTTGCCATATCCGCCAACACGGTAAAACTGGCAACTACATTGAGGTTTTTCGCCAATGCAGCCTGGCTTGAGCATACCAACACCAATGACATCATCATCCCAAAACGTTTCATTTAATCCCCTTGCTTGTTGTTATCAATCCTCGACAAAGGCTACGAACCAGCCCGCTGCGCGAACCAAAAAGAATCGAGATAAAAAAGCCGACGCTCGCCGTCAGAACAATGGCTGGGCCAGCCGGCAATGCGGCAGCAAAAGACCATGCAAGTCCAATCCAGGCCGACAGCAAACCGCAGACAATAGCGATAAACATCGCCCCAGGCAGGGTTTTCGCCCAGCAGCGTGCCGAAACAGCGGGAAGCATCATCAGACCGACAGACATTAGGGTTCCGAGAATTTGAAACCCGGCGACTAAATTGAGGACTAACAACGCGAGAAATACACCATGAATAAGATGAGGAGCCAGGCGGTTATTGACCTGTAAGAAGCTGCGGTCGAAAGTTTCCATCACCAGCCCACGATATAAACCGGCCAGAATAAGCAACGTCACGCTGGCAATCACGCCAACAAAGATTGTTGACTGGCTATCCACCGCCAGAATGGAACCAAATAGAAGATGAAGTAGATCAACACTGGAACCACGTAATGAAATCAGCGTGACCCCCAACGCCAGCGAGCCAAGATAAAAACCGGCAAAACTGGCATCCTCTTTAAGATTGGTTCGTGAACTCACCAGCCCCGAAATTAGCGCCACCAGCACGCCTGCAACAAAGCCGCCAATTCCCATCGCAACCAACGACATACCGGCCAGTAAATACCCCACAGCAACGCCGGGCAAAATGGCGTGAGACAGCGCATCCCCCACCAGACTCATGCGTCGCAACAGTAAAAAAATCCCCAATGGAGCTGTGCTTATCGATAGTGCAAGGCAGGCGACAAGTGCGCGTCGCATAAAACCGTAAGCAATAAACGGTTCAAAGAAAAAGTGATAAATCATGCCGATAACGCCAGATTGATGCTTGATTTGCAGTAATGGGGCAATACTTCAGCGGTATCGCCCCAATGGAAATGGTCTTGCGTGAGTAACAGAACCTGCGGGAAGTGGCTGCTAACAAGCTCGTTATCGTGCAGCACCGCCATAACTGTCTGGCCCGCCTGATGCATCTGGCAGATAAGCGTCATCAAAAAATCACTGGTTTGCGAATCAACGCCGGTAAAAGGTTCATCAAGTAATACTAATGGCGCGTTTTGTACCAACAGGCGTGCAAACAGCATTCTTTGAAACTGGCCGCCGGAAAGCGTTTCGATGGGTTGCTTGCTTAATGTAGTAAGACCCACACGCTCAATGGCATCAGCTACTCGCAGACGGATTTGGCGATTCAGCGAGGAAAACAGACCTCTGGCGGGCCATGCTCCCATGCAGACCACATCATAAACAGTGGTAGGAAACTGCCTTTCCATTTCAGCAAGTTGTGGCAGCCATGCAATACGTGGACGCCCCTCATTAAAGGACAATTGCCCAGATACTGGTGACTGTAACTTCAGGATCGTCTTGAGAAGGGTCGATTTTCCTGTGCCATTGGCACCGATGATGGCCGTCATACTGCCTTTCACAATAAGGCCGGTTAATGGTGGTGTCACAGCCCTTCCCTGATAACCCAGTACTAACTGATTTAGCGAGATCATGGCAGTGCTATCGCCCAGCGAATAGCCAGCCATAACCCAGCCAGCAGAATTAAGACAGCGCAAAACCGGACAGGCGCGGCCATTGTGAATAGTGTCCGTATAGGAAGCATTGCAGGAAAACCACTTAACTTGATTTGTTATAACATAACATAAACCAAATCAAATGCATTGTAAATTCCTGATCGACGATCAGGAAAAACCTTCATAACAAACGGGAAGTAAACCCCGCCTCAGAATAAGGCGGGGGTAAAGATTACTGGACGCGAGCCAGCGCGACTGCCTGCCCGAGCTGCCAGACCGCCATTGCATAATGCGTGCTGTGGTTATAACGGGTAATTGTGTAGAAGTTCGGCAAACCGTACCAGTACTGGTAGCTATCACCCATATCCAGGCGAAGCAAGCTGGCTTCCTGATGGTTGCCCAGAGAAGCGGTTGGGCTTAAACCAGATTGCGCCAGTGCGGAAACGGAATATTTAGTTTTAAAACCGTTCGCAAGCCCCGGCACTTGGCCGTTGGCGGGAACCGCCACCAAATCACCTTTTACCCAACCATGGCCTTTGAAGTAGTTCGCCACACTGCCGATAGCATCTTCCGGGTCCCAAAGGTTTATATGCCCGTCACCGTTGAAGTCCACCGCGTACTCTTTAAATGCCGAAGGCATAAACTGGCCGTAACCCATCGCCCCAGCGAATGAACCTTTCAATGCAAGCGGGTCATCGCCTTCGTTACGCGCCATCAACAGGAAGGTTTCCAGTTCACCAGAGAAGTATTGTGCACGGCGAGGGTAGGCAAACGAGAGCGTAGCAAGTGCGTCGACAATCCGTGTTTTACCCATTACACGGCCCCAGCGCGTTTCAACACCAATAATGCCAACAATAATTTCTGGCGGCACACCATAAACCTGGAAGGCGCGTTTTAAAGTGTCGTCATATTGATTCCAGAACGCGACGCCATTTTGCACATTATCTGGGGTAATAAATTTGCCGCGATAGCGTAACCATGCACCGTTTGGACCTGCTGGTGGTGCAGTAGTCGGTGCCTGCTGGTCCATTAAGCGCAAGACGTAATCCAGCCGTTTGGCCTGAGAAAGCACTTCGTGCAATTGCTGGCGGTCAAAACCATGCTTATTCACCATTTTATCGATGAATTTCTCAGCTTCTGGATTGTTAGCAAAATCCCCCGTCTGCATAAACACATCATGCTGCGGTTGCAGCAAGAACCCTCCGCCAGGCGTGCCGGTTTGTTGAGGCTGGGTTTCAGTTTTCGGTTTGCTGCTACAGGCGGCGAGCAAAACAATAAGCGGAAGTAACGCAACGGAGTAACGCATGTGTTGGGATATCCATATAGCTAACGACGAATGTGTATTACTTATGGTAAATCAAAATCAGAGCGGTAGTAACAGACTCTGCGAGACGGCGCGAAGTTTTCCTGCCTTTTGGCAATGTGTGATCGCATAGTTATGTGGTGTAATAGCGAAGCTTTTCACGACTAATCAGCTTCATGAGATAATGTGAACACTAACAATAAGAAAAAATCACAATTAACTTTTAATTCAATGGATTAAAAAAGAAAAATTATGAGTACAACAGAAAATTTAGACGCCCACACTCCCATGATGCAGCAGTATCTGCGGCTGAAAGCCCAGCATCCTGAGATCCTGTTGTTCTATCGCATGGGCGACTTTTATGAGTTGTTTTATGACGATGCAAAACGTGCGTCGCAACTGCTCGATATCTCGCTGACTAAACGTGGTGCATCCGCGGGCGAACCCATTCCTATGGCGGGTGTTCCACATCACGCCATCGAAAACTATTTAGCCAAGCTTGTGAATCTGGGTGAATCCGCCGCCATTTGCGAACAGATTGGTGACCCTGCCACCAGTAAAGGTCCAGTCGAGCGCAAAGTGGTGCGTATCGTTACACCTGGCACCATCAGCGATGAAGCGTTACTACAGGAACGCCAGGACAACCTGCTGGCAGCAATCTGGCAAGACGGTAAGGGGTTTGGCTATGCCACTCTCGATATCAGCTCCGGGCGTTTTCGTCTCTCCGAGCCTGAAGATATCGAAACGATGGCCGCCGAACTTCAGCGTACCAATCCTGCTGAACTATTGTATGCGGAAGATTTTGCTGAGACGCGTTTGATTGAAGGTCGCCGTGGCTTGCGCCGTCGCCCGTTATGGGAGTTTGAAATCTCCACCGCACGCCAACAGTTGAATATGCAATTTGGTACGCGCGACCTGATTGGTTTTGGCGTTGAAAATGCCCATCACGCATTGTGTGCCGCGGGCTGCTTGCTGCAATACGTTAAAGATACGCAGCGCACTTCTCTGCCGCATATTCGCTCCGTCACCATGGACCGCCAGCAAGACAGCATCATTATGGATGCAGCAACGCGCCGGAATCTGGAAATAACCCAAAACCTGTCTGGCGGTTTTGAGAACACGCTAGCTTCTGTGCTCGATTGTACCGTCACGCCGATGGGCAGCCGCATGCTTAAACGCTGGCTGCATATGCCGATTCGCAATATCGACGTGCTGCAAAAACGCCAGCAGACCATTGCAGCCTTACAAGAGCGTACCGCTGAAATCCAGCCGGTGCTGCGTCAAGTTGGCGATCTGGAACGTATTCTGGCACGCCTGGCATTACGCACTGCGCGTCCACGCGATTTAGCGCGTATGCGCCACGCTTTCCAACAACTGCCTGAATTACGTGAAATGCTGGCCGACGTGCCAACAGAGTATGTGCAGACGTTGCGTGAAAATATGGGTGAGTTCACTGAGCTGCGTGAATTACTTGAACGCGCTGTTGTGGAAACACCACCGGTGCTGGTGCGCGATGGTGGCGTGATTGCTCCGGGATATCACGAAGAGCTTGATGAGTGGCGTGCGCTGGCTGACGGCGCAACGGATTATCTTGATAGGCTGGAAATCCGTGAGCGTGAAAAATTGGGGCTGGATACGCTGAAAGTCGGTTTTAACGGCGTGCATGGTTATTACATCCAGATTAGCCGCAGCCAGAGTCATCACGCGCCAATTCATTACGTGCGCCGTCAGACGCTGAAAAATGCCGAACGCTATATTATTCCTGAGCTTAAAGAGTACGAAGACAAAGTTCTCACGTCGAAAGGCAAAGCTCTTGCACTGGAAAAACAGCTCTACGATCAGTTGTTCGATACGCTGTTGCCGCATCTTGAAGCGTTGCAGCAAAGCGCTACTGCACTGGCAGAACTGGATGTTCTGGTTAACCTTGCAGAGCGTGCTTACAGCCTGAATTACACCTGTCCGCAACTGACCGATAAACCGGGGATTAAAGTTGTTGATGGTCGTCATCCCGTCGTTGAGCAGGTTCTTAGCGAGCCGTTTATTGCTAACCCGCTAAGTCTCGCACCACAACGCCGAATGCTAATTATTACTGGCCCAAATATGGGTGGTAAAAGTACCTATATGCGCCAGTCCGCCTTGATTGTGCTGCTTGCCTACATCGGCAGTTTTGTTCCAGCACAGCAGGCAGAAATCGGGCCAATCGACCGTATTTTCACACGCGTCGGCGCGGCTGACGATCTGGCTTCCGGGCGTTCAACCTTTATGGTCGAGATGACCGAGACGGCTAATATTCTGCATAACGCCACCGAGAACAGCCTGGTGCTGATGGATGAAATTGGTCGCGGGACTTCCACATACGATGGTCTGTCATTGGCCTGGGCGTGTGCCGAAAGCCTGGCTAATCGCATCAAAGCGCTGACCCTGTTTGCAACACACTATTTTGAGCTGACCACGCTGCCAGAAAAAATGGAAGGTGTGGCAAACGTGCATCTTGATGCTATCGAACACGGAGACACCATCGCCTTTATGCACAGCGTACAAGACGGTGCGGCGAGTAAAAGTTATGGTCTGGCCGTTGCGGCGCTGGCAGGTGTGCCAAAAGATGTGATTAAACGTGCACGCCAAAAACTACGTGAACTGGAGACGATATCTAACAATACCGCAGCCACCCAGGTTGATGGCACGCAGATGTCATTGCTGTCAGTTTCCGAGGAAACCTCGCCTGCGGTAGAAGCACTGGAAGCGTTAGACCCTGATTCGCTGTCGCCAAGACAGGCACTGGAGTGGATTTATCGTTTGAAGAGTTTGGTGTAGAAGTGTCGGATCGACCGACGAGATAGCGGCTACAGGGCGGATAAGCGTAGCGTCATCCGCCCTGAAAAAGGCATAAAAAAAGCGGCGACCTTAGTCACCGCTTTTTATTTGAAGAGTCGATTATTCGCGGAACAACGCTTCGATATTCAGCCCTTGAGTCTGCAAAATCTCACGCAGACGACGCAGACCTTCTACCTGAATCTGGCGAACACGCTCACGAGTCAGACCAATTTCGCGGCCAACATCTTCGAGTGTTGCAGCTTCATAGCCTAACAGGCCAAAACGACGAGCCAGTACTTCACGCTGTTTAGCGTTCAGTTCAAACAACCACTTCACGATGCTCTGTTTCATATCATCGTCTTGCGTGGTGTCTTCCGGGCCGTTGTCTTTCTCGTCAGCCAGAATGTCCAGCAGCGCTTTTTCAGAGTCACCACCCAGCGGGGTGTCTACTGAAGTAATACGCTCGTTGAGGCGCAGCATACGGCTGACATCATCAACAGGTTTATCCAGTTGCTCAGCAATCTCTTCCGCACTCGGCTCATGGTCGAGTTTGTGAGAAAGCTCACGAGCTGTACGCAGATAAACGTTCAGCTCTTTCACGATGTGAATCGGCAACCGAATCGTACGGGTTTGGTTCATGATTGCCCGTTCGATGGTCTGACGAATCCACCATGTTGCGTATGTTGAGAAACGGAACCCACGCTCTGGGTCAAACTTCTCAACAGCACGGATCAGCCCCAGATTCCCCTCTTCAATCAGGTCCAGCAAAGCCAGACCACGATTGCTATAACGACGGGCAATCTTAACCACCAGACGCAAGTTACTTTCGATCATGCGTCGACGAGAAGAAATATCACCACGCAGTGCGCGGCGGGCAAAATACACCTCTTCTTCGGCTGTTAATAATGGGGAATAACCAATCTCCCCAAGATAAAGCTGAGTTGCGTCAAGCACACGCTGAGTGGCCCCTTGTGACAACAACTCCTCTTCGGCTATGTCGTTATCACTGGGTTCCTCTTCTACGAGGGCTTTTTCGTCAAAGACCTCAACTCCATTCTCATCATATTCCGCGTCTTCATTTAACTCGTTAACTTTCAGCGTATTCTGACTCATAAGGTGGCTCCTACCCGTGATCCCTGGGCAAAGCACCTGGCACTTCATTCTTTAAGTCACATCTGCGTTACCGCGTTGATGCCACTTAAATCACTCTGCGCAGCTAAGTACTTTGCCGGCTTATCGCTGCGGTAAATAACGCAGCGGGTTGACGGATTTCCCCTTGTAACGAATTTCAAAATGTAAACGTGTTGAACTGGTTCCGGTGCTACCCATGGTAGCTATCTTCTGCCCCGCCGTGATTTCTTGTTGTTCCCGGACCAGCATTGTATCGTTATGGGCGTAGGCACTCAGGTAATCATCATTGTGTTTAATGATGATCAAATTACCGTAACCACGCAGCGCGTTACCTGCATACACCACTCGCCCTGAGGCAGTAGCAACAACAGCCTGGCCTTTGCTGCCTGCGATATCGATCCCTTTATTGCCACCTTCGGTAGCAGAGAAGTTCTCAATAATCTTGCCTTCAGTCGGCCAGCGCCAGGTTGAAATTGGCGCGCTATCGGACGTGCTGCTGGCAGTTGGTACGGTAGTCGTAGAGCTAACCACAGGTGCCGTAACCGGTGCTGTGACGACAGTCGCAGTACCTTTATTATTCGGCAACATTTTGTTAGCACTTTGTTCACCTGAGTCCTCAGAATACGTAATTACTGGCTTGGAAGCAACCACCGTGGTGGTATTTTGCGCAGCGATAGGCGCAACGCCTTGTGCGCTAGCATCTGCGGTGGTCACAGCATTTCCGCCGGTAATTGGCGTACCAGTAGAACTGCCAACTTGTAGGGTCTGTCCCACTTCTAAGCCATACGGGGCGGGGACATTGTTACGTTGCGCAAGATCACGAAAATCGTTGCCGGTTATCCACGCAATATAGAAAAGTGTGTCGCCACGTTTAACTGTATACGTGCTGCCGCCGGTATAGCTACCTTTAGGAATGTTCCCATACTGGCGGTTATAAACGATGTGGCCATTTTCAGTCTGTACTGGCGTTGAAACTACCGGCTGCGTTTGCATCGGTTGAATCATTGGTTGCTGTTGTACAGGCTGAATTTGCGAAGTCTGGCTTTGGGTGGACATTTTCGGTGGCTGGGTAATCAGCATTCCACCGGATGAACTACTACCGGCATTGCTGCTACCACCTACAGAACTGATAGGCGCCTGGCTGTTATTGCTGGTACAGCCAGCTAACCAAAGGCTAACCAGCGACAACGCTGCAATACGGCGTAAAGTAAAAGTTGGGCTTCCCGCGCTCATTTATCCCCCAAGAAAAACAATCATATGCTTATGAAAATACGGCAGAACTGACACTTATACCCATCATCCTTCAAGCTGCAGGGGTGGTTGGCTGTAGACGCTCACCCCAGTGACTTACTTAAGTAAGCTCCTGGGACTCTCATCCTGACCGCCTACCTGCAACTCGAATACTAATGGGTATACAACCAGATACCAAAATTCGCTGCGCGTTACGTTACGCCAAAACCCTTAGAAAAAAACAAGATATTTCCGGGTTATGCCAGCTCGCCCTTCACTAAGGGCACAAAACGAACGGCTTCTACCGTATCAATGACAAATTCCCCATTCTGGCGACGAATACGCTTCAGAAATTGCCGATCTTCGCCTACAGGGAGAACCAAAATTCCGCCTTCATCCAGTTGTGCTAAGAGTTCACTGGGAATCTCCGGCGGTGCTGCCGTAACAATAATAGCGTCAAATGGGCTGCGCGCATGCCAGCCCTGCCAGCCATCACCGTGACGGGTTGAGATATTGTGTAGATCGAGTTGCTTCAAGCGTCGTCTTGCATGCCATTGCAAACCTTTAATGCGTTCAACTGAACAAACATGATGCACCAGATGCGCCAGAATGGCAGTTTGATACCCGGAACCCGTACCAATTTCCAGCACACGACAATCAGGAGTCAGTTCAAGTAACTCGGTCATTCTTGCAACCATGTAAGGCTGCGAGATGGTTTGGCCTGAGCCAATGGGCAATGCCGTGTTTTCCCATGCTTTGTGCTCAAACGCTTCATCGACAAATTTTTCCCGCGGCACCTGTGCAATGGCCTCAAGCACTTTTTCGTCCTTGATACCTTGATTGCGAAGCTGTTCGAGAAGGGTTTGTACGCGTTTGCTTACCATTGCTCGTCCACTCCTGATTTGCTCAACCAGTGGCTAACCACCTCACGAGCGCTGTGAGCGGTTAAGTCGACATGCAACGGCGTGACAGACACATAGCCTTCATCAACCGCAGCGAAATCGGTATCCGGCCCTGCATCAAATTTGTCACCCGGAGGCCCGATCCAATACAGGGTGTTACCGCGTGGATCTTCTTGCGGAATCACTTTATCTGAAGGATGGCGGCTACCACAGCGTGTGACACGAATACCCTTGATTTGATCAAGTGGCAAATCAGGCACATTAATATTTAAAATGCGCCCGGTTCGCAGCGGCTCGCGCATTAGCGCGCGCAGAATCGTACAGGTTACCGCCGCGGCAGTTTCATAATGTTCATGGCCATTAAGAGAAACAGCCAGCGCAGGAAGACCTAAATGGCGCCCTTCCATTGCCGCCGCAACGGTGCCGGAGTAGATAACGTCATCACCCAGATTTGGGCCGGCATTAATCCCGGAAACTACCACATCAGGACCTGGACGCATTAACGCATTAACGCCAAGATAGACACAGTCAGTCGGCGTGCCCATCTGCACGGAAATATCGCCGTTTACAAGAGTGAAAGTACGCAATGAAGATTCGAGCGTCAGTGAGTTTGATGCCCCACTGCGATTACGGTCGGGGGCGACCACCTGCACGTCAGCAAATTCCCTTAGTCGGGTCGCCAACACTTGAATGCCCGGCGCATTAACCCCGTCATCGTTACTCAAAAGTATTCTCATATTAAATTTACAAAGCTTCTTTTATACGAAAAAGATAAAACCACATGTTGGCCCCTGATATCACAACGCTCTGCGCTTTTTTAGACTAAAAACGGCCCAACGTGTTGTTTTATCCCATTCTGCTGATTTTAGTGCACCTGTCATGAATTTGTTGCAGTTTTTGTAACATTCACCACAAAGCCTAACCCAAGAGGTTACTATACAATCCAATGTTGACTAAATCACCTGCTGTGGTCTGAGGATCGCGCCGAAAACAAGAGGTTGTGGGACTTGGAGAAGTAATGTTAATGCGGAGTTTAAAACAAAAAAAAGCGGGTAGTGTCATTACCCGCTATGAATGTGCTCTACCGTTACTCGGCAATATCCGCGTAACCGCCCGGCGCGTTCATTAATTCACGCACGACGCTTGTGGCAAAACTTCCGGCAGGCAACCAGAAATTCAACTCAACGGTGATGTCATCCCACCAGTTCCAGCTCAGTTCTTTAGGCATAACCAGCATCGCGCGGCGGGCCGCTTCAACACGTTCACGCACCAGTAACCCCTGCAAATCTGTTTCACCGGCAACACAATTTTGCTCAAATTCCAGCGCGGCATTTTGTGTACCCCAGGCACCATCACCCGGCAGTGGTGCGGTAATCAGTAGTTCGCCATTATCGACACGGGTTTGCAGCTCAGGCATTTCTTCAGGTGTTGCGACAAACCAGCTACCGCGCCCAGCAAGTTGCAGTGCATCGCCGTCGATAACCTGGTTAAAGTCGGGTTTCTTCAGCCTTTCGCTGACAATCTGGTTAAACATGGCGCTACGAGCTGCGGAGAGATAAAAACTGCGCTTATTACGATCGCGAATAGGCGCATTAGTTTGCGCCCAGCGCACAGCCTGGTGCAGGTTGTTTCCAGCAATACCAAAACGCTGGCTGCCGAAATAATTCGGTACGCCAGCATGTAGAATTGTATTCAGACGCTGTTCAAGCTCAGCACGATCGCTCACTTCACGCAGTACCAGCGTGAAGCTATTACCTTTCAGTGCCCCTAAACGCAATTTACGGCGGTGACGGGCATATTCCAGCACCTGGCAGCCTTCAAGCTCAAACCCGCTCATATCCGGCATCTCTTTACCCGGCAGGCGGACGCAGAACCACTGTTCGGTTACTGCATGCTTGTCTTTCTGCCCGGCAAAGCTCACTTCTCGGGCTGGAACCTTCAGATACTTCGCCAGTGCATCAGCAACAAAACGGGTGTTACAGCCATTTTTCAGGATGCGTAAGAGTAGTTGCTCACCGTCACCATCCGGCCCAAAACCCAGGTCTTCGATAACCACGAAGTCCTCTGGACTGGCTTTGATTAAACCGGTGCCTTGCGGCTTGCCGTGCAGCCAGGTCAGGTTCTGCATATCCATTATTTGCGCGCCTTATGCAGCAGAGCGACAGCTTCGCAAGCGATGCCTTCACCACGACCTGTAAAACCGAGTTTCTCAGTAGTGGTCGCTTTTACGTTCACATCGTCCATATGGCAGCCGAGATCTTCGGCAATAAACACGCGCATCTGTGGGATGTGCGGAGCCATTTTCGGAGCCTGCACAATAATCGTCACATCGACGTTACCCAATGTGTAGCCTTTCGCCTGAATACGACGCCACGCTTCACGTAGCAGTTCACGGCTGTCGGCACCTTTAAATGCCGGATCGGTGTCCGGGAATAATTTGCCGATATCACCCAGCGCGGCAGCACCTAACAAAGCATCCGTTAATGCGTGCAAAGCGACATCGCCATCCGAGTGTGCAAGCAGCCCCTGTTCGAACGGCACACGTACGCCACCAATGATAATTGGCCCAGGGCCACCAAAAGCGTGTACATCAAAACCATGTCCAATACGCATTATTCATTCTCCGTTTGGGTTAACCGCGTGAGGTAAAACTCCGCCAGCGCCAGGTCTTCAGGACGAGTCACTTTAATATTATCGGCGCGGGCGCTAATTAATTCGGGATGGAAGCCACAATACTCAAGAGCCGAGGCTTCATCTGTAATCGAGGCGTGTTCATCAAGTGCGCGCTGCAAGCAGGTTCGCAGTAATTCCAGAGGGAACAGCTGTGGCGTTAAAGCATGCCAAAGGTCTTCGCGATCAACGGTGTGAGCAATCAGGCTTTTGCCTGGCTCTCCGCGCTTCATGGTGTCGCGTACCGGTGCTGCCAGAATGCCGCCGATTTTGCTGGTCTCGGTGATGGCCAACAAACGCGCTAAATCATCCTGATGCAAGCATGGGCGCGCAGCATCATGCACCAGAACCCATTGCGCACTCTGCACGACATTCAGCCCGGCAAGTACCGAGTCAGCACGCTGTGCACCGCCATTTATCACGGTGACATCAGGGTTTGAGGCAAGGGGCAATGAGGCAAACCAGCGGTCGGTCGGGCTAATGGCAACAACGACATGAGCCACGCGAGGGTGAGCCATCAGGCTCGCCACTGCGTGTTCAAGAATAGTTTTATCGCCGATTTTTAGATATTGCTTAGGACATTCCGTTTGCATGCGGCTGCCGATACCTGCTGCCGGCACCACGGCAATTACGTCCGGGGAGGAGTCTGCCATGTAGATTCACTTACGCTTGATTATCGGTTGTTCTGCCCTGTAGTGTTGCCCAGGCGCTTAGAACTATCGGGTACCAGGCGGTAGAAGGTCTCACCTGGTTTAGTCATACTTAATTCGTTACGCGCGCGTTCTTCAATAGCTTCCTGCCCGCCATTAAGATCGTCAATTTCCGCAAACAGCTGATCGTTACGCGCTTTGAGCTTAGCGTTCGTCGCTTGCTGTGCAGTAACGTCGTCACTCACTCGCGTGTAGTCATGTACGCCGTTTTTTCCAAACCACAGCGAATACTGCAGCCAGACCAACAAGGCCAGCAATAGCAGCGTTAGTTTACCCATCCTGCCCCCTGAAAAACGGCACAATCATCGCACAAAATTTTATCGAGCTTCGCTCTGGGCACAAGGCGGCCCTTCGTATTTGCGGCAGAATTTATCACAGAAAGCGCCAACATGCGCGTTTGCAGGTGAGTTAGCGGACATGCAGCCATAAATAGTCTGTTACGGTTTGGCGAATATTTTAAGATTAACCCATCAGCCATAAGAATAGGATGCCGAACATTAGCGTTACGGCAAGCACCGTAGCAATGCAGCTAAAGATCAAACGGCCTTGTAAAAGAGAGTGCAGCGCAATTCCCACAACGACCGCTACAGGCAGCAAAGCGAGGAAAAATGGCCAGGTATAGAGGAAGAAAAACAGCGTGTTAGGGCCATAAATCAGGAAAGGAATACCCAGCGCCAATAGCCATGACAAAAAACCGATAAACGCACCGGCCAATGACCAGGTTGTCTCTTCGGTACCAGGGCTTGCTTCAGCCGATGTAATTGCCATGTTAGTGCCATTGCGCATAACGAATCCGTAAACCCTGCAAGCCAGGCACGTTACGCGCCTGGCAATGTCTTAGGTTTTGATAATAACGTTACGACGCAACAGGTCTAATAATTGGGCTATCAAATTTGTTACTAATTGTTCGCCGTCTAAGTGTATTTCCGGATTCACTGGTGCTTCATAGACTGAGTCAATTCCGGTGAAGTTACGTAACTCACCTGCCCGGGCTTTTTTATACAAACCTTTAGGATCGCGCGCTTCACAAATAGAAAGTGGTGTATCGACAAACACTTCAATAAACCGCCCTTCTCCGACACGATCGCGCACCATCTGGCGCTCAGCCCGATGTGGCGAAATAAAGGCGGTCAACACGACTAATCCCGCATCCACCATCAAGTTGGCAACTTCACCAACACGGCGGATATTTTCTTTACGATCGTCGTCGCTGAAACCCAAATCGCTACACAAACCGTGGCGTACATTGTCACCATCAAGCAAGTAAGTACTCACGCCAAGTTTATGCAGCGCTTCTTCCAGGGCACCAGCCACAGTGGATTTACCCGAACCGGAAAGCCCGGTAAACCACAGTACCGCACCACGGTGCTGATGAAGACTCTCACGTTGCTCAGCCGTTACCGGATGGGCATGCCAGACGACGTTTTCGTCGTGCTCAGCCATTACTTGCCTCCCAGCAAATCACGCGCACCCCAGTGTGGGAAGTGACGACGCACCAGTGCATTCAGTTCCAGCTCAAACGCACTAAACGCTGACGGCTCCTGATAAACCTCTTCTTGTGGCTCACGCACCATGCCAGCGCCCACGGTCACGTTGGTCAGTCGGTCGATGAAAATCAACCCACCAGTGACCGGGTTTTCCTGATACTTATCCAGCACCAGTGGTTCATCGAAGGTTAAATCCACCAGGCCAATGCCGTTTAATGGCAGGCTTTCTACGACACGCTGCGTCAGGCTGTTAATTTCGACCTGGTAATGAATGTTGTCGACACGAGCACGGGTTTTCTTCCCGGCCACTTTAATGTCATAGCTTTGGCCCGGCACCAGCGGTTGTTCTGCCATCCACACCACATCGACTTTTGCTGTCTGCACCGCAGGCTGCGTATCACTGGCATCAACCAGCAAGTCGCCACGGCTGATGTCGATTTCATCTTTGAGCACTAATGTGATGGCTTCACCCGCAGCAGCTTGTTGCAAATCTCCATCAAAAGTGACGATTCGTGCAATGGCAGACTCAACACCCGATGGCAGGACTTTAACGCGTTGCCCAACATTCACGGTGCCTGATGCCAGCGTTCCCGCATAACCACGGAAATCCAGATTTGGGCGGTTGACGTATTGCACAGGGAAACGCATCGGCTGTTGTTCAACGATACGCTTCACTTCTACCGTTTCCAGAAGTTCCAGAAGCGTAGGGCCGGTGTACCACGGCATGTTAGCGCTTTGCGTTGCAACGTTGTCGCCTTCAAGTGCCGAAAGTGGCACAAAGCGAATATCCAGATCGGACGGCAGTTGTTCTGCAAAGGTCAGGTAATCTTGTTTGATCTGCTCGAAACGCTCTTCACTGAAATCGACCAGATCCATTTTATTCACCGCCACCACCAGGTGTTTGATCCCAAGCAGCGTGGAGATAAAACTGTGGCGCCGCGTCTGATCCAGCACGCTTTTACGCGCATCGATCAATAAGATCGCCAGGTCGCATGTTGAAGCACCGGTCGCCATATTGCGGGTGTACTGCTCATGCCCCGGGGTATCGGCAATAATGAATTTACGCTTTTCGGTGGAGAAATAACGGTAAGCCACATCGATAGTAATGCCCTGCTCGCGCTCGGCTTGCAGGCCATCCACCAGCAAGGCCAGATCCAGTTTCTCGCCCTGCGTACCGTGACGTTTGCTGTCAGTATGCAGCGAAGAAAGTTGGTCTTCATAAATCTGGCGCGTGTCATGTAGCAAGCGGCCAATGAGCGTACTTTTGCCGTCATCCACGCTACCGCAGGTCAGAAAACGCAGCAGGCTTTTATTTTGTTGTGCGTGCAGATAGGCTTCAACGCCGCCTTCATCCGCAATTTGTTGTGCAATAGTGGTATTCATCTGGCGGCTCCTTAGAAATAACCCTGGCGTTTTTTAAGCTCCATCGAGCCTGCCTGGTCGCGGTCAATTGCCCGCCCTTGACGTTCACTGGTGGTCGAAACCAGCATCTCTTCGATGATTTCCGGCAATGTCTGCGCGTCGGATTCAACGGCACCGGTCAGCGGCCAGCAGCCCAGGGTACGGAAGCGCACCATTTTCTGCTCAATCACTTCACCAGGTTGTAAATCAATGCGGTCATCGTCAACCATCAGCAACATGCCATCGCGCTCCAGCACCGGACGCGGTGCTGCCAGATACAACGGAACGATTTCGATATTTTCCAGGAAGATGTACTGCCAGATATCCAGTTCGGTCCAGTTTGAAAGTGGGAACACGCGAATGCTCTCACCTTTATTAATCTGGCCGTTGTAGTTGTGCCACAGTTCAGGGCGCTGGTTTTTTGGGTCCCAGCGATGGAAACGGTCACGGAAGGAATAGATACGTTCTTTGGCGCGGGACTTTTCTTCATCACGACGAGCGCCACCAAAAGCGGCATCAAAGCCGTATTTACTCAGAGCCTGCTTCAGCCCCTCAGTTTTCATGATGTCAGTATGTTTTGCGCTGCCATGCACGAATGGGTTGATACCCATCGCCACCCCTTCCGGGTTTTTATGCACTAACAGCTCGAAACCGTAGTTCTTCGCGGTACGGTCACGGAAGTCGTACATCTCGCGGAATTTCCAACCGGTATCAACATGCAGCAACGGGAAAGGAAGCGTACCAGGATAGAAGGCTTTACGAGCCAAATGCAACATCACCGAGGAGTCTTTACCGATGGAATACATCATCACCGGATTGGCAAATTCGGCGGCGACCTCACGGATGATATGGATGCTTTCCGCCTCCAACTGCCGTAAGTGTGTAAGTCGTTTCTGGTCCATAAACATCCCTTAGCCGAGGTTTAGTACGGAGGGTCATAGAACCTCCCAGTAGGCGTGATTATTGCAACCAGTCTGGACACGGACAGCGCGGAGCAACCGCAACGTACACATAGCCCAGGTTCAAAATGGCAAATAAAATCGCCCTAATGGGACAGGTTCTTAGCCCACCGTTTAAAAATTCATTAGAGGGACTATACGGCTGAGGATTATTTGTAATGAAATTACGAATTGGAATGAGTAGTTCCACAAAGGAATAACGCCATAGAAATGCAAATCACAAAATGTGCTGAACCAGCGATTTAACGTGGCTTTCAGAGCAATTGAAATTGTGTAACGCCCATCACAGTTTCATACTATGCGGGCAAAAAATTTTCCTGGTTGAAAGGACCTCCACTATGTTTTCCGCAATGCGCCACTCGCTAACCAGCCTGGCGTTAAGCATTTGCTGTACCTTGCCCGCTGTTGCCAACACAACGCCAATGGGCAAAATTGCCAGTCAACAAACACGCCACATTGCTACGGTATTCCCAGGACGCATGACCGGTAGCCCCTCGGAAATGCTGGCCGCAGACTACATCAAGCAGCAATTTAGCCAGCTTGGTTACCAAAGCGATATTCGCCGCTTTAACACTCGCTATTTGTACACCACCAAAGATGGCCATCAGAGCTGGCATAATGTCAGTGCAAGTTCTGTCATTGCTGCACGTGAAGGAATTGAACCGCAGCAAATCATTATCATGGCGCACCTCGATACCTATTCACCGCTCAGTGATAACGATGTAAATAACAATCTTGGTGGTTTAACGCTGCAAGGTGTTGATGACAACGCTTCAGGGCTAGGCGTTATGCTTGAGCTTGCAACCCGCCTGAAAGATATTCCAACGCGCTATGGCATCCGTTTTATCGCCACCAGTGGTGAAGAAATTGGCAAACTCGGTGCGGAAGATGTTCTTAAGCGTATGAGTGCCAGCGAGAAGAAAAATACATTGCTGGTGATTAATCTCGACAACCTGATTGTCGGCGACAAACTCTATTTCAATAGCGGTAAATCAACACCAACAGCGGTCAGTAAACTGACGCGCGATCGTGCGCTAAAACTGGCGCGCCAGTTGAATGTTAAAGCCACGACTAATCCGGGCCTTAATGCCAAATATCCGAAAGGAACCGGTTGTTGTAGCGATGCTGACGTGTTTGATGAAGCTGGCATTCCCGTGCTTACTGTTGAAGCAACTAACTGGTCACTAGGCAAGAAAGATGGTTATCAGCAACGAGCGAAAAGCAAAGCCTTCCCGGATGGGACAAGTTGGCATAATGGATTATTCGATAACCAACAGTATCTGGATAAGTGGCTACCAACGCGCATCGAGAAACGCAGCCATGATGTGATGCGAGTGATGCTGCCACTGGTGAAAGAGTTGGCGAAAGCGGGGAAAAAGTGAAACAAAAAAGAGGGTGCAATTCACTACTGCATCTTAAAAGTGCCCCATTTCAGACCAAGTACCGCTTTCATTTGAATTAATGCAATAGGCCTCGCTGACAAGCGGTTCCGCTCGCTTTCAGATAAAGCTTCAATTTGCATTTTGGCGGGGTCCATCTGAGCTTTCGCCTTCTCATTTTTAGACGATTTAACCAACATTGCACTAATACCAGAAAAATACTCCCCACAAACAGGTGTTCCCCGCTCGCGCGGGGAACACAAGTCTTTCTGCTTGAAATATGGGTCGCCCATCGGTTTATCCCCGCTGACGCGGGGAACACAAGGCATAACCGGCGGCGTTGCTCATGATTTGCGGTTTATCCCCGCTGGCGCGGGGAACACATTCAGGCGCAGTATCGCGCAGAGGGCATTAACGGTTTATCCCCGCTGGCGCGGGGAACACCATGGCATGATGTACCGGGATAAATTCATCCGCGGTTTATCCCCGCTGGCGCGGGGAACACGACGTATCAACACGCATCAGCAAGACCCGATACGGTTTATCCCCGCTGGCGCGGGGAACACTTCTTTTTGCCCTTCGTTTTGATATAGGTAATCGGTTTATCCCCGCTGGCGCGGGGAACACCTATACATCGACATTAACCGCACGCGCGGCGGCGGTTTATCCCCGCTGGCGCGGGGAACACGAATCCCTGCACGCTCTCACTCATTCCGCTAACGGTTTATCCCCGCTGGCGCGGGGAACACGTGTTTTGAATTAGCGATAAGATCCCCTAGCTCGGTTTATCCCCGCTGGCGCGGGGAACACTTTATCGCTCAAGTGGGTCATGAATCAGGCGGCGGTTTATCCCCGCTGGCGCGGGGAACACGGAGTACGGGCATACGCCCATGTAGCTGATCTCGGTTTATCCCCGCTGGCGCGGGGAACACCAACAAACCTCCTGCCATATTCATTGCGCTATCGGTTTATCCCCGCTGGCGCGGGGAACACGCATTCTCGGATGGTTTTTTCCAACGGGATGCCGGTTTATCCCCGCTGGCGCGGGGAACACGTTAGCCACGCGGAGTGGTGCGATGATAAGCACGGTTTATCCCCGCTGGCGCGGGGAACACTAAGCGTTCGGGTTATGGGGGAATGTATCCCCCGGTTTATCCCCGCTGGCGCGGGGAACACCACTGTTCCGGTACCCGTTCCGTCAGCCCAACCGGTTTATCCCCGCTGGCGCGGGGAACACTTCCTGTAATGTCGTGAGACTCATGCGTCGTCCGGTTTATCCCCGCTGGCGCGGGGAACACGCAAGCCTCGATCACCGTGTCGACGTTGTGCGCGGTTTATCCCCGCTGGCGCGGGGAACACATTATCCCAATCCACGGCACGCTGATTAACCGCGGTTTATCCCCGCTGGCGCGGGGAACACTTTTGGTGTATTCAGAATGCGCAAAGCGCCGCCGGTTTATCCCCGCTGGCGCGGGGAACACAGCCGCAATCACTGACATGGCAGCCATAATCGCGGTTTATCCCCGCTGGCGCGGGGAACACCAGCGCCTGAACTGGATCAACACTTCCCGCCGCGGTTTATCCCCGCTGGCGCGGGGAACACTTCTACAGATAGTTTTCATGACATTTATAGCTCGGTTTATCCCCGCTGGCGCGGGGAACACAGATCTACAGTATTGACGAAGCATTTTGTGACCGGTTTATCCCCGCTGGCGCGGGGAACACGTAGATCCTCAGAAGAAAATTATTGATAGTCCCGGTTTATCCCCGCTGGCGCGGGGAACACGGCTTTATCAGCCACATCGGTCAGATTTTTATCGGTTTATCCCCGCTGGCGCGGGGAACACCAAATTCGAGCGTTCCAATTACGGATAGTGTGCGGTTTATCCCCGCTGGCGCGGGGAACACTATACGATTCTGGCGACACCGTGTCGTTTAACCGGTTTATCCCCGCTGGCGCGGGGAACACCTGAATTGATTGATCCGCCTGCATTTGCTCCGCGGTTTATCCCCGCTGGCGCGGGGAACACGATTTGTTTGTTATTGGTCATATATTCCATTCCGGTTTATCCCCGCTGGCGCGGGGAACACATTACCCGAGCCACCTCCACCGGTTACGCCCCCGGTTTATCCCCGCTGGCGCGGGGAACACCCCTGATTGATGATTTGAGGAACGAGCGCAATCGGTTTATCCCCGCTGGCGCGGGGAACACAAAGCAAGAAAGCACACCGCAAAGATGTAGCGCGGTTTATCCCCGCTGGCGCGGGGAACACACCTGCGCATTAGTCATGCCGAGCTCATGCGCCGGTTTATCCCCGCTGGCGCGGGGAACACGAGCCTCCGGGAAGTGATAAGTAATTTCACATCGGTTTATCCCCGCTGGCGCGGGGAACACATTTGAGCTTTCTAGGTGGCTAGTTATGTTTCCGGTTTATCCCCGCTGGCGCGGGGAACACGGTCACTGGTGTTAGTTGGCTGTGCGTGAGGACGGTTTATCCCCGCTGGCGCGGGGAACACACCTCAACTATAAAGCGTTTAAACCGCGTGGCCGGTTTATCCCCGCTGGCGCGGGGAACACATACTGGAAAGCAGAACCGGGCCACCCAGGGACGGTTTATCCCCGCTGGCGCGGGGAACACTCTAAAACTATATTACTGTTCTAAAAGGAATTTTTAAGACAAAAAAATTCCACCAACTTTTCTTAATTTTTAAAGAACTCTAACTCATTGATTCTCAACGGGGTAAAATGAAACTAACCTAAGCCCATCAAGATCCACCGGCATCCTTCTGTTTTCTCCCCATGTCTGGAAATCAAAACCGGACTCATTGTTAACTGCCCATGCCATAACAACATTTCCCTCATCAGCCAGCATCGTGATTTGCTGCCATATCATTTCGCGCACCTTGCGGGAGGTATCTCCCACGTATACACCTGCTCGAACTTCCAGTAGCCATACCGCAAGCCGTCCGCGCAAACGTGGGGGAACATTTTCCGTGACAATCGTTAACATACTCATACGTCACCCACGGTGCCCAATATCGCCTATTGATGAAGGCTCTGGGATAGCTGGAGGTTGCGAATCTGCAAAAGGAGCGGGAACATCGATTTCGCCCGCAGCAAGCACTTCTTCTATTAGTGGGATGAGCCGCGCCAGTGTTTTTTGGCTGCGGAAAACATCACGACAAGCGAGGCGAACTTCCTTGTCCGGGCTATGAGGTGTTTTTGCTGCGATCTCAAAGGCTACAGGAACTACTCCCTCAAATTTCACGATGTCTGCAATATCATAGACAAATGAAAGTGGTTTACCTGAATGGACAAAACCGATAGCCGGTGCATAACCCGCAGCCAGAATGGCCGCTTCAGTTATTCCATACAAACAGGAAGTAGCGGCGCTGATGCATTGATTTACCACATCCCCTTTCTCCCAGTCTTTAGGATCGTAACGTCGGCCATTCCATTTCACACCATAGCGCTTAGCCAATAACGAATAGGTCTGACGAACTCTGGCACCTTCAATGCCCCGTAACTGTTCGACGGATCGCCTGCTGGGGGCCGGTTCACCAAACCTCAGTTCAAACATCTTACGAACAACTTTCAGGCGCAGATCCTCATCCAGCGCCAGTTTTGCCTGATACAGCAATCGATCCGACCGAGCACCACCCGGCTGGCCACTGGCATACATACGCACTCCGGCTTCACCCACCCAGACGAGCAAAGTGCCCGTGGTTGCGGCCAGACGAACCGCTGCGTGTGAAATTCGCGTGCCAGGTTCCAGCATAATGCAGGCTATCGATCCCACCGGGATATGCGTACGTATCCCGGTTTTGTCGATCAGAACGAAAGCGCCATCCACAACATCTATTTGTCCATATTGCAGAAAGATCATTGAGGTGCGGTCTTTCAGAGGGATGGGTGATAAGGGGATGTAACTCATATTTATCTCCGGCGGATCAACATCAGTCCACAGCCCAGCGCTTTGCTTTTACCCAAGCCGTTCTTTAGCGTCTGCATAAAGAGTGGGGGATTCGTCACCGTCAGGCTTCCCGCAAAATCCACGGTTGTGAACGTAATGGGATGTTCGCCAGATTTACGCACAAAGCGCTGGCGCTGCTGGCCAACAATTTGTATTTCCTGCGCTTCAACAACAAAACCCCCTCTTTCGCCCTGTGCTTTTAGCCACGTAAATGCGGCCTTCTCCTGTAACTCCGCAATTTCATCCGGGGCAGCACCTTGCAATTTAGCCTGGTATTTTGCATCCATTAATACGTCGCTTCGTTTACCGTTGCGCGTCACTACCGGATTGGCCCGCAGGGCAAATGTGAGTTCCATCCCCTCTGCTAATTGCGGATCGAATGGCTTACTGCTGATGGAAAACAATGAGTCTTCGGCAAAAGGAGCGACATCCGAGAGCAGATAAAAACTCGCCCCTTGTGGGGTTGCCTCATGGCGGAATAAAAACCCTCTTTCATCCTGTTGAGTGAAAAGCTGCCATAACCATTGATGGCTGGCATAGGGCTGAGCAACCTGCCATTTTTGCCACATGGCAGGAGTCAATTTTGTTAAATCAAGTGATACTCGGGAAAGAAACATCAGCACTCCTCCGTGAGATAGCCGGAATGCTGTACGCGAGTGGTAAATTGCCAACGATTCCGGCTGACGGGCTGATCGCCGCGCTGTTGTGTGGCAAATTCAGATACGCCCTGTTGTTCGCCTTCCCAGACGCAAAATAACTGTGCTGAGCGGATCGCTGCCAGCTCTTCACAATTAAAACCGTAGTTGCTGTCTGCATAAGCCTTATGAAACACTTCCCCCAATGTTCCGTCGATAATCTGCGGATTCAGTGGCAAAGCGGGCGGGCAAGATTTTCTCCCCAGATATAGCGGAAATACGGGAGCCATTAACGCGCAAGCTAATTCATCAAGCGTGTAAGGTGCATCAGGTGTTTCCTGCACCGCTACGTGATAAAAGGCATCGCAGCGGTATTCTCGCGAAGTCAGCATCGTGCCAGGCTCTTCCGATGAGAGGATCAGTTCATCGCGTCGGGTGTAATAGCGGCGTTTGCGATTCTCTTTCGGCATCTGCACCGTGTGGTAATCACGCAACCATTGCTCACGCGGCGAAAGAGGCCTGATGGCAAAATGGTAGTGTTGATTCATGCACTGGAGCTGCTGCTCATTTTCGCGCTTAATACCCAGCGCTGCCGCCAGCAAGCCAAGCAGAGCAGAACGGCTGGGGATCGTTGCTGTGTGGCGAACTTCACCCACCGCAACCTCACCCCAGGAAACCAGCGGCGCATAGAGTTGAAAGATCAGATATCGGGACATCATCTCTCCTTACTGGCTAACAAAGTTCAGCAATTCCTGAAGTGTGCCGTCACCAGATTCCACATTCATTTCATACCGCTGTTCTTCATTACGCTGCCCGTAAGCGCGAGTGAATTTCTGCTGTTGCTGCTGCAAACGCGTTATTGCCTGAGCATGCTGATCTTCACCACGCACCGGGCTGAAAAATGCGACAGATAATGCGCGCGGCTGCTGCGTACCCTTTTCGGCCATGACATACGAAGCCCAGGCGCGGGAAGCAAAACTGTTTTGCTTACCACCAGGTGAAACGGTTAACGCCGTTTCGGTCAATGCTCTCAAGGTACGCTGGACCAGTTCTTCATTACCGTTAAGGTTTTCCAACAATAAATCGCGGCTAATGCAGATATAGCTATAGAACAGCGCCGAGGCGAAACCCTGCTCACCCATATGAGCGGAACCTGAATCCTTTTTGCCGTTAAGGTCGTCAACGGCGGTAAAGAAATCTTCCTCAACCGTTACTGCGCTGACTCCCAACGCATGTGCCACCTGGCAGGCCGCCTCTACGTTGAATTCAGGCTTTGAAGCTAACATGCGGCCAAAGAGTGCAATATCCACCGCCTGCGCATTCGCGCGCAGCAGGTTGAGCTCTTCAGGATTTGCTTCGCGATTCTCAGTAATCAGCACTGCCAGTAATTTTTGAATGTGCTGCTGCTCTTCCGGGCTGGCATGAACCAACTGTTCAATTTCAAGGTTTTCTTCTGCGCTGGCGCCTTTATCACTTTTCAATTTGCCGAACTGTTCGGCAATTTTCCCGGCGATTGAAAGCGCCATTTTTTCCGCAACACCTTCATTACGTAGCTGTTTATAGATTTCAGGCCCCAGGCGACGGGTGCGGGTACCGATATAACCACTTAACGCATCTTCAAAAACATCGGAAGTACGCCAGGCCCGTTTCAGGCTTTGCGACGAAACGCGCAGGCGCTCCACGCCGCCCATGATGGCGGTTTTTGGGCGACCGGTATCGTCGCGATTTAAATTAGATGGGGCATAAGCGGTAAGAATGTGAAGCTGAATAAACGTTGTCATGATAATTATTCCATTAATTCCAAAGATTATTTTTCGGTTGCCAGCAAATACTCGCTGGCCCAGCGCACACTGAAACGGTTAAAAGGATTACTGTCGACAGGCTGGTTTTCTTCCCGCTGCTGCCATTCACGCATCCAGAGGAAAATCCCGTCTGCTAACGAAACGATATTGATCCCCTTTTCACCCCTTAGCTTCACGGCACGGGTGAGTTGGCTGCACAATTCAGCCGGTGTTCTGACGGCGAGCAGACGATCAAAGCGCAAACGCGAAAGGCATGGAGTTGAACCATTTATCTTTTCGCCGAGCTGTCGCGCGAAACTTACTTTTGGCTCATCAAAACGTGCGTGGGCTACAACATAAGCAATCATTGCCAGGGCGAAGGTATCGCTCTGCTTCAGACGTGCGCTTGTAGAAAGTGACTGATTGAGTTGAAAAAATGCCGCCGTGGTTAACGCTCCAAAAGGCTGGGCACAGCGGCGTAACTCTGCACGCCAGGCGCGGCCATTCGTCGCAACACCCTGACGCTGATTATTGCGCTCCTGCAAAAAATCAAACCAACGACGCAGCGCCTTAGCAGCATCCGGATCGGTGAGTACCACCGGTTTTGCGGTATCGATGTCAAACATCCTGCTTCTCCTTGTGCTCTTGTGTTAACTGGAGCAACTCTTTTAAGCACTTCTGTTTAATGAAATTTTTATTAAGATTGAGTCGAGCGCGCAGAATACGCGTGAGATCGGCCACCTCGTCAGGATTGGTGAATGCACGCTCATCGAATGCATGGAACAGATAATCGCGCAATGAAGCCTGCCAAAGACGCAAAGCATCACGCGCTTGCGGGAATGTAGCCGACGGGTATTGATTAAGGGTTTTCCACAAATTGCTGAAATCGGCTTCGGTTTGCTGCCAGAAAGCAATATCAATGAAGCTAAAATCCCCTTTCGCTTCTTTTGGGGTCGTGAACCACGCCTCTTTTAGCGCGTAGCGCAGCAGCGGCAGAGTGCTGGTTGCAAGTTCAACAGCCGTTTGCAGCAGTCCCTTCAGTTCATCCTGATGAGCTTTTGGCAAGGTGGATAACGCCAGACGGTGCTCATACCAGCAACGCGCTTTGGCATTATCCATGTCATATCCGAAACACCATAAATTGGTCAGCTGTGGCACGGTATTCATACGAATAACTTTTGCCGGAAACGTGCAGTTGAGCTTCTCTTCCGACTCTACAACCAAACCCAGCCAGTCTTTGTACGCAAGCCCGCCAGGCTGCCCTTTTAAAGGGATCATTGGCGCACTGGCGTCTTTCGCAGCTCGCCGATAAGGTGAGAGAGGATGAATCCAGGTGTCGTATTGCACGCCATAGTTTTTACTGCGCATTCTGGTCAGCAAGGCTTCGTGCGTCTCGCCACATAAATCGCATATCCCCGACGTCGTTTGGCTGAAATCAATCTCAAGACGGCGCGGCATTCCCCAATAAGCCTGAAGAGGATGGGCATTTTCTGGCGTCACAATGTTTTTGGGGGTTTCGCTGCTGCGGGTCGCAGCCAGCCACGGGAAAATCAGAGGCAACTGCTCTTTTTCCCACTTATCACGTGCGGGAAAAACATTTAGCCAAAGCTTTCTCCACAACGCTTCATCCGTTTTTTGCGGAACCAATAGCGTAGTCATTGGCCCCCCGCCACGCATGCTGGTGCGGAACCCGGCTCCGGCAGCAGGAGAGTTGGTCTGTACTGTATACAAGGCCATTGCGGCACAGTGCGGGCAAAATTGTTGGTAAACACTTCGTTTGACGAAATGATCTTTATTGAGCTTTAGCGTATTTCCGCCCGGCGCATCCACCAACAACCCTGCAATCGATGAAGATTCAACGGGTAAGGTTTCTAAATCCTGCAAAAATGCCGGCTTTTGTGGACCGAAATTAAATGCCTCCGCAATCCTTTCCAGTGCGTTATGCCAGTCTGCTGGTGCAACGCCCTCTTCCCAAACTTCATCCCACTCCTCTTCATCTCGGGGCGGCGTCACGGTCTGCATCAGGCCAATCAGCAATTGATAAGAGGCCCCCTGAAAATCCGCACGCGGCCACACCAACTCCACAATGTCATTATCAAAAAGCTGCTGTGGCGATATTTTCCTGCGCTGCCCGGAGCGGTCGATAACGGGTAGCCAGGGGTCAGCGATCAGTGAAAACATAGGTTCTCTCCTGCATAAAATCCCTCTTAATTTTTTGAATAGTCCAGCAAACCTGATTCTTTACTGTAAAACTCTGCAACCTTGTTCCGCTCCAGAAGTGCCACCTGAGCAGCGGGATTGCGGATAGTTAGTCGCATTTTTTCCAGCGCCTCGCCCTCCAGATGCGGGATTTTCTGAGCCAGCGTTTTCCACAACGAAGGCCGGATGGACAAGCGACTTTGTTCCCAGGGGTACGCATCCCCTTCCGCATAAGGTTCGCCATCTTGCCAGGTGAGATAGAGATCAACCGTGTCTTCACTCAAACGAGTCGCCAGCTCAACATCATCCCAAGGGTGATCACTGGCTTTACGTGCATAGCCCTCATCGCGCCACAGCAGCGTTTGAGCGGCAATTCCACTGGCGCTGAAGCTTTTACCCATTGCCAGATCGCTTGCGGGCTGCAGAGCAGACGGGGCAGCAATCCATTCCGCATACACACTTTCGACTAGTTCACGGGCATCTTCAGGCATCCGAATCCCCCCTTTCTCCCGGAGAATATGCTGTGTGCGCCACAGACAAGCGTGATCGGCATAGACAAAACTCGTCCCCGGGATAGATTCTTTTAACCAGTCAGATTCAGGGTCGGTCTGCCAGGTGGGTGCCAAAATATGGAGTACCGGAGGGATTCGCGTTCCACGCTGATGCCGTTGCAGGCGACCTGCTCGCTGGATAAGTAAGTCGATCGGGGCCAAATCGCTAATCATCACGTCCAGATCAATATCCAGGCTTTGTTCAATAACCTGTGTGGCGATAAGAACCTTGCCGCGCCGACCGGCTGCGGTGCTTTCTTTACCAAATTGGTCCAGCGCCTGAGTTTCGACCTTCATCCGGTCAACAAAAGCAAAACGGCTATGGAACAGCAGTAAATCCTCTTCAGGAATAGTTCCGCACTCCTTCAACTGGCGATAAACCTCAATCGCTTCATCCACAGTATTTCGGATCCAGCAAATGCATTGCCCGAGACTTACTGCCTGTTTGATTAGATCAACGGCCTGTTGCGTTTCTGTGAGCCACGCAACCCCCACCTCACGGGAAACTTCAGGGCGCGTGGGGGTAAAGCTTTCGTGAAGCGCTTCGGTAGTCAGCAGAGAAAACCAGGGATATTGCGCGTCCGGAGTTGGGGTGGGTAATTTGCCCCCCGTTCCTTTCTGGAATGCGCGCAGAAGCTTGTTACGCAATGAGTAAGGCAATGTGGCGCTGAGGATGATTGCACTCCCGCCCTGGGCCGCATGGAAGGTGAGCAAACCTTCCAGAAGACGAACCATATAGCTGTCATAAGCATGGACTTCATCTAAAATCAGTAACTTGCCAAAAAGGCCAAGTAACCGCAGTGACTGATGTTTAAAAGGCATCGCCGCCATCAATACCTGATCGAGCGTACCAACACCGACTTCAGCCAGTAGCGATTTTTTCCGCGAATCCGCAAACCAGGCATTGCAGGCGCTGCTGGCGGAACTTTCGCCAGCCTCATAGCTAAGCTGCCCACGATTCTCCCATCCCCATAATGAGTGGTTAAAATCGTCGGACATATGGCGCGCACCATGCGCCAGAACCAGCGAAGGCAAACTGCCTGGCGTAAACAAAGCCCGATACGCCAGAGAGAGGCGGCGGAACATGGCGTTTGACGTCGCCATCGTGGGAAGCCCGACATAAAGGCTATCGCTCTTTCCGGCTGACATCAGGCGGTGCGCCAGAATAAGTGCAGCTTCCGTTTTCCCGGCACCAGTAACATCTTCGAGAACCAGCAACTGCGGGCCTGGGGCAGAAATATCGACGTCTAACGCTTTTTGCTGAAGCGGTGTCAAATGTTCAATAAAGGGGAATAACGCCTGATAAGAGTCAAAATTCTGTACTTTGGAAGGGGTGGGTAAGTGCTGCAATGCTTGTTGCGCCTGGATTTGGGCTTTTTGCCAGTAATCAGCGAGAGGCAATACATCACTCACCTGGGGAAAATAAGACTGGTTTGAACCAAGCCAATCGGCCAGCACCGCCAGCCCAGCCAGCAGCCAACTGCTCTGCTTCAACTTATCTCGCCAGTCTCTGTCAGCAAAGAATTCAGGTATGGCATCAACGCCTACTAACAACGCCAGGTCAGCAAGCCAGTTTTCGGCGGCGATTTTATCCTCTTCAGTAAATGCCTGAGTTCCTTTGACTTCAGTTTCTGGCGGTTTTCCATGGTGCCCCGTCGCGATGCTAAACCAGCAATCAAGCGCATAACTGGCTTTCTTTTTTTGCTCACAAACAGGAATGGCGCTGCAAAGACCTTCCTGCCAGCGAGGTGAAAGATAGTTTTTCCACAGCCAGTAACCCAATGAATCATGGCGTGCGCAGTATGCTTTGCCGCTCACGGCTGGAACTAATAATGGATGTACCCCGCTAAATAACTGCTGGAAGCCGCGAGCAAATTTTCCAAGATCATGAGCGCCAAGAATCCATGCAAACCAGCGAGCCGCTTCATCACGCTTAAATCCAAGCTCGGCAAAAATATCCGCTGCATGGAAGTGATTGTTCATCACCATCTGCCAGCCACACGCGGCAACATCCAGACTGTGCCAGGGCAACAAATGATAAGCCGAATTATCAGTATCGCTTTTGCGATTCGTTTTTCCCCAATAGTGGAAATAATCGGATTGCTGATTCATTTATGGTAGCCAGATAAATATTATTGCGATCAATAGAACGTGAATTGATTTTTTAATTTTTGATATCAATCAGATATTTTTTTGTATTTAAAATATTTTTATGTGCATAAATGGATATATCCCAAATAATTTGAGTGGCAAGACACAAGGCTTCAACCTTTTGAACAGCATTTGCGCTGGATTGCCGGATGAAGCTGCAGGCGCTGTTTATCCCTACTCGCCTGGGGAACACAAAATACAGGTCGTTGGTCGCCTCGGTTCTGGCGGTTTATCCCCACTCGCGTGGGGAACACGGGCACCAATCGTCTCTATCGGGGCTGTATTCGGTTTATCCCCACTAGCGTAGGGAACACAATGGATGCCGCCGCTATTGAAGCGCTTTCCGCGGTTTATCCCCACTCGCGTGGGGAACACATTCCCAAGTTGTGTTAATCTCAGCGTGTCTCCGGTTTATCCCCACTCGCGTGGGGAACACGCTATTGATTACATCATCGCCGCTAGAAACCACGGTTTATCCCCACTCGCGTGGGGAACACATTTACAAAGAACTCCAGGTTTTCCGATTCTGCGGTTTATCCCCACTCGCGTGGGGAACACTCTCTTCGTATTTGCCTCCAGACAGAAGCAGTCGGTTTATCCCCACTCGCGTGGGGAACACGTAGCCAGTCGGGGTAAGCAATAGCCATTTACCGGTTTATCCCCACTCGCGTGGGGAACACTTGCAGCAAATAACAGGGCGTTCGCAGAGCGCCGGTTTATCCCCACTCGCGTGGGGAACACTTGCGGGCAACGTGAATGTCAGGCCGGTATGACGGTTTATCCCCACTCGCGTGGGGAACACTTGTTCAGCTGATTATCATAATTAGTTGCCAGCGGTTTATCCCCACTCGCGTGGGGAACACGGAGAGCTTCAGCCCTTCATTGAGGCCAATCTCGGTTTATCCCCACTCGCGTGGGGAACACTAAACCAGTGGCTTTCCGCAGGCTATACAGGGCGGTTTATCCCCACTCGCGTGGGGAACACGGTCGTGACCGAATCAAAGCGGCTAATAATTACGGTTTATCCCCACTCGCGTGGGGAACACATCAGCGGATTCAGCATGCGCAGGCCGTGCAACGGTTTATCCCCACTCGCGTGGGGAACACCAGTTATTTACGCGATTCAAGATCGTATAGAACGGTTTATCCCCACTCGCGTGGGGAACACCGTATCGGGAAACCAGATTCTGTTCGAATACCGCGGTTTATCCCCACTCGCGTGGGGAACACCGGGATGGCCAGCAGACGTACACGGCGACAAACGGTTTATCCCCACTCGCGTGGGGAACACCGGGATGGCCAGCAGACGTACACGGCGACAAACGGTTTATCCCCACTCGCGTGGGGAACACCGGCTGATTGTTTAGCCGCTGCAGTACCATTTCGGTTTATCCCCACTCGCGTGGGGAACACTCGAGACGGTCGACTGACTCCGATAATACCTGCGGTTTATCCCCACTCGCGTGGGGAACACTCACTGCAAGAGTGTCAGCCATTCATCATTTCCGGTTTATCCCCACTCGCGTGGGGAACACAGATAGGCGAGTTTTCAAAGGTTGAATCCACACGGTTTATCCCCACTCGCGTGGGGAACACGTAAGCAATACAAAAAAGCCCCATTAAAGGGGCGGTTTATCCCCACTCGCGTGGGGAACACGCCAAGCCCGTTGGGGTTGTATCCGCGCAAACCGGTTTATCCCCACTCGCGTGGGGAACACACACGGTAAACCAAATCACGGCTCTGTTTTCTCGGTTTATCCCCACTCGCGTGGGGAACACGTTTGATATTCTGACCGATAAAGACGGCAAGGCGGTTTATCCCCACTCGCGTGGGGAACACAAAGCGCAGGCCATCACGACGACGAGCGCCACCGGTTTATCCCCACTCGCGTGGGGAACACGTATGGCTGACCTTGCTGATGATGAAATAGCGCGGTTTATCCCCACTCGCGTGGGGAACACCGGTAACTCATTTGGTTTTGTTCTATATGACTCGGTTTATCCCCACTCGCGTGGGGAACACGAGCCAATCGGGAATGTCTCCGAGTGTGCTTTCGGTTTATCCCCACTCGCGTGGGGAACACATCCTGACCCAAATCGCTATCAACCCCTACACCGGTTTATCCCCACTCGCGTGGGGAACACGTTTGCTGGCGTTCTGCGGCCTGAGCATCGCGCGGTTTATCCCCACTCGCGTGGGGAACACATTGAAGGATTTGAGTCTGAACCCGATGCTTTCGGTTTATCCCCACTCGCGTGGGGAACACTCTTAAAATATCATACTGATCTATAAAGTTTTTTTAGCTTTAAAAAAATCCACCGATTTTTCCAGATTTTTAAGGTGCGATAACGCTTTGAATTTAAAAATATAAATTATTACTCATACAGCGAATTACGATATTCACCGAATATTTCAAGCTTATCTGACTGGCCAACCAGGTTTTACCATCAGAAGTGAATTAATTAACCATTAATTATTCAGGTAGTTATTGATTAACGTCAGATTGATATAAAGGGAGTTACACAAAGGAGGGAATCGTTCAATCACAACAATAAAGATGAAGTAACTCCCGACCCTCTCCCTTCAAAGAGAGAAAGTCGGAGCTAAAAAATCAGCCCTCGTGCAAACCGCACTCGCGCTTCAAACCAAAGAAACGTGTCTCTTCTTCTGCCATACCCTCTTCCCACTTACGCGTGGTGTGAGTGTCGCCCACAGAAAGATAGCCCTGATCCCATAGCGGATGGTATTTCAGGCCATTAGCGGTAAGGTATTGGTAAACCTGGCGGTTGTCCCAGTCGATTATCGGCAGGATTTTAAACACTTCACGTTGAATCGCCAGCACCGGTAAATTGGCCCGGCTGCCAGATTGCTCACGACGCAGACCAGCAAACCACGTTTGGCCGTCCAGCTCGCGCAGCGCACGGTTCATTGGCTCAACCTTGTTGATGTCATTGTATTTCTCAATGCCTTCAACGCCCTGTTCCCAAAGTTTGCCGTAACGCGCTTCCTGCCACGCCGCACTTTCCTTCGCACTGAATACTTTCAGATTCAGTTTCAGCTTGTCGGTCAGCTCATCAATAAACTGGTAGGTTTCCGGGAACAGATAGCCGGTGTCAGTAAGAATGACGGGGATGTCCGGGAACTGTTGAGTCACCAGATGCAAAGACACCGCAGCCTGAATGCCAAAACTTGAAGACAGCACAAACTCGCCCGGCAGGTTTTCCAGCGACCAAGTGACACGCTGCTGAGCCGTGAGCTTTTCGAGCTGGTTGTTGACCTCGCCCAGCGCCATTATGCGCTCGACTTTCGGCAGTTCATTCAACGCTTTTAGATCGAGTGCGGCCATAAGTTCCTCGCTTGTTGCTTGAATCATGGTGGATGGCGCCTGCGGCTTATCCACCCTACAAGAGCCTTTTGGAGGTCGGATAAGCGTGAGCGTCATCCGACATTAAAATGGCTAGTCCCACAAATCCCGAGCCGGGTCCAACACCGGGCGAATAATCCCGCTGCGGATGGTGAAATCACCAAAGCCTTCATCAGCTTCACGCTCTTTCGACCAGCGCCCGACCAGTTCATCAATCGATGCCAGAATTTCCGGTTCGGTGATGTTTTCTCGGTACATACGCGGAATGCGCGTGCCGATACGGTTACCACCGATGTGCAGGTTGTAACGCCCAGGCGCTTTGCCTACCAGGCCAATTTCAGCCAGTAACGCGCGGCCACAGCCATTAGGACAGCCAGTAACACGTGTGACGATGTGTTCGTCCGGCACGTTGTGCTTTTCCAGTACTTCTTCAACTTTAGTCACAAACTGCGGCAGGAAACGTTCAGCTTCTGCCATCGCCAGTGGACAAGTAGGGAATGCGACGCAGGCCATCGAATTTTCACGCTGTGGTTTCACCGCGTTCATCAGCCCGCTTTCTTTTGCAATCTTCTCAATTGCCGCTTTTTCGCTGGCAGGAACACCCGCAACGATCAGGTTCTGGTTTGCCGTCAGGCGGAAATCGCCTTTATGGATCTTCGCGATCTCCATCAGGCCGGTTTTCAGCGGGCGATCCGGGTAGTCCAGGATACGGCCATTTTCGATAAACAGCGTCAGATGCCATTTGTCGTCGATGCCTTTTACCCAACCGATACGATCGCCACGCCCGGTAAATTCATACGGGCGTGTTGGCTCGAATGTAATCCCGGCACGACGTTCGACTTCGGCTTTAAACACATCAACACCGACGCGCTCAAGGGTGTATTTGGTTTTGGCATTTTTACGATCAGTACGGTTGCCCCAGTCACGCTGTGTGGTGACAACCGCTTCAGCGACAGCCAGCGTGTGCTCAAGCGGGATATAACCGAACTCGCTCGCGGTACGCGCGTAAGTCGCTTTGTTACCGTGTTCGATGGACAAGCCACCGCCGACTAACAAGTTGAAGCCCACCAGCTTGCCGTCTTTCGCGATGGCGATGAAGTTCATGTCGTTAGCATGAAGATCGACGTCGTTCTGCGGCGGCACCACGACCGTGGTTTTAAACTTACGCGGCAAATAGGTTTCACCTAAGATCGGCTCTTCATCAGTGGTCGCGACTTTCTCTTGATCCCACCAGATCTCCGCATAAGCGCGTGTTCGTGGCAGCAAATGTTCAGAGAGTTTCTTCGCCCACTCGTAGGCTTCCTGGTGCAGTTCTGACTCAACCGGGTTAGACGTACAAAGCACGTTACGGTTGACGTCGTTGGCAGTAGCCAGCGCATCCAGTCCGACTTCGTGCAGCATTTCATGTGCCGGTTTCACGTTCTTTTTCAGAATGCCGTGGAACTGGAAAGTCTGGCGGTTGGTCAGGCGAATGCTGCCGTAAATGGTTTTATCTTCGGCAAATTTATCAATGGCTCGCCATTGCTCGGTGGTGATAATCCCACCAGGCAGACGGCAGCGCAGCATCATGGCATGACGCGGCTCAAGCTTTTGCTCCGCACGTTCAGCACGAATGTCGCGGTCATCTTGCTGATACATACCGTGGAAGCGGATCAGCAAGAAGTTGTCGCCTCTGAAGCCACCGGTCAGTCCGTCCTGCAAATCTTCCTGAATGGTGCCACGTAAATAGTTGCTTTCGCGTTTCAGGCGCTCGGCATCAGACAGTTTGCCTTCGACCACTAATGGTCCTGGGTGTTTTTCGCTCATTAGTAGACATCTCGCTGATAACGGCGCTCAACGCGCAGCTCACTTAAAAATTCATCTGCCGTTTCGGTATCCATGCCACCGAACTCGGCTACCACTTCCAGTAATGCCTGCTCAACGTCTTTTGCCATGCGATTCGCATCGCCGCAGACGTAAATGTGGGCGCCTTCATTAATCCAGCTCCACAGTTCCGCGCCTTTTTCGCGCAGTTTATCTTGTACGTATATTTTATGTTCCTGGTCGCGCGACCAGGCGAGATCAATGTTGGTCAGCAGGCCGTCTTTGACGTAGCGCTGCCATTCAACCTGATACAAGAAATCATCAGTAAAGTGTGGGTTGCCGAAGAACAACCAGTTTTTACCACCTGCACCGTCGTTTTCACGCTGCTGCATGAACGAACGGAACGGGGCAATACCAGTGCCTGGGCCAATCATAATCACCGGCGTTTCCGGGTTAGCTGGCAGCCGGAAGTTATCGTTGTGTTCGATGAACACACGCACTTCACCCTCTTCTTCAAGGCGATCGGCCAGGAAACCAGAAGCGCCCCCCGTGCGAGCACGGCCTTCGATGTCATAACGCACAACGCCAACAGTAATGTGAACTTCGTTTTCAGCTTCAGCCTGCGACGATGCGATGGAATACAAGCGCGGCGTCAGTGGGCGCAGCAGTTCAATCAGTTGTTCAGCCGTTAATTCTGCTGGCGCATAACGCACCATGTCGACAATCGGCGTGTTATGAGCAAAGTGTTGCAGCTTAGTTTTATCACCCGCTAAATCCAGCAGCGCTGCATTGCGGGTAATCTGCGCGTATTTCTCAACAATGTTGGCAGTGTTGATAGTAAGCTCGAAATGCCACTCCAATGCTTCGCTCAATGGAAGGGTTTTACCATCAACAGTGACGCTCTCGTCACCTTTGAGCCACAGCAGTTCAACCAGTTCTTTCACCAGTGCAGGATCGTTTTGATACCAGACACCCAGCGCATCACCAGGCTGATAACGCAAGCCTGAATCACCTAAATCAATTTCGAAATGGCGCACGTCTTTTTCAGAGTCACGACCGGTGATTTTCTGGTTAACCGCAAGCGTTGCGGTCAGCGGCGCTTCTTTAGTGTAGGGGCTTGAGAATACTTCGTTGACCACACCCGTCGCAGTCACTGCCGCTTGTGCAGGTGTTTCGGCCGGCACGCGAGATTTCAGGACATCGACAATTTTTGCCCGCCACTCGGCTGCTGCTGGCTGGAACTCAACATCACAATCCACGCGGTCTAACAGGCGCTCACCACCAAGTTCCGCGAGTTTATTATCAAAGTCTTTACCTGACTGGCAGAAGAATTCGTAGGACGTATCGCCAAGGCTGAATACGGCAAATGCAGTGGCTGGTAGTTTTGGCGCTTTTTTCGAGAACAGGAATTTGTGCAACGCCACAGCTTCTTCAGGCGGTTCGCCTTCGCCTTGCGTTGAAGTGACGACAATCAGCAGTTTTTCCTGGGCAATTTGTTTGAATTTGTAGTCGCCCGCGTTAACCAGGTTAACGTTCAGTTTTGCTGCCAGTAAATCATCGCGCAATTGTTCGCTCACGCGCCGCGCATTACCGGTTTGCGATGCAGAAATCAGCGTTATAACTGGAACGTCTGCCGCAGGTGCCTGAGCCGTGGTAACAGCGCTCGGTTGTTGATTGATCATCCCCCAGAAATAGCCGGATAACCAGGCCAGTTGCGTCTGGGAGAAATCGGTTGTCGCCGCCTGAAGGCGTGCCAATTGCTCCGGTGTTAGCGGAAGCAAAGCGGTCGGTGGGGCCTGAGTTGTCATGCTTTTTGGGTTCCAGTAGCAAAAGGTCCGTTTTCATCAATCTACCCGTCATACTTCAAGTTGTGGGGGTGTTGGCTGCACTCACTTACCTCAGTCACTTACTTAAGTAAGCTCCTGGGGATAAGCTCCCTTGCCGCCTACCCACAACTCGAATTATTTAGGGTATAAACGGGAATAAGGTAAGGGTAACCATCAGGATAATAACAATTAAAGAAGGGATAGAAATATCAAATAACCAAAATGACTAACCGCTTTTAGGGGTAATCCATAACGTTAAAAGTGGTTAATTAACCATTTGATTTATATGAATTTAAATTAATAAACATACCTAAAATGGAGCTTTAGCCAATGATGATAGTTTTAGTTAATGCTTAAAATAGTGGATTCCGGTACTATGCGGCGGTTTTTCGTCCTATTGAGATAGTAATAATGACCACCACTCTGTTTAAAGATTTTACCTTCGAAGCCGCTCACCACCTGCCGCATGTGCCAGAAGGCCACAAATGCGGTCGCCTGCATGGCCACTCCTTTATGGTGCGTCTGGAAATCACCGGCGAGGTTGATCCTTATACCGGCTGGATTATGGATTTTTCTGAGTTGAAGGCGGCATTTAAACCGACTTATGACAGACTGGATCATTACTATCTGAATGATATTCCTGGGCTGGAAAACCCAACCAGCGAAGTGCTGGCGAAATGGATCTGGGATGAAATGAAGCCGCTTGTGCCGCTACTAAGCTCAGTGATGGTAAAAGAAACCTGTACCGCCGGTTGCGTGTATAAAGGTTAAAAGAAAGGCACCTTACGGTGCCTTTTTTGTTTTAAGCGATATTCAAATATTTGTGAGTTTGCATCGAAAGTCGCCAGTTGCGGGCAATACAGGTTTCAATACACAGACGCGTCGCATCTTCTTTCTGGCTGATTGGCTGGAGTGCAATAATCCGTTTTTTATCATCGACCAACGTCGCCAGCAGTTCATCTAACGCTTCAACATCACGCATACGGCCAACCGGATGTTTAATCTCGTCGGCACGTTCTAACGCTTGAGACAACACATCATATCCCCCACGCATATTCACTTTTGGTGAAACGGTAACCCAGGTTCCCGCAGTACAACGCACTTCGTGCGTGCCGCTGGTTTCAATCTGGCAGCTATAACCGTGGTGTTCAAAGAGTGAGGTCAGGGGCGTGAGATCGTGAATACAAGGTTCGCCACCGGTAATCACGACATGGCGGGCGGTATAGTCCTGGCGCTGGAAAATCGCCAGCAGATCTTCGGCACTGGCATTCCCCCATTTATCGCTTTCTTTGGTTTTAGCCAGAATGCTGAACAGAGAGACTTCACGATCCGCGAGTTTATCCCAGGTGTGTTTAGTATCGCACCACGCGCAGCCCACTGGGCAGCCTTGTAGGCGAATAAAAATGGCGGGCACACCAGTAAAATAGCCCTCCCCTTGCAGGGTCTGGAACATCTCGTTAATCGGATACTGCATAGTCTTCTCAGATATAGGTGTAAAGAGTAATTATCGCAGAAGTGACGGCTGAGATCATGCGTAACGCGGCTGCTGCAGAAGATGTTCCAGAATCAACCTTAGAAAATGCCAACAAATACTTATAAAACAAGCTTATTGTGCTTACCATCACAACAATCACCCTTGCTATGCCTCTATCCCACACAGCTTGATCATCGTCATGTTCCCATTCAAGAGACGCTTTTAGCATCGCTCATGCATTCTCCAAATCAATAACATAAGGAAGTGATCTATGGAAAACCCGGTTCATTCAGAGAACCAGCGCGTTGGGCCTGGTGCTTATATCGCGTTGTTGTTCGCGATGGTGTTCTTTTCCGGTCTGTTGGGTGGCAAAGAGTGGTATGGCGTTTTCGACTTCACCACACTAAACGGTGCCTTTGGCAAAGTCGTCACGGATGTGAATCTTCAGGGTGACGCAGTCGACGCAGCTAAAAGTGCATTTCGTGGTAAAGGTGGCAATGGCGCAATGGATGGGTTTCTGTTCGCCTTTGGCCTGATCCCGGCGGTAATGTTTGCGCTGGGGATGATCAATGTTCTGGAGCATTACGGTGCACTCAATGCCGCTCGTAAACTGTTAACACCGCTATTACGTCCACTTCTCGGCATTCCTGGTTCAACGGGTCTTGCGTTAATTGGTAGCCTGCAAAGTACTGATGTTGGGGCATCTTTAACGCGCGTGCTGGCCGATGAAGGGCAAATAACGGATAAAGAAAAAACCATATTCACTATGTTCCAGTTTTCCGCTGGCGCCATGATCACTAACTTTTTCTCGTCCGGCGCCGTACTGTTTACCTTAGTAGCCATTGATGGAACTCATGCGGTACCAGCCTCTATAGGCCTGTGCGTAGCGGTGATGTTTATCATGAAAATTGTCGGTGCGAACGTAATGCGCCTGGTTCTGAATGTCACCGAGCGTAAGCAAAGCACGGAGGTGCAGCATGGCTGATACCACCAAACCGATGATCACTGATGTGTTTGTCGCCGGTGCACGAAAAGGCTGGAATATCGCAACCACCAGTACACTGCCAAACGTGCTGATGGCATTCATCATTATTTATGCTCTACAGATTACTGGCGCACTCAATGGCCTGGCCTTGATATTTGGACCACTGATGAAAATCTTTGGCCTGCCTGGTGAAGCAGCGGCAGTGCTCATTGGTGGCTGGATGTCGATGGGAGGTGCCATCGGTGTTGCTATCAGCTTATTTGAAAAAGGCATTCTCACTGGCGCACATCTGGCTATTCTCGCCCCTGCCATTTATCTGATGGGCTCACAGGTTCAATACGCCGGTCGCATTCTTGGCGTCGTCGGCATCCCGGCAAAACGTATCCCTCTAATGATCGCAATTTCGGTGCTGAACGCATTTGGCGCCATGTTAATTATGCGACTTATGATTCTGGAGTAACCCATGGATTTAAAAAAGTATCTTCAAGAACTAAAGAAAGTTGTCAACATCGACTGTGGAACAGCAACAATTGATGGCGTGGAGGAAGTCAGCAGAATTATTCAGCACTGGTATCACGACGAAAATTGGCAATGCGACAGAGTCTCACTCGGTGAAAAAGTTGGGCCTGGATTATTTGCCACCAACAAACCCGATGCTGAACAATATGACGTGCTACTCGTCGGGCATATGGATACCGTATTCCCAGTCGGAACGGTAGCTGAGCGCCCTTTCCGCATTGAAGGAAACCGTGCATACGGCCCTGGCGTTTCCGATATGAAAAGTGGACTGCTGAATATTCTCTGGGCGTTGCGCGAAATGGATAGAGCGACGCTGGCGCGGTTATCTATTGGCGTGGCGATGAACCCGGATGAAGAAACCGGTTCTGCTCATTCCCATCACTGGATAGGTGAACTGGCAAAACGCAGCCGCTATGTCTTGGTATGTGAAGCCGCCAGGGCTGATGGCTCGCTGGTGAAAGCACGCAAAGGCATTGCAGGATATAAATTAACATTCAAGGGTGTAGCGTCACATGCGGGTAATGACCCGGAATCTGGTCGCTCCGCGATTAAAGCGCTGGCGCGCGCCGTTCTGGAAATCAGCGATCTGGCGGATATGTCTAAAGGCACAACTATCAATGCCGGTGTGATTTCTGGCGGTGTCGTGGCAAATATCGTACCTGAACACGCGGAGATGATTGTCGATGTCCGCTTCCAGGACAACGATGAATATGCGCGAATCCATGCTGCAATCCAGGCTTATGGCCAGCGGGAATTCGAGCGCGATGTGAAAACAGTTGTTCAACAGCAAGCGCATAAACCAGCTATGTCACCAACGGCAGATACTGAAAAACTGATGCAAATTGTTGAACAGGCCGGCGCTGCCGAAGGCATCGATGTGCGTTGGAAATCTGTGGGTGGTGGCTCCGATGCTAACCATACCGCCGCATTAGGTGTCCCGTCGCTTGATGGGTTTGGCCCGATCGGCGCAGGTTTCCACAGTGCGTCAGAATATCTGGAGATAGACAGCATCGAGCCGAGAATTCGGCTGCTTAAACGCGTGATTCAGTCGCTATAAAATCAAATGGCCGGGGAAACCCGGCCATATTTAGTTTGCCCGGCAACGCTTACTTCTTCGTTTTAAAATCAATCACCATGCGGCCTTTGATTTTACCCTCTTCCATTTCCTTGAAGATCGCATTGATATCTTCAAGCGGGCGCATCGTCACTTTAGGAACCACTTTCCCTTCGGCTGCGAACTGGAAGGCTTCGGCCAGATCCATGCGAGTTCCTACTAACGAACCGACAACTTCGATGCCATCAAGCACCAGACGCGGGATGTTGAGGCTCATGGACTCAGAAGGTAGCCCAACGGCAACAATACGAGCGCCAGCACGAACAGCATCTACTGCGGAGTTAAATGCCGCTTTTGCTACAGCGGTAACCACAGCAGCATGTGCGCCACCTACTTTTTCCTGAATAACTTTTGCCGCATCTTCATTACGCGAATTGATGACTAAATCTGCCCCACATTCTTTGGCAAAATCGAGTTGTGCATCATTCACGTCAATAGCGATAACTTTGGCATTGAACACATTCTTTGCGTATTGCAGCGCAAGGTTACCAAGTCCACCTAAGCCATAAATCGCAATCCACTGCCCAGGTTGAATATGTGAAACTTTCACTGCTTTGTAAGTTGTCACACCCGCACAAGTCACGCTGCTGGCTGCGGCAGATTCGAGGCCGTCGGGGACTTTTACCGCATAGTCAGCAACAACGATGCACTCTTCAGCCATGCCGCCATCGGCGGTATATCCGGCATTCGTTACGCTACGACACAGCGTTTCGTTACCAGTATTACAATATTCGCAATTTCCGCATCCACGGAAGAACCAGGCGACACTTGCACGGTCCCCCACTTTCAGCGAAGTCACACCTGGGCCGATAGATTTCACTACCCCGATACCTTCGTGACCCAGCGTAATGCCAGTCACATCACCAAAGTCTCCATTTTTCACATGCAAATCGGTGTGACAAACACCGCAACACTCCATCGTCAGTAATGCCTCGCCGTACTCAAGTGGACGAACGGGCTTATCTATGATGCCGACAGAGTGGTCTTTGTTAACAACTGCAGCTTTCATGGCGGTCTCCTGACCTGTGAGTGAAATAACCCACTAATCCTGGTCGAGAGCACAAGTAACCGCAAACTGCATCCCCGGTTTATGCGAGAGCGGCTCAGATTTCGTGAAAAATGCGCACAAAAAAACCCGCCGAAGCGGGTTTTTTAATCAGAATTTAAAGCAGTAACGAATTACTGACCTTTAACTTCTTTCAGACCGTTGAACGGAGCTGGTGTGCCCGCAGCAGCCAGGGCTTCTTCGATACGAATCAGCTGGTTGTACTTAGCAACACGGTCAGAACGGCTCATAGAACCAGTTTTGATCTGGCCTGCAGCAGTACCAACAGCCAGGTCAGCGATGGTAGCGTCTTCAGTTTCGCCTGAACGGTGAGAGATAACTGCAGTGTAGCCAGCATCTTTCGCCATTTTGATCGCAGCCAGAGTTTCGGTCAGAGAACCGATCTGGTTGAATTTGATTAGAATGGAGTTAGCGATACCGTTGTCGATACCTCTTTTCAGGATTTTGGTGTTAGTAACGAACAGGTCGTCACCAACCAGCTGAAGTTTGTCGCCCATAACTTTAGTCTGGTATGCGAAACCATCCCAATCAGACTCGTCCAGACCGTCTTCGATAGAAACGATTGGGTACTGTTTGGTCAGCTCTTCCAGGAAGTGGGTGAATTCTTCAGAGGTGAAAGCTTTGTTGCCTTCGCCAGCCAGAACGTATTTACCGTCTTTGTAGAATTCAGAAGCAGCACAGTCCATAGCCAGAGTAATGTCTTTACCCAGCTCGTAACCTGCAGCTTTAACCGCTTCAGCGATTACAGCCAGTGCTTCAGCGTTGGAACCCAGGTTTGGCGCATAGCCACCTTCGTCACCAACAGCAGTACCCATACCTTTAGATTTCAGAACTTTAGCCAGGGTGTGGAACACTTCAGAACCCATACGGATGGCTTCTTTCAGAGTTTTAGCACCAACTGGTTGAATCATGAACTCCTGGATATCAACGTTGTTGTCTGCGTGCTCGCCACCGTTGATGATGTTCATCATAGGCAAAGGCATAGAGAATTTGCCTGGGGTGCCGTTCAGTTCAGCGATGTGTGCATACAGCGGCAGGCCTTTAGAGGCAGCAGCAGCTTTAGCAGCAGCCAGAGAAACAGCCAGGATTGCGTTAGCGCCGAAGTTGGATTTGTTTTCGGTACCGTCCAGGTCGATCATGATCTTATCGATGTTTGCCTGGTCTTTCGCATCTTTACCAGTTACAGCCGCAGCGATCGGGCCGTTAACTGCAGCAACGGCTTTCAGAACGCCTTTGCCCAGGAAGCGAGATTTGTCGCCATCGCGCAGTTCCAGCGCTTCGCGGGAACCAGTTGAAGCACCTGATGGTGCAGCAGCCATACCTACGAAACCGCCTTCCAGATGAACTTCAGCTTCAACAGTCGGGTTACCACGGGAGTCGATGATTTCACGACCGATGACTTTAACGATTTTGGACATTAGATTTTCCTCAGTACAAGTTAAACTAAAACTCCAGACAAACAACGCGCGAAACATTCGCGCGTTGTCGTTCTAACTATCTGCTTACTTCGCCTGACGCTTCTGGTACTCACCGGCAGCTTTAACAAAGCCTGCGAACAGTGGGTGCCCATCACGCGGAGTAGAAGTAAATTCCGGGTGGAACTGGCAAGCAACAAACCAAGGATGATTTGGCACTTCGATGATTTCTACCAGTTGGTCATCACCGGAACGGCCCGCAACGCGCAGACCTGCTGTTTCGATTTGCTTCAACAACATGTTGTTGACTTCATAACGATGACGATGGCGCTCAGTAATGGTCGGCTCACCGTACATCTGGCGCACCAGACTACCATCGCTCAACTGACACTGCTGGCCACCAAGACGCATAGTGCCGCCTAAGTCGCTCTTTTCAGTACGAACTTCAACGTTACCTTCTTCGTCACGCCACTCGGTGATTAAGGCGACCACCGGGTATTTACAGTCTGGCACAAATTCAGTTGAGTTGGCGTTAGCCATGCCTGCAACGTTTCGTGCGAACTCAATCAGCGCAACCTGCATACCTAAGCAAATGCCCAGATACGGAATGTTTTGCTCACGAGCATAGCGCGCGGTGGCAATTTTGCCTTCCACTCCACGGTAACCGAAACCGCCAGGGATAAGGATAGCATCCAATCCCTTCAGCACTTCTTCAGCACCGCGAGTTTCAACATCCTGCGAGTCAATCAGCTTGATGTTAACGGTCAGACGATTTTTCAAACCACCGTGTTTCAATGCTTCAATCACAGATTTGTAGGCATCTGGCAGTTCAATGTACTTGCCGACCATACCAATCGTAACTTCGCTTGTTGGATTCGCTTCTTCATAAATAACTTGTTCCCATTCGGACAAGTTAGCTTCAGGAACGTTCAAGCTGAATCGTTTACAAATATAATCGTCCAGCCCCTGTGATTTCAACAGGCCTGGAATTTTATAGATGGAATCAACGTCTTTTAGAGAAATAACCGCTTTCTCCGGCACGTTACAGAACAATGCAATTTTTGCACGTTCGTTAGCCGGAACAACGCGGTCTGAGCGGCAAATCAGCACATCTGGCTGAATACCGATAGAAAGCAGCTCTTTTACAGAGTGTTGAGTCGGTTTGGTTTTCACTTCACCAGCAGCAGCCATGTATGGCACCAAAGTCAGGTGCATATACAGCGTGTGCTCACGACCCACTTCAACTGCCATCTGGCGAATCGCTTCGAGGAACGGCAGGGATTCGATATCACCTACAGTACCGCCGATTTCAACCAGCACGACATCGTAACCTTCGCCACCTTCAAGGATGCGTTCTTTGATAGCGTTAGTGATGTGTGGAATAACCTGGACTGTTGCGCCCAGATAGTCGCCACGGCGTTCTTTACGCAGAACGTCTGAGTAGATACGGCCAGTGGTGAAGTTGTTACGACGCGTCATTTTGTTGCGAATGAAACGCTCGTAGTGACCTAAATCCAGGTCGGTTTCAGCGCCGTCTTCTGTAACGAACACTTCCCCATGTTGAATAGGGCTCATGGTACCCGGATCGACGTTGATGTACGGATCGAGTTTCATGATGGATACGTTGAGGCCACGGGCTTCGAGAATAGCTGCGAGGGAGGCTGCGGCAATGCCTTTACCCAGAGAGGAAACGACCCCGCCGGTCACAAAAATATAGTTCGTTGTCATGCTGAACCTGAGAAGTTAGGTTTAAAGACGATGGGAGTACCAGGACGGGAAAGTAGTATACCCGAACAGTATCGGCGCCACAAACTTTCATTCTGTCTGCTAAGCCCTGACCTCGCACTTTGTCAGGGCACTGAAAATAGCCCGTCTGGTAGAAATGTTTTTGACTCAAATCAAGAGCTTGTTAAATCGAAATTGCCATAAAATGCGCTTGACCACAAAAACGTGTTAGATATCAGTTTCCTGGCGTTTAACTTCCTGCCAGACTCCTTCCATGATTTCCAGGTCAACTCCGGTCATAGTCAGGCCTCTGGCGGCAATAATCTCTTCTACCTGACGGAAACGGCGCTCGAATTTGAGGTTGGCTTTTTGCAAAGCTGTTTCGGCTTTGGTGCCTAAATGGCGAGCAAGATTGACGGTGGCAAACAATAAATCACCGACTTCCTCTTCCAGTTTGGCTTCATCAACGACGACTTGTTTAGCTTCAAACATCACTTCGTCAATCTCTTCATAGACTTTGTCTAATACCGGGCCAAGCGTGGTCCAGTCGAAACCGACCGTTGAACAACGTTTCTGGATTTTATGCGCTCGCATTAATGCGGGCAGCGCGTGAGGGATATCGTCGAGCGCAGAATGTTGCGCTTTTTCAGCACGCTCATCGCTTTTGATTTGTTCCCAGCGCTCCAGCACTTCGGTGCTGTTTCCTGCGGTACCGTCGGCAAAAATATGTGGGTGACGGCGCTCGAGTTTATCGCTGATAGCTTCACAGATGTCGTCGAAATTAAAACGCCCTTCTTCTTGAGCCATTTGTGCGTAAAACACCACCTGGAACAGCAAATCGCCCAACTCACCGCGTAAATCATCAAAATCTTCACGATTGACAGCGTCGAGCACTTCGTATGTTTCTTCGAGCGTATAGGGTGCGATGGTCGCGAAGGTTTGCTCATTGTCCCACGGACAGCCAGTTTCCGGGTCGCGCAAGCGCTTCATAATGCCCAGAAGGCGGGTAATTTGATTCAATGTCGATCCTTTACATTTTGCGTAGGTTGGATAAGCAAAGCGCCATCCACCAAATAATGTCGGATGGCGCTCGCGCTTATCCGACCTATAAGATCACAGGCCCAAAAATCAACCGTGCAACCGCTTCGCATCAATAATATCGGGCACCTGGTTTAGTTTGCCCAGCACACGGCCCAGCACCTGAAGGTTGTAGATTTCGATATTCATGTCGATGGTTGCCAGTTGCTGTTTGGTATCGCTGCGGCTTGCCACCCCTAAAACATTCACCTTTTCATTCGCCAGAATGGTGGTGATGTCACGCAGCAAACCACTGCGATCGTTGGCGGTGACGCGCACCACCAGCGAGTAGCCGCTGGAATAGCTTTCGCCCCATACCGCATCAACAATACGTTCTGGTGCATGGGATTGCAGCTCAGCAAGCTGGTCGCAGTCGGCACGGTGAATCGAAATACCGCGTCCCTGAGTGATAAAACCGACAATCTCATCACCAGGAATCGGCTGGCAGCAACGCGCAATGTGGTGCATCAGGTTGCCGACACCTTCAACAACCACGCGGCCATTATCTTTGCTGCGCGATTGCGGCGTGTGCGGTTTCTGCTTCAGCTGGCGTAGCGCTTGCTCGTCCTGCTCAGCTGCGGTCGGCTTGTTAAACTGCGCTTGCAGGTAGTTACTCATCTGGTTGAGACGAATATCACCGCCACCAATTGCCGCCAGTAACTCTTCGATATCGTTGAAGTTATAACGTGGTAGTAATGATTTCTCGGCCTCTTTCAGGCTGATACCCAGATGTTCAATTTCATCATCAAGGATCTGCCGCCCAGCCAAAATATTTTTGTCGCGATCTTGTTTACGGAACCAGTTGTGGATTTTAGCTCGCCCGCGACTGGTAGTGATGTAGCCCAGATTTGGGTTTAACCAATCACGACTTGGGTTAGGCTGTTTCTGGGTGATAACTTCGATTTGATCGCCCATTTGCAACTGGTAGGTAAACGGCACAATGCGCCCACCAATTTTGGCTCCGATACAACGATGCCCAACATCACTGTGGATGTGGTAAGCAAAATCGAGTGGCGTGGACCCCGCCGGTAAATCCACCACATCGCCTTTTGGCGTAAACACATACACGCGGTCATCAAATACCTGACTGCGCACCTCATCCAGCAGTTCACCGGAATCCGCCATCTCTTCTTGCCAGGCGATCAGTTTACGCAGCCACGCAATGCGATCTTCATGACCGGAACTGCCGCTTTTGGCATTACCCTCTTTGTATTTCCAGTGGGCAGCAACGCCCAGTTCCGAATCTTCATGCATCTGCTTGGTTCGGATCTGGATTTCAATGGTCTTGCCGTTTGGCCCCAACACCACGGTATGAATCGACTGGTAACCGTTAGGTTTGGGGTTAGCGACATAGTCATCGAACTCGTCAGGCATGTGGCGATAATGCGTGTGCACGATACCGAGGGCCGCATAGCAATCCTGCAAACGTTCAGCCACTACGCGCACGGCACGCACATCGAACAGCTCATCAAAGGCGAGGGATTTCTTCTGCATCTTGCGCCAGATGCTGTAGATGTGTTTAGGGCGGCCATACACTTCAGCCTTAACGCCCTCTTCTTTCATCGCTTTGCGCAGTGCGCTAACAAAATCGTCGATGTAATGCTCACGGTCGATACGACGTTCGTGCAGCAATTTCGCGATTCGTTTGTATTCATCAGGATGCAGGTAGCGGAAGCAGTAATCTTCCAACTCCCATTTGAGTTGACCAATACCGAGACGGTTAGCGAGCGGTGCATAAATATTGGTGCACTCTTTTGCCGCCAGAACACGTTCGTCTTCCGGAGCGTCTTTGACTTCGCGCAAATGGGCAATTCGCTCTGCCAGTTTGATAACCACGCAGCGGAAATCATCTACCATTGCCAACAACATGCGACGAACGTTATCGACCTGTTCAGCAGAAACTGAATCTGTATGTGCGGCTTTAAGTTGGCGAATCGCAGCCATATCGCGCACACCGTGAATCAGCGTCACAACCTGGTTATCAATGCTTTCGCGCATCACCTCTTCGGTGACCACGCCCGCATCAGCAAGAGGGAACAACAGCGCAGCTCGCAGTGTGTCATTGTCCATGCTCAGCATCGACAGGATTTCCACCATCTCGACGCCGCGCCATAACAGCAATTCTGCGTCAGGATGGCCTTTGGTCTGTTGCTCGCAATACCGCCAGGTTTCGGCTAAGCGTTCACATGACTGCTGGTTGGTGATCCCGAGGCTCGCAATCCATCTATCGGGCGCAAATTCGCCAGCTTTATTGAGATGTGCACTTCTTACCGCAACCATTGTCCGTCCTCTTCGGTGGGGTACTAAAATCAAATAGCTCGATTTGATTTAACCACTTAATTTCGCTCAAACAGCGCCATCGACTCCAGGTGTCCCGTGTGCGGGAACATATCCAGCATGGCGAGTTGGCGCAGTTGGTAACCTGCTTCCAGCAATGCCTCGCTATCACGAGCAAGTGTCGTCGGATTACATGAAACATAGACCACTCGGCGAGGTGCGAGTGCAATCACATGCTGCATGACACCGGGTGCCCCCGCTCGTGCAGGGTCGAGCAATATTTTGTCAAACCCCTGAGCAGCCCAGGGTTGACGAGTCACATCATCTTCAAGGTTTTCATGGAAGAATGTGACATTTTTCAGTGAATTACATTGTGCATTATATTCACCTTTCGCGACCAGCGCAGCAACGCCTTCCACCCCGACGACACTTTCGGCACGCGTTGCGAGTGGGAGCGTAAAATTTCCCATTCCGCAGAACAAATCCAGTACGCGGTCAGTTGGCTGAATATCCAGCCACTCGATAGCTCGGGCGACCATCTGCTGGTTCACGCCATCATTCACCTGAATGAAATCCCGTGGGCTGAACGTTAAGCGTAGCCCGTCTGAATGATAGCAAGGTTCGTCATGACCCAGGGCCGTAAGTGTCTCACTGTCCGGCGCTAAATACAGCGTGACGCCATGAGAATGCGAAAAGCGTTCCAGTTTTTGTCGGTCATCATCATGAAGTGCATCTAAATGGCGCAACACCATAAGCGGGCCATTATCTGCATGGACCAATTCAACATGCCCTAAACGTCTGACCGCTTTTAATTCTGACAAACATTGGCGCAATGGTTCCAGTAACGCTTCAAGTTGGGGCGCCAGAACCGGGCAATGGTGAATATTCACCAGCTCACTGTCCTGAGATTTGCGAAACCCCATTTGTAAGGTCTGTGTTTTAGGCAGGTAATTCAACCCTAACCGCGCACGGCGGCGATAACCCCACGGCGAACCGGAAATAATTTCGCTCACTGGTGCAGGACTCTCACGCCCACCCATCATACGTGCCAGCGCACGGGATTTTGCTTGCTGCTGTAATTCAATGCTGGCATGTTGCTGCTGGCAACCACCACAAACACCAAAATGCGGACAACGTGGCGCTACGCGCTGTGGGCTGTCATTTAAGCGTCGCTTAACTTTAGCCTGCGCAAAATTACGTTTGTCTTCAGTAATCGTAACTTCAACCTGTTCACCAGGCAGTGCGCCCTGGATAAAAAGCGCTTTACCGTTATGCCTTGCAACGCCCTGGCCAAACGGGTCAAGATCATTAACATTCACGGTTATGATTTGACGAGTCGTAACCCGTCGCTTTGCAGAGTAGAATTGCGCCATGAGCCTGAGTGCTCTCTTAAAATATTAACTATTGCTTCAATTGTCCCATATCGGAACCCCATGACCAACTACAGCCTGCGCGCGCGCATGATGATCCTGATTCTGGCGCCGACATTAATGATCGGTTTATTGCTCAGCATCTTTTTTGTCGTCCATCGATACAACGACTTGCAGCGTCAGCTAGAAGACTCTGGTGCCAATATTATCGAACCACTGGCGGTCGCAAGTGAATATGGCATGAGTTTTCACAGCCGGGAGTCGATTCGCCAGTTGGTCAGCGTGTTGCACCGCCGCCATTCCGATATCGTGCGAGCAATTTCAGTGTTCGACGAAAACAACAAACTGTTTGTTACCTCTAATTATCAGCTAAATGCTGCTGCATTGAAGCTTCCTAATAATGAAAAACCGCCGCACAGTTTAAGCATCTCGCGGCACGGCGATTCGATTATTCTGCGCACACCGATTATTTCAGAGAGCTACTCCCCGGACGAATCTGAGGTAACCGATGCCAAACCGGCAGGCAACACACTCGGTTATGTCGCCATCGAGCTCGATCTCAAATCCGTTCGTTTGCAGCAGTATCGGGAAATTTTTATCTCGACGTTGATGATGTTGTTCTGCGTCGGTATTGCGATGCTGTTTGCCTACCGTCTGATGCGCGATGTCACCGGGCCAATTCGTAATATGGTGAATACTGTCGACAGGATAAGACGCGGGCAGCTCGATAGCCGTGTCGAAGGTTTCATGCTCGGCGAATTAGATATGCTGAAAAATGGCATCAATTCGATGGCAATGTCGCTCACCGCTTATCACGAAGAGATGCAGCACAATATTGACCAGGCCACTTCCGATCTGCGTGAAACCCTTGAGCAGATGGAGATCCAAAACGTGGAGTTGGACCTGGCGAAGAAACGTGCCCAGGAAGCGGCTCGTATCAAGTCAGAATTCCTTGCCAATATGTCTCACGAATTGCGTACACCGCTTAATGGCGTAATTGGCTTCACCCGTTTGACGCTGAAAACGGATTTGAATGCCACCCAGCGCGATCACCTGCATACCATTGAACGCTCGGCCAATAACCTACTGACAATCATTAACGACGTGCTTGATTTCTCGAAACTGGAAGCGGGTAAACTGATCCTTGAAAGCATTCCTTTCCCGCTGCGTAATGCGCTCGATGAAGTCGTCACTCTGCTTGCCCATTCGGCTCATGATAAAGGGCTGGAATTAACGCTTAATATCAAAAATGATGTGCCGGATAACGTGATTGGGGACCCACTACGCTTGCAGCAGGTGGTGACAAATCTGGTGGGTAATGCGATTAAGTTTACCGAAAGCGGCAATATCGATCTCGTGGTCGAAAAGCGCTCTCAGGGTAATAATAAAGTACAAGTTGAAATGCGGATCCACGATACCGGCATCGGTATTCCCGAACAGGAGCAATCGCGTCTCTTCCAGGCGTTTCGTCAGGCAGATGCCAGCATTTCACGGCGCCATGGCGGCACCGGCCTGGGCCTGGTTATTACACAGAAATTGGTTACCGAAATGGGAGGGGATATTTCCTTCCACAGCCAACCAAATCAGGGTTCTACCTTCTGGTTCTATATCAACCTGGATTTGAATTCCAATGCCGTCCTGGATGGTTATTCAACCGAAAACCTGGCCGGGAAACGCATCGCCTATGTGGAACAAAACGCCACTGCGGCACAAAGCACGCTCAATATTCTGGCGAATACTCCGCTTGAAGTCGTCTACAGCCCGTCGTTTTCGACCCTTACTGAAGGTCACTACGATATTATGCTGCTGGGTATTCCCGTTACGTTCCACGACACGTTAACCATGCTAAATCCTAAGCTTGCAAAAGCGGCCGCCATGACAGATTGCCTGATTTTCGCATTACCAAGTCATGCACAAGTCGATGCGGAGGCGCTTAAAAAACAAGGTGTGACTGCTTGTCTGCTAAAACCTGTCACCTCGACCCGTCTGTTGCCACTGCTCGCTGAACACACTTTTGATGCACGTTCCACTACGGTTGAGAGTATTGAAAACAAGAAACTCCCACTGACTGTAATGGCGGTTGACGATAACCCTGCCAACCTGAAACTGATTGGCGCATTGCTTGAAGATCATGTGCAGAACGTCGAACTGTGCGGCAGCGGTGTGCAGGCCATAGAACGTGCAAAACAGATGCAGATAGACATTATCCTGATGGACATTCAGATGCCGGAAATGGATGGTATCCGCGCCTGTGAATTAATTCGCCAGATGCCGCACCACCAGCAAACACCGGTAATTGCCGTGACAGCACACGCCATGGCGGGGCAAAAAGAGAAGTTGCTAAGCGCCGGGATGAATGACTACCTTGCCAAACCAATCGAAGAGAAAAAACTTTATAGTTTGCTGATGCGTTATCAGCCGGGGGCAATCACCGCTCCTACGCTGGTTGCAAATGTAGAAACTACGCCGCAAATCAGCCATCAAAATCAGACGCTGGATTGGGCACTTGCGCTACAACAGGCTGCAAACAAACCCGATCTGGCACGCGATATGCTGCAAATGCTGTTAGCGTTCTTGCCTGAAGTACGCAACAAAGTTGAAGAGCAACTGGTGGGAGAAAACCCGGAACAGCTGGTGGATATCATTCACAAACTTCACGGCAGTTGTAGCTACAGCGGCGTGCCACGGCTGAAAAACTTGTGCCGAACACTTGAGCATGAGCTGCGTAGCGGCGTGAAACCAGAAGATCTTGAGCCTGAACTCTTTGAACTTCTTGATGAAATGAATAATGTCGCCAAAGAAGCACAGCGAATGTTGGGTTAACTACGGTTGAACTAACGAATAATTTCCCTCAACGCTTGTCAGTTAAAAACCTCGGACAATCCCCTCACGAATAGGGGATTGTCCGAGATGATGTGGCTTGACTGAACTGCATTCGACCATTTTCCCGCTTTTTTATCAGGTTGCATAAAAGTCACATCCTTCTCTTAATTCGCTAAAAATTAGTTAATGGATTGTTTTAAATAGATTTATAGAGAAAACTTCTTCAGTATTTAAATCCCCCAAGAGCATAATCATTTCCAGAAAAATAATTTGTATTCCAATAGCTGGATGTAGGGTTTTAGATGTTAGCTAATGATGTTGTAGATTCTCTGATCGCGCGCTGGCGCGCGGATAGCAGTAGCACCTGGCAGAACTGGTTCCTGTGGGAAGAACGTATCAAGAACTTTCGTACCATTCGCCGGGGTTTACAGATGGTGGTGGCGGAAATTGAAGCTGATTCGTTTGGCAACGCTTATCGTGAATCATCATTAGAAACAGTGGTGCATTCCATTGCTGAACAACGGCAAATTTTTAAGGGTGCCGATCACGCGTTTCTCTGGAAACCAAAACTGAGAATTCCCGACATCTACGAAGACCGGAAGAATCAGCAAGCATTTGGTCACTTTCTGAAAACCTGCCTGCACATCACAACTCAGGATGGCATCGTTAATGCCATTCATGAGCTAAATCGCTGCAAAATTAAAGGACTCGGCCCAGCCTGTGCCAATCTGCTTTATTTCCTGCACCCAACGCTTGCGACCCCGTTTAACACCGCAATAGTGAAAGGCTACAACCTACTGACCGGAAGCAAGGTAAAACTTGGCTGTTGGGAACAATATCTGGCGATGCGTAACGGCATCATCAAGTTTAACGAGCAACATCGGCGCGATTTTTCCAATGATTTAGGGGCTGTCGCGGGCTTCTTGTTTGATCTCGGTTGCGGACGCTACCCGTTACCCGCGACAGAGTTAAATTCACCTGAAGCAATAGCGCTATGGCAAGCGGAGTTGGCAAAGATTCAGGAAGAGAGCCTGGCATCGCGAAAATTACTGGAAAAGTCATCAGAACAGACACATACCCACACTCGAGTACAATCCTGGCTGCGCGATGTTGGCCAGGCATTAGGCTATCGCATCTGGATTGCCAATAATGACCGTACCCGATTACATGAAGGTGGGCAGTTAGGTGATGGCTGTCTGGCCTGTTTGCCCGACCATCTCAACAGCGTCAATCTTATTGATGTGCTGTGGTTGGACAGCGACTCACAAAAGGTGATTGCGGCATTTGAAGTCGAACATACCTCAACTATCTATTCAGGCATTGTCCGGATGCTGGATTTAGCATTAGGTGTTCCCGATCACACTGACACCCATTTTTTCCTCGTCGCTCCAGGTTCGCGTGAAAAAGATGTTCGTGCGCAATTTTCCCGCAGCGCATTTAACCGCGTAAGGGAACTCGATATGCGCTATCTACCGTATGAAGTGCTTGATGAGCATCGCGAGGCCATCTGCCGTTTTGGTAGCGGGATGAAAGCACTGGATGCTATCGCGTTGCGGCTGGAATAGTTTTCACTTTACCGGGAGAAACGCTCTTCTCCCGGTAGTTTTGCCCCACAGCAAGCACAGTCGCAATATTGCGCGCAGCCATCCGCAGGTTATCTCCTGCGTTATCCAGAGCTTCTTCCAGGGTGCAGATGCTGTATAAGACACTAAATACGGCATCCAGCCCGTGGTCATACACCACACCAACATCCGCCGTTAAACACCCGGCAATGCCAATCACTGGCTTGTTGTAGCGCTTCGCGACTTTCGCCACGCCAATCGGTACTTTGCCGTGAATTGACTGACTGTCGATACGCCCTTCTCCGGTAATCACCAGATCTGCATCGCGCACCAGTTCATCAAGTTTCAATGCTTCGGTGACTATATCAATGCCTTGTCTCAATTCGGCGCCACAAAAAGCATACAGTGCCGCCCCCATACCACCCGCTGCGCCACCGCCAGAAAGCGTCAGCACATCAATATCAAGGTCTCGGGAAATAATTTTTGCGTAGTGATCCAGAGCCTGGTCAAGTTCACTAATCATCTCCGGTGTGGCACCTTTTTGTGGGCCAAACACCGCCGTAGCGCCCTCTTTACCAGTCAGTAAATTGGTAACGTCACACGCGACTTCAATACGGCACTCTTTAAGCCGTTTATCCAAGCCTGAAATATCAATGGATGCAAGCCTTGCGACTTCGCTGCCGCCCAATCCCAACGGCTCATCGCTGCTATCAAGTAAACTCGCGCCGAGCGCCTGCACCATGCCAATACCGCCATCGTTGGTGGCACTGCCGCCAATGCCAATCAGAATGCTTTTCACGCCACTGTCCAGCGCGCAACGAATCAGCTCACCCGTTCCCCAGGATGTGGTTTTTAGTGGGTTACGCAATTCAGCAGGAACTTGTTCCAGGCCACTCGCCGCCGCCATCTCAATAAAAGCCTGCTGTTTATCGCCAGAAATTCCGTAAAACGCCTGAATCGAGTCACCCAACGGCCCCGTGACACTCACTTCAATGATTTCACCGTTTGTTGCGGCAACCATCGCTTCTACTGTGCCCTCACCTCCATCAGCGACAGGCAATTTCACATAATGGGCATTCGGGAACACCTCCCGAAAACCGGCTTCAATATGTGTCGCCACCTCAAGAGCACTGAGGCTCTCTTTGTAAGAATCTGGTGCGATGACAATTTTCATATGCCGTCCGCTGCTACAGTCCTGAACGTCAAATTAATGTCGGATGTCGCTACGCTAATCCGACCTACAAAACCTCTTTCGTTGAAGAACCCACCATCGGTTTCGATATTAAGGATAGAATCTATCTCACCATGCACGGGCGCTTATTATTAAACGTCCATTCCGGGATCAAGTACTGCATCGCCATCGCATCATCACGTGCGCCCAAACCGTGCTGCTGGTAAAGCTCATGCGCTTTCATCACTTGATCCATATCCAGCTCTACCCCCAAACCTGGTGTGGCTGGCACCTGCACCATGCCGCCTATGATTTCAAATGGCTGCTTAGTCAAGCGTTGGTTGCCTTCCTGCCAGATCCAGTGAGTGTCGATGGCGGTGACTTTGCCAGGCGCTGCTGCTGCCACGTGGGTGAACATCGCCAGAGAAATATCGAAGTGGTTATTGGAGTGAGAGCCCCAGGTCAGGCCAAACTCATGGCACATTTGCGCGACGCGCACCGAACCTTGCATGGTCCAGAAATGCGGGTCAGCTAAAGGAATATCGACAGATTGCAGCGATAACGTGTGGCCCATTTGACGCCAGTCGGTGGCAATCATATTGGTTGCAGTAGGCAGGCCTGTCGCACGGCGGAATTCAGCCATAATTTCACGACCTGAATAACCTTGTTCCGCGCCACACGGATCTTCTGCATAGGCCAGAACGCCACGCAATTGCTTACCGATACTAATCGCTTCGTCGAGTGACCAGGCACCATTTGGGTCAAGTGTTACACGGGCCTGCGGGAAGCGTTTTGCCAACGCCGTTACCGCTTCAGCCTCTTCGCTACCAGCTAATACGCCACCTTTAAGTTTGAAGTCGTTAAAGCCATATTTCTCGTAAGCCGCTTCTGCCAGACGCACGACGGAATCAGGTGTCATGGCTTCATCATGGCGAATACGGTACCAATCGCATTTCTCGTCGGGCTGACTCTGATAAGGCAGCGGAGTTTGTTTGCGATTGCCCACGAAGAACAGATAGCCCAGCATTTCGACTTCGCTACGCTGTTGCCCGTCGCCCAGTAAAGAAGCCACGTTCACACCGAGGTGCTGGCCAAGCAAATCCAACATAGCGGACTCAATACCCGTGACAACGTGGATTGTGGTGCGCAAATCAAATGTCTGTAAACCACGGCCGCCGGAATCACGGTCGGCAAACTCGGCACGCACCAGGTTGAGAATGTTTTTATACTCACCCAGCGTTTTACCAATCACCAGCGCGGCCGCCTCTTCCAGAGTCTGGCGAATCTTTTCACCACCTGGAATTTCACCCACACCCATATGGCCGGAGTTATCTTTGATAATCACAATATTGCGGGTGAAGAACGGTGAGTGTGCGCCACTCAGGTTCATCAGCATACTGTCGTGGCCCGCAACGGGAATAACCTGCATCGCTGTGACTATCGGGGTAGAAGTTGTCATGTTACTTATTCCTTTTCATCAAGATGAATTAGTTGCGGCCAAACGCCGGGCGTTTACGGTCGAATGTCCAGCCTGGCACCAGGTATTGCATTGCCGTCGCGTCATTGCGCGAACCACCCGGAAGGGATTTATACACTTCGTGGGCTTTCTGCACCTGCTCCCAGTCAAGCTCAACACCTAAGCCTGGTGCATCCGGCACCGTGATTTTGCCGTTAACGATTTGCAGCGGGGATTTGGTCAGGCGCTGTTCGCCTTCCTGCCAAATCCAGTGGGTGTCGATGGCCGTTGGTTTGCCCGGTGCTGCGGCGCCAACATGTGTGAACATCGCCAGTGAAATATCGAAATGGTTATTAGAGTGACAACCCCACGTCAGACCCCATTCATCGCACATCTGCGCGACACGCACGGCTCCGCTGAGCGTCCAGAAATGTGGGTCGGCTAACGGAATGTCCACCGCGTTAAGCATGATGGCGTGATTCATTTCGCGCCAGTTGGTGGCAATCATATTGGTTGCGACAGGCAAGCCGGTGGCGCGGCGAAACTCAGCCATCACTTCACGACCGGAGTAACCTTGTTCCGCGCCGCAAGGATCTTCGGCGTAGGTCAGGACATCGCCCATTCCTTTGCACAAGGCTATGGCTTCATCCAACATCCAGGCACCGTTTGGATCAACGGTAATTCGCGCATCCGGGAAGCGTTTTTTCAGCTCGCGCGCGGCGTCCAGTTCTTGCTCACCCGGTAAAACACCACCTTTAAGCTTGAAGTCTTTGAAGCCATAACGGTCTTGCGCGGCCTCGGCAAGTCGCACAATGGAATCGCTGCTCAATGCTTCCTGATGGCGCAAATCGTACCAGGCATGTTTTGCATTTTGTCCGTCCAGATACGGCAAATCAGTTTTGCTGCGGTCGCCGATATAGAACAGATAACCAAGAACGGTTACTTCATCGCGCTGCTTGCCTGGCCCAAGTAATTCGCAAACTGGAACATTGAGCGCCTTGCCGAGCAAATCAAGCAGGGCCGCTTCCAGCGCCGCCACCGCATTAACGCGCAGTTCGAATGTCCACGCACCCTTGCCAAAAGTATCGAAGTCCGCCGATTGGTTACCTTTATGAACGTTCTGTACCACGCGATTCATTCGCGCAACTTCCTGGCCCACGACTTGTGGAATTGCATCGACCAGCGTCTGGTAAATCACTTCACCACCCGGTGCTTCACCCACGCCGAGATGCCCGCCGTTATCGGTAAGAACCACAATGTTGCGGGTGAAAAAGGCGCCATGAGCACCGCCGATATTTAGCAGCATGCTGTCATTTCCCGCTACAGGAATGACTTTCATATCAGTAATAACCGGGCTTGCCTGAGTATTCATGATTAGCGTCCTGTAGTGACGGGTTTAAGCTCAACACGTTTGATGTCGCCGACGATGACCAGGTAGCTCAGTACCGCGACAACCGCGTGAATACCAACGTAAATCAGCGCACCGTTAAATGAACCGGTTGTACCGACAATGTAGCCGATAGCAATTGGCGTCACGATGCCAGAGACGTTACCGAACATATTGAACAGGCCACCGCTCAGGCCGCTGATTTCCTTTGGTGCGGTATCGGCCATCACAGCCCAACCCAGCGCACCGATACCTTTGCCGAAGAATGCCATCGCCATAAAGCCAACAACCATCATTTCTGATTCAACGTAGTTACAGAACACCATGCTGACCGAGAGCAACATACCCAGTACGATTGGCGTTTTACGTGCGATATTGAGTGAGCCAGTACGTCGCATCAGCCAGTCGGAAATAACACCACCGAGCACGCCACCTACGAATCCACAGACCGCTGGAACTGAGGCAACAAAGCCGGCTTTCAGAATCGACATGCCCTTTTCCTGCACCAGATAAACCGGGAACCAGGTAATGAAGAAGTAGGTTAAAGCGTTAATACAATATTGGCCGATATAGATCCCAATCATCATGCGTGATCCGATCAACTGTTTGATCTGGCCCCACTTCTGCGCCATTGGGATATGTTCTTTGGGTTTCTTCTGATCCATGTTGATCAGCGCGCCGCCCTCTTCGATGTATTCCAGCTCTTTCTTGTTTACACCGGGATGGTTGTTCGGCTCATGAATCACTTTTAGCCAAACAAAGCTGATGATGATGCCCAGTCCGCCCATGAAGAAGAACACATGTGACCAGCCTACTTCATGCGTCAGCCAACCCATGATTGGCGCGAAGATGACCGTCGCGAAATACTGTGCGGAGTTAAAAATGGAAACCGCTGTGCCGCGTTCCTGTGCCGGGAACCACGCAGCGACTATTCGGCTATTGCCGGGGAAGGAAGGCGCTTCGGCAAGACCCACCAAAAAGCGCAGCGTAAATAGTGCGATGATGATGCCAAAACCACTGAAGATATCGACGAAACCTTGCAGCAAGGTAAACAGCGACCAGATAAAGATCGACCAGAAATAAACCCGTTTTGAGCCAAATTTATCCAGCAACCAGCCACCGGGAATTTGCCCTATGACATATGCCCATGAAAACGCGGAAAATACATAACCCATGCCAATCGGATCGAGGCCGATATCTTTTGCCATTTCTGAACCGGCAATCGATAACGTGGCGCGGTCACCATAGTTAAACGAGGTGACGATGAAGAGCATTACTACTATCCAATAACGAGCGTTGGTCCTTTTTTCGGCAACGCTCGCTGTTTGGCTAATTGTATTCATGTTGCACTCCTGAATTATAGCTTTTGTGCCCTTGATAATTCGAGTTGCATCACGGCGGCAAGATAGCGAGTCCCGATGAGCTTAGTAAACTAAGTGGTTCGGGCGAGCGAACGTAGCCAACAACGATCCAGCTTGAAGAATGAAGGGAATAACTACAGTTCATTCTGTACGTGTAGGGTCATCAGAATGAGGGTTCGGCCTGTCCACAGTATTTTTGTGATGCTGTATCTGCGGTTTTTATTTGGCTGATGGAAAGTATATGAAGGGAGTTAAAACCCCTCACCGTGCAATGACACAAGTTTGTCGCGCGTTTATTGAGCACTTTATGGCGTATGTCCAACGCGCTGGGGGATGGTTCACGATTTTTGAAACAACCAGATAAAATGAAGGGACTAAACTTGAGGTGAAACGAAGTGCAAATTTTATTCGGAGGGCAGGTTAGTGTGACGTCACCTGCCCTGGATTCATGTTGTTATTTTAACAATGCAGCCCACTGCTCAACCCATGGGTTAGAGATAGATTCGGGTTCGGGATGATCGTTAGCATCAATGGCTAAAACTGTGCCCACACGTTTAGCACCCTGCTCTTGCAGTAAGGCATCAAACTGCTTCCCGCCACCACAAAAATGCTCGTAGTTGCTGTCACCTAATGCAATCAAACCGTAATGCAATTCAGGCTGGTAACCGATTTTGTCTTTGAGCGCCTGAAACAGCGGAACAATACTGTCTGGCAAATCGCCCTGGCCGGTTGTGGATGTCACAACCAACACATATTGATCGCGATATTTTTGCCAGTCTGCGAGTTCAGGATCTTCGAATACTGTTGCTTTATGACCATTCTTTTTTAGGATCGCTGCGGCTTCTTCTGCCACCAACAGCGAGTTTCCATACATTGTGCCTACAAAAATTCCCACTTCGGCCATCAGTTAACTCCTTGCGTTACGGCTGTATTATTCATCCTGGCCGTTGCTTGCAACAAACTCAACCTTTTCGATATCACTGAGCAATCCGCTCCAGCCAAACTGTGACATCATCTGCATCCATGTGTCATCAAGGCTGGCACGAAGACACAGCGGTTCACCGGTAACCGGATGATTTAGCGAAAGCTGACTTGCATGAAGCATTAAACGCTGGCAGCCAAAATGTTCAGCAGCGGCCCGGTTTTGGCGCAAATCGCCATGTTTTGAGTCACCAATCATCGGGTGGCGTAAGTGAGACATATGACGGCGTAACTGATGTTTACGACCCGTTTTAGGTTCTAGTTCAACCAGGCTGTAGCGCGCTGTTGGGTAACGCCCAACCGGCACCGGCATTTCTACCGTTGCCAACCCACGATAATGCGTTACCGCAGGCTGTGCCTCTTTATCCTGAGTCGCTTTTTTATCAGCGATTTTATCCAGCTCTTCAACGAGCGGGTAATCAAGCACTGCATCATCTTCAAGCCAGCCACGCGTCACAGCATGGTAGCGCTTCTGAATCTGGTGATTTTCGAACTGCTGAGACAACAAATGCGCGACTTCGCTGGAAAGCGCCATCAGCAACACGCCGGATGTGGGTCTATCGAGGCGATGAACGGTGAAAACGTGCTTGCCGATTTGATCACGTACGGTTTGCATCACAAAAACGGTTTCATACCGGTCAAGCCAGCTACGGTGAACTAACCATCCAGAAGGTTTATTAACCGCCACCAGCCACTCATCCTGATAAATAATTTCCAGCATTATTTCGTGTCACTCGCAAACAAGGCATCAAGATCTTGCAACGCTTTTAGCAGCGGATCGCGCCCGATATGTGCCGCATCCAGCGCCATTTCGTAATAAGGCGCGAGGGCAAAATCAGCAGGCAGAGGGTGTTGAGCGTCAAGAAGTGCGTGCATTCGGGGAATCAGAACCCACTGTAGCCATTCATGGGGCTGCATTGTATCCAGGCAAAATGGCTGCGTGCTTTCAAAGGCTTCAGCGTTCGGTGCACAGCCCTGCCAAAGTTGATGGTCACGCAAAACTTGTTCAATGATAAGTAAATGCTGGCGTACCAGCGCGTGGCGTTCCATGAAAACCTCCGGCATCAGTCAAAAGAAGCCGGCAATCATACCACTTCTTGCTAGGGGCGAAAAAAAGCATAAAAAAAGGGAGCACTGTATAAAACAGTGCTCCCGGTTCGTTTCGCAGCTAATCCGGCTACTTTTGGTGCTCCCTGCTCGTCCGTGACAACTATGTCCTGTGGTCTCCTGACCTACATTCCTTCGTACTCGCGTCCTGCTACCATCATCCTGAGGTGTTCCGGCATCATCCTGATGCAATATCCTTCGATCTTCCAGACCCACCGAACATCCAAATTCGGCTCTCTTTCTCCGTCCTGGAGGTGTCCCTTACTCTTCCTGAGTGATCCTTGCTTCGTCCTGAAGCCTTCCTTGCAACACCATCCTGGTGTGTTCCGCTTCTTCAATGAAGTGACATCATCCTGACATCTCCTTCACTTCCCGACTTCCTGTCGACGGACATAGAATCTACCATTTCGTTCACTCTGGCAAGGCACTCACAACTGAAGCTTACGATAACTTTCATTCAAAAGCTGATCGAGATAAACGTAACATCATGATAATTAATAATAATGTTTTTAACCGTCAAATAAAGTCTGCATGTAAAGTTAGAGATCTCTTACAGCTTGTGTAAGAGATCTCTCACAAGCCCATCAGCGATCTTCGCTTAAATAACCTGTGGCTCAAGGTTGTTAAGGAATGAAATCAGCGATGGAGCGAGTGTTTTGCGCTGCTTAGTACCAATTTTCTCCAGCACAACTTCACCCGTTAAATTGCAAAGTGACACCACTTCCATTTCATCCGGAGTGGTTGCCAGGAACAGTGTCGGCGGGATTTTCAGACGTTTTTGCGTAACTAAATGGCCAATCAGGTTTTCCTGAACGCGCTGAAAATCATCTTCGCTCCAGGCCTGTAACAACGTTAACGCCTGCTTGCCCAAAAGCGCTGGCATATCGCCGGCAAATTGCGTGGTGTAGAACTGATGCGCCGCAGGCTGTAATGCAATGTCCATTGCTCGCTCTACCGCACTTAGATCGTTTTCCGGTGTAAAAGGCTGCGGTTGCCAACGCACATCGTCATCCGTCGTTGTCACGATACACGGCGACGGCACGCCATATAATTCTTCGCTCACAGGCCATCCACCTACCTGCTCACGCCATGCATGACAAAAGCGATTGGTAAAATCTTCCAGTGCCTGACGTACGTCGTTATCCACCAATTTCTCACTCCCTCAAGGCTGCGGTACAATAAAGGCCAATTGTACCTGCATTCTATTGGTGACACATGTCTTATGAAAAACACCAGGCGCTGAGCGGCCTGACGCTGGGCAAGCCAACCGCTTACCAGGATAAATACCAGGCATCTTTACTACAGCCTGTACCACGTAGTCTTAATCGTGACCCGCTTGGCTTACAGGCTGATAACCTGCCATTTAGTGGCGGCGATATCTGGACCTTGTACGAGCTTTCCTGGCTAAACAGTAATGGTTTACCTCAAGTCGCAGTCGGGCATGTGCAGCTTGATGCAAACAGCGTGAATCTGATTGAGTCCAAAAGTTTTAAGCTCTATTTAAATAGCTTCAACCAGACGCAATTTGCCGACTGGGAAACCGTTCAGGAGACGTTAAAGCGTGATTTAAGCGCCTGCGCGCAGGGCGATGTGAGTGTGGTGTTATTCCGCCTGCATGAACTTGAAGGCCAGGAAATTGCGGCGTTCACCGGCGAGTGTATTGACGACCAAAATATCACTATTGATAACTATGAATTTAACGCCGATTACCTCAGTGGTGCAGCTGGTGACGAAATCGTAGAGGAAACACTGGTGAGCCACCTGCTGAAATCTAATTGCCTGATCACCCACCAGCCAGATTGGGGTTCCGTGCAGATTCGCTACCGTGGCCCACGCATTGACCGGGAAAAGCTGCTGCGCTACCTGGTGTCTTTCCGTCATCACAATGAATTCCACGAACAATGCGTTGAGCGCATCTTCAATGACATCCAGCATTTTTGTCACCCGGAAAGCCTGAGCGTTTACGCACGCTATACCCGTCGTGGCGGACTGGATATCAACCCGTGGCGCACAAATACCGATTTCCACCCGGCATTTGGCCGCCTGGTTCGCCAATAAGTGCGAAACACCTCGCAGCCTGCGGAGGGATTATTGTTTTCAGGTTGTTAAATTCAGCTTAGCGAGGCTATTGTAATCATTGGGAGCGGCACTTTACGCTTCGTAAGGAGTTAACTTGATTACACATATTAGCCCGCTAGGCTCAATGGATATGTTGTCGCAACTGGAAGTGGACATGCTTAAACGCACGGCCAGTAGCGACCTTTATCAACTGTTTCGCAATTGTTCACTTGCCGTACTTAACTCAGGAAGCCAGACCGATAGCAGTAAAGAGCTGTTGTCGCGTTACGAAAACTTCGATATCAACATCTTGCGCCGCGAACGTGGTGTCAAACTCGAACTGATTAACCCTCCTGAAGACGCTTTCGTCGATGGTCGTATCATCCGGGCTTTGCAAGCTAACTTGTTTGCCGTATTACGCGATATTTTATTCGTCAACGGCCAGCTTTCCAGCGCAGGTCGCTTCCAGAATCTCGATCTGGAAGACCCGGCAAATATCACCAATATGGTGTTCTCTATCTTACGTAATGCCCGTGCACTGCACGTCGGCGAAGCGCCAAACCTGGTCGTATGCTGGGGTGGGCACTCAATCAACGAAAACGAATACCTCTATGCGCGTCGCGTCGGCACTCAACTAGGCTTGCGTGAGCTCAATATTTGTACCGGCTGTGGCCCTGGCGCTATGGAAGCCCCAATGAAGGGTGCGGCTGTAGGCCACGCTCAACAACGCTACAAAGAAAGCCGTTTTATTGGCATGACAGAACCGTCAATCATTGCAGCAGAGCCACCGAATCCATTGGTGAATGAGCTGATTATCATGCCGGATATCGAAAAGCGCCTTGAAGCGTTTGTTCGTATTGCGCATGGCATCATTATCTTCCCAGGTGGGGTAGGTACTGCGGAAGAGCTGCTTTACCTGCTCGGCATTTTGATGAATCCTCACAACCATGATCAAGTATTGCCATTGATTCTGACCGGGCCGAAAGAAAGTGCTGACTATTTCCGTGTACTCGACGAGTTCATCGTCAATACCGTGGGTGAGCAAGCACGCCGTCATTATCAAATCATTATTGACGACCCGGCTGAAGTGGCCCGTCAGATGAAAAAGGCCATGCCGAAAGTAAAAGAGAATCGCCGTGAAACGGGTGATGCTTATAGCTTCAACTGGTCGATTCGAATCGCGCCGGATTTGCAGATGCCGTTTGAGCCAACCCATGAAAACATGGCAAATCTCAAGTTGTATCCAGACCAACCAGCAGAACAGCTGGCGGCCTCTTTACGTAGGGCATTTTCAGGAATTGTTGCGGGTAACGTTAAAGAGGGCGGGATCCGTGCAATTGAACAGTTCGGCCCCTATAAGATCCACGGTGATGCAGACATGATGAAACGCATGGATGTTCTTCTTCAGGGTTTTGTCGCTCAACACCGTATGAAATTACCTGGCAGTGCTTACATTCCTTGCTACGAAATCTGCACCTGAATCCCAAGGGCGGAAGTACTCCGCCCATCTTTTTTTCTCCATTTTTTCACCCTTCTCCAGATTTATTCACCCTCCTGAATGTTACCGGTATCAGAATTTATCACTACATAAAAACTTATGCTTTCATATAAATTGTCTCTAAAAATCGTGCTTATACAGACAATTACACCACGCCACAATAATGAAACTTCGTTTTATAAACTAAAATACATTCAATTTTAGGGTATAAATACTGCCTGAAATATCACCCGCAGACTGAAAAACTGCAAAAAACCATACAAATAGTGGATTCTTACAATTGGGATCTCGATCACTGATGAATTGACGACATGAATGTATCTTTCCGCCCGCTGATTATCACTGGCCAAAATTACTATAAAATCCACCGTAAACAGCATTAAGTTTCAGTAGTCAATGGCAAGTCATCGCGATTGAACCAGATTTCGAATCATATGTTCCTTTGGAGAAGTAGTAGATGGAAACCACTCAAACCGGCAGTATTGCCTCTGTCGAGAGCAAAAGTTCATGGCGCAAGTCCGATACCATGTGGATGCTGGGGCTATACGGCACCGCAATTGGTGCAGGCGTTTTGTTCTTGCCAATTAACGCCGGTGTTGGCGGCCTGATCCCGCTGTTCATCATGGCAATTCTCGCCTTCCCGATGACTTTCTTTGCCCACCGTGGCCTGACTCGCTTCGTGCTGTCAGGTAAAAACCCGGGTGAAGACATCACCGAAGTTGTAGAAGAGCACTTTGGTGTGGGCGCAGGTAAAGTCATCACCCTGCTCTACTTCTTTGCTATCTACCCAATTTTGCTGGTTTATAGCGTTGCTATTACCAACACCGTTGATAGTTTTATTACTCATCAGTTGGGTCTGGTTTCTCCGCCGCGCGCGCTTTTGTCCCTGATTCTGATCGTCGGCCTGATGACTATCGTTCGTTTCGGCGAGCAGATGATCGTTAAAGCGATGAGTATTTTGGTCTTCCCATTTGTTGCCGCTCTGATGATTTTGGCTCTGTATCTGATCCCTAACTGGAGCAGCGCTGCATTCGATACCATGTCATTTAGCGCGAGCCCGGCAACCGGTAGCGGTTTGTGGATGACATTGTGGCTGGCAATTCCGGTCATGGTGTTCTCCTTTAACCACTCACCAATCATCTCTGCATTCGCTGTAGCGAAACGTAATGAGTACGGTGAAGAAGCTGAGAAAAAATGCTCCCGCATCCTGTCCTACGCACACATCATGATGGTCATTACCGTGATGTTCTTCGTATTCAGCTGCGTACTGAGCCTTTCTCCAGCAAATCTGGCGGAAGCAAAAGCACAGAACATCTCTATTCTCTCTTACTTGGCTAACCACTTTAATGCGCCAGTGATTGCGTGGATGGCACCGATTATCGCTATCGTCGCTATCACCAAATCCTTCCTCGGCCACTATTTAGGTGCTCGTGAAGGCTTCAACGGAATGGTTATCAAGTCCCTGCGCGGCAAAGGTAAGAGCATCGAAATCAGTAAGCTGAACCGCATTACTGCAATCTTCATGCTGGTGACCACCTGGATTGTTGCCACCCTGAACCCAAGCATTCTGGGGATGATTGAAACTCTCGGCGGCCCAATCATTGCGATGATTCTGTTCCTGATGCCGATGTATGCGATTCAGAAGGTCCCGGCGATGCGCAAATACAGCGGCCATATCAGCAATATATTTGTGGTAATTATGGGTCTGGTCGCTATTTCTGCTATCTCTTACTCTCTATACTCGCTGTTCATCTAACAGTTCTAAACCGCCGGCTTCCTGCTGGCGGTTTTTTCATTAAGTTATTCAGGCAACGGACGCAACATGATTAGCGTATTCGATATTTTCAAAATCGGTATTGGCCCTTCCAGCTCCCATACCGTCGGCCCGATGAAAGCCGGTAAGCAATTCGCAGACGATTTAATCGCGCAAGGGATTTTGCAGAACGTCACGCGGGTAGTGGTTGATGTATATGGTTCACTTTCCCTCACCGGCAAAGGCCACCATACCGATATCGCCATTATCATGGGTCTTGCTGGCAACATGCCGGACACCGTCGATATCGATGCTATCCCTCACTTCATTCAGGACGTGAATACACACGGTCGTCTGTTACTGGCAAATGGCCAGCGTGAAGTGGAATTCCCGGTCGATAGCTGCATGAACTTCCATGAAGACAATCTTTCACTGCACGAAAACGGAATGCGCATTACTGCGTTAGCCGGTGATAAAGCTATCTACAGCCAAACTTATTACTCCATAGGCGGCGGTTTTATCGTTGATGAAGCACACTTTGGCCTCGAAGAGACTCAACAGACTGTCGTTCCATATCCCTATAAGAGTGCGGCAGATTTGCAGCGTCATTGCAAAGAAAGCGGGCTTTCATTGTCAGGCTTGATGATGCTGAATGAACGCGCGATGCGTCCTCAATCTGAAATTGATGCACACTTTGCCAACGTATGGAACGTGATGCGCAGCGGTATCGAACGAGGTATCACCACCGAAGGCGTGCTGCCGGGCAAAATGCGTGTACCGCGCCGCGCCGCAGCTTTGCGCAGAATGTTGGTCAGCAGTGATAAGAACAACTCCGACCCAATGGCTGTTGTGGACTGGATTAACATGTTCGCCCTGGCGGTGAATGAAGAAAATGCTGCCGGAGGGCGTGTTGTTACAGCCCCAACAAACGGTGCATGTGGCATCGTTCCAGCGGTTCTGGCCTATTACGACAAATTTATTCGCGAAGTTAATACCAATTCTTGTGCGCGGTATTTCCTTGCTGCCGGTGCAATTGGTTCTCTGTATAAGATGAACGCATCAATTTCTGGTGCAGAAGTCGGTTGCCAGGGAGAGGTCGGCGTTGCCTGTTCGATGGCGGCGGCAGGTCTTGCTGAGTTGTTAGGTGGCAGCCCAAGCCAGGTGTGTATTGCTGCAGAAATCGGCATGGAGCATAACCTTGGTCTGACATGCGACCCGGTTGCCGGGCAAGTTCAGGTGCCATGCATTGAGCGTAATGCTATTGCGGCAGTGAAAGCGGTAAATGCGGCACGTATGGCATTACGCCGTACCAGCGAACCTCGTGTCTGCCTTGATAAGGTTATCGACACCATGTACGAAACAGGCAAAGACATGAACGCCAAATATCGAGAAACTTCTCGCGGCGGTCTGGCTATGAAAGTGTCCTGCGATTAAAAACAAAAACCCGCTGAAAGCGGGTTTTTTTATGTCATCCACTCAGCGCAAATCACCCACTTTCACGTGGTCCATATCATCAAACACCTGGTTCTCGCCAACCATACCCCAGATAAAGGTATACGCACGCGTACCCACACCTGAGTGAATTGACCAGCTTGGTGAGATCACTGCTTGCTCGTTCTGCATCACAATGTGACGAGTTTCTTGAGGCTGGCCCATCATGTGGAATACGCAGCTATCCTGCTCAAGTCCGAAGTAGAAATAGACTTCCATACGACGCTCATGAGTATGGCAAGGCATAGTGTTCCACAGGTTGCCTGGTTCCAGTTGGGTCAGACCCATGCTCAGTTGGCAGGTTTCCAGTACATCCGGAACGAAGTACTTATTGATGGTACGACGGTTGCTGGTAACGCTGTCGCCCAGAGTAACCGGAGAAACATCCGCAGGCGTTACGCGCTTGGTTGGGTAAGTAGTATGAGCCGGTGCGCAGTTATAGTAGAAGCGCGCTGGGTTTGCCGGGTCAATGCTTGCAAACACCACTTCTTTAGCACCTTTACCAACATACAGACCATCACGAGAGCCAATTTCGTAGCAAGTTCCATCGACAGTAATTGTGCCCTGCCCGCCGATGTTAATCACCCCCAGTTCACGACGCTCCAGGAAGTAGCTCACGCCTAACTGTTTACCTACTTCACCGCCAACGCTCACAGTGCGAGTTACTGGCATGACACCACCAACAATGATGCGGTCAATGTGGCTGTAAGTCATGGTGTACTCATCGGCGGTAAAAATAGTTTCAATCAGAAACTCTTTACGCAGACCGGCAGTATCCAGCGTTTTTGCATGATCACTATGAATGCTTTGACGAATATCCATTATTTTCCCTTACTGGAATAAGAGGCGGAAATAAAATCACGCCCGTTACTATTAATAATAATTTAGCAATTAAAATATAGTTGTTCACAGAAACCCTACATTTAACTGCACCACATAGACAGTTTATCACCAGAATAAATAAATAATGTGATCCAAATTGAAATATTGTTTCAATTTGATTGAAGTGCAGTTCCGATCGGTAGATAGTTTATCTCACGACGCGTTACCTGGCAGATTAGCCGAGGTAATTAGCTCAATAAGATTTATGAAACTGCCATTAAGAGCAAATAGCATCTCTGACCCAACATACTCATTAATCAGGGAAAACAAACGGTTTTCGCCGCTAACTGTTAAGTCATTTTTTCATTAACACGCTGTAATTAATGAAAAAATCATAAGGAATTACCATGAAGATCAAAGCTACTATTGAACGCATTCCTGGTGGGATGATGTTGGTTCCATTGATACTTGGAGCTATTTTAAATACTTTCGCTCCAGATACTGGTGCCTATTTTGGTTCATTTACTAAAGGGATGATAAGCGGCACTGTTCCAATTCTGGCGGTCTGGTTCTTCTGTATTGGTGCCTCAATTGATCTTCGTGCTACAGGTACGGTTCTGCGTAAATCTGGCACCCTGGTACTGACCAAAATTGCCGTTGCCTGGGTTGTGGCAATGATTGCCGCTTCCTTTATTCCTGAAGGCGGTATTCAGACCGGAATGTTTGCAGGTTTGTCCGTTCTGGCCCTCGTTTCTGCGATGGACATGACCAACGGTGGCCTGTATGCGAGCCTGATGAATCAGTACGGTACTAAAGAAGAGTCAGGTGCATTTGTCCTGATGTCTCTGGAATCTGGCCCACTGATGACAATGGTGATTCTGGGTTCCGCAGGTCTGGCTTCATTTGAACCTCACCACTTTATCGGTGCCGTACTGCCATTCCTGATTGGTTTTGCTTTGGGTAACCTTGACCACGATTTCCGTGCTTTCTTTAGTAAAGCAACGCCTGTCCTGATTCCGTTCTTCGGCTTTGCGTTGGGTAACACCATCAACCTGGGCGTGATTATGGACACCGGTCTGCTGGGTATCATGCTGGGTGTTGCGGTTATCGTTGTTACTGGTATTCCTTTGATTCTTGCCGATAAATACATCGGTGGCGGTAACGGTACAGCGGGTATTGCAGCATCTTCCGCAGCAGGGGCTGCTGTAGCAAACCCGGTTATCATTGCACAAATCAATCCGGCATTTGAGCCAGTAGCCGCATCAGCAACAGCTCTGGTTGCAGCAAGTGTGATTGTGACAGCAATTCTGGTGCCAATTATTACCGCGCTGTATTCAAGGCGTATGGGCGGCAAAGTCGTAAAAGCTAAAAAGGCTGAAGCCGTCGAAATGACGCATTAATTTCAGAATGCTTTAATAAAAAATGGAGCCTTTCGGCTCCATTTTTTTATCTTACAGCGCAGATTTAAGTCGCTGAACTGCCTCGTAAAGCTGCTCTTCAGTGGCCGTGGCGTAAGAGAAACGTAGCGTTTTCTTATCAGCATTATCACTAAAGAAGAACTCACCAGGTACATACACGACTCCTTTTTCCAGGGTCTGTTGTAACCAACGAGTGGTGTCAAATTCATAGCGGAAAGCGGCCCACAAGAACATCCCACCCTGCGGCTGATTGAAGGTAATGTGCTCACCGAGTTCCTGTTGTAAAAACGTAGACAAACTCAGGCACTTCTTCTTATACGCTTCACGAATAAGCTCGATTTGCGGGTTCAGGCGCTCAAGTGTGAGATACGCCGACACCAGCGATTGCGTAAAGGAATTAGCATGCAAATCTGTAGCTTGTTTAATGATGGCCACTTTTTGCTTCATCCACTCGGGCAAAACAATCCAACCTACACGCAGACCCGGTGCCAGAATCTTAGAAAACGTTGAGGTATACACGACGTTATCTCTGCTACCGCGTTCAGTAGCCACTTGCAGCAAGGTTTTTTCACGAGCTTCAGAGAAGCTAATCGCCCCATACGGATCGTCTTCAACGATGACAAAATGGTGTTCTTCTGCCAGCTTGACCAGTTTTTCACGGCGACTGGCACTGAGTGTTGTGCCACTTGGGTTGCCAAATGTCGGAACGATGTAGACGCCTTTAATACGCGTTGTTTTCAGCAATTCTTCCAGTTCATCGACGATCATACCGTGCTCGTCGCTGCCCACTGATTTCACATTGGCTTCATTGAGGCTGAGGATTTGCAGCGTCGCCAGGTAAGTCGGGCGCTCAACAACAAACACATCACCCGGATTCACCAGCGCACGCATCAGCAAATCCAATGCTTGCTGCGAACCAGAAGTGATCAGGAGTTGATCCGCAGTAGTGGTAATGCCACGTTCCTGGCAAAGCCCAACGAGTTGATGACGTAGTTCAACATTGCCTTCAGTCAAACCATATTGGAAAGCATCGTTAAAATTCTCAGCGACCACTTTTTGAGTCGCTATACCTAACCCTTCGGTATCAAACAATTCGCTGGAAGGAATGCCACCAGCAAGAGAAATCACGCCTGGCATTTTGCTGTGCTTCAATAATTCTCTGATTGCTGAGGGTTGTAGAGCCTGAATACGATGTGCGAGGTGTGAACTATTACTCATGTTGTTGTCTCTAATTTTTCTATTCGCTTAAAATATACATAGCAACCTAATTAGTTAGCAATGTATTTTCAGATCAATAAGTACGACTTTTATTGCGAGCCGCTTTCCTGATTACGCTTCCCGAATTCGCGGTCACTCTACAGAAATGTTAGTGTGTACAAAGCAAATATCGAAAGCGAAATATCCATGATGATTCATTTACTTATCGTTGACGCCCTGAACCTGATACGTCGTATCCATGCGGTCCAGGGGTCCCCCTGCGTTGAAACTTGTCTGCATGCCCTTGATGCGCTGATAACACACAGTCAACCTACACATGCTGTTGCCGTGTTTGACGACGAAGACCGCCGTGAAGGTTGGCGACATCAGGTCTTGCCAGACTATAAAGCGGGGCGCGCACCAATGCCAGATACCTTGCATCAAGAAATGCCACTCTTACGGGAAGCTTTCGCTAAAAGAGGTGTAGCTTGTTGGCATTCCCAGGGAAATGAAGCAGATGACCTGGCGGCAACTCTTGCAGTAAAAGTCGCAGCCGGTGGGCATCGAGCCACCATCGTTTCGACCGATAAAGGTTTTTGCCAACTGTTAGCGCCCACTATTCAAATTCGTGATTATTTTCAAAAGCGCTGGTTGGATGCGCCTTTTATTGCGCAGGAATATGGCGTTCAGCCTGAACAGTTGGCTGATTTCTGGGGACTTGCAGGGATAAGCAGCAGCAAAATTTCCGGCGTTCCGGGCATTGGGCCGAAAAGTGCCACGCAGTTAATCAATCAATTTTCCACACTGGAAGCGCTGTACGAAAGGTTGGATGAAGTGCCAGAAAAATGGCGCAAGAAATTAGAGCAGCATAGGGAAGTTGCGTTTATTAGCCGCCAGGTTGCAAAGCTACAGACGGATTTGGTGCTTGATGGGAATTTGCAGCAGTTACGTTTGCCGAATGGAACACCCTCACCATAGCCCTCTCTATGAGGAGAGGGTTGGGATGAGGGGCGAATTATTATCTTTCGTCGCGACGACCACCGACAGCCGCCCACATACGGCGCACATGCACGGTCACTTCTTCACGGTCGTGATATAACTGGCGAGCCTGAATTTCAGCACTGATACCATGTTCTGCCAGTTTTTCATGAATCAATGCCAGGTTTTGCGACACTTCTTCATAACGTTTCTTCATTGGCAGCTTAAGGTTGAAAATGGTTTCACGGCACCAGCCATTAACCAGCCACGTTGCCATCAGACTCGCTACTTTCGCCGGTTTCTCAACCATGTCACAGACCATCCAGGAGATGTTGTTGCGGCTTGGCTTGTATTTGAAACCGTCTTCCTGCAACCAGGTCACCTGCCCTGTGTCCATCAGGCTTTGCGCCATTGGGCCGTTGTCGACTGAACAAACCCACATGTTGCGTTGCGTTAATTGGTAAGTCCAACCGCCTGGACAGGCTCCGAGGTCAACGGCATGCATCCCGTTTGCCAGACGCTCATCCCACTCATCAGCCGGAATAAAAGTATGGAAAGCCTCTTCCAGTTTCAGCGTTGAACGGCTTGGCGCCTCAGAAGGCAATTTCAGACGTTGGATGCCCATATAGAAAGGCGAGTTGTTATTGCTATAGGAATAGCCGGTATAGCAACAGCCGGGCGCGATAAAAAACACATGCACTACCGGGCGTTTTGGCGTTTCGTAATTGGTAAGAACCCCTGCTTCACGCAGGCTTGCACGCAGTGGCACCGTCAGCTTACGGCAGAACTTCATCAACTCTTTGCTTTCATTAGTGTCAGCAACTTCAACGCGAAGATCGCCGCCTTTTTCTACGACACCTGTCAGCATTCCGGTGATTGGCGTAATACGATCGTCAGTTGGAAGATCTTTGAGCAGTTCACCGGCAACAAACATCTGACGAGCAAAGATCAAATCTTTAAATGGCAGCTCACGCGCAAGCTTATCGGCATCATCTTGCTGATAACATTCGTAAATAACATAACCGCTGTTTTCTTTAACACGAGCAAAACCAAAAATGTCGCGTTGACTGGCTTTATCGGTAATCTCTGCCGCACACTCTTTCTCAAAACCTTGTCGGCAATACAAAATAACTTTATTCATGGCTTACGCCCCTACGTTTCAGGCGCATTGCACCAATCAACATCAATATCCAACCGGCCAGAAAACTGATTCCACCGACGGGGGTAACAAACGCCCAAAGGCGTAAATGAGACAGCGCCAGACAATAAAGGCTGCCGCTAAATAGAACTGTACCGAGCGCCATAAATACGCTGCTCCAGTAAAACCAAATGCTGATCCGGCGCTGCATAGCGACCGCCAGACCAAAAATGGCTAATGTGTGAAACGCCTGATATTCAAGGCCGGTTTGAATCCAGCCCATCTCCACAACACCAAGCGTTTTGCTCAAAACGTGAGCCCCGAAGGCTCCGAGAGCAACAAAGACAAAACCGCTAATTGCGGTAAAAATCAGCATGAAACGGCTGGTCATGGTGTAACCCTAAATTAAGGCGTAGCGGCCTGGCTACGCGATGGTTTGCTTATTGATCGTAGCGAAAACGGAATTTTTCTTGTTCGCTCGCAGTTTTCGCCAGAATCCACTGCCTGAAGGCCGCTATTTTACCCAGTTCTGCCTGGCTGTCATGACAAACAAGATAAAACGCGTTTTTACTCACCAGAACATCATTAAATGGGCAAACTAAGCGACCCGCTTCAAGCTCGGATTGCGCCATAACATTATTCGCCAATGCAATGCCTTGCCCATGAATTGCAGCCTGTAACACCATCGCACTGTGGCTGAAGATGGGGCCCTGCTGCACATTAATATGGCTTACGCCTAATTGGCGAGTATAGGTCTGCCAGTCTCGACGAGAAGCATCATGCAGCAAAGTATGATGGGCTAAATCTTCAGGGGTTTTAATTGGTTTATCGCCCGTTAACAGCAAAGGCGAGCAGACCGGCAGCAAATATTCTGCATAAAGCTTTTCCACTCGCAAACCTGGCCAGTTTCCACGCCCGTAAAAAATCGCGACGTCGACATCATCAGAAAGTTTATCTTCCTGGCGGTCAACAGCCTGGATTCGTACGTCGATTCCCGGATAAGCTGTATTAAAGCTAGTTAGGCGTGGCACAAGCCAGTGAATGGCAAAACTTGGCAGTAAACTGACCGTTAACGCACCTTTAGCGCTTCGCGCCTGAAGCTTACGCGTAGCTTCTGTCAGCTGCGAAAATATCTCTTTGATGTCCAGATAGTAACTCTGCCCCTCTTCGGTCAGCAACAAAGAGCGGTTGCGACGGCGGAACAGCTTAAGGCCCAGAAAATCCTCCAGAGACTTAATCTGGTGGCTCACGGCGGCCTGTGTCACGAATAACTCATCAGCCGCTTTAGTAAAACTCAGGTGGCGAGCAGCGGCGTCAAATACACGTAAGGCATTTAAAGGTGGCAAACGCTTGGACATAGTTGATTGGCTTAAATGTTAAAGTCTATTAACAAACAGGTGAACTTAGTTAACCTATTAGTTTTTTTTATCTGAGCCATTATAAATTGTCCGTTGAGGATGCACCAGCAAATACCTATAGTGGCGTCACTTCCTGAGCCGGAACGAAAAGTTATCTGAAATGCGTGTTTCGGAGGGCTTTTGGCTTACGGTTGTGATGTTGTGTTGTTGTGTTTGCAATTGGTCTGGCATTCCAGACCCCGGTAGCTAAGCTACCCCTTTTTCACTTCCTGTACATTTACCCTGTCTGTCCATAGTGATTAATGTAGCACCGCAAATTGCGGTGCTTTTTTTTGCCTGTACTTTGCGCGATAGTCTGAGCAAAAAGGTTACTGATCCAGTTCAACCATCTCTTTCACATCCGTACGGTTAATCTGCTGCTTATTACCGTTGGCATCTTTATAAGAAATCATCCCGGTTTCATCATCAGTTTTCGGTTTGCCATCGGACACGATGGTACGGCCATCGTTGGTGTGCATCACGTAATTCGGGCTGGAACATCCTGAAAGACCAAAAGCCATAACACCAACAAATACTGCTGCGGCTGCCTTGTTCATATTCTTCTCCTTAGTAGCGTTTAATGCTGATTAACACTAAAAAATAAAGTAGGTGAAATACTCACCTAACATTAATTAGCATAACTCTCTTTCGTGAGCTTGCCAGTTTTGCAGATTATTCCGAAGGTCATTGATCCCTTGTGTGATTAAAGCAAATGCGCCACGATCTACGGATTGGATACGAGGAAAATCATGAAAACTTTTAATCCTGCCCAGTTTCGCAGCCAGTTTCCGGCACTGGCAGATGCGGGTGTCTATCTCGACAGCGCTGCAACCACACTTAAACCTCTCGCCGTTATTGAAGCGACTCAACAGTTTTATAGCCTCAGTGCCGGTAATGTTCACCGCAGCCAATTTGCAGCGGCACAGCGTCTTACAGAACGCTATGAGGCAGCTCGCGACAGCGTAGCGACTCTACTCAACGCGCCTTCAGGCAAAGATATCGTCTGGACTCGTGGCACCACTGAAGCAATCAACCTGGTAGCACAGTGCTATGCACGCTCTCGCCTGCAACCTGGTGACGAAATTATTGTTAGCGAAGCCGAACACCACGCTAACTTTGTGCCGTGGTTAATGGTCGCGGAGCAAACTGGTGCAAAAGTCATTAAGCTGTCGCTGGGCAAAGATTACCTCGCTGATTTAAGCAAACTGCCAGAATTGCTGAGCGAGCAGACTAAAATTCTGGCATTAGGCCAGATGTCTAATGTTACGGGTGGCTGCCCGGATCTGGTTAAAGCCATCACTGCCGCTCATGCAGCAGGCGCGGTTGTAATGGTCGATGGGGCGCAAGGCATAGTGCATTGCCCACCTGACGTACAAGCATTAGATATCGATTTTTATGCTTTCTCCGCCCATAAGCTTTACGGCCCAACCGGCATCGGCGCGCTCTACGGCAAAAGCGAACTGCTGGAAGAAATGTCTCCTTGGCTTGGCGGCGGCAAAATGATTACTCACGTCTCGTTTGAAGGTTTTAAAACGCAGCCGGTACCGTATCGCTTTGAAGCAGGCACGCCAAATGTAGCGGGAGTTATCGGCTTGAGTGCTGCTCTTGAGTGGTTGGAAAGCGTTGATTTGCAGGAGGCTGAAGCATATAGCCGAGGCCTTGCGACTCTCGCTGAAGCGCAGTTGGCTAAACGCCCAGGTTTTCGCAGTTTTCGCTGCCAGGATTCAAGCCTGCTGGCGTTCGATTTCACCGGCGTTCACCACAACGATATGGTCACGTTATTGGCTGAAGCGGGTATTTCCCTGCGTGCCGGTCAACATTGTGCACAGCCGCTGCTCGCCGCATTAGGGGTGAGCGGGACACTACGCGCCTCTTTTGCACCATACAATACGCAAAGCGATGTGGATGCGCTGGTCAAAGCCATCGACAATGCACTGGAAATTTTGGTGGATTAAATGACAAGTGGATTCCTGGCCGGTCACCCTTTCGGCACCTCAATCACCGCTGACAACCTACGAGCCACATTCGCTCCATTGCAGCAATGGGAAGATAAATACCGCCAGCTGATCCTGCTAGGGAAACAGCTTCCAGCACTCCCGGCTGATTTAAAGTGCGAAAATATCGAGATTGCAGGCTGTGAAAACCGCGTCTGGTTGGGTCACAACCTTCAGGCAGATGGCACTCTGCATTTCTATGGGGATAGCGAAGGGCGAATCGTTCGGGGCTTGCTGGCGGTGTTGCTCACCGCAGTTGAAGGGAAAACAGCGGAACAACTGCTCAATGAAGATCCGCTCGCCCTGTTTGATGATTTAGGGTTACGTAATCAGCTAAGTGCTTCACGTAGCAGCGGGCTTGCGGCATTAGCGCAAGCCGTACGTGTTGCGGCTCAGGCCTGATTACGCGCAGCTTTCGCCATCATTTTCTTTAAAACATGGGACACCGCCACGAAGCCAAAACTGGCGGTGACCATGGTTGCCGCACCAAAACCGGATGCACAATCCATACGTTTCGGGCCATCAGCGGTGCTTTTCATGGCGCACACGGAACCGTCAGCCTGCGGGTAAACCAGCGCTTCGGTGGAAAACACGCAATCCACACCCAGCTTCCCTTTGCTGTTCTTCACTACACCAAAATCACTTTTTAATCTTTCACGCAGTTTTGCTGCCAGCGGATCCTGAATCGTTTTTGCCAGATCGGTAACCTGGATCTGCGTTGGATCGATTTGCCCACCCGCACCACCAGTGGTCACCAATGGTATCTTGTAGCGACGACAATAGGCTATCAAGGCGGCTTTAGGGCGCACACTGTCAATAGCATCAATCACATAGTTAAAGCCTAGGTTGAGCAATTGCTCGGTGTTTTCGGCAGTAATAAAGTCATCCACCACTGTCACACGGCATTCCGGGTTAATTTCGCGAATACGTGCGGCCATCACTTCAGCCTTGGACTGCCCTACTGTAGCTCGCAAAGCGTGAATCTGACGGTTAGTGTTCGTCACACAAACATCGTCCATATCGATAAGCGTAATTGCACCAATTCCAGTACGAGCCAGTGCTTCTGCGGCCCATGAGCCCACGCCGCCAATGCCAATTACGCAGACATGTGCATCGGCAAACAGTTGCAAGGCATCGCGGCCATACAAACGAGCAGTACCACCAAAGCGTTGCAGCCAGGCATCGGTCAAAACTACAGACATTACGTTATCCTCGGAAAATCTTTGCGGGTGTTATTGCAGATACAGATGACGGGCTGATTATACAGCCCGTCTGCGGGAAGATTAACCCGTGAATACACTGTTGGTCGTGCCCGGAGCATTTTTCAGCACCCACACGCGACCATAGTGGTTATACCAACCCGCACGGTGACCGGCATCAGCCCCAATCCCCTGGTAGATATCAAAGTGCTGCCCTTTAATCGCACCGCCAACATCCAGCGCCACCATGACACGCAACTCATACTGGCCATTAAATTTACCGTTGTTATCCAGTAAAGGGACTTCAGCAAGAATGGTAGTGCCCGCAGGAATAATAGAACGATCAGATGCGACAGATGCACGACCAATTAACGGCACGGCACTCGCCCCTTTAACTGGAGCGAAACTTGCTGGTTTGAAGAAGACAAAAGATGGGTTCTGCTCGAGCAATTCCTGCACTTGCGCCGGGCTGTGAGTTTCACCCCAGTGGCGAATTGCCTGCATAGACATATCTTCTTTCTTTACTTCACCCCGGTCGATAAGCACCTTGCCGATACTGCGGTAGGCATGGCCGTTTTTACCTGAATAGCCAAAGAAGGTTAATGGCTGCCCATCGCCGAAATCGATATAGCCGCTGCCCTGTACGTCCATAATGAAGTTATCCATTAAGGAGTTGCTGTAAGCAATAATGTAGCTGTCATTGAGTGCGCCACGGTAGATCTCAGCGCGAGAAGGTAAACGTCCACGTTTTGGCGGCATACGGTAGATAGGATACTGGAACTCGCCCTGGCGGGTATAACGCGCTTGCACCACGGGCGTGTAGTAACCAGTGAACTGTACGTTACCGTAGTTATCTGCACCTTCCATCTGCCAGGCATCGATGCCGTACTGGCTCAGCTTGCTGGTGTCTCCACCGGCACGTAACCACTGCTGCACGGCACCGTAAACATCACTCTTGCTATTATAGAGGCGAGGAGACGCAGAACGGATCTGGTTAACTTGTTCAGCAAAGTCGCCACCATTAATGGGTGCACCCACCGCATCAGGCCGGTTTACGAGCGAAAAAGGCTGAGAAAATTTCCCATCCTTATATTGCTGGCCTTTATCTGTCGGTTTTGAGGAACAACCTGCCAGAATGGCAACCATTACCCCAGTTACAATGTACTTCGTCCAACGTCCTATCATTACTTCCCCGCCCTGTTAATAATTTGCGCTATACCCGGGATACTTCTAGATGCAGCCACGGGAAGATAGCAAACACCATGCAAGAATTAAACGTGTTGGACCCCACACAGACCAGATGTGTTCACTATCTGTACTTAAAGTAAATTATTATCAGCTACATGTGACAAATCGGGCATTTATTAAAAAAAAGGTTGCATCAAAAGCCGGGCAGAGTATAGTGCGCTTCCACGGACGCGGGGTGGAGCAGCCTGGTAGCTCGTCGGGCTCATAACCCGAAGGTCGTCAGTTCAAATCTGGCCCCCGCAACCAATTAAAAAAGTCGCTGAAAGTAGCGCGGTGGTGAAAGCCATTAGTAGTAAATTAGTTATACGGACGCGGGGTGGAGCAGCCTGGTAGCTCGTCGGGCTCATAACCCGAAGGTCGTCAGTTCAAATCTGGCCCCCGCAACCAACTAAAAAGTCGCTGAATTTAGCGCTGTGGTGAAAACCATTAGTAGTAAAGAAGTTTACGGACGCGGGGTGGAGCAGCCTGGTAGCTCGTCGGGCTCATAACCCGAAGGTCGTCAGTTCAAATCTGGCCCCCGCAACCAACTAAGTCGCTGAGTTTTCGCGCAATGATGAAAATCATTTGGGTACTAAAGAAGTTTACGGACGCGGGGTGGAGCAGCCTGGTAGCTCGTCGGGCTCATAACCCGAAGGTCGTCAGTTCAAATCTGGCCCCCGCAACCAACATTAAAGCACCTTTATAGGTGCTTTTTTTGTATCTGAAATCCACTCATGACTCTCCAGCCCTCTCAATAATTGCGTAACGCAGCCAACATAGCTGCGCTCAAATTATAACGGGGGATTATCCGCGTCTTGCCAATCGCGCACTATCTGCAAAATACGCTTTTATCCCCGCCAGAATAGACTCGGCAACTTCCTGTTGGAAAGTAGCCGTACGCAACTTGCGCTCTTCCTCAACGTTACTAAGAAACGCAGTCTCCACCAGAATGGATGGAATATCCGGCGCTTTCAGAACCGCAAACCCTGCCTGGTCGACGCTATTTTTATGCAGCTTATTCACCTGCCCCAGGCGAGTCAGCACTTCTTTACCGAATTTAAGACTGTCGTTGATGGTTAACGACTGCACCATATCGAACATCGTATGGTCGAGATATCTGTCGCCACTCTTACTCACCCCACCGATTAAGTCGGCGGCATTCTGTGTTTGGGCGAGGAATTTTGCGGCGGTACTGGTCGCACCTTTGGTTGAGAGCGCAAAGACAGAAGAACCACGCGCAGCGCCGGAGGTAAATGCATCCGCATGAATAGAAACAAAAAGATCGGCGCGTTGCTTCTGCGCTTTCGCTACCCTGACTTTTAACGGGATAAACACATCCTCGTTGCGGGTCATGTAGGCTTTCATATTCGCTTCTTTATCAATCAGCGCTTTCAGGCGGCGAGCAATTTTCAGCACAATGTCTTTCTCGCGCGTCTTATTCGGCCCGATAGCACCAGGGTCTTCCCCGCCGTGGCCGGGATCCAGCATGATAACAATCGGTCGGTCGCGCCCGGCTTTACCCGGCTGTGGCCCTTGTTCTGGCGACGGCGGTTTGTCTTTATCCAGCTTGCCGTTGTTGTAATCTTCCAGCAATGCCAACAGCGGATCTTGCTCACTATTCATATTTGCCGGATACAAATCCATCACCAAGCGCTCTTTAAATTCAGCTACCGGGGCAAGTCCAAACAGATGTGGTGTGACGTTCTGTTTAAGCTCAAACACCATGCGTACGGTTTGCGGGTCAAACTGCCCGACACGCGCAGATTTGATGAAAGGATCGTCAGCACGAATTTGGCTACCGATTCCTTTTAATACTGAATTTAAATTCACACCTTCGATGTCGACAACGACACGATCAGGGTTACTCAGAGCGAACTGCTTATATTTAAGCTCCTTGTTCGATTCCAGCGTGACACGAGTGTAAGACGAAGCGGGCCAGACACGCACCGCAACGACCAGGCTTGAGGCAGCAAAGCCAACCTGGCTAACACTTAGCAGCCACATAGCACCTGCTCCCTTAAGCAAGCGGCGCCGACTTATTAATAGACTGGAATCAGACATAGCTCTCCTGAGCGGTGTATTTCCGGGAATCAAATATTCAGTTTTATTTTTTTGAGCCGAAAACTTTAACGAAACAGGCACGGACTGTCACTCATTAAAGGGTAAACATTCGCAATCAAGCACCTGGCAGGTTAAATGTAGAAATATCCGCTTTGTGGAAATTGTCTCTTGCACCGAAGGCAATAAAAGAATAAAAATACAGAAATTACGAATAATCATGCAATGAGGTCTGGCCGTGGTGAAGGAACGTAGAACCGAACTGGTACAGGGATTCCGCCATTCTGTTCCCTATATAAATGCCCATCGGGGAAAAACGTTTGTCATTATGCTTGGCGGCGAAGCCATCGAACACGAGAACTTCTCCAGTATCGTTAATGATATTGGGCTACTCCACAGCCTGGGGATTCGTCTGGTGGTGGTGTATGGCGCCCGTCCACAGATTGATGCCAATTTGGCTTCGCATAATCATGAGCCTATCTACCACAAACACACGCGTGTTACCGATGCAAAAACGCTGGAGCTGGTAAAACAGGCGGCCGGTCTACTGCAACTGGATATTACCGCACGTTTATCCATGAGCCTTGGGAATACGCCATTACAAGGCGCACACATCAATGTGGTCAGCGGCAACTTTATTATTGCGCAACCATTGGGTGTGGATGATGGCGTGGATTATTGCCATAGCGGGCGCGTGCGTCGTATCGACGAAGAGGCCATTCACCGTCAGCTTGATAACGGTGCGATTGTTTTGATGGGGCCGGTTGCGGTTTCTGTCACAGGTGAAAGCTTCAATCTCACATCTGAAGAGATTGCCACGCAGCTGGCCGTCAAACTGAAAGCCGAAAAAATGATTGGCTTCTGCTCTTCTCAGGGTGTTATTGACGACAACGGCAATATCGTTTCCGAACTCTTCCCGAACGATGCGCAAAAACGCATTGAAGAGCTGGAAGCAGCCAGCGATTACCATTCTGGCACCGTACGTTTCTTACGCGGAGCGGTGAAAGCCTGCCGTAGCGGTGTACGTCGTAGCCATTTGATCAGTTATCAGGAAGATGGCGCGTTACTACAAGAGCTATTCTCACGCGACGGTATCGGTACGCAAATTGTTATGGAGAGCGCTGAGCAAATTCGTCGCGCCACCATTAACGATATTGGCGGTATTCTGGAGTTGATTCGCCCTCTCGAACAGCAAGGGATTCTGGTGCGTCGCTCGCGTGAGCAACTGGAAATGGAGATCGACAAATTCACTATTATCCAGCGCGACAATCTGACTATCGCCTGTGCAGCGCTCTATCCATTCCAGGAAGAAGGGATTGGAGAGATGGCCTGCGTAGCCGTTCACCCGGACTATCGTAGTTCGTCACGCGGTGAGGTGTTGCTACAACGCATTGCCACACAGGCCCGTCAAATGGGTCTGAGCAAGTTGTTCGTGCTGACAACTCGTAGCATTCATTGGTTCCAGGAACGTGGCTTTATGCCGGTCGATGTTGAACTGCTGCCAGAAAGTAAAAAAGAGATGTACAACTATCAACGCCGTTCGAAAGTGCTGATGGCAGATTTAGCGTAACCCATAAGCTAGCCCTTTTAAGGGCTAGCTAAAACTCTCCATTAATCCACTGCGTCTTTCCGTCTTCGTCACAATTGCCTTTTCCAGCACCCGATCATCGGCATACAAAGATAGCCTGTTTCGAGCACGAGTAATCGCGGTATAGACCAGTTCACGCGTCACCACAGCGGTATACTGATTTGGCAAAACCAGTGCGGCATGATCAAATTCCGAACCCTGAGATTTATGCACCGTCATAGCATAGGCGGTCTCATGCCCCGGTAAACGGCTCGGCTGCACTGATTTTATCGTGCCATCTGGCATCGGGAACCAGACGCGCAGCCCCTCGCCTGTGTCTAACGCGATACCAATGTCACCATTGAATAAGCCTAACGAGCTGTCGTTACGCGAAATCATAATTGGTCTGCCGTTGTACCATCTTGAAGCAGCCTGATTTGGCCGCTCAATGAGCCTTTTTTGAATCAGCGCAAGTTCGATTCTGTTATTCAGGCCGCTGACGCCAAACGGGCCATCACGCAATGCACATAACAACTGATAACGCCCGAAAGCGTCAATAATAGCTGCAGGCTCTGCGTGATTGCGTATTAACTCCAGATAGGGCCGATACCCATCCACTGCATCAGCAATCATTAATGCGTAGTCTTCAGTTTCGCGCAAAGGCTGCTTTGTGATATCGCCAAAACCTTTAGCAAACACTGCTTTAGCCTGTTTCACATCGCTTGCATTGACGGCATAGGCCAGTTGCCCAATCCCTGACTGGCTATCAAAACGGTAGCTTTTTTGCAGTAGACAAAGCCCATCACGCAACACACTAGCTTCGGTTCCTTCACCGGTCGACAGTGAGTAACCTGTCAGTCGACTTAATTCGGCCGCACGAACTGGAGAATATCCGTGTGTAACATAGTGGCAAATATCCCCGAGCACTGCCCCCGCTTCCACCGATGCCAGTTGATCACGGTCGCCTAAGAAAATGATCCGCGCATGCGTTGGCAACGCATGAATCAGTTTCGCCATCATTGGCAAATCCACCATCGAGGCCTCATCCACCACCAGCACATCAAGATGCAATGGGTTCCCTGCGTGATAGCGCAGACGTTGGCTGTTAGGTTGTGCACCCAATAAGCGGTGCAAGGTACAAGCATCGCTCGGCAACGAGGCTTTTTGCGCATCATTCAGCGGCAAACGCCGTAGAGCTGAACCTAAGGATTCGGTTAAACGTGCAGCAGCCTTACCCGTTGGAGCCGCCAGTTGGATACGCAAAGGTTTTGCGTCAAACAGCTGAACAAGTGCTGCGAGCAATTTAGCCACCGTAGTGGTCTTCCCCGTTCCTGGCCCACCAGAAATCACTGAAATGCGTCGTGTCAGTGCCACGGCCGCAGCAACCTTTTGCCAGTCGATATCGGCTGTTGGTTCAAAGAGTTGATTTAGTACACGGATAATCTGCGTTTCATCAAGTGGGATTGCGCAGTTCTCTTCACCAAAAAATCGCGCGACAGACTGTTCGTTTTGCCACATTCGGTTAAGGTACAACCGCTCGCCAATCAATTTCAGCGGTGTCGCCCCTTCATGCTCACTTACCGCATCAGACGCCAGTAGCACCTCGTGCCAGTTGGCTTTGGTATCAACCATAGCGAAAAGTTGCTCAGCAAAATCAGGTTGCCGCCCGGCAAAACAGAACTCCGGTTTTAAGCGAGAAACTGGGATACACACATGGCCTTCACCTGCATCGTGACTGACAAGTGCCGCTGCCAGCATGGCTGCGGGCTGCTCGTCACTGGCAATCATCATGGCGAATTGCGTATCCAATGCGCGCAACAATTTTTGCTCGACCGCCTGCTGTAACAACTCAGACATTTTCATGGCATAACCTCGTCCGTTTGCCCGGCAAACAATGCGTCCATCTGATCAATTAATTGCACAGAAGGGCGTGTTGTAAATATTCCCTGTGACGAGCCATTGCTTTCAACACCGCGTAAAAACAGATAAATAACACCACCAAAATGCTTTTGGTAATCGTAATCAGGCATACGGTGGCGCAAATAGCGATGCAGTGCCAACGTGTATAACTGATATTGCAGGTCATAACGATGGGATTGCATCGCACCCATCATTGCTTCCTGGGTATAGGCACTACTGTCTTCACCCAGCCAGTTGGATTTGTAATCCAGCAGGTAGTAACGCCCTTGCCAGCGGAAAACCAGGTCGATAAACCCTTTCAGCATGCCACGCACCTGTTTGAAGTTTAACGGTGGGCAACCTGCCGATAATGAGTCATGTTCACGTACCAACCTATCCAAATGTGCAGCCTGCAAATCACTTTCGATGGGTAGATAGAACTCCAGTTCGACCTGTTTTTCCTGAGGAGATAATTGGTTGAGTGAGACGCCAGAATCATTCAACGGGGCCTGTAAAATTGCCTGCAACCATTCGCTGACAATCGGCTGCCACTCTTCAGCAAAACCTTGCTCTGTGAGTTGCTTTGCAACCCACGCATCGTCAATCGGCTGAGTAAAATCAATGCCTTCGAATAAGCTATGCAAAAATGTGCCCGGCCCTGCCCCACGCGGGAAGGTGTGTGGAGTTAGTGATGGCTCACTTTGCACAGGCATTACACCTGCAGCATCCACATCTAATCGAGGCAATAGTTCCAGCACCTGGCTACTGCCATGCTGCTGCAAACCGGAATAACTGGTTACACGCCAGTTATCAGCAACCTGTCTTTTCATCACTCTGGCACTCAGTTCCGGGAGTGCGGCACTAACGGGCTGCCACGGCGTGTAGTCTTCCGAGTGAGGTTCTTCGACATTAATCGACTCACTGACCAGTTCCTGCAAGCATGCCTGTAAACCGGCAGCATCTTTCGCTTCACCTTTTTGCAGAAGATAGCCCAGCGCACCGAGATGCAGATCGCTGTTCCCCTTTTTAGCGCGATTCCCCTTAAACAATGGGGCGACACCAAGACTGCAATGCCAGATAGAGCGCGTCAAAGCGACGTACAGCAAACGTAAATCCTCTGCCAGACGCTCTTCTTCCGCAAGACTAAGGCTTTCCTCATCGTCGCTTAAATCCAGCAACGGCGAGAATGTTGAACGATCGTGGTACAGGCCACTGTTTTGCGCTCGGTAGTTGGCAATGAATGGCAACCAGACCAACGGATACTCAAGCCCTTTTGATTTATGGATAGTGACAACCTGAACCAAATGCCTGTCACTTTCGAGACGTAATTGTTGGCTAAACGCGTTGCTGTCAGGTTCAGCGACCTGTTGCGCCAACCATCGAACCAGAGCATGTTCACTGTCAGTTTGCGCGGCTTCTTCTTGTAGCAACTCGCTGATATGCAGAATGTCGGTAAGACGCCTTTCACCTCCCGGCGTTGCCAACAAGTTTTCAGCGACCTGGCGATACGCAATAAGCGCCCGCAACATAGGCATTACGCCCCGGCGCAGCCAAATTTGTCTATATTCTGAGAACTCTTCAACCAACTGATCCCAGGCATTTTCATCGTTATTTAGCGCCTCAATCATTTGGGCATCAAGGCCAAACATACTGGTCGCAACCGCACTTCTCAGAGCTGTTTCAATTTCAGGAGCAAGTACAGCCTGCAAGATCCACAAAATCTCGCGCGCTTCAGGCGTTGCAAAAACCGAGTCACGATTTGAAAGGTAAACAGAGGGGATATTTAGCGCGCTCAAAGCTTCCCGAACAATTGAAGCTTCACCGCGACTACGAACCAAAATGGTGATGTCTGATGACTGTACCGGGCGAGATACCTCACCTTTCCACAATAGAGCCTCACCGCGCTGCCCGGCACTCAGCCAGTCGCGAATCTGCTGCGCGCACTGCATGGCCATGATTTGTTGGTAATCACTCACACCACAACCATCACCCGACGGTATCCAGAGTGACATCGCCGCCTGGTTCTTCCCTTTCATTGTAAAACGCAGGCCGCAGTTCTTCTCCGCGGCTTTCACCGCCATAAACGGAATTTGCTCGAATAAGAAGGGATTATCCAGTTGTTGGAACAGCGTATTTACGCTGCTTATCATTGCAGGCGATGAGCGCCAGTTAGTATCCAACGTGTAGTGGGCACTTACCTCATGACGAGCTTTCATATAGGTAAAAATATCTGCCCCGCGGAAAGCATAAATGGCTTGTTTTGGGTCACCGATAAGCAACAGCGCCGTTTCGGGCTGATTGATATATAAGCGCCGAAAAATGCGATATTGCTGAGGGTCGGTATCCTGGAACTCATCAATCATCGCTGCCGGGAAACGGGCACGAATGGCGGCTGCCAGGGCATCACCACCCGGCTTATGCAGAGCTTCATCAAGACGAGTCAGCATATCGTCAAACCCGAGTTCGCCACGACGAAGCTTTTCCTGCTGAACGGTATAGCGGATTTCTGCCATAGCACGAGCGATAACTAAATCACGTAGTGTTAGCGGCTCACCCAATAAATCGTTAATCGCTCTGAAAACAGGATGCTGCGGCGGTTGGCCTTCTTTGGTTTTCTCATCAAGCATTGACTGAGAGAAACGCTCCAGTTGGTCAGGCAATTTATAAGTTGTGGTTTCCGTCTGCGCCCATGTGCCAACAATGTTCAGCCAGTTAGGTAGATTTTTGCTGCTGTAACTACGGCGGTCTATTTTCGCCACACTCAGGAGCTGCGCAATTTCATCCGCGCAAGCGCACCATTGTGCTTTCACATCTTCAATAGCGTTAATTATTTTCTGATGGCGTGCGAGAAGCGTTTCATCATCGGCTGGTGGCTGTTTCAGAACCGGTTGTTCACCTTGCAACCAGCTGTTTATGTCTCTGAGAAGTTCTTCCGGGCCGGCCCACTCCTCAGCCATTACCTGCGCGACCGGTTTAGGAAGCGGGTAACAATGGCGACGCCAGAAATCAGCACAGGCATTACGGCGCAACCGCGATTCATCTTCAATGAGTTGTTGCTCAAACAACATGCCTGATTCGAAGGCATTCAGGCTGAGCATTCGCTGGCAAAAACCATGGATAGTGAAAATAGCCGCTTCGTCCATTTGCTGTTCTGCAAGGCGCAAAACCTGAGCAGCCTGATGAAGATCTGGAATTTCAGCCAGCAGACTTTGGAACAGTGGGTTGTCAGTACGATTACGTACACAGGCGATGCGCAACTCATGAATATTGGCGCGAATACGGCCGCGGAGCTCTTCGGTAGCAGCCTGAGTGAAGGTAACGACCAATAATTCTTCAACTGACAGTGGCCGGGGATGGGCGCTTTGCCCACCCAGGCCAAGTAGCAAACGCAAATAGAGTGCCGCAATGGTAAATGTCTTTCCGGTACCGGCAGAGGCTTCAATCAGCCGCTCCCCCGTCAGAGGTAAACTTAGGGGGTCAAGCGGCTGAGTGATTCCGGTCATTATTATACCCATTGTCTTTCAAGTTGCAGGTGCCGTGGCCGCCATTACTTAGCGTCTACAAGCGGCAATGATTGCTGCAGAGAGCTGACCTCCTTCCAGGTTTTCCAGCCTTTCGGAGTGGCATAATCTGACTTGCCATTGTGGCTACCAGAAACTTGCGACAGTACAGCTATTCCCTGTGGTTCAATCACTGCCTGATGGAAGAAATCAGCCAGTTTTTGCGGCGTCAGTTTTTTAATTTCGGCGACTACTTTATCACGCGAATCAAAATCCAGGTTTCCGCGATCGAAATCTTTGCTCAGTTGTGAAGCCTCCTGAGACAAGGTTTGCGGTGCCTGCATAATTTCACTGATCATTCCCTGCTGCATTTGAGCAAAATCTTCAGCGCTCATCTCACGCAACTTCTTTTCAGCCGTTGGGTAAAACGCTTTAAAACGCTGGTACAAGTAGGCTGGTTGCTTATCGTTACTTTGCAGTAAGAAACCAATCCCCCACTGGCGGCCAACTGACATCGGGAATGCAAACACGGCATAACCCAACTGTTCCTGGGTACGCAACTGATTGTAGAACCAAGGCTGAATGATTTGCCCCAGCATAGAGCTGTAAGCAGTACTTACCGTTTCATCGAAACCTTTCGGTACATAAACTGCGGCCAGCGCCGAATCTGTGCTGCCACCTGTTTTTTCAAACATCGCCAAATGTTTGCTATCCACAAGCACGTCTTTATTGCGACACCACTCATTACCTTTGGTAGCGAGCTGGTTTTGTACATTATGTGCAAGCTCTTTTGCCTGACCAGCAGACATATTGCCCAGCACTAAAAACTCAGGTTTAGCATTAGTTTTTAAAACTTCCCGGTAATCAAGCACGTCTTTTATCGTCAGATCAGGCAACAACGCACGGCGTGTTTCACGCTGGAAGTACGGCACCTGCGATACCATCTGCACCGGCATAATCGCCTGATCGTAAGCTTTGCCTTTATCTGCCGAATCCATCATTTGGGCATACCATGACTTTGCCTGATCCAACTGCTCTTGAGTCGGTGTATAGGAGAAATAGCCTTTTAGCAGTGCTTCAAAAAGTTGTGGCAAACGTTGGGTGTAACCGTTGGCATTAACCATCAAACCACTATTGGCATTTGTAGAGAAGCCAATACCGCCAATGGAAGCCTGGTTGCTTAACTCGTCCAGAGCGATTCCTGCCAGATAGTCATTCAGAGCAAACAAGACCTGGTTTTTCGCGCTATCCATCGCCTGCGGGTTACGCAGCACCATAGTCACGTCAGCTTTTGGTTCACTGGCAAAATAGTGGCTTGGCATATACAACACACGCAAACCTGGTTCTTTTACCAGTAACTCAGGGTGAGCATAGGTTTTATCTGGTTTAACTAACGTAAAGTCATCCGGGATGTACGGGTTCAATTGCGGCAATGTCAGTTTGATTGCTGCCGCTTTTTTCTGCCAGGTATCGAAGAGTTGTGGTGTGATTTTATCGACCTGATAAGGCGCTTCGACAAAATAAGCCGTTTTATTATGTGGCTCTTTCGGGCTGATATACCAGACACGTGCATTTTGCGGCGTCATCATATCCAGGCGCGCTTTAATAGCCGCTGGATCGTATTGATCGGCGATATTGACAGCATCAAGTGTGTGCTCGACAGGCACGCGCAGCATGGTGTCTGCTAACCATTCTACGTAATCCATATCTCGGGTTATGGATGGATAACGGAAGTCGAGATCGAGAACATGGGCAAGTTCGTCGAAATAACTTTTATCGACACCATTCTCACGCAGTTTATTTAAGTAACTGAAAATAGCCGCAACCACTTCATCACGCTGCGCAAGACCTTTATCAGTCAACGATACGGAGATTGCGAACACGCCACTGTTGCCGTTAACTAACGGGTCGGAATCGGCACGGATGCTATCTGCCAACCCCTGCTTTTGCAGCCAGTCAGAAAGCGTATTGTTGCTACGATTGCCAATCAAATAGCCAATTAATTCATCTGTTTTGCTGCGGAATTTATCGCTGTTATTGTCGATACGGAATTCAACACGCACCACTTTGCGAGGCAATGCGGGTACATAATGAATGACGATTCCTTTTTGCGCATCAGTGACAACCGGCACATCAATAACAGGCCGTTCAATATTTTTATTCGGCACTCGGCCATATGTTTCCACAGCAATTTTTGCCAGTTCTGGCAATGGTTTATTACTGTAAATAACGGCCTTCATCAGGTTCGCAGAATAATATTTATCACGGAAAGCGACCAGAGCATCCAGCAGCTTGCTTCCTGGTTTGTCGCGCAGAGTTTCAAGATTACCGCCAGAAAAACGCGAACCTGGATGTGCAGGATTGATAGTTTCAGCACTAACTTGCGCCATACGCATACCATCACGGGAGCGAGCTAAGGTCAGCTCTGCATTAACCGCATTACGTTCACGTTCAGCGTATTCTGGCGCGAGATTCGGCTCAGCGATAGCATCAGACAAACGGTCAACCGCCCCTTCCAGCGCATCGTTTTCCACTTCGAGATAAAACGCAGTGCGGTAAGTTGCAGTGCTGGCGTTATGGCTGCCACCATGCTTTTTGAGAAACTCTGAGAGGCTATCCGGCTCCGGATACTTTTTGGAGCCCATCAGCGTCATATGTTCAAGATAGTGAGCCAAGCCAAGATGGTCGTTAGGATCCTCTAAAGAACCAACGGGAACAACCAACGCAGACAATGACTTAACAGCTTGCGAATCAGAAACCAGCAGGACTGTCATACCATTATCAAGACGTATAGCCTGATATTGACGGTTGTCTTTCTCACTTTTGCGGATAGTTTCCTGGATAGGTTGCCAACCCGTGTCTGCCTGACTTAATGGTGCCCAAAGGGCAACTAACAACAAGAAAAGCGGTTTTAACCAGGTGCTGCATTTAGGCATTCACGAACCTCATAATCACGAAACTTCCTAACTCACTCATCATTAACAACTTTTAAAAACAATCTGTTATTTTAGTTGTTTATTTTTTCGCCAACCCTGAGCAAGTAGCGCATCATAGATGAACCTGCCGGATTGTGCAATTTTTATACAGACATTTAAGCTTTATTAAAACGAAACAGCGGCAGTAAGTAGCGCTCTGCCTCTCTTATAATCGCCTCGTAGTAGTCAGGTTCAAGCGTACGATACAGGCGTTGTAGCCACATATCAGCCCCCTCACCTTCAACTCTCTGATTTCCTTCCCAGGCCGCCAATAGCTTACTTTTGGCTTTCTGTTGCGTTTGCTCATCCCATAAAATGGCATCATTCGCAGGTTCATAACAGGCTTTTATCCATGCACCACCACTCATAGGAAGCAATAAGAGCGGTTGTACCAATCCTTTGCGATAACCATCAATAAGTTGCTGGAGATAGTTTTTTGCCTGTTTCCTCTCAAGTGCAGGGAATTTCCACTCCGTTGAATCCCGTCCGTACAGGCGACTTTCGCCATCCCCCCCCAATGCACACCAGACAACATGTTCGATCCATAGCTGCATACCGTGTGCCGGATTGAGGATGGAAGGACGCCAGCGCAACAAGCCATCAGCCTGCACATCCGACAGCCAACCTTCCAGACTTGTTCCGTCTAAATCTAGCGAGACTTCCACGCTGTTACCGTTTTGCCGTTCAGCTCTCACTTTTTGTGCCAGTTCTGCCATTTCTGTTAACTGGGTTTCCCACAAAATCTCACCGAAAGCTCCATACGGCAACGAGCCTGCCGCACGGTAGCGGCGGAATAGTTGCTGTGTGTCACCTTCCTGAACCAGGGTATTGAGCAGTTCCTGATTCATCTGGAAACGCTCCAGGCTATCTAATGTGAACGGCTCGGCATCGGGTAAATCGCTCTCTTCAAGTCGAAAATGGATACCCAGACGCATCTGGAAAAAGGCCCGTACCGGATGACGCCAGAAACGCTGTAATTGGTCGAGCGTAATGACTTCCTGACTCTCTTCTTGTAATGGTTGAATAAATGCCACCTGGGCCTGGCCCTGATCCCTTGCAGCTGGTAACCATTCGTTGGCATAGCTTTGTACAAGTGCTCCCGGCAAAAAATTACCCGCCTCGAAAGGGGTACGATAATGCTGGTGAACCAGATGTTTTTTCACAAGCTCACTGCTTTCATCACAGGTTTGTTCCGTGTCCTGTGGCAGGCAATGACTTTGCGCGATGTAGTCCAATAATTCGTCAACCAGTACTGAAGGATAGCGTTGGCTGTTGTCCTGAATAGACCGCCCGATATAGCTAATATAAAAACGTAATTGCGCCGAATTTAGGGCTTCAAGGAATAAGTAACGGTCATCGTCCCTGCGGCTACGGTCACCACGCTGCGGCTTCTGGCTCATAAGATCAAAACCAAGTGGCGCCAGTGTGCGCGGATAAACGCCATCATTCATACCAAGCAAGCACACGACTTTGAAAGGAATGGAACGCATCGGCATCAGGGTACAGAAGTTTATTGGCCCGGCCAGAAAACGTTGACTGATGCGTTCTTGATCGAGACGCTGTGCCAACTCGTCACGTAATAACGTTAGCGAGATTTGCTCCTGGTAACGCGACTCAAGACCATATTTAATGATTTCTTGCCACTGCTGTTCAATGAGCGCCAGCGCACCTTCTGTTTCAGTATCAGGCAAGAAGAAGCTCGATAACATGTCGCGGCAGACTGTTGTCCATTCGGCTAATGGCCGAGCTACAGAGAGCTCCCTACGCCAGATGTTCAACTGCATTAATAATTCAGCCAATTGCCCGACAAGTTCAGCGATTAAACCGCTCGACTCATCGTAAGGGAGAATGGATTGCCATTCGCCCGCCTGACTATCCATTGCATAACCCAACAGCATACGCGTGAGACCAAAACGCCACGTGTGCTGCCCGGTTGCGGGAAGATCCATTTCGCGCACATTGTCGTCATCAATTCCCCAACGAATCCCAGATTCATTGACCCATTGGCGCAAATAGCGCAGCCCTTCTTCGTTAATTGAAAAGCGAGCAGCCAGCGCGGGAACCTCAAGCAGTGCAAGAACATCCTGTGCTGCGAAACGGCTATCAGGAAGCGAAAGTAGAGAAATAAACGCCTGCAGAGCCGGGTGAGCCTGTCTGGCGCGGCGGTCAGAAATCGCAAAGGGTAAACGACGCTCACCAACAGCGTTCCCAAATACGGCCTGGATAAATGGGCTGTAGCTATCGATATCTGCCACCATCACGATAATGTCTCGTGGTGTTAGCGTCGGATCCGCATCCAGCATCGCCAGTAGCTGATCGTGCAGCACTTCGACTTCACGCTGAGGGCTGTGGCATTCATGGAATGTTACTGATTGATCATCAAGAGCAAGAAGGCGTTTCTTATGGCTATGTTCAAACTCTTCTTCGGTTAATCCGCTGACAGCATTGTTTTGTAGCTCCAGCAAATCGTACTGCACATTGCGCAGCAAGTTGTCAGGCTCAATATCGACAAATACATCAATCTCTTCAAAACGTTGTAATTCAGCTAACAGGTACGTGTAATCACGCCCCAACTTTCCCCATGAGGCCAGCAGTGGGTTGCCAATATCTTGTTCACCATCGTCGTTGAACAATGTTGAGGCTGTGTCGCAATCTCTGAACAGTGGTAGCGTGATGTCTCGCTGCGCGTGGCTGCGACGTCGACGGCTGATCAAACGAGCAAGATAAGCGGGGTCTTTGATATCACCCCAGTAGTAGCGGCAAGGGTTGGTAAACAGCAGATGCACGTCAATGTGCTTACCAAGGGCCTGTAACGCCTGAAGGTAAACAGGTGGTAATGCCGAAATACCACAAATAAACACACGCGCTGGTAAGCCCGGCGGGCATTCACTGCTTTTTTCCAGAGTATCAATGAAGCGTTGATAGAGATTTGCACGATGCCATTCCGGTTGTTCAAGTTCTTGCGTATGCCGAACCAATGCCGCCCAGAGAGGAGCCTGCCACAATTGGGCTTCACCCACATTGTCCGCGAGTTCACCCTTTTCCCACAGGCTTAACCATGCAGGCCGATAAACTAAATATTGGTCATAGAGGTCAGCAATTCTTGAGGCCAACTGTGAGAGTTTTCGCCCATTTTCATCTTCTTCAAGATACTGACTCAAAAGTGAAAATTCAGGCTGCTCCAGCATCGTAGGGATGAGCGTCATCAATTTCCAGCTCATGCTTTGCTTGTTGAAAGCACTTTGCTCAGGAATGTTTGGTAACACACGTACAAACATATCCCAGATGAAACTAGCGGGAAGCGGGAAGCTTATGTTCGCTGCGATACCAAATTTTTGTGCCAACGTCATTTGTAGCCACTGCGCCATACCGGTGCTTTGCACCAATACCACTTCAGGCTGGAAAGGGTCCGGCAACGGTTGCCTTTCCACTATATATTCCATAATTGCTTCCAGCACATCCAGCCGGTTGGAATGGTAAACACGCAACATAGAATCGCTACTCCTGACTTTTCTCTTTTTGCGGGCAATATAGCCGCGATAGCTGCCCGGTTCGCCCACCAGGGCTAATAATAGTAACGGCGATGCTGACACATCCCGCCGCTGATGTCTGCTGTCGACTGACTGTCCATCCATCTGTTGGCAATGGCACATCAGGCTCGCTCATCTCTACGGCTAAACGCCACAGCTGGCGAGAATGCCATTGCGACTGAAAACCTTGTTGTAATACCCGGTAATACCCCAGCAGAGCCAGCATCACCACTGAAAATAGTGCCATAGCACACAACACTTCAATCAGACTAAATCCGCGCTCTAACGATTTTACTGTGGTAACTGGCATCTGGGCACCTCAGCAAAAGGGCAAAAATCCAGCCAACCATGAGGCGTCGATAGCCAATGTGAATTATCTACAATACCCCATTGCCACAATGTTAGTGCCACCCCTGAATAAGCTCCATGCGCCGCCATCACCACCTCATTTCTATCTACCAACAAGACGCAGGCTTTCCAGCCTTTTTCTATTTCTTGCTGGCACTGCCATGTTTGCTGAGGTTGCCAGGTTAACTGACTTCCCCAGGCTTGAGCAGAAACAGCAGCAGCATATTGCTTAAGAAAACCCACTTCGCTGGCGACCAGGTGCCGCTGGTGACTTAACTGCCGTTGTAATCCACCTAGTATTAATATCCCCAGCGCAAACAATAGCAGGACAAATCCGAGGGTGATATTCCCCTGCTCAGAATGCCCACTCACAAGTTATACCCCACAACGGCATGACGCACAGACACCGGGTTTTGGCCTTTTTTGAAAGCCGCTTCCAGTTCAATGATTAACAACGGAGGCATTAAATGACGGGCCTGGCGGGCGACGGAGAATTTCTGTATAGACATTATTGCTGGATCAGATACTTTCTCCCAGCCACTACCTTCACAACTGGTAGCTCCGCGCATAAATTCCAGATTGCTACCGTTTAGTCGATAGCCTGCCAATTCAGTTTCGGCATGGCTGGCGGGCTCCCAGCGCCCATTACTATTGCTATCCCATTGCAATAAAACGCATCTGCCCTCTTTGCGCAGAACCAACCCATCCCCCTGGCAACTTCCGTGACAATAGCCTGCTCTTTGCAACTGTTTCCCCAAGCTGAACGCCAACTGCCAGATTGACTCTTGTAGGCTTTCTTTTTGGTATTGCTGCAATACTGCTTGTTGCAGAACTGGAAATAATCGCCCTGCACCGAGCAAAACAATACTACTTAATGCCATGGCGATGAGGGTTTCCAGTAAGGTGAATCCCTGCTGATTCAGCTGCATTTGTTGCTCCCTATAACCTCGCAGACACGAATTCTTCCCTGAGCCGATAGAACAACCCGCCATTTCCCAGCCATGCTTTGCAACATGATATGGCCAGGCCAGGCGGTATTTCTTAATCCATAAAACCCTATACCTGGCGTGATCTCAGTGAGATCAACATCAGTAAAAGGCTGGTTCAATCGCCAGCGTTTATCAGAATGACATTCACTGTCATCCACCATTTTGCTGGTAAGACACCACATTTTCTCTGTTCGCTTCACTACTAACAGATGGTCTCGGTTATGCCAGTTAGCATCACTGCGCAGTTGTTCAAGCAAATTGCGGACATGTTGGGTGGTTATCCATAGTCGTTGTTGTTGCTGCCACTGTTGCCAGCCATACACACCGCCTGCACTTAGTACCGCAACAATGACCATTACCACCATCATTTCTATCAGGCTAAAGCCTTGTTGTTTTGTTTTCATGGCGACAGTGTGCCAGCCGAAAAATTCTTCGCTACAGACAAGGATCTATTTTTCGGGGTGACTCGAAGGATAGTTTTACGGTTTCATCAGGTTACAGAAGTACTGGAAAGAGGCTCGCAGAGACGAAATTCAGGCAAAAAAAACCGGCGCACAAATGGCACCGGTTATAGCAGGCTGTCGGTCGTTAGATAGCGACTGGCGCTTTGATTGCAGGATGCGGATCGTAGCCTTCTATTTCGAAATCGTCGAAACGGTAATCGAACAGAGACTCAGGTTTACGTTTGATCACCAGTTTCGGCAAAGCCCGTGGTTCACGGGTTAACTGCAAACGGGTTTGCTCGAGGTGGTTACTGTACAAGTGGGTATCGCCACCGGTCCAGACAAAGTCACCAACTTCCAGGTCGCACTGCTGCGCCATCATATGAACCAGCAGTGCATAGCTGGCGATATTAAATGGCAGGCCAAGGAAGATGTCGCATGAACGTTGGTAAAGCTGGCAGGAAAGCTTGCCGTCAGCCACGTAGAACTGGAAGAACGCATGGCACGGGGCCAACGCCATTTTATCCAGCTCACCCACGTTCCACGCCGAAACGATAATGCGGCGTGAGTCTGGATCGTTTTTAAGCTGGTTAATCACAGTAGTTAACTGGTCAATATGGCGACCATCAGGCGTTGCCCAGGAGCGCCATTGTTTGCCATATACAGGGCCAAGGTCACCATTTTCATCCGCCCATTCGTCCCATATAGAGACGTTGTTTTCATGCAGATAAGCAACGTTGGTGTCCCCTTTCAGGAACCACAAAAGTTCATGAATGATGGAGCGTAAATGGCAGCGTTTGGTGGTAACCAGCGGGAAACCATCTTGTAAATTGAAGCGCATCTGATGACCGAAAATCGACAGCGTACCGGTGCCAGTGCGGTCATCTTTTGGAGTGCCGTTTTCCAGCACATGTTTCATCAAATCAAGATACTGTTGCATGTTCCCTCACGAAAGTTGTTGCTGTGGGCGACGACGATACGCCCAAACCATCATTACCACACCGGCGACAATCATCGGAATAGAGAGGATTTGCCCCATGCTGATGTACTGCACCCACGCACCGGTAAACTGTGCATCCGGCTGGCGGAAGAATTCAACGATAATGCGGAAAGCACCATAACCAATCAGGAACAGACCGGATACAGCCCCCATCGGGCGCGGTTTACGGATGAAGATGTTAAGAATGATGAACAGCACGATACCTTCCAGAACCATCTCGTAAAGCTGAGAAGGATGACGTGGTAAGACACCGTAGGTGTTAAACAGCGACTGCCATTCAGGGTGAGTCGCCAGCAGGCCAATATCTTCGCTACGGGAGCCAGGGAACAGCATCGCCCACTGGAAGTTAGGATCAACACGGCCCCACAATTCGCCATTGATGAAGTTACCCAGGCGACCAGCGCCCAGGCCAAATGGAATCAGAGGTGCAATGAAATCAGCAACCTGGAAGAAAGAGCGGTGAGTGCGGCGCGCAAACCAAATCATCACGCAGATAACACCAACCAGCCCGCCGTGGAAGGACATACCGCCATCCCAGACTTTAAACAGATACAGCGGGTCAGCAAGGAAAGATGGTAGGTTATAGAAGAAGACATAACCAAGGCGTCCGCCGAGGAATACCCCAAGGAAGCCAGCATATAGCAGGTTTTCGACTTCGTCTTTCGTCCAACCGCTACCTGGCTTATTAGCGCGACGACCCGCAAGCCACATAGCAAACACGAAACCAACCAGGTACATCACTCCGTACCAGTGCAAAGAGACTGGCCCGACGGAAAAAATCACCGGGTCAAATTCAGGGAAATGCAGATAGCCACTATTCATCTGTCACCACAAACCATTGTTACCCCACCGAAAGTCCACGATGGGTTGCAAGTACGCATCTGTGCAGATGCGCTCCGAAAGCAGCGGATCATAGCACAAAGGGGGGAAGGGTTAAGCCGGGCAAGTTGTAAAAGATATGTAATACCGGGTGTGGGGAAGAAACAACGAGCGCCTTAACGCCCACCGCGAATCAACCCACCCATACCGCGACGCTCCATGAAGGAAGCTACCTGATGGCGCACTTCTGTCGATAATTGAGCCTCCAGGCTACGCTGTGCAAGCTGTTGCGTCTCTTCCAGGCTAATGTGGCGCAACAGATATTTGACGCGAGCCACCGAGCGGCCGTTCATCGACAAATGGCGATAACCCATACCAACCAGCAGTGCCACGCACATCGGGTCACCCGCCATTTCACCACATAAACATAGGTCAATACCGTTACGTTCCGCTTCTTTCGCAATGTGGCTCAACGCACGGATCATTGCCGGATGAAGGCTGTCATACAGGCTTGCAACGCGAGTGTTATTGCGATCGACGGCCAGCAAATATTGCGTCAGGTCGTTGGTGCCCACAGAGATAAAATCAACCCGGCTGGCAAGGTGCCCCATCATAAATACCATCGACGGCACCTCAACCATCACGCCAATGCGCGGTTTAGGTAGCTCATAACCCAGCACTTCTTCCACTTCACGCCCGGCGCGATCAATCAGGCGGCGTGCCTCATCAATCTCGTCGATGCTGGTGATCATCGGTAGCAGAATGCTCAGGTTGCCCGTTGCCGCATTAGCTCGCAGCATAGCTCGCACTTGCACCAGGAAAATCTCTGGTTGGTCGAGCGTGATGCGGATCCCTCGCCAGCCCAGACATGGATTTTCTTCGCTGATAGGCATATATGGCAGTTGTTTATCCGCGCCGACATCGAGCGTTCGCAGCGTGACGGGTTTTTCATTAAACATCTGCAACATGCCCTGGTATTGGGCAACTTGTTCTTCTTCTGAAGGAAAGCCACTTTGCAGCATAAATGGTATTTCAGTGCGATATAGCCCTATACCATCAATACGACTGCCAAGTTGTTGCTCATGCTCCGGGCTCAAGCCTGCATTGAGCATAACTTGTACACGCTCACCGCTTTTCAGCGCTGCCGGGCTATCAACCTCATCTTCAACCAGGCGGCTGAGCTCATTCTCTTCGGTGATGAGTCGCTGGTATTCCTGCAGCAGCACTGTTTCAGGGTCAACCAGCAGTTCACCGCGATAGCCATCGACAACCAATGTGCGGCGATGAAGCACCGAGGGTTGAATATCAGCCCCCATGACGGTTGGAATGCCCAACGCCCGCACCATGATTGCAGCATGCGAGTTCGCAGCGCCATCACGCACCACAACACCAACCAGGCGGCTTTGCGGCAACTCAGCAAGCGTGGTTGCTGAAAGCTCATCAGCCACCAGCACAAAGCGTTCAGGCCATGTATTTGGGCTCTGAATGTTGTCATCAAGATGGAATAGCAGACGTTGACCGAGCGTGCGGAGATCGCCCGCTCGTTCTTTTAGGTAGCTGTCGCTGAGGCTTGCGAATTGCTCCGCAAATTTTTCGATGACTGTTTTAACTGCCCATTCTGCCACCGACCCTTTATCCACCTCTTCGAATAATTCACGACGAAGTCGGGCATCGGTAAGAAGGTGAGAATAGAGGTCAAAGATGGCGGCAGTTTCTTTCTGCGCCCCCGCGGCAAAGCGTTTGCTATAGCGGCGAAACTCGTTAGAAGCCTCTTCAAGGGCTGCAGTCAGACGTTCACGCTCAAGTGTCGTATCAAGTGTAGATGCCTCAGACACTTGCTCCATTAACGGGAGTGTCGAGTCCATCCAACCTTCTGCAATCGCCACACCCGGAGAGGCAGGCAACGCGCGAATACGCGTTTGGCGATATTGACCAAATAAGGCAGCTAGCTGTGATTGAGAGAGGATTGCTGCCATTTGTGTGGCGAGCGTTACGAGAAAAGACTCCTCGCTTTCATCATATTGCCGGTGCTCACGTTGTTGTACTACCAACACACCCAGCAACTGGCGGCGCTGGATGATAGGAACCCCGAGGAAGGCGCGGAAACGTTCTTCTTTTACTGCAGGAACATATTTAAAACTTGGGTGCTTCTGCGCATCCGCAAGGTTTATCGGCTCTGCAAGACGCCCAACCAGTCCGACAATGCCTTCATCAAATGCGAGTGTAATGGTGCGACCACGCGGCTTTTTAAGGCCACGTGTTGCCATCAGATAAAAGCAACGCCTGTCATGATCTGCAAGATAAACCGAGCATACCTCGGTATCCATCGCAAGGCAGATGTCCGTAACCAAAATATCCAGCGCCTCATTGAGGCGCGGGGCACTGGCAACCTTCTCGACTATTTCTCGCAGACGGGTAAGCATTTTTCGCGTGACTTAACCTCTTTTACGTCGCCATGCAGGCGCGTTATTACGTGGTGGCGCAACTTCCTGTAGCGGCATTACGACGCTTGCAAACTCTTTCATCACCCGACGATAAACATCGCGTTTAAAGGAGACGACCTGACGAACCGGATACCAATAACTAACCCAGCGCCAGCCATCAAACTCTGGAGTACTACTGGTTTGCATATTGATATCGTTATCGCTGCTGATCAACTGCAAGAGAAACCATTTTTGTTTCTGGCCGATACAAACCGGCTTTGTGTCCCAACGCACCAAACGTTTAGGTAACTTGTAACGTAACCAGTTTCGGGTCGAGGCGAGTATTCGGACATCTTTTCGCTGTAAACCCACTTCCTCGAAAAGTTCCCGGTACATTGCCTGTTCCGGGGATTCGCCAGGATTGATGCCACCTTGCGGAAACTGCCAGGAATGTTGACCAAAACGCCTGGCCCACATGACTTGACCCTGCCGATTACAGATTACGATACCAACATTCGGGCGGTAGCCATCATCATCGATCACCGGACTACCTCAAAACAAACTTAGATTAGGGCGATTGTTTCATACAAGCGCTAGACGGTAAACCACTGTGTAGCGGTTCTCAGAAGGAATAACATTTGAATAACTCACAAAATATGACCGAGTTATAAACATTAACACCGGTAGGCATCGTAGTTTATTCACTTTTTCTGTGGATATAACTGTGAAGAACTACCTTATACACTCGGGACAACTTAGGATAACTCCTGAAACAGGTTAAAAATACGAAATAAAATAACCAATATATTCAATGCAATAAAGATAAAATGAATAACTCACAGCTTAGTAGTGTGATGATCATCACACATGAAGATCCCTCACTGATGAAAGATCGACCAATGACGTTTTTATCCACAGATTGTGCCAACAAGTTAGTCACAATCTGGTGAAAAAATGGGTTTCACCCCTCAGTCAAGGCTGTAAATCGAACCAGTAGTGGGCATTTTTACCACTTATCCCATTTTTCTGTGGATAACCCGGTGTAAGATCCTGTTCATTGCCAGTGACCAGAATGGGAAAAGGTTTTTTCTAAATCACAAAACGATAATTTTTAATCTTAAAAATGATTAAAAATCAGTAAATTGCCATTCTTATCCCCGGCACGCTAAACTATCTTCCTATCGCGGGATAATTACGATTAATTTTTGACCAGCCAGTAATAAGACACTATGCAAACACTTAGTCCTTTACTTAACCCTCCAGAAAACGAACAGATTTTACTGACTCAAGCTCAGAAACTGGCAGGCTATACGCTAGGTGAACTGGCGACTTTAGCCAGATTACCGATCCCAAAGGATCTAAAGCGCGACAAAGGCTGGATCGGTGTTTTGCTCGAAGTATGGTTGGGTGCCAGTGCTGGTAGCAAACCTGAACAAGATTTCGCAGCATTAGGGATTGAGCTGAAAACCATCCCTGTGGATAGACTTGGCCGCCCGTTGGAAACGACTTTTGTTTGCGTGGCCCCGCTCACCGGCAACACTGGGGTGAGCTGGGAAACCAGCCATGTGCGCCACAAGTTAAAACGGGTGCTCTGGGTTCCGGTTGAAGGAGAACGGCAAATTCCTCTTGCGCAGCGGCATATCGGCACCCCTTTGCTGTGGACTCCTTCCGAAGAGGAAGAGCAGCAGTTACGCCAGGACTGGGAAGAGTTAATGGATTTGATTGTCCTCGGCCAGGTTGAGCGCATCACCGCACGTCACGGAGAAGTGTTGCAGTTACGCCCTAAAGCCGCCAACAGCAAAGCGCTAACCAATGCGTTCGGTGCTGATGGCGCGCCAATTCTTACGCTCCCCCGCGGTTTTTATCTGAAAAAGAATTTCACCGCCGCTTTGCTGGCTCGTCATTTCTTGTTGTAGATTCATTTAACTTGCACCCAGTTCCAGGCTGGCGTTTATAATTGGCGTTTTATATTTTCAGGCAGGATTTTTTAATGTTGTTTGCATGGATTACCGACCCTAACGCGTGGATGGCGCTGGGCACCCTGACGATTTTGGAAATCGTACTGGGTATCGACAATATCATCTTCCTTTCACTTGTCGTGGCGAAGCTGCCGAAAGCACAACAAGCTAAAGCCCGCCGTCTGGGACTGGGCGCTGCGATGATTATGCGTCTGGTGTTACTGGCGTCAATCGCCTGGATGACGCACTTAATTCACCCACTGTTTTCCGTGATGGGCCATGCGTTCTCGGCACGAGACCTCATTTTGACATTAGGTGGTCTGTTCTTAATCTGGAAAGCGAGTAAAGAGATTCACGAGTCCATTGAAGGTGAAGAGGAAGGAATGAAAACCAACGTTCACTCCTTCTTTGGCGCAATCGTGCAGATAATGCTGCTGGATATTATCTTCAGTCTGGATTCCGTTATTACCGCAGTTGGCCTGTCCGATCATCTGTTTATTATGATGGCTGCTGTAGTGATTGCCGTCATGGTAATGATGTTTGCTGCAAAATCGATTGGTGATTTTGTAGAACGCCACCCTTCGGTGAAAATGCTGGCGCTGTCATTCTTGTTGCTGGTCGGTTTTACGCTGATCCTGGAAGGCTTCGATATTCATGTGCCGAAAGGTTACATCTACTTTGCGATGTTCTTCTCAATCGCTGTAGAAACGCTAAATCTTATTCGCAACAAAAAGAACCCGCTTTAATCGTCTCGGGGGAGGTATTCTCGCTTCCCCTCTGTTTCTTTTAAGAATTTACTGCTTACTTTTCCTGGTTGCCCGAGTTATTACTAGACTGTATATGTCATTCCAAACCACACGAGGCGAATAACAATGAAAAAATGGGCAGTTATAATTTCCGCTGTCGGTCTGGCATTTGCGGTTTCAGGTTGTAGCAGCGATTACGTGATGGCAACCAAAGATGGCCGTATGATCCTGACAGATGGTAAACCGCAAGTCGATGACGACACCGGTTTAGTTAGTTATCGCGATCAGCAAGGCAATGAGATGCAGATTAATCGCGATGATGTTTCACAGATCATTGAACGTTAGTAAATACAGCGACTAAAGGTCAGCGCCTCGCTGGCCTGTAATACTTTTTCTTCATTTACCCCCTTCCGCTTTTCCCTTCCCTCTGCCATGTTTATAGTCCATTTTTGTCGGGCGTTTGCCTGACGGATAAGACAGTAGAATAAGGAAAGCGGCTATGCACTATCACCGTATCCCCCACAGCTCTCTTGAAATAAGTACGTTAGGGCTGGGAACCATGACGTTTGGTGAGCAAAACAGCGAAGCCGACGCTCATGAACAACTTGATTACGCTGTCAGCCAGGGCGTTAACCTGATTGATGTCGCGGAAATGTACCCTGTGCCACCTCGCCCGGAAACTCAAGGCTTAACAGAAACCTACGTCGGTAACTGGTTAAAGCAACGCGCGAATCGCGAGAAGTTAATTATCGCCACAAAAGTCAGTGGCCCAAGCCGCAACAACGATGCCGGCATCCGTCCCAATCAAATGCTGGATCGCCGAAACATTCGCGATGCGCTGGACGCCAGCCTGAAACGTTTGCAAACCGACTATATCGATCTTTATCAAGTTCACTGGCCGCAACGAGCCACTAACTGCTTTGGCAAACTGGGATATACATGGACCGATAACGCAGTACCGGTCACCCTACTTGAAACCCTGGAAGCACTCACCGAGTTCCAGCGTGCCGGGAAAATCCGCTATATCGGTGTCTCCAATGAAACGCCATGGGGCGTGATGCGTTACCTGCAACTTGCTGAAAAGCATGATTTGCCGCGTATCGTCACCATTCAGAACCCCTACAGCTTAGTAAACCGCAGCTTTGAAGTGGGGCTTGCAGAAATTACTCAGCGCGAAGGTGTGGAGTTGCTGGCTTATTCCTGTCTGGCGTTCGGAACACTGACGGGTAAATATCTTAACGGAGCTAAACCTGCTGGCGCTCGCAACACGCTGTTTAGCCGCTTCACTCGTTATAGCGGTGAACAGACTCAGCATGCGGTTGCAGCCTATGTTGATGTTGCGAAGCGACACAATATTGACCCAGCCCAAATGGCACTCGCATTTGTTCGCCGTCAGCCATTTGTTGCCAGCACGCTGTTAGGTGCCACCACACTTGAGCAGTTAAAGACTAACCTTGAGAGCCTACATCTGGACCTAAGCGAAGAGGTGATTGAAGAGCTGGAAGCGGTGAACCGCGTTTATACTTATCCTGCGCCTTAAACTATAAACCCCTCTCCAGTTGGAGAGGGGAAATTCTCTATTTCTGACGAACCTGCCAAACCCACAATCCTGCAATAGCCAGCGCAAACACAGCACCGAAACCAATGCCAATGCCGACTATCGATGCGCCAGTTTTAACCGCCAGCGAATACAACCCAAGCATCAGTAACATCGCGGTATTTTCACCGAGATTCTGCACTGCAATCGCATTCCCTGCGCCCACCGAATGCTTCCCTCGTTCCTGAAGCAATGCGTTCAGCGGCACAACGAAGAAACCACCCATAATACCAATCAGCACCAGCAGCATATAAGACGGCAGCAATGCGGTTTGCATGGCGAAGAACAGTACGCCAACGCCAATCAAAATACCGGCAGGCATACAACGCGCGACAGTTTTAAGCGTCACCAGTTTTGCCGCTGCACCGGCCCCAACGACAATCCCCACCGCCACCATCGCATTCAAATACGTTGGCGTCGCGTTATCGGTAATACCCAGCGCGACCGGCACCCACAACACCAGCAAGAAGCGCAATGTTACGCCTGCACCCCAGAACAAACTGGTGCCAACTAACGAGAAACGAGTTTCACCGTTGTGCCAAAGTGTACGACACGCCGTGAAGAAACTGCGCGTCATCGGTGTAAAGCGCCATGACTGACCAGGGCGCGCAGGGGCAAGTTTTGGGATGAAGAGGTTGGCAACAACCGCACCCGCATACACCAGCACGCACACGCTCAGTGCCGCCAGGATATGCCAGTCGGCCAGCACACCGCCAGCCATTGAGCCAAGCAAAATTGCGGCAATGGTCGAAGATTCCATCAGGCCATTAGCCTTCACCAGACGATCGCCGGTGGTAAGTTCACCGAGAATGCCATATTTAGCCGGTGAATAAGCAGCAGCCCCCACGCCCACCAGCGTATAGCCGACAAACGGATTGAAGCCAAAACAGATAATTGCCGCTCCCATCAGTTTGAGGCTGTTGGCGAACATCATCACCCGTCCCTTGGCAAAGCTATCAGCTATCTGGCCGACAAACGGAGCAAACAAAATGTACGCACCGACAAAGACCATCTGTAAAACAGGCTGGCTCCAGTCGGGATAGAACTGTTGTTTCAGCACCGCAAGCGTGGCAAACAACAGTGCGTTATCACCAAACGCCGATAGAAACTGTGCGCCGGTAACTGCCATCATACCTCTGGACCAGATAGAGGTGTCGTTCACGGCATTATCATGCATTCTCTGTCTCCGGCTGGTCTACCAGCGCTTTCAGGCTGACATAATCTGGTTTACCGCTACCTAACACAGGCAACTGTTTCAGGAAGCGAATATCACGAGGAATAGCCAGCTCCGGCACACCATTTGCGCGAGCATATTGCAGCAGTTTTTCGCGGTTAAGTTCGTTATCAGTGGTGAACATCACCAATGCCTCACCCTTTGCTGCATCCATTTTGATAACGGTTGCATGCATTTTTTCTGGAGAAACACCGAGTGCCAGTTGCTCCACCATTTCCAGCGAAACCATTTCACCAGCAATTTTTGCAAAGCGTTTTGCTCGCCCCTGAATTACACAAAAACCATTTTCATCAAATTTAACGATATCGCCCGTGTCATACCAACCCGGTTCAACTTCACCCAGTGCATTTTCAGCGCCCGGCGCTTCCAGTACACCAGGGTTTTCCACACGAAGATAACCTTTCATGATGTTCGGCCCCTTCAGTTGTAGCCGCCCGCCATCTTCAATACCGGGAACCGCCATCAGACGGGCATCCATCGCCGGGAGAATGCGCCCCACAGTCCCGACCTTCGCCGCCATTGGGACGTTGATAGAAACTACTGGTGCGCACTCGGTTACGCCGTAGCCTTCAAGAATGCGCAAGCCGAATTTATCCTGCCAAAGCTGTTTGGTGCTTTCCTGGAGTTTTTCCGCCCCTGCTACAACATATCGTAAACGGAAGAAATCATATGGGTTTGCAAAACGCGCATAGTTGCCGAGGAATGTGGATGTGCCAAACAGCACGGTACAGTTACGGTCATAAACCAGTTCCGGCACAATGCGATAATGCAGCGGGCTTGGGTACAGGAAGACCTCCGCACCGGTTAATAGCGGTGTGAACAAACCTACCGTCAGGCCAAAAGAGTGGAACAGTGGCAACGCTGACATAAAGCGGTCATTGGCCGTAAAATCAGCAATAGTGCGAATTTGTTCAACGTTTGCCAACAGGCTTTTATGGCTATGCACTACGCCTTTTGGATTCCCTTCAGACCCGGAAGTGAACAGCACCATCGCCGCATCTTCTGGCTGCTGCTTTACCTGGGCGAGATGCGGCACGAATAAATGAGCGAATATCCATAGTTTATCGCTAAGTGTTACCTCTGCTTTTAAATCTTCGAGGAACACCCAGCGCACCTGTGTAAGCTGCTCCGGAAGGTGCCATAACTTGCCTTTATCGAGAAACTGGCGCGAGGTGAAAATCGTTTTGAGCTGAGCCGCCGTTATCGCGCTGGTCAACCCTTTCACGCCAGCGGTGTAGTTCATCATGGCAGGAATCCGTCCGCGCGATGACGCACCAAAAATCACCGCAGCGGTTATTGCCGCATTCGGCAACATCAGCCCGATGGTTTCGCCCGGCGCACTGTATTTATTCAGAATGCGCCCAACAAATAGTGTTTTAGTGAGTAAGCTACGATAGGTATCGGGTTTGAAATTAATGTCTTCGATGCAGTTTTTACGATCGCCGTAGCGGTACTGTGCGCAAAGCAAAGCCTCAAACAATGTTTCCCGAGGACGCACTGCCATACGCGCTTCCATCATTATTTGATGAAGCATCTCCCCAGCCATTTTACGACGCTCGCGGGCACGTGGTGCATCAGGCATCGCAATTGAAGTGGGTGGCAGAATATGTAGATTAATGCGCGGGAATAAGCGGCGTTTGACCAACCCTTTCAGACGGCTGAAAAATGTCAGTTCAGCACCATCAATGCGAATGGGGATAACAGTCGCATTAGATTTAGCGGCAACAAACCCTGCGCCCTCATAGATTTTCATCAGTGAGCCAGTCACCGAGATACGCCCTTCCGGGAAGATAACAACCGGTCGTCCCTGCTCAACCAGGCGAACCAGATGCTTAATCGACATCGGTTTAGTTGGGTCAAGCGGCACAAAATCAATCAGCGATTTTAGCCAACGCATATACCACTGCTGGCTAATCGATGAATACACCGCAAAAACCGGGCGCCCCGGTAAAAATAATGCCAGTAAAATGCCGTCAATAAAGGAGACGTGATTGGGGACAATCAGAACGCGTGGTTGGGAAAGAAGTTTTTGATCGCCATGAAGTCGCACCCTGAACAGAATACGAAAAAGCGTACGGAAAAAACCAAATAGCATAGCAACTCCCTTTGTCATTAATGAACCGCAGGCAATTAAGTGTAGCGGCAGATTACATGACTAACTGCATGGGAGCGAGAGGAGGAATGTGTGTCAACTCTGAAAAAAAGACAAAAAAAACCTGCGCATCTGCGCAGGTTGGTGCAAAAGAATTGTACTTAACAACGTAACTAGAATTCTCACCAATCAATACCTCTGGGATCTGAATTGTGGCTCAGTACAGTCGGTGTCACCAGCGAGAAAAAGCAAGAGAATTAGCGGAAAGTGCAACCAGGTGTTTAAAACATCGCGTCTTGTTACAGGCAGGCAAATTTTGGGCAAAAAAAACCTGCGCATCCGCGCAGGTTGGTGTAATTCATGTGATCAGCATTAGATGCTGACATCACCTATCAATACCTCTGGGACTTCAAATGTAGCAGTGGCTGAATACTTTTCGCCATGGCGAAATAGCAACAGCACGCTGCAAACTGTAAGCAAAAATTTAGTCTGAAATCATTAAAAATCCAGAACATGCCTCTTTCTGCCGCTGCGCTTGAATTTCCGAGTTGGCTAAGTGTAACGATTACACTCAAAACGCCCCCATTTTGCATAGGTTTGCGACAAGGAATACAGTTCCAACCTTGAAGTAGCGTGTCTTTTCCGTAACACTTAACGTTGTGTAAGCGTTTACCCACCCAGGAATATTGACGATGGCGACAATAAAGGATGTAGCAAGACTGGCAGGCGTTTCTGTCGCCACTGTGTCTCGTGTCATTAATGATTCACCAAAAGCCAGCGATGCATCACGTCAGGCAGTAACTTGCGCGATGGAAGAGCTAAATTATCACCCTAACGCCAATGCGCGTGCGCTGGCGCAACAAACTACTGAAACTATCGGACTTATTGTTGGCGATGTGTCCGACCCTTTCTTTGGCGCAATGGTAAAAGCCGTCGAGCAAGTTGCTTACCGCACCGGTAACTTTTTATTGATCGGCAATGGCTATCACAACGAACAAAAAGAGCGTCAGGCCATTGAACAACTCATTCGCCATCGTTGTGCGGCATTAGTGGTTCACGCGAAGATGATTCCTGATAGTGAGTTGATTTCACTAATGAAGCAGATGCCTGGGATGGTAGTGATTAATCGCATCTTGCCAGGTTTTGAGCAGCGTTGCGTAGCACTTGACGATCGCTATGGCGCTTGGCTCGCGACACGACATCTGATTCAGCAAGGCCATACCAAAATTGGTTATCTGTGTTCCAACCACCAGATTTCTGATGCGGATGACCGACTACAGGGTTACTACGATGCGCTTACGGAGCACGGCTTGCCGGTGAATGATCGCTTAGTGACTTACGGTGAACCGGATGAGAGTGGCGGTGAACAAGCCATGACCGAATTATTAGGGCGTGGGAAACACTTCAGCGCAGTCGCCTGTTATAACGATTCTATGGCCGCAGGTGCGATGGGCGTTCTCAATGACAACGGAATTGACGTACCAAAAGAGATTTCATTGATTGGCTTTGATGATGTGCTGATCTCGCGCTACGTACGCCCACGCCTGACTACAGTGCGTTATCCAATAATCACGATGGCAGCACAAGCTGCAGAACTGGCACTGGCACTGGCTGAAAAACGTGAACTACCAGAAATCACTCACATGTTTAGCCCAACGCTTGTGCGTCGTCATTCAGTCATTGCGTATTCAGGCGAGTAATGTTCAGAGAGTAAATTGGTACAAATGAACCGGTGTATTTGGGTAGTCAAGGCCATCACCAATGTACTGCCACCCAAAACGTTCGTAATAACCTTTACAGGCTGAGTAAAGATAAAGCTGCGGGTAACCGAGTCCACGGGCATATTCGATAACGTGCTGTTGGAGTTTTTCCCCTAAACCTTGTCCGCGCTGGTTTTCATCGATGTAAAGTGCAGCCAGCCATGGATAAAGATCCTGGCGGCTAATCAGATCGCAGCGCCATAACCCTACCGTTCCAACTAGCTTCTCACCTTCAACCGCAGCGAAAGTTAAAGGCATCTTCTCTTCTCGCTGGCGTGTTGCCACAATTGAGGCGAAAAAGTCCCGGCTATCGGAAGTACCAAACGCTTGCCACAGCCAATCGGTAATTTGCTGTTCATGTTGTGGCACTGCGTAAAGTGGCACAATTTTCACATCAGTTTTCCCTGGAAGATAGGAACGGACTCGAACAAATAGCCGTCAAAATCAGGAGCATCAGAATCAGACTGTTCAAGCAGACTGTTTTTCACGTTTTCAAGATGCTGCCACATTGCCTGCCACGAGCCCATCACATCCCGGCGGCGAAGTGCAGCCAGAATAGTTTGTAAGTCGCCAAGCCATTTCAGACGATAACTGCGGGAATCGATATGCGCGCGCAGTTGCTGCCACATTGGGCTGCTGTCCATATGACGCCAGATGCTTTCAACCGTCGCCAATAACATCTGGTTTTGCGAAGCGCCTGCCAGCACCAGATGAAACATTTTGCAGTTATCCTGGCCCAGGTCGTTAATCGCAATCGCACGTTGCTCTTGTTCGAGAATACGTTTGAGATTGTCGATATCAGCTTTGGTTGCCATTTTGGCAGCGAACGCCGCGATGTTGCTTTCGAGCAACTGGCGGGCCTGGAGCATTTCAAACGGACCAATATCGCTACTGAAAAACGCTTCTTCTTCCGCTTCGTTTTCTGCAGGAACGCGGGTGACATACACTCCCGAACCCTGGCGAATATCAACCGTACCTTGCAGTTCAAGCATGAGCAGGGCTTCACGGACAATGGTGCGGCTAACACCGTAAGTCTCCGCAATATTTCGTTCCGGCGGCAAACGCGAACCGACTGGATACAATCCTTGTATTATTTGCGCGCGCAGATCCTCACCAATTTCCTGGTATTGTTTTTTTTCTGGCGAAAGTACTACCTTGTCCACAGCGTTACCTACGTTTTTGCAAAAAGCGGCACTGGGTTATGCCGCTGATCAATACTCATTAGCTTATCAAATTAAGCTGCTGAATAATTATTTCCATTCATCGTCAATGGTGATTTGTAACGTGCGAGTTTCACCCAACGTCCGATACCAATGGGCTGATTTTTTCGCACGTCGCTCGCGGTTGTTTTGCAGGTTAATCTCAATCAAACCGTAGCGGTTTTTGAATGCGTTCATTGGCGAAACATTATCGGTGAAAGCCCACAGCATATAGCCCTGACAGTTGGCGCCATCTTCACGGGCGCGCAGCGTCTGGTACAAATGTTCGCTGATAAACGCAATACGATAATCATCTTCAATCACACCGTCAGCATTGCGAAACTGAGCTTCATTTTCTGTGCCCATTCCGCTCTCCGCGACAAACCACGGAATATTGCGGTACTCGGTTTTAATGCGCATCGCCATGTCATAAACAATGCGCGGGTAGATTTCCCACCCACGCGACTTATTCATCCGCCGCCCAGGCAACTCAAACGGTTCATAATAATAAGCCGGATGGAATGGGGTCTCCGGGTTCCAGGCTCTCGACGGTGCTTTTACCCGGTGCGGGTAGTACAAATTAATCCCCAATTCATCAACGGTATTTTCGCGGATGATTGCCAGTTCTTGTTCAGTGTAATCCCACTGCACATTGTGCTTTTCCAGCAATTCCATTAGCTGTTGCGGATATTCACCATGCACCAGAGGGTCCAGGAATACACGGTTGTAGAACAGATCGTAAATTTGCGCCGCTTGCTGATCATGAGCGGCACTGGACCGCGCATAGATCACTTCTGGATTAAGAATGCAGCCAATGGTTCCGCTATAACCTTTCTCGCGGAAATGTTTCACCACTTTCGCTGTGGCGAGGTTTTTATGGTGATTCCACTGCATCCATTTATGGGTATTTTGCTCATATGGCCAACGTAGCGCATCAAGATACACGCGGGTCTGCACCACAATCGGCTCGTTAAAAGTAAACCAGCGATTCACCTTGTGGGCATAACGAGCAAAAACTTTCTCCGCGTATAACAGATACAAATCGACAACCTTCTTCGACGCCCATCCGCCGTAAGTTTCAAACAATGTGGCAGGCAGTTCGTAGTGTTCGAGGCAGATCATCGGCTCAATGCCATTCCTGCGCATTTCGTCGATCAGATTGTCGTAGTACTGCGCATATTCCTCATCAACCACGCCATTTTCATAGTCAGTGAAAAAGCGAGACCAATTGATGGAAGTGCGGTAATGCGTCAACCCTGCCTGTTTCATCAACGCCACATCTTCGCGATAACGATTAATAAAATCCGTGGCGACCGCCGGGCCGTAGCCCTCATGCCAGACGTGCCTGTCGTTTTTATACCAGGCATCCAGCCACGAATCCTGCCCCTCTTTCTTACCGCTCCAGCCTTCTGTTTGCCAGGCCGATGCCGCTGCACCAAGGATAAAATCTTTTGGGATAGTGATTTTTACGTTGCTCATACCTTCCTCATGCGTTATTGGCAATTTGTTGCTGTTCGGCCTGCAATTGAGCCTGTTCGGCACGGCGAGAAGCGATTTTCACAAACGGCAGGTAAATCAGCACAGAAACCAAAATACAACCCAATTGCGTAATGACCGCCCCCATAGAACCGGCAGTAGAAAGCCAGGCGTTGATGAGCGGTGGCGTGGTCCATGGCACCATCACAACGGCTTTACCCGCAAAACCCATTACCGTGGCGAAATAACCAATACTGCCGGTGACCAGTGGCGTAATGATGAAAGGAATAGCCAGTATGGGATTAAGCATAATCGGCATACCAAAAATAACTGGCTCGTTAATATTGAAGATCCCAGGACCAAAAGAGAGTTTGGCTATCTCTTTCATTTCTTTCCTTTTTGTCGCAATCATCACCGCAATCAGCAGGCCGATGGTTAAGCCAGAACCACCGATACTCATATACACATCCCAGAACGGCATGGTGATGATATTAGGAATCTCTTTACCTTGTTCAAACGCGCTCATGTTCACGGTAATCGCCCCAAGCAGCAGCGGCTCGCGGATAGGCTTAATCATCTGGTTGCCATGAATACCGATAACCCAGAAAAGCTGCGCCACAAACATCAACAACAAAATGCCCGGTAGGCTTTGCACCACTTTTTCCAACGGTTGCTGTACCACCTGATAGACCGCGTCATACAGGTACATGCCCGTCGTTTGGTGAAAAATAAAACCAAAGGTCGCTATAGCGGTAACGGTAATGATCGATGGGATCAATGCGGAGAAAGAAGCAGAAACATTCGGCGGAACGGTGTCAGGCATTTTGATCTTCAGCCCTTCCCTTTTTTCCAGCCAGCAGTAAATTTCAACCGATAAAATGGCGATAAACATGCCAAGGAACAGGCTGCGGGTATCAGAAAACTGGCGTGCCAGAATGTCTTTCACCATGTGCATCTGCCCGTCGACCATCATCTCGATTGTGGTCGGCGTAACACAGATAAAACAGATCACCGCCAGCAATCCCGGGAACAGACTTTTAATACCGTTTATCCTGCCCAGTTCGATACCAATCAGGAACACCGCGCCAATGTTCAAAAAGTTAAGCGTGGCATAGTTTATCGCCGCGGTAATCGGCTTTAGCTGTGCGAGAAACGACAGCGCGGAAAAACTGGCAAGACCATTTTTGGGATCTAGCACCATATTAGAGATCAGTACTGAGAATGCCCCAACGATGATCACTGGCATCAGGGTAATAAAGGAAGCTTTGATCGCCATAATATAGCGGTAGCTATTGAATTTAGTGGCAAAACTTCCCAGAGAGTCGATTAACTTTTCCTGCAAAGCCATAGGGTATACCTCGGTGTTGTCGTTTTTTATTATGTAGTGTGATGTATGACGACCTGGATCCGAAAGACTTCAATATGCAGGTAGGCGGCTATCAAACGAATCCCGATGAGCTTACTGAAGTCAGCGATTCAGGTGAGTGAGAGCAGCCAACAACCCTGCATCCTGAAGGGCGACGGGTTTATTTGGTATACCAAAAATAGAACCAACTTCTTAACATTTCCGTGATAAATGTCCCACATTGTTATATTGGAATTCCAATGCCAACCAATTCAATTAATTTGGTATGCCAAATTAATATAAATATTCTGAATCATTCAAAAGCGTGATCTGGCACGACAAATGATATAGCGAAGCCGCAAGCCCGATGTTTCATAAACACAGCATGTTAAACTAGCGAAATCATGCGACCACGCAGCAAGCGTCTTAATCAGGAATGAATTGATGGTAACAATGCTGGATGTCGCGCTACGCGCTGGCGTTTCTAAAGCAACGGTATCACGCGTGCTCAACGGGATTGGGCAAGTCAAAGAGAGCACCCGTGAACAGGTATTTAACGCCATGGAAGAGCTGGGCTACCGGCCTAACTTTTTGGCGCGATCCCTTGCCAATCGCAGCAGTAATAGCGTGGGTCTGGTGGTGTCTACTTTTGATGGCTTCTACTTTGGACGCCTGTTACAGCAAGCCTCACGTCAGACTGAAGCCTGGGGTAAGCAGTTGATTGTCACTGATGGGCATGACACGCCGCAAAAGGAGCTGGAAGCCGTGCAAATGCTGGTGGACAGACATTGTGACGCCATTGTTCTTTACACCCGGTTTATGAATGAACGCACATTACTTTCGCTCATGAATAGCATCAAAGTGCCACTGGTCGTAATTAACCGTGATGTAAGTCAGGCTCGCGATCGCTGCGTGTTCTTCGAGCAACAGGATGCTGCATTTAAGGCGACTGAATACCTCGTAGAGCAAGGCCATCGCGACATTGCATGTATTACAGTGCCAATTTCCACGCCAACGGGCCAGGCGCGCCTGATGGGTTATCGAAAAGCGCTACAAAAGCATGGTATCGCCTTTAGTGAAGAGCGGGTCAAATATGGTGATTCAAGCATGGAGCTCGGCCATAAACTGTGCCAGGAATTGCTGGAAAGCCGCGTACCATTTACCGCGCTATTTGCCTGCAACGATGATATGGCATTGGGTGCATCGAAAGCTCTGCATCAGTCAGGTGTGCGAATACCACAGGATATTTCGTTGTTTGGCTTCGATGATGCCCCGAGCGCTCAGTGGCTGGAACCTGCGCTATCGAGTGTCTATTTGCCTATCGATAGCATGATAACCACGGCTATCGATCAAGTCATAAAACTGGCAAACGGCGAGTCGCTTGAAGCAATCCCACCGTTTGTTGGCAAGCTGGTTTTACGCGAGTCAGTCGGTCCGGGTCCGTATTACGAGCCACGTTAGCTCTGACGAAAAGGGTGGATGAAGCAGTGCTTATCCACCCGACAAAACAATGAAATTAGAACAACTCTAACGCCAGCAACTCCTGAATAGTCTGGCGGCGGCGGATCAGTCGTGCCTGACCATTATCAAACAGCACTTCCGGTAATAATGGGCGGCTGTTGTAGTTAGACGACATCGATGCGCCATACGCCCCGGTATCATGCAGCACTAGATAATCCCCCACCTGTACCTGCGGCAGCGCACGAGTTTCTACTTTTCCGCCTTCTTGTTGAGTAAATACATCCCCAGATTCACATAATGGCCCGGCAACAACAGTTTCAACCAACGGGAACTGAGTCAGCTCTCGCCCATCACCCGCCAAAGCGGAAATATGGTGGTAGCTGCCGTACATCGACGGCCGCATGAGATCGTTAAACCCGGCATCAATCAGCACAAAGTGTCGAGAGCCCATGTTTTTAACCGAACGCACCTGAGCCACCAGCACACCAGACTCCGCCACCAGGAAACGGCCTGGTTCAATTTCGAGCTTCACCGCGTGCCCCAGACGCTGAGCAATTTTTTCACGTGCAGCATTCCACAATCCGTAATAGTGGTTGGTGTCGATTGTTTCTTCACCTTCATGATACGGAATAGACAAGCCACCACCTGCGGAAATCGCCTCCAGATCCTGACCAAAATCAATCACCTGCTGTACCATCGCACCACAAACACGCTCCAGGTGGCCGTAATCAACACCAGAACCAATATGCATATGGATGCCGACCAAATGCAGTTTGTAACGCTGAATAACTTCCAGTGCCTGTGGTAAATCTGCGTGCCAGATACCGTGCTTGCTGTTTTCGCCACCGGTATTGGTTTTCTGGCTGTGGCCATGGCCGAAGCCCGGGTTGACACGTAACCATACGCGATGACCAGGAGAGACTTCACCAAGCTGTTGGAGCATATCTACGGAACCGGCATTAACCGGAATCTGTTGCTCGGCGACCAGTTGCAGCGTCGGCTGGTCAATCATATCGGCGGTGAATACGATATCGTCGTGATTTTCCAGCGGCTTGTAACCTGCCGCCAGCGCACGCTCAATTTCACCCTGTGAAACAGAATCGACCTTCACGCCCTGCTCGCGCATCAGACGCAAAATATGAATATTGGAGCACGCTTTTTGCGCGAAGCGGATCACATCAAACTGACGCAATTGAGCAATCTGCTGGCGAATAATTTGCGCATCGTAAACCCAGACCGGGCAGCCAAATTCAGCTGGCAATGCCAGCAGGTTTTGCGCATTTAAAGCAGTGTCAGTGTTATTGAGTGGGCGTGGCATGGTTGGCTCCGGCAACAATTTGTTTTTTGTATTACGCCACAGAGTGAAGTGAAGAAAAAATATCGCTTTAGCCAGAGTCTATGCAAAACTGATATAGATAAAGGAGACCATCATGCCCTCAATAACCCTGCGCCATATCGAAATTTTCCACGCGGTAATGACTGCCGGTAACCTCACCGAAGCCGCAGGGTTACTGCATACTTCACAGCCTACAGTGAGCCGCGAACTGGCAAGACTTGAGAAGTTGATTGGCCTGCAATTGTTCGAACGTAGCCGCGGGCGCTTACATCCTACAGTGCAGGGTTTACGGTTATTTGAAGAGGTGCAGCGCTCCTGGTACGGACTGGACAGAATACTGAGTGCTGCTGAAAGCCTGCGCGAATTCCGCCAGGGTGAGCTCTCTATAGCCTGCCTACCCGTGTTTTCACAATCATTCTTACCGATGCTGATTCAACCATTTCTGGCTCGCTACCCGGAATTGAGTCTGAATATTGTGCCGCAGGAATCACCGCTGTTGGAGGAATGGCTATCAGCTCAGCGTCATGATTTAGGGTTAACCGAAAACACCACAACACCTGCCGGAACGGAACGCCAGACTTTACTCACGCTCAATGAAGTGTGCGTGTTACCCGCCGGGCATCGCCTCGCCGGTAAAAAAGTGCTCACGCCGCAAGATTTCGCCGGGGAAAACTACATTAGCCTTTCACGCACCGACAGCTATCGTCAGCTTCTGGATTCGCTTTTTCAGGAGCACGACGTAAAGCGCCGTATGGTGATGGAAACACACAGTGCAGCCTCGGTTTGCGCGATGGTACGGGCTGGGGTGGGTGTATCAGTGGTCAATCCGTTGACCGCTCTGGATTATGCTTCAAGTGGCGTGGTTGCTCGTCGCTTTAGCGTGGCGGTGCCATTTACAGTGAGCCTGATTCGCCCACTGCACCGCCCTGCATCTGCGCTAGTGAGCGCTTTCAGCGAGCATCTGCAAAACAGCATGCAGATTTACATCGAGCCGCTAAATCAACTGCTCGATGCCTGAGTTACGACTCGGTTACCGGCTGATGGTGACCCGTTCCACCACTAAAGTTAATCAGGCAAATGATAAGCCCTATAGCCGCAAGCCCTGCTGCCGCAACCGGAACGGCTGTCAGGCCAAAGCCGTGGGCAATGACTGTACCGCCAACCCATGCACCGAGCGCATTGCCAACATTAAAGGCCGCAATATTCAGCGTCGAAACCAGGTTCGGCGCATCTCTACCATGCAGCACAACGTTGATTTGCAGCGCGGGAACTGTCGCAAAAGCTGCCATCGCCCAAAGGAATAAGGTGATTTCCGCAAGCCACATACCGTGGCTAGTCCAGCGAAACAGCAAAGAGAAGATAGCAATCAAGCTAAAACTCAGTATCAGGCTAAAGGAAACTTTCCAGTCTGCCAGGCGCCCACCAAGAATATTACCGACTGTTAAACCCGCACCAATCAAGAACAGTGTCCAGCTTACGCCTTGATGAGTCACACCGGTAACCTGTAACAACATCGGTGCGATATAGCTAAATAGAGCAAACATGGCGGCCGCGAAAAAGACAGTCATCGCCAAAGAAAGCCAAAGTTTGCCATTAGCCAAAGCGCTGACTTCACGTTTAAGGTCAGTCGGCGCTTCCTCTTTCTGCGACGGCAGGCTGACAATCAGCGCAATAAATGCGACCACACCGATGATCGCCACTCCCCAGAACGTCGAACGCCAACCGTACAATTGCCCAAACCAGGTGCCAATCGGCACGCCCAACACATTGGCCAGCGTCAGACCGGTGAACATCAGTGCCACCGCTGATGCTTTACGATTCGGAGCAACCAGACTTGCGGCCACCACGGCGCCAATACCGAAGAATGCACCATGGCAAAGTGCTGTAATCACGCGAGCTAACATCAGGAAATGGTAATTGAGCGCTAAGGCACACAGGATGTTACCGACGATAAAAATCACCATCAGTAACACCAGGGAGAGTTTGCGCGGCAATCTTGCCGTGAGTAACGCCATGATGGGTGCACCAATCGCCACACCCAGCGCATAGCCGCTAATCAACCAACCGGCTGTGGGAATAGAGATCGCCAGATCCCCTGCCACATCGGGCAACAGGCCCATAATAACGAACTCTGTCGTGCCGATGGCAAATGCACTCATCGCCAGCGCGAGTAAGGAAATAGGCATGGAATAACTCCAGGTTACAGAAATAACAAAAGGCGGCAGAACTGTGTTCGACCGCCAGATTACGAGGATGTCAGAGGTGCAGCTTGTTTGGAAAAGCGTGCGCTGCTTAACAAATTAATAACACAAAAAACGCCGGTGGTGACCCGGCGTACGCTAAGGATACTCTTTTTTACCGTTTAACTATTTGAAATATTGAATAAAAAAATTATTACTCGGCCAGCATGAATTTCACCGCGTCGGCGGCGTGAATCGCGGCGGTATCAAAGACCGGGAGTGGACAATCCTGCTGGTTTAACAGCAACCCGATTTCAGTACAGCCAAAAATCACCCCTTGTGCCCCCTGCCCCTGCAACTCTTCAATGACTTGCTGATAGTAGCGTTTCGATTCTTCGGTGATTTTCCCAAGGCAAAGCTCTTCAAAGATAATCTGGTTGATACGCAACCGTTGAGGCTCGTCCGGGATTAGAGATTCGATACCAAATTCAGCACTCAGGCGGCCACGGTAGAAATCTTGTTCCATAGTGTAACGCGTGCCAAGCAGCGCCACTTTATTCACACCTTGCGCGGTAATCACGCGCCCGGTTGCGTCAGCAATATGCAAAAACGGCAGCTCACAGCGAGATTCAATATGGTGAGCGACTTTGTGCATCGTGTTGGTGCACAACACAATACCTTCCGCTCCGGCTTTCTGTAGCCCTAACGCTGCCTGTGCCAGCCTATCACCTGCCAAATCCCACTCACCTTTAGACTGGCAAGCTTCAATCTCATGAAAATCAACGCTGTGCAGAAGGATCTTAGCGGAATGCAACCCACCTAAACGATCCTTAATACCTTCATTAATTAACCGATAATAAGGAATGGTCGACTCCCAACTCATCCCGCCCAGTAAACCAATTGTTTTCATGACCTTTCACCTATTAATTTTTATTACTTTGGTTATATCAGAGAGATTGCCCATCGGGAAAGCGTGATCCGCCTTACAAAATGCTGGCGTGAACTATCGCAAAAGGACTTTTCAGGATACGATTAATTAAATGAAACAACGTTTCACATAGAAAAGGATCGCGAATGTTCACTTTTATTAAAGATACTAAACTGGAAGACTTAGGTGCTGGCGTGAGCCGCCGAATTCTGGCTCACAACGGTAAAATGATGGGTGTGCAGGTTAACTTTGAAGCTGGCGCAATCGGCCCGATGCATAACCATCCACATGAGCAGTTAACCTATGTACTGTCCGGCGAGTTTGAATTCACTATCGGTGATGAAACTCACCGCGTTACAGCGGGTGATACGTTATATAAAGAACCGCATGTGATGCACGGCTGCGTGTGCCTGAAAGCGGGTACTTTGCTGGACACTTTCACCCCAGTGCGTGAAGATTTCCTGAAGTAAACTGCAAAAAAGCGGCACCTGATAAGGCGCCGCTTTTGAGAAATACTGATTTAGGTATTTTCAATCAATATCCATACGAGATGCGAATGCACCACGTACTAACACCATACCTGATGCGACAATTAAACCCACCAGTGCTGCCAATACGATAATCAACGATTTACCTGGACCATCTTTTTTCAGTGGTAACGAAGGCTGCATCTGGAATTGATAAGGTTTGAAATCGATCTCACCCAGCTTTACGGCTTCTAAGGAACGTAGAATGTGATCGCGGTTTTGTACCGAAGCATTCAACTGAGCCACATCTTTAATTGACTGCTCAATCTTTAATTTTTCTGAAATCCCTCTCGAGCCCAGAGCAATAGAGTAATCAGGGTCATCTTTTACCGCCTGTCCGTTGCTATACACCGGGTCTTTCAGGCCCGCTGCATTTGCTACCTGCAATGAATATCCCAGACGTTCCAGGTTAACATTGTGATCGTTCTCAAGCGCAGTACGGTCCAGTGCCAGTTTGTTTTTTTCAAATGCCACTTTGAGTTCAAGAGCAGTTTTTACATTAGAGATAACGTCTTTATTCACTTCAGCAGCAATAAACTCAACATAGCTTTTCAGCACCTGCTGGGCCGCCTCCGCATCTGGTGCGGTAAAACTGAGTGTCCAGGAACTATAAGGTGCATTGTCGGTTTTTTTAGGATCGATATTGTTGACTGCCTTAAATTTTTCCGAAACATTGGATATTGCGCGATAAAGCGCACTTTTATCCACATCAGCATTTTTCACCAATGCCTGTACATAAGGAGATTTTGCCAGAAATTGCTCGCGAAGCTCTTGCGAGTCAAATTTCTTCAAAAACATATTATAGAGGCTACCCGCATCAATATTCGCATCCACCCCAAGCACCGTCATATCAACCATCGCGCGACGCAAACCAATAATATTGGCTGTTTCAGGTGGTGTGATAATCGCTTCGCTAGTCCATTTTTGCGGCAATAAAAAACTGACTGCCAATCCACATAATGCAAATAGTAACGTAATTGTAATTATCTGTTTTTTTGCCGCGTATAGAGTAGACATCAGGCTTAGTAAATCGATCTCTTCATGGCGTGGAGCCATAAGCGGGTATGGAGATGTGTTCTCTAATTGATTGGTTTTCATTTCTATAGAAGACATAACTGGCCGGTTTTTAAGTTATTGAGAAAATACCCGTCTAATTTCCAGGAACAGAAAATTAAGCAGCGCTTACGTCAAAGATTGAGAAATAGGTTGGGTTTTAAACCATAAGAAAGGCTGCTTATCTTTTCCTTGTGCATGTCACTGTCGATATCAAAACTGACTTTAAACAACATACCTACAATCTGGTAATGCACTGATAACAAAGCCTTAACTCTGTAACGAAACGTAACTCTCTTTAATGAATGGGCATTATTCCTAAGAATCACCTGAAAAACAACCACCAACTATTGCAGTTTAAAAACTAAGAATTTCCTCCTTCCTTTTTTTATCCCGCACAAAACCTCGTCCATTTCACATTATCGAAACAGTGTTTCGATGTTGATCACATTTCCATGATGAATCGAATGACTCGGTTACAAATCGTAATAAGATTAATTAAAACGCTGTTTTACAAATCAGGAACCATGGTTCGTATGTTTCTGAAATCCAGAAAACAATAGAGATGTCAGAAATGCAACGGTGTTGTAAGCCTTTAATTATCAACCAATTATCAGGGAATGAATATGACCGATACACCCACCGTTTTCCGACCCAACCGTTTTACTTCACGGGTGAGGCAATGAGTTTCGAGAAAGATTTTTGCAGAAAACAATTTTTAAACCATTGAGCGCCAGGTAGGTATGTATGAATGAAAACAAAATGCTGGGAATGGCATGGATTTCGCCCTACATAATAGGGTTGTTAGTCTTTACTGCCTTCCCATTTGTTTCATCTTTCTTCCTCAGTTTTACTGAGTACGATTTGATGAACCCGCCGGTATTCACCGGTATTGAGAACTATCGCTACATGTTGACCGAAGATTCACTCTTCTGGAAATCCATGGGGGTAACTTTTGCTTATGTATTTTTAACCATCCCGTTAAAACTTGCATTCGCACTCGGTATCGCATTTGTTCTGAACTTTAAACTGCGCGGCATCGGCTTCTTCCGTACTGCGTATTACATCCCATCTATTCTGGGTAGCTCCGTTGCTATCGCCGTTTTATGGCGTGCGCTGTTTGCCATCGACGGCCTGCTCAATAGCTTTATTGGTGTGTTCGGTCTGGACCCGGTGAACTGGCTGGGTGAGCCATCACTGGCACTGATGTCCGTTACGCTCTTACGTGTATGGCAGTTCGGCTCGGCGATGGTTATCTTCCTGGCGGCATTGCAAAACGTTCCGCAATCACAATATGAAGCGGCGATGATCGACGGCGCGTCCAAGTGGCAGATGTTCATGAAAGTGACCGTGCCTTTGATTACGCCAGTCATCTTCTTCAACTTCATCATGCAGACCACGCAGGCGTTCCAGGAGTTTACCGCACCGTACATCATTACCGGCGGCGGCCCGACTCACTACACCTACTTGTTCTCACTGTATATCTACGACACCGCATTCAAATACTTCGACATGGGTTATGGCGCGGCGCTGGCGTGGGTATTGTTCCTGGTCGTGGCGGTCTTTGCCTCCATCGCCTTTAAGTCATCGAAATACTGGGTGTTCTACTCCGCAGATAAGGGAGGCAAAAATGGCTGATATTCAACCAAGCCAGTTAGCGGCTAAAAATGCGACGGATATTGCAGAAGAAGAAATTGCACGTACTTTGCGCCGTGAAAAAATCAGCCGCACCGTTCGTTATATCGTGCTGATTATTGTCGGTCTGTTGATGCTCTACCCATTGGTGTGGATGTTCTCGGCGGCATTTAAACCGAACCATGAGATCTTCACCACACTCGGGCTGTGGCCGGCAAACCCAACCAGTGACGGCTTCGTCAACGGCTGGAAAACCGGTACTGAGTACACCTTTGGCCATTACATGTGGAACACAATGCAGTATGTGATTCCAAAAGTACTGCTGACCATTATCTCTTCAACGATTGTCGCTTACGGCTTTGCCCGTTTCGAAATCCCGTTCAAGAAGTTTTGGTTCGCGACGTTGATTACCACCATGTTGCTGCCAAGCACTGTGCTGTTAATCCCGCAATACCTGATGTTCCGTGAAATGGGCATGTTGAATAGTTATCTGCCGCTGTGGCTACCGATGGCGTTCGCAACCCAGGGGTTCTTTGTCTTCATGTTGATCCAGTTCCTGCGTGGTGTTCCACGCGATATGGAAGAAGCGGCACAGATTGATGGCTGTAACTCCTTCCAGGTGCTGTGGTATGTGGTGGTGCCGATTCTGAAACCGGCCATTATCTCTGTCGCCCTGTTCCAGTTCATGTGGTCAATGAACGACTTTATCGGGCCGCTGATTTATGTGTACAGCGTAGACAAATACCCAATTGCACTGGCGCTCAAAATGTCTATCGACGTGACTGAAGGCGCTCCATGGAACGAAATTCTGGCAATGGCGAGCATCTCCATTCTGCCATCGATCATCATCTTCTTCCTGGCTCAACGCTACTTCGTACAAGGCGTGACCAGCAGCGGAATTAAAGGTTAAGTGAGGGAATATCATGGCTGAAGTTATTTTCAACAAATTGCAAAAAGTTTACTCCAACGGCTTCCAGGCGGTTCATGGTATCGACCTGAAAATTGAAGACGGTGAATTCATGGTTATCGTCGGCCCATCTGGCTGCGCGAAATCAACCACCTTGCGTATGCTGGCAGGTCTGGAAACCATCAGCGGCGGTGAAGTCAGAATTGGCGACCGCGTCGTTAACAACCTGGCACCGAAATCTCGCGGTATCGCGATGGTGTTCCAGAACTATGCACTGTATCCACACATGACCGTGCGTGAAAATCTGGCCTTTGGCCTGAAGCTCAGCAAGCTGCCAAAACAGCAGATCGACGCTCAAGTTAATGAAGCGGCCAAAATCCTTGAGCTGGATGAGCTGATGGACCGCCTGCCGCGCCAGTTATCCGGTGGCCAGGCACAGCGTGTGGCCGTAGGCCGTGCGATTGTGAAAAAACCTGACGTGTTCTTGTTTGATGAACCGTTATCTAACCTTGATGCCAAACTGCGTGCGTCGATGCGTATTCGTATCTCCGACTTGCATAAGCAACTCAAGAAAAGCGGCAAACCTGCGACCACCGTATATGTGACTCACGACCAAACTGAAGCGATGACCATGGGTGACCGTATCTGCGTGATGAAATTGGGTCACATCATGCAGGTGGACACACCAGATAATCTCTATCACTTCCCGAAAAACATGTTCGTGGCAGGCTTTATCGGTGCGCCAGAAATGAACATTCGCCCGAGCAAGCTGATTGAAAAAGACGGCAGCCTACAGATCAGCGTCGGTAATGACACTCTCGCGCTGAACGAGCGCCAGCAGAAGCGTTGTGCTGAATACAAAAATCAGGACATTTTCTTTGGTATCCGTCCTGAGTTTATTTCAATCTCTGATGAACCGTTTGCCGAAAGCCATTCCAGCGGCGAGATGGTGCGTGTAGAGAATATGGGCCATGAATTCTTCATCTACCTGAAAGTAGCTGATTTCGAAATGACCTGCCGCATCCCTTCCGATGAAGCTAAGCCAATGATTGAAAAAGGCCTTCACCGTAAGGTGTATTTCAAGTTTGACATGGAAAAATGTCATATTTTCGACGCAAAAACAGAACAAAACATCTCTCTCTGACAGGAGTCTATGATAATGAAAAAAGTACTGTTAAGTACCCTGATTGCCTCTACCTTAGGAATGGCTGCCGGCTCGGCGTTTGCGGCAGATGAAGTTGATTTACGTATGTCCTGGTGGGGCGGCAACGGACGCCACCAGGTTACGCTCAAAGCAGTTGAAGAGTTCCAGAAGCAACACCCGAACATCAAGGTGAAGTCTGAATATACCGGTTGGGACGGCCACCTTTCGCGTCTGACTACGCAGATCGCGGGCGGTACCGAGCCTGATGTGATGCAGACTAACTGGAACTGGCTGCCAATTTTCTCCAAAACCGGCACGGGCTTCTACGATCTGAACACCGTGAAAGGTGAGTTGGATCTGGCGCAGTTTGACCCGAAAGAACTGCAATCAACCACCGTTGACGGCAAGCTGAACGGCATTCCAATTTCCGTGACTGCACGCGTGTTCTATTTCAACGATGAAACCTGGAAAAAAGCGGGTGTTGAATACCCGAAAACTTGGGATGAGTTGATGGCAGCGGGTAAAACTTTTGAAACTAAACTGGGCAAGCAATATTTCCCAGTCGTGCTTGAGCACCAGGATACGCTGTCTCTGCTGCGCTCTTACATGGTGCAGAAATACAATATCCCTGAAATCGATACTGCGAAGAAGCAATTCGGCTACTCCAAAGAGCAGTGGGTTGAGTTCTTTGGCATGTACAAAAAGCTTATCGACAGCCACGTAATGCCTGACACCAAATATTATGCGTCATTTGGTAAGAGCAATATGTACGAGATGAAGCCGTGGATTGAGGGCGAGTGGGCCGGTACTTATATGTGGAACTCGACCATTAAAAAGTATTCCGACAACCTGAAGCCACCAGCGAAACTCGAGCTGGGTGCTTACCCAATGCTGCCAGGTGCAACCGATGCGGGTATGTTCTTTAAACCAGCACAGATGTTCTCTATCAGCAAAACGACCAAGCATCCGAAAGAAGCAGCCATGCTGATTAACTTCTTATTGAACGAAAAAGCAGGTGTGGAAGCACTGGGGCTTGAGCGTGGCGTTCCATTGAGCAAAGCGGCTGTGACCCAACTGACGGCTGATGGCGTGATCAAAGATAACGATCCGTCAGTTGCGGGCCTGAAACTGGCGCAATCTTTGCCAAACAAACTGCCAACGTCTCCTTACTTTGATGACCCGCAGATTGTTTCCCTGTTCGGCACTTCTTTGCAGTACATCGACTATGGCCAGAAAACCGTAGAAGAAACTGCTGCTGAGTTTGAACGTCAGGGTAACCGTATTCTGAAACGCGCAATGCGTTAATCAACCAGCCTAAGTTTTCAGTTCTATACCCTGCCCCGCTTGCGGTGCAGGGTATTTTTTTAACTTAACAGGAATATCGTTATGGCTAAAGGTAAGAAAATCCAACTTTCCTTCCGCGCCCGACGCGACATGGAAACCGGAACTGAAGTATTACGTCTGACCCCTCCGCATATTATTTGCCACCGCAATTATTTCTATCAAAAATGTTTTAGCCGCGACGGGCAGCGGCTTATTTTCGGCGGTGCGTTCGAAGGGCACTGGAATTACTATTCGCTGGATTTAGAAAAACAAATTGCCACTCAGCTAACGGAAGGTGAAGGCGACAATACCTTTGGCGGCTTTTTATCGGCTGACGATCGGTCATTGTGGTATGTGAAAAATACCCGCGAATTACGCCGCGTCGATCTGGAGTCGCTCGAAGAATACATCGTTTATGAAGTGGATGATGAATGGGTGGCTTACGGCACCTGGGTTGCGAACTCCGATTGCAGCCAACTGGTGGGTATTGAAATCAAAAAGAGTGACTGGTCGCCGCTTACCGACTGGCAAAAATTCCGCGATTTTTACTTCACCAACCCTGAGTGCCGCCTGATTCGCATCGATTTACACACCGGCGAGCAGCAGGTCATTCTGAAAGAAAAACGCTGGCTGGGTCACCCGATTTACCGTCCATTCGACGATGAAACCGTCGCTTTTTGCCACGAAGGGCCGCGAGATGCGATCGATGCACGCATGTGGCTAATTAACCAGGATGGGAGCAATCTGCGTAAAGTTCGCCAGCATGAAGTAGGTGAAAGTTTTACACATGAATTCTGGGTGCCGGACGGTTCCGCACTTTATTACGTGGCGCATAAAGAAGGTGATGCGCACCGTTATTTATGGAGCGCCGACCCGCAAACACTTGAGAACCGTCAGCTCCGCACCATTCCGCCTTGCTCACATTTAATGAGTAACCACGACGGTTCGTTAGTCGTCGGAGATGGCGCACCGCATAAGACCGGAAATATCGATCTCAACGATCCTTTCATTTGGGTATTTGATCTAAAGAAAGGTACACAAAAAGCAGTATGTCGCCACAATACATCGTGGAAAGTTCTGGATGGCGACCGCCAGGTGACGCATCCGCATCCTTCATTTAGCCCTGATAATCAATGGGTGCTTTACACGTCAGATGAAGAAGGAATGCCTGCGCTTTATCTGGCTAAAATCTAAAAAAAACCCTCAGTCCACACGGACTGAGGGTTTTTAAAACGGTGATGTTGAGCGTTAATTAACGCGCTAACCAGCCACCATCAACTGCCACGGTATAACCGTTGATGTAGTCAGAAGCAGTGGACGCCAGGAATACGATTGGACCTTTCAGATCTTCTGGCAGGCCCCAGCGGCCAGCAGGGATACGCTCAAGAATTGCAGCGCTACGCTCTTCATCGGCACGCAGTTGTTGAGTGTTGTTGGTCGCCATGTAGCCCGGCGCGATAGCATTCACGTTGATACCGTGTTGTGCCCACTCGTTCGCCAGCAGACGAGTCACGCCCATAACTGCACTTTTAGAAGCAGTGTAAGACGGTACGCGGATGCCACCCTGGTAAGAAAGCATTGAAGCGATGTTAATGATTTTGCCGCCTTTGCCTTGAGCAATGAACTGGCGAGCAACAGCCTGAGACATAAAGAACACGCTCTTAATGTTCAGGTTCATAACGTCGTCCCAGTCTTTTTCGCTAAAGTTGATTGCATCTTCACGACGAATCAGACCTGCGTTGTTAACCAGAATGTCGATTTTGCCGAACTCAGCAACCGCACGCTCCAGCAAAGATGGAATACCATCAATCTGGCGCAGATCGGCGGTCAGGCTCAGGAAGCGGCGACCCAGAGCATTTACACGCTCGATGGTTTCAGCAGGTTCAACGATATTGATACCAACGATGTCACAACCAGCTTCTGCAAGACCGATAGCCATACCCTGGCCCAGACCTGTATCACAACCAGTAACAACTGCAACTTTACCTTGTAGGGAGAACGAATCCAGAATCATGTAGATTTCCTTTTTTTATACGGGCCTGCTGTTAGCGCAAGCATCCTGGGAAAATTTTGTTCACGCAAACTGCGCAACTCATAAATCACTTACGGCAAAAACACTGTTCCGTAATCTTTGATGGATTCATAGTAATCTGGTTGAAACCGCTTTTCAATTATAAATGAAACGTTGTTTCAAATTATAGGCAATACTTTTCAAATTTGATATTTCGATCACGTTCCCCCTTCCCTTATCCCTTTCAATGCATCTGTTTACTGAAAGTATTGCCAGTGGTGTTGCCGTTTAGTGAATGCAATCACACATATTGAAACAATGTTTTGATAAATTAACACCAGAATTTTGAACATACATTTCGACAATTGAGATTGTCATTTTAAGGAGAGCATCATGGCTAAAGGTATGCGGGTTAAGCTGGTTTATGAAGTGAGTCAGGACCCAGACACAGGCGTCGAAATCACCCGCTTAACGCCACCAGAAGTAACCTGTCATCGGAATTACTTCTACCAAAAATGCTTTACCAATGATGGCAATAAGTTGCTGTTTGCTGGCGAGTTTGACGGCAACTGGAATTACTATCTATTGGATATCGCCGCTGCCGAAGCCGTGCAATTAACTGAAGGGACTGGCGATAACACCTTTGGTGGTTTCCTCTCCCCGGATGACAAATCTCTTTATTATGTGAAGAACGAACGCACGTTGCTGGAAGTTAACCTTGAAACGCTGGTTGAACGTGAGGTTTATAACGTGCCTGCTGACTGGGTTGGTTACGGCACATGGGTTGCTAACAGCGATTGCACAAAACTTGTCGGTATCGAAATTTCCAAAGACGACTGGGTTCCATTGAACGACTGGAAAATCTTCCACGATTTCTTCCATAAAGGACCAAACTGCCGTTTGCTGCGTGTTGATCTGCAAAACGGTGAAAGCGCTGTTATTCACCAGGAAAAAAATTGGCTCGGCCACCCGATTTATCGTCCATTCGATGACAACACCGTGGCGTTCTGCCACGAAGGCCCGCACGACCTGGTTGATGCACGTATGTGGATGGTCAACGAAGATGGCAGCAACGTGCGTAAAGTTAAAGAGCACGCGGAAGGCGAAAGTTGCACGCATGAATTCTGGGTGCCAAACGGTTCATCCTTAATGTACGTTTCCTACCTGAAAGGCCAGCAAGGCCGTACTATTTATAGCTACAATCCGGATAACGGCGAAAATACAGAAGTCATGCAAATGCCAGCATGTTCACACCTGATGAGTAACTTCGATGGCACACTGCTGGTGGGTGATGGTTCAGGTACCCCGGTCGATGTTAAAGATACCAGTGGTTACACCATCGACAACGACCCATATTTGTATGCTTTCGATATAGCGAAAAAAGCTTATTTCCGAGTAGCTCGCCACGATACTTCCTGGGCAACTTTTGCCAATAGCCGCCAGGTTACGCATCCGCATCCTTCATTTACGCCGGATGACAGTGCCATTTTATTCAGCTCTGATAAAGATGGTAAGCCTGCACTATATATTGCAAAAATGCCTGGTAACCCAGAATTAATTTCTGCCTGATAAATAATAGAGTATGCCCTGTGTAGGCCCTTGCCCTCTCTTTATGAGAGGGCTTTTTTATATCTATTTATTGAAGGTGTTGGCTGCTTACTTAAAACCAACCGTTTTATATCCCACTCAAATATAAAAAAGCCTCTGCTAATAGCAGAGGCTTGAAGAGAGTATTAAAGGATTAACTATCAGAAGGAGTATGCAACACCGACACGTAAACGGGTCTGACGGTCATCGCGGTCATTTACCCCAACGTTACCGACTTCACCATATGGAGCCCAGTTTTTATCCAATTTATAAGCTAACTTCACGTTATATTCCTGAGAATAAGGCTTGTTGTTATTACGAGGATTACCCTCTTCACTACGTGCGTAAACATAGTTTAGCTCGGTACGCCAGTCACCCATCACGAAGCCAGCCCATGCATCACCACGGTTGACTTTATCATCATCTTTCTTAGCGTTAGCCGGGTAACGGGTGTAATCATAACGGTAACGAGCAGCAACATAGAAACCATTATCAAAGCTATATTGCACACGTAAGTTTGGTTTATAGATAGAACGGCTATCGTTACTTTCAATATTAAAACCAGGAGTTACTGAGAAGTTTTTATTCGCTTTCCATTGCCAACTAATGGCTTCTTCATGACCATTACCTACAAAATCACTAAATGGCTGATCGGTATTATCGCCACCTGATTTCCATTTCGCTTCTACAGAGAAACCAAAGCCATTTGCAAAACGATGTGAAACTGAGACGCGATCGGCGTTGGTTGAGTCCGTTTTACCACCGTCAATGAATTCATGGCGTAAGTCGACAGTTACAGCCTGGGCTGCAAAAGAAGCACCAATCAACATTGCCAGACCCAGAGTTTTCTTCAACATAAATAAATCCCTCATTGAAATATCGTTTCATTATTATGAAACTGAATTTTATTTTTAAATGAACATCATTTTAGTGATCGAGATCGTAAATATTTATGTCGAAATTCACACGTAGCAATCTTCGTGATGGGTATCAACAAAAGAAACAATGAGTATCAAAATTAAGCGACTCCCATCACGCAAAAAACGCAAAAACCATCAATAAAACATTATTTCAATAATGTTTTAATTTATTTACATATAACATTGTCGTGACTTAAATAAAATTAAAGAAATACCGCCTAATTTATTTGAATTCAAATAGTAACGGAGGAAAATACAATGGAGCTATTTACAAAAAATGATGGTCATTGCCAATGAGCTGGGGCTTTTAACAATGATTGAAGGATCATCTGAGGATAACGATGCTAAATAAAACCCGATAAAAATATTATACCGCTTAAAGAAAAGGCACCTTCATAGCGAAGGTGCCTTTACATTGATAAGCAGGACTGTATGGCAGTTAATCTCTCTCGATAGCTAATGCAACTCCCTGCCCGCCGCCAATACACAACGTCGCCAGCCCTTTTTTGGCATCGCGCTTGATCATTTCATGCACCAGCGACACCAGAATCCGGCAGCCGGATGCGCCAATCGGGTGCCCTAAGGCCAGCGCGCCACCATTAACATTCACTTTGCGCTCATCCCACTCCAGCATTTTGCCGACCGAAAGTGCCTGCGCGGCAAAGGCTTCATTGGCTTCAATGAGATCAAGTTGATCAAGCGTCCAACCCGCGCGTTCAAGGCATCGCTGGGTAGCGGTGACCGGCGCAATCCCCATGTAAGCAGGATCGACGCCGACGCTGGCGAATGCCCGAATACGTGCCAGAACCGGCAAATTCAACTCTTCGGCTTTGCTGGCGCTCATCATTAACACCGCCGCTGCACCGTCGTTTATAGAAGAAGCATTACCGGCAGTTACACTTCCCTGAATATCAAAGGTTGGGTGTAATTGCGCAAGGGCCTCGGCGCTGGCATCAGTACGTGGCTGCTCGTCAGTATCGACAACAACTGATTTCCCAGAATTGAGTTCAACAGTCACCGGTACAATTTCATCTTTAAAACGCCCGGCATCAATCGCTGCCCGCGCTTTATGTTGTGATGCCAGCGCGTAGGCATCCTGGCTTTCACGGCTGATACCATATTCACGCGCAAGATTTTCTGCCGTCACGCCCATATGGTAGTCGTTGAAGGCATCCCACAATCCATCGTGAACCAGGCTGTCGATAAGTTGGCTATTCCCAAGGCCAGCACCGTTACGGCTATCGGCCAAAACGTGTGGAGCACGACTCATATTCTCCTGGCCACCAGCAATCACCACGTCAGCCTCACCACACTGAATCGCCTGCGTGGCAAGATGAAGCGCTTTTAAGCCGGAGCCACACACATCATTAATGGTGATAGCGGAAACAGACCACGGCAAACCACTGTTCAGTGCGGTTTGTCGTGCGGGGTTTTGCCCTGCCCCCGCAGTGAGTACCTGACCCAGGATCACTTCATCAACTTCTTGCTCACTTACGCCGCTGCGTTCTAGTAGCGCTTTAACCACCGCACTCCCCAGCTCCGAAGCGCTACGTGGTGAAAGAGCCCCTTGAAAGCAGCCAATGGGCGTTCGTGCAGCCCCCACGATCACGACATCTTTCATCATTATCTCCGCAACGTTGTGACTGCTTTTCTGGAAAGTTTATAAGCCCCGGCGACGATCTTTTTCGATATACATCGCCGCATCAGCTTCACGCAAAGCTAAATCGTGATCGGTATCTGCCGGGTTGACTGCGACAACACCAATGCTGGGGCCCGCATAATTAATCACACTGGAATGTAGCTGATACTCGCCAGTCAGCAAGTTTGCCAGCCTAATTTTGAATGACTGCGCCGCTTGCAAAGCCTCATCAGAGGCCGAAGGCCCAACGCTTGCCACAACAAACTCATCGCCACCAACACGCCCAATGATTTCACCAGGACGCGTTCCTTCTTGTAAACGCCGCCCGATTGCGCACAGAAAACTGTCGCCAACGCCATGCCCATAGGCGTCATTAATCTCTTTGAAATCATCCAGATCGGTAAAAGCCAGCAACACAAAGCGCGCATCATTGCGAGCCTGTGAAAAGAGTTTCGGTAACTGTTCAAATACAGCTCGACGGTTAGGCAGTCCGGTCAGCTCATCAGTATAGCTGGCGGTCGTGAGCGCGGCATTTGCCTGCTGAAGTTGCTGCATAAGTTGTTCATTTTGAATTTGTTGAGCAATCAACTGCGCAAACAGTTGCAGGACTTGCTCGCTACGCTCGGTCAAAATGCGATGCTCAGAACTGGCCGCGCAAAGTGTTCCATATAAAGAACCATCCGCAAGCGTGACTGGCGTGCTGACGTAAGTGGTAATACCTAGTGCCTTCGCAGCCTGCGAATCACCCCATACATTCGCCACATCGCAGGTATAGCGTTTTCCTTCGTCCAGCGCGCGCTTGCAAAGCGTATCGCCCCACGGCACGCAAAGCCCCTCTGGGATCTGCATATGTCTGGAATTACGAGCAAAAAGAATATGTTGGAAGCTGCCATCAGGTTCGATTCGAGTCAGATAGGTTGACTCCATATTGGTTACCAGTTCGAGCATTTCCAGCAGCTGTCGGACAAGTCCCTCAAGTGTGTATTCAGATTCTAACGCGGTAGAAATGCGCTCGATAAGATTGTCAGACATAAAATCGGGTATACCTTTTTAATTAATCGCACAGATGTAAGCCTCAGATGTGCACGTTTTTAACATATTTTTAATACGACTTCCCCTGCCAAATATGACAATTGGGAGTCTGATACCCGTTGGCTGGATTCATTTTTCAGAAGACTGGAGAAGCGTATAGCTCAGGGAGTTGTCTACGAATTCGACTTGGTGATAACGAAGAGAGCGGGCGGTGCAATACTCACCGCCAGCTTAATAACGGACTCAGGCTTTCATCCTGCACCAGAGCGCGCAGTCCGGGTAATTTGCAGCATTGCTGCAATATCACAGGCAGGGGGAGGATTTCATTTTGCCGAAGTACCACATTTTCCAGCTCTCCCCAGAAAAGCCACCCTGTTGCGACATTGCTCGCAGGAACGAATAGATGCAGATGCATACCGCGCGCTGGCTCATCCGGTAAGCCTAACCATTGGCTAAATCGCTGTATATCTGGATTTTCGTCCCCAGCCAGCACGCAGCGCTGCACCTGCGATGAAGGGATATAAAAATGCGCATCCCCGAGGGTAATTCGCACTGCCGAAAGACTAAGCGAGTGAGTCATAGCCGCTGCTTTCCAGGTAACGCTCAAAGACTAAATTCAAATCCAGCAGTGCAAAATACTCGTGGCCTACAGGAACAATCCCGACCACCACTTTTTGCATGGCGGCAGATAAATTATCAGCAGCTGGATGAATCAGGCTTTCAGCCACATCCAGCACGTCTATTAATTTATCGATAAGAATCCCACTTTGCATTTTATTACCGCGGCCAATAAGAATTGTGCGTTTACCCGGCACTTCCTGCCCCGCGGTTTCAATCAACTGATTTATGTTAATCACTGACTCAACGCGCCCGCGATGATTAATCACCCCTTCAAGAGAAGGCGGGCAGCCCGGCACCCATGAAACAGGGCGCTCTGCCAGAATCTCTTTTATTTGCGAACCGTAAAAAGCAAAATTTTTGTCAGCTTGCTTAAATAAAACAAGGCTACATTGCGGTTCGTCAACGTTGGCAATTTCCCGATGCTCATCCTGATAAAGATTGAGTATTTGCTCTAATGGCTCGCTCATGCCACCTCCTTCTCATCGGCAATGCAATAACGGTTACGACCACGCTGTTTTGCCGAATACAGAGCCTGGTCTGCACGTTCGCGGATAGTTTCAATCTTATCTCCCGGCTGCCAGGAGGCAATTCCCGCACTGAAGGTATTACTGAAGTTAGTCTGGTTGACTGAGAAGTGAATTTTTTCAAACCCCTGGCGCAGTCTTTCAACCACTGCTGCAGCCTGTTCTTGCGTGGTGCCTGGCATAATTATCGCAAACTCTTCCCCGCCATAGCGCCCAACAATATCGGTGCTGCGTAAACGATGGGAGAAAAGCTGTGAGATGCCCAGAATCACCTGATCGCCCGCGACATGGCCGTAGGTATCATTGATATTTTTAAAGTGATCCAAATCGACCATGACCAGACTAAATGGAATGCCGCTGTAGTTGGACTCTGTAATGGCGCTTTCCAGATAATGCGTTGTCGTTGAGTGGTTATACAGGCCCGTCAAACTATCCTGAGACATACGAGCACGCAGCGTACGCATTCTTTCTGCTCGAATCGAAACCGCATTAATTAACTCCTGCGGATCGGCCTGCTTAATAATAAAATCTTCCGCACCGGTACTCATCGCCCCAAACTGGGTTTTCTTATTGGTTTCACTTGAGAGATAGGCGATTGGCAAACCGATATGTTGTGGGATCTGACGAATCAGTTTTGTCAGTTCTTCACCACTGTAGTCCGGCATGTGGAAATCCATAAGAACAATATCGATCGGATGGGTATTGAGAACATTCAGCAAGTGCGGAATCTGTGTAAGAACATGCACTTCCATCCCCGCCATACGCAGCATTTCGGCATTGTATTGCGCGACTTCAGGCTCATCATCAATCAGTAAAACCTGATACGGTTTTTTCAGTGACGGCTGCGTTAAGCGGTGCAGTTCCTGAACTAAATCGGTGGTTGATGCAGGTTTCACATAGTAACCATCACACCCGGCTTTTATCGCGTTGATACGGGCGTGGAAATGGCTATGGCAGGAAAGATAAAGCACCGGGAAAGGAGTGCCGACTTTCTTTCTCAGATCGGACATCGCAAGCGGGCCGCCATAAGCGTTATCCGGGAAGCTGACATCCATAATGACCACTGACGGAGGCTGTGATAACACCGCCTTGGTAAAATCTGCTGTGTTGGTAAACACATAACAGATAAAGCCGAAGCAGCGAAGCTGGGTTGCCAGTAATTCAGCCTGATCGCATTCATCATCACACAGATAAACAGGCTTAATGGTGCGGTTAATCGCCACCTCTTCCTGAGTAGAAGCCGCTATCGGGAACTTAACTAAAGAATCAGCCCCGCGACGTGCGCTCTCCATCTGCTCTTCCGTCAATGCATATAACTGCCGCATTATCTCGCCAAGCTTGCTGTACTTCGTATCCGAAACAGAATGGCTCACTAACAGGTGTTCACCTTCAGCCGCCTGGCTGGCAATTTTCGTGAACCCAAATGACGCGCTGGTTCCGTGGATGCTATGCAATAAAAGGTGCAATTGCTTACTATCTGCTTCATTCGGCTCCGCGACTAATTTCGCCAGCAGCCCATCAGCCTGGTCCAACATCACGGGAATACGTTGCAAAAAACGCTGACGCAAGCGAGCGATTTTATCCTGAGCAGTATTCATCGTATTCTGCATAAATTCTTGTTTTATCATGATTTATATTTGCTCGACCGCCGCATCTGGCTTAAGTAATTCATTCACTACCGCCACCAGTCTTTCTGCCATATTCTCGTCTTTCTTCACCCAGCAATCCGGGATGATGGTGATATCTGTCATCTCACTGGCGCTGAGTAAAATAAAAGGTTTTTTCCAACCGTTGGCACGCAAAACCTCTAATAGATCCAGCCCGGTAATTTCCGGCATATGGAAATCGCTGATGACCAAATCGATTCCATCATCAGAATCAATATTGGCTAATGCGGTCATTGCACTTTCAGCAAGAATCACTTCATAGCCGCTCATTTCCAGAAATACCGAAGCCAATTCAGCGGCAAACAAATCATCATCAACTAATAAAACACGCATCTTTTTTCTCACTTATACCCATCGCCCTTCAAGACACAGGGTTGTTGGCTGCTCTCATTCACCCGAATCGCTTACATCAGCAAGCTCATCGGGATTCACTCGATTGCCGCCTGGCTGCATCTTGAAGTCGCTTGGGTATTTTACGTTTTCAGCATAAAAGCATTTTTAATGTTTCTATGAGGCTGTCCTGTTCGAAATCACCCTTGGCTATATATGCATCCGCGCCCACCTGGATTCCTCGGCGGCGATCTTCTTCTTTAGCCCGTGAAGTCACGATAATAATCGGAATATGTTGGTAATTATCTTCGGCGCGCAATGCTTTAGTGAGGGAGAACCCATCCATCACTGGCATTTCTACGTCCGTCAATACGGCGTCAAACTGTGTTAGACGCGCTTTTTGTAACCCCGAGAATCCATCTTCGGCGAGCGTGACCTGATAACCGTGTGCTTCCAGAACGTTTTTCTCAATTTCACGCGTATTCAATGAGTCATCGACTATCAACACATGCCACGAGTTCTGTCGAACCTGCGGCTTAGGAGCAGCGGTCCGCGGCTGCCCTTGTTTTTGTGCCATCTCCATCAGAACCGGAACTTGCAAAATACTGACCAGTTGGTTGTCCTGGCTCAGAACCATGCCGGAGACTAGCGGCTGCTGTTGCATATGCTTTGGCAGAGGCTTAATCATCATGCTGCGTTCGTCGAGCAATCGGTCCACCAGCATCGCCATCTTGCCAAACTGGTTCTGAATGATGATAAGCAGCAAGTCGTTCGTATTGGAGGCTTGTGAGCTTTGCCCTCCGGGCCTGTCGTTGATACGCAGTAATTCAGCCGCTGAGATAACCGGGATAAACTCGTTGTGCAGAATAATTGCTGGCCGCCCGGCAATATCACGAATTTCTTCACGAGAATATTTAACAACCTCAACGACATATTGAGCAGCAAGGCCAAAAAGATGGTTCTGCTGCTCAAACTGCAAAATGCGCATCATCGCCAGAGAAATGGGCAGCCTAATAATAAAGGTGGTGCCTTGCCCTGGGCGGCTATGAACCTGAAGCGTGCCTTGCAAGTCGGTAACAATGGTTTTGCGAACGATATCCAAACCCACACCACGGCCGGATAATTCGGTGACAATCTTGCTGGTTGAAAAACCCGGGTGGAAAATAAGCTCGTTACATTCCAACTCTGAAAGCTGATCAACGACGGCAGCATCAACCAAACCTCGAGCCACTGCTTTGGCGCGAATAGCCGGATAATCTAATCCACGACCATCGTCCTCTACGCGCAGCAAAATACCTCGCCCGTCTTGCTGAGTGGTCAGGGTGATAGTGCCACGCGCGGATTTCCCCGAAACCAAACGTTCGGAGGGTTCGCAAAGACCATGATCGACGGCATTACGTAGCAGGTGAGTTAGCGGCTCAGAAAGTCTGTCTATGAGTTGTCTGTCGATCTCTACTTCACCACCCAAAATGCGGCAGTCCACCTGCTTATTCAGGGAAGTCGCGAGTTCGCGTACCTGCATAGAGACCGGCTCAAACAGCATTGACACCGGAAGCATCCGAATAGTGGTGGCAACGTCATAGAGTTCATACATCTGGAGATGTTGAACCTGAAAATCTTCTTTTAATTTGCGGCTAAATTGCAGAACCTGCGTGCGCAGTTGCTCTACATCCATGTGAGAGATACGCGGCCCCAGATTAACTAAACTCTGTACCTGCTGCTCAAGGCGATCATGGCTGGCGACAACTTCACCGAGAATATTAATCAGATCATCGAGTTTTTCGAGCTTAACTCGTACCGAACCGGCCTGTTTTAACCCACCATCTAATACTTCAAACGATGGCAAAGTGGCCGGTTTTTCTACCGAAGCTTTAACCACCTCATCAGTTACTGGGCCCATCTCACCACGGCTGGCACGGGCTAATTGCTCGCATAATGCAACATCTGCCGGAGGCAACTGGTTATTACCTTCACTTGCCGACAGTTGCGTCAGTTGATTCGAGATGTAGTCGCAAGCCTGAAGAACCAAGGTGCCAAGACTTTGGTTAGGCTCGAGTTTTTTATCCCGCAGCTCGCTTAATATCTCTTCAAGTTGATGGGTGACATCGGCGATGCTTTGTAATTTCAGCATTCGAGCCCCCCCTTTCAGGGTATGTGCCGCGCGGAACATCTCTCCGATTTGTGCGTCGGTATTTTGGCCAGACGAGAGCAGGAACGCCCCCTCTTTTACGGTATTTAAATGGCCGTTTGCTTCATCAATAAAGCGCAGCACAAATTTTTTAAGATCGATAGCCATACGGTTCTCTATTGCCCATCCTGAGTGGTGAACTGCGCCAGCTGATGTTCACAAAGAAAACGAAACGAATTACTCGGAAATGACAGCGGCAACCGCAGTGCGGTGGCGTTGCCGGTATTGTTCATTTCGGCGTTGAGTAATTGCAGTGTAATGCGGTAGGTCCGCTGAGCCGGTCGGTACAACTCACTTTGTCGGTACATTTCCGCCAGGTAGTAATGGGCAGGCCAATAACCCGGTTGTTGATAAACAACCTGTTTGAACCAGGCAATGGCTTGTTGGGTATGTTGCTGCCACATCATTGCCAGCCCGAGCAACATTTTCGCTTCCGCAGACCATTCATCCAGTTCAAGTACGTGTTTCGCACTCAGAGCCGTTTGCTCGAACTCACATTTTTCCAGCGCAATTGCGCCTTTGATAACCAGTGCTTCCTGATTATCGATATCGCTATCGAGCACCTGGCCTATCCACTCTTCCGCCTCGGTAAAGCGTTTATCCGCAACGCAAGCGAGAGCCTTTTTAATCCAGCTATCACACTGCTGTGCAGAAGGGACAGGAGCGACAACAAACGGTGCTTCGGCGGGAATAACTGGAGTAATAATTCTTGGCTGTACGCCAGGTGCCGGAGCCTGAGTTCGTGACGCCTGGGGCTGGCAAAAGTAAAAACTGCCGAACTCTTGCTTAAGTTTCAGGATGCCAAAGTTATTTGCCAACGTCTCCGCGTTACCAAAGAACAATGCACCATCAGGTTGCAACATCGAGAGAAGATTAAAATGCAGGATTCGCCTGGTTTCGACATCAAAGTAGATGGAGACGTTACGCAGCAAAATAATATCGAATTTGGGCTGTAACTGTTCTTTGACGATATTTGCCCGATGGAACTTCACTTTATTGTGAATCACATCGTGAAGCTGAAACTGGTTACCGTTGCGTGTGAAATAGGTTTGCTGCAACAACGGATCAACACCACGGAAAGAGTAGCTGGAGTAATTTGCCGCACGGGCTTTATCCAGAATCTTGGTGTCAATGTCGCAGCCGTGAATATCGACATTATCCGTAAATTTATCGTGGTATTTCTGATGAAGTTTTATTGCCAGAGAGTAGGCTTCTTCACCCGAAGAACAACCTGCGCTTAAGATGCGCACTGGGCCGCTGCGCTGCTCAAGAATGCGCGGCACCAGCTTATCGCAAATGATGTCCAGCACATCTGGCTCACGGAAAAAGTAGGTTTCGTTAATCGTCAGCAGGCTAAGAAGCTTGTCGAACTCGACAGTCGAGACACAAAGGATCTCATAGTACTCTTCGAAACTCTCTTTTCCGCGCTCAGAGATACGCTGATGCAATGCCGCATTGAGCAATCCTTCCATGCCATTAAAAAAATGCAGGCCTACTCTGTCCTTGATGAGTGTTTTAAAGGCCGCAATGTTTGGGATCATGGCTGTTTGCCCTCAGAGGCCCCAAGGCGAGCCATAGATAATAAAGTCCCGGCAAGCTTTTCCAGCGGCAGAATTTTATGGATGATATTTTTATCGATGGCGAACTTATTCATACCGAATACGACAGATGAGCCTTCATCCTGAGCCAACGTTTTACCGCCTTTTTTATAGATAGCTTCAATTCCATGGCACCCATCACTCCCCATACCGGTCATGATGAGCCCGACGGATTTTTCACCATAAACTTCAGCGACAGACTCCAGCAGTAAGTTACAACTCGGGTGATAGACATCACTCGCTTTACGAGGAATAGCAGCTAACCGATGGTATTTTTTTACTACCAGATGGTGTTCGGGAGGCAGGATATAGACATGACCTGCACACAGGACGTCATTTTCCTGAGCGAGCTGCACAACAAGCCCAGTGACGCTATCCAGCCACTCCACCATGCTTTTGGCAAAACCGTCGGCAATGTGCTGGGCAATAATAATGGGGCAAGGAAAATCAGCAGGCAGTGCCTGCAGTAATTTGCTCAGCGCCTGTGGCCCACCCGTCGAGCAGGCGATAGCCAGTACATAAGGCCACTCCCGGTGATACGCATCATCAAAGCCGCAAGCCTGAACGCTATCGTGCTGAACCTCGGGGGGGTGACGCAAACCCTGGATGTGGCGAATCACTTTAACCCCGACCAACATTTCGACCTGACGGTGCAAGGCTTTGGTCGCGAGCACAGAGTCCCCCTGATTGCTCACTACGGCTAACGCTCCACGCGTGATGAACTCGGCATCCCACTGTGCATCGGAATAATAGCGCATCACCATGATAGGAATTGCGCAAGTCGCCATAATCGTTTCAACGGTTTCCACGTTTTCCGGACCTGGCGCACCTAAGGTCAACAACAGAAGTTGCGGAGCCATCTTTTGGACCAGGGTCGCCGCTTGTTCGCGATGTACTGCCTGGCCTACAACCTCGATGTTGTTGTTAATCTCAAGCTGTCGAATCAGGGAGTTGCGCGACACACTCCCATGATCGACGATCAGCACCCGAATTTTAGGCCTGTTCATCAGGTCCATCCGCCAACTTGAACGACTGTGAAGCCTGGTTCAACTCTTCGGATAACTGAGTCATATCCTGGCTGATGGACAGAATGTCTTTAATTGATTGAGAGGTATAATTGCTGGCAACCACAATTTCGCGCAAAGCCATAACAACCTGATTGCTAGCGGTTTTCTGCTGCTGAGTTGACAGTGAAATCTGCATGGCCGCGGTGGATGTTTGCTCAGCAGTCGCCACAATGTCGTGTAAACGTTCGGCGCTGACTTTACAGGCTTTGGTACCAGCTTTAATGCTGTTGCTACCTTTCTCTGCGTTAAGAACCAGGCGATTAATCGAGTTTTGGATTTCGCTGATTTTGTTCTCAATCTCAAAGGTCGATTCAGTCACTGAATCTGCCAGGCGGCGAATTTCTGCAGCAACTACCGAGAAACGTTTACCGGACTCGCCAGCACTTGAAGCTTCCAGTGCTGCATTGAAGGCGATGAGCTTAGTCTGATCCGCGACGTTGTTGATGATCACCATCACGCGGCTTATCTCTTTAGACTTGTTACCGAGCATCATAATTTCGCGCATGCTTTGCTGGTTGTCGCTGTCGATATCTGACATGCGAGTGAGCAATTCACCCATCGAATCGGAGCCCTTGTTACAGTCTTCAAGAGTCACATTGGCAATGTCTACCACTGCGCGAGAATGCTCAGCAATCTGCGTAGAGGACGCTGACAGCTCTTCCATCGTCGAAGTGATTTCTGCTACTGAAGAAGAGGTTTCAACGCTGGTTGACGCCTGGCCATCAACAGCCTCAGTGATTTTTAGTGCTGCTTCATGTACGTGATGAGCATGAGTAACAACCCCACCGACCAACGCATGTAAAGATGCTCTCATCTTTTCATTGGCATTGAGCAACTCACCAATTTCATCTTTATGATCGATCTGAATATCAACAGTAAGATCACCTTGAGCAATCGACTGAGAAATTTTCAATACGTTCTTCAGACGCTTGGAAATCAGGATTCGACTGGTAAAAGCAATAAGCAGCAAAATAACCGGCATCAGAAGCACGCTGAAAATTAGCAGGCTATTGCGTACAAGATTGCTACTTTTGGCAACATCATCAACAAAACTGGTGGTAGCAACTATCCAGTTAATACCATCAATATGCTCAAATACTGCGACTCTCTTACGTGGTGCTGCACCATATCCACTCACAGTTTCGTAATAAACAGTGCCGTTTTTACGCGCTAAAATATCGGAGTAGCGCTTGTAGCCATGGGCGTCAGTCAAGTTTTCAACATGTTGGTTAACCAGTGTTGGATGTGCCACCATCATCCCTGGACTAAATCCAGCATCCATCACGTAAGCGTAACCACCCTCGCCAATATGTACTGCTAACAGCTCTTTAATGACTGGTTGCAGAGCAAGTTTAACGTCAAAACCAATCGCTACTGCCCCCACAACCTGGCCGTATTTATCGGAAATAGGTTCATAGTGACTGATGAACTGTTTTCCGTATAACACCACCACACCAGAATAGGATTTATTTTTGATCAAACCTGCCAGCGCAGGGTTATCGTGGCTAAGCACTGTAGCCGTGGCTATTCTTCCTTCTTTACCCTGCAACGTCGTGGAAACGCGAACAAACTGATCCCCTTCGCGCACAAAGGTAGAGGCAAACACACTGGTTAACTCAGTAAAATGAGCGTTGATACGCGTATCGTTTAACAACGCTTTTAGAGCATCGGAATCGAGAGAACGCAGCGGGACATCCGACATATTCTGATAATTATTAATATAAACGTTGCTGTAACGCTCAGCGTCCTTCATCACCCTTCTGTATTCAGTCAGGATGTTGTTATGGAAGATTCGGGTATTGGAACGCAGGACTTCCAGCGCGTTGTTTTCCAGTTGCGAGGCTAAGTAATTCGAGAGCAGGAAAGAAGCGCCAATCAGCAATATACCAATAAACGAAACCAGCATTAGCCCCAGTTTCATGGCGACACCCACCTGCAACTTATGCAGCCAGAATGCCAGAATATTTTCTTTGCCTTTAGCCTGTTCCACATCGGAGTGGCTCTGCATGTTTAGAAATTTATGCATGGGGTTCCAGTTATTTAAATAATGTGAAATGAATGCTGATTAATTTCGTGCTACGTGTGGTACTCACTGGACACGCAAGCGTAAGGGCCGGAAATAAAATCATTTCAGATGGATTCGTTTTCATCGCAATTTCATACCAACGTAAGTAAAGGCACAGGCTTACCAATGTGGTATCCCTGAAGCCAGTCCACGTTCATTCTTTCAAGGGTTCTTTGAATCTTTTCGTTTTCAACATATTCAGCGACTACCTGCATATTTTTCATTCTTGCCACGTGGCAGAACGACTCAACGATGTAGTGGCTTAGCTCGTTCTCCGTAATTTCACGAATGAAAGAGCCGTCGATTTTCAAGATATCTGCGCTGACATCTCTTAAGCGCGCATGGCTTGAAAAACCCGTTCCGAAGTCATCAATAGCAACCCGACAGCCCAGGCTTTTAAGTGAACGGACGGTATTCTGAGATTGTTCGGTATCCGAAAGCGCATCAGCTTCGGTAATTTCAAAGATGATGCGATGCGGGTCGACTCCGAACTGCGTAAGCAACAACTGAACGCTATTAACAAAACTTGCACGGCACACAGTTACCGGAGCCAGATTTATCGAAAAACAGTGCTCAGGATGTAACTGCATTGTTTTTAAAGTATTTTTTATGACCCACAAATCAATATCTGGCGCAAGGCCCGCTTCAGTTGCCACGGGTAAGAACCGATCCGGTGGAATAAAACGACCTTCTTCGTCCAGCATACGCAGCAGTATTTCGTGATACCGTTCTTCACCACGGGTGCTCACGATAGGTTGAGCCATCAAGACAAATGCATCGTTATCCAGTGTTTTCTGTAAAACCGTGCGAATGTCAGTACGTCCGACAATATGATTTTCAATTGCGCGGCTGGACTGAGCTTCGAGATTTTCAGGCTTACCACTCACCACCGATAGCCCTGAGACAATGCCCAGCTTTCCTGTAAGGCTGTAAACGTCATCGCAAAATTGTGTAGCCCGGCAATAACCAAGCCCACTGCGAAAACCGAGTTGCTGATTATTATGGGAATAACGAAACGTATTCGCTGACCGGTACAGAATGCTGAGTCTTCCCCAACTTGGCTGCTCGAGTTTTAGCAGCAGACCGTAACCTGCGTGGTAGTAAACCTTTTCGTTGGCATTGAGTTTTGTACGCAGAGTTTCGCCTAGCTTTTTCTGGTATCTGGCGCGAAAGTGCAGGCCATAACGCCGGGCAAACAGATCCACTTCAGGAACCTGTATCAGGCAAACCGTAGAGTTCGGGGATGCTTTTACATCGGCCTTTAGTGCCCGGAGATTAGGCATGTTGGTCATAGGGTCTGTGAGCCCCATATGCAGCAACTGCTCGAAGCGTAACATGTTGAATCTGGCCAGAACGCCCATGATGACAATAGTCAGGGTAAAGATAAAAATGACCGTTGAAACCAACATCTGATGGAGCATGAAGTCATCGTTCAGCGCGATATAATTTGCGTTGTTCTTCGCCAGCACGATCATCATTACGGTCCAGACTGGCGCCGTAAAAACATAGCCGATACGCACAGAACTCCACAGCATCAGCGGGAAAATTAATATCAGGCTATAAAACGTGAATAATACATTGCCCTGATAAGGAGTATTCAGGCAGTACATCAGAATCAGTAGCAGCACCGACCACGCTGCATACTGGGAAAGGCCCACGTTTGTAGAAAACTGAGCTTTCATCGTCCTTACACAAGTAAACCAATACTGCGGGCGGCAAATAATCCTTAACACTGTATAAAACAGTGGAATACCGGTGACACATCCGTTCATCACCCCTTGTATTCTGACCAGAACTTCAGCATTGAAAACATGGTCCAGCACCATTTCTGAACTGCTATGGTAATTTGTCAGCAAGCAAATCACTTCATTCATCACGGTGTTTAGCAAAGCATTGCAAACGCATAACCAGATAATTCTTTTGGTCGTGAGCTTGATACGCCCAAAACTTGCCGCACTCCGCCAACCGGTACTCTGTTTATAAAGGAAGTAGCTGATCAGGGCCGCTAGCTGATAACAAAACAGTTCGTAGATTTCAGGTTCTGGGCGGAATATCAATATGTAAACCGCGAGCAGAGTTGTCCCGGCAATGACTCTGTAGCCAAACAACACGAGTAAAGCCGTCAGAGCCGCTAACCTCAGGTCATACACGACCAATACATGGTTATCAAAAATCCGATGGCTACTAAGTAGCTGCGCCAGTAAGTACAGCAGGCATGGAAGTACCAGCGGTAAAATCCACCGTTTATTGGTATGCGCTGTGCTATTGCTCACTGTAGAGTCCAAGTATTTAACCCGTCTTGTATGTTTTCGTGTGTTATTAATGTGATGTGGTGAGTGTATTGCTAAATGGACAAAAATCTTGCAGCAGATATAATGAATTAAAACAAATACCGTAATTAATTAACATTCACACCATAGCAAAAAAGACATATTCCCTTCCAGGCTAGCAGCGGTATAAACAAATAACTAACAATTACTCTTAACTTTAATAATCTTTATGACTAATGAGCGTTGAAACTGCTTTCATTCTCAAGATTTTTTAATTGTATTCATTTTTCGAACAAAAAAGAACAGCCATTTATAGGTAGAAATGGACAATAAAGAACAATGGGAAATTGTAAAAAAACAAACAGAAAAAACACCCAACTTACTGAAAAACAACAATAATGACAAGAATAAACATTAAGGGATGCTAGCTCTATAATGTTTAATGAAGGACAATACATAATAGTATCTAACGTGTTTATTTAATACAGACGTTAAAGATAATCAATCAATGCTGAAGTTGGTTTTTAACGTATGTTTATTATGATTGACTTGACTAGCAGTGTTAACTATAGTCCCGGCGCGTCGCTCTACCTTTATTTATTATCTCATCAACAATGCTACATTATAGTTGATAATTGTTGACGCAACGTCTGACACACTTCATAAAAACTCACATAAAAGCAACAACCAGACAATATAGTAATGAGTTAATACCAAATTTTTAATTCATGAGTCATTCGCATTTATTAGGAAACGAACAATCTGTGGCTAAAAATTTTTTCTCGCTTAAAGGCGTAAAAGGTTGGCACCATTCTATTGCAGGAAAAATAACCCAATTCTTACTGGCGGGTATTCTTATTGCATTTGGGGCTGGTGCATGTGCTGGTTGGGGCCTGATAGATAGTTTCTCGTATCAGCAGTGGGTACACCAGGCTGAAGCGAATGCTCAAATAATGACTTACATCGTCCGTAACGTGTACACGAATGTTGCAGTAGGCACGAGCTCAACCGGGCAAATTACACGTATTGTCTCGGAGCATAAACTGGGTGATCCCGACTCAGTCATTCAAACGGGTTATAACCCTGTCGATGTATTAGCCCTGGCTTCAGTGCAAACGCGTAACCCAACATGGCTTTTCCTTTATACGCCAGAAAAAGGCTTTCAGGGCATCAGCAATAACTCAGACTCACCGGAAGCAAAAATAACCTTTAAAGGGCAAAGAGCCACCGACGTTTTGGTGAACTATTATATTGGCTTCGCCTCGATTAACGGAAAAGAGTGTTTTATTAGTGCCGTTCCAATCCTTACACCATCAGGTGAAATTCTTGGCAGTTTAATCAGTAGCATCGGTGATAAAAGCCAGCTGTATGCCGCTTATGATGCCATGTTGAAGAAGACACTTGTCATTCTGGCATTGGTTTTATTGGCGACACTCGCGCTGGTTACCCTCTTCATGCGCCGACTATTCCGTCCGGTCCCTGTACTCATTAACTCTTTAACTCGCATTGCACACGAGCAAACCGATCTTATTACACCATTCTTAGACCAGGATGATGAAATCGGAAAGCTTGCTGCTGCAATTGAAAAACTTCGCGTGGCGATGGTGGAACGAGATTACCTGCAACGAATGCAGGAGATGTCGCAAAAAATGGAATATATGGCTCACCATGATTCCCTGACCGGCTTCCCAAATCGCGCCTCCTTTAGCCAGGCCCTTGATAAGTGCATCCGCGAAGTGAACCAGAACGGGCAGCTATTCAACCTTCTGCTTATTGACCTTGATAACTTCAAACCGGTCAACGATACCTTCGGTCACTCAGCAGGTGACGAAGTGCTTATTGGCGTTGCCCAACGTTTATCACTGCTGTTAGGGCCATCAGATTTTGCAGCCCGACTGGGCGGCGATGAGTTTGCCATTCTTCAAAGCGTGAAGTCAGATAATTGCCAGGAAGCAGCGGCCCTGTCGCAGAAAATTGTGCGTGCATTAAGCATTCCATTTACCTATGGAACAAATTCATTTGCGATCAGCTGTAGTGTCGGCATCGTAGCGGCCCCTTCTCAGGGAAATAGCGCGACAACCTTAATGATAAACGCCGATCTCGCCTTATATGCTTCAAAACATAGCGGTCGCGGCTGCTATCACTTCTTCGAAGATGGCATGATGATGAAACATACAAACAGTGTGTTTGTTAATCAGGAAATCATTAATAGTATTGATAACAACGAGTTTGTATTGCACTACCAGCCTATTGTCGATCTGGAAAGTGAAACTGTTTGTGGTTATGAATCGCTAATTCGCTGGAATCATCCAACCAAAGGTCTGATATACCCTGATTACTTCATTAATATTGCTGAAGAATCGGGGCTGATTATCCGTCTTGGTGAGTGGATTATTCGTCAGTCCTGTATGGCAGCAGCTAAGTGGCCTGAAACAATAAAAGTTGCCGTTAATATTTCGGCCTATCAACTTCATAACCCTGGATTGCTTGATATTATTGTCGATGCACTGAAACAAAGCGGCCTCTCGGCCAATCGCCTTGAAATCGAAGTGACTGAATCTGAAAAACTGGATCAGTCCATCGCATTACCCGTCTTTAACAGCATTCGCGAGATGGGAATATCCATTGCAATGGATGACCTGGGCACCGGGTACGCAGCCCTGGATTACCTGCTTATTTATCCATTCACGCGCATAAAAATTGCCCGCACGCTCATTATGAAACTGGAACAAGAAAGTGCCAGCCAGTATCTGGTAGTCATGTTGATTCAGTTTGCTCAGAAATATGGCATGAGTGTGACGGCGGAAGGCGTTGAAACCGAACAACAGCGAACTATTTTACGGCGTATTTCTTGTCAAAACGTACAAGGCTACTATTACAGCCGACCGTTGCCAGAAAAAGATCTGGAACCAACCTTTGGCAATAAAGTTATCGACGGTGAGGTTTGCAATGCTGAATAAGCCATTGTTTTATAGAAGCTCGTATCTCGCCATTGCGCTATTGCTTTTGATAAGCCCGCTGTGCCGGGCATATAACATTCATAGTAAGCCTACCCTGGAAAGAATAGCTGAGACAAAGACCATTACTCTCGGCTATCAGGATGATGCGTTTCCATTTTCTTATATTGAGTCCCAGCATCCAGCGGGCTATTCCATAGATATTTGTAATAAAATCGTTGATGCACTCAAAGTTAAGTTAAAAATTAAAGTTCTCAAAGTTCGCTGGATCAAAAGCAGCACCGCCTCACAATTTGTTTTAATCAAAAACCATGTGACGGACATGATGTGCATTCCGGCATTTTATTCAGAAGCGCGCCATCAACAAGCGGAGTTTACCCTACCCTTCTTCTTTTCCAGCACACGCTTTATCACTCGGAAAAATAATCATACCGATACCATCCATGATTTAGCCGGACACAGTGTGTTAGTCAAAAGTGGCACAATCTATGTTGAGCAATTACATCAACTTAATAAAATGAACGATCTCAATCTTAATATAGAGCTAGACAATAATAACAATGCAGCATTTCAGAATATTGAATCAGGAGAATCACCCGCTTTAATTTCAAGCTACGTATTGCTTAAAGGTATGATGACCCTGGCCCCTAATCCTGATGAGTTCGAAATCTCGGATGAGGTGTTTAGCCAGCCAATACCTGCTGGGTTACTGCTGCCCTTAAATGATAGAGACTTTAAAAGCTTCGTCGATGACACAATGAAATTAATCCTTATTAGTAAGGACTTTACTAATTTATATCAACATTGGTTTATGTCACCCATTCCGCCGAAAGCGATAAATCTTAACATACCTATGTCGACTGCACTAAAAGCGCTAATTTCAGCTACATCGAACGATACGAACTAAAATGAAAAAGTTATTTAATCTCAAGCTAAAGCATTTGCTTAATGCATTGATGTTAATACCATTAATCATGGTGTCGCACCATTTATCAGCACAACCAACGTCTGTTACTCTTGAACATATCAAATCAAGTAGCACGTTAAATATCGGCTATCGTCAGCTTGAACCGTTTTCATTCCGCGATAGTGATGGCAAAGTCACAGGCTACACTATTGCACTGTGTAATATGGTTGCTGATGAATTACGAGAAAGCCTGGGTATCAAAAAGCTCGCTATTCATTATATTCCTGTTTTATTTACCGAACGTGTTTCCGCACTGAACACCAGCAAGATTGATTTAGATTGCAGCGTTAACACGGTTGCACCTGAGCGCAAAAACAGCGTCTCTTTCTCTGTTGATTACTTTGTCGCAAACATGCGCATTGTGTCCCTTCGTAAAAATAATATTAAATCCCTTAATGATTTAAGAGGCAGAACCATTGCTGTTCCGCGCGGTTCTAAAGACCTGTTAGAACTGAACAGGATTAATCGCGAAAAAAACCTTAGCCTATCGATTGTGACTTCAGATACTGTGGAAGACGCTTTCGATATGATGACGCAAAAACGTACAGCCGCGCTAATATTGGATGACATTCTGGCTTATCCTTATATCAACAAAAGCGAACACCCTGAAAACTTCTTCGTTTCGCATGAGGTTGTTGGTGTTAAAATGAAATATGCCCTTATGATGAGAAAGGAAGATCCAGTTTTTGTCGCTTTTGTCGACAAAACTCTGGGAAAAATATTCGAATCGCCCCTTAATGCTCAGTTAGCAAATAGATGGCTGACGCAGAAAGTGGTCGCAAAAAACACACAGAAAACCCAATATTAAGCGCCTCTATGTGGACGTGTAATTGAACTCAGTCAGGAAATTTTTGCCGACCAGGCTACCTGCGCATTTCATATTTTCTGGAATGCTGTTGTTATTGTTGGCGGGGAGCTCGTTGCGTGCTGCCTGGGATTTCACCACCATTCAACAACGCACCGACAGGCTTTATGGCCCTGCCACTATTGACGCCGGGCAGCGAATTGATGACTGGCAGCAGCTGCTGCTTGAACAGCGAAACAAAAGTGAGTCTGAACAATTAAGTGCAGTGAATCATTTTTTTAATCAGAAGCTGCACTATCGTGAAGATATTGATATCTGGCACGTAATCGACTACTGGGCAACACCGATAGAATCCCTACGAAAAGGGGAAGCAGATTGCGAAGACTACGCCATCGCTAAATATTTCACTTTACGTCAGTTAGGTGTTTCAGGAGAAAAGCTGCGTATTACCTACGTTAAAGCCTTACGTCTTGATAAAGCACATATGGTATTAACCTGGTATGAAACACCCGATGCAATACCGATAGTACTTGATAGTTTGACGGATAATATTTTGCCTGCAACAAAGCGTACGGATTTATTACCTGTTTATTCCTTTAATGATAACGGTCTGTGGTTACCAGGAAGTCAGAATAATAAACGTGTCGGGGATAGTAAGCGCCTTTCTCGCTGGCAGGATGTGTTGAAAAAAATGCGGGAAGAGGGTTTCCCAATTGATGAATAGGATAAGCCTGTGTCTCTTTTCAAACAGCTTCTTATAGCTATCTTTCTTTTTATGCTGATTATTTTCAGCGGCAGTTTTATTGTTAATCTCGAAAGTTCTCGGGAGCAGTACAATAACCAACTGCTTTCACACGCACAGGATGCTGCGACGGCACTGGGCTTATCACTCACGCCACACGTAGACGATCCGGCAATGATCGAGCTAATGGTGAGTTCGATTTTTGATAGTGGTTACTACGATGCTATTCGCGTTATTGATCAGAGTAGCGGGAAAATCATCCTTGAGCGTACCGCCTCTTTATCTATTCCTGAGGTTCCGCACTGGTTCGTTGCGTTGGTTAATGTCTCTCCGCAGGCGGCTGAAGCAACAATTATGCGCGGTTGGCAGCAGGCAGCGCGCGTCGAGGTCGTGAGCAACCCGGTCTTTGCCATTAAGCGTTTATGGCAAAGTACCCTGGCAAACCTGTTGTGGATGCTGGCTTGTAGCGTCGTGTGTATTCTGGCCGGTGCCGCACTATTACGCCGCCAATTACGCCCCCTTAACTACATGGTCAAACAATCACAAGCGATTACTCGCCGTGAATACCTGACTCAGAACGACTTACCGAAAACCCCAGAACTGCGTCGCGTGGTTGAAGCCATGAACCTGATGGTCACCAAGCTCAAGACGCTGTTTGAAGACCAGGCCGAGCATAGTGAGCGTCTGCACAGTGAAGCTTATCTCGACAGCCAAACCGGAGTCGCTAACCGCCGTGCTTTCGATTTACAAATGCAAACGCGTTTAAGTGATGAAGAGACCTCATCAGGGTATTTGCTGTTACTGCGTATTCAGGATCTTGGCGGCTTAAACCAACGTTTTGGCGGCCCACATACTGATAATTTGCTTAAGCATGTTGCCGACATGATGGCTGCTGTGAAAAACCAATACGCCAATGCAGACAGCATTCTTGCCCGTATTCGCGGCGGTGAATTCGCCCTGCTCTGCCCGGGTTTATCACATAATGAAATGCTGAATCTGCAAAATTCACTCCATCAGCAATTAGCCGCTTTCTACGCAACAGGTATGTCAGATATTAATCCTGTCGCGCATACCGGAATGGTGCCATTTAGCTATGGTGACTCTCCACAGTCGCTGATTGTTCAGGCTGACCGCGCGTTGATGGAAGCTGAAACTCACACTACGCATCAGACGAATCTGCTACCTGTGGTGCAAACTGACGCCGCAACAGAAGATCAGCACCTGTGGTTTACCCGTCTTGAAAATGCGCTGAGTAAAGAGCAGTTCCAGCTCTTCTTCCAGCCGGTGGTGAACTGTAAAAACACGCAAGAAGTCATTCATTACAAAGTGCTTTCGCGCATCATTGATGAAGAAGGTAACAGTATTCCTGCGGGTCGTTTCCTGCCATGGATACACCGTTTTGGCTGGAGCCAACGTCTTGACCAGGTGATGTTAAGCCTGACCCTGAAGCAATTGAAAAGCTATCCGGGCTACCTGGCACTCAGCTTGTCAGGCAACTCACTGGCCAATGAGGCGAATATCAAAGAGCTTCTCAGCCCGCTGAAGCATAATCCGCAGCTTGCCAGCCGTTTAATTGTGGAGCTGGACGAAAACCAGCTACCAGAACCAGAGCAGATGGAAGTCTTTATCAAGTCGTTGAACCAATATGGCTGCGGCCTGGGTCTGCAACACTTTGGTAGCCGCTTCGATATGATTGGCCACCTGTCACAATGGGGCCTGGCTTACCTGAAAATCGACTCAACCTACATTCGTCACATTGATATTGAAAACGATAAACGCTTGTTTATTGACGTGCTGCACGGGGCGACCAACAACATTGATTTGCCATTAATTGCCGAGCGAGTAGAAACCGAAGGGGAACTGCGAGTGCTACAAGAAGTGGGGATTTATGGTGCAATGGGGCAGTTGTTGGGTGAACCAGCGCCTTTTTAAGCCGCAAAAAATGTTGGATGACGCTTCGCTTATCCTCCCTACAAACCATTAAACGCTTTCACGAATGCATAGCGTCAAGGCGGCAAGAGAACAAACCCCCAGGAGCTTACAAAAGTAAGTAACTGGGGTTTGTGAAAGTAGCCAACGCAGAAGCAGGACGAAATATGACGGCTATTTAGAAGATGCCCTGGTCGTCACTATTTAACAGATCCTCTAACCCACCCAGTCCCTGGCGCGCCTGCGCACGATTCATCAACTTAACTTGCGCCATTGGCGGCAAATCAGTAATCGTTATCACGCCTTTTTGAATCAGCAAGAAAATCAGGTCGTCCAAAACACGGACCATTTCCAGGTCGCTTCGCTGAAGCAACTCTCGATGCTGCAAACTCTCATCAACAACATTGCGCGCGTTATTCCAGGCTGCAATTTCAGGGGTCGGAGAGAAAACCTCACCCGTCATTCCGGTAAACGGTTCTTTCTCAACACGCGTTAACTGGCCTTCTTCATTACGCTGAACGTAGTACATAGTCGATACCTTTAATTGCATGTGATATCACCGCCCGGTTAAGGGCGGTGACTATCAATTATGAATGGTAATGCTCAGGCTTTGGGATTAGGTGATCCAGCGAATGGGTCGCCCCTCCCGCTGAGTCATAGCTTATATGGTGTGCATCACCACCGTGTGCCGGGGCAGCAGAAGGTGCATCAGTAGCACTTGCACTTCCCTTGCCGTGGTGTGCATCTCCACCCTTAATCATCTGTGTAATATCTGTACCTTCATGTAGCTCGTGCGCCAGATCGCTAAGATCCACTTTCTCATGCCCGTGGTTTTCTTTACCGGTAAAGACCTTCAGGCTTTCATCGCCGTGATGGTTTTTAGAATCATGAGCAAGATTAAAGGATAAGGTATCGTGGCTATCATCAAACAGATTGCTTAATCCATTATCGTGAGAAGGTGCATTAGCGGCATGGTGTGATTTATCACTACCATCAACATCATGTTTTCCACGATGAGACGGATCATCCATCGTGAATTCGCTCTTTTGATGGATCACATCTGAGTTGCCATGGTTATCGTTAGCAATGACTGAAACATCCACGTTATTCTTGCCGATACTAAGATCGTGGGTATTAACCGGAATATCGTAGGTTAAACGCCCATTATCATCGTGCAGTACCGCGTCATAATGTTTGCCATTGATAGTGGCGTTGATGTGATCGTTGGCATGTACATCAGCACTGTCAATCTGGCCAGTAATATGAGTCACATGATGACGCGCTTCTTGCGAGTCCAGGTGGTCATCACCGGTCACTTTATCGATAGTGATTTTGGCGTCGGCATGGGTGTCCACCAATACATCGTGTGAGTCATGAACGGTGATTGCGTTACCAGCTTTATCCGTCGCATCGATACTGACATCAAAGGTATTTTTCCCTTCGTGCAGGTAACCTTTGTCTACATGAATGTCGTAACCCAGATGGCCATTAATAACTTTAACCTCACCTGTAAACGACTTGTTGTTAACTGTCACCGTCACATGGTCGCCCAGTTGCGCATCTCCATCAGGAGTCACCGTGCCGGTGACAGAAACATGGTCAACCTCACTGGCATTGATAACATCATTCCCTGCCACAGTATCGAGGGTGATATGAGCATCAAGCTGTGTGTCCACCTGGACATCGTGTGAGTCATGAACGGTGATAGCGTTACCGGCTTTATCCGTCGCATCGATACTGACATCAAAGGTATTTTTCCCTTCGTGCAGATAACCTTTATCAACATGAATGTCGTAACCCAGATGGCCATTAATAACTTTAACCTCACCTGTAAACGACTTGTTGTTAACCGTCACCGTCACATGGTCGCCTAGCTGCGCATCTGTATCTCGGCCAACCGTGCCGGTGACAGAAACATGGTCAACCTCTTTTGCGTTGATGACATTGTTCCCTGCTACCGTGTCGAGCGTGATTTCAGCGCGAAGTTGGGTATCCATCTGTACATCGTGTCCGGCATGAACAGTGATTGCGTTACCCGCTTCATCCGTCGCGTTGATACTCACATCAAAGGTGTTAGTCCCTTCGTGTAGGTACCCTTTATCCACAGAAATGTCGTATCCCGGATGGCCATTAATATCGATCACCTTACCGGTGAACGAGTGACCATTGACCGTCACCGTCACTTCATCGCCCAGCTTTGCATCTCCATCAGGAGTCACCATGCCGGTAACAGAAACGTGGTCAGACTCGCTGGCATTGATGACATCGTTTCCAGCCACAGTGTCGAGGGTGATATGGGCACCGATCGTCGTATCAAGCGTAACTGTGTGAGTCTCGGTGGAGGTTGCAGGGTTGCCAGCGTTGTCTTCCCCATTGATGGTGATAGTGACCGTGTTATCACCTTCAATTAGCGCATCGGTTGAAACCGGAATAGCAAAAGTCTTATGCACACCGTCATCAGCGACGACAACGTCTTTAATATCAACAGTGATATGCGTGCCGTTCAAATCGATGGTTATCTTGCCGTTGACAACATCACCCGTAATGACGCCATGCACAATAGTATTGGCATTGTGGGATTCAGTGATATTCACTCGATCATCACCAGCAACAATATCGATTTTAACCGTGTTTACTGCATCGTGGTCGATGGTAATGGTGTTAGTTTCGGTGACGGTTAAGGTGTTGCCGACAGCATCGACGCCAGTCACTTTATAGGTAATCGTCTGATCGGCAAGCAGATCGGAAGTCGGGACATCCAGTTTAAAGGTGTAGCCATGTGTCACATCGCCATGGATAGTCACAGGGCGCTCATTACCGTTGATGGTAAGAATAACCATGCTGCCGTCTTTCACATCGCCGGTTACTGTGCCGCTAATCTGCGTGGTTGAATTATGACTTTCTTCGATATTCAGGATGTTATCTGTTGCCACCGGATCAAACGTCAGTTTCACATTGGCATGATCGTCGATGGTCACAACTTTGCTCTGACTTTGGGTAAAGTGGTTACCCGAGTCGTCTTCGCCATTTACCGTCACGACAATCGTTGGTTTATCGGTGTGCTGGTATTGCGCCTCGGCTTTGAGATCGGCTGAGTCAACGTCCACCGTATAGACCAGCTTCCCGGTCACAGCATCCACTTCAACAAGCCCGCTCTTCTCAACGCCATTGAGCATGATGGTGACTTTGTCACCGACCGCTGCATCACCCTCTACCGTGCCGGTGATCCGGGTATGCTCCGCGCTGAGATCTTTCGCCGAAAGGATGTCATCACCGGATACGATATTGATTTTGATACCCGCATGGGCCTCGGTATCAACGGTAATAGCCTGAGTCGCGTGTACAGTCAGGGTATTTCCATGATTATCATGGCCCGTTACCTCAGCCGTGATAGTTTTGCCCTGTTCCAAATCTTTGGTATTAACATCAACCGAATAATTCAGTTTCTTATCGAGCGCAATGTCTTTGTAATCCTGACCATTAATATGCAGTGTGACATGATCCCCAGGCTTCACATCACCAGTAACATGGCCTGTAATCGTAGTCGTATTTTTACTCGTTTCAGCAAGATTCAGAACGTTGTCGCCGGTGACTTTGTCGATAGTGATAGTGGCGCTAATGTCCGTATCAACGGTAATCGTTTTACCGTCCGTTGCCGTAAATGTATTCCCTTCGTCGTCATGCCCGGTCACGCTCACGGTGATGGTCGGGGTGTGGCGTAGATCGTCAACGCTGACGTCTTTGCTGAAACGCATCACACCTTTGGCGTCGGTAAAGACCTGGGTGGTAACAGGATTACCATTCACCATAATGGTGACGTTACTGCCGTCATGAATACCATCACCTTTGACGATACCGCTGACGGTTGTTGTCCCGGACTGTGACTCCAGAATATTTATAACGTTGTCGCCAGCAATGTTATCGAGGTGAATTTCGGCCTTAGCCTCAGTATCTATGCTCAGTTCTTTAGATGCCGTATACACTTGGTTACCGCTGTGTGACGTGATGAGTGCTGTCACAGCCGGACTGTTCATCAGGCTTGCTGTATCAACCGGAATTTCATATCCATACTCACCCGGAAGATTGGGCAACTCAACGACTTTGCCGGTATAGGAATCTCTACCAATATGTAGCGTCACTTCATCACCAGGATGAACATCCCCTGAAACCGTACCGCGAATTAAGCTCTTGCTCGCTCCTGATTCGGTTTTATTGATCACATCATTACCCGCAACCGGGCTGATAGTGATTTCGGCATGTGGGTGCTGAGTAACGTTCGATGGATCTGTATAAGGTGGTTCCGCGGAGTTATCATTAGAACCTCGCGCAAAAGCATGATCTGACACCGTTTTAGTATTACCGAGGCCATCATGCCCCGTAACTTCAGCGACAATAAATTCATTTTTAACTGCAATAGGTATATGCCTTATTACGCCAGTGACTGGGTCTTTTTCCTCATCGAATCGATACCATTTCTCAGTAGAACCATTAAAGTTGGTAAAGGTATAAACCTCAGCGGTGTAGGTATGACCACCAGCAGTGATAGTAACTTTATCGCCGTCGTTCACATCCCCGGTTACTTTCCCCTGAACGACCCAGTGATCACCTGACTTATCAATGCCAATGGTGATATGTGCATCAGCACGCGTATCTATACCGACCGCATGATCGGCCGTTGCCGGCACGGTGTTCCCCGCCGCATCGTAGCCAGTTACGGATGCATGAAGAACGGGTTTATCGCCGCCGGAAAGCAGATCATCGGTACTCACATCAATGCTGTAGCCCAGACCCTGTCCCTTGACTTCAGAAACAACTTTTCCGTAGTAGTGCTGATTGTTGACCTCAAGATCAACGGTGTCACCGATATGAACATCGCCGGTGACTTTTCCAGTGATAGTGGTGTATTCCTTGTGAGCATCTACGTTATTGATCCAGTCATCGCCTGAAACAGTATCAATAGAAATAGTCGCCTGTGCACCGTCATCTCTGAAGACTTCGTGTGATGCGTAAACCGAAACGCTGTTGCCATGCGGATCGACAGCGGTGACGGTGGCATGAATATATGGATTGGCTAACAGCCCGTCGGTTCTCACTTCAACGGAATAACCCAGGGCGTTATTGAGATGCAGCTGCGGTTCAACTGTTGCTGGGTAATCAACCCCATTGACCCAAACATGGACGATATCCCCTTTATGAACATCGCCACCGACGGTACCGTTAATGGTGGTGGTTGGGTATTTTTGATCAAGATGATTGAGGGTATCGTCGCCAGAAACCACGTTGATCGTCACTGATGCATCAGCATGATCGTCAATAATGATCGTATGATCTGCAAAGGCTTCCGCGCTGTTTTTAGCATCGTCGGTGACAATGATGCTGGCATGAATATGCGGATTGGCCTGAAGATCTGCCGTGCTAACGGAAATATGGTACCCCATCTTTCCGTTACCATAATCTTCTACAAAACCATGGTAGTCCTTGCCATTTATGGTTAACGTCAGAAGGTCACCTCGATGCATGTCCCCTTCAACCGTGCCACTAACCAGAGTATGTCCCTGCTTGAGTTCATCGGCGTTCAGGGTGTTATCAGGCGTCACCGAATCAACGGTAATCACAGCGTCCACTTTCAGTTTAACCTCAACAGTCCTGTCTGCTTCAGCGGTTGCCGTGTTGTTGGCATTATCATTGACGGTCACGCTTGCCGTGAAGTGAGGGTCGACCATCAGGTCATGGGTGCTCACCTGTTTGCTCCAAAGCAGGTTGCCCTGAGAATCTTTGGTGACTTCCGCTGTCAGTTCATTGCCATTAATCACCAGGTGAACAATGTCGCCTTCTTTCGCGTCGCCGCCGACGGTACCTGAAACCGTGGTTAATTCTTGATCCGACTCTTTACCATTGATCTTATCGTCGCCGGTCACTTTATCGATGGTAATGGTCGCCGTCGCTTCAAGATCAATATCGATATGGTGGGTGATGTCGATATGATCTTCGTTACCGGCAGCGTCGTGCGCCACAACATGGGCAATTGGATCAGGGTCAGCCAGCAGATCTTTGGTCGATACATCCACGCTATAGCCTAAAGCGCCATTCTGATAAGGCAGCTTGATAACGGTAGTTTCATATGAGTGTTGATTAACGGTGATGGTGACTTTATCGCCTTCATTAATCTCACCGCTCGTCGTGCCACTCACCGTGCCAGTGACTTTGGTGGTGTGCTCTTGTGATTCGTGGTGGTTAATGATGTTATCGCCAGTCACCTGCCCCACAGTGAGAACGCCATCAGCATGGTTATCAATATGCACGGTGTGTTCGGTGGTCACAGTGACAACGTTGTGCAGTTCGTCATGAGAGGTGACGGAGGCGGTAAATTTCACATCGGTGTCGATTTTGCCTTGATTGTCGCTGATAGCATAATTATCGACTTCAATACGGAAACCTAAATGACCGTTACCCAAGTCAACAACCTCGCCTGGGTATTTATAGGAATTCACTTCAATAACAACGTGGTCGCCGACTTTGGCATCGCCACCCACTTCACCGGTGATCGTCACCTTAGGCTGTTCTAACTCATTGTAGTTAAGCACGTCGTCAGCAGTGACTTTATCAATACTGATAGTGGCATCCGCATGGGTATCGACCGCAATATCATGCGTATGGGAAGTCGTGACGACGTTACCGATTTCATCATGGCTGGTGATAGAAACTTTTACCGTGTCCAGACCTTCATAAAGCCCGCCCGGTGGCACCGGCACTGAGTAAAAAAGATTGCCATTTGAATCAGTGTGAACCTGACCGTGATAATCATGATGCGCAGGCTTGCCGTGTTCATCAACTCCCGATACACGTACGGTTACTGCATCTCCATTTTTCGCATCATCACCCGTAACTGCACCACGAATAATGGTGTTTTTCAGGGATTCAGCATGGCTGATCCAGTCTTCGCCCGACACCGTTTCGATGGTGAAATCATTTACCGCGAAGTTATCGATATGCACCGTGTGATCGGTGGTGACGACAACTTCGTTATTATGCACATCATGGGAAGTGATTTTTGCCGTGAAGGTGACGTCTTTTTCGACGTTGCCTTTGTTATTGCTGAAATCCACAGAATTAACTGGAATATTGTAGCTAAGGTCATTCCCGAGGTGGCCGGTGTACGGGTTGCCATTAACAGTGATAATGACCTCATCGCCCGGTTTGGCATCCCCCCCAGCGAACCCACTGATCATCTGGGTTTTATCACCCAGTTCTTTGTGATTCAGGAGGTTGTCATCGGTAACGTGTTCAACGTTCAGCGTTGCGTTGGCGTGGTTATCGATATACACCGTGTGTTCGCTAGTTTGAACAACGACGTTGCCCGCAACATCATGAGATTTCACTGTCGCCAGGATGTGAACTTTGTCATCCACTTCACCTTGGTTATTGCTGAACAACCCGGAATCCACTTCAATGTGGTAGGCGAACCCTTTACTCTCAGCCACCACTTCGCCCGTGAACTGATGCCCTCTCACGTCGATAACAACCACATCACCCGCTTTAGCATCCCCCCCCACCGTGCCGCTTACCATCTGCTTCGGTGCAGTCAGTTCGCTGTGGTTCAGGACGTTATCTTGTGTGACATCGTCAATTGAAATCGTGGCGTTGGCGTGGTTGTCGATGTTAACCTGGTGATCATGCGTCGCGATCACTTCGTTGCCCGCATCATCATGAGAGGTAATGGTGGCGTGCACATTGACCGTGCCGTCCACTTCACCTTTGTTGTTGCTGAAGACGCGCGGATCGACCGGAATGTTATAGCCCAGTTGCCCGTTACCCAGGTCAATCACTTCTCCTTTGAAATGATTGCCTTTAATTTCTATATCCACACGGTCGTGAAGTTTCGCATCACCATCCACCACACCATGAATAAACTGGGTTTTAGCCGCCAGCTCATCGTGATTGAGGACGTTATGTTTGGTGACATCATCAATGGTGATCGTGGTGTTGGCGTGGTTGTCGATATACACCGTGTGTTCAGCGGTCTGCACCACCACGTTACCCACACCATCGTGAGATTTTATCGTGGCATGAACGTTAACTTTGCCATCGATTTCACCCTGGTTGCGACTGAACGCCGCAGGATCCACTTCGATGTTGTAACCTAGCTCGCCGTTGCCGAAATCAACGACACTGCCGGTGAAATGGTTGCCATGAATGTCAAGATCAACCACATCCCCCACGCGTGCGTCGCCGCCAACGTTACCGTGAACAAACTGTTTTTCGGCATTCAATTCGTCGTGATTGAGGACGTTATCTTTGGTGACATCATCAATGGTGATCGTGGCGTTGGCGTGGTTGTCGATGTTAACCTGGTGATCATGCGTCGCGATCACTTCGTTGCCCGCATCATCATGAGAGGTAATGGTGGCGTGCACATTGACTGTGCCGTCCACTTCACCTTTGTTGTTGCTRAAGACGCGCGGATCGACCGGGATGTTATAGCCCAGTTGYCCGTTACCCAGGTCAATCACTTCTCCTTTGAAATGATTGCCTTTAATTTCTATATCCACACGGTCGTGAAGTTTCGCATCACCATCCACCACACCATGAATAAACTGGGTTTTAGCCGCCAGTTCATCGTGATTGAGAAGGTTATCTTTGGTGACATCGTCAATGGAAATCGTGGCGTTGGCGTGGTTATCGATATACACCGTGTGTTCAGCGGTCTGCACCACCACGTTACCCGCGTTATCATGGGATTTTATCGTGGCATGGACGTTAACTTTGCCATCGATTTCGCCCTGGTTGCGGCTGAACGCCGCGGGGTCCACTTCGATGTTATAGCCTAAGTTGCCGTTGCCGAAATCAACGACACTGCCGGTGAAATGGTTGCCATGAATGTCAAGATCAACCACATCCCCCACGCGTGCGTCGCCGCCAACGTTACCGTGTACAAACTGTTTTTCGGCATTCAATTCGTCGTGATTGAGGACGTTATCTTTGGTGACATCATCAATGGTGATGGTGGCGTTGGCGTGGTTGTCGATATACACCGTGTGTTCAGCGGTCTGCACCACCACGTTACCCGCRTCATCGTGGGATTTTATCGTGGCATGAACGTTAACTTTGCCATCGATTTCACCCTGRTTGCGGCTGAACGCCGCGGGGTCCACTTCAATGTTATAGCCTAAGTTGCCGTTGCCGAAATCAACGACACTGCCGGTGAAATGGTTGCCATGAATGTCAAGATCAACCACATCCCCCACGCGMGCRTCGCCGCCAACGTTACCGTGAACAAACTGTTTTTCGGCATTCAATTCGTCGTGATTGAGGWCGTTATCTTTGGTGACATCGTCAATGGWRATCGTGGCGTTGGCGTGGTTGTCGATGTTAACCTGGTGATCATGCGTCGCGATCACTTCGTTGCCCGCATCATCATGAGAGGTAATGGTGGCGTGCACATTGACCGTGCCGTCCACTTCACCTTTGTTGTTGCTAAAGACGCGCGGATCGACCGGGATGTTATAGCCCAGTTGCCCGTTACCCAGGTCAATCACTTCTCCTTTGAAATGATTGCCTTTAATTTCTATATCCACACGGTCGTGAAGTTTCGCATCACCATCCACCACACCATGAATAAACTGGGTTTTAGCCGCCAGCTCATCGTGATTGAGGAGGTTATCTTTGGTGACATCGTCAATGGTGATAGTGGCGTTGGCATGGGTGTCGAGCACCACGTTTTTATGCTCCACCGCAATCGCGGTGTTGCCGGCAGCATCGACGCCGGTAACCATCACCTGCACATCATTGTTGCCTTCGTTCAGTGCCGCGGTCGGCACCGGCACGGCGTAGTGCAGCTGGCCGTTTTCATCGGTGACCACATCGCCACGGTATTCATGACCGTTGACGCTGACCACCACTTTATCGCCTGCCTGCGCATCCCCGCTCACCACGCCGGAGATCATGGTCGGCATACGGGATTCAGTGGCATTCACTACGTTGTCGCCGGCCACGGTCTGGATGAGTACATGGTTTTCAGCATGGGTGTCGAGCACCACGTTTTTATGCTCAACGGCAATCGCTGTGTTGCCGGAGGCATCGACGCCGGTGACCATCACCTGCACATCATTGCTGCCTTCGTTCAGCGCATGCGTCGGTACCGGCACGTCATAGCGCAGCTGGCCATTTTCATCGGTGACCACATCGCCACGGTATTGATGGCCGTTGACGCTGACCACCACTTTATCGCCTGCCTGCGCATCTCCGCTCACCACGCCGGAGATCATGGTCGGCATACGGGATTCAGTGGCATTCACTACGTTGTCGCCGGCCACGGTCTGGATGAGTACATGGTTTTCAGCATGGGTGTCGAGCATCACATTTTTATGCTCCACCGCAATCGCGGTGTTGCCGGAGGCATCGACGCCGGTGACCATCACCTGCACATCATTGTTGCCTTCGTTCAGCACGGATGTCGGTACCGGTACGGTGTATCGCAACTGGCCATTTTCATCGGTGACCACATCGCCGCGGTATTCGTGACCGTTGACGCTGACCACCACCCGGTCGCCCACCTGCGCATCGCCTGACACCGTGCCACTAATCATGGTCGGCATGCGTGATTCCGTGGCATTCACAATATTGTCGGTCGCCACGGTTTCAATTGTCAGCGCATTATGCGCCTGGGTGTCCAGGGTGACGGTATGATGTTCAACCGCAATCGCTTCGTTACCTGCCGAGTCATGGCTAACCAGTTGAACCTGAACGTCGTTCGCCCCTTCCTTAAGGAGGCTGCTCGGTACCGGCACTTCATAGCGGAGTTTGCCGTTATCATCGACTACCACCACACCATGGAACTGCTGGCCCTGCACCGTCACGGTAACGGGATCGCCAGCTTTAGCATCGCCACTGGCGTCGCCTGCAATCATGGTTGGCATGCGGGATTCGGCGCGGTTTACAACATCATCGCCAGCAACAGTACCAATGGTGACTGAGTTATGAATGTCGAGATCGATATCGACCTGGTGATCGGCTGTAGCCTGGGTGGTATTGCCTGCTTCATCCGTTGAGGTGACGACAGCGTGGATCTGCGGATTAGCCAGCAGTCCCGGAGTTGATACATCAACCGTATACCCCAGCGTACCGTCACCCATCGCGATAACGTTGGTGTGGTAATCCTTGCCGTCTACCGTCAAGGTCACCTCATCGCCGATTTTGGCGTCGCCCCCCACATTTCCGTGAACCGACGTCAGTGGATTATGAGATTCAGCGATGTTGATAACGTTATCTGGCGTGACGTTATCGATGGTGATGTTGTCATGCAGGTCCGTAATGTCGATTACGGCATTATCGGTACTTGTTGCCGTGCGCCCCGAAACGTCAGTGGCTGTTGCCAAAACAGTAATATCACCTTCAACCAGGCCGGTGAGATCAGGTTGCGCCGTCCAGTGCCCGTTGTTGACGGGAACATCAATGGTGATTGTGTTTTTTTGGCTATCGGTAAAGGTGAGTGTGATGTGATTTTGATTACTGGTACCGCTGATGGGAGTATGGTTTATTTCATTTTTGTTAATAAAACCATCATTACCAGCAAAATCATCAATGTTAACTAACGGTGGTAAAACAGGAGGGGACCCCGCATCGGCTAAGCCGTTCTCGGGTAAGTTAAGTTCCCATGTCGGCGAACCCAGGCCAGCTGTTTTAAAACCAGCGGTTGGATCAATTATCTGCCCGGTTAAATCTAACTGAACAAGAGTGTGGCCACCGCCGCCGCCCTCAATTTGCACCGGGGCTTCATTGCCCGCAGCGGTTGCTTCTAATGCTTGTGTCGGGTCAGCGCCGTCAGCAATGGCTTTCTGTAATGATGCGACATCTTGAGTGTCATGCTCTGCAGTACTTACTGCATTCAAGCCATGCTCACTCCAGTGGCTATTACGACCAAGATCCAAGGTTTTACCATCGGGCAGCGATACGCTCACCGCACCGCTGGCACCTGTGACAATCTCTTCACCACTGTAAATTCTGTCACCTTCTTTCAAGAGACGCTGCGAGCCATCTGCTTCTACTACATAAACCTGGCCAATTACCGCTTTAATAACACCGAGTAAATTACTCACAGTACCCTCTCTTGAAAATCATCATTATTTTTATAAAAGCCGCAATAAATTAAATAATTAATAACATTATCATTTCATTTATAATACATAACCAAGAATATAAAAATGCCCATTAATGGACATATCCTTATTAGAGAGTATTTATAAATGTAGAAAAAAACACAGTTATTAGAACTCTATTATCGGAGGCTTGACTGAGCGTTAAATATAATCAAAAATGACGAAAAGTGAAACATCACATTACAGAACATTAAATTTCATTGCGAATGAAGCTGCGTTTAATGTAATCAGATAAAGACCTCTGCGCTTGTTAATTAATATGATGTTTCGTGTTAAAACTGAAATGGATATAAGGCGTGATATAGGGATATCGTTAACGCGCTCAATAAAGGCTTCATAAAAATGCAGAAGTTTTCCCTTTTTATACTTGGTTGTTTATCAATACCATCAGTTAACGCAGCAACTTTACAAAATACCGTAAATCAAGCTTTATCCAGCCATCCGGAAGTTAATGCTTCAGTAAATAGCCGTTATTCTGCAGAACAGGATTTGCGTGCTGCTCGCGGTGGGTATCTTCCTTCTCTAAATGTTGATGCCGAAGCAGGTAAGAAAAACATCAATGATGCTACCACGCGCGCGGGTGGAAGTAAGAATGGGATGAATCTGTCGCCAAACGACGCCACGCTTAGTCTCAACCAGAATGTATTCGACGGTTTTGCAACATCAAGTGAGGTTGGACGTCAAAAAGCAACCGTTGATTCCCGGGCTTTTAGCGTGCTCAACATCAGCGAGAACACCGCTTTCCAGGTGGTGCAGGCCTACCTTGATGTATTGCAACGCCAGGAATATGTGCATCTGGCAGAAGATGACCTCGCGAACCATGAACGTATCTATGACCAGATTCGTTTACGTACCGACCAAGGCGTTGGCCGCTCGGGCGATTTAATGCAGGCTGAAGCGCGTCTGGCGCAGGCGCGCAACAACTTGTTGACTGAGCAAACCAACCTCGAAGATGCCAATACGACATTCATGAGCGTGACCGGCGAAGCGCCCGAGAACCTGAGTCTGCCTGAGCGTATTGATGCCATCCTTCCAAAATCGCTTGAAGATGCCAAACGCATAATGGAAGACAACAGCCCGCTGTTGAAATCTGCCAATGCTGATATTCAGGCAGCTCGTCAACAATATGAAGCTTCTAAATCAACGTTTTACCCACGCGTTGATGTGGCACTGTCTCGCAGCATCAGTAATGACACCGACACGACTCGCGCCCATTCAGAAGAATGGCAGGCGATGGTAAAGCTGCATTACAACCTGTACCAGGGTGGCAGCGATAAAGCAGCAATGCAGTCCCGCGCGTATCAGGAAAAACAAGCTCAGGACGTGCGTAATAACACGCTGCGCCAGATGAACCAGGAAATTGGCCTGGCATGGTCAGCATTAAAAAGCGCCAGAGACCAAATACCCGCAGCCACAGATTATGCCGATCGCAGCGTGAAAGTTCGTACCGCATATCAGGATCAATTTAGTTTAGGTGAACGAACACTTCTGGATTTATTAGATAGTGAAAATGAAGTATTCTCAGCGAAACGTCGCTTGGTTGAATTACGTTACCTGGAAATTACCACGGGTTATCGTATTTGTGCGCGTATTGGAGAATTATTAAAAGCACTTAAAATTAATCCAGTGCCTGCTGGCCAACCAATCGACTCCCCAGAAGATAACTCATTACCTGAACTTAATTAGCATTTAATTAACTGAAATAGTTCACCGGTGAACTATTTCAGGATTAGCGCATTTTTTATTTTTTGCTGAATAATTGCGTCAGGAACTTTCTTATCAATGAATTCACAAGTTGAAAACATGAATACAATGTCAGAGGCTCCTCCTGTTGAGGAGTCGCATTATCATGACCCGCGCAGTCGCAATGACGATCCATTGCTCGATTGCCTGCTGGTTCTTTGTTCTGTGCATGGTAAATCAGCAAGCCGCTCAACATTAAGTAGTGGGCTGCCGCTGGAGAACGATCGCCTGACGCTGGCTATTTTGCCTCGTGCTGCCGCTCGTGCAGGATTAAAAGCACGTGTCATCAAACGTTCTCTCAATAAAATCGCCGCCATGTCTCTGCCTGCGATTCTTTTGCTGCACGATGGTGGTGCCGCCGTACTGCTGGGTTGGAACGCCGATGGTACTGCTCGCATTATGCCAAGCGAGAGCGAAGGCGGTGAAATCAATATTGATGCAGCAGAACTTGAGAAAAGCTACGCAGGCCAGGTGATTTTCGCACATCCTCGCCATGAGTTTGACTTACAGTCTGAATCTTTCCTGCCACGTACAAAATCCTGGTTCAAAGACACGCTGATGCTGTCTCGCTATCTGTACATGGATGCGATACTAGCAAGTTTGCTGATTAACCTGATTGCACTGGGAACACCGCTGTTCACCATGAACGTGTATGACAGGGTTGTACCCAATCATGCCACGGTGACTTTGTGGGTTTTGGCCGTCGGTATTTGCATGGCGTTTGTTTTCGACTTGATCTTAAAAATGCTACGCGGTGTCTGCCTCGATATTGCCGGTAAAAAAAGTGACCTGATTATCTCAGCCACACTCTTTGAGCGTATTACCGGCATGGAGATGAAAGCGCGCCCTGCTCGCGTGGGTAGCTTTGCACAAAACATTCATGAATTTCAGTCGCTGCGTGATTTCCTTTCTTCACTGACGTTGACCACGCTGATCGATTTGCCGTTTACGCTGGTGCTGTTGCTGGTAATTGGCATTATCGGCGGCACGTTGGCATGGATTCCGTTACTCACCTTCCCTATCGCGCTGGTGATTAGCTGGGCATTGCAGAAACCGGTAAATGCTGCCGTTGCCAAAACCATGAGTTTGGCAAGTGAGCGTCAGGCATTGCTGATTGAAACACTCAGTGGCCTGGACGCTATCAAAGTTAACAACGCACAAAGCGAACGCCAGTATCAATGGGAACAAACTCTGGGCAGTTTAAGCCGCCTGGAATTACGCGTTAAAACCTTATCCAGCTTCGCCAGCAACTTGACCGGATGGTTCCAGCAAATGTCTGGCGTCATCATGATTATCGTCGGCGTGTATATGATTATTGGCGGCAAACTGAGCATGGGGGGCCTGATCGCCTGCTACATGCTTAATGGCCGAGCACTAATGCCAATGGGTCAGCTGACCGGGTTGATAGCCCGTTATCACCAGGCGCGTCTGACCATCAAAAACACCGAGCAAATGATGTCGATGCCGCAGGAAAGACGCGAGCATGAGCATCCGCTGAAGCGTGAAACCTTCCGTGGCAGCATTGAATTCAAAGATGTTGACTTCAGTTATCCTGAGCAAAAAAACCCTTCACTGCAAAAGATTAACCTGACTATTAAGCCCGGCGAACGCGTGGGTATTATCGGGCGCAGTGGCTCGGGTAAGAGCTCGATCAGCAAGTTGATAATCAATCTTTACCAGCCAACCGGCGGTAATATTTTGATCGATGATGTAGATGCTCGTCAGTTGGACGTCAACGATTTGCGCCATAGCATTGGTTATGTTCCTCAGGATATTCAGCTATTTAATGGTTCACTGCGCGATAACCTGATTTGCGGTGCCCGTTATGTCGACGACGAAACGATGCTGCGCGCCGCAGAACTTGCTGGTGTTAATGAATTCGCTCGTGTTCACCCTGATGGTTACAACTTGCAAGTTGGTGAGCGTGGTATGCAACTGTCCGGTGGGCAACGCCAGGCTGTTGCGCTGGCTCGTGCACTCCTGCTGGAGCCACCAGTCCTGCTGCTTGATGAACCAACCAGTGCGATGGACAACACCAGTGAAGACAAGATTAAACAAGCACTGGTGCCATTTGTCGCGGATAAAACACTGTTGCTCGTGACGCACAAAGCGTCAATGCTGACACTGGTTGATCGACTGATTATTGTTGATAAAGGACGCATTATTGCTGATGGCCCGAAAGCCATTGTTATGGATGCGCTGAAGAAGGGTCAAATCAATGCGTCTCGCTGAGTTATTTGCACGTTTACGCCCGCAAATTCGCCACTACTTTAAAGGTCGTGATGAGAACCAGGCCGATAACATTAACGAGGTGAGTCATGCTCTGATTGATGACTCCCCGCGCGTTATTCGCCTGACTCTTTGGACTATCCTGGTGTTGGTCTTACTGGCGTTCGTTTGGGCTGGATTTGCCAAACTTGATGAAGTTACACGAGGCGAAGGCAAAGCCATCCCATCATCGCGCTTGCAAAAAATACAGAACCTGGAAGGCGGTATTGTCACCGAGCTGTATGTACATGAAGGGCAGATAGTTGAAGCTGGCGCACCATTGATTCATTTGGATGATACTCGCTTTGCATCGAATGTGGGTGAGACTGAAGCCGACAAACTCGGCTTGCAGGCTAAAATCGACCGTCTGACTGCGGAAGCTGAAGACAAAGATTTCGTTATTTCAGATGAGATTGCTCAGAAGGCTCCAGAAGTTGCACGCGGGGAGGTCGATTTATTTAATAGTCGCCGTCGCCAGTTCCAGAATGAAATTGAAGGTCTTCAGGAACAGTTAGTGCAGAAAAAACAGGAACTGCGTGACTTCCAGTCGAAACAGGAACAGTACAAACATAGCCTGGGTTTACTGCAACAAGAGATCAAAATGTCTGAGCCGCTGCTGGCATCAGGTGCAATTTCTAAAGTGGAAATTCTGCGTTTACGCCGCACTGAAGTGGAGACTAAAGGGCTGCTGGACTCCATCACTCTTTCTATTCCGAAATCCGCATCAGAAACGAAAGAGATTGAAAATAAGATTGGCGAAAGTCGTAACCGCTTCCAGAGCGACGCACTTTCACAGCTAAATGAAGCACGCACCAATCTGAGCAAAGCAGAAGCAACTGGCAAAGCACTGGAAGACCGCGTCAATCGAACCATGGTGGTTTCACCGGTTCGCGGTGTCGTCCAGCAAATTATGGTTAATACCATTGGTGGTGTTATTCAACCCGGTAGTGACTTGGTAGAAATCGTTCCCCTCGATGACTCACTGCTTATTGAAGTGAAGATTCAGCCGCGTGACATTGCCTTCCTGCATCCAGGGCAGCATGCCGTAGTGAAGTTTACCGCTTACGACTACACCACCTACGGTGGCCTGAATGGCGAGCTGGTACAGCTAAGCCCAGACACGATAACCGATAAAGAAGGCCACAGTTACTACATCGCTCGTCTGCGAACAGATAAGAACTACCTGGGAACAAAAGAGCATCCAATGGTCATCATTCCGGGTATGGTCGCATCAGTCGATATTATAACTGGTAAAAAATCCATTCTGAGTTATCTGCTAAAACCGATTATTCGCGCCAAAGCAGAAGCATTACGCGAAAGATAAAAACGATAAAAAAGCCGCAACAGATGATGTTGCGGCTTTTTTTATGGTGAGATGCAGTTAGCTCATTGGCGTTAAAAACATAACACCCAAATTTGTATTACTAACAGTTAAACGAAGACAACTTCCCACGGTTCAACGTCAATTTCCCCTCATTAACCAACTCCTGCAGCACTTTATGGATAGCGCTGCGTGAAATATGGTTCCTGCTGAGGATAAACGTATAAACTGATGTTTTATCACGAATTTCTGGATCAAGAGACCAGATATGCTTCACATGTTCCGTCACGATTTCGCGAATTGTTTTGTGTGAACGCAAATTTTCACGCTGGAAATAACGCTGCAGATGATTAGTCAGAATATCAAATGCATGTATCCATAGGTTTTTCTTGCTAAGCATCTCATTAGCATTAGCCGCATTCATCACCCACATCTCACAGTCTGTATCACAACGCAGGTAATGAGACATCACATCATTACGCATCTGTGCCAGGCCAAGGATAGCAGGTGCGGTAAAGCTCACCGTAACCAGGTCATTTTCAACCCGGTAAACAGAGACAGAACCTTTCTCAAGATAGAAAATACTTCCATCTCTTTTCATTTCAATGCGCTGACGTTTTTTTCTCAGAGAGAAATAGGCGTTTTCAGATTTTTTAATCTCGTCTCCAATGAGCATTACAGATTCATCAAAATTAAGAATGGACATCAGCTTCTCTTACTCTAGTTATGGGATTGAGATTATCTCCAGGCAAAAAGCCAGGGAGATCACCCTAATGTAAATTGATAACCCACTACCTGGAACGTATATCAATATAGAACATTATGGTAAACCTGCGATTGATAAATCAGATACTGAGGATTGTAGGATGGCGGTTTGAAAAAAATAGCCTTATAAATTTCCTGCCAAACAATATTCAACATTCATGAACAACCGCATACATCATTATTATTTCATTATCTACCAATGAAATAATCACTCAAAAAAACCACATCAGGGCACGTTATTTTTCAAACAATCACAATTTTCATTCCATAAACAGCAAGGATTAAAAATAACTTGAAAAATAATATATATTAAATACAATGGCCAAATAATTGACACTACAATTACTGTATCAATCTTATCTTTGAACCAAGAAAAATCATATTGCTTATACTTTATAACTTGCATCCAAAGCCATACAACTCTGAATAGCATAAACACTAAGGTTGAAACCCCATAAATACATACTATTAATTGAAATAGTTTATTCAATGGCCATAGCCCCATTGTTATGGTGAGACATCGTCAACGATGAGTAAAGGCGACTGAAATACTCAGATATTAAATTTCATTTTCAAATTTACATTATTGAGAATCTAAACCTGAGATACCACGCCTGCCCTCTCGTGCTGCTCTGTCTGTGAGTATATTTATCTAAAGCCAGAAACGTAATTTTTTTAATCTTTGCACTGTTAACTTTCTCTTTTCAGTTAAAAAAGAAACAACATACAACTATAACGAATTGATTTTAAATGACTTTTATTGTATAAAAATAGTTAACTACTTGTTGATCATACGTTTATTGATAAGACAGGAAGTACCTACAGGGTAAATTCGCTAAAAGGCAGGATTATTCCATGCCACATTGTGCTTATAATAGCAGGTGGAAAACCAGCCTGAGTCAACGAGAGTACTGGCAACATGTCCGAAGCAGATAATCCATGTTATCTCATTGAAAATAAAATATTATTTATACCAGAGAAACAGTGCCTGGTGCATACAGACAGCCATGAACAGATAAAGCTCAAGCCGACAGCCTCATCATGCCTGCTGTTGTTGCTCAGAAATCACACTGAAATTGTTACTCAGAACGAGTTGCTCGCTTTCGCATGGGGTGAAAGCCACAGGCAGGTTAGCTTTAACGCCTTTTATCAAAGTATTCTCTCTCTACGAAAGTCATTTTTACAAATGAATGTAGAGAAGCAAATAATCACTACGATCCCGCGCAAAGGGCTACTCATTCAACAAGAAATAACCATTGAAAAAAAATGGGATCATGTTGTACCTGAGGTTGAGATCGAACTTACAGATACTCCCTCGGTAACACCTAATAAAATAGAAAATAAAAAACTGCCGAAACTAAACCTGGCAGAAATGCTCATTATTATATTTACCGTACTAATAGTTGGCGCACTTCTCTATCCTAAGATATCCAGCGAGAATTATTTTTCGGGCTATGTTGCCTCAAAAAAATATGATGGCCAATGCCATTATTTTGTTAATGCTGATGCCAGCAACTATTCCCGTCATGAGGGCTTTATCAAGGAACATCCTGAGATGTGCAGTGATAATAAATTTCTCTATATTACAGCTTATCCTGAGACAAAAAATATCTCAGTCATACTTTGCACTGCCGGTATGGATTTATCACATGATAATTCCTGTCAGTCGGTCTATTACCCTCGGTACGATAGTAAATGAAGATATTCACCGCGATTGCCTCTCTTCGAACACAGACGCGCATCATTTTTTTAGTGTGTCTCGCGATACTTTCCGGTGTGGTGCTGTATCTTCATCACCCTTCTGACGAAAAACCGCATACTCTTGCCTGCAGGGCGACTTTGCAGATAGTCAGAGACAAAGCTTCATTTCGTGGAATTGTCGATTTCAAATCCGGGGATGGTAAAGGCATTGCACACATTAATGGCATCATCAACGTAACCCCACAAGAAGAGTACACCGTCCAGCGCACCGTGCTCTTTACCCTCGCAGACTATGGCCGCAGCCCGGTTTGGGTATCTCGTCAGATTATCATTTCAAACCGTGAAACAACCCCCGCAGGCATTGTTCAGCAATTTCTTCCTGACTTTTATTTGAAAAGCTCAGGAGTGACCGATATCGATATTTTTGCGTTGAACAAGGATGCTGATCTCATCACTCGTGAAGGTATACCTTACTTGTACTGCCAGAAGTACATGCTACCTGATGATGCATAACTTTCATCCGTAAACTCACCTCTATGCATGGATAGATTTGACAAGTTCTGAGCATAACCATAAAAATTTTAGTACTTAAAAAGAGAATCAACTCTTTGACTGTCTTTAATTTATGGAAAAGAATAAAAAAATCTTGAAGATAATAAACACATCGTTATTATCCCACTGCACATTAAGATTATAATAAACATGTACGCCTCTAAGAGTGAACTTTAAGTTAAATATGTTATTTAATTATGATATTTCATTAGTCCTACTCGCAATAATTATTGCTTGCCTGGCTTTTTATGTCTCTTTTTGGCTATGTAAGGCTGGCGCCCGTAAAAAACATAACTGCTGGCCTTTATTCAGCGGGCCAACGATGGGCTGTGGTATTTGGGTTTTACACTATATGGTGATGCAGGCACATCATCATAGTCACATCATAAATTATAACATTAAGATAACGCTGGCCTCCTTAATTGTTGCTATTATTGGTTGCTCGCTTGGTTTTGGTTGCTTTTTATTCAAAAGATTGCGCAAAAATCATTATCTCTTGCCTGCATTGATATTTTCAGCAACCGCAGCTTCCATGCACTATCTGGGAATGGCTGCAATCATCAATGCGGGTGATTGGTATGTTAGCAATGCTTATATCGCTCTTTCACTAATCGTTATTTTTATTACTTCATTAGGCATGTTGCGTTTAACTCATCTGATGTTGGTCATGACGAGTAAAAACGATATCTATGCCAACTTCTGCCGATTAGGTGCCACCGTGACTCTTTGTATCGGTGTAGCAATCATGCACTTTTTGGGTACAAGCAAAATGAATATGGCTCCAATGGGCTCATCCCCCCTTGCCATAAGTCATGATGATCACATCGAAAATACATTAGCTATGACGATGACAATACTCATCGCTCTGGTATTTATGTTGGCTATATTTATCTGGTTTATTAATTTCAAAGAACACTTGAGTAATGAGCTTCTAAAAAGAGAGTTAATCTCAAAAAACTTGCAGTTAAAACAAATGACTCAACATGATTCATTAACTCAATTACCTAACCGCCTTTATTTACAAAATCATTTAAACACTTTATTTGATAAACAGTTACAACCACTGTTTATTATGTTTATTGACCTTGATGGCTTTAAACGTGTGAACGATGTCTGGGGGCATGCCATTGGTGATGAACTGCTGGTAAAGATATCTAAAAAGCTAAGAAATGTTGTTGGTAACGGAGGGTTTGTTGCAAGAATTGGTGGTGATGAATTCATCATCGTCGTTTGTGAACAAACAAAAGAGGCCGCAATACAACTGGCAAACACATTGCTTTCAAGAATTTCAGATAGTTATGAACTTTCAGCAACAACGATTGATTTCTTATCTGCCAGTATAGGGATTTCAATTTACCCAGAGCATGGGCATGACGTTGCTACGCTATTGAAAAAAGCCGATGTGGCGATGTATTACATAAAAGACAAAGGGAAAAACAATGTTATTTTTTATGATGAGGTAACAATGGTATTACCTACTTGATGAGCGAGTGTATTAATAGAGCAAGATAGCCGAGTGCGAGTAACACTTATTTTTAAGCAATGGATGCTTGTAAATCATTCCGAACAGTGGAATTAGTAAAAAAGCAGACATTGATGATGAAATTTACTGCATTATATAATAAGTACAAAGACAAATGGTGGGCGTTACCACTTGTCCTCCCCTTCATTCTTTATCCTATAACTCAGTATATGAGTTCTTATGGGCAGATTGATGGTCACGAAATATCTTTCTATTACCTGAATATGGCTTTAACTACAGCCCTTACAATGATTTATGGCTTTAAATCTCTACCTGGAATTATTTTATGCCTGCTTTACCGGGTTTATCCAGAGCGAGGTTTAGAACCTGCATTAATGTCATTGATTCATTATTTTACTTCTGTAGCATTAAGCTGTGCAGGTTATTACTATTTTACTGGTAAGCGCGGGCTTGCTAGTTTTGGGTACCATCAGCTTGCCAAACCACGCATCTTTTGGCTTGTATTCATTAATGCAACATTATTCCTCCATTATTACCATGCAGAGCTCTACCTGGGACTTTTTGGAATAAATGGTGCACAAATGTATGTAAATCCATTCACAACACAAACATTAATTAGTTATCAGGGAATGCTAGTAGGAAACATGACGGGCTTACCAATGTGTTATTTGGTTATCCGTTCAATACGTAACCCTTTATATCTAATTAAATACTTCAAAAAAATCCGCAATCAGGTTGCAGAGGATTTGCGCGCACCGGAACTTATTTCTTTGTTTGGTGCAATTACCATACTCACTGTATTAATGGTTTCACCAAGACATCATACATTAACACTAATGAATTCCATTTATACTTTGACGTTATTGCTACCAATGATGATATGGGGAACCCTACGTTTGGGCCATGCCGCCATTTCTCTAATATGGTGGACTATATTAATTGTTCTTTGTAACTATTATCAAAGCTTCATACCACCAGGAGCTGATTTTAAATTACATCTTGCAGTAGCATCATCCTGCTTCGCAGCGTTTTCAATAACCATTATCCTTATGGCTATAAATATTTCACGGCAACGCGCCTTGAATATTAAGTCCAAACGATTAATGAGCATCGATCCAGTTTTACATCTACCAAATTTGCTGGCACTTGATGCAGATTTAAACAAACACACTGTATCTGTCTTATGCCAGTTATACGTTCCTGACCTCGAACTACTAGGCCGCCGCTATGGTCTGCTGATGCAAGTTCAATACAAACAACAGCTGGCTCAGTTTTTAAAGCCTGTGCTGGAAAGTGATGAGTTGATTTGTATAAGCTCTGGTCACGATTTAATCGTACGTATGTCCCCTTTAAATGCTGAAAAAAGAATCTCTGAGTTACATAACAAAGCCAAAAATTTCCGTTATACCCGAGATGGCGTAAAGCTTTATCCACAAATTGGTTGTAGCTACTGCATCATTAATTATCCAGTGGGTCATCTATATTTATTAATTGGTGAACTACGCGCGCTGGCAGAGATCTCCCTGACGACAAACTTGCCCGTGGATATGAGAAAGCAAAGCAGCCGCCAGGTACAAAATCAGGTTAAAACTAAAGTCGACATGATGAATCAGCTTCAACGTGCACTTGAGTTAGATCGGTTTGTGTTGATGGTTCAGCCAATTGAAAATAAAAATGGTCATCGCTACCACGAAGTCCTGCTGAGGATGCTTGGTAGCAACGATGAACTTATTTTCCCAGATACCTTTTTACCATTAGCAAATGAATTTGGCATGTCATCCAGCATTGATCTGTGGGTGCTAAACAACACTATGAAGTTTATGGATGAAACCCGTCATTCACGGCCAGACCAGTGCTTCGCTATTAATTTGACTCCAGCATCGATCTGCCGAACCGATATGGCACATCTCATTGAAAATATGCTAATTAAGCACGGTATTGCACCTGAGCAGATTGTTCTGGAAGTGACAGAAACCGATGAGCTTACTAATAACTTACAAGCAGATAAGACATTGGATGCGCTACAACGTTTGGGCTGTAAAATTGCTATCGATGATTTTGGAACAGGTTATGCAAGCTATGCACGACTGAAAAATATGCAGGCGAACATACTCAAAATCGATGGTAGTTTTATCCACAATATTATTTCCAGCGAAATGGACTACAAAATCGTGGAATCTATTTGTGAGTTAGCAAGAATGAAAAATATGACTTTAGTGGCTGAGTTTGTCGAAACAGAAGCTATTCAGAATGCTCTATTCCGAATGGGAATTGACTATGTTCAGGGCTACTTCATTGGTAAACCTGCGCCTATCGAAACCTTACAAACAACGACTTAAGCCTTAAATCAGGCAGCAGAAAGCACATTTCAAAGGGTTTCTTGTAAGCAGTTTTTCTGGCCTACTGAAACCCTTGCGATCTGCACCCATTCGCACTTTTCCGCCAGGAAATCGCATCAGTACGTGTCATTGAATATTAAACCGTAATGGTGTTCTAACTGAAGCGTTACGACTGCTACCAGTACGACGTGTGACCTCGACCACCACAGCAATAAAATTTTTTCAAAACAATAAGATATGCAAATTATCAAATAAAATATCAACACAAGTTGAAATTTCAACTTTATGTTGATATTTTATTTTCACGGTGATGATAATGAACTGACATCTTTTCGGCATACGTGCTGAGAAAAGAACTGTGAACGACAAATTGAGAGAATGCCAATGTCCGATTGCAAGATTAAAGAACAACGCGTCGTTATTTATACCATTATAGTGACACTGGCAGCATATCTTCTGATAACGCTAAGTAGCATATATCTATAATTGAGATACTTTATCTGGTTTGGATATTAAAATGAAGAAAACAAAAAAAATTAATAAACCACAAAACATCCATGGAGATAGACCATTATCGGTCAGGCATAACCTTATTGATAACATTCAGGGGCAGATCTTTGGAATTATTATTATTTCTTTTGGCATGTCCATTTTGCACAGCCTCGGACTCATCACCGGCCAGACCGCAGGACTCGCATTTCTCATTACCTATGCGACAGGAACAAGCTTCGGAATTGTTTTCTTTCTGATCAATATCCCTTTTTATCTTCTGGCAGCCATGAGATTAGGCTTTGCATTCACGATAAATACATTGATGGCCGTGACGTTAATATCTATTTTTACGGGATTATTACCTTCTTTTATATCCTACAACTACTTTAATCCCCTCGTTGGTTCTGTTTTGGCTGGTCTATGTATTGGTATTGGTTTATTAGGGCTATTCAGGCACAAATCCAGTTGTGGGGGTATTGGAATATTAGCTATCTACATTCAGGAAAAGACAGGGCTCAAAGCTGGCTGGTTCCAGCTGGCCTTTGATCTGGTTCTGTTCTCATCCTCACTTTTCTTTTTAAAACCCCAATTAGTTTTATATTCACTTATCGGCGCTGCAGTACTTAATTTTTTGGTCGCATGGAATCACCGAAAAGAATGGTATGTAGCAAAATAAACAGATTGATGGATTGGAACAGCATCCAATTCTCAACAAAAAATCAACACTTGTTGATAAGTTGAATTTTGTTGAACTACCTTTGAGGCAATGCTACCGTGAATGCCTCATTTTGCATCAACGGCAACCAAGAGACTCCGCTATGACACTCACTCGTTACCCGACTACAAAGCCCTTCCCTTTCTCCGACGTGGTCGAAGCCAATGGCTTTCTTTTTCTGTCAGGGCAGGTATCCATGAGCGCGGATGGGCAGCCAATCTATGGAACGGTAACCGAGCAAACTAATCGCATCATGCAGGCAATTCGCGATGTTTTACAACGTGCGGGTTCAACGATGGAAGATGTGGTCCGCGTGCAGGTTTGGCTGAGCAGTATGGAAAATTTTGCCGAGTTCAATGCCGCTTACCGCGATGAATTCCCGCAGGGATTTCCGGCGCGTTCGGTAACCACAAGCCAACTGGCATTTGGCCTGGATGTTGAAATTGAAGTTCAGGCTGTATGCCGTACAGGAACGCCCCATGAATAATGAACGTGAACAACTGATTTCGGTTCTGTCAGGGTCAATTGAGGCGCTTGCAGCAACGCTACCCGCCAACACCGAAGCTGTATTACACGATCTGACTCGGCCAGAAGCCTCGGTTATCAGCATCGTTAATGGCCATGTGAGCGGGCGAAAAAAAGGTGACGCGCTATTGGCAGGCCCTGAAGAAGATGATGGCTTTTTAGGTTTGCTTGACGAGCCAAAAGAGGGTTTATCTTACCAGGTGTTCAGCGGTTATTTTTCGACCACGGCTGCTGGTAAAAAGCTGAGCAGTTCATCGACCATTTACTACGATGTAAATGGCAGTCCTGTTGTTGCCTTCTGCGTGAATGTTGACACTGAAGTTGCGATGCGGCTCAAACGAGATTTGGACTATCTAATGTCTATTCCGGGAATGACTGAGACCCCGGAAACGAGCTCGTCCGCATTAACGGAAGCATCCGTTGAAGAATTGCTTTCCAGCCTTCGACCAACAGGTTCAGAGAGCACCAAAGAATTCAGGCTGCGCGCCGTCAAAGAAGCACACGCCATGGGAATGTTTAAGATTAAGGGTAGTGTTAATCAAATGGCTAAAGTCCTCGGCGTGACGCGATACACCATCTACAACTATCTGGAGAAAATCAGTGAAAAAGAGTGATCTCACCAAGTTGCCTTTCTATCAGGTAGATGCTTTCGCGTCGCAGCCTTTTGCGGGGAATCCTGCAGGCGTATGCCCATTGACACACTGGCTTGATGATTCTGTTTTGCAGTCTATTGCCAGCGAAAACAACCTTTCTGAAACTGCCTTTTTTGTATCTACAACAGAGGGTTATCATCTGCGTTGGTTCACTCCTGCCGTGGAAGTCGACTTATGTGGACATGCCACTCTCGCCGCTGCATGGGTGCTTTTTAATAAGCTGAATTATTCAGAAAATGTTATTCACTTCTCCACCCGTAGCGGGATTCTGTCTGTGAGTAAAGAAGCGGATGAATACTGCATGGATTTCCCGGCGAAGAAAGCATTGCCAATTGATGAACCAGAAGGATTGCTTGCGGCGTTAGGGCTGGCTGGTAACGTAGAAGGGTTCTGGCTGTCCGACGATATAATTGTGCTGGTGAAAGACAAATCATGTCTGGAGAACCTCAATCCCGATTTTAATAAACTGGCCGTATTCAAAACCCGTGGCGTCATTGTTACAGCGCCAGGCGGCGGCGAGTTTGATTTTGTATCCCGCTGGTTTGGCCCACAGGTCGGTGTGAATGAAGATCCGGTAACAGGTTCTGCACATACCTTCCTCGCACCTTTTTGGGCAGAACGTTCAGGTAAAAACGAACTGTTGGCTCAACAGGGGGGCAGCCGTAAAGGCACTCTGCGTTGTTGTGTTCGCAATGATGGGCGCGTAGCTCTTTACGGTTCAGCACGATTAATGATTGAAGGCACTTTCATTTTATAAACAATGGCAAAATATAAAAATATATACACCAATATCGTATTACTGACCATTTTTATGGTTCTGATAGTTTACGGAATAGGCCTATGGCTAATGGTACAGATATGATAATTTTGTTTTACACAAAAATTCATTATTAGATTAACTTTAGAAACCATCAGTATCGTGTGAGTAATAGCTATACGCTCAGCCATTATGCACAATAAAAACTATAATTTTTCTCACAACACAACATCAGCACTACGGATATTAAATGAAGCTAAAAAAAAGTGAAGTTATTACATTAGGGTTAATGACTTTTGCTTTATTTGTCGGCGCCGGAAATATTATCTTCCCACCCTTCATTGGGATGCAGGCTGGCAATAACCTATGGTTTGCAGTCAGTGGTTTTCTAATTACCGGTGTAGGGTTGCCGGTTCTGGCCATCATTGCTATGGCAAATAAAAATGGTTCACTGGAAGCACTAACGGCACCGGCCGGTAAGATATTTGGACTGATTCTGACATTAATCTGTTATCTGGCATTGGGACCATTGTTTGGAAGCCCACGCACAGCAACTGTGTCCTATGAAATAGGAGTAGCTCCGGCAACGCACGGGGCATTATCCTTGCATTTATTCAGCGTGCTATTTTTTATTGCTGTGGTGCTTTGTTCATTAAATCCTTCTAAGCTTGTGACCATAGTCGGTAAATATCTTTCACCGATAAAAGTGGTGTTATTAATAATTCTGGGTATTTATGCTTTCTGGAATCCTGCCAGTAACGAACTCACCACCACGCCAGAGTATGTAGCGATGCCCTTTTCCAGGGGAATGATCAATGGTTATCTCACAATGGATACCCTCGCGGCATTGGTGTTTGCAGTTATTATCATAACGGCTATTCGTCAGCGTGGAGTCAGTCGGTCAAGCTTAATCACGCGGTATTCAGTGATAACCAGCCTGATTGCCGGGCTTGGGCTTGTTTACGTGTACATCAGTCTTTTCTATCTGGGCGCGCATAGCCACTTCCTGGCACCCAACGCAACAAATGGTGCCGTTGTGCTTCAATCTTTTATCGCATATTCCTTTGGGTATAAAGGCACCGTCTTTTTAGCTGTGATCATCACGCTCGCCTGTCTGGTGACAGGAATTGGGCTTACCAGCGCCTGCGCTGGTTATTTGCATCAAATCTTACGCCTGAACTATAAATTGTTAGTCATAATTCTGGCGGGGATATCGTGCGCCATTTCCAACATCGGACTTACTGAAGTTATCAAGTTTTCAGTACCAGCCTTAACTGCTATTTATCCACCCTTTATCGTACTGGTGCTAATTGGGCTGACAAAACATGCTCCCAAAAACATCTGCTTCCCACCTTTGTTGGTTTCATTTGTTTTAGGCATTATACAGAGCATCGTTCCTGATGAATTGACACCTGATTTTATTAAATGCCTGCCATTTTATAATGAAAGCATGGGGTGGATTATACCGACTATCTCAATGTTTATTGTTACCTTGGCTATTACAAAAATCCGCACTAAAAATGCGTCAAGATAAAGTGGAATAAATCAATGTTTGAAGATAATGATTATAAACTTTACGTCATTGTAAATAAAAATGTGGATGTTGCGATCCAAATGAATGCAACAGGCCATCTATGCTCAGGTATCATGCTAAAAGCAAGCGATCCCTGCTTTCACACATATACCAACAGTGACAGTGAGCTAACAGCTTATTTAAACAACTATCCCGTTATTATTTTACAGGCAAAGAACAGCAACCAACTTTCGGTAGCAGCACAACATTGCCAGAAAGAAAATATTCTTTATAATTTTTTCACCACGACGATGCTGGCGCATTCATCTGAGCAACAAATCCAGGATACGCATGCTACAGCACTAGAAGATTTGGAATTTATCGCCATTGCTATATATGGTGAAACGTCAAAGATAAAACAAATCACCAAAAAATTCTCAGTATTAAAATAGAGGACTTTAAGTCGCATTGGTATCCCGGCTATGGCCAGCAGGCCATAGCTGTTTCGAATAAGAGATCAGAGAATAGAACCTTCGAGGCGAATAAATCCATTATTTGATATATGAATCCAGCACTTTTAACACGACTTCAAGATCTTCCTCTCGTCGAACTTCATCACCTTCATGAACAATGTGCTCAGTAAGGTGACCTTTAATCACTTCCCGCATTAATCCGTTTACAGCACCACGTATAGCTGCAATCTGTTGCAACACAGCGGCGCATTCGTGCGGCTCATCGAGCATTTTTTTCAGTGCAACTACCTGGCCCTGAATCTTATTTGTACGTGCTTTAAGTTTTTGTTTATCCCTGATGGTGTGCGACATACAGCAGCCTCAATGAGTGAAGATTCGGTAAATTGTACCATCGGCATTCTACTGGGGGGTAGTATTAGGTACTGGGGGGGAGTAGAATCTCATCGCTCATCAATTCCTAAGAAGCATTCTCATGAACGATTTTGCAACACTCATTCAGCAGGGTAACGCCTGGTTTTTCATTCCCAGCGCTATTTTATTAGGCGCTTTGCATGGCCTTGAACCTGGCCATTCAAAAACAATGATGGCGGCTTTTATCATTGCCATTAAAGGCAGCATTAAACAGGCTGTGATGCTGGGTGTAGCAGCGACAATTTCACACACAGCTATCGTTTGGCTAATTGCTTTTGGCGGTATGTATCTCAGCAAACAGTTTACTGCTGAATCTGTCGAGCCATGGCTACAGCTTATCTCTGCGTTTATTATCCTGGGCACCTCAATCTGGATGTTCTGGCGCACGTGGAAAGGCGAACAACTCTGGAAGCTGGAACAAGAGATAGAACACCCTTCGCATGATGAAACCAGAGTCATCAGTACTGGCCATGGCAGCATTGAACTCTCTATTTTTGAGGATAACCAACCTTCACACTGGCGATTACGTACTCTGTCCGGTAACAGATGGAAAGCGAATGAAGTCTCACTGGTTACAAATCGCGGTACAGGAACATTCTCACAGGTATTTAATTTCACGGATAAAGGTGATTACTTAGAATCAGTATTACCCATTCCTGAGCCTCACAACTTCAATGCGCGGCTTACATTAGGTCATCGCGGTCATGTACATGATTATGATATTGAGTTTCACGATCACCACCATGAGCACTCGGTGCTTGAAGGTATGGATATAAACTCAAAAGAATATCAGGACGCGCACGAACTGGCCCACGCTAACGATATCAAACGCCGTTTCACTGGTCAGGAAGTGACAAACTGGCAGATCCTGCTTTTCGGACTCACTGGTGGTTTGATTCCCTGCCCGGCAGCTATCACCGTGCTGTTGATTTGTATCCAGTTAAAAGCATTTACATTGGGTGCAGCAATGGTGGTGTGTTTCAGTATTGGTCTTGCATTAACGCTGGTGACTGTCGGTGTTGCGGCTGCGGTGAGTGTTCAGCAAGCAACAAAGCGCTGGAGTGGTTTTAGTACCATAGCAAGAAGAGCACCTTATTTTTCAAGTGTATTAATTGCGCTGGTCGGGCTGTATATGGGTATACATGGTTATATCGGGATCACAAATTGAGCAGGTTCGAAAGTGTTTATGCACCAGATAGCTGTTCTTTGATTATTTTTGGGATTGAGAAAGATAGGCACTTGAAGTGTAGCGATCAACAACAAGTTGGGCTGATTCGCGTTTAAACTCTGCTTTAAAATTTCTTTTCTTCATTGAGGCACCTGTAATGTTCTGAGGTGAGCATATCACTTCTGTTCAGATGGCCAAATTCAGTGTGCCACGACACATCAGGCTCATCAATTTCATTCCCAGCTCCAGATTAGGTCTATGAATTCCATTCATAGCGCCTATTTAAGCAGCGTAATTATCTTTAACCGCAACTTCGTTAATCTGTGTATATCGCGTGAAAACGCAATGTAAAGTGCAGCGGCAACTGTCTACAGCTGGCACAGGTTCTGCGTGAACATGGCGAAAATGATGCAGCAACGCGAGCTGAAAAGGCGCTGCAACAGGCGCTCGCAAACAATTAGGAGCTGGTTATGGAGCATGATCCCAACCGCAGAATATTAATCACCGCACTTGCCGGGCTGACGCTGGCGAACGTCCCGCTTGCGACAGCTAACACCGGAACCGCAAACGTGCAGGGTAAAAGCCGTGTTCTGGTGGCGTACTTTTCCCGCAGCGGAAATACACGGGTCATTGCAGGCGTCATTCACCGCAGCCTGAACACCGATCAGTTTGAAATCGAACCGGCAATGCCTTATCCGGAAGACTATTTCCAGACCGTTGAGCAGGCGAAAAATGAGCGTGAACGAGGAGTAAAACCCGCATTAAAAAATCGCGTTGTAGATATCTCACGCTATGAGACCGTGTATTTAGGCTTCCCCATCTGGGGGACCAGCGTACCACCTGTAGTGCAAACATTTCTCAGCAGCCACAACCTTGCGGGCAAATTACTCATCCCCTTTATTACTCACGGCGGCTACGGTAAAGGAGACAGTGACGACATCCTTGCCAGTCTCGCGCCAGCTGCCCGCAGGGAAAAACCGCTGGTCATTGAATGCGACCAGGAGCGAAGAACCACAGAAACGGTCACCCGTTGGTTAGAGACGATACGCGGTTAACCATCCGCATTCATGAGCCTGCCAAATAAGGGCTATCAGGGGTACTAAATAATTAACGCTGACAACTCAGATATGATTGCACGGCAAACATAACAGAGGATGTAATCTTGAAGACAATCTTAAAAACACTGGTCATCTGCGTGATGGCGGGTGGTCTGGTGGCTCAGTCGGTATATGCCGAGCCACTGGTCATTCAGGAACAGGGAAGCTTTTCTGCTGGTGGCACTATCATCACCGCACCAGGAACATTTGACGCGAAAAAGCCGCTGGATTCTGCTGGCCAAACCTGGCATGGCGATCATGCATCTGTGTTCTACCAAATCCCGGAGAATCCGCACAAATACCCCATCGTCATGCTACACGGCGCGGGTCAGTTCTCCCGTACCTGGGAAAGCACGCCGGATGGTCGTGAAGGGTTCCAGAACATATTCCTGCGTCGCGGGTTCTCAACCTATCTGGTCGATCAGCCACGACGGGGCAGCGCAGGGCGCACGACTGTAGAAGGGACTGTTACGCCAAAACCTGATGAGCAGATGTGGTTTAATCAGTTCCGCGTTGGCGTCTGGCCAGCGTATTTTGAAGGTGTGCAGTTCTCTCACGATAAAGAAGCCTTAAATCAGTATTTCCGTCAGATGACCCCAAATACCGGGCCATTTGATGTCAATGTTATCTCTGACGCCATGTCCGCCGTCGTGGATAAATCCGGCCCGGCTATCCTCTTCACCCACTCTCAGGGCGGTGGACCAGGCTGGTACACGGCGATGAAAAATGACAAGGTCAAAGCCATTGTCGCCTTCGAGCCTGGGAGCGGGTTTGTGTTTCCCGAGAAAGAATTGCCCTCCCCTATGCCAAGCGCGTTCGATACGCTGAAGGGTGAGCCTGTGCCAATGGAACAGTTTTTAGCGCTTACCAAAATCCCGATTCTGATTATTTACGGCGATAACATACCGGATAAACCTGTCGCCATGCCCGCGCAGGACAGCTGGCGCGTACGTCTGGCGATGGCCCGCGAGTGGCGCGACGTGGTAAACAAGCATGGCGGGGATGTGACTGTGACGCATCTGCCTGAAGTGGGAATCAAAGGTAATACCCACTTCCCGTTCTCTGATTTAAACAATGTGCAGATTGCTGATTTGGTGAGTCAGTTCCTGAAAGAGAAAAATCTGCAGTAGGACGAAATAGTATTGAGCTTTCATTATTGAGGGCTCAATACAAAAATCAATTTTTATCAAAAAAAATTGGAACGTGATGGGCTGCTTTGAGCGAGGAGCGGATGTTAGTCAAATATTTCCGATGGTTTTTCATTTTCAGGCGACCAATAACCACCGCTGCCATGGTAGGTTTCAGCACCCAATACAAACTGAGTACCACAGTGCTTACAAACAAAATGGTAATCAACTATATCGCCCCATATCATCTTTTCAGCACACTCTTGAAAGCTGTATTGATTCCAGTTATCCGCTGAGTTAATTTCGAACAGAATCCCTTCGCTGAGCGCATGCTTTGCGATACGGATTGCCTTACGTAACTGTTCAGGTTGACGGATAACGTATTTAACACATAAATCCATACACTGTTCGCAACTCATTAAGCAGCCTCCATAATGATGATTTGTTGACGTGGTTTATTCTAATCACTCACCACTGTAAACCCATCAAATTATTCACTACCGCTTCTATGATGTTCTTATGGATTGATGTGAGCAACGTCCGCACCTGGCACAGGAAGTGTATAAACGCTACCTTTGTCATCACGTTTTAGCAGCTTCCAGCAGGTACGGTGCTGCTTACCGTATTTATCCTCAAACGGTGGCATTTTCTGCCCTTTACGAGTCTGGATATATTGGGTGGTGCCGTTAACAATCGACGCCCACTGCCCGGCGTGGGGCGCAATTTCATCGGTCCAGCGAGTAATGCGCACAGGGTCGTAGGATTTTCCTATTTCGTCTTTATCCAGCAGAGCACTGGCTTCATCGAAGCGGGCAAACCATTTCATTGACGACTCTTTTTCGAACTGGAGTCCTTCATATTCTGAGTAAAAATGCAGACCATTGTGTCCGTCATAGCGGATGGGACGAATAATCTGGTTCACCTTTACTAGCAGAGGCGGTAGGTCTTCTGTTTTTGTTTCTCCCAAGGTTGGTGGTAACTCCCCGGCTTTAAGGATCACACCGTTGTTATATGTGAGAAAGCTGATTTCAGGTGTTTTGGCTAAACAATGCTTTAATCGTTCGCTACCCCCCAACTTCTCCAGCCACGGCGTACCTACGATGGTGTACCAGCAGGCACTTTTCAGCCCTTCCGTTGAATTAACACCATCAAGGAAGCCAAGAGAATCCACCATTACTCCAGGAAAACGTTGTGCTAAGGCAAATTCATAGGGGAACATCCGCTCGAATGCGTAAGGAAGAACAAACGAAAGGCCCGCATAGCCACTTTCCACTGAAAAGGTGCCACAGAGCCACATCAGCCAGGCTTCATATCGCTGCTTTCCACCAATCTCTTTTAGCAGCGATAATGGAAAAGATAATTTGATTACCGAGCGATTATTTTCATTATGGTAAACACGTTTGCCCATAATGAGGATATCGTAATCGGGGGTCAGATAAGACTCAGTAGCGCTGCTTAGAACCCAGTCGACAATCTCTTCAGGCGTGGAATCAAGTACTTCCTGCTTTTGTTTCCCATAATTCTTCTCTGTAATAGCTGTCCACTTCTTACCTGGTAACGTTTTTTTCAGATATGGCTTAAATTCCTCATAAAAACGATCCACACACTCCACCATCCTGCGGCGGACTTCCGGCGTATGCCCGTCTTTAAAAAAGACGGTGATAATCAGACCGAGATTGACCGCCGGACTGCCGTCTTTATATTTCACGGAGGCTTCCGGCAGCCATTTCTCGATGTAGTTCAGCTCAAAATCTTGCAATTCCATACCTGCTCCTTTTTAACCGGCCGCCAGTGCCGCCGTCCCCGTACCGAGAATAGCTGCCAGTGTTCCCCAGGCGCTTATTGCCAGACGAACAATCAGTAAAAATGCGCCAATAATGGCTTCCGGAATACCCAGTGTTACCACCAGAACGCCGATACCCACGGCAACCAGAATAACGCCGACCGTTTTCGCGACATTGGTTAAAACCTGTACCCAGTCCACCTGTCTGAGCATATCGAGCGTCATATCGGTGGCGTGCTGTATTTCAGCCCAGGCCTCGCTTCCCTGCCAGTATTTCGCGCCGCTGGTCTGCCAGGCTTTCATCGTCACGTTGACCACCTGGCCCACCGACTGCTGCTCTTCCGGGCCGCAGTCGGTGGGTCTCCATTTAACACATGACGTTACTCAGGAAGTGTATAAACGCTACCATTGTCATCACGTTTCAACAGCTTCCAGCAGGTACGGTGTTGCTTACCATTTTTATCCTCAAACGGTGGCATTTTCTGCCCTTCGCGGGTCTGGATATACTCGGTGGTACCGTTAACAATCGACGCCCACTGCCCGGCGTAGGGCGCAATTTCATCGGTCCAGCGAGTAATGCGCACAGGGTCGTAGGATTTTCCTATTTCGTCTTTATCCAGCAGAGCACTCGCTTCATCGAAACGCCTGTACCACTGCATGGTGGATTTTTTGTCGAACTGAAGTCCTTCATATTCCGAGTAGAAATGCAGGGATCTTGATTCATTAAACCGCACGGGTTTAATTAGCTGGTTAACTTTGACCAGAAGTGGCGACAATCCTTCGGTTTTCATTTCGCCTAATGGCGGAGGAAGTTCACCGGCTTTAAGGATCACCCCGTTGCTATAGGGAAGCAGGCTGATTTCAGGCGTTTTGGCCAAACGATGCGTTAATTTTTCCGCTCCGCCCAGCTTTTCCAGCCACGGCGTACCCAGAATGGTGTACCAGCAGGCACCTTTCAGGCCAATGACGGCTCCATCACCTTCCAGCGTGCCAATGGAATCCACCATTACGCCGGAAAAACGCTGCGCCAGGGCGAATTCATACGGGAACATCCGTTCGAATGCATAAGGAAGGACAAACGACAGTCCCGCATAGCCACTTTCCACCGAAAAGGTGTCACACAGCCACATCAGCCAGGCTTCATAACGCTGCTTTCCATCAGGCTCTTTCAGCAGTGACAGCGGGAACGTTAACTTGATGACTGAGCGATCATTGTCATTATGAAAAATTCGAGTTCCCATAATAAGAATGTCGTAATCTGGGGCCAGAAAATCCTTCTCTGCGCTACCCAGATACCAGGAAAAAATATCTTCGGGTGTTGAATCGAGGATCTCCTGTCGCTTTTTGGCGTAATTTTTTTCAGTGATCCCCACCCAGTTTTTGGTGATCGTTTTCTTCAGATGTGGCTTAAACTCCTCATAAAAACGATCCACACATTCCACCATCCTGCGGCGGACTTCTGCCGTATGCCCGTCTTTAAAAAAGACGGTGATAATCAGACCGAGATTGACCGCCGGGCTACCGTCTTTGTACTTCACGGAGGCTTCCGGCAGCCATTTCTCGATGTAGTTCAGCTCAAAATCCTGCAATTCCATACCTGCTCCTTTTTAACCGGCTGTCAGTGCCGCTGTCCCCGTACCGAGAATAGCCGCCAGTGTTCCCCAGGCGCTTATTGCCAGACGAACAATCAGTAAAAATGCGCCAATAATGGCTTCCGGGATACCCAGCGTCACCACCAGAACGCCGAGACCCACGGCAACCAGAATAACGCCGACCGTTTTTGCGACATTGGTTAAAACCTGTACCCAGTCCACCTGTCTGAGCATATCGAGCGTCATATCGGTGGCGTGCTGTATTTCAGCCCAGGCCGCACGTATCTGGGCGTTGGTCCAGGACTTCACCGCCTTACCGGTTTTGCTGGCCCAGACCCAGGCCTCGCTTCCCTGCCGGTAAACCCACTCACCGCCGTCGTTAAGCCAGCTGGCCGCTGAATTCAGGACCTGCTGCGTCTCTTTTGACAGGGCGTTCCAGCCTTCTGCCACGCCACGCACCGCGCCCTCACTGAGGTCGGCTACAACGTGCCCGGCGTAAGTCCAGGGTTCGATTCTGGCGGCAACGGGGGTTGATGGTGGGCGGGGCATAAAAATAGGCGGGTAGAGAGCCAGCGGCCAGTACTTCGCGCCGCTGGTCTGCCAGGCTTTCATCGTCACGTTGACTACCTGATCAGCCCACTGTTGCTCTTCCGGGCGGCAGTCGTGGATCTCCAGAATGGTCATGCGATCTTCATGACCAATTCCGCCGACAATCTTCATATACTCGCGGTACTGATCCCGATAAAGAACATCCCCCGGAAATTTCACCTCCACCAGGCGGGCCAGATTGTCACCGTGCATCTGTCCTTCCGTATCCGGTCCCGCCAGTCCCGACCATCGATCTTCCTTGTTCTTAACGATAATCACATCAGGGCGACGGTATATGCCTTTGCCGGGCACCGGGAAGGGATTGGTGGTGTGGCGACGGCCGGGGCCGTCCTTGTTCAGCAGCGTACTGCTCAGAAAAGGGCGTGGCGGTGTGGTACGCATATCAAACGCCACCTCCGCCTTGTAGTACCAGCAGTAGTTTCGCGCGATTTCATCCACGCGAATAAGACCACTCATCATGGTCTGCTTAAGACTCATCTGGTAAGTTTTACCTTCCCGGCGGATCTGCGCCGACAGTTGCGGAAAACGCATGGCGTATTCCACCTTGATATGCAGGTACTGACGGTTTTCGGTGGTCGGCAGACGTGACTGTTTCTCGACCATTTCGACGCCCGTCGTGGTGCAGTCCCACGGCTGGCTGGTCCCGCCGGTGGGAATATCGGGTGTCGGTGTATCGGGTAAATCGGGCATTTCCATTATGACGGGTTCTCCCTGAGTTCAGTTTCCAGTTGTTGCGTATCGGTTTCCCCCACAAACCACATCGATTCTTCCGGCTGTGGTGTTTTCGTCAGGACATGCAGTTCCACATCCTCCTGCTGACGGGTATAAACCGGCACGGAGCGGCCTTCGTTATCGCTGAATCCTGTTGCTGTCTGGCCTGATGGGGTGGTGAGGCGATAGGGTGTATTCACCAGAATGTTGCCGTTTTTGTCCTGCAACTGATAGATAGCCGAATAGATGTATGCAGTGCCGGTGCGGGGCATTTTCATCGGCATACCCTGCGCCCCTCCCTTTACCGTCCGCTTCACCTTACGCAGGTACTGGGTTGTCGTGCCGTATTCCACTTTCCCCGCCTCTATCTTCAGGTAACTGCCGCCACCGCCAATCAGCGTGATGCGCTTCTTACCCGCAAACAGAATGTCTTCGGTGCTGGCCAGCGTCAGTTTCTTCTCCGCAAACAGCCGCAGGTTACCGTTCTGGGCCTGCATCTCCACCGGGCCTTCACTCGCTTTCAGGCTCATCGCCCCGCTGCGCGCAAACATCCCCAGCTTTTCCCCTGTCAGCGCGGTCATATTGCCCATGACGCCCACGCTGATATCGCCTCCGGCACTGATGGCAACGTTCTTCTTTGCTGCAAGCTGCATATGCTCACCGCTGGTAAAGGCCACCCCTTCCGGGGCCGAGACGTGCAGGATTTTATTCAGCGGTTTCAGGCGCGCTTCAAACATCTGTTTCTGGCTGTCGATGTCTGCCTTCAGTGCTTTGGCCTGTTCAGCGGCGGCAGCCAGCCGGGCCAGTTGCTGTTGCAGCAGGTCGATGGTCTTCAGCGCCGCGTCCATATCCAGCACCTGGCCCTGCGCTTTCGCCTGCCCGTCTGCGCTGATAAACAGCCCCTTTGCTGCGCGCAGCGTGCCGTAGCCGTCGGTGCGAAGTTCGGTGCCGGTGCCACGGGGTTTGCCCTGTGCATCCACCAGATGTCCGGTGTTCAGCTGGGTTTTCCCCGCTTCCGTGGTGAGCTGGTTATGCTCCTTGCCCCGCAGGTCTTCCATCCGCAACTCATTTCGTGAGGCGGTGCGCAAAATATTCTGGCTGCGGTTATCGCGACTGACGATATCAGGGTGCCCGGAGTCATGCAGCGCATGAGAAATATACGGCAGGTCAATATCGCCATTCCCGTAAGCAATAGCGACTTCGGTACCGTCAGTCAGCGGCGTGTGCCAGCCGAATGTGTCACCGGCATACGGCTTTGCCATCCGCAGCCACAGGTATGCGTAACCCTGTTCGCAGTCATCACGGTCAAAGTCCAGTTTCACCCGGTAACGACCCTGCTCATCCAGGTGTGCGTAGATATCCCCCTTCTCGCGACTCTCGATTCTGGCCGGGAGTGTGCCGTGGGTTTCCGGGCGTTCAGGGCACACCGGGCGGAAGCAGTACCGTTCGGTGTAGGGCTGGCCCCAGACAGAGACATACAGCCGTGAATCGCGGGAGCCGATAAACGTCACCAGCGTCATTATCACACCTTCTTTCAGCGCCGGGACGACGTCACCCTGCGGCTCCAGCACCTGGCCGGGGCTGAGCTGGGAAGCGTTGCTGAACAGGTGGATACGGGCCGATTTATTCAGCTCGCGTTCGTGGTGGAGTCGGGCGTAAAACGCGCCGCTTTCAGTCTCCGGCTCAGGGGCGCTGTCATCCCCTGCTTCCCGGTATGGGGCGCTGTAGTGATAATGTTCTCCCGTAGTCACCACGTCATTGCGCACGCTGACTGTCGCGTCCAGCGGCGTGGTGGCGGTACGGTAGTTGTAATCACGCAAGGCGACACCGCCACTCACCACATTGTGCCAGGTGCGCACACCCCACACCGATTCACGCGCACCGTCAGACAGCCCCGAAAGCTCCCCGTAAGGCAGGCTGACACCGAACATATACTGCAACTGGCTATCACCAAAAATGACGATTTCCATTTCCGTTGCGGCATTCATTTCAAAACGGAACCAGATCCCCACCTCTGCAAGAATACGCTGGATAAATTCCAGGTCTGTTTCACGCCACTGGGTAATCACTTCACGCGGCGGATATTCGCGGAACAGGCGAAACTCAAAGTCAGGCGCCTCCAGCCCGTGCGCTCGCAGCACCTGTTCAACCACTTCTGGTACAGAGTTATTCTGATAAACACCGCAGCGGCGGGTGCGGGACAGTAAGGCAAGACGAGATTCAAGGGTGACGCGGTAGCGGGATTCATCGGCATTCGTGGAAAGCCATTCCAACCGGGTAAGAACGCCATGCACCACCTTGCCGTCCCGCATACTGAAACTGGCGTACTTCATCAGTGCCTGTTCAGGCCGGAGGTTGGCTTGTGGCGACGTGAACTCAATCACCCAGCGAAACGGCTCGCTTAATGCTTCCCGACCACGATAACGCAGCACATCTGCCGGGAACGTTCCGCCCCAGATCTCTAGCGAATAGCCGGACAGTGTTTTAACTTGAGTAGCCAAATGCCCTTCCTTAGTCATTAGACAAAGTACCCATTATGAAAATCAGGGCGTCCTTAACGTAAATCGGGGAATAGTTTCACGATTTTATCCCTTATTCCATAAGGGATATTTAAGAATCAGACTGTCGCCAGTAATATATCGGGTCATTGATCTGACATTTACTACTCTGCCCGGAGATTCAACATCATTCCCCCTGCAGATTGACCTGAAGTGCTGTTGCCGCTGGTTAGCACCATCTGTGCTTTGTAGCCAGGCCATTGAAGCCATTTCTCATATCGGTGATACCGGCAACCAGCCAGATTTGGGTCCCGGAAGGTCATGGAATCATCGCTTTAGTTCCTGTATCAGCAGAGTGAGAAGCTTTTCGCTGACAGGCCGTTAAGGCGTATTAATCAATGGGGAACAGGTCAGCCTGGGCACAAACCCGCCCCTCAGCCCTTATCAATTAATGAGCCCACCTAATAAACCCTAGCTAATTACCCCATCTAATCAAATAAATCGCTTTGCGTTATGCTTTTCCAACACAACAGCTGAAGGATAACGTCATGCAAACTGTAAAACTGAACAACGGTATTGAAATGCCCCTGCTGGGCTTTGGTGTCTTCCAGATGACGGATGCTGCTGAATGCGAAAGAGCCGTTATTGATGCCATCGATACAGGATACCGCCTGATCGATACCGCAGCGTCTTACCAGAATGAAACTCAGGTCGGGAACGCACTGAAACAGACCGGTATCGCCCGTAACGAACTCTTTGTCACCACCAAACTGTGGCTGCAGGATACTAATTACGAAGGCGCTAAAGCCCAGTTCGAACGTTCCCTGAATCGGCTGCAACTTGATTACGTTGACCTCTATTTGATTCACCAGCCTTACGGCGATGTCCACGGGGCATGGCGTGCTATGGAAGAATTGCAACAGGCAGGAAAAATTCGCGCCATTGGCGTAAGCAACTTCCATCCTGATCGACTGGCCGACCTTATCGCCTTCAACAAAGTCGCCCCGGCGGTAAACCAGATTGAAGTTAACCCCTTCAACCAACAACTGCATGCGGTTCCATGGAATCTAAGCCGTGGCATTCAGCCGGAAGCCTGGGCACCGTTTGCTGAAGGTAAAAATGGCCTGTTCCAGCATCCCGTGTTAACGGCAATTGGTCAGAAGTACGGCAAAAGCGTCGGCCAGGTTGTACTGCGTTGGATCTTTCAGCGCGGCATCGTTTCACTGGCGAAATCGGTGCGCAAAGAACGCATGGCAGAGAACATCAACATACTCGATTTTGAACTCAGTTCTGAGGATATGCTGCAGATTGCCGCACTTGATACTGCAACCAGCGCCTTCTTCTCTCACCGCGACCCGGCGATGGTGGAATGGCTGACTGGCCGCAAACTTGACGTTTAAGTCGCGATAAAAGAGGTATTCATTCAATGCAAAAACGTTATCTTGGTCAATCAGGACTCGAAGTCTCCGCGCTTGGGCTCGGTTGCATGGGCTTAAGCCACGGCTACGGCCCGGCGACCGATACTCGTCAGGCTATCGAGCTCATTCGCGCTGCGGTTGAACGTGGCGTCACCTTCTTCGATACCGCCGAAGTGTATGGCCCCTTTCTTAATGAAGAAGTTGTCGGCGAAGCCTTAAAACCGTTCCGTGACCGTGTGGTCATCGCCACCAAGTTTGGTTTTACCTTTGGCGACGACAACAAGCAGCAGATTTTAAACAGCCGTCCGGAGCATATCCGTGAAGCAGTGGAAGGATCATTACGCCGTCTTAAGACTGATGTCATTGACCTGCTGTATCAACACCGTGTCGACCCGGATGTGCCGATTGAAGATGTTGCGGGTACCGTAAAAGACCTGATCGCTGAAGGCAAAGTTAAACATTTCGGTCTGTCCGAAGCGGGTGCGCAAACCATTCGTCGGGCGCATGCGGTACAACCGGTCACTGCTCTGCAAAGTGAATACTCCATGTGGTGGCGCGAGCCTGAGCAGGAGATCCTGCCGTTGCTGGAGGAATTTGGCATTGGTTTTGTGCCCTTCAGCCCATTAGGCAAAGGCTTCCTGACGGGATCGATTAAGCCTGGAACGACGTTTGGCAAGGGTGATTACCGCAGCACCGTGCCGCGTTTCGCCGAACAGGCGATTGAAGCCAATGAAAAGCTGGTCTCGTTGTTGGGTGAACTGGCAGCTGGGAAAGGCGTGACCTCTGCGCAAATCGCGCTGGCATGGCTACTGGCACAAAAGCCGTGGATTGTTCCCATCCCTGGCACCACCAAACTGCACCGGCTGGAGGAGAACCTGGGAGCTGCCGACATCATTCTTTCGCAGGATGATTCTCATCAGATAACCCAGGCACTTGAAACGATTAAAATCGTCGGCGAACGTTACTCTCCTGAGCACCAGGCTCGCGTAGGTCGTTAATACCCGGACGGGTCCACAGCAAATGGCGGACCCGTTATTCCGAGTAGCGAAGTGCATCAATCATCAGTGCAAAAGCGGGCGGATGCTGCTTACGGCTCGGGTAGTAGAGATAATATCCGGGGAAAGATGGACACCAGTCCTGCAGAACCTGAATAAGCTCTCCTGACTTTATATAATCCTGAACCCTGTCTTCAGGAATACAGGCGATGCCAAAACCGGATAAAGCAGCATCAATCCTTTCCGTCTGCAGATTAAACGTTACCTGCCCTTCGACTCTGACCCGTAACGGTTTTCCTTCTTTCTCAAACTCCCAGTGGTAAAGCCCCCCAGCAGTCGGCAGGCGCATATTGATACACCGATGATTTTGTAGCTCGTGCGGTGTTTTGGGTACGGGGTTAGCGGCAAAATAAGACGGTGCTCCCACCACGGCCATTGTCATGTCTGGCCCAATTCTTACCGCAATCATGTCCTTATCCACGCTTTCGCCCAGACGGATCCCGGCATCAAAACGCCCCTCAACAATATCGACAAAGCCGTTATCCACCACCAGTTCGAGATTAATTTCCGGGTATTCCCTGAGGAAGGGTTTTAGCTTCGGCCATACCAGACTTCGCGCGGCATGCTCCCCGGCAGATAAACGGATATTGCCGGAGGCAGTGCCGTTCAGTTGAACAAGCGATTCCAGCTCCTGCTCAAGATCGGCAATACGGGGTTCAAGGCAGGCAATAATTCTCTCACCGGCTTCTGTGGGGGCAACGCTTCGGGTCGTGCGGGTCAGAAGGCGGATATTCAGCCTTTCCTCTAAAGCCTTCATCGCATGGCTGAGTGCAGACTGAGAAACACCCAGTTTGCCCGCTGCTTTGGTAAAACTTCGCTCCCTTGCCACCACAAGAAAGATTTGCAGTTCGTTGAAGTTTTCTTTGAGCATCGGTGATTTCCTTATAAAGGCATTCCCTTCATCGCACATTCATGAGGGGTATTCATAGACACAATCATTTTAGCCCCATTACTGACATTAATGATAATTGATAGTCTGACTGTATCGAATATAAGTCTGAATTATCAGAAGGTTTATCATGAAAATACTCGTTGCAGGCGCGACAGGAAGTATTGGTCTGCATGTCTTGAATACCGCCATCAAAATGGGCCATCAGCCCGTAGCGCTGGTCAGAAATAAGCGCAAAGTAAAATTGCTTCCTCGTGGAACGAATGTTTTTTACGGCGATGTTTCAATGCCGGAAACACTCACCGAATTGCCGAAAGATATTGATGCCATCATCTTTACTCTCGGTTCCGATGGTCAGGGTCGTATTGGTGCCAGAGCGATAGATTACGGCGGTGTGCGTAACATTTTACGCATCTTCAAGAAAACGCCTGTTCGTATCGGACTAATGACCACGATTGGCGTGACTGAACGACTCAGCAGCTGGAATCAACGCACTGAGGTTCATGACTGGAAAAGACGTGCCGAGCGAGTGGTCAGGGCAAGCGGTCACACCTATACCATCGTCAGGCCCGGCTGGTTTGATTACAACAATGATGATGAGTACAGAATCGTTATGCTTCAGGGAGATCGTCGCCATGCGGGAACACCGGAAGATGGCGTGATATCCAGGGAGCAAATCGCCCTGGTTCTGGTCAGCGCCCTGACCAACGATGCAGCAAAAAATAAAACTTTTGAGATTGTGGCTGAACGAGGCGAAGCACAGCAGGATCTTACCCCACTGTTTGCAGACCTGCGGATTGATGATCCACAAAAAAATGATGGGGTTTTGGACATCGACAATATGCCCCTCAGGGAAGAACCTGAGTGCATTATTAATGAACTGAACTTGTACTCAAAAATTAACCAATCTACAACCCTGACAATTTTGTCATATAGCAGTCAGCCTCATGACAGCTTAAGTCTGTATATTTGAATTGATCTTGACCCGCCACCTCCGGACAGCTTTTGTATCTTAAGTTAACGATGCCCGCTGTTGCCGGTATTCTCGTGGAGAGATGTATCCCAGCGCACTGTGCGGGTGATTTTCATTGTAATGCGTGAACGCTGCTGCAAGGTTTTGCAGGGCTGTTCTCACATCCGGTTTTGACATGAACGCGATATAGTCTTCCTTCATCGTCTTCACGAACCGTTCCGCCATGCCATTACTTTGCGGGCTGCTCACCGCTGTTGTACAGGGCTCCAGATTCAGCTCTCTGGCGAACCTCCGCGTTTCATGCGCGGTATACGCGGAACCATTATCCGTCAGCCACTGTACCGCTGTGTCCGGCAACCTGTCGCCGAAGCGCTTTTCCACCGACCTCAGCATCACATCCTGCACGGTCGAAATGTCATAGCCTCCCGTGCTTGCTGCCCAGTCTATGGCCTCACAGTCGCAGCAGTCCAGCGCGAACGTTACCCGCAGTTTTTCGCCGTTGTCGCAGCCGAACTCGAAGCCATCTGAACACCAGCGCATATCGCTTTCTGCTACCGCGATTTTGCCCTTATGTTCACGCTTCGGTCGCTCTGGCTTGTCATGCAACAACAATAGGTTATGCTCGCTCATGATCCTGTAAAGTCGTTTGGCATTGACCGGCGTCAGCCCCTCAGTACGACGTTGCTTACGCAGGATGCCCCACACGCGGCGATAGCCATAACTCGGCATATCGCTGATGATATCGAGGATACCCGACGCTATTTCAGCGTCTGCTTCGTCATTACGCCAGTTACAACGCCTGTCCTGCCAGTCGGCAGAACGCTTTACCCGCAGTGATAGTTGCGCATGCGACACGCTCATGGCGCGGCTGACCAGAGCTATTCCCCATCCTTTGGCAACAAGGGCGCGTGCGCTATCCATTTTCGCGACTGACCGTACTCCACGGCTTCTTTCAGGATCTCAACTTCCATCGTCTTCTTGCCCAGAAGGCGCTGGAGCTCCCGGACCTGCTTCAGCGCAACAGTGAGCTCTGAAGCAGGAACGACTTCCTCTCCGGCCGCTACGGCGGTGAGACTGCCTTCCTGATATTGCTTCTTCCACTTGAACAGCAGGCTGGGCTGAATACCGTGCAGCGTGCGACGTGGGAGACATTAATGCCGGGCTCCATCGTCTGCTGGATAATGGCGATTTTCTCCTGAGGAGTCTTACGTTTACGGACTTCTTGCCCTAAAAGGATCCCGGTCATCTCAAAATTGGCGTTAGTGTTAGACATATATTCAAGCCTATCTCTTATCTGGAGATACAGCTACTGTCAGGTGTTTCAGGGGGTCACATCATGATGCTCAGGCCGTAGCAGCAATGCCGCTACACAATGACCTTTGAAGAGGAATAACCAACTCTCACTTTGTTACGAAACGCAGTTTCGCTTAAGTCTAATACTTGTTGCGCAAATGGTTGCTGCTCGTAAAATGACCACTGTAATTATTTCCATAACAAGCAAAAGGGACTTATGAAGCAATACATCAACGAACTCACCCCACCTGTGCTCGCATCATTCAAGAATCCATTCAGTGCAGAGCAACTGGCAAACGCAGACGACGAACAACGCCAGATTTTCAAATCTCATGTTGAAGAAATGGAAGACCGTTCTTTACTGGCGATTTGGCGTTTTGCCACTACGGGCGCAGTCACCCAAAACGGCGGGAAGATTGAGAAAGCCAGCGCCAACGACTCGTTTACTCTTGAGGACGGGAGTGAAGTTAGTCTGGCAATGGTTGGTGATTATGTTGTTTACCCTGACGGAACACGCGCAAAAATCATCAACGGCTCGGGATCAGTCGATACCAACGGCAACGGCGTTTCTTACGCTCTCGTAGGAAGCCAGCTCGATAACGATGATGTGATTATCAGTACCCCACAAGATTATGCCCTCCTGTGCCAGTTAGACAACAGCCCCGCAATGCCAGCCGATTTTCTCGCTCCAGCAACACTCTAAAAAATAAGGAGTCCAAAAATGTCTATAGGCTTTTGGGTTGTGAAAGGCGATAAAACAACATGCGGTGGATCGGTACTGACCGGACACCCGAAAGGGAAGCAGATTGGCCCGAATCTAAACAGACAGGCAACAGTAGGCTGTCAGGTATCCTGTGGTAAACATCCAGGCACTTACAGCGTGGCAGGTGGATACCCTGGAGAGTATATTCACGGACAATTAGCCGCCAGTACACTTTACAGCCGCTCTACCTGCCCGTGTAAGTCTTTTTTCATCGCCACCCATACTTTTATGCGGCACGGTCCTTACCAGGCGCCAGTGAAAGCAGCGTTTGCGCCAGTGGCAACGAAAGCAGTATCTGACCCAGTACAAGAGTCGGAACAGCACGCCCAAGTAGCGAAGAAGCAAAACAGCTTTTCTGACACCTGCAAACCCGAAGATAACCCGCTATTGAACGGCGTTTACATCTGGACTGAAACAACAAGTGCAGGTCATGCTTTCGTTTCGGTGCATGAAAATAACAACATCTATCTGTACACCTATGGACGCTATGGACGCACAGACAGAAGCACACTAACAGGGGATGGGATTTTAGATTTCTTCCAAGATGAAGATGCACGGAAGTATTACCGTTACGAACTTTATGAAATGGGTGCTCGTGCATTTCGGATTGATGATGCCGATCCTGAATTAATCCGTAAGTTCTTCGAAAAATTATGGAATAACGGTGTATCACCGATTCAAACACCAAAGATGCAGGATGGCACAATACGAAGAGGCCGCACGATAGATAAGTATGACGTAACAGGGAATAACTGTACCACTCACTCAGTCGAGGGGATCAAGTTTGCTGGATCAAAGGTATTCGAACACGGTTACACCTCCACGACTACGCAACTACCAATCGACATAGAAGAAGATTTCACTATCCCTGTATCACTGCAAAGTTACCTTGAATCAAAGAGTGCAGATTATTCCTCAATGCTCGTTGTCGAGATGACAAGCACGTTCAAGCAGCAGTATCCAAACATTGAGAACAAAAGCCCTCAACCGATGGGAGGAAGTGCAAAAATCCAACAAGCAGCGGCTGATTCTGCTGCCGTTGCTGGCTCAACTTCGCCATACTCAGGCGGCACAGTAGGCGGCTCATTGGGAAGTACATACGATGATGAATAAGAAGTTCTGGATCAGGTGGGTGAGTATCGCGCTGATCTGCATAGCGTATTACGCTATCGTGCTTTACTTCGATCTTGTCTTCGCCCTTAACTTCTCAGAGACAATGAGCCAGGGCGGGGAGTTTACACCTTCTCAATGCACTTGGTTTGTTAAGGAGCTATCGCAAAATCACTCTGATTCAGCGTTAGCCTCTATTGTTGGTTTCGCTGTCTGCGTACCTCTGATCCTGCTCATCTTCAAAAAGGTGAGATGACCGCCAAAGGCTGGAAGTCTCCAGCCTTTTCCCTCTTCCCCCGATTTTAGGCAATAGAAGCCATAAAGCCCCGTTAGTGGTAAGGAGACAAGCGGAGCGTAGCGACTTCATCAGATTGTCAGAGGGATCACACCTTATCAGGGTGCCCGTGTACCGTTAGGAGCGTGAGCGAAGTGCTGGCAGAGCCTGCATGTCGTGTGCAGGTACGTAGCTACGGTTGAGCGCAGCGATTACCACTATCACCTGTTTCCGCAGCCACAAGGCCGCACATCGGGCTTAAATGCATATGATCAATCTGGTGTAAGAGACAATGCCCGGACCAGGCTTTTCCTTCACGTTGTGCTATCGCGGTGTGAGGTTGGAACTGCCGCCGTCGAATAGTTATACTCTTACTTCCATAGTAACTATCCGTGACAACTAACAGTGTACCTCTTGTTGGTAGATCGTCGTTCAATGGTAGAACGATCATAGACAACTTATGTTAAGTAAGTTGTTGATAGCGAAACACATTTAAGCCAGTAGCTGGCGGTGTTTTGCAACAAGAGGAGAGATCTGGAGCGGGTGAAGGGAATCGAACCCTCGTATGCAGCTTGGGAAGCTGCCGTTCTACCATTGAACTACACCCGCTTAGAAGTGCGTAGGCATTATAGACGTTCAGCTTTCACTGGCAAGCGCCTTTTCATTTTACATGGTGGATTATTAAGCGATTGTTTTTATTAGAGGCATGCGAATATTTTAGCCTTGTTGGTAAATCAACTTATTGGCACTCCCCTCCCGTTGTCCCCTCCATCCTATAAGTTCTACAATGGTGAACATTTCAACTGCATAGAGCTTAAAAATGATTGATGAGAACCGCCGCATACAGTCAGTTGAACGCGCGATGGCGATACTTGAAGATATTGCTGCCGCAGGTGGTGTCGCTCGTCTAGCCGATTTATCAGCACGGCTTGATTTAAACAAAAGCACATTACATGGTCTGCTTAACACTCTCTCGGCACTGGGTTACGTAACCCGCAGAGGAACGCATTACGCACTAGGTTTGCGTTTACGGGATATCTCGCAACCTCTGGCGGACGCGGATGAACAATTACGGGAAGTATTTACCCCAGCTTTAATGAGAATGGCGAGATTAAGCGGCGAAACCAGCTATCTGGCAGTCCCTTGTGGCACGCGTGAGTATCTTTATATTGATGCTATCGAAGGGTGTAATAACCTACGGGTAGCCAGTCCACGCGGGCGCCGAGAAGGGTTAACGACCTCAGCTATTGGCAAGATATTTTTAGCTAATGAACCTGGATTAGTGCGCAGTTTGCGACGAGCAAACCTACTGCCTGCAAAACTTGAGCAGGAATTACATACCATCCGCGAGCAAGGTTATGCTCTCGACCTTGAAGAAGCTGAAGTGGGGCTACATTGCCTGGCTATACCGCTTCGTCGGCAAGGATGCGTTATTGCAGCATTAGGCGTAGCAGCTCCAGCCAAACGTTTATGCAAGCCAGCCTTGAAAGCGCTCGCTATCGCATTTAATCAGGATTAGTTCGGCATTATCAAACTTTAGCCTCCAGGCACTCTCCCTGTCTTCACAAATTATTAGCTCACAGCAATCATTGGCAACTCTTTATCACATCAAGGAGTTTTCCAATGTCTGTTTTAAGTGAATCAACCGTTGTGCAAGTGATTGAGCGCGCCCGTAAGCTCGCTCAAGAGATGAACTTTGCTATCAATATCAGCGTGGTGGATGACGCGGGTCTACTGCGTGGTTTTTTGCGCATGGACAACGCCGTCCCTGGCGCCATTGATGTCTCTATTAAGAAAGCACGCACTGCAGCACTGTTCCGCACAGATAGCCTGACTCTTGGTGCAGATGCTCAGCCGGGCGGTGCAATTTATACTCTCGAGTCCACGAACGGTGGGTTAATTAGTTTTGGCGGTGGCGTAGTGCTCTACGATGAACAGAACCACGTAACAGGAGCCGTAGGTATAGCTGGCGCAACGGTAGAAGCCGATCAGATCATTGCGCTGGCCGCAGCCGGGAGAACATAAATGAGCTCGACACATCGCATTCATGCGGGTGTATGGGCCCTTGCAGTTACGGCATTTGCTATTGGTGTGGCGGAGTTTATCGTCGTCGGTGTGCTGCCCGCCATTGCACAAGATTTACATGTGTCGCTGGCGCAGGCCGGAAGCCTGGTCGGAACCTACGCGCTTGCGCTCGCCATTGGCACACCGATTGTCGTTCTTGGGCTTGCACGATTACCGCGCAAACCATTGCTAATGGCGTTAGTGACGACCTTTCTTTTTGGTAACCTGCTATCCGCATTTTCTACCGGCTATCACATGCTATTGCTGGGTCGCATCATCACAGCAATTGCACACGGCAGTTTTTTTGCTATTGGTGCCACTGTTGCTGCCCGATTAGCTGCACCGGGGGCTGCAAGTCGGGCAATTTCCGTTATGTTTGCAGGCCTGACGCTTGCGATGGTTATTGGTGTGCCATTGGGAAGCCTGATGGGTAACGGTCTGGGCTGGCGTTTACCCTTTTTTGGGGTCGCAGTGTTAGCCGCAATTGCTCTGGTGGCAACGGCACGCTGGGTTCCGGCGTTACCCACACAGAAGGCAGCATCGGCGTTTGTACAGCTGTCTGCATTAAAGCAGCCCACGATTCTGGCGATGATGAGTATTACCGTACTCGGCTTTGGTGCGAGTTTTGCAGCCTTCACCTTTATCACCCCTATTTTGACTGGTATTAGTGGGTTTTCGGTTCACACCGCCAGCATGTTATTGGTGATTTTTGGCATAGCCACTTTAGTTGGAAATATGGCGGGAGGACGCTGGGCTGCAAGTCTCGGCTGGCCTACTGCGCTACGTCGTATGCTGCCAGGTTTGATGGCGGTATTTGTGCTCCTGGCATTCAGCCTCTCAAACAAACTGGCTGTTGTACCGCTGCTATTTATTTGGGGTGTGCTGGCATTCGGAATGTCGCCAGGTTTTCAGGCAGGAATGCTGGAAACGGCATCACGCTGGGCCCCTCGCGCAGTGGATTTCGCTTCAGCGTTGAATATTTCGGCTTTTAACCTGGGTATCACTTTGGGGGAAATTTTGGGCAGTGGATTAGTGGCGCAAAACAAGATGTCGATGACCCCATGGGTGGGCATGCTGTTGGTGTTGTTAGCTCAAATCCCCCTACTCTGGCTTACGCGTAAACATAATCAACGCAACTGAGATAAAGGGAAACCTCACGGTTTCCCCTCTCTTTTTTAAGCGTGAGCTACCGATTTTTTCGGGAATACCAGCAGTGCCACGATAGGTGAAACAACCATCAACGCAAACACCCAGATAAAGCCCATTGTGAAGCTACCGGTTGCATCAATCGACCAGCCAATTAATTGACTGTTAGCGGTAGCGATAACGAAAGTGCATACCCAGAATGTCGACATTGTATAGGTAACGGTTTGGGTATTGGCCCCTTTTAGCATCTCTTTTGGGATAGAGAAGATAAAGGCAAACCAGGTCGCAAACACAAAACCCGTCAGGAATGAGCAGACCAGAATAAGAATGTCATTTGTTGCAAACAGCATAATGAAGGTGGTTATCGCCATTACAATGCTGGTGCTAAACAACCAGTTTTTATAATGGTAGCCGCGAGCTTTGAAGAAAGGTCCAACAATGGCACCAAGCATAATACCGACCTGGTTCACGGTACCGCTCAGATGAGCATGTGACTCTGGTGGCAGGTGTGCATATTTGGCGTAGTAAAGTGGCAGGAAGGTGAACATGAAAATCATCATGATCATCGCGCCGACGTACTGGGCAATCATTCCCCACACCACGCGGTTAAAAATCGCATCTTTCATGATGCGCAGTTTATCCGTGCTCCCGTCGTTGCTTGCAGTAGTAACGGCAACCTCTTCATCGGTAAAGAAGATAAGCCACACCACTCCCAGAACCAGCGTGATCACGCCATATACTGCCAGCAGGTTTCTCCAGCCACCAAAGTAGACAGATAAGCTGCCCGCCAGCGTCAACGCGATAATAGTACCGATGATATTGGAGGTGCAGTTCAGGCTGTTGAGTGCAGAGGCGGTTTTGTTATTAAACAAACGTGCCACGGTCGGCACCAATGAAACCAGGCAAATTGCGCCGCCCAGGCCGCCCATAAAGCGAATCACTAACAACAGGTCGAAATTATTAGTCCATGGGATGAATATCGATAACCCGGTAAGCACACAACCCAAAAGATAGGATTTCTTCGCGCCCAGTTGTGCCGTCAGAATTGACGTGCAGAAGGCACCGAGAATTTTCGCCCACAGAATCACATTCGACATCAACGCCGCATGAGAAACATCGATATTAAAATCGGCCATGATTTGCGGCATCACTGCACCGGTTGTCGCCCAGGCTGCGCCAAAAACCATATAAACCGCATACAGAACAAACTCGATTATCCACTTATTCACGCAGAAACCTCCTGAGCGCTCAGAGTGATGATTTCCAGCAGCATTTCGCTTGCCAGGCGCAGGGATTCTGCAGGGAGGAACTCTTTAGTTGAGTGGAAATTATGGGCACCGGTAAAGATATTTACTGTAGGCAAACCAGCTGGAGTGATAACGCTGCCGTCATACCCACCACGCATAATTAACGGCTTCGGCTCGATTCCCAAATTGCGCATTGCTTGCTGAACACTGGCAATAATTTCCGGCTTTTTATCGAGACCCGCTTTAACATTATCGTAGGTATCAGATAGTTCCAGAATGATATTTTCGTGACCGTAGCGACTTTGCAATTGTTCGGTAATTGCCCGCAATGTCGATTTTCTGTTCTGGTAACCCTCTATTTCAAAATCACGCAGTGCAATTTCAAGCGTTGCACTAACGGTATTACCAGAGATTTTATTTACCCAAAAATACCCTTCGCGGCCTTCCGTTAATTCCGGACGCTCATTTTCAGGCAAAGCATTGATAACTTCATTAGCAATGAGCAGAGCATTGACTAATTTACCTTTGGCGCTCATAGGATGAGCCGTCACGCCTTTAAAGGTCATTTTGGCACTACCGGCATACCAGTTTTCAATCACGTATTCACCGATACCACAGCAGTCCAGGCAAATACCAAAATCAGCATTGAGCTGCGCGACATTTAGCGCTTTAGCACCACGAATACCAATTTCTTCATCCGGCAATAACACCAGTTTGATATCGCCATGTTTAAAGCCAGGCGTGGCAATCATATAGCGAATGGCTTCAACTGCCGCCGCAATGGCCGCTTTGTCATCAGCACCCAGCAGGCTGGTGCCGTCGGTGGTGATGATGTCCTGGCCAACGTAGTCCAGTAATTCCGGGAATGCTTCAACGGTAATCGCATCACCAGTCGCAGGCAGCACGATATCTGTACCGTCATAGTTTTTCACGCGTACAGCGTGGGTGTCATTCGCGTTATCTGGCGCTGTGTCGAGATGTGCAAAGAAGACAATGGATGGCATTGCTGGACTATTTGCGGCAAGGCTAAGAACGGTAATAGCATTATCGTTAATGGTGGTCTCAACAGCATTTTCAGTTGCGAAATCACTGGCAACAAGTTGCGCTAATTTATACTGATTTTCACAGCTAGGAAGGTGTTGATTATCTGGAACGGAAGTGGTGTTGATTTTTGTATACCTGATAAAGGTATCTATTATTTGGTCTGCGTTGATACGTGTTGTCATTATTTTCTACTCACCATTAACATGGAATGGTTGATAAATATTACAAATTCATTAAGTGAGTTATATTTTTATAACTTAGTTAATATCCTGAAACATATTTACCATTCATATTATGAATTTAAGTGAGCAGCATTATTAGCCAGGAAAGGATAAGGATGCGTGATAAAGATCAATAGGAATGGTATTTAATAGAAGCCAGAAAATATCTGGCTTCTATTAATTAGCAAGATGGCTTGCTACCTGGAGGAGGTAAGTAGCGCTGTGGATCGATAGCATTTGCACGATAACGAATCTGGAAGTGCAAATTCACCGAATCTGAACCGCTGCTGCCCATAGTAGCAATTTTCTGGCCGGCGCTAACTTTCTGGCTGGTATTTACCAGTGTCGTTTCGTTATGAGCGTAGGCCGTGATGTACTCTTCGTTATGCTTAATCATCACTAAGTTGCCATAACCGCGCAGCTGGTTACCGACGTAAACCACGGTTCCGGCCGCAGAAGCATAAACGGGTTGCCCACGTTTACCGGCTATATCAATACCTTTATTCCCACCGTCACTATCGGAGAATGGCGCAATCACTTTACCCGACGTTGGCCAGAGCCAGCATTTTGAGCCAACCGGAGGAGCAGCGACTTTCGCAACGCTACTTGTGGAAGATGAACGTGGTTTTGAGGTTTTCGCAACGGCTGTTTTCTTCGATGAAGATGAAGAACCAGAGCTACTTTTAACACGGATTTTTTGCCCGATCTCCAGCGTATAAGGAGCAGGAATACCATTAAGGCGAGCCAACTGGCCGACGCTTGTGCCGGTCATACGCGAAATACGCGAGAGTGTGTCACCACGTTTGACGGTATAAACCGAACCGCTGTAGCTACCTGAAGAGGCTTGAGTGGTGCCCGCTTTATTTGATGAGCAAGCGACGAGTAACAGGCTTAGCACCAGGATGACGGCATTCGGTGCCCACTTTCTGACTGTGCTTTCCTTGCGCAAACCAATCCTCGGAATACATTAACTGAGAAGAAGATGTTCCTCCCCGCAGCGCAGGGAGGAACCAGTACAACTTACTTAACCGGGCGCAGAGCCGGGAACAAGATAACGTCGCGGATGGTGTGGCTGTTAGTGAACAGCATAACCATACGGTCGATACCAATACCCAGACCCGCCGTTGGTGGCAAGCCGTGCTCCAGTGCAGTCACGTAGTCTTCGTCGAAGAACATCGCTTCGTCGTCGCCTGCATCTTTTGCAGAAACCTGGTCTGCAAAGCGCTGTGCCTGGTCTTCTGCATCATTAAGCTCGGAGAAGCCATTACCGATTTCACGACCACCGATGAAGAACTCGAAACGGTCAGTGATTTCTGGGTTTTCGTCATTACGACGCGCCAGTGGAGACACCTCTGCCGGGTATTCAGTAATGAAGGTCGGCTGAATCAGATGGCTTTCTGCCACTTCTTCAAAGATCTCAGTCACTACACGGCCCAGGCCCCAGCTCTTCTCAACTTTGATGCCGATAGCTGCTGCGATTTCCAGTGCTTTGCCCATATCGTCCAGATCTGCAATATCAGTTTCCGGGCGGTATTTTTTGATGGCTTCGCGCATGGTCAATTTGGCGAACGGCTGGTCGAAGTCAAAGATCTCTTCGCCATATTTCACTTGCGCAGTACCCAGCACGTCATGTGCCAGAGTACGGAACAGAGATTCGGTCAACTCGATCAGATCTTTGTAATCCGCATACGCCATATAGAGTTCCATCATGGTGAACTCTGGGTTGTGACGCGGAGAAATACCTTCGTTACGGAAGTTACGGTTGATCTCGAATACGCGATCGAAGCCACCAACAACCAGGCGCTTCAGATACAGTTCCGGCGCAATACGCAGGTACATGTCGATATCCAACGCGTTGTGATGCGTGATGAATGGACGCGCAGAGGCACCACCCGGAATCACCTGCATCATTGGCGTTTCCACTTCCATAAAGCCGCGCTCAACCATGAAGTTACGAACGCCAGCCATGATTTGCGAACGAATTTTAAAGGTGTTGCGGGATTCGTCGTTAGAAATCAGATCCAGGTAACGCTGACGGTAGCGCGCTTCCTGATCCTGCAGACCGTGGAATTTGTCCGGCAGCGGGCGCAGCGCTTTGGTCAGCAGACGCAGTTCAGTACAGTGAATAGAAAGCTCACCGGTTTTGGTTTTGAACAGCTTACCGCGCGCACCCAGGATGTCACCGAGGTCCCATTTTTTGAACTGCTCGTTGTAGATGCCTTCTGGCAAATCATCACGCGCAACATAAAGCTGAATGCGACCACCAACATCTTGCAGGGTAACGAAAGACGCTTTACCCATGATTCGGCGAGTCATCATACGACCAGCAACGGCAACTTCGATGCCCAGTTCTTCCAGCTCTTCGTTCTCTTTAGCATCGAAGTCAGCGTGCAATTGGTCTGAGGTATGATCGCGACGGAAATCATTTGGGAAAGCAATGCCCTGCTCGCGCAGGCCTGCCAGCTTCTCGCGGCGTGCTTTCAGTTCATTATTAAGATCGACCGCTTCGGTACCCTGTGCTTGTTGTTCAGACATGTTGGTTCCTCATAACCCTGCTTTCAAACTTGCTTCGATAAATTTGTCCAGATCGCCATCCAGTACCGCCTGCGTGTTACGGGTTTCTACACCTGTACGCAAGTCTTTGATACGGGAGTCGTCCAGTACGTAAGAACGAATCTGGCTGCCCCAGCCGATATCCGATTTATTGTCTTCCAGCGACTGCTTCTCAGCATTCTTCTTCTGCATTTCCAGCTCGTATAACTTCGCCTTCATCTGCTTCATCGCCTGATCTTTGTTCTTATGCTGCGAACGGTCGTTCTGGCACTGAGTCACTGTATTGGTCGGAAGGTGGGTAATACGCACCGCAGATTCTGTACGGTTAACGTGCTGACCACCTGCGCCAGATGCACGATACACATCGATACGCAGATCTGCCGGGTTGATTTCGATATCAATGTCGTCATCCACTTCTGGATAAACGAAGGCGGAGCTAAAGGAGGTGTGGCGACGGCCACCGGAATCGAACGGGCTCTTACGAACCAGACGATGGACGCCAGTTTCAGTTCGCAACCAGCCAAAGGCATATTCGCCCTGAATGCGAATAGTCACGGATTTAATACCGGCAACTTCACCTTCAGACTCTTCAATAATTTCGGTTTTGAAGCCACGAGCTTCTGCCCAACGCAGATACATACGCATCAACATGCTGGCCCAGTCTTGCGCTTCGGTGCCGCCAGAACCTGCCTGAATGTCGATATAACAGTCAGCGCTGTCATATTCGCCGGAGAACATACGACGGAACTCCAGCTGTGCCAGTTTGGCTTCGAGCTGGTCTATCTCAACAATGGTTTCATTGAAGGTATCTTCGTCGTCGGCTTCGATGGCCAATTCCAGCAAGCCGTTAACATCTTCCAGCCCCTGGGTCATTTGGTCTAAGGTGTCGACAATGGCTTCCAGTGAAGAACGCTCTTTACCTAGCGCTTGCGCGCGTTCAGGTTCGTTCCACACATCAGGCTGTTCCAGCTCTGCGTTTACTTCTTCCAGGCGCTCTTTCTTGGCATCATAGTCAAAGATACCCCCTAAGAACGTCGCTGCGCTCAGTGAGGTCCTGGATGCGGTTTTTTACCGGGTTAATTTCAAACATGGTCTGTATTATCTTATGTTGATGACAGAAGACGAAAATGCGGTCGTAGACCGGAAAGTTTACCGGAATTACGCCGCTTTTTATAGTTTTGGTTGGCTAAATCGGCCAGATGTGATCGATTAACAACTGAACGCTGCGATTACCCCGAAACTCATTCACATCAAGCTTAAAGGCCAGTTCAACCTCACGCACGCCATTATCCGGCCAGCATGCGGTATCGACGTTAAAAGCAATGCCGTCAATCAACTGGCCACCGCCGATTGGTTCAACCATCACTTTAAGATGGCGCTCGCCCACCAGCCGTTGTTGTAACAAACGGAATTTACCGTCAAATAATGGCTCCGGGAACATCTGCCCCCACGGCCCGGCATCACGCAGCATCTCAGCGGTTTCCAGTGTTATCTCTTGCGCAGAAATAGCGCCGTCTGACCAAATCACGCCCTGAAGTAATGCGGGATCAAGCCATTCGCCGATCAGATCGCCAAAACGCTGGCGGAACTCTTCAAATTTAGCTTCTTCCAGCGACAAACCTGCAGCCATCGCGTGGCCGCCAAATTTCAGCATCATGCCGGGATACAGAGTATCAAGCCGTTCAAGAGCATCGCGCATATGCAAGCCTTGCACTGAGCGGCCAGAGCCTTTGAGCGTGCCGTCACCGGCAGGCGCAAATGCAATTACCGGGCGGTTAAAGCGCTCTTTGATACGTGAAGCCAGTATTCCGACTACGCCCTGATGCCATTCCGGATGGTACATCGCCAGGCCATATGGCAGCTCATCATGGCTGTGTTCAAGTTGTTGGCACAGAGTTAGTGCTTCAACCTGCATGCCCTGCTCAATCTCTTTACGTGTCTGATTGAGTGCATCCAGCTCATTGGCCAACATACGTGCTTCAGAAATGTTTTCACTGAGCAATAACGCCACACCAACGGACATATCATCCAGGCGCCCTGCCGCATTTAGGCGTGGGCCTAATGCAAAGCCTAAATCGCTGGCTGCAAGTTTTTGCGGCTCACGGTTAGCGACTTCTAACAGAGCTTTAATTCCAGGGCGACACTTGCCGGCGCGAATACGGCTCAAGCCCTGCCAGGTCAAAATGCGGTTGTTGGTATCAAGCGGAACAACATCAGCTACCGTGCCCAACGCCACCAGATCCAGCAGTTCTGCAATGTTTGGAATCGCCAGCCCTTGCTGCTCAAACCAACCACAATCACGCAGATGAGCACGCATTGCCAGCATCAGATAAAAGGCAACGCCAACACCGGCAAGTGATTTTGACGGGAACTCACAATCAACCAAATTTGGGTTAACTATGGCATCAGCCGCCGGAAGTTCAGGCCCCGGTAGGTGATGGTCCGTCACAACTACCGGAATGCCCAGTGCGTGCGCTCGTTCTACACCGCTGTGGGAAGAGATGCCGTTATCGACGGTCAAAATCAGCTGCGCGCCACGCGCATGAGCTTGATCCACCACTTCCGGGCTTAAACCATATCCGTCGTCGAAACGGTTAGGTACAAGATAGCTGACGTTTTGACACCCAAGGCTACGCAGCCCCAGCACGCTTAATGCGGTGCTGGTTGCTCCATCGGCATCAAAATCGCCAACAACGATGATGCGCAAACCTTCACGGAAAGCGTTATGCAGTATCTCAACGGCTTTATCCATGCCATTAAGCTGTTGCCACGAGAGCATTCCCTTCACACTGCGTTCCAGGTCTTGCTCACCGCGCACACCACGGCTGGCGTAAAGACGTTTTAAAAGTGGGTGCAATTGCTGGGGTAACACCACGGATTCATCGACCGTACGGCGGCGAAGTTGTGTTTGCTGTTTCACCCGTTAACTACCCGCCTACATTGGTAAGTTGCTGGTGCGCGTCCAGCATTTGCTTCATCTCTTTCGGCCCCTGGTAGCCTGGAATAACCGTACCGTTACTCAGCACAATCGCAGGCGTCCCCTGGATACCGAACTGCACGCCCAGATTGTAATGGTTCGCGATGTTCATGTCGCAAGTCCCACCCGCGACCGCTTCGCCCTTCATCGCCGCATCGAAAGCTTTTTTAGGATCTTTTGCACACCAGATTGCTTTCATGTCGTTTTCAGTCTGGCTTTGCAGACCCTGGCGCGGGAAGGCCAGGTAACGCACGGTAATACCCAGCGCGTTGTAGTCTTTCATCTCTTCATGCAGCTTGTGGCAATAGCCGCAGGTAATGTCGGTAAACACCGTAATGACGTGTTTCTCTTGCGGCGCTTTATAAACGATCATCTCTTTTTCGAGCGCTTTAAGTTTACCCACCAGCAGCTGATTGGTGACATTAACAGGCTGCGCACCGCTCACATCGTACAGCGGCCCCTGAATAACGTGCTTACCATCTTCGGTTACATACAAAACGCCGCTATCGGTTAAAACCGTTTTCATGCCCGCAACAGGTGCCGACTGAATGTCAGCATTTTGCACGCCTAGCTTAGCAAGAGACTGCTTGATTGCTGCGTCGTCAGCATGAACAAAACCGGACACAGAGACCGCTAATAATGGGAGCAGCCACAAACGCTTTTTCATGATGATTCCTTTATCTTTTACCACTCACGCTCGTGGGTGGTGCTGTTGATGTAGCTTGCGTAAACGTTCGGTTGCTACATGCGTATAAATTTGGGTTGTGGACAAATCACTGTGCCCAAGCAACATCTGTACGACTCGTAAATCCGCCCCATGGTTCAGTAAATGCGTGGCAAATGCGTGTCGCAGAACGTGCGGTGACAGCTTTTCGCTGTCGATTCCGGCCTGCACCGCATAGTGTTTAATGCGATGCCAGAATGTCTGGCGCGTCATTTGTTGGGCTCGATTACTAGGGAAAACAGTATCAATCGACACGCCATTGAGCAGCCATGGTCGCCCATGTTCCAGATAGTTTTCCAGCCAGTAAACGGCTTCTTCACCCATTGGAACCAGACGCTCTTTATTACCTTTACCGATGACCCGTACAACTCCTTGACGTAGGCTGACATCACTCATCGTCAGCCCAACTAACTCCGATACACGCAGCCCAGTAGCATACAATAATTCGAGCATCGCCTTGTCACGCAGCTCGATTGGCTGATCAATACAAGGAGCTTGCAGCAGACGTTCTACCTGCGCTTCACTTAAATCTTTCGGCAAACGTTGTGGTAGTTTTGGCGATGAAAGCATCACGCTCGGGTCATCTTCGCGTAATTTTTCGCGGTAGAGATATTGAAACAACCGACGAATCGCGCTCAGCATACGCGCTGAACTTGTTGCTTTATAGCCACCTTCAAGACGTTCAGCAAACAGCGACTGCAAATCGCCAGTTTGCACATTCAACAGGCTCAGAGAGTGACGTTCCAGCCACTCCGCAACCATCTTCAGATCCCGACGGTAGGAGTCTAGCGTGTTTTGTGCCAGATTCCGCTCAAGCCAGAGCGCATCAAGAAATTGTTCGATTCGGGCCAGATCCTGTTCCACTGCAGCCTCACATTTGGCGAATTGTGTCCATTATGCATGATGCACAATGGGATCTGATACACTTGCAATCCTGCACGTTTTTAAAAGAGTTGTTAACGCGATGAACATTGGCCTTTTTTATGGCTCCAGCACTTGTTACACCGAAATGGCTGCCGAAAAAATTCGTGACATCATTGGCCCTGAACTGGTGACACTGCACAATCTGAAAGATGATTCACCCGCCATGATGGAACAATACGATGTGTTAATTCTCGGTATCCCCACCTGGGATTTCGGCGAATTACAGGAAGACTGGGAAGCCATCTGGGATCAACTGGATAATCTGCATCTTGAAGGCAAACCGGTGGCACTTTATGGCATGGGCGATCAGCTCGGCTACGGTGAATGGTTCCTTGATGCTTTGGGCATGCTGCACGACAAACTTGCCCCACGCGGCGCTCAGTTTATTGGCTATTGGCCAACAGAAGGCTACGAGTTTACTAGCCCGAAACCGGTTATTGCCGATGGGCAACTGTTCGTAGGCCTGGCGCTTGATGAAACTAATCAGTACGATTTAAGCGATGAGCGAATCGAAACCTGGTGTGAGCAAATTCTTGCAGAAATGGCTGAACATTTTGCCTGAAAGCTAATTAAGCTTCCCCACTTCCACTCGCCTGTTGTTGCAGCATCAGGCGACGCAAATCACGCCACTCACCTGTATCCATGCTGTCGGCAGACAGCCATAAATGCTGGCAGCGTTTGCGCCCGGCACGACGTAAGCGCAGCATCATGCCACTGCGTAAAACCCAAGGGGAACCAACGATTTCCCACTCCTGGTTTTGCCAACGCAGATGGTAATCGGTCAGAAGTTTCATTTCGCCCTGGCAGGCATGAATGCGCCGCTGGCTGCGCACACTGTCAAATACAACCAGCGAAAGTAGCAGCATCCAGATTAGCGTATAGCTCATCGGCCACGGTATCAGCAGCACTAACAGGGCAACCAGACCGTGAGCCAATAGAGACAGCCATTGTGCACGCCAGGAGACGCGAAGATCAGATTGCCACAGGACCACGTTCTTTATTCCGTGTCTGAATCAGTGTCACCATTCGTTGCAGCTCTGTATCTACTGGTTTGCCATGATTCATTAACCAATTGAACAGGTCTGGATCATCGCTTTCGAGCAAACGGACAAACAACTGCTTATCCTCAGTGCTTAACGAGTCATATTCATATTCGAAGAATGGCATAATCGAAATATCCAGCTCGCGCATTCCCCGGCGGCACGCCCAATGAATTCGGGCTTTGTTATTGATATCCATGTGCTCTTTCCTGGTTCTCTGACAAAGTAGGTACAAATGTTAGTGTAACGTGTTTTTATGGCACGCATTAAATGAATGTTACCGTTTGCGCGCTTTATCGAAAGAAAAATCTGTAATGCGTTGCAGTGGCATTAACCTTGCGAGAAAACTCGCAAGCGCACAACTCGCGTAATCAAACTGCTTGCATTGCCAGATGGCTCTTTTACCATTGAGCCAATTCATTTGCTCAAAACCCAGGGACATAACTATGGCTTTCACTCCATTTCCTCCGCGTCAGCCTACAGCCGCAGCTCGTCTGCCGCTAACACTCATGACTCTTGATGATTGGGCACTGGCAAGCGTGACAGGCAAAGATGCAGAAACCTATCTACAAGGCCAGGTCACGGCTGACGTTGCACAACTGGCTGCCAACCAGCACACGCTTTGCGCGCATTGTGACGCGAAAGGAAAAATGTGGAGCAACTTGCGTCTGTTCCATCGTGGCGAGGGTTATGCCTTGATTGAGCGCCGCAACCTGCGTGATGCGCAGCTTGTTGAGCTAAAAAAATATGCAGTATTTTCTAAAGTCACCATTGCTCCAGATGATGAAAGCGTGCTGATGGGCGTTGCAGGTTTCCAGGCTCGTGCTGCGCTAGCTAATCTATTTGCTACTCTGCCGGATGCAGAGAATCCGGTTGTACAAGAAGGTGCGACCACGCTCCTATGGTTCAACTTACCTGCCGAGCGTTTCATGCTGGTTACAGATGAATCTACCGCCCAATTACTGGCCGAAAAATTACAGGGCGAAGCACAGCGTAACGACAGCCAGCAATGGCTAGCTCTGGAGATTGAAGCTGGTATTCCGGTGATTGAACCTGTCAATAGTGCGCAGTTCATCCCGCAGGCAACAAATCTTCAGGCGCTGGGCGGAATCAGCTTCAAAAAAGGTTGTTACACCGGCCAGGAAATGGTGGCTCGGGCGAAATTCCGTGGCGCTAACAAGCGTGCTCTGTGGTATCTCGCAGGCAAAGCCAGTCGTTTACCGGAAGCCGGTGAAGATCTGGAGTTGAAAATGGGTGATAACTGGCGTCGTACCGGGACGGTACTTGCAGCCAGTCAGCTTGATGATGGGCGCGTACTGGTGCAGGTTGTGATGAACAACGATCTGGAAGCCAATAGCGTACTGCGCGTTCGCGACGATAACGGCAGCGAGCTTGTTATTGAGCGGCTGCCTTATTCATTAGAAGATGAGTAATTCTGATTAACTGTCGCTCCCTGTTCGGGGGGCGACAGATTTAATGGATATACAAATAAATTGCTAGGAAGTGGCAAAAACTGCCGCCCAGCACGAAGCCATGCCAGATAGCATGATTATAAGGAATTCGTTCACAGGCGTAGAAAATAACGCCTAACGAGTAAATCACGCCGCCTAGAGCCAGAAGCGTTACGCTGCCCGGAGCAAGTTTGATTACCATCTGGTAAATCACCACCAGCGATAACCAGCCCATCAGCAGATAAGTCACCAACGACAAAACCTCAAAGCGATGCGCGATGGTCAGCTTAAAGAGAATACCTACTAGTGCCAGGCCCCAGATAACAATCATCAGCCCGCGCGCCAGAGGCGAGTCCAGCCCGACGAGTAAAAAGGGTGTGTAAGTCCCTGCTATCAGTAAATAGATCGCGCAGTGATCAAAGGTCTTCAACCAACGCTTAGCGCGTTGATGGGGAACCGCGTGATAAAGCGTTGAAGCGAGAAACAGCAAAATCATGCTACCACCGTACAGGCTATAACTGGTTATCGCTGTCACGCTTGCGTTGGTATCAAACGCCTGTACTAGTAATAAAATCAGCCCGACGATCCCAAAAACCAGCCCTATACCGTGGCTAATACTATTGGCGATTTCCTCCGCCATTGAATATCCTTTCACTATCAATGGTTTGTCAACCATATGGCAACTCCCGGTGAGACAAAATGGATAATGCTTAGCACACTCAAATTGAAGTATGACCGGAACAGCATAACTGAGAATGATTCCAGCTAACACCTGTACGCTAAAATAAATACATCAGAGCTTATAACGATATCGATACAATAAATTCACACAAATAATTTACTAATGGAGCACAGGATGACGCAGCTAGCTTTTGGCGCAATGAGTGAAGTGATTAACTTTCTGATGGAGATCGACAAGCTGAAACTTGTTGAGCGTCGCACTAAGATTATCGGTCATGGTCGCCCCGAGAACTCAGCTGAACATAGCTGGCATTTTGCCGTAGCAGCCATAAGTCTTGCTCCCTTCGCGCCAGAAAATGTTGATATTTCCCGTGTCGTCCAGATGGCATTACTACATGATATCGTCGAGATTGATGTCGGTGATGTCCTGGTTTATGACCTTGCCGCTCGCGCAGCCATTGCCGAGAAAGAAGCCGTCGCAGCTGAAAGGTTGTTTGGTTTGTTACCCAAACCACAGAGCACTCTGTTTTTACAGCTCTGGCAGGAATATGAAGCTGGTGCCACAGCCGATTCTCGCTTCGCAGGTGCGCTCGATAGAATCCTGCCTATCCTGCAAAATTTGCATAACGAAGGGCAAAGCTGGCGTGAGAATGGAATTTCGCTTGAACAAGTATTGAAGCGCAACGCGCTGGTGGGCGAAAGCTGGCCCGATTTATGGCAACATGTCGTCGGTCATTTATATTCAGCGCAAGAAAAAGGCTGGTTAATTTAATTCAGGAAGACCCAGATGTTTACTCATGCAGCAATTGCCAATCTCAATGGCCTGGAAATGTTGGTCTATAACTTTGTCATCAAAAATCGTGACAAAGTGATGTACATGACAATCCGCGAGTTGGCTGATGCGGTGGGCGTTTCCACGACGACAGTGCTGCGTTTTTGCCGCAAGCTGAACTGCGAAGGCTATTCTGAATTTCGTGTGCGCTTTAAATTGTACCTTGAACAAAATGATGAGCAGCTGGTTAATTTTGGCCCGAGTGAAATAATCAGCTTTTTTAAAAGTACCAACAATGAAGAATTTGATAATTTAATTGATCAGGCAGTTGATATAATTTGCTCATCCGAACGAATTATATTTGTCGGAGCAGGGACTTCTGGTGCTTTAGCTAAATATGGTGCACGTTTCTTTTCTAATGTCGGAAAATTTAGTAACCATATTGATGACCCTTATTTCCCAGTCACTAATGACATGGCGAAAAATGCCCTGGCAATTGTGCTTTCTGTTTCTGGCGAAACAGAAGAGATCCTGCGTTTCGCCAGCCAGTTTAGCCTGCACAACTGTAAAGTGCTCTCCATTACCAGCCACGAGAACTCAGCGCTGGCAAAGCTTGCGGACTTTAATATCTCCTGGCACATTCCCCTTACACGCGTCGGTGGGGTGTATGACATCACCACGCAAATCCCGGTCATTTATATTTTAGAAACCATCGGCCGTAAATTGGCTAAGAAGATGGCATAAAAAACAGCCTGTTTTTTTCATGTAACAAATCACATAAACCGTGATTTGTTATATCGTGACAATTAAATCTCATTTGCTAGACTCCAGACCAGAGTTTATTAATGCACTGCCATTTTGTGATGTATTCCACATTATTTCTGGCACTGACTGTGAGATTACAAAATATGAAAAAACTGACTTTACCTAAAGATTTTTTATGGGGCGGTGCAGTTGCTGCACACCAGGTTGAAGGTGGCTGGAACAAAGAAGGTAAAGGCCCAAGTATTTGTGATGTGCTAACCGGTGGCGCGCATGGCGTACCGCGTGAAATCACTCAGGAAGTTATCCCCGGCAAATATTACCCGAACCATGAAGCCATTGATTTTCATGGACGTTACAAAGAAGACATCGCACTGTTTGCAGAAATGGGCTTCAAATGCTTCCGCACCTCAATCGCCTGGACGCGTATTTTCCCTAAAGGCGACGAACTGCAGCCGAATGAAGAAGGGCTGAAATTCTACGATGATATGTTCGATGAGCTGCTGAAATACAACATCGAGCCGGTAATCACCCTATCCCACTTTGAAATGCCTCACTATCTGGTGACTGAATACGGTGGCTGGACCAATCGTAAAGTGGTCGATTTTTTTGTTCGCTTTGCTGAAGTCGTATTCGAGCGCTACAAAAGCAAAGTGAAATACTGGATGACCTTTAACGAGATCAACAACCAACGTAACTGGCGTGCGCCGCTGTTCGGTTATTGCTGCTCTGGCGTGGTTTATACCGAGCACGATAACCCGGAAGAAGTGATGTACCAGGTATTGCACCACCAGTTCGTGGCCAGTGCTATGGCGGTGAAAATTGGTCACCGTATCAATCCTGAGATGCAAATTGGCTGCATGCTGGCGATGGTGCCGCTATATCCTTTCTCCTGCAAACCAGAAGATCAAATGTACGCACAGGAATCCATGCGCGAACGTTATGTCTTCACCGACGTACAACTGCGTGGTTACTACCCGTCTTATGTGTTGAACGAGTGGGAGCGCCGCGAATTCAATATCAAAATGGAAGCAGGCGACGAGCAAATCCTGCGTGAAGGCGTATGCGATTACCTCGGCTTCAGCTATTACATGACTAACGCCGTGAAGGCTGAAGGCGGTAGTGGTGATGCGTTATCTGGCTTCCAGGGCAGCGTACCGAACCCACACGTTAAAGCGTCTGATTGGGGCTGGCAAATTGACCCGGTTGGCCTGCGTTATGCACTGTGTGAGTTGTATGAACGCTACCAGAAACCACTGTTCATCGTTGAGAATGGTTTTGGCGCTTACGACAAAGTGGAAGAAGATGGCTCAATCGACGACGATTACCGCATTGATTATCTGAAAGCTCACGTTTCCGAAATGATGAAAGCGGTCACGTATGACGGCGTAGATTTGATGGGATATACCCCATGGGGCTGCATTGACTGCGTTTCGTTCACCACCGGTCAGTACAGCAAACGCTACGGCTTTATCTATGTGAACAAGCACGATGACGGTACTGGCGATATGTCACGCTCACGTAAGAAAAGCTTTAACTGGTACAAAGAAGTGATTTCCAGTAACGGCGAAAATCTTTGATTAATTTGCTCGATATAACGCCCCATTTTTGGGGCGTTATAATTCAGGTAGGTAATCCAAAACGGAAGCAGGCACCAGTTTCAGGCCCTTCCACCAGCGCAATATCGCTACCATGTAGCTGTAACATCTGGCGCACTATCATCAGCCCTAATCCACCTACTCTGATGTGCGACTGATTAACAATAGACGGGCGCACAAACAGCCCCTCTTTGAGCTCCTGTGGGATCCCTGGCCCATTATCGCTTATTTGCACCATCACTTTTTCATCCTCTTTCCACAGGCGAACCGCGACAGTTCCCTGCTCTGGCGTATGGCGAATTGCGTTGTCGAGCAAGTTAGTCAGCACCCGCTCAATCATCCCCAAATCTGCATCAATCAACGGCAAACCAGGTTGAATATCAGCCACCAGTTGCAATTGACGAGTTTGCGTCATAAGTTCGAATTTCTGGAAGACATCCTGCAACAGTTCACTCAGGCAAAAATGCTCTTTTTGTGGTTTCACCACACCGTATTCGAGGCGGGCTAACTCAAACAATGATTGTGCGAGGGTACGTACTTTCTGGCTCTGCGCTAAAGCAATTTCCAGATACCGCTTTTTCTCAGCTTCGGAAAGTGTTGCGGACATAACAGATAAGCTTTCCAGATAACCGTGAAGTGAGGTCAACGGTGTGCGCAGATCATGAGAAATATTGGCGATAAATTCACGGCGCAGCTGGTCTTGTTGCGAAAGGCGGTGCCACTGTTCTGAAATCCGCCGCGCCATCATGATAACTCCCTGGCGTAACAGGCTAATTTCATCATTGCTCTCTACTTTTTCGCAAGGGAGTGCAGCCATAGCCTGCATTTCTGCCATGCCACCGGTTTCCAGCGCATTCACCTGGCGTGAAAGCGAGCGCAGTGGCCGGGTAATCCAGCGAAATGCCAGTCCCCCAACAATCAAACCCAGTAATGCAACCAGGCTTATCGAGAGCAAAACCACTTTAAACAACGTGTTCGACTGCGCGTCGCTGGCAAGCGCATTGTAATTTTCACCCAGCAAAATGACATATAGATAGCCTTTCACCTGTCCGTTTTGCCGCATAGGTGCCACGCTAAACACTTTTTTGCCATCAAGACTGCGTGGATCATCACCATAGATCGGATATTGCCGATCGTTAAGAGCTAACTGGATCGGCGCCAGATCGACTTGATGGCGTTTAATATGATCCGGCGGTGCGCCATCGCCAATAATATTGCCTTGTTCATCTAACAGATAAACTTCAACGCTCGGGTTTACCGTCATCAAATGATCGAACAAAGTCCGCACTGAATCATTATTCAGGCCATCTTGTCCAAGAAGTGGATAGCTTTGGTTGATGTGTTCGGCGAGTGAGCCGGAAAGTTGTTGAATCATCGCCTGGCTGTACTGCGTGCTGGTGCGAATTTGCACCCACCCCAACAACGAGCAAGAAGTGATAAGCAGTAACGCAAAAACCAGAGTCAGGCGCTGTGAGAGAGTGAGTTTTCGCATGATTTACTCGTGTCGCGGTGCGATGAATTTATACCCTTTTCCCCACACCGTCAGAATGAATTCAGGCTCTGCAGGGTTATCTTCAATCTTGATGCGCAGCCGATTGATATGCGTGTTTACCGTATGTTCATAGCCTTCGTGTTGATAGCCCCAAACCTGGTTGAGCAAATTCAGTCTGGAAAAGACTTTGCCAGGGTGTTTGGCAAAAAACCACAGCAAATCAAACTCACGAGGCGTCAGTTCAACAGGTTGTTCTCTGAGGCGCACATCTCGCGCAAGCGGATCAATTGTAAGTCGGTCAAAAGTCAGTGTTCCTGCATCCTGCATGAGGTTCTGGCTCATCGCTTCCTGGCGGCGGAAAAGTGCTTTAACGCGCGCGACAAGTTCCAGCATCGAAAAAGGCTTTGCCAGATAATCATCGGCACCGAGCTCCAGCCCTAAAACCCGGTGCGTTTCACTGGATCGCGCGCTTATCATCACAATCGGCGTATAACGCGTCATGGTGCGGGCGTGGCGGCAGATTTCCAGTCCATCAACACCCGGAAGCATAAGATCCAAAATCAGTGCATCCCAGCCCCCCTGCTTGAGTAGTTGCAATCCCTGAGTGCCATCTGCCGCATGGACAAGCTCATAGCCTTCTTCTCGCAAATGGAGTTGCAGAAGTTCAGCAATATTTTCGTCATCCTCGACGATGAGCAGTTTTTTCGCCTGATTCACTAACTGACTCCCGCGCTTATTTGGTGTTAAAAGTCTACACAACAAGTGCGCGGGAAGTTGTCACATTTTGTTGAAGATTGGCGCTACTTTCCGCCCGCTAAATCCAGGAAACTCCCCGTCACGTAAGATGCATTATCACTAAGCAACCAGACGATGGCCTGTGCGACCTCTTCTGGCTGGCCGCCACGTTTCATCGGCAAAAGATCTTTTACGCGATCAACACGCCCGGCTTCACCGCCAGAAGCATGCATTTCGGTATAGATGAAACCAGGGCGCACGCCATTTACACGAATGCCCTGCGCTGCAACTTCCACTGACAGCCCGGTGGTTAACGTATCCACCGCACCTTTTGACGCCGCATAATCAACATATTCACCTGGCGCACCTAAACGTGACGCAGCAGACGAAACATTAACAATCGCGCCCCCCTTTCCACCGTGGCGAAACGCCATGCGTTTTACGGCTTCCCGGCAACAGAGAAAATAACCGGTGATGTTAGTCGCCATCACGCGATTGATTCGGTCTGCTGTCAGTTCTTCGATGGTGGATTGCTGGAACAAGATCCCGGCGTTATTGACCAGCGCGGTCACTGGCCCCAAAGCATTGTCGATTTCAGCGAACATCGCCATCACTTGCAGTTCATCGGCGATATCCGCTTTGATGGCAAGCGCCTCGCCGCTATGCGCACGAATAATACTCACCACTTCATCAGCGGCTTGTTTATTTTGCAGAAAATTAACCACGACTTTGTAGCCAGCCTGTGCCAACAGGATAGCGGTCGCCCTGCCTATGCCACGACTTGCGCCCGTTACCAAAACCACGCCCATTTTGCCTCCTGATTTACAGATAAAACAAAGGGCACCGAAGTGCCCTTAAGAGTGTATCGCGGGATAAATGTTACTGATATTCGCTCATCGGCACACAAGAGCAGAACAGATTGCGGTCGCCGTATACATCATCCAGACGTTTCACCGTTGGCCAGTATTTGTTGCTATGGCCTACCGGGAACACTGCCAGTTCGCGGGTATATGGATGTGTCCAGTCAGCAACGATTTCGTCCTGCGTGTGCGGCGCGTTAACCAGTGGGTTATCTTCCAGCGGCCATTCACCACGCGCAACGCGGTCGATTTCAGTGCGGATAGTCAGCATCGCATCGATAAAGCGATCCAGTTCCAGTTTGCTTTCTGATTCAGTTGGCTCGACCATCAACGTACCCGCAACCGGGAACGACATCGTTGGCGCGTGGAAACCAAAATCAATCAGTCGTTTAGCAATATCCAGTTCGCTGATGCCAGTCTCTTCTTTCAGTGGGCGAATATCGAGAATACATTCATGCGCCACATGGCCACTGCGCCCTGTATAAAGAATCGGGAAGGCAGATTTCAGGCGAGTGGCAATATAGTTAGCGTTCAGGATTGCCGTCTGGCTTGCCTTTTTCAGCCCCTGCGCACCCATCATGCGGATGTACATCCAGCTGATTGGCAGAATCGATGCACTACCAAACGGTGCTGCGGAAACTGCGCCCTGTTGAGTCAGCATCTCTTCAATTTGCACAACGCTATGGCCTGGTACGAACGGAGCCAGGTGCGCTTTCACACCGATCGGCCCCATACCTGGGCCGCCGCCGCCGTGTGGAATGCAGAAGGTTTTGTGCAGGTTAAGGTGAGAAACATCGGCGCCGATATAGCCCGGTGAAGTGATCCCGACCTGTGCGTTCATATTTGCGCCATCGAGGTAAACCTGGCCGCCAAACTGATGCACGATCTGGCAGACTTCACGGATCGTCTCTTCGTACACGCCGTGAGTAGACGGGTAGGTCACCATGATACAAGACAGGGCATCGCCAGCCTGTTCGGCTTTCAGGCGCAGATCGTGAAGATCGATGTTGCCCTGTTTATCACAAGCCACCACCACCACTTCCATGCCAGCCATTTGCGCAGATGCCGGGTTAGTACCGTGTGCTGAACTTGGGATCAGACAGATATTACGACTGCCTTCGTTGCGGCTTTCATGGTAACGACGAATCGCCAGTAAGCCCGCATATTCACCTTGCGCACCAGAGTTTGGCTGCATGCAAAGCGCGTCGTAACCGGTCAGTTTCACCAGCCAGTCAGACAGCTGGGAAATCATCTGGTGGTAACCTTCTGCCTGGTTTGCCGGGCAGAATGGATGCAATTCTGAGAATTCAGGCCAGGTAATTGGGATCATCTCAGCAGCAGCGTTCAACTTCATGGTGCATGAGCCAAGTGGGATCATCGCCTGGTTGAGCGCCAGATCTTTGCGTTCAAGCGAGTGCATGTAACGCATCATTTCGGTTTCGCTGTGATAGCGGTTAAATACCGGATGCGTCAGGATCGCGTCTTCACGCAACATGCCTTTCTGAATAGACAGGCTATCACCTGCCACGTTTTGATCTAATTTGTCGATATCCAGACCATGGTTCTCACCCAGCAATACGGTGAACAGCGACTGTACATCTTCACGCGTGGTGGCTTCATCAAGTGTGATGCCAACTGCATTCAGAATGTCGCTGCGCAGGTTGATTTCACTCGCTTCAGCGCGCGCCAGAACAGCAGCTTTATCGGACACTTCAACACAGATAGTGTCAAACCAATGTTTGTGACGCAGCACCAGGCCTTTTTGCTGTAAGCCTGCGGCCAGAACATCAGTCAAACGGTGAATGCGCCATGCAATGCGTTTCAGGCCAGCCGGGCCGTGGAAAACTGCATACAGGCTCGCAATGTTTGCCAGCAGAACCTGAGACGTACAAATGTTGGAGTTCGCTTTCTCGCGGCGGATATGTTGCTCGCGAGTTTGCATCGCCATGCGCAGCGCAGTACGGCCCGCTGCATCGCGGGAGACACCGATAATACGGCCAGGCATGGAGCGTTTAAATTCGTCACGCGCGGCAAAGAACGCGGCATGTGGACCACCGTAGCCCATTGGCACGCCGAAGCGCTGTGCGGAACCAAACACGATGTCTGCACCTTGTTTACCTGGTGCGGTCAGCAGAACCAGCGTCATAAAGTCAGCGGCAACACTCACGATGACTTTACGTTGTTTCAGTTCGCTAATCAGCGCGCTGTAATCATGCACTTCACCGGTAGTGCCCACTTGTTGCAGCAGCACACCGAAGACATCCTGATGATCCAGCACTTTCGCGGCGTCATCGACAATCACATCAAAGCCAAAGGTTTCAGCACGGGTGCGCACCACATCCAGCGTTTGCGGATGCACGTCGGCGGCAACAAAGAAACGGTTGGCATTTTTGAGTTTGCTGACGCGCTTAGCCATTGCCATTGCTTCGGCAGCGGCGGTGGCTTCGTCGAGCAAAGAAGCAGAAGCGATATCAAGGCCAGTAAGATCCAGCGTAACTTGCTGGAAATTAAGCAGAGCTTCAAGGCGGCCTTGTGATACTTCAGGCTGATACGGCGTGTATGCGGTGTACCAGCCTGGATTTTCCAGCATGTTACGTAGAATCACCGGGGGAGTTTGCACCGCGGTGTAACCCATGCCGATGTACGTTTTAAAACGCTTGTTACGGCTGGCAATGGTCTTTAATTCCGCCAGGGCCGCGAATTCGGTTGCAGCCTCACCCACCTGCGGTGGCTCGGCAAGCTGGATATCAGCCGGAACGATCGAAGCGATCAGCTCGTTTAACGAACGAGCGCCCACCGTCTCCAGCATTTCGTGTTGCTGCTGTGCGTTTGGTCCAATGTGACGGTCGATAAACGCTTCGTGATTTTCAAGCTGACGTAAAGACTGGGTCATGAGCGGTGATTCCTGAAACATGTGGGGCTTTAGCGGTGGATGGCACTATGTTTATCCACCCTACAAACCGGGCTGGTACAGCTCACCCGACTAATTTCAATTCCTAAAATCATTTGTGTTGCTGGTAGGCGGTAAGCGAAAACATCGCCAGGTGCGTACATAAGTACGTGACTGAGGTGTTTGAGCGACGCCAACACCCCAGCAACACGAAGGATGAGGGAATTTATTCGTCTTCTAACAGAGCTTCGTACGCAGTTGCGTCCAGCAGACCGTCCAGTTCAGACTCGTCGCTAGCTTTGATTTTGAAGATCCAACCCGCGGCGTACGGCTCGCTGTTGATCAATTCTGGCGCATCGCTCAGTTCGGTATTCACGGCAATGATTTCACCGCTGATTGGTGCATAGATATCGGAAGCTGCTTTCACAGACTCGGCAACAGCACAGTCATCGCCCGTGCTTACAGTTGCACCAACATCTGGCAGGTCAACAAACACCATATCGCCCAGCAGCTCTTGCGCGTGCTCGGTGATACCAACGGTGTAAGTACCATCAGCTTCTTTACGCAGCCACTCATGCTCTTTGCTGTATTTCAATTCGTTAGGCACATTGCTCATTGTTTTTCTCCTGATTTCAAATTCACTGCGCGACAGCTTTACCGCCGCGAACAAAAATTGGTTTGGTTACTTTGACCGGCATTTCTCGGTTGCGGATTTGAACAATGGCAGTTTCGCCAATGCCCGCAGGAACACGTGCCAGAGCAATGCTGTAACCTAACGTCGGCGAGAAGGTCCCGCTGGTAATCACGCCTTCACGGATGTTGCCTGATTCATCAGTAAAACGAACAGGCAGTTCATTACGTAATACGCCTTTTTCGGTCATGATCAAGCCAACGAGCTGGTCGGTGCCTTTCTCACGCTGGCTCTCCAGGGCTTCACGACCAATAAAATCACGGTCTTCAGGCTGCCAGGCGATAGTCCATCCCATATTCGCGGCTAATGGAGAAACACTCTCATCCATTTCCTGGCTATACAGGTTCATACCGGATTCCAGACGCAGCGTGTCACGCGCGCCAAGGCCGCAAGGTTTCACGCCAATCTCAACCAGCTGCGCCCAAAACTCGGCAGCTTTTTCATTTGGCATGGCAATTTCATAGCCCGCCTCACCGGTATAACCGGTGGTCGCAATAAACAGGTCACCCGCCTGAACACCGAAGAATGGCTTCATACCAGCCACTGCTTTGCGTTGTTCTTCAGTAAACAATTGCGCGGCTTTAGCCTGAGCATTTGGACCCTGAACAGCAATCAGCGACAAGTCATCACGCACGGTGACTTCAACGGCGAACGGTTCAGCGTGTTGATTAATCCAGGCCAGATCTTTTTCGCGGGTGGCGGAGTTCACCACCAGGCGGAAGAAGTCTTCGGTCTGGAAATAGATAATCAGGTCATCGATAACACCACCGGAGGCGTTGAGCATGGCGGTGTAGAGGGCTTTACCCGGTTGGGTCAATTTCGCTACGTCGTTTGCAACGAGATAACGCAGGAATTCGCGGGTGCGGCTGCCTTTCAGATCAACGATAGTCATGTGGGAGACATCAAACATTCCGGCATCGTTGCGCACTGCATGGTGCTCATCAATCTGCGAGCCATAGTGCAATGGCATCATCCAGCCATGGAAGTCCACCATGCGCGCACCGCAGAGATTGTGCTGTTCAAACAAAGGGGTCTTTTGAGTCATTTTTTCCTCTTTAACCATCTGGTTGAAAAGCGCATTTCGCTTTTCTTTTCTTCAGACGAAACCCAGCACCGCCATCGATCCCGAGGGCGACGCAAACGTTACCTTTTGTCTGAAGTTACCACTGAATGAGGGAGTAAACCATAAGGCTAAAATCGTTATAGCATTAGCTTATGACCAAAACAGAAGACGCAGCATGCAGAGTATTCGACTGAAAAAATGCGAAACACCGCGCATAAATAAGAAGTGTTTGAGTCATAATTTAGCGTTAGCTAACATTTACGACCATTTCAGAAACAAATTCACTACATCGCTAAAAACGTGGGATGAGAAAAAGTAATCCGAAATAACAGGTGAGATTAGAATTTTTCAAATGAGGGGGGCGTTTCCCTTTCCGATAAACAAAAAGGGAATTGTGACGTAGTTATCTTAACCAGGCCGGAAGATCGTGTAAGCCCATCGCCTGCTTTACAAGTTGCGGTTTCACACCCGGTAACGTATCCGCTAGTTTCAGGCCAATATCGCGCAGCAGTTTCTTCGCCGGGTTGCTTCCAGCAAACAGATCGCGGAAACCCTGCATACTGGCAAGCATCATCGCCGCACTATGTTTACGGCTACGCTCGTAGCGACGCAGATACAAATACTGCCCGATGTCTTTGCCCTGGCGATGCAAACGACGCACTTCATCAATCAGTTCAGCGGCATCCATAAACCCAAGATTCACACCCTGCCCGGCTAACGGATGAATGGTGTGTGCCGCATCGCCAACCAGCGCCAGGCGGTGAGCCGCAAAATTGCGGGCGTAACGGCCTGTCAGTGGGAATACCTGGCGTTCGCTTTCAACACTGCACAAACCAAGGCGCATATTGAATGCGACGGACAGCGTCTGGTTAAATTCTTCATCGCTTACCTGTTGCATACGTTCAGCTTCCAGCGGCGGCAATGACCAGACAATCGAACATAAATGCGGGTCACTTAATGGTAAGAAGGCCAAAATCCCTTCACCATGAAACACCTGACGAGCCACTGCTTCATGTGGTTCAGCGGTACAGATGGTGGCAACCAGTGCATGATGGCGATAATCCCAAAAAGTCAGCGGAATATCGGCCTGATTGCGTAGCCAGGAGTTCGCACCATCTGCGCCGACCACCAAACGCGCAGTCAGCATTGCACCATCTTTCAAGGTAATAAACGCTTCGTTTTCACCCCATGCGACCTGTTGCAATTCGGCTGGAGCCATCAGAGTCACGTCGCTGCACTGCTCGGCACGCTGCCACAAGGCATGATGGATTACCGAATTTTCGATAATGTGCCCAAGATGGCTGAAACCAAAGGATTTATCATCAAAAGCGATATGCCCGAAGCTGTCTTGATCCCACACTTCCATGCCGTGATAGCAACTGGCGCGTTGAGCGATAATTTTCGGCCATACGCCCAGGTGAGCCAGCAGTTTTTCGCTGGCGGCATTGATGGCAGAGACACGTAATGCCGGTGCAGATTCAGGGGCTAGTGGTTGCGGGAGGTGGTTATCCAGCACAGCGACTCGCAAACCACTGCCTTGTAGACCACAGGCAACTGCCAGCCCAACCATTCCACCACCAACAATCGCCACATCAACGCTTTGCAAATTGACTCTCCTTTAACGCGCAACCCAACCGAGGGTGCGCTGTGCCAACACATCACGTGCCGGGGTAAAATGTTCCATCGCCATTAGTCCAAGATTGCGCCCCACCACCAGCGGAGCCCAACGGTTGGCGAACAGTTGAACTAAGCCATCCGTCACGCCAATGGTGGCGATTTTATCTTCACTGCGACGTTGCTGGTAGCCAGCCAAAACGGCATAGCTGCCAACATCCTGAGATGCTTCGTGCGCAACAGCCAGATTTTCAGCAAGCGACATGACATCCCGCAAGCCAAGGTTAAATCCCTGTCCGGCAATCGGATGCAAGGTTTGCGCGGCATTTCCCACCAACGCAACGCGGTGTAATACCGACTGCGAAGCCGTAGTCAACGACAGAGGGTATTGCACTCTCGCACCAGCATGGGTAATTCGCCCAAGTCGCCAGCCAAATGCACGCTGTAATTCGTTGCAGAAACGCTCGTCGCTCCACTGCGATATTTCAGCCTGAGCGTCCAGCGGATGGCACCAGACTAACGAGCAGCGCCCATCAGACATCGGCAACATCGCTAGCGGGCCATGCTCGGTAAAACGTTCGAATGCGCGCCCGTTATGAGGCTCAGAGGTGGTGATATTGGCGATCACCGCCACCTGTTGATAATCCTGTTGCTGCCAGGTCATGCCGCACTGCGCGGCAAGCGGTGAACGCGAACCATCGGCAGCCACTAGCAACTGGCCTTCGATTAGCTCGCCGTTATCAAGCTCGACGCTGACTTTATCCGTTTCACGCGTAAACGACGAAACACGCTGCGGGCAATGTACAGTCACACCCGGCGTTTTACGCAGCAGAGCAAACAGGCGTATCCCAACGTCGTGCAGTTCCACCACCTGGCCCAGCGCGGAAATTTGATAATCCTGCGCTTCCAGCGTGACAAAACCCGCATGGCCGCGATCGCTGACATGCACGGTGGTAATTGCCGTCGCGCAGTCTTTAATAGCAGGCCACACACCAATGCGTGTTAATTGCTGGCAAGTCCCTTGCGCAATGGCGATAGCGCGAGCATCAAAACCGGGGTGCGTCGCAGATTCAGGATCTACTGCTTCAATCAAATGGACCGGCAATTTTCCGTAGGTCAAATGCGATATCGCAAGTGCCAGGGTCGCGCCCGCCATACCGCCACCGACAATAATCACGCTCATGACTGACGTGCCGCCGCCATTAAGGCTTCAATATCATCCGCGGATTTCACCACGCTGGCGGTCAGGTTTTCGTTACCGTCGGCGGTGATAAGAATATCGTCTTCAATACGAATACCAATGCCACGGTACTCGGCGGGCACATCTGCATCTGGCCCAATGTATAAACCAGGTTCAACGGTGATAACCATTCCCGGCTCAAGCACCCGAGAGCGATCCTGACCATAAGCGCCAACGTCATGTACATCCAGCCCCAGCCAATGGCTCAAGCCGTGCATAAAGAACGGGCGATGGGCGTTGTCAGCAATCAGTTGATCAACCTCACCTTTGAGAATGCCGAGCTTCACCAGTCCATTAACCATAATGCGCACCACTTGCGTGGTAACTTCCTGCATCGAGGTGCCTGGACGATAGAGTTGTAGAGCAGTTTCAAGGGATTCGAGGACGATGTCGTAAATCGCACGCTGCGGCGCGCTGAATTTACCGTTCACCGGGAAGGTGCGGGTAATGTCACCGGCATAACCTTTGTATTCACAACCTGCGTCGATTAACACCAAATCACCATCACGCATCTGGCTTTCGTTTTCGGTGTAATGAAGAATACAGCCGTTTTCACCGCTACCCACAATGGTATTGTAAGAGGGGAAACGCGCGCCATGACGATTAAATTCGTGATGGATTTCACCTTCAAGCTGGTATTCAAACATGCCCGGCTGGCACTTTTCCATCGCACGGGTATGTGCAAGCGCAGTGATTTCCCCGGCGCGGCGCATAGCGACAATTTCTTCTTCCGATTTAAACAGGCGCTGTTCGTGAACCCAGGGGCGCCAGTCGGTCAGTGTCATCGGTGCGCTGAGATTCTGACGAGATCCATGGCGCAGTTTATCCAGTGCGGCAAACACAATGTTATCGGCATAAGCGTATTCGCCCTGCGCGTGATAAACCACATCAAGCCCGTTGAGCAATTGATGCAGTTGCTGGCCGATTTCGGAGAACGCCAGCGCACGATCAACACCCAGCTTTTCAGGCGCAGCTTCCTGCCCAAGACGGCGACCAAACCAGATTTCCGCAGTTTTATCACGCAGGCGGTTAAACAGAACGCTGTGGTTATGGGTCTCGTCGCTTTTAATCAATACCAGTACAGCTTCAGGTTCGTTGAAACCGGTGAAGTACCAGAAATCGCTGTTCTGGCGATACGGATACTCACTGTCGGCACTGCGTGTTACCTCGGGAGCGGCAAAGATAAGCGCGGCGCTTGCCGGAGCCATTTTGGCCAACAACGCCTGACGGCGCCGGAGAAATTCGTGCTGAGTCATCACACCTCCTGAAGCTTATAATTATTAATGCAGAGTGGGTTTTTGCACTTCTGGCGCAGTCGGAACCGGGCGAGTAAAGGTGTCATGGCATAGCAATGCAGCCACTCGAACATACTCGACGATCTCTTCAAGCGACATTTCCAGCTCTTCCTGATCTTCGTCTTCGTCATAGCCCAGTTGCGCAATGTTACGCAAATCGTCGATAGCTTCGCCGGTTTCGCCAGTCACTTTATCGAGCTTAGGTTGAGTCACGCCCAGACCCAGTAAAAAGTGGTTTACCCAGCCCGCCAGAGCATCAGCACGCTGGAATACCGTTACGTCGTCGCCATCTGGCAGATAAAGCTGAAAAAGAAAACCATCATCTTCCAGCGAGTCACCCGTTGCGCCATGCATCTGGCGCAGTGTATCTGCAAGGTTTTGCCCAAAAGCCAGACCTTCATTTGTCAGGTCGTGCAACAGCGGTTGCCAACTGGTGTCTTTGTTGCCACCACATAACATGCCGCTGATTAAGCCGTGCATTTCAGAGGCCGTCAGACCCACACCTTGTTGGTTCAATAGTTGGCCGACTAAGTCATAGTCAGGCATAGTGTTCTGTATAGACATGCGCATTCGCCATCGTTGGCAGGGATAGTTCATGTTATGCTACCACCAGGGACCCCAAGGCACCAGAAAAGGGCTTGTATCTTCATTTCGGGATAGCTATAGTGACGCCCCTTTCGTTACCAGGTACGGTAAACGAAGGCAGGCGAGTTAACAGCAGGAAGGTGGCATGTCTGCACAACCAGTCGATATCCAAATTTTCGGTCGTTCATTGCGCGTGAATTGTCCGCCTGAACAACAGGATGCACTGAATCTTGCGGCGGAAGAGCTTAATCAACGGTTGCAAGATTTAAAAGTTCGCACTAGAGTCACAAATACTGAGCAGTTAGTTTTCATCGCGGCACTGAACATTTGCTACGAGTTGGCTCAGGAAAAATCGAAAACCCGCGATTACGCTTCCAATATGGAAGAACGTATTCGAATGTTACAGCAGACCATCGAACAAGCGTTGCTTGAACAAGGTCGCATAACAGAAAGACAGGGTCCAAATTTTGAATAACACTTCGCAGTTACCTATGGTAGAGTAACTTCGAAGACCAAATTTCTCTGAGATGTTTGCATGCGGGCCAGTCCCCTGAGCCGATATTTCATACCACAAGAATGTGGTGCTCCAGATTCTGTGAGCATGCTCGGTCCGTCCGAGAAGCCTGATGATTCTGACGCTGCATTCACCTTGAACCAAGGGTTCAAGGGTTACAGCCTGCGGCGGCATCTCGGAGATTCCCTCTTTCTACCAACCAGTCATCACCATGACGAAAATTCAGTTAATCCCATCGCTTCGCCAGGAAATCCGACAACATATTCGGCAACGACGCCGTGCACTCACTACAACTGAACAACACCATTTTGCTGAACTCGCCGCTGCGCGTATGCTCGCTTACGAGCCTATTGCAAAAGCAGCTACGGTCGCCGTGTTTTTGTCGTTTGATGGTGAACTGGATACCACGCCGTTAATTCGCGCTTTATGGCAAGCAGGCAAAACCGTTTATCTGCCAGTGCTTCACCCTTTTAGTAAGGGCAATTTGCTGTTTCTACGTTATGCCCAGGATAGCCACCTGGTGATGAATCGTCTGAAAATCCTTGAGCCCAAACTTGATGTCCGCGACGTGCTACCGCTGAATAAACTGGATGTGCTGATTACGCCGCTGGTTGCTTTCGACGAGCAAGGGCAAAGACTGGGAATGGGTGGTGGTTTTTACGATCGCACGCTGCAGAACTGGCAGCAGCATGGTTTGTGGCCAGTTGGGCTGGCACACGATTTCCAGCACGTTCCGGCGTTACCCGCAGAAGAATGGGATATCCCATTGCCTGCGGTCGTCACGCCGTCAAAGATTTGGCAGTGGTGAGATCAGGCTACGCGCAGTTTCAGTAGCTGTTTTGTGTGCCAGTATTGCAGTATCAAAACTGTAGTCAGCGCACCGAGAAGCGCACAAAACATATCTGATTGTGTGTCCCAGACGTCGCCCTGAGTCCCCAAAAACTCATCTGCTCCCTGCCCTAATGACAGCGCCGCCGCCCATTCAATGAGTTCATAAACCGCACTGATGGCGAGCGCGACGCAGCACACCAGAAACGCGATCATTTTGCGCCCACGAACATAGCCACCCCGAATCAGAATTTCCCGTGCCGCCAGTGTGGGAACCAGCCCCTGGAAAAAATGGCCGAGTTTGTCATAAGGATTACGGCTCAAACCCAACCACTCCTGAACTTCAAAACCGATCGGCACTTTGGCGTAGGTATACAAACCGCCCACCATCAAAATAATGGCGTGCAGAAAAATCAAAATATAGAGCAGTGGCGTGAGGGGAAAACGCGAATGAGTCGCTAAAAGCAGAGGGATAATGATAATGACCGGAGTGACTTCCATCAGCCAGGTAAGCCTGTCTGCGGTGCTAAATCCCGTATAGATGAGAATCAGCAGAAGTATAAAGGCACCGGATTTTAAGAATGTAGTTGTCATGTTGCTTCGCCGCCTAGCTAAAAGCCTAACTATCCGTGGGGCAGGCGGAAAAAACAACTCAGGAAAAGGACTTTAAGAAAAAAACGGGAGCCCGTGCAGGCTCCCGTAGACTTGCGATTAGTAAAGCAGACGGGCACGGATAGTGCCCGGAATCGCCTTCATGGATTTCAGTGCCGCTTCAGCAATATCTTCTTCGGCGTCCACATCAATAACGACATAACCCATTTGCGGAGTTGTTTGCAGGTATTGAGCAGCAATGTTGATACCTTGCTCGGCAAAAATCTGGTTCAGCGCGGTCAAAATGCCCGGGCGGTTCTCATGAATGTGCAGCAAACGGCTGGTGCTTCCACCGTGCAGCGGCAGAGACACCTCTGGGAAATTTACCGCCGACAACGTTGAGCCGTTATCAGAGTATTTTGCAAGCTTGCCAGCGACTTCCAGGCCGATATTCTCCTGCGCTTCCTGAGTAGAGCCGCCAATGTGCGGAGTCAGGATCACGTTATCAAACTCACACAGTGGTGACGTGAACGGGTCACTGTTGGTCGCAGGCTCAGTTGGGAAGACGTCGATTGCCGCCCCCGCCAGATGCTTACTTGCCAGCGCATCACACAGAGCCGGGATATCAACAACGGTACCGCGCGCGCAGTTAATCAACAGTGAACCTGGTTTCATCAGCGCTAATTCATTTGCACCAATCATATTCTTCGTAGATGCATTTTCAGGCACATGCAGACTAATCACGTCGCTCATATTGAGCAGGTCTGAAAGATGTTGAACCTGAGTCGCGTTACCCAGCGTCAGCTTGTTTTCAATATCGTAAAAATAGACGTGCATCCCCAGCGCTTCAGCCAGAATACCCAACTGAGTCCCGATATGGCCGTAACCGATGATGCCGAGTTTTTTACCACGCGCCTCAAAAGAACCAACCGCAAGCTTATTCCACACGCCGCGGTGTGCTTTGGCGTTCGCTTCCGGTACACCACGCAGCAGCAGCAGCAGTTGGCCAATAACCAACTCAGCAACAGAACGAGTGTTGGAGAACGGAGCATTAAACACTGGTACACCGCGTTTAGCCGCAGCATCCAGGTCAACCTGGTTGGTGCCGATGCAGAAACAACCCACAGCCACCAGCTTTTCAGCCGCCGACAGAACATCTTCAGTTAAGTTAGTACGGGAACGCAGACCAATGAAATGCGCATCACGGATCGACTCTTTAAGGGCTTCGCTATCCAGCGCGCCTTTGTGGTATTCGATGTTGGTATAGCCTGCTGCGCGAAGGTTATCCACGGCTTTCTGGTGTACGCCTTCCACCAGCAGGAATTTAATCTTGTCTTTATCCAGTGATACTTTTGCCATTTCCCGACCCTATTTTTAGAACTGATGTTGTGCTGTGTGATAAGACACCCTTCTGCCAAAATATCAAAAAATACGGGCGGGGCAATATAAACGATTGCGCACTCATCTGGTCAAAAAAGGAATAAGCCATAGCTGGCAGCAGAAAATGCTAAGTAGAAGAGAGAACCAGGAATGAAAAGTAGACAGTTGTTAATAATGTGACATATGTCACCAAATTTGGCGTTAGATTATTTTGTCATTTTTTATTCATTTTAAGGGGCGCTAATGCGCCCCGGTCATATCATTTCACAATGGTTTTCACGCCATCGGCTGTACCAATCAACGCAACATCTGCGCCACGGTTAGCAAACAGGCCGACAGTCACGACACCAGGTATGCCGTTAATTGCATTTTCCAATGCAATTGGCTCGACAATGCTCAGGCCATAAACATCAAGAATGATGTTGCCGTTATCGGTCACCACACCCTGGCGGTATTCAGGGCGGCCGCCCAGTTTGACCAGTTGGCGAGCCACACAACTACGTGCCATTGGAATCACTTCAACCGGCAGAGGGAAGTTACCAAGAATACCCACTTGCTTGGACGCATCAGCAATGCAGATAAACTTTTCCGCCACAGACGCGATGATTTTTTCGCGGGTAAGAGCGGCACCACCGCCTTTGATCATTTGCATCTGGCCGTTGATCTCATCTGCGCCATCTACGTAGATGCCCAGTGAGTCCACTTCGTTAAGATCGTAAACCGTGATACCAAGGCTTTTCAGTTTGGCGGTAGAAGCGTCGGAGCTAGAAACAGCGCCATCAATTTGATGCTTGATAGTCCCGAGAGCATCAATAAAGTGCGCGGCAGTTGAGCCAGTACCCACACCAACGATCGTGCCTGGTTGCACGTATTGTAATGCTGCCCAGCCGACTGCTTTTTTCAGTTCATCCTGCGTCATGGTTTTTTGCCTGTGCTGTGAAAACTGACGCGCATTATAGGGCAAGCTTCAAAAAAATGCCCTGCGATTGCCATAATACTCAGGCGAACTTTGCGGTTTTGGTCTGGATCAGCGGCAAATTTATGTCATAGTGCGGGGATAACAAAAACAGGAGTTAGCTAACAACAATGAAACGCCCGGACTATAGAACGCTACAGGCGCTGGATGCAGTCATTCGTGAACGAGGATTTGAGCGCGCGGCACAAAAGCTCTGCATTACTCAATCAGCCGTTTCACAGCGTATCAAGCAACTGGAAAATATGTTCGGCCAACCGTTGTTAGTGCGCACCGTGCCACCCCGTCCAACCGAACAAGGGCAAAAGTTACTGGCGTTATTACGCCAGGTCGAACTGCTTGAAGAAGAGTGGTTGGGCGATGAACAAACGGGCTCCACGCCACTGCTGCTTTCGCTTGCGGTGAACGCCGACAGTCTGGCAACCTGGTTGCTGCCGGCACTCGCGCCTGTTCTGGCAGACTCCCCTATCCGCCTTAATCTTCAGGTTGAAGATGAAACCCGAACGCAAGAACGCCTGCGTCGCGGTGAAGTGGTCGGCGCGGTGTCTATTCAACCACAGCCGCTGCCAAGCTGCCTGGTTGACAGACTGGGTGCGCTAGATTATCTGTTTGTCGGTTCGAAAGATTTTGCAGCGCGCTATTTCCCGAACGGCGTCACGCGTTCAGCATTGCTCAAAGCCCCTGCCGTCGCGTTTGACCATCTCGACGACATGCATCAAGCGTTCTTACAGCAAAACTTCGATTTGTCGCCGGGCAGCGTGCCGTGCCACATCGTTAACTCGTCGGAAGCCTTCGTACAACTGGCGCGTCAGGGAACCACATGTTGCATGATTCCGCATCTGCAAATTGAAAGAGAGATTAACAACGGTGAGCTGATTGACCTGACGCCGGGGCTGATGCAACGCCGGATGCTTTACTGGCACCGCTTTGCGCCAGAAAGCCGCATGATGCGTAATGTGACCGATGCACTGCTCGAATACGGACATAAAGTTCTACGACAGGACGCAGAATAGAAGAAGGCCGCTAATATTTAGCGGCCTTCTTGTTTTGTCGAATGACGCTAATGCTTATCCGACCTACATTTTACGATTTTCTAGGGTGGGTAAGCGCAGCGCCATCCACCATTTATTGTGCAGACTGCTCGCTCTTAGCGCGTTCGAGTTCAAACACCACATCAACCTGATCGTCAAACTGAATCGTTTGCTGATCGTAGGTATCCTGGGCTGAAACCGGCGCAGCCGCGTCAGCTTTCATCATCCGTACCATCGGCGCGGGCTGGTAGTTAGAGACGTGGTAACGCACGCTATAAACTGGGCCCAACTTGCTGCTAAAGCCTTCGGCCAGCAGTTTTGCCTGGCGAACGGCATCGTCGATAGCGGCTTTACGTGCTTTGTCTTTATAAGCTTCCGGGTTTGCAACCCCCAAAGAAACAGAACGAATTTCGTTAAGACCCGCTTTTAATGCGCCATCAAGCAACTCGTTCATTTTGTCGAGTTTACGCAGCGTGACATCAACCTGACGCACGGCAATGTAGCCTTTAAGCTGCGTTTTACCATCTTTCAGGTATTCATATTCTGGTTGGGTACGAAGATTGGCAGCATTGATGTCTTTCTTCTCAATGCCACTTTGCTGCAAGAATGTCAGGTATTGTGCAACGCGATCGTCAGCCTGTTTTTTAGCTGATGCAGCATCTTTGGCTGACACATTAACTTCGATTGCGAGCTTAGCAATGTCAGGAACAGCATCCACGCTTGCGGTGCCGGATGTCACGACATGTGGGCCATTTGGCAACTCATCGGCCAACGCCGAAACCGAACCTAATCCCACTAAAGCGGCTAATGCCAGGGTTTTAAACTTCACTGTAATTCCTCCATGCTACATTCCACTGTCATTACGTCTGCAAAATACACTGACGTCTGGCTGCAAGCTTAGCCTGGAATAGTCAGTTGTCTATCAGATAAAGGCTAATTAACCTATCAGCGATGCAATGTGGCGAACCCCGTCAGACGCAAGCTGCAACGCGATAACCCACATCACCACGCCAACCACGCCATTAATAATACGCTGCGCTTTCGCGGTACGCAGGCGCGGTGCCAGCCATGCTGCCAGCAGTGCCAGACCATAAAACCACAGAACAGACGCACTCACGGTACCTAATGCAAACCAGCGCTTCGGTTCATCAGCCAGTTGCCCGCCGAGACTCCCCAGCACCACAAAAGTATCCAGATAAACATGCGGATTAAGCCAGGTCACCGCCAGTACGGTGGCGATAATTTTCCAGCGCCCTTGCTTCATCATCTCAGCCGACGCCAGCTCAACGCTGCTGCTCAACGCGGTACGCAATGCGCCCCAGCCATACCACAAGAGGAATGCCACACCGCCCCACGTGACGATAGCCAGCAGCCATGGCGATTGCATCAGCAGCGCGCTACCGCCAAATATCCCACCGCAAATCAGCACTACATCGCTAATTGCGCAAAGAGAAGCAATCATCAGATGATATTGGCGGCGAATGCCCTGGTTCATCACAAAAGCATTTTGTGGCCCCAGCGGCAGGATTAACGCAGCTCCTAATGTAAGACCTTGAAAAAAATAAGATAACACGATAATTCACTCTTCAATGTTTAGCGATTGAGGAAGAGTGTAATGAGGAATAATTATTAGAGGAAATGGATAATATTAATGGCTTATTAGTATGGCTAATAATAATCAGGCCAGCCGAAGCTGGCCGAGAAAATCATTCTTACGCAGCTTCTGCTTCTTTCACACGTTTGAAATTCACATCCATTTGCGGATAAGGGAAGCTGATCCCCTGTGCATCAAACTCGCGTTTAATGCGTTCCAGCACATCCCAATAGACATTTTGCAGGTCACCACTGTTGCTCCAGGCACGTACCACAAAGTTAATGGTTGACGGTCCAAGCTCATTGAGGCGCACGGTGATTTCGCGGTCTTTTAGCACGCGCTCATCGCTGGTGATGATATCTGTCAGGATTTGCTTAACTTTATCGATATCCGAATCGTACGCCACGCCGATGATAAATTCGTTGCGGCGCACCGGTTCGCGGGAGAAGTTAATAATATTGCCGGCGATGATTTTACCGTTTGGCACGACAACGATTTTGCCGTCTACAGTGCGCAAAGTGGTGGAGAAAATCTGCACATTCAGTACCGAGCCTGCAATACCGCCAAGATCAACATATTCACCCGCGCGGAATGGGCGGAAGGTAACCAGCAAGACGCCTGCCGCAAGGTTAGAAAGCGAACCTTGCAATGCCAGGCCAATGGCTAAGCCTGCGGCACCGAGCACAGCGATAACGGACGCAGTCTGTACGCCAACGCGCCCCAGCGCGGCAATTAACGTAAATGCGATGATGCCGTAACGCACCAGAGCGGAAAGGAAATCAGCTACCGTCGCATCAATACCACGCGCCAACATCACACGGTTAATAGTATTGGAAACCACGCGAGCCACGATCATCCCGACGATGATTATCGCAATCGCCGCCACAATGTTGACCGCATAGCTCAGCAGTAACGCCTGGTTGCGCACCAGCCAGCCTCCAGCATTATTAATACTGTCTACTACGTTGAGATCTTCCATTCACGGTTCCTTGTCATTACTGATTTTTGCGCCTGAAAGGCACAACAGAGACTTTAAAGGGTAAACAAAACAACCGAATATGCCAAGTTGCTCACAAATTTGGCCGAAAAAAACCCGCACGTGGCGGGTTTAAAGAGTGAATAAATGCAGTGTGGTATCAGATAGCGTGAGTAAAGGTGCGAGAAATCACATCCTGTTGCTGCTCACGCGTGAGCGCATTAAAACGCACCGCGTAGCCGGAAACACGAATGGTCAGCGTCGGGTAGTTTTCCGGGTGTTCAACGGCATCAAGCAACATTTCCCGGTTCATGACGTTAACATTCAGATGCTGCCCACCTTCAGTTCGCACATCGTGATGGAAATAACCATCCAGCAAACCCACCAGGTTTAACTGGCGCACGGCGTCATCACGCCCTAATGCCGCAGGAACAATCGAGAAGGTATAAGAGATACCATCTTTGGCGTAGCTGAACGGCAGTTTGGCTACCGACGTTAATGAAGCCACCGCACCTTTCCGATCCCGCCCGTGCATTGGATTTGCCCCTGGTGCAAATGGCATTCCGGCACGGCGACCATCCGGTGTGTTACCCGTTTTTTGCCCATACACCACGTTTGAGGTGATCGTCAGGATCGACTGAGTCGGCACCGCATTGCGATAAGTTGGCAGCGCCTGGATCTTCTTCATAAAGCGCTCAACCAGATCGCAGGCAATGGCATCAACACGATCGTCATTATTACCGTATTGCGGGTACTCCCCTTCAATCACGAAATCTACTGCCAGCCCGCTTTGGTCACGCACCGGTTTCACCGTCGCGTATTTGATCGCGGAAAGCGAGTCCACCGCCACCGAGAGCCCGGCAATACCACATGCCATCGTGCGATAAACATCCCGGTCGTGTAGCGCCATCAGCGAGGCTTCGTAGCTGTATTTATCGTGCATATAGTGGATGAGATTGAGCGCCGTGATGTATTGCGCTGCCAGCCAATCCATAAAGTGGTCGAGGCTGCTCATCACCGTTTCATAATCCAGAACATCGTCCAACAACATCGGCATTTTCGGGCCGACCTGGATTTTGAGTTTTTCATCCATGCCGCCGTTGATGCAATACAACAGCGTTTTTGCCAGGTTAGCGCGTGCGCCAAAGAACTGCATCTGTTTGCCAATCACCATCGGGCTGACACAGCAGGCAATCGCATAGTCATCACTGTCAAAATCACAGCGCATTAGATCGTCATTTTCATATTGCAAAGACGAGGTTTCGATAGAGACTTTTGCTGCATACACTTTGAATGGTTTCGGCAGCGCCTCCGACCACAGAATCGTCAGGTTCGGCTCTGGTGCAGGCCCCATGGTGTAAAGCGTGTTGAGGTAGCGATACGCATTTTTGGTGACCAGTGTGCGCCCATCCAATCCCATACCACCAATGACTTCTGTCGCCCAGATTGGATCGCCGGAAAACAACGAGTCGAACTCTGGCGTACGCAAGAAGCGCACCATACGGATCTTCATAATAAAATGATCGACCAGCTCTTGTGCCTGCAACTCAGTCAGCAAGCCCGCTTTCAGATCGCGTTCAATATAAATATCGATAAACGTGGTGGTACGGCCCAGCGACATCGCCCCACCATTTTGCGATTTCACCGCGGCCAGATAAGCAAAATAGAGCCATTGCAGCGCTTCTTGTGCATTGTTGGCAGGACGTGAAATATCAAAGCCATAGTTCGCCGCCATCTCCTGGATTTGTAACAGTGCGCGGCGATGTTCAGACAACTCTTCACGCAGACGTATCACCGCTTCCAGGTTTTCACCGCGCTCAAGCTGGCCCTGTAGATCGGCAAACTGTAATTCCCGCTCGCGTACCAGATACGCAATCCCGTAGAGCGCCACACGGCGGTAATCACCGATAATACGACCACGACCATAACCGTCCGGTAAGCCGGTCAGCACGCCCGATTTACGGCAGCGCAGAATATCCGGTGAATAAACGTCAAATACCCCCTGGTTATGGGTTTTACGCAGTGAGGTGAACTGGTATTCGAAGTCTGCATCCATTTCACGACCATAAGCTTCGAATGAGCTTTTGATCATATTGATGCCGCCATACGGATGGAGGGCACGCTTCAGCGGTTTATCGGTTTGCAAACCAACAATTTTCTCACGCTCTTTGAGAATATAACCCGGTGCATGGGCCGTAATCGTGGTGGCAATATTGGTGTCGAAATCCACCGGGGCATGGGTGGCATTTTCGATACGAATACCGTCCATGACCTTTTCCCACAGCGCAGTTGTCGCTGGAGTTGCACCCGCTAAGAATGATTCATCACCCTCATACGGTGTATAGTTCTGCTGGATAAAATCCCGAACATTAATTGTCTTTTTCCATTCTTCGCCCGAAAACTGCTGCCAGGCATGGGAATAATTATCGTTGGTAATATCAATATCCACTTTCATTACTTCATTCCTTTGTACCAGATGATTAATTCAGACGTATTCTGCGAGATGGCATTCTCTACCTAAATGCAAAGCATCAAGCGCAATCATTTTTTCTTCATTGGTGGGAATAACAGCTAAATTGACCGGCGACTGTGAGCAGGAAATAACACGTTCACCGATTCGGTTAGGCTGGTTATTTTTATCGATATCCATTTCAATACCAAAAACGCGTAACCGCTCGGCGACCAGGCGACGAATAAGTATTGAGTTCTCACCAATACCACCGGTAAAAATAACGCCATCAAAACGTTTTAACGCAGCGACATGCGCACCAATTGTTCGGGCAATACGATGGACAAATGTTTTTATCGCTAATTGCGCCCGTATATCACCGTTGTGCCAGGCATTTTCCAGCGTACGTAAGTCAGATGACTGACCTGAAAGACCCAGTAGCCCTGACTCTTTATTGGCTACCTGCTCAAGATCATCCATCGATTGCCCTGTCTGACGAGCAAGCCAGGCCATTGCGCCAAAATCCACGTCACCACAACGTGTGCCCATAATCAGCCCCTCGAGTGGCGTCATGCCCATTGAAGTGTCGACGCTCGCACCATTCTGAACCGCACAAACCGAAGCTCCATTTCCTAAGTGAGCAATCACTAACCCCGAGTCTTCTGGCCTGAGACCTAATAACTCACACGCCTGCTGCGCTACGTAACGATGTGAAGTTCCATGGAACCCATAGCGGCGCACACCGTACTCTTCAAAGTAACGATATGGCAAACCGTACAGATAAGCTTCGGGCTTTAGCGTCTGGTGGAAACTGGTATCAAATACCGCGACTTGAGGAAGGCCCGGAAAACGAAGCCGTGCAGACTCCACGCCGTGTAAATTGGCATAATTGTGCAGCGGAGCCAAAGGTGAAACCTGGCGAATTTTGTCTATAACGTCATCGGTAATTAATACAGACTCGCTAAATAAAGAACCACCGTGAGCAATACGGTGGCCAACAAAGGCCACACTATCAATTAAATGACGCTTCTCAAGTTCAGCAGATATTGCCGCAAGTGCCTCTTCATAATTCTGGTGAGCCAGAATAACTGGCTCTCCATCATTGACCGTTAAAAATGCACGTTCGGTATTAATACCTTCACAAACTCCAGATAAAAGCACATCGCAAGTTTCTGCATCTAACACTGAAAACTTAACCGAAGAAGAACCACAGTTAATCGTCAACACTACCGGGTATTCATTCATTTTAAATTCCACTCATCCTGAGTAAGTAATTAGATAAGCTTGTAAACAATATTAAGAATGGTCAGCAAACCAATTACTGTGACAAAAATGTTTTCGGTTCTGCCTTTATATTTCGCCAGAGCAGGGGTTTTGCGGATGGCATACATTGGCAGCAGGCAAAGCAGAGAGGCAATAATTGGTGCGCCCATCGCTTCAATCAAATCGAGGATGTTCGGGTTGGCATAAGCCACAACCCAGGTCGACCCCATGATAAAGACCATACTGATAAGATTGAGTTTTCCCCCAGAGACTTTGGTTTTATCGCCCTTATAGCCAAACTTGAGAACCAGACCGTTAAGCCCTTCGAGGGTGCCAAGATAGTGGCCGAAGAAGGATTTGAAGATAGCGACCAGGGCAATAATCGACGCGCCATACTCAAGTGTGGTTGCAAAGGTAGACTTAGAACCAGACATCGATGAGAAGTGGTTTGCCAGATAAGAAAGCACCGGAATATTTTGCGCTTTAGCTTCAGCCATATTTTGTGGAGAGAGCGTGAACAGGCAGCTGAAGGCGAAGAACATCACAACGGCCACCATCAACATGCTGGCACGGGAGATAATTTTGGAGCATTTGTCTTCAGTGTACTGCCTGCCGAAGTCCTGCTCATACTCTTCGCGTTTAGAAACTACAAACGAGGAGACTATCGGCGAGAAGTTAAAGGAGAAGACCATGATAGAAATACCGAGCCATACGGTCACCAGAATGCCGTCACTGCCGGTAAAGGAAATATCGCTGAGACTCACCTGGTCGATAACCGCAGAGTTCCAGTAAGGGATCAGCGAGACAGAAATCAGGATCAGGCAGGCAATGAACGGGAACACCAGATAGCTCATGACTTTGACCATCAGGTCTTTGCCAAAATAGATAACAAAAGCCATCAATAGCAGCAGGAACAGCGCCACTACACCGCGGTTTAGCGGCATGAGTTGCAACTGGTTTTCCCAGAAAGTCATAAAGGTGTTGGTAATAGTAACGCCGTAAATCCACAGCAGCGGGCAAATGGCGAAGAAGTACAGGAAGGTAATGACCACACCACCAGTCTTACCAAAATGCTCTTCTACCGTTTCGGTAATATTTCCAGAAGGGTTGCTGCCTGAAAGACACAGGCGTGCTAGTGCGCGGTGGCAATAAAATGCAATGGGATAGGCCAGGAACAACATAATCAATATTGGAATTAAGCCACCGTAACCTGCACGAATAGGGAAAAATAAAACTCCGGCGCCGATAGCGGTGCCAAATAAGCCTAATGTCCAGGTAGTGTCAGATTTACGCCACTGCGATACAGCTTTTTGGCCAATAATAGTTGCGTCAGTATTACTCATAATAGAGTTCCTTTAATAATTCAATATCCGTTATATTCCGGGCTACACATTTATTATTCTGAGTGCAACCCGAATTAGTTGGCTATATCAAATATCTGCTGATCCTGTGATTTGCGAAACACGCGAGAGATCGATGTTTCCGCCGGAGATAATACTTACTGTTTTACGGCCTTTAATATAGTGATCCAATTTGCCACTTAATAAAGCCGCCGTGGCCAGAGCACCAGCGCCTTCAGTAACAACTTTATTGCGTTGGATTAACGCCACCATACTGTTGCGAATTTCATCTTCACTTACTAAAACAATGTCGGTAACTAATTTCTTCACTATTTCATAGGTTATTCTGCCCGGACGAGAAACATCGCAGCCATCGGCTAATGTACCTGAAGTACGGTGTGCCATCAGTTCGCCTTTATAAAATGATGCGGCCATACCATGCACATTTTCAGCCTGCACACCGATAATATTAATTGTCGGGTTAATTGATTTAATCGCCAGCGCTATACCCGCGATTAAGCCACCACCGCCAATCGGCACGATAACGTTATCGACATCATATAAATCTTCAAGAATCTCGAGGCCGATGGTGCCTTGCCCGGCAATAACATGTTCATCATCATACGGCGGTATGAAAATACGCCCTTCCATCTCAACAATTTCGCTGACCTTAGCGATGGTGTCGTTGAAGTTATCACCGTGCATCACTACCTGCGCGGAGTAATCAGTAGTTGCTGCCACTTTAGATTTCGGTGCACCGTTAGGCATCACCACCTTGCCATCAATGCCCAGAATAGCGCAGGAAAGTGAAACCCCTTGCGCGTGGTTGCCAGCAGAACAAGCCACTACCCCTTTTTTTCTTTCTTCTTCAGTTAAGGAGCTAAGCTTATTAAAAGCACCACGTATTTTAAATGAACCGGTACGCTGCATATTTTCAAATTTCAAAAATATCTCGCCCTTGCAGCATTCGCTAAGGTAATTAGAACGAGGCATTCCTGTTTTATATATATATCCAGCGAGTCTTTTTTTTGCTTCAAGAACATCAATAATAGTTACAGGAAGTTCATAGTCGATATGCATGTTGACCTCAACATTAAAAAGCTAAAACAATACAGGAGGTGACTGCTTATTAAATCAATCACCTTGAATAAGTTATATATTTATCAATTACTGAATTATGCTAAGCAACTTCAGTTAATTGATTAAATTGAAAATGGCTACGCAACGAGTGTTTTTTGGCAAGCTCAACTAATGTGGCTGCAGAATGATTAATTCGGTAATTTTTAGACCACACCGCGGCATAGCGAGCAATAGGTAATTTATCTTCAACTGGAATTTTTATAAATTGGTTAGAACCAAATGGGGCAATCATATCTCGAGGGATTACCGTCAGGAAGTCGGCATTCAACACTAAATTATAAATAGTCACTACCGAATCAGTTTTAACGATATTTTCGCTTTTAATATTGTTCTTTTGTAGCGTAGTAAGGAGTTCGCTGTAATATCCCATTTCCGTTTGCGGCAAGACCCATTGTTCATGGCTTAGAGCACTTAGCGTAGTTGTTCCTTTGACTACCCGTGTTCGGTTCGCGACCAGAATGAATTCTGACTCAAACAGCGGCTCAATATGGAGATCCTGCAATAGCATTTCATCACTCAACGTACCGATAGCAAAATCCAGACGACCATCACGAATTGCGGGCAAGAATGAGGAAAGCTGGGCTTCAAACATTGATACCTGAGATTGCGGAAAGAGCCCTTTAAACTCTTTCATCATGCCGGGCAAAAAAGTAAAACCGATCAGGGAAGGATAGCCAAATGATACATCACAGACAGTATTGCCAATCATTCGACTCATTTCGCTGCACATATTTCTCAGTTCACGCGTGATGGATTCTGAGTATGTCAGTAACACTTTGCCTGCTTCGGTTAATTTTACGCCGGTGTTTTTTCTAATGATGATCTCTAAGCCGAAATAAGCTTCCATCTCACTAATAACTTTACTGACTGCTGGTTGTGAGAGGCCAAGCTGTTTTGCCGCAGAACCAAATGAACCACTTCTGACAACTTCCTGGAATACCATCAGGTGTTGTGTCTTTGGTAACGAATTATTGTCCATGAAGTTCTGCGCTCAATTTACTTTCCATGCAGAAGATCATAACGAATTGCACACAGGATGTTATGTGGCTTGACTCACAAATACTTGAGAGTTAATTGCATACAGAGCAATCAATTAAAATAAGCGCTTTAAAAACAGATAGATACAAAAAACAATTAGCCTTTAATATGATAAACATCAACCTTAAGCACCCTAATAAAATTAAGTTATGGAGATAATTTAATCATATAAGTTTAAATAAGCAGCTGTTCATACTGCATTTTATAATAGCAAGAGAAGATTTATCTTAGGGTTTAAAGTGAAATATAAACTAATCGTGTTATTTTTAAAAATTAATTAATACACCCAACCTGTTTATTTGAGCATTTAATGAACTTAAATAAAGGGTTTATTGGATTATGAGCAGTGAGTTTAACGGAATATTTCATTTTAAATATTGAGATATAAACGATTGCGTTCTCATTACTGTCGTAAAAAAACCCGCACAAGGCGTAATGCTGGTCAGTTAAGGAAATGAGGCAAAGTAATTCAGGCCTCCGATGAAGGAAAACGGTTCTGTAAGCCTGATTCCTTCGTTATCCTCATAAGCAAAGAAATGAATTTTTATTCATAAAAATACTTAAGTGACTGGCATTAGCCATTACGGGTCCTTTGCCGTTTATGGGGTGTTCACCGTAGCGTTTATTACGCGCAGGTGAAGCGTCCTGTTAATGTGCAAAGAATTGAATTGCGAAGCCGGGTGAGAGCTTTTCATGCCCTCAGTCGTGGCGCTGCCGGTAGCCGGGCCATCAGCCAGCCAGATGTTGCGCCAGAGTGGCGTTGATGCTGGGCGGTGGCTGGCACGACGACTGACGCAGGAATGTGGACTGACAAGTAGTCAACCCGTTAAACATCGCTACCGGGTGAACGAAGACAATAGTCCGGCATTACCAAACTTATTGAACCGGCAGTTTAACCCGGCTATTTTTATTCCCCTCGTATTCCTTTTGCTGTTCTTCAAAGGTCACCAGATTGCCCCGCTTATCATAGCGGCGCGTTTCGCTGATGTTGCTCGGGCCGGCGGCGACAACCTCTTCATTACCGTCATGATAAGTGGTGGCCGGACTCACCGTGTCGGTATACAGCTTGTCTAAAATATAAAATCTTTCGCTGAACGTTTTCTCTGACGTTTTCACCGTTTGCCGATCGATAAACCCGGTGCTGTCCCAGTCCGTACTTTCGATTCTCCGGTTATAGTGCTGCTGTATAACGGCAGAAAGTACGCCGGATCGATACCACAAATATTCCGTTCCGCACACCGCCGCAGAGGTCCAGGAGGCGGAGCACCAGAAGTTGTGCCTCGAGAGTTTATTGCTGCCGGAATGGAAGGTGGATTGCTCTTTACGTCCGTCGTTGAGCAACCGCGTATCGGCCAGCAGTGACATACGAACAGGTTTATGGGCGTAATCATCTAACTGGGAATAATCGTAGCGGGTATTCTCCAGCGGATCCGCTTTCCCATCCCAGCGCGCATAGAAGGACAGCTTGCCGGAGTGGTTAAATTCATATTCAGTCCCGTACCTCTTCCCGTTGCGCCGCTCAGAGATAGCCGCCAGCTGGCCGTCCTCGTAGAAAGAGCGCCACTCGCCCTCTTCCAGAGACTGCGCTAACTTCGCTGCGCGTATATCACAGGCATCCTGGTTGGTCAGGCCCTGACATAAATCGGCATTAACCGCAGAGCCAGGCTTCCAGTTTTGGACCTCAGCGATCTTGCCGCTATCCCTGTAGTTGTAGCTTGTTCCCTGCAACTGGCCATAGAGATAATTGGCGCGTTTTTTTAATTCCCCGTTGTCATGCCACTCGCTGCTCTCGCCGTGCCGCAGGCCCTTCTGATAATGGCCGCTCTCACAGTTCTGACCGTTGAGCTTTGTCACGCGCAGCTCTCCGTCCAGCAGCCCGTTATGATAATGCGCGTAGCGTGGCTCGTGGGTCATTCTCTCCTGCCAGGCTCCTTCTTTGTTATCGTTGAGGTACTGCCCTTGCTCTTCGGTCACCCAGCCGGATTCGCTGCCCTTCGCTGCCACTTTTCGCCACCAGGGACCGTTGCGATATCCCTTCTGGTAGCTTTCTAAGGCAATAACCTCTCCTGACTCAGCGAAGGTTTGCCATACGCCGTCCTCTACATCATGGAGATATTTCCCCTCTTTGCGCAGCCCTTGCTCGTCGAACCGCTGCCAGCTCCCCTCGCGAAGGCCCTTTCTGAAGGTCCCCTTTTCCACCAGGCGCCCGCCTTCTTCAGGACTGTACCAGGTCCAATCACCCTCATAGTGATTATCGTGATATTGCCCTTCACTGTTCTTGGTCAGCTGGCATCCCTGCAGGGTGTAATAGACAAAAGGTCCCTCCTTGACAGATTTTTTTCCTGCCGTGAGGTTTTCATAATGGAGCCCGGTGGGGGAAAAACCTGCCTCATCCATACCGCAGCTGCCCTGGCGTATGATATCCATGGTCAGCGTATATTTGGTTTTTTCAGCTTTCTCGTTAGTACGCTCAATAAACTTGCCCGGGAAGATAAGCGAGTAGCCCTGTGCATCCTGCGGGTTAGTTACGTCGTCCCCCAACTCATCAAAATAGCGCTGGAAGACCGGGTGGTATTTATGCGGTGCGCCCAGCACATCTCTGAACAGTGGCTCGGACGGATCCTGTATTACGCGGGTGATTAAATACTGCTGAGGTAAGAGGTCCGCCAGGGCCTTGCGCGCGCCGGCAACAGTAAATTTCTCCAGCGATGCGGCGATATCCTCAAGCTGTGGCGTAAGGCGCGTTAGCGGCAGCATCTGGTCTGCGTCCGCTCCCCAGGCCCTGAGATGGGGTTTTCCGGACGCATCGCGATACATAACGATAACCTCATCCTGGCCGCCCTTATCGAGATCCTGGTAAAACACCGCCACAATAGAGACACTTCCCAGCTCGTAGTGGCTATCAACGATCAAGGCGTAATCCGAAATCGTCTCCTGCTCGGTCTGAGGAGGGGAAGTAAACCAGGCGGTGACGTTATTGTCCTTCTGATAAAACGCGAGCGTCTGGCCGTCATTGGTCGCCAGCGGGCCGTGAACCAACTTGCCGAGGTCTGTAGCGCACGCCGCCCCCGATGTGAAAGAGGCGCCGAGCAGCGCCGTAAAGGCCAAGGCAAAAGTGTTATTTTTCATATTACTTCCCTGCCTGCAGCGCATGCTGGAGGGTGACCCCCCCCCCAACCGTGGAGAGCGTAAGCTGAGCAGCCGGTGCGGCTCCCTGAGTCAGCTCCAGGCGTTCGTCGCTAAGCGGTGGCTTGACCGCCGTCGGCTTGAGGTCAGACAGATGATTGATGATGTTATTGCCGCTGACACCCTCGGCAACTATCTTCCCCTGCCAGTCGTCGGCAACAAGAGTGGTAATCTCCCCCCCGGCTGAAACTATCGATCCTTTCTTCAGCTTCGAGCCTAAACGAATTTCGCTGCTGCCGGTTTGCAGGTCGTTGGTGAAGACCTCACAGGCCTGGGCGTCGATGGTCTGTTTGCCGGTAATCTGCTTAATGTGCAGGGTTTTCGACGCCGAATTAAGCAGTAAATCACCGTTAACCAGATCCACATCCAGGTCACCCTGAGAGCCTTTATCCGTTAAGGTGCCACTGCGCAGCTTTAACGACAGCTTGCCTTTCATGCCTTCCGTGGTGATGCTGCCGTTTAAGACATCTATCGCCACATCTCCCGCCGCAGCATTCTGCGCGATGACCTTGCCGTTAACCACCTTTACGCGGAGGGTATTTTTTGTGTCCTTAAGATAGACGTCGGACAGCGTGCCGTTAATTTCATACTCGCCCGTAGCGGGGAGGATAAGCGCGGCGGAAACGCCGGTTACCTTCTGTAAATCGATATCAGCAGGAGTGGGGAACGTAAGCGTGGCGGATGAACCTTTAATCGACCAGAGCGGCTCTTCGGAGGGGATATCACCGGTGATTTTGCGGCTGGTTAGCGACGATTCACGGGCAATATTCACCTTTTTCAGATCCAGAGAAACCTGCTGCTTACCGTCTACTCGGGTGACAATGAGCAGCGCCCCACGGGGAATATTCACCGTCAAGGTGGTGTTTTCCGGCAGCGGCCAGTCATAGGTTTTTGCAAAGGCGGAGGCGGCCAGCAGCCCCAAAGAGAGCGCCAGCGCGTGCAGCACAAAGGAGATTTTCTTTGCGGATAACATCGAATTCCTTTTCCATAACAGATTAACTTTCCTCCGGCTGGGCCGGAGCTTCCTTTTCTTGCCCGCATAACTATACGCTTATCCGATAAAAATGATCCGCCGTCTCAGCTCTTTTTTTGGATTTTCCTTACCGTCTCCAGGGAGATCCGCGTTCCCCCACCATCGACGGGCTCTCAACGCTGGTGATTGACGGCAACATGGTCAAAATGCTTGCCTGGTATGGTAACGGGTGAGGATTCTCCAATCGCCTGATGGACCTTGCTCGGCTGATGGCCTGCCAGGAACAGTAACGGCCCGACATAAAAACCAGACCGGAAAAATCGAACGTTAGAGTGGATTTCTGAAAGGTTAACGGCGCCGGGAGCCACGAAGGGGCGGTCGCCCAGCAGCATGATATCCAGCCGGTTAACGATTTGATGAAGAGGTTCTTTACGCTCGAGCGCCATCCCGACAATGCACCAGACCATCATTTCCAGCGGCAGGCGGCGCTTACGCAGAGTCACCGTGCCGGATTCGGCAAGGCAACGGGAGATGAACTCGGGGTCGAGGTAATCTCCCAGTGTGGTCAGTGGGTTACGCAGTGAGTCGTAGCAGGAAACGAGATCAAGAGCCTGTCCGATGTGCATAAAAAAATCCGGAAACGAAGAACATTTCCGGATTCTTACACAACCACTGGATCGGTCAACCGATCCTTAACTGATCGGCATTACGCACAAGGCGGGTTTTTCGGTACGGCAATTAAGCTACAAAGATTACAGAACGTCTACTGCGTTCAGTTCTTTGAAAGCTTGCTCCAGACGGGTGATCATGGAAGTCTGTGCAGAACGCAGCCATACGCGCGGATCGTAGTATTTCTTGTTCGGCTGGTCTTCGCCTTTCGGGTTGCCCAACTGACCTTGCAGATACGCTTCGTTAGCTTTGTAGTAGCTCAGGATACCTTCCCAAGTTGCCCACTGGGTATCGGTATCGATGTTCATTTTGATAACACCGTAGCTCACGGAATCTTTGATTTCTTGAGCAGTAGAACCAGAACCACCGTGGAATACGAAGTTCAGGGAGTTGTGCGGCAGGTTGTGTTTCTTAGAAACATAATCCTGAGAATCGCGCAGGATAGTCGGGGTCAGAACCACGTTACCTGGTTTGTAAACACCGTGCACGTTACCAAAAGAAGCAGCGATGGTGAAACGTGGGCTGATTTTGCTCAGTTCAGTATAAGCGTAATCAACGTCTTCTGGCTGAGTGTACAGAGCAGAAGCATCCATATGGCTGTTGTCTACGCCATCTTCTTCGCCGCCGGTGCAACCCAGTTCAATTTCCAGAGTCATGCCCATTTTGGACATACGCTCCAGATATTTAGCGCTGATCGCGATGTTTTCTTCCAGAGACTCTTCAGACAGGTCGATCATGTGAGAAGAGAACAGTGGTTTGCCGGTAGCTGCGAAGTGTTTTTCACCCGCGTCTAACAGACCATCGATCCACGGCAGCAGTTTCTTCGCGCAGTGGTCAGTGTGCAGGATTACTGGCACGCCGTAATGTTCAGCCATCTGGTGTACGTGATGTGCGCCAGAGATAGCACCCAGGATTGCAGCGCCCTGAGGAACGTCAGTTTTCACGCCTTTACCAGCGATGAATGCAGCGCCACCGTTAGAGAACTGAACGATAACTGGAGCTTTAACTTTCGCAGCAGTTTCCAGTACAGCGTTGATAGAGTCGGTGCCTACGCAGTTAACTGCTGGCAGAGCAAAGTTGTTCTCTTTTGCTACCTGGAAAACTTTCTGTACGTCATCACCAGTGATAACACCAGGTTTTACGAAATCAAAAATTTTAGACATGTTACGTTGTCCTGTATCGTTGGCCGTTAGAAAAAACGATGAGTCGCCCGCGTTTGCAAACGACTAAAAAACAACGGGCAGGAAACCCTGCCCGTAATCATTACTTCTTAGCGCGCTCTTCAAGCATCGCTACTGCTGGCAGAACTTTACCTTCCACGAATTCGAGGAATGCGCCGCCGCCAGTGGAGATGTAGGAGATTTTGTCAGCAATACCGAACAGGTCGATTGCTGCCAGAGTGTCACCGCCGCCTGCGATAGAGAATGCTTCGCTGTCTGCAATTGCATTAGCAACGATTTCAGTACCTTTACGGAAGTTCGGGAATTCGAACACGCCAACCGGGCCGTTCCACAGAATGGTTTTTGCATTCTTCAGGATTTCAGCCAGTTGTGCTGCAGATGCATCACCGATATCCAGAATCTGCTCGTCAGCTTTCACATCGTTTACAGATTTCAGAGTTGCAGTAGCAGTCTCAGAGAACTCAGTTGCAACGCGAACGTCAGCAGGTACTGGGATATCACAGATAGTCAGCAGGCGTTTAGCTTCGTCAACCAGGTCTGCTTCGTACAGAGATTTACCTACGTTGTGGCCTTGAGCAGCAACGAAGGTGTTCGCGATGCCACCACCAACAATCAGCTGGTCAGCGATTTTGGACAGGGAATCAAGAACAGTCAGTTTGGTAGAAACTTTAGAACCGCCAACGATAGCAACCATTGGACGAGCTGGTTCTTTCAGTGCTTTACCCAGTGCGCTCAGCTCTTCAGCCAGCAGCGGGCCTGCACAAGCGATGTCTGCAAATTTGCCAACGCCGTGAGTAGAAGCCTGTGCGCGGTGAGCTGTACCGAAAGCGTCCATTACGAATACGTCACATAGTGCAGCGTATTTTTTAGACAGAGTTTCGTCGTCTTTCTTTTCGCCTTTGTTGAAGCGAACGTTTTCCAGAACAACCAGTTCACCTTCAGCAACTTCAACGCCGTCGAGGTAATCTTTAGCCAAACGAACCGGGGAAGACAATTTGTCTTTCAGGTAGTTAACAACCGGCAGCAGAGAGAATTCTTCGTTGTACTCGCCTTCAGTCGGACGACCCAGGTGAGAAGTTACCATCACTTTAGCGCCTTGCTTCAGGGCCAGTTCGATAGTTGGCAGTGATGCACGAATACGTGCGTCAGATGTCACTTTCCCTTCTTTAACTGGTACGTTCAAATCTGCACGGATCAGAACGCGCTTACCAGCCAGATCCAGATCGGTCATCTTAATTACAGACATGGTGAATCCTCTCGTTGATTCTTAAAGTTTTGCGAACGCATATGCGCTCTACCTGAAACCACTTGCGGCCATGACTAACGTCGTGTCGAGCATTCGGTTAGCAAAGCCCCATTCATTATCACACCAGACTAAAGTTTTAATCAGATGTTGCCCACTGACCCGGGTTTGTGTGCCATCAATAATGGCACTATGCGGATCGTGGTTAAAATCAGTCGAGACCAACGGTAATTCCGTATAGTCAACTATACCATGAAATGAATCTCGTGCTGCTTTTTGCAGCAACTTGTTGACTTCATTGGCTTTAACTGCATTTTTCACCGTCACGCTTAAATCTATCGCTGTGACGTTGATGGTAGGAACACGTACCGCAATTGCTTCAAAACGATCGTTAAATTTCGGGAAAATACGTGTGATACCAGCAGCAAGACGCGTATCAACGGGAATAATAGACTGGCTGGCGGCACGGGTGCGGCGCAAGTCTGGATGATAGGCGTCAATAACTTGTTGATCATGCATGGCCGAATGAATGGTGGTCACTGTGCCCCACTCAATACCGTAAGCATCATCAAGCAGTTTGATAATTGGAATGATGCAGTTTGTGGTGCAAGAAGCATTTGAAACAATGCGATGTTCAGCAACCACACTTTCATGATTCACACCGTAAACAACGGTGGCGTCGAGGTCGTTACCGCCAGGATGAGAGAAGAGGACTTTTTTAGCACCAGCGGCCAGATGAGCTTCACCGTCTGCACGGGAGCCAAACACACCAGTACAATCGAGCACCACATCAACACCCAGTTCACGCCACGGCAAATTAGCAATTTGCGGTTCGTGCAAAATACGGATGGCGTCGTCGCCTACCCATAACTGGTCACGCTCCTGACGGACGTCCCAGGCGAAGCGACCATGGCTGGTGTCATACTTCAACAGATGCGCCATACCCGCAGCATCAGCCAGTTCATTGATTGCTACGACGGTAATTTCCGCACGGCGACCGGATTCGTACAAAGCACGTACCACGTTGCGCCCAATGCGACCGAAGCCATTAATTGCTATGCGTACGGTCATATCTCTCCTGCCAGAATCCCTGAGACTAAGTGGCTGACAGAGTAATCCAGCAATCGTCTGAGGGGAATCCTCGCACTATTGAAACTGCATTTGTTTGCTTAATTGTCGAACATTTAGTCGACTGAAACGCTTCAGCTATGGTAAGCGAAACAGGGAATAAATGGAACGTTACCCCAGGACAGGCAACTAATCTTCTGACGCAGGTCACATTTTCGATGGAATAACTGCAACGAATTAAAGGCTAAGGACGAATAGTAACCAGCCTAAACAAGCTACCCTCATACTTACAGGCTTAGGATCGAGACCGGATGTATACGACAGAGGACAAACGCCACCACCGGGCAGCATTTGTCCTTTAGGCACTCTATTATGCACTCAATTAAAATTCGATTCGTGCACCCAGGTTGTAGCGGAGCCCTTCGACCAGCCCGTAATCACCCCATGGGCTGATACGTAGTGGGTCAGCATCAAATACGTTGTAAACACCTGCCATAAGCCGTAATGCTTGTCAGTTAAGCTTTTGATGGAAACCGTAACGCGTAGCGTTGCGGTTTCTTTTTACTGCCCGGGGATAATGTCAGCACCCGAACCCTTTTCCCATTTACGCCTTGCCTGTGGTGACATATTCAGTTCAACTATTTCATCTCCCTTACCCTGCTTTTTTACTACCTGATACTGCGCGTCTTTTTTGATTGGGATTACCCGGCAGAAGAATATCGAGGTGTGAGACCTGTTGATTCATGGACAATGAGCGAAACAGCGTCATACCGGTGACAGCCCAGACGATCATTTCCATTGGAAATCGACGCTTACAGATGGTTGCGGTGCCGATGTCAGCAAGGCATTCATCAATAAGCTCAGGAGAAAGGAGCTCAGAAATAGCAGAAAACGCTTCTGGCGTGAATTTATGGACGGTATTAAGAGCCTGACTCAGTAGCATAAAAAAATCCGTAATCCCCGGGAGATTACGGATTCTTACACAGCCACTGGATCGGCCAACCGATCCTTAACTGATCGGCATTAGAGCAGTGCTGGCCTTTTTCACATTACAGAACTGCTTTAGCCTGTTTCACCACATTCTCAACGGTGAAGCCAAACTCTTCGAACAGCTGCTCTGCTGGAGCAGACTCACCGAAGGTGGTCATACCCACAACCGCGCCGTTCAGGCCAACGTATTTGTACCAGTAGTCAGCGATGCTGGCTTCGATAGCAACACGCGCAGCAACGGCTTTCGGTAGCACGGCTTCACGGTACGCTGGATCTTGTTTGTCGAATGCATCAGTAGACGGCATGGAAACCACACGTGCTTTGATACCTTCAGCAGACAGCTGATCCCAGGCTGCAACAGCCAGTTCAACTTCTGAACCGGTGGCGATCAGGATCAGTTCCGGCTGGCCTGCACAATCTTTCAGAACGTATGCACCGCGGGCGATATCCGCCAGCTGCTGTTCTGTACGATCCTGCTGTGCCAGGTTCTGACGAGAGAAGATCAGCGCGGTCGGGCCGTCGTGACGTTCTACTGCGTATTTCCACGCCACCGCAGATTCAACCTGGTCACATGGACGCCATGTGCTCATGTTTGGCGTTACGCGCAGGGCAGCAAGCTGCTCTACTGGCTGGTGAGTTGGGCCATCTTCGCCCAGACCGATGGAGTCGTGGGTATAGACCATCACCTGGCGTTGCTTCATCAGCGCGGCCATACGCACCGCGTTACGGGCGTATTCAACGAACATCAGGAAGGTAGAGGTGTACGGCAGGAAACCACCGTGCAGTGCAATACCATTCGCAATCGCCGTCATACCGAATTCACGTACACCGTAATGGATGTAGTTACCGGCCAGATCTTCGTTGATCGCTTTAGAACCAGACCAGATAGTCAGGTTAGACGGTGCCAGGTCAGCGGAACCGCCGAGGAATTCTGGCAGCAAGTGTCCGAATGCTTCGATGGTGTTCTGAGACGCTTTACGGCTAGCGATTTTCGCAGGGTTAGCTTGCAGGTTCTTGATGAACTCTTGCGCTTTAGCTGCGAAATCAGCAGGCATGTCGCCTTTCATACGACGGGTAAATTCAGCAGCTTCCTGCGGGAAGGCTTTCGCGTAGGCTGCGAACTTCTCGTTCCATGCCGCTTCTTTCGCCTGGCCTGCTTCTTTTGCATCCCACTGAGCGTAGATCTCAGACGGGATTTCGAATGGCGCGTGTTTCCAGCCAAGTTGCTCACGAGTCAGTGCGATTTCCGCATCACCCAAAGGTGCGCCGTGGGAATCGTGCGTACCGGCTTTGTTTGGCGAACCGAAACCGATGATGGTTTTGCACATCAACAGTGAAGGTTTGTCGGTAACGGCCTTAGCTTCTTCAACAGCGCGTTTGATGGCGTCTGCATCGTGACCGTCAACGCCGCGCACAACGTGCCAGCCGTAAGCTTCAAAGCGTTTCGCAGTATCGTCAGTGAACCAGCCTTCAACGTGGCCGTCGATAGAGATACCGTTGTCATCATAGAAGGCAACCAGTTTACCCAGACCCAGCGTACCGGCCAGTGAGCAAACTTCGTGGGAAATGCCTTCCATCATGCAGCCATCACCCAGGAATGTGTAGGTGAAGTGGTCCACGATGTCGTGACCAGGACGGTTGAACTGTGCTGCCATGGTACGCTCAGCAATTGCCATACCCACTGCGTTCGCAACACCCTGACCCAGCGGGCCAGTCGTGGTTTCAACACCAGCGGTGTAGCCCACTTCCGGGTGACCCGGAGTTTTGGAATGCAGCTGACGGAAGTTTTTCAGTTCTTCAATCGGCAGATCATAACCTGTGAGGTGCAGCAAGCTATAGATCAGCGTTGAACCGTGGCCGTTAGACAGCACGAAGCGGTCACGGTCAGCCCATGCAGGGTTCTGCGGGTTATGGTTCAGGAAATCGCGCCACAGGACTTCGGCAATGTCTGCCATACCCATAGGGGCGCCCGGGTGACCGGATTTGGCTTTTTGTACTGCGTCCATGCTGAGTGCACGAATAGCATTGGCAAGCTCTTTACGAGAGGACATTTTGACTCCAGATCGGATGGTTGAAGGTCAGGCCTTGACTACTATGCGTTATGGGCTACGCCCAAAAAATTGCCATCAATGTACCGCAAGCCGTGTGCCATGTACATGGAGCATCCTTTTGTCCGGTTAAGAAATCTCTGGAACCTGCTCGCATGTTGCGCAAGTTGCTGCGCGAGTTTGGCTAACTTCTTTATACTGAAGCGACTAGCCAATGGTTTGTGGCTGAATCACCTCTGAGCAGTTATCACTAATTAAGGATATTGGCATGAAATTGCGCCCAATTTTATTAAGCCTGAGCGTTGCTGCCCTACTGAGCGGCTGCCAGAACATGGACTCTAACGGTCTGCTCGCTTCCGGTGCGGAAGCATTCCAGGCGTACACATTAAGTGATGCGCAGGTGAAAGAGTTAAGTGACAAATCTTGTGCTGAGCTCGACAGCAAAGCGAGCATCGCTCCAGCCAGCAGTGAATATGCTAAACGTCTCAGCAAGATTTCCTCAGCCCTGGGCGACAACATTAACGGCATGCCGGTGAACTACAAGGTGTACGTCACCAAAGATGTAAATGCCTTTGCGATGGCTAACGGCTGCATTCGCGTATATAGCGGCCTGATGGACATGATGAACGATAATGAAGTCGAAGCGGTTATCGGCCACGAAATGGGCCACGTCGCGCTCGGTCATGTGAAGAAAGGGATGCAAGTGGCGTTGGGCACCAACGCAGCACGCGTAGCGGCAGCCTCAGCAGGCGGTGTGATTGGCAGTCTGTCGCAGTCGCAGCTTGGTGATTTGGGCGAAAAACTGGTGAACGCGCAGTTCTCCCAGCGTCAGGAATCTGAAGCCGATGACTACTCGTATGATTTGTTGAGAAAACGTGGAATCAACCCAATTGGCCTGGCAACCAGCTTTGAGAAGTTAGCGAAAGCAGAAGAAGGCCGCCAAAGCTCAATGCTTGATGACCACCCTGCTTCTGCAGAACGTGCGCAACATATTCGTGACCGTATGGCTGCGGATGGGTTGAAGTAATATAAAAGCGGTGGATGGCGCGATAGCGCCATCCAACACAAACAATTATTTATTCGCCTTTCTTAGCAGCCTGGATATACAACATCTCCAGCGCCAAAGTCGCACCCGCCAGCGCGGTAATTTCAGACTGATCGTAAGCCGGAGAAACTTCCACTACATCCATACCAACGATGTTCAAGTCTTTCAAACCACGAACCAGTTTAAGCGCACGGTCAGTCGTCAGACCACCGATAACCGGAGTTCCTGTTCCTGGTGCGAAAGCCGGGTCGATACAGTCAATATCAAAGGTCAGGTACACCGGCATATCACCAACAATCTGCTTAACCTGCGCCAGCACATCGTCAACAGTGCGGTCATTCACCTGGCCTGCATCCAGCACGGTGAAACCGTTGTCTTTATCGAACTCAGTACGGATACCAATTTGCACAGAGTGGTTCGGGTCGATCAAACCTTCTTTAGGTGCGGTGTAGAACATGGTGCCGTGGTCGAACTCGCAACCATTTGCATAGGTATCGGTGTGCGCATCGAAATGTACCAGTGCCATTTTACCAAAGTGCTTGGCATGGGCACGCAACAGCGGCAGAGTCACAAAGTGGTCACCACCGAAAGAGAGCATACGCTTGCCGGCAGCCAGTAATTTTTCTGCGTGGGCCTGCAGACGTTCGCTCATATCACGCGCATCACCGAAGGCGTAAACCAGGTCGCCGCAGTCAACAACGTTCAAACGCTCACGCACGTCGAAGTTCCACGGGAAGCGGTTGCCTTCCCATGCCAGATTAGTTGAAACCTGACGAATTGCCGCAGGGCCATGACGACCACCTGCACGGCCAGACGTTGCCGCATCAAAAGGAACGCCAGTGATAACCCAATCGGCATCGCTGTCGTATGGCATAAAGTTCAGCGGAAAACGTAAAAAACCGAAGGCATTGGATACCAGGGAATTGTCGTACTGATGGCCTAAGGTGCTCATGGTTTGACCTCACGATGATGGTAATTATTAGCAAAAAAAAGTCCCCTCCGCGTCGTTAAACCCGACGAGGAAGGGACTGTTTCATTCAGACTGCTTGTTGGCGCGGATTATCGCCGAATGCAGCATTATTTGTACACTATTTACTCTAAATAATTCGCGTTGCAAAGTGTTGGCTGCAGCTCGAAGTATGACGAGTAATTTACTCGTCTTCTAAGTAAGTATAGCCGTACAACCCAGCCTCAAACTCTTCAAGGAACTGCTGCTGTAATGCCGCATCCAGATCGGTCTGTTTAACCTGATCGCGGAAATGCTTCAGCAAAGTGTTTGGATCAAGCTGAACATATTCCAGCATGTCCGCAACGGTATCGCCTTCATCAGAAAGCTCCACCTCTACACTGCCGTCAGGGAAGACAAACACGTCAACCGCTTCGGTATCACCAAACAGGTTGTGCATGTTGCCCAGAATTTCCTGGTACGCGCCAACCATAAAGAAGCCCAACAGCGGCGGGTTTTCTGCATCGTATTCTGGCATTGGCATGGTAGTCGCAATACCGTCGCCATCGATGTAGTGATCGATAGCACCGTCGGAATCGCAAGTAATATCCAGGAGTACTGCGCGGCGCTCAGGGATCTGATTCAGACCTTCAAGCGGCAGCACAGGGAACAACTGGTCTATGCCCCATGCATCCGGCATCGACTGGAACAGTGAGAAGTTGACGTAAATCTTATCCGCCATACGTTCTTGCAGTTCGTCGATTATTGGGCGGTGCGCACGGTTACTTGGGTCGAGTAAGCGCTGAATTTCATGGCACATGCTCAGATAAAGCTGCTCCGCCCAGGCGCGCTCTTGCAGCGAGAAGCTGCCGGACGCATAACCGGTGTGGATATCGTGCAAATCAATCTGGCTGTCGTGCAGCCATTCGCGCAGCGAGCGACGGTTGTTCGGCTCGTGCATTTCGCCCCAGGTTTCCCACATGCTTTGCAGTGCGCGCGGTGCGTCTTCAGCAGGCGCGGTTGGGGTTGTGTATTCGTTACGTTCAACACCGATGATGTTAGACACCAACACGGTATGGTGCGCGGTTACCGCACGACCAGACTCAGTGATAACCGTTGGGTGTGGCAAACCGTGTTCTTCACACGCATCACCAATCGCCCAAATAATGTTATTAGCGTATTCGTTCAGGCCATAGTTGACCGAACAATCCGACTGGGAACGCGTTCCTTCATAGTCCACGCCCAGACCGCCGCCGACATCGAAGCATTCGATGTTGACGCCCATCTTGTGCAGCTCAACATAGAAACGCGCAGATTCACGCACGCCTGTGGCGATATCGCGAATGTTCGCCATTTGCGAACCAAGGTGGAAGTGCAGTAATTGCAGGCTGTCGATACGACCAGCTTCACGCAACATATCAACCAGTTGCAGAACCTGCGTCGCCGCCAGACCAAATTTGGATTTCTCCCCGCCAGAAGACTGCCATTTGCCGGAGCCTTGTGACGCCAGACGTGCACGCACGCCAAGACGTGGCACGACATTCAAGCGCTCTGCTTCTTCCAGCACGATACGAATTTCTGACATCTTCTCGATGACCAGATAAACCTTGTGGCCCATCTTCTCACCGATCAACGCCAGGCGGATGTATTCACGGTCTTTATAGCCGTTACACACAATAACTGAACGCGTCATACCGGCATGCGCCAGAACCGCCATCAGTTCCGCTTTAGAACCCGCTTCCAGGCCCAGAGGTTCACCGGAATGAATCAGTGATTCAATTACGCGGCGGTGCTGGTTCACTTTGATTGGGTAAACGAGGAAATAGTCGCCGTTATAGCCATAAGATTCGCGAGCACGTTTGAAGGCTGCATTAATAGAACGCAGGCGGTGCTGCAAAATCTGCGGGAAACAGAACAGTGCAGGTAAACGCTGCCCCTGTGCTTCACGGGCTTTTACGAGTTCAGCGAGATCAACACGAGCCTCTGGGACATCGGGATCGGGGCACACGGTAATGTGACCGAGTTCGTTGACGTCGTAATAGTTATTGCCCCACCAGGCAATATTGTAAGTACGCAGCATCTTGCTTGCTTCCTGGGAGCTCATGGCAACCTCCTGCATGGAGCGGTGTACATCCTGCTCGCCCACTGACGAACCCGAAACAGAAGAGATTTTGTCAGACATGGCGAACCTCAAATTTAAACGAATGTGCAAAACAGTTGACTACTATCGCAGGGGTATCCTGCAATAACAACCCATTAACAGCGCGTAGAAGCAGCATAAGACGCTGACAGACTAGCTGTGCGACCGGTTTCTTTTTCATATCATAAGTAAAACACGTAACCGAACTCCGTTGTGCGGAGCGGCGAAACCACGAGAATACTCTTATCGATGACAAGAGAGCCCAAGTTCTGAATTTTGCGGGTTAAAAACCGGCCCGAGAATCCATCGATGCGCCAAGATGGGTATAACATCGGCAGGAATGTAGCTGTAGCAAAGAGTTGCTGGATGCGAGGAGCATATGCACGACCTGGACGGTCGCCAGAGTTTGCGAATTAAAGCGGTTTTTCAATCGTATCACCTCCACGCATACGGTTTGGGTATGCGACAAGCCAAAGCTCAGAAATTTGCTCAACCCGGCTGGAAGTGGGCAACACAAAAACTGTGTGCTTGTTGAATGAGCCGCGCGCGCCGCTTTATACCGATAACAGAAGAAAATTGCAAAGTAAAAATCCCTGGATTGCGGCACTGTCAGTAAAATTTGCCACCTGAGATTATTGGCACAGACTTGCAGGCGTAAAAATCACTGGTAATCTGATTAATGGATAACCTAGAATAGCCGTCCAGATGTTAATCCATCTATACCGATTAACTGTTAGACTGCCTGAAATGAAACCTGTGGTGAAAACTCAAGTTACCAGTACATCGCACTGGTTCGAGCGCCGATAAACAGCAGTCTGCACTAACCTAATTCTCTTAGGGTGAATAAAACATGGCCAAACACCTCTTTACGTCCGAGTCTGTATCAGAAGGGCATCCCGATAAAATCGCTGACCAAATCTCCGATGCGGTGCTTGATGCGATCCTGGAACAGGATCCAAAAGCGCGCGTAGCTTGCGAAACTTACGTAAAAACCGGCATGGTTCTGGTTGGCGGTGAAATCACCACCAGCGCCTGGGTTGATATCGAAGAGATCACTCGTCAAACGATTCGTGAAATCGGCTACGTGCATTCTGATATGGGCTTTGATGCCAACTCTTGCGCAGTGCTGAGCGCTATCGGTAAGCAATCCCCTGATATCAACCAGGGCGTTGACCGTACTGACCCGCTGGAGCAAGGTGCTGGCGACCAGGGCCTGATGTTTGGTTATGCGACCAACGAAACCGACGTGCTGATGCCAGCACCAATCACTTACGCACACCGTTTGGTTCAACGCCAGGCTGAAGTTCGTAAGAATGGCTCTCTGCCATGGTTGCGTCCGGATGCAAAAAGCCAGATCACCTTCCAGTATGACGACGGTAAAATTGTCGGCATCGACGCGGTAGTATTGTCTACCCAGCATTCAGAAGATGTTGCGCTTAAAACGCTACAAGAAGCCGTTATGGAAGAGATCATCAAGCCAGTTCTGCCGGCAGAATGGTTAAATGCTTCCACCAAATACCACATCAACCCAACTGGCCGTTTTGTTATCGGTGGCCCAATGGGTGACTGCGGCCTGACCGGTCGTAAAATTATCGTTGATACCTACGGCGGTATGGCTCGTCACGGCGGCGGTGCATTCTCTGGTAAAGATCCGTCTAAAGTGGACCGTTCTGCAGCGTATGCGGCTCGTTATGTGGCGAAAAACATTGTTGCAGCTGGCCTTGCTGACCGCTGTGAAATCCAGGTTTCTTACGCAATCGGCGTGGCTGAGCCAACATCTATCATGGTTGAAACCTTCGGTACTGAGAAAATCTCTACCGAGCAACTGACCCTGCTGGTACGTGAGTTCTTCGACCTGCGTCCGTACGGCCTGATTCAGATGCTGGATCTGCTGCACCCAATCTACAAAGAAACCGCAGCATACGGTCACTTTGGTCGTGAGCATTTCCCTTGGGAAAAAACCGACAAAGCAGAATTGCTGCGTGATGCTGCTGGACTGAAGTAAACCTCGCCAGTTCACCATCAAACTTTAAAGGCCAGCGCTTCGCTGGCCTTTTTGTTTTTTACTCCCCTTCAACACTTAAATCCTCCTCCGAAAAATCTCTCGTAACAAACAGCACCAGTGGAAACGGTTACATTGGCGTTAACAAGGCATTAATTAAGACAGTTCTGCATGACAACTTTTTGTTGCTGCGCTAGTTACAAAATATTTCAGATTAGTCTCGCATGGAAAATTTTTGTTTTATTTTCTACACTCAATTCACTGTTTTAATTAAAAAAATTGCACATACAATTCTTGACAGTAGTGTAACCGATTACACTAACGTGAGTTGAATCACACAATTTTACGTCGCGTTAACCTAATCTTAATAGCGAGATATCCCCCAAATTATTCAACTGGAGAGCAATATGCCTGAAATAAAAAAACAAGGGCGCTCGAACAAAAGCATGACCTTTTTTGTCTGTTTTCTTGCAGCCCTGGCCGGTTTGTTATTTGGCCTGGATATTGGCGTGATTGCCGGTGCGTTACCGTTTATCGCAAAAGATTTCCAGATAACTGCGCACCAGCAAGAGTGGGTTGTAAGTTCGATGATGTTTGGTGCAGCTGTCGGTGCCGTTGGCAGCGGTTGGCTCTCCTTCCGCATCGGGCGTAAATACAGCCTGATGATTGGTGCTGTGCTTTTCGTTGCAGGTTCACTGTGCTCTGCTTTTGCACCGAACACTGAAATTCTGATTCTCTCCCGTGTATTGCTCGGCCTGGCAGTCGGTGTTGCGTCTTATACCGCCCCACTTTATCTGTCTGAAATTGCCCCTGAAAAAATCCGTGGCAGCATGATCTCGATGTACCAGTTGATGATTACCATCGGTATTCTTGGCGCTTACCTTTCCGATACAGCTTTCAGCTATAACGGCTCATGGCGCTGGATGTTGGGTGTTATCACCATTCCTGCGTTGATCTTACTTGTTGGCGTCTTCTTCCTGCCGGACAGCCCACGCTGGTTCGCCGCGAAACGTCGCTTCCATGATGCTGAACGTGTGCTAATGCGCCTGCGCGATACCAGTGCAGAAGCTAAACGTGAACTGGAAGAAATCCGTGAAAGCCTGAAGGTAAAACAAAGTGGCTGGTCACTGTTTAAGGACAACAGCAACTTCCGTCGTGCCGTGTTCCTTGGTGTTCTGCTTCAGGTGATGCAACAGTTCACCGGTATGAACGTCATCATGTATTACGCACCGAAAATCTTCGAAATTGCAGGCTTCACCAATACCACTCAGCAAATGTGGGGCACCGTCATCGTAGGTCTTATCAACGTCCTGGCAACCTTCATTGCTATTGGTCTGGTGGACCGTTGGGGTCGTAAACCAACGCTCGTTCTGGGCTTCCTGGTTATGGCGGTAGGTATGGGTATTCTCGGCACAATGCTGCACGTCGGTATTCATTCCCAGGGTGCGCAATACTTTGCTATCGCCATGCTGTTGATGTTCATCGTTGGTTTCGCGATGAGTGCCGGCCCGCTGATTTGGGTGCTGTGTTCTGAAATCCAGCCGCTTAAAGGGCGCGATTTTGGTATCACCTGTTCCACCGCCACCAACTGGATTGCGAACATGATTGTCGGTGCAACGTTCCTGACCATGCTCAATACGCTGGGTAATGCGAATACTTTCTGGGTGTACGCGGCGTTGAACCTGTTCTTTATTGTTCTCACTGTGTGGCTGATTCCTGAAACCAAACACGTTTCCCTGGAACACATCGAACGTAACCTGATGAAAGGTCGTCGGTTACGTGAGATTGGTGCTCACGACTAACAATCACAAGCCCCTCTCCTCAACCGAGAGGGGCTTGCACCCTGTTCCACCTCGCACTATTCTTTGCCGCTATGAAATCCCCAAGACTCCCCATCGCTATCCAGCAGGCCGTTATGCGCTGCCTACGGGAAAAGCTTCAACAGGCAAATCTGCACTTAGGCCGTAACTACCCTGAACCGAAGCTGGTATATCAGCAGCGAGGCACGGCTGCGGGCACCGCATGGATGGATAGCTACGAAATCCGCCTCAATCCGGTGTTGTTAATGGAAAACCAGCAGACCTTTATTGATGAGGTAGTGCCGCACGAACTGGCTCATTTGTTGGTGTGGAAACACTTTGGTCGCGTAGCGCCGCATGGTAAAGAGTGGAAATGGATGATGGAAACAGTGCTTGGCGTTCCTGCCCGCCGGACACATAAGTTTGAAGTGCAATCTGTTCGCAAAAACACCTTCCCCTATCGCTGCCGTTGCCAACAGCATCAGTTGACGGTGCGCCGCCATAACAAAGTCTTGCGCGGCGAATCAGAATACCGCTGCGTGCAATGTGGCGACCTGTTAAAACCCGACGTTACAACCTCCTGTAATTAAAAATATTATTCATAAAGTTTCCTGATTTAGCTTATTGAATCCCAATAAAGCTTCAAGTACGGTGCGAGCACGTTTTAAAAAGGATTCTGGAAATGTCTCGCAAAATTTCTTTGGCTGTTGCACTTGTTGCAGCCCTCTGCTCTTTCTCCACGTTCAGCACCGGTATCAATAATTTCTCTCAGGCTAAAGCGGCTGGAGCAAAAGTGAATGCCGATGCGCCCGGCGACTTCTATTGCGGATGTAAAATTAACTGGGAAGGGAAAAAGGGTGTTCCCGATCTGGAGTCATGCGGCTATAAAGTGCGTAAAAATGAAAACCGCGCCTCACGTATTGAATGGGAACATGTTGTTCCAGCCTGGCAGTTCGGCCACCAGCGCCAGTGTTGGCAAGATGGTGGTCGTAAAAACTGCGCTAAGGACCCGGAATATCGCAAGATGGAAAGCGATATGCATAACCTGCAACCGGCTGTGGGTGAAGTGAATGCTGACCGTAACAACTTTATGTATAGCCAGTGGAATGGCGGTGAAGGCCAGTACGGGCAATGCGCAATGAAAGTGGACTTCAAAGAAAAAATTGCCGAACCGCCTGCACGCGCCCGGGGTGCTATCGCCCGCACTTACTTCTATATGCGTGACCAATATCAGCTCAACCTTTCTCGCCAGCAAACACAACTGTTTGAGGCGTGGAATAAGCAATATCCCGTCACCAACTGGGAGTGCGAACGCGACGAACGAATCGCTAAAGTTCAGGGCAATCATAACCCTTATGTGCTGCGGGCTTGCCAGGCACAAAACAGCTAACCTACACTAGCGGGAATTGTTTCTGTCCCCTCTCCCTGCAGGAGAGGGAGAATATATATCTGATTTTGGATCATAAAAAACCATGCGCATACCCCGCATTCATCACCCTGAACTCCTTTGTGTCGGCCAGGACATCGCACTTTGTGAAGACGCAGCAAATCATGTTGGCCGCGTACTACGCATGAGTGCAGGCCATGCGCTGCAATTGTTTGACGGCAGCAATCAGGTTTTTGAGGCTGAAATTGTTCAGGCCGATAAAAAAAGCGTGCGGGTAAAAGTCCTCAGCGCGAGCGTTGATGACCGTGAGTCCCCACTTCATCTACATCTCGGCCAAGTGATGTCGCGCGGTGAAAAGATGGAATTCACGATTCAGAAAGCAGTCGAGCTGGGTGTGAATGTGATTACGCCTTTGTTTTCCGAGCGCTGTGGCGTAAAACTGGATGCCGAACGCCTGAATAAGAAGCTTGGGCAGTGGCAGAAAATTGCTATTGCAGCCTGCGAGCAATGCGGCCGGAATATCGTGCCGGAAGTTCGCCCAGCGATGGATTTGGAAGCGTGGTGTGCGGAACAAGATGACAGCCTGAAACTGAATCTGCATCCTCGTGCCAACGCCAGTATTAATACATTGCCGCAACCTGTTGAACGTGTGCGCTTACTTATTGGCCCGGAAGGTGGTTTAACGGCTGATGAAATTGCCATGACCGCACGTCATCAGTTTACTGATATTCTGTTGGGACCTCGCGTTCTGCGTACTGAGACTACCGCGCTCACCGCCATTACCGCGCTGCAAGTGCGCTTTGGCGATCTGGGCTAAAACGGAGAAAAACAATGATCAAGCTCGGCATCGTGATGGATCCCATCGCAAACATTAACATTAAGAAAGACTCAAGCTTTGCCATGCTGCTGGAAGCCCAGCGCCGTGGTTATGAACTGCATTACATGGAAATGGCCGATCTGTATTTGATCAACGGCGAAGCACACGCACGCACTCGCCTGGTCACTGTCGAGCAGAATTACGATAAATGGTACGAATTTGGTAGTGAGCAAGACATCCAGCTTGCCGATCTCGACGTTGTATTGATGCGTAAAGACCCGCCCTTTGATACCGAATTTATCTACGCAACTTACATTCTTGAGCGCGCCGAAGAACAAGGCACATTGATCGTTAACAAACCGCAAAGCCTGCGCGATTGTAACGAAAAGCTGTTCACCGCCTGGTTTGCAGATTTAACTCCGGAAACGCTGGTGACGCGCAACAAAGCGCAGCTTAAAGCATTCTGGCAAAAACACGGCGACATCATCCTCAAGCCGTTAGATGGCATGGGTGGTGCTTCAATTTTCCGTGTTAAAGAAGGCGACCCTAACATTGGTGTTATCGCTGAAACACTGACTGAACTCGGCAACCGTTACTGCATGGCGCAAAATTACCTGCCTGCGATTGTTGACGGTGACAAACGTGTTCTGGTGGTGGATGGCGAACCTGTTCCATATTGCCTGGCGCGTATTCCACAAGGCGGCGAAACTCGTGGCAACCTGGCAGCGGGTGGCCGTGGCGAACCGCGTCCTTTGACAGAAAGCGACTGGGAAATTGCCCGTCGTGTTGGCCCTACTCTTAAAGCGAAAGGGCTGATTTTTGTTGGCCTGGATATCATTGGCGATCGCCTGACTGAGATTAACGTCACCAGCCCAACATGCATTCGCGAAATCGAAGCCGAATTCCCGGTTTCTATTACCGGCATGTTGTTTGACGCAATCGAAAAACGCCTGGCTAAATAGTCCGGCGCACCTCTTCAAAGAGGTATGGCCCAAGGATGGGCCGAGTGTCCAGAGCAGTTCAACAGTGATAAACTGGCTATTCTCTGCGCATCAAATGTCGCTTTTTCAACCGGAACCAGAACCTCTGACAATGAATTTACAGCATCACTTTCTAATTGCCATGCCGGCGCTCCAGGATCCTCTGTTTAAGCGAGCAGTCGTTTATGTTTGTGAATACAACGATGAAGGCGCTATGGGGATAATCATTAACAAGCCCCTCGAAAACCTCCAGGTTGACGGTGTTCTGCAAAAACTCAAGATCGAACCAGAACCACGTGACCCAGCTATTCGCCTTGATAAACCTGTTTTTATTGGCGGCCCGCTGGCGGAAGACCGTGGTTTTATTTTGCACACCCCACCAGATTGTTTCGCCTCCAGCATCCGTATTTCGGATGACACTGTGATCACCACATCTCGTGATGTCCTGGAAACTATCGGCACAGCAAAACAACCTGCAGATGTGATTGTTGCACTCGGTTACTCATCGTGGGAAAAGGGGCAACTGGAACAAGAGATTCTGGACAATGCGTGGCTAACCGCTCCGGCAGATGCCTCTATTCTGTTCCACACCCCGATTTCTGAACGCTGGCGTGAAGCCGCAAAATTAATCGGCATTGATATCCATAATATGCCAAGTGAAGCGGGACACGCCTGATGAGCAGTGGAACTTTATTAGCCTTTGATTTCGGTACCAAAAGTATTGGTGTGGCCATCGGCCAACGCATTACCAGAACTGCACGCCCCTTAACTGCACTGAAAGCACAAGACGGCACACCCGACTGGAACGTTATCGAGAAAATCCTCAAAGAGTGGCAACCTGATGAAGTTGTCGTGGGTTTACCACTGAATATGGATGGCACCGAGCAACCACTCACCGCCCGTGCGCGTAAATTTGCTAATCGCCTGCATGGCCGGTTTGGCGTAAAAGTCTCTTTGCAGGATGAACGCCTGAGTACCGTTGAAGCACGCGCAGGGTTATTCGAGCACGGTGGTTTCCGCGCGCTCAATAAAGGCAGCATTGACTCTGCATCGGCGGTTATCATTCTTGAAAGCTGGTTTGACTATAACCCTTAAGCCCTGCCTCTGATTAGCTCCATCCCTCTTCATTCGGAGAGGGTGAAAGCACTTCATTCGCAAGATCTCCTTGTGCATGTAATAAAGCTTCGCACTGCGCAAAACTCTGCATACCGTATTGCTGCCCGGTTTGAATCAGCCCTGGTAACTGATGCGTCTTGCCTTCGCGGATAAGGCTTGCCACGGCGGGTGTATTAACCAGTAATTCGAATGCAGCCACCCTTCCCCCGCAGCTATCAGGCAATAATTTCTGCGCCAGCACTGCTTTTAAACTGCCCGCAAGTTGGCTACGCACCATGTTTTTTTCTTCTGCAGGAAAGACATCTACCAACCGTTCCACGGCTTGTGCCGCCCCGCGAGTGTGGAGGGTTGCCAGTACCAGATGCCCAGTTTCTGCGGCGGTAAGTGCAAGGCGGATAGTTTCACTGTCGCGTAATTCCCCGAGCAAAATAACATCGGGATCTTCACGAAGTGCCGCGCGTAAACCGGCAGAAAATGAACGGCAATGCTGGCCTGGCTCTCGCTGTTGAATCAAACAACGCTTCGAGTGGTGTACAAATTCAATCGGGTCTTCAAGAGTGAGAATGTGCCCGTCTAGCTGATGATTCAGGTTGTCTACCATCGCGGCGAGTGTGGTGGATTTCCCACTGCCTGTAGCCCCCGTCACCAGAATCAATCCATCAGCAGATTTCAGTAATTCCGGGATGATGGCAGGAACGTTTAACGACTCAAGTTTTGGACTGTGGGAAGCAAGTATCCGTAATGCTAGTGAGACCCCCTCCATCTGGCGAAAGGCGTTGGCACGCAGTCGCATACCGCTGGCGAGGGTCACAGCAAAATCCAATTGTCCGTGCTCTTCCAGCTCTTCTCTTTGCCCGTTTGTCAGCCAGATGTCCAGCAACGTTGCGGGTAATGGAACGTTTTCGGGTAAAGGTTCAAGTCGCCCTCGTCTACGCCAGCGAGCAGGAAGCTGTGCACACAGGTGTAGATCAGAGACATTATGCTTTACACTAAGGGCCACAATTTCTTCGATATCCATATCACTTTTCAACCTATGAACGAGATAGCGCACAATCTGGCACAGGTTCAGAACAAAATCCTGGTGGCAACTGAACGCTGCGGCCGTGCTCCAGAAGAAGTTACTCTGCTTGCAGTCAGCAAAACTAAGCCTGCGAGTGCCATCGCAGAAGCTATTGCTGCTGGCCAACGAGTCTTTGGTGAAAACTACGTTCAAGAAGGCGTGGACAAAATTCGTTACTTTGCCGAAAACGGTGAGATCCCACTGGAATGGCACTTTATCGGCCCATTACAGTCGAACAAAAGCCGTCTGGTTGCTGAACATTTTGACTGGTGCCATACCGTCGATCGTTTGCGAATTGCAACGCGGCTGAACGAGCAGCGTCCAACTGAGCTACCGCCGCTTAACGTACTGATTCAAATTAATATTAGTGATGAGCAAAGCAAATCCGGCATTGCGCTCAATGAGCTTGATGCACTGGCAGCTGATGTCGCTGCTCTGCCGGGTTTGGTGTTACGAGGTTTGATGGCAATCCCTGCCCCTGAACCTGATTACGAGCATCAGTTAGCGGTTTGCCAGAAAATGGCAGACGCTTTCACATCGCTCAAAAACCGTTATCCAACGGTTGATACGTTGTCCCTGGGCATGACCGATGACATGGACGCCGCGATTGCTGCAGGCAGCACCATGGTGCGCATTGGAACCGCTATTTTCGGCGCGCGGGATTACCCTGCTCGTTAATTCATTATAATTATTGAGGAACGCCATGCTGACGTTGACTTTCCTGGTCAAAACGCTGATTGAACTGTATGTAATGGTGCTGCTGATTCGCATCTGGATGCAGTGGTCACGTTGTGATTTTTATAATCCTTTTGCACAGTTTATCGTCAAGATTACTCAACCGATTGTCGGGCCACTGCGCCGGGTAATTCCATCGATTGGCCCGATTGATACATCTTCATTGTTGCTGGCGTTTATTCTCACCACGATGAAGTATCCAATTTTGCTACTTATTCAAGTGGGCGCATTGTCACTTGACCCGATGAACTTACTGGTTGGCCTGTTATCACTGCTGAAATCCGCCGGTACGTTGGTGTTCTGGGTGATTATTATTCGCTCACTGATGAGTTGGATTAGCCAGGGCCGCAGCCCAGTTGAATACGTGCTGATGCAACTGACTGAACCGATGATGGCACCTATTCGCCGTGTGATTCCGGCGATGGGCGGAATTGATTTCTCCGCGATGGTCGTCATCTTGATTCTCTACGCACTGAACTACCTCGGCATGGACTTGTTCCCGGGGCTTTGGTATTTGCTGTGAGTGCAGTGAGTCAAACCGAGGATGGGCTGGTTTTACGGCTATATATTCAGCCTAAAGCCAGCCGCGATAGCATTGTTGGATTGCATGGCGACGAGTTAAAAGTCGCCATCACCGCCCCACCGATAGACGGCAAAGCCAACGCCCATCTGGTAAAGTATTTGGCTAAGTTGTTCCGCGTTGCCAAAAGCCAGGTTCTGGTTGAGAAAGGTGAGTTGGGCCGCCACAAGCAAATTAAGATTATCAACCCGCAACAAATCCCGACGGAAGTCGCGGCATTGCTCGATTAATCATCTAATTTCACAGGATTTTCTCACTATGCAAAAAGTTGTCCTCGCGACCGGCAATGCCGGCAAAGTGCGTGAACTCGCTGATTTACTGGCCGATTTTGGTCTGGATGTTGTGGCACAAACTGAACTGGGTGTTGAGTCTGCTGAAGAAACTGGCCTGACATTTATCGAGAATGCCATTCTGAAAGCACGCCATGCATCACAAGTTACTGGCCTGCCTGCTATTGCCGATGACTCTGGTCTGGCTGTTGATGTACTCGGCGGCGCACCGGGGATTTACTCCGCACGCTATGCCGGTGTTGATGCCTCAGATCAACAGAACCTGGAAAAGTTACTCGCTACACTGAAAGATGTGCCGGACGAGCAACGCAAAGCACGTTTCCACTGCGTGCTGGTGTATATGCGCCATGCAGAAGATCCCACGCCACTCGTGTGTCACGGTAGCTGGGAAGGTCAAATTACCCGCGAAGCCGCAGGCCAGGGTGGCTTTGGCTACGACCCCATTTTCTTTGTCCCGAGTGAAGGCAAAACTGCCGCTGAACTGACTCGCGATGAAAAACGTGCGATTTCCCACCGTGGGCAAGCGCTAAAACTGTTACTGGAAGCAATGAAAAATGGCTAATTTGCCACCTCTGAGTCTCTATATTCACATCCCGTGGTGCGTACAGAAGTGCCCCTACTGTGACTTCAACTCTCATGCACTCAAAGGCGACGTACCGCACGACGAGTATGTCGCCCATCTGTTGCGCGATCTGGATAACGACGCGCCAATGGCACAAGGACGTGAAATAAAGACCATCTTTATTGGTGGCGGTACGCCGAGCCTGCTTTCAGGTGAGGCGATGCAAAATCTGCTCGACGGTGTGCGTGCTCGCCTGCCGTTGGCAGCTGATGCGGAAATCACAATGGAAGCCAACCCAGGAACGGTAGAAGCAGACCGATTCGTGAGCTATCAACGTGCGGGTGTGAACCGCATTTCTATCGGCGTGCAGAGTTTTAGCGAACCAAAATTGAAGCGTCTGGGGCGTATCCACGATTCAGGTGAAGCGAAACGTGCAGCACACCTCGCAAGCGGGCTTGGCTTGCGCAGCTTTAACCTGGATTTGATGCACGGCCTGCCGGATCAAACTTTGGAAGAAGCGCTCGACGATTTGCGCCAGGCTATTGAGCTCAGCCCTCCGCATCTTTCCTGGTATCAGCTGACGATTGAGCCAAACACGCTGTTTAGCTCACGCCCGCCAAAATTGCCGGATGACGACGCGTTGTGGGATATTTTCGAGCAAGGCGACAAGCTGCTGACCGCTGCGGGTTACCAGCAATATGAAACCTCTGCCTATGCAAAACCGGGTTACCAGTGCCAGCACAACCTGAACTACTGGCGCTTTGGTGATTACCTGGGGATTGGCTGCGGCGCGCACGGCAAAGTGACATTCCCAGATGGCCGTATTTTGCGTACCGCTAAAACCCGCCATCCGCGTGGTTATATGGAAGGTAAATACCTCGACAAGCAGCACGATGTGGAGCAAGGCGACAAACCGTTCGAGTTCTTTATGAACCGTTTCCGTCTGCTGGAAGCCGCGCCGCGTAAAGAATTTATCCTGTATACCGGGCTTGATGAGTCGGTGATTCGTGCGCAGTTAGACGAGGCAATTGCTAAAGATTATTTGGTTGAAACAGAGGATTATTGGCAGATTACCGAGCATGGGAAGCTGTTTTTGAATTCGCTGTTGGAACTGTTTTTAGCTGAATAATCAGAAGTTATTTGGCGGATGACGCTACGCTTATCCGCCCTACTAAGTGCAGTTGTAGGTTGGATAAGCGTAGCGTCATCCGACATAATTTCGGCTTAAATATTCTTCACCCGGCTCGTCAAAATCAACGCCAGTACCGACAGCCCGGCAATCAGCCAGTACACCGAATGGTGCCCAAAACTCTCCGCCAGCGCCCCCTGTAAAACCCCTGCCAGAATCACACCCGTCGAGATACTATTGGTGAATAATGTGGTTGCAGACCCCGGCCTACCCGGCATTAAATCCTGGAACCACAACATTCCAATACCGGCGACAATACCAATAAACACCGCGTTAAAGAGCTGGAGCAATAGCAGCGCCGTGCGGCTATGGAATAGAATTAAGCCGACGTAGAACAACACGCCAGCCGCCACAGCAATCACCATCATGCGCCGCTTGCCAAAACGCTTCACGTAATAGCCCGCAAGAATCATTGCCGGGATCTCAAGACCCGCAGCCGTTCCCATCAGAAGCCCCGCCAACGATTCGGGCAGCCCTAAATCACTGCTGACCCACAACGGCATGTCGATGATATACATGGTGTTGCAGGTCCACATCAGCATCGAGGCGATAAACAGCATACGGACGTTTTTGTCTTTCCAGCCACTGACCTGGGTAAGCGCCACATCAGCGGGCTGCTCAATTCTTGCGACGGAAGGAAGTGCGAAGAAAATTAGCGCAAGCGAGATAACAAAAATCCCGGCCGCGATAAGAAACATGGTGGTAAAGCCGTAATTTAACGCGAGCATAAACGACAATGGCGGGCCAATAACCCAGGCAAGCGAGAGCTGCGCACGCATGATCGAGCTGAACATCACCACTTCACGCGCTGAGTTATCTGCATACTCACGGGCAAGCGCGAAAATTTGCGGCATGGCGGTATTAGCAATAGACGCGAACATGACGCCAACAGTGATTAACGTCAGGTAATGACGGTTAAAAGCAAAAAGCACACAGTTTGCTACTGCCATCATGCAACAAACCATAATCAGTTTGCGGCGATCGCCCTGATTATCTGAACGCTTCGCCAGTGCCAGGCTGACGAGAATCCCGGCTATCGCATTGACGGTATAAAACAGACCGACCCAGAATGGGCGCACCTCTACTTCGCGACTTAAAAACAGGCTAAGAGTGGGCGCCTGGAGTGCCCCCGCAATCCCCATCATGAAAGCCACAATCATAAATGCGGCATATACCGGATTGAGGCGGCGTCCTTTGGTCAGAAACCAAATCATGCAGAAATTCCTTTTGTTCGAGCGCTCACTGGGTGTGCAAAACGTAAACTATACCTTAATGACGGGCATAAAAAAGCCAGCAGGAACAATCTGCTGGCCAGGTGAAATTCACCAATTCTCAGTCACACATGTATCAACGAGTCAGTGCTTCACGGTCACGGAAGTTGTCACCTCCCACTGCATTAAGTCCTCAAGCATCCTTAGACGTTGCGATGCTGTCAGGCGAGCCAGCCATCCAGCGGAAACACTTTGGGTTGCGGTAAAATACTGTTGATAGAACTTAATAACTGGCGACCGTTTCATATACATCTCCACTTCCTCGTTTCAACGTTGTTAATTATTGGCGTAATATGAGGAGAGTTAAATTGATGAGTTTCTGACGGGAGTTCCTCTTTTATGTCCAGCGGTCGTCTACAACAACAGTTCATACGTTTATGGCAATACTTTGAAGGTAAGCCGCAGGAAACCACGCTTAATGAGCTGGCAGATCTGCTGAATTGCTCCCGTCGCCATATGCGTACGCTACTGAGTGCAATGCAGGAAAAAGGCTGGCTCAGTTGGAAAGCAGAGGTCGGGCGCGGCAAGCGTTCACAGCTGGAATTCCTGTATACCGGCCTTGCACTGCAACAACAGCGGGCTGAAGATCTTCTTGAGCAAGACAGAATTGATCAACTGGTGCAGATCGTTGGTGATAAAGCCGCTGTACGCCAAATGTTGATTTCGCATCTTGGCCGTAGCTTTCGTCAGGGGCGGCATATCCTGCGCGTTCTCTATTACCGCCCACTGTTAAATCTATTACCAGGCTCGGCTTTACGTCGTTCAGAAACCCATATTGCCCGGCAAATTTTCAGCGGATTAATCCGTATAAATGAGGAAAATGGGGAACTGGAAGCAGATATTGCCCATCACTGGCAGCAAATTTCCCCATTACATTGGCGTTTTTATCTGCGCCCCGGCGTTCATTTCCACCATGGACGTGAGCTGGATATGCTGGATGTAATGACGTCCCTGCAACGCATTAATAGCTTGCCGCTGTATTCACATATTACGCAAATTACCTCTCCAACTGCATGGACGCTGGATATCATGCTTTCGCAACCGGACAACTGGTTGCCGTGGCTGCTGGGTAGCGTCAATGCCATGATTCTGCCGCGTGAATGGCAAACCCTGAGCAATTTTTCCCGCCAGCCAGTCGGTACTGGGCCGTACTCTGTCGTGCGCAACAATACTAACCAACTGAAGATTCAGGCTTACGATGATTACTTCGGCTATCGCGCACTCATTGACGAGGTAAATTTCTGGGTATTGCCGGAGATCGGTGAAGATGTCAGTTGCGCAGTGCAACTGTCGGGCATGCCTGATAGTGAAAAAGCCGTAGAAAGCCGCCTGGAAGAAGGCTGCTATTACATTTTGTTTGATAGACGCTCCGAATCTGGCAGTAATGACGAAGTTCGCCGCTGGCTAAGCCATGTGTTGGCCCCCATCCATCTGCTTTATAGCGCGGGAGCTCAAAACCAGCAGTACTGGTTCCCGGCGTATGGGTTATTGCCGCGCTGGCACCACGCACGTCCACAACCGGTGCTTGAAAAACCTGCTGGTCTGGAATCTGTAACGCTGACGTTTTATCGCGATCACGTCGAACACAGAGTTATCAGTAAAGTCATGGAGGAATTGCTGGCTCGCGTAGGGGTTAAGCTTGTGGTGCAGGAGGTTAGCTATGAGGAGTGGCATCAGGGCAATGCTGAAAGCGATATCTGGCTTAACAGCGCGAACTTCACCCTGCCGCTGGAGTTTTCCCTCTATTCTCATCTTTATGAAGTGCCGTTGATTCAAAAATGCATCGCAAATGACTGGGAAACCGATACCCGCAAATGGCATAACGGCGAGCTTTCGCTGCCTGAATGGTGCCAAAAACGAGTTGAAAACAATGATATTTTGCCGTTAATCCACCACTGGCTGCGTATTGAAGGGCAGCGCAGTATGCGCGGTGTACGCATGAACACATTGGGTTGGTTTGACTTTAAATCGGCATGGTTTGCGCCGCCGGAGCCCCAATCCGTGAATACGGGTAAAGAGCTTTCGTAAGATTCACAAAATCATTACAATGCACGCGTTCTCAACGGGGTGCTAAGACGAAAGTCTGGCTGAGATAATACCCGTCGAACCTGATCCGGATAACGCCGGCGAAGGGATTTGAGGCTCAATTCTCAAAGTCCTTTGCCACCCCTAATTCCAAGAGGTGCAAAGTGTTCAAAAAATTCCTGCCGTTACTGGCACTCATCGCAGCCCCTGTTTTTGCAAAACCCCTGCTGACTGTTTACACCTACGACTCTTTTGCTGCCGATTGGGGTCCTGGCCCTGCGGTGAAAAAGGCCTTTGAAGCTGACTGCAATTGCGAGCTTAAATTTGTTGCCCTCGAAGATGGCGTTTCACTGCTTAACCGTCTGCGCATGGAAGGTAAAAACAGCAAAGCCGATGTAGTTCTGGGGCTTGATAACAACCTGCTGGAAGCGGCTGCACAAACCAAACTGTTCGCCCCGAGCAACGTCGACACCGGTTCACTAAAAATCCCAGGCGGCTGGAATAACAGCACCTTCGTGCCGTTCGACTACGGTTATTTCGCCTTTGTGTATGACAAAAACAAACTCAAAAATCCGCCAAAAAGCCTGAAAGAGTTGGTCGAAAGCGACCAACAATGGAAGGTAATTTACCAGGATCCGCGCACCAGTACGCCGGGTTTAGGTCTGCTGTTATGGATGCAGAAAGTTTACGGCGACAAAACGCCTGAAGCCTGGGCGAAACTGGCGAAGAAAACCGTCACCGTCACTAAAGGCTGGTCTGAAGCTTACGGACTGTTCCTGAAAGGCGAAGGCGACCTGGTGATGAGCTACACCACCTCTCCGGCGTATCACATCATTGAAGAGAAAAAAGATAACTACGCGGCAGCCAATTTCAGCGAAGGGCACTATTTGCAGGTGGAAGTGGCGGGTCGCCTGGCTTCAAGCAAGCAGCCAGAGCTGGCAGCGAAATTCATGAAGTTCTTTACCACGCCTGAGTTCCAGAACACGATCCCAACCGGCAACTGGATGTACCCGGTCACAGACGTGAAATTACCAGAAGGCTTTAATAGCCTTGTCAAACCGCAGACCACGCTGGAATTTAGCCCGCAAGACGTCTCTTCCCATCGCGCCAGCTGGATTAGTGAATGGCAACGCTCCGTCAGCCGCTGATCCCAGGCTGGCTGATTCCAGGGCTATGCGCCGCCACTCTCGTGGTCACCGTAGCCCTGGCTGCTTTTCTGGCATTGTGGTTTAACGCCCCGCAAACCGATATCCGCGCTTTGGTGCAGGATAGTTATTTGTGGCACGTACTGCGCTTTTCCTTCTGGCAAGCGTTTCTCTCAGCCGCCCTTTCCGTGTTACCAGCCATTTTTCTTGCCCGGGCACTTTATCGACGCCATTTCCCAGGGCGGCTCGCGCTGTTGCGTTTGTGCGCCATGACGCTGGTTTTGCCAGTGTTGGTGGCAGTGTTCGGGATTCTGACGGTGTATGGTCGCGAAGGCTGGCTGGCCTCATTTTGCGCCTGGCTGGGAATCGAGTGGGCATTTTCGCCCTACGGACTGAAAGGCATTTTGCTGGCCCACGTTTTTTTCAATATGCCGATGGCGACACGCCTGCTTCTTCAGGCACTGGAAAATATCCCCAGCGAACAACGACAGGTCGCCGCGCAGTTGGGAATGCAGGGTTGGAACTTCTTTCGTTTTGTAGAGTGGCCGTGGTTACGCCGCCAGATCCTTCCTGCCGCCGCACTGATTTTCATGCTCTGCTTCGCAAGTTTTGCCACGGTGCTTTCACTAGGCGGTGGGCCCCATGCAACCACCATTGAACTGGCTATTTTCCAGGCGCTCAGTTACGACTACGATCCCGCTCGTGCGGCATTGCTCGCATTAGTGCAAATGGTTTGCTGTTTAGGCCTGGTGCTAATGAGCCAACGGCTGAGCAAAGCGATTCCCGTTGGTATCAGCCAGATGGAGGGCTGGCGCGATCCGCAAGATAACCTGCGCCGCAAACTGTGTGACGGGCTGTTAATTTCACTCGCATTGCTGCTGTTATTACCGCCACTTTTGGCGGTAATCATTGATGGCATCAATAGTGGTTTTAACACGGTATTGTCGCAGCCGATTCTCTGGCAGGCACTGTTCACCTCATTAAGAATTGCTGTTGGCGCGGGATTGATAAGTGTAGTCATCACGGTAATGCTGCTGTGGAGTTCGCGGGAATTGCGCCTGCGCAATCGTGCATTCGCAGGACAGGCGCTGGAACTCAGCGGCATGCTAATCCTCGCAATGCCGGGCATAGTGCTGGCAACCGGCTTTTTCCTGCTGCTCAATAACAGCATGGGTTTGCCACAATCAGCCGATGGGATTGTGATTTTCACCAATGCGCTGATGGCGATCCCTTACGCGCTAAAAGTGCTGGAAAACCCGATGCTGGACGTCGCGGAACGCTACAACAAACTGTGCCAGTCGCTGAATATCAACGGCTTAAACCGCCTGCGTTATATCGAGTTGCGCGCCCTGAAACGCCCACTGGCGCAAGCCCTGGCATTTGCCTGCGTGCTGTCGATTGGTGATTTTGGCGTAGTGGCGCTGTTTGGTAATGAAGATTTCCGTACGCTGCCGTTCTATCTCTATCAACAAATTGGTTCATATCGCAGCCAGGATGGCGCTGTTACCGCGCTTATCCTGCTGATATTGTGCTTTGCTTTATTCACATTGATTGAAAAACTTCCGGGGCGCTCTTCCCAAAATCATTCGGGTTGCAGGAAGGCGGTAAGTGAATGAAGCCTGGGAGCAGAGAAAACTATGTGACCAGGGTGACCAGGATGAAAGAAGGCAGCCAACGCACCTGTAACTTGAAGGATGAAGGGAATGCTAACGCTGACTGATGTAACCTGGCTCTATCACCATTTACCGATGCGCTTTTCGATGCAGATCAATGCTGGAGAACGCGTTGCGGTGTTGGGGCCTAGCGGAGCGGGGAAAAGTACGCTGCTCAGTTTGATTGCCGGTTTTCTGACGCCTGCCAGCGGGCAAATCATGCTAAATGGCAATGACCATACGGCGACTGCGCCAGCACAGCGCCCGGTGTCGATGCTGTTCCAGGAGAATAATCTATTCAACCACCTGACTGTGCGTCAGAACATTGGCCTCGGGTTAAATCCTGGCCTGAAGCTTAATGCCGCACAGCTCGAACGCCTGGCCACGATTGCCAACCAAATGGCGATAAGCGATTTACTCGACAGGCTGCCGTCGCAGCTTTCCGGTGGCCAGCGCCAGCGTGTCGCCCTTGCCCGCTGCCTGGTGCGCGAACAACCGATTTTGCTGCTCGATGAGCCATTTTCAGCACTCGACCCGGCACTGCGCCAGGAGATGCTGCAACTGCTTGATAATTTATGTCGCCAACAACAGCTGACGCTATTGATGGTGTCACACAGTATTGAAGATGCAGCGCGAATCGCTGAAAGAAGTCTTGTGGTGGTCGATGGCCGTATCGCCTGGGATGGCGACACGGCAACCTTATTGAGCGGAGAAGCTAGCGCATCAGCGCTGTTAGGTATTAGTGGTGCCCAGTGAGCACTTTCCAAAGAATACTGCGGTAAATCGGCATCATTGGGTGCATCTGAATGGCAACAAAGCTCCCCACCGCCAGCACGGCCATTGTTGGGGCTAACCAATGCAAACGAGATCGTGGCAGGTACTGAGTTAAACGATCGGTACCTGCTTTACCGCTGCGCCACCAGCGCCAACACAACCACCCCGCCAGCCACAGCCCCAGAGCCACCAGCAGCAAGAGCCATTTAAAGCTGCTGCTTTGCATATCCGCAGGAATATCAATCGCGGCACCCGCCAGAATCCCCGGTAAGAAATAGATTGGTGGCCAGAAAATGCAGCCAATAATGTTCGGGACGATAAATTTAGAAACCGGGAGATCAAGCATGCCTGCAACCATCGGCACCAGCGGTCGTGTCGGGCCAACAAAACGGCCAACCAGGATGGTAAACATGCTGTGCTGATGCAGCGCATGCTCGGTTTTATCCAGCAGCGCTTTGTTCTTTTTCATAAACGACCAGCGATGCAGCGGCCCTTTAAAGCGGCCTCCTAGCCAGAACGAAATCCAGTCGCCCAGCAAACAACCGATAATCCCCGCAGCCCAGGCATGATAGAACCCGACCTGACCGCCACCAATCAGCGCACCAAGCCCCGCCATCATTACCGTGCCTGGCAGGATAAGTCCCACCAGCGCCAGAGATTCCAGAAAAGCCACCAGCATCACTGCAAAAAGCGAGTACGCCACTGACTGAGTAATAAAGTGTTCCAGCAAAGCTTCCATAAAGCGTCCGTCGAGAAACGAGTGGGCGATTCTCCAGAGTGTGGATTCAAGCGTCAAGCCATGATTTGTATGATTATGTAGGCTACCTACAAAACCCATTCAGCCGTATGTCGGATAAGCGTAGCGTCATCCGACATACATAAGGGCATCCAGTAAGGATAGCGGTTATTCGCAACCTGCACGAAACTCACTCGGACTTGCTCCGGTGCACTTCTTGAAAACTCGCGAGAAATAGAGCTGGTCTTCAAACCCGACATTGCGACCGACGCTAGCAATCGGCATACGCGTAGTACTCAGCAATAGTTTGGCCTGCAAGATACGCTGGTCTTCGCGCCAGCTTAAAACGCTGACACCAAGCTGCTGGCGGAACAGATGCGACAGACGTGAAGGCGATAAGCAGACATGCTGCGCCACACCTGCAATATCAAAATGGTTATCGGCCAGATGGTCGCTGATGTACTGGCAGGCATCACGAACGCGATTATCAAGCGGTGGATTGAGCGATGCGCTCAGCACTTCCATGCGCCTCAACAACAGCTGCTCTAATAGGTTAATCGCCAGTAGTTCGGCGTAGCGCCCTTCCGCCTGACCGGCTTCGATAATCTGGCCAAACAACTGCGAAAAATTCTGCTGATGCGCATCATCCGGCCGGAAAAACCCGGTATGCGCAAAGATAGGATCCCAGTTTAACCACTCCTGCCAGTATGCACGTGGACGGAAGTACACCCACTGGTGATACCACTCTTTGCTGTCTGGAGCACGGCCATAATGATGCACCTCACCCGGCGGGAACAGAAGAATATCGCCTGGTCGGCAAACGTAGTTTTTGCCCTGATTATTGATAACACCTTCACCCTTCACCGTTAAATTCAGAATGTAACCTTTCATTCCTAATGGGCGGTCGATGAAGAAATCCAGCGGCCCATCGGCTTCAATCGGCGTTAATCCCGCAACTAAATGGGCATTAAAAGAGTACCCCGGCAAAAGAGGGTCATTTTGCATTTCAGCCATCTACAAGCTCGCTATTCAAGAAGGGTGTAGAAACAATTTGTCCATATCCGTGCTATTCCTTGCCAGGGCAACACTATCTGAACCGTAAACCGTCCGATTCTCATCATAAAGCCGCAATTTACCTGCACCTATGCTTTTTACCTGACAATTATGGGGTTTTAAGAAGATAACCAAACTGTTTATAAAAGTAGCAGAAATATCCACATCGATTATTTGCGGGGCGTCACACTTCTCAAAGGCACAGCACATTTCTCCATAACTACAGCGAATACGACCTGACTGTTTTTCTGCATAAAAACTAATGTCATTTCCATAGATAACAGGTCAGGGAGTTTAAAAATGTCGATTGCGCTGGGCCTCGATTTTGGTAGTGATTCCGTTCGCGCTTTAGCCGTTGATTGTGAAAACGGTGCAGAGCTTGCGACCAGTGTGGAATGGTATCCGCGCTGGCAAGAAGGCCAATACTGCGACGCCCCAAATAACCAGTTTCGCCATCACCCACGAGACTATATTGAGTCCATGGAACGAGCGGTCAAAACCGTTCTCGCCGAACTGACTGCCGAACAACGCACCCGGGTTTGTGGCATCGGCGTTGACAGCACCGGTTCAACCCCCGCGCCAATTGACGCCCAAGGGAATGTGCTGGCGCTGAAGCCAGAATTTGCCGACAACCCGAACGCAATGTTCGTGTTGTGGAAAGACCATACTGCGGTTGAAGAAGCCGAAGCAATTACTCGCTTGTGCCATCAGCCTGGGAAAAATGACTACTCCCGTTATATCGGCGGCATTTACTCCAGCGAATGGTTCTGGGCAAAAATCCTGCACGTTACCCGCGCCGATCAAAAAGTGGCACAAGCGGCGGTGTCGTGGATTGAATTGTGCGACTGGGTCCCGGCACTGCTTTCCGGCACCACTAAACCACAGGATATTCGCCGTGGTCGCTGCAGCGCCGGGCATAAATCCTTGTGGCATGAAAGCTGGGGAGGTCTGCCTCCGGCCAGTTTCTTTGATGAGTTAGATCCGGTCATTAACCAAAATCTCGCTTACCCGATGTTTACTGAAACCTGGACTGCCGATATTCCGGTGGGCAACCTTTCCGCCGAATGGGCTGAGCGTCTTGATTTGCCACAAAGTGTGGTGATTTCCGGTGGCGCGTTTGACTGCCATATGGGTGCCGTTGGGGCGGGTGCGCAGCCGAATACGCTGGTGAAAGTTATTGGCACCTCCACTTGCGACATTTTGATTGCCGATAAACCTACTGTTGGCGACCGTGCGGTGAAAGGCATTTGCGGGCAAGTCGACGGCAGTGTTGTCCCTGATTTTATCGGCCTTGAAGCCGGGCAATCTGCTTTCGGCGACATCTACGCCTGGTTTGGCCGTGTGCTTGGCTGGCCGCTGGAACAATTGGCGCAGCAGCATCCGGCACTACGCGAACAAATCAATGCCAGCAAGAAGCAATTGTTGCCAGCACTGACGGAAGCCTGGGCGAAAAACCCATCTCTTGAACATCTTCCGGTGGTGCTCGACTGGTTTAACGGACGTCGCACCCCGAATGCCAACCAGCGTCTGAAAGGTGTGATCACCGATTTGAACCTGGCAACAGACGCACCAGCGCTGTTCGGTGGGCTGATTGCCGCTACCGCCTTTGGTGCTCGGGCCATTATGGAATGCTTCACCGAGCAAGGCATTCCCGTCACTAACGTGATGGCACTTGGCGGTATTGCACGTAAATCGCCCGTCATCATGCAGGTCTGTTCTGACGTACTCAATCGCCCATTGCAGATTGTCGCTTCTGACCAGTGCTGTGCATTAGGTGCTGCCATTTTTGCCGCTGTTGCCGCGGGTATTCACTCGGATATTTCTCGTGCTCAACTCGCTATGGCCAGCCAAATTGAAAGTACCTTGCAACCCGATACCCAACGCGCCGAGCGTTTTGAGCAGCTTTATCGCCGTTACCAGCAGTGGGCTGTTAGCGCGGAACAACATTATCTCCCTTCAGCCCCAGTTGCAGCCCCTCGCGCAACCCAGGCCACTGTGACCCATTAAGGAAATGACGATGAACATTTTTGAACAATATGAAGTGTGGTTTGTAATTGGCAGCCAGCATCTCTACGGTGCGGAAACGTTGCGTCAGGTGAACCAACACGCCGAGCAGGTTGTAAATGCGCTGAATAAAGAAGCCAAACTCCCGTGCAAGCTGGTGTTGAAACCTTTAGGAACCACACCGGATGAAATTACCGCTATTTGCCGCGATGCCAGTTACGACGATAAATGTGCAGGTATGGTGGTGTGGTTACACACCTTCTCGCCTGCCAAAATGTGGATCAACGGCCTGAGTATTCTGACCAAGCCACTGCTGCAGTTCCATACCCAGTTCAATGCACAGATCCCATGGGGCAGCATTGATATGGACTTTATGAACCTGAACCAGACCGCCCACGGCGGCCGTGAGTTCGGTTTCATCGGCGCACGTATGCGCCAGCAGCACACCGTGGTGACCGGTCACTGGCAAGACCCCCAAGCCCATCAACGCATTGGTTCCTGGATGCGCCAGGCCGTGTCGAAACAAGATACTCGCCAGCTCAAAGTTGTTCGTTTCGGCGATAACATGCGCGAAGTGGCAGTGACTGACGGTGATAAAGTTGCCGCGCAGATGAAGTTCGGCTTCTCCGTAAACACTTACGCTGTGGGCGACCTTGTTCAGGTCGTCAATGCGGTTAGCGACGGTGACGTCAATGCGCTGGTTGATGAATATGAAAGCAGCTACCGCCTGACTGCTGCTGCGCAAATTAATGGCGACAAACGCCAAAACGTAATTGATGCTGCACGCATTGAGCTGGGGATGAAACAGTTCCTGGAACAAGGTGGATTTAGCGCCTTTACCACCACATTTGAAGACCTGCACGGCCTGAAACAACTTCCTGGCCTGGCAGTACAACGTCTGATGCAGCAAGGCTATGGTTTTGCTGGCGAAGGCGACTGGAAAACCGCCGCTCTGCTTCGCATCATGAAGGTGATGTCAACGGGCCTTGCGGGCGGCACCTCTTTCATGGAGGACTACACCTATCACTTTGAAAACGGCAACGACATGGTGCTCGGTTCCCATATGCTGGAAGTTTGCCCATCTATTGCTCTTGCTGAAAAACCCATTCTCGATGTGCAACACCTGGGGATCGGTGGCAAGGACGATCCTGCACGGTTGATCTTCTCCACTCAGACCGGCCCGGCACTTAACGCAAGCCTTATCGATCTTGGCGATCGTTTCCGTCTGCTGGTGAACTGCGTTGATACCGTTGAAGCACCGCACCAGTTGCCGAAACTGCCTGTGGCGAATGCCCTGTGGAAAGCGCAGCCGGATCTGCCTACCGCATCCGAAGCATGGATCCTGGCAGGGGGTGCGCACCACACCGTGTTCAGCCAGTCTCTGACGCTTGACGATATGCGCCTGTTCAGCGAACTGCACGGTATCGAACTGGCCGTTATTGATAACGACACCCGCCTGCCTGCGTTTAAAGACTCTCTGCGCTGGAACGAGGTTTATTACAGCTACAAACGTTAGTCAGGAGAACGGTGGATGGCGCGTGCGCTTATCCACCCTACCAATTCAAGTAGGTCGGATGAGCGCACGCGCCATCCGACACTCATTTGACCAGGACTTAATATGTTAGAAGATCTCAAACGTCAGGTACTCGAAGCAAATCTCGCGCTGCCGAAACATAATCTGGTCACCCTGACCTGGGGGAACGTCAGTGCGGTAGATCGTGAACGTGGCGTGTTAATTATCAAACCTTCCGGTGTCGATTACAGCATTATGACTGCCGATGATATGGTGGTGGTCAGCCTGGAAACGGGTGAAGTTGTTGAAGGCAATAAAAAACCCTCCTCCGATACCCCAACGCACCGCCTGCTCTACCTGCAATTTCCGCACATTGGCGGAATTGTCCACACCCATTCACGCCATGCGACAATTTGGGCTCAGGCCGGGAAATCTATTCCTGCAACTGGCACTACTCATGCGGATTACTTCTACGGCACCATTCCTTGCACCCGCAAAATGACCGATGAAGAGATTAATGGCGATTACGAATGGCAAACTGGCGAAGTGATTGTAAAAACCTTTGCTGAACGTGGAATCGACGCCGCGCAAATGCCTGGCGTGTTGGTGCATTCTCACGGCCCGTTTGCCTGGGGCAAAGATGCTGTCGACGCGGTACACAACGCTATTGTGCTGGAAGAAGTGGCATATATGGGCATCTTCTGCCGCCAACTTGAGCCAGAATTACCAGATATGCAGCAAACTCTGCTCGATAAACACTACCTGCGTAAACATGGCGCTAAAGCCTATTACGGCCAGTAAGCACTGTATATAAAAGCAGTAAAGCGAGGCGAAGTGGTCTATAATCAGACCACTTTTTCCTTTATGAGAATGCAGCGTGTCGCAAGCTCGTCAGGGGTTTCTACTCACGCGTCACTGGCGAGATACCCCACTCGGTACTGAAGTTGAATTTTGGCTGGCAACAGATGATGGCCCGGTAAAAGTGCGCCTGCCGCGCCAGGAATCGGTCGCATTTATCCCACAGTCACAACAAGCCGAAGCCTCGCGTCTGCTTGAGCGTGAAAGCCAGTATCGGCTTACACCGCTGCCCCTCAAAGATTTCCATCGTCAGCCCGTTTGCGGCCTTTATTGCCGCCAGCATCGCCAGCTTATGCGCATCGAAAAACTGCTGCGCGATGGCGGTATCAGAGTGTATGAAGCCGATATTCGCCCGCCAGAACGTTTCTTGATGGAGCGTTTTATTACCGCTCCCGTCTGGTTTAGCGGCGAGTCGCAAAATAACGTGTTGGTTGAAACAAAGCTAAAACCTGCACCGGAGTATCGCCCACCACTAAACTGGGTATCGCTGGATATCGAAACAAATCGCCACGGCGAACTGTATTGCATCGGCCTGGAAGGCTGCGGGCAGCGTGTCGTCTACATGCTTGGACCGGAAAACGGTGACGCCAGCGGGCTTGATTTCACGCTGGAATACGTCGCCAGCCGGCCGTTGCTTATCGAAAAACTCAATAGCTGGTTTGCACAGCACGATCCCGATGTGCTGATTGGCTGGAACGTGGTGCAGTTCGATTTACGTGTATTGCAAAAAATGGCGGAACGTTATCAGGTGCCATTACGTCTTGGGCGTGAAAATAGCCTGCTGGAATGGCGCGAACATGGTTTCAAGCAAGGTGTGTTTTTCGCACAGGCCGCCGGGCGCGTGATTATCGATGGTATCGAAGCATTACGTTCCGCCTTCTGGAATTTCTCGTCGTTCTCCCTTGAGACAGTGTCCCGCGAACTGCTCGGCGAAGGTAAAGCGATTGATAACCCATGGCAGCGGATGGACGAAATTGACCGTCGTTTTGCCGAAGATAAGCCAGCGCTGGCAAAGTACAATCTTAAAGACTGTGAGCTTGTAACGCGGATTTTCCACAAAACGGATCTGATGCCGTTTTTGCTCGAGCGGGCAACGGTTAACGGTTTGCCGCTTGACCGCCACGGCGGTTCTGTTGCCGCATTTGGTCACCTGTATATTCCACGCATGCACCGTGCCGGTTATGTTGCACCAAATCTGGGTGATGTGCCTCCGCAGGCAAGCCCTGGCGGTTATGTCATGGACTCGCGCCCTGGCCTTTACGACTCAGTATTAGTACTCGATTACAAAAGTCTTTATCCGTCGATTATCCGCACATTTCTTATCGACCCCGTAGGCCTGGTTGAAGGGATGGCGCACCCGGAACCTGAGCATTCCGTTGATGGTTTTCTTGGCGCGCATTTTTCCCGAACCACGCATTGCCTGCCCGATATCGTTGGGCAAATCTGGTCCGGGCGCGATGAAGCCAAACGTCATGGCAACAAGCCATTGTCCCAGGCGTTGAAGATCATTATGAATGCGTTTTATGGAGTGTTGGGCACCAGTGCCTGCCGCTTCTTTGATCCTCGCCTTGCCTCGTCGATCACCATGCGCGGGCACCAGATCATGCTACAAACCAGGGAGTTGATTGAATCGCAGGGCTATGACGTGATTTACGGCGATACAGACTCTACGTTTGTCTGGCTGAAAAAAGCCCATTCCGAAGAAGATGCGGCACGTATCGGCAAGGAGTTAGTGAATCATGTGAATGCGTGGTGGAAGGCGCATCTGCAAGAAACCCAACAGCTAGATAGTAAGCTTGAACTGGAATATGAGTCCCACTTTTGCCGTTTCCTGATGCCAACCATTCGCGGAACCGTTGAAGGTTCCAAAAAGCGCTACGCAGGAATGATTCAGGAAAATGACAAACAGCGGATGGTGTTCAAAGGGCTGGAAACGGTGCGAACGGACTGGACACCACTGGCACAAGAGTTCCAGAAATCACTTTATTTGCGCGTATTCCGCAACGAGCCCTATCAGGATTATATTCGTGAAACCATCGCCAGTTTGATGGCGGGTGAGCTTGACGAACAGTTAATTTACCGTAAACGTCTGCGCAGGCCGTTAAGCGAATATCAAAAAAATGTGCCGCCGCATGTCCGTGCCGCTCGCCTCGCCGATGAGCATAATCAACGGCTTGGCCGTGCCCCGCAATACCAGAATCGGGGAACAATTAAGTATGTGATCACCACCAACGGCCCGGAGCCCGTGGATTACCAGGAATCTCCCCTGGACTATGAACATTACCTAACCCGCCAGCTCCAACCGGTAGCTGAAGGAATTTTACCTTTCCTTGAAGATGACTTTGCTACACTGATGACAGGGCAATTAGGGCTATTTTGATTAACTCTAAATAGTTCGAGTGACAGGAAGGCGGCATGGGAGCAAATCCCCAGCAGCTTGCTAAAGTAAGTGACTGGGCTGAGTGAGTGCCGCCAACGCCCCTGTAACTTGAAGTATGACGAGTAGGTGACGAATGCGTCGGCTTCCAGTACCATAGCGCCCTCCTGAACCATCCATAAATCTACTTTTGAACTACCGCCCTCTTTACGCGCGGTCGTTATGCTATTGCCTGCAAATCTTAGTAACTGATAATAGAGCCGAAATCATATGCCTTTTACACTTGGTCAACGTTGGATCAGCGATACCGAAAGCGAACTGGGACTGGGAACCGTGGTCGCTTTAGACACTCGCATGGTAACCCTGCTCTACCCTGCCACCGGTGAAAATCGACTGTACGCCAGAAATGACTCACCTATCACGCGCGTGATGTTTAACCCGGGTGATACCGTCACCAGCCATGAAGGCTGGCAACTCAAAGTTGATGAAGTTAAAGAAGAAAATGGCTTACTTGCCTACATCGGTACGCGTCTGGATACAGAAGAAGCCGGTACCATGCTGCGCGAAGTGTTCCTCGACAGCAAACTGGTGTTCAGCAAGCCGCAAGACCGTCTTTTTGCCGGGCAAATTGACAGGATGGACCGCTTCGCCCTGCGTTACCGTTCCCGCGTTTACCAAAGCGAGCAGTATCGCCAGCCCTGGAGCGGCCTGCGCGGCATGCGCACCAGCCTGATTCCACACCAGCTGAACATTGCCCACGATGTGGGTCGTCGTCACGCGCCACGCGTATTGCTCGCTGACGAAGTCGGTTTAGGTAAAACGATTGAAGCCGGGATGATTTTACATCAGCAACTGCTGGCAGGCAGCGCTGAACGCGTATTGATCGTGGTGCCAGAAACCCTGCAACACCAGTGGCTGGTTGAAATGCTCCGCCGCTTTAACCTGCGTTTTGCTCTCTTTGATGACGAGCGTTATGCCGAAGCCCAGCACGACAGCGATAACCCATTCGAAACAGAACAACTGGTTATCTGCTCGCTTGATTTCGTGCGCCGCAGTAAGCAACGCCTTGAGCATCTGTGCGATGCAGAGTGGGATTTAATGGTGGTCGATGAAGCCCACCATTTGGTGTGGAGCGAAAATGCCCCAAGCCGTGAATACCAGGCGATTGAACAGCTCGCAGAACACATTCCAGGTATCCTGCTGTTAACCGCAACGCCTGAGCAATTGGGTATGGAAAGCCACTTCGCGCGTCTGCGTTTGCTTGACCCAAGCCGCTTCCACGATTTCGAGCAGTTTGTTGAAGAACAACAGCACTACCGCCCGGTGGCCGACGCCGTGGCATTGCTGCTGGCTGGCAATCATCTGACCAACGATCAGCTCAATATGCTGAGTGAATTGATTGGCGAGCAGGATATTGAACCTCTGTTGCAAACTGCAAACAGCGACCGTGAAGGTAGCGATGCGGCACGTCAGGAACTGGTTTCCATGCTGATGGACCGCCACGGCACCAGCCGCGTGCTGTTCCGTAACACCCGTAATGGCGTCAAAGGCTTCCCGAAACGCGAACTGCACACCATTCGTTTGCCACTACCAATGCAGTATCAAACTGCGATTAAAGTGTCCGGCATTATGGCCGCACGTAAATCCGTGGAAGAACGCGCACGCGACATGCTCTACCCAGAGCAGATTTATCAGGAATTTGAAGGCGATAGTGGCACTTGGTGGAACTTCGACCCGCGTGTTGAATGGCTGATGGGTTACCTGACCAGCCACCGCTCTCAGAAGGTTCTGGTTATTTGTGCCAAAGCCGCGACAGCATTACAACTCGAGCAAGTTCTGCGTGAGCGCGAAGGCATTCGTGCCGCCGTGTTCCACGAAGGTATGTCCATCATTGAGCGTGACCGTGCAGCCGCATGGTTTGCCGAAGAAGACACTGGTGCCCAGGTACTGCTGTGCTCCGAAATTGGTTCCGAAGGCCGTAACTTCCAGTTCGCAAGCCAACTGGTGATGTTCGATCTACCATTTAACCCGGACTTGCTGGAGCAGCGTATTGGCCGTCTTGACCGTATCGGCCAGGCGCACGATATCCAGGTTCACGTTCCTTACCTTGAGAAAACGGCGCAATCGGTGCTGGTGAAGTGGTTCCATGAAGGTCTGGATGCGTTCGAGCACACTTGCCCAACCGGCCGCACAATTTACGACAGCGTTTATCCGCAACTGATTGAGTATTTAGCAGCACCTGAAAATACCGACGGTTTCGATGCGCTGATTAAGCAATGCCGTGAGCAGCATGATGCATTGAAGATTCAACTTGAGCAGGGCCGTGACCGTTTGCTGGAAATTCACTCTAACGGCGGTGAGAAATCACAGGCGTTAGCTGAGTCCATTTCCGAACAGGATAACGATACCAATCTGGTAAGTTTCGCTCTCAACTTGTTCGACATCGTCGGCATTAATCAGGACGACCGTGGCGACAACATGGTGGTACTGACTCCTGGCGATCACATGCTGGTGCCTGATTTCCCAGGGCTTCCAGAAGACGGTTGTACGATTACCTTTGAGCGTGAAGTGGCCCTGTCGCGTGAAGATGCACAGTTTGTGACCTGGGAACACCCAATCATTCGTAATGGCCTGGATCTGATTCTCTCAGGCGATACTGGTAGCTGTGCACTCTCTTTGTTGAAAAACAAAGCACTGCCTGTTGGGACATTATTGCTGGAGCTGATTTATGTTGTTGAGGCAAAAGCGCCGAAGCAATTGCAGCTCAACCGCTTCCTGCCGCCAACGCCAGTGCGTATGTTGGTGGACAAAAATGGCACCAACCTTGCTGCTCAGGTCGAGTTTGAAAGCTTTAACCGCCAGCTCAGCACCGTGAATCGCCATACTGGCAGCAAATTGGTGAACGCAGTTCAGCAAGATGTTCACGCGATTTTGCAATTGGCAGAAGAGAAAGTGGAAGCTGCAGCGCAAGTGTTGATCAAAGCTGCTCGTGAAGAAGCTGATGATAAGCTGAGCTCTGAACTTTCCCGTCTGGAAGCGCTAAAAGCGGTGAATCCAAACATTCGTGATGATGAACTCGAAGCTATCGAGAACAACCGTCAGCAAGTGTTGGAAAGCCTCGCACAAGCCAACTGGCGTCTCGATGCGTTGCGCCTGATTGTAGTGACACACCAATAGTTTGCACACCGCTTTACTCAAATCATTCGAGTTGCAGCAAGGCGGCAAGAGAGAACATCCCCAGGAGCTTACAACAGTAAGTAACTGGGGTGGGCGAAAGCAGCCAACGCCGCTGCAGCTTTAAGGATGTAGAGTAAATGTTGATGGAACCCTATAACCCGCCTACCGAACCCTGGTTAGTTATTTTGTACCAGGACGAGCACATCATGGTCGTCAATAAGCCTTCGGGCTTGTTGTCTGTACCCGGGCGTCTTGATGAGCACAAAGACAGTGTGATGACGCGCATTCAGCGCGACTTCCCGTTGGCAGAATCAGTTCATCGCCTGGACATGGCCACCAGCGGCGTAATTGCCGTGGCACTGACAAAAGCGGCAGAGCGCGAGCTGAAGCGTCAGTTTCGTGAGCGTGAGCCGAAAAAGCAGTATGTGGCGCGGGTTTGGGGGCACCCTCAGCCAGAAGAAGGTCTGGTGGATTTACCGCTGATTTGTGACTGGCCGAACCGGCCAAAACAGAAAGTGTGTTATGAAACCGGCAAAGCGGCACAGACGGAATATCAGGTTCTTGAGTATGCAGCGGATAACTCGGCTCGTGTGCTGTTAAAACCAATTACTGGACGCTCACATCAGTTACGCGTTCATATGCTTGCGATGGGCCACCCCATTCTTGGCGACCGCTTTTACGCTACACCAGAAGCGCTGGCGATGGCTCCGCGTTTACAGCTTCATGCTGAAATGCTGACCATTACCCACCCCGAGTATGGAACACCCATGACGTTCCGCGCTCCGGCAGACTTCTAAAAAAAAGCCTCTCAATTGAATGAACTGACCCCATAAAGTTGGACGGTTTATATCAGGCGGCTATCTGGGCCTGGGTTCGGTACTCTACCGGACTCAGGCCTTTTAGTTTCTGTTTTATTCTTTCATGGTTGTAATAGTAGATATATTCGTCAATAGCATCCCGTAACTCCCTGATGCTTTTATACTCCTCCAGATACAGGCATTCCGTTTTCAGCGTGCCGAAGAAGCTTTCTATCACCGCATTGTCATAGCAGTTTCCCTTGCGTGACATACTCTGTTTCAGCCCTGCTTCCCTGAGTCGCTTCTGATAGTGCGCCATCTGATACTGCCAACCCTGGTCTGAATGTACCAGCGGATATTCACCTTCACTCAGAACCGACAGCGCCTTACTCAGCATATCGTCCACCATCGACAGAACGGGTCGATGCTCCATCTGATACGCCACGATTTCACCGTTATACAGGTCAAGGACCGGGGATAAATACAGCTTTTCCCCGGCAATTTTAAATTCTGTCACGTCTGTTACCCACTTCTGGTTGGGTTTGTCTGCACTGAACTGGCGGTTCAGCACATTACCCGCAGCTTTGCCATATCGCCCTTTGTAAGAGTTGTATTTCTTCCTTCTGATACAGGCGGTTAARTCTAACTGCTGCATCAGTCTCTGAACCGTTTTATGATTCAGTGAACTCCCTTGCCGACGACCGGCCAGCGTGATACGCCGGTATCCATATCGCCCTTTATGCTTATGGAACAGCGCTAAAATCTGATGCTTATCATCAGCATATTTGTCCGGTTTTTTCGCGCAAGCCAGCTGCCAGTAAAACGTACTTCTGGCCAGCTCYGCCGCTTTTAACAGACGAGCCAGGGGATGCTGCGGCCTTAACTCATTCACGACCTGTGTTTTCTGCCGCGTTCTGGCGTGTTTTTTTCCCTGAGTAAGGCCTGAAGCTTTTTTAGATAAGCYACTTCGACGCGTAGCTGCTCGAGCTCCTCACGTTCGTCCGGGTTAAGGGGCGTTTGAGGCGTGTTGACTGATTTATTTCCAGGGGTATCCGGCATCGTTTTTTTCCTGCGGCGGTTATCTGTCAGGGCTTGCAGACCGCCTTCATCATACAGTCGTTCCCACTCACAAACCGTGGAAAAGGCAGGAATAGAGAATGTTGCACAAACTTCGCGAACAGACAGTCGATGCTCACGCATATACAGGATGACGGACTCTTTAAAGACAGGAGAGTAGGTGAAGCGTCGTGTGGTTAGCCCGGCTTCGCCATGAAGCTTCCAGACGGCAGACCACTTACGAACGGCACTGTGATCGATACCAAAACGCTTTGCTGTCGCTTTGTACCCTTCCAGACCGGAAAGATAGTGCTTCACAACCTGAAGTTTGAAGCTAAGAGAATATTTGCTCATAAAAAACTGCACCTTACTCGGTTGGGTGTCCAACTTTTTGGGTGCAGTTCATTTGTCGGGAGGTTTTCTTAGATACGGACTTTCCTCACTCAATATTTTAACTGTATACTTATCCAGTAAAATAATGGATGTGAAAAGTATGCGTAAAATCATTCATGTTGATATGGACTGCTTTTTTGCAGCCGTGGAGATGCGTGATAACCCCGCTTTGCGGGATGTCCCACTGGCTATTGGCGGCAGCGCACAACGCCGTGGTGTTATCAGTACCGCAAATTACCCTGCACGAAAATTTGGTGTGCACAGCGCAATGTCAACTGCGATGGCACTCAAATTATGTCCTCACCTGACACTTTTGCCGGGGCGTTTTGACGCATATAAAGATGCATCAAATCATATTCGTGAGATATTTAGCCGCTACACCAATCTTATTGAACCGCTTTCGCTTGATGAGGCTTATCTGGATGTTACCGATAGCCTGAACTGCCACGGTTCTGCAACGCTCATGGCGCAGGAAATTCGCCAGTCGATTTCTGATGAGCTTAATCTTACGGCTTCCGCGGGGATAGCCCCGATAAAATTCCTTGCCAAAATCGCCTCAGACCTGAACAAACCGAACGGGCAATATGTGATTACCCCTGAGCAGATTCCTGCATTTTTGCAAACCTTGCCGCTCGGTAAAATTCCAGGCGTTGGCAAAGTCACTGCGGGAAAGCTAGAAAGTCTGGGGCTACGTACCTGTGCTGATGTGCAGAATACTGATCTAGCTTCGTTGCTCAAACGTTTTGGAAAATTTGGGCGCGTTCTGTGGGAGCGAAGCCAGGGCATTGACGAGCGGGAGATAAACAATGAACGGCAGCGCAAATCTGTTGGCGTAGAGAAAACATTGGCTGAAGACATTCATGATTGGCAGGAGTGTGAAGCCATCATTGAGCAGCTTTATGCTGAACTTGAGCGACGTTTGATAAAGGTGAAACCAGATTTATTGATTGCTCGTCAGGGAGTCAAACTCAAGTTTAATGATTTCCAGCAAACCACTCAGGAACATGTGTGGCCGCAGCTCAATAAAGCCGATTTAATCGCAACGGCGAAGAAAACATGGGAAGAGCGCAGGGGAGGGCGAGGCGTAAGGCTGGTGGGACTACATGTCACGTTACTGGACCCGCAGTTGGAGCGCCAATTGGTTCTGGGATTATAAAAAACCCTCTCAACGAAAGGGTTTTTATCTGCGCGTATTTGGCTTACTTAGCTGGAATTGCCTTTAGCAACTCAGTCAGCAGGATCCAGTATTGGCCAACGCTTGCAATATGAACTTGTTCATCAGGCGAGTGTGGACCTGTAATGGTCGGCCCAATAGACACCATATCCATCTCAGGGTAAGGCTTCTTGAACAGACCACATTCCAGACCGGCATGGATAACCATGATGTTTGGTGTCTTGTTGAACAGCTTTTGGTAAGTTTCACGAACCAGAGCCATTACCGGGGATTTTGCATCTGGCTGCCAGCCTGGGTAGCTGCCTTTCGCAACGCTTTCTGCGCCAGCAAGCTGACCCAGTGCGTGAAGCATGCCAACCACATAATCTTTGCCGCTATCAATCAATGAACGAATCAGGCAGATGATTTCTGCGCTCTCATCTTTCATTGTGACCACACCCACGTTCAGTGAGGTTTCCACTACACCTTTTACAGCATCGGAATTGCGGATAACGCCGTTTGGCATTGCGTTGAGCAAGTTAATGAAAGCTTCGCGGCTTTTTACTGTCAGCGCGAATTTGTCTGTGCTGGTCGCTTCAACCAGAACGGCTGTGTTTTTCTCAACGGCACCAAGCTCATTTTGAAGAATTGACAGGAACTGCGCTGCCAGTTGCTTGAGTTGTGCTGCTTTATCGGCAGGTACAGCAAGGATAGCTGAACCTTCACGAGGGATTGCGTTGCGCAGCGTACCACCGTTCAGATCAATCAGACGAGCATCCAGTTCTGCTGCGTGAGCGAACAGGAAACGCGCCAGCAATTTATTTGCATTGCCCAGACCCAAATGGATCTCAGCACCAGAGTGACCACCTTTCAGACCTTTGATGGTCAGTTTGAAGGTTTCGTAACCTGCTGGAATCGCTTCACGTTGCAGTGGCAGCGTGGAGATAAAATCAATCCCGCCAGCACAACCCATATAAATCTCACCTTCTTCTTCTGAGTCGGTGTTGATCAGGATATCAGCTTGCAACCAGCCCGCTTGCAGGCCAAAAGCACCGTCCATACCCGCTTCTTCGGTCATGGTCAGCAGGACTTCTAACGGGCCATGAGACACGGAATCATCAGCCAACACTGCCAATGCAGATGCCATACCGATACCGTTATCTGCACCCAGCGTAGTGCCGCGCGCTTTAACCCACTCGCCGTCGATATATGGCTGAATCGGGTCTTTAGTGAAATCATGGACAGTGTCGTTATTTTTCTGCGGCACCATATCAAGGTGAGCTTGCAGGACAACCGTTTTACGGTTTTCCATACCAACTGTTGCAGGTTTGCGGATCAGGATATTACCAACCTGGTCGCGCTCAACATGCAGGCCTTTTTCTTTTGCCCAGGACAGAATATGTTCCGCGAGTTGTTCTTCATGATAAGAAGGGTGCGGAATAGAACAGATTTTGGCAAAAATATCCCACAGCGGCTGTGGAGATAATTGAGACAATTCAGACACGATAAGTCTCCTTGACATCGACTCTGCTGACAATTTTGGTTCGCAGAGCGCAGGATTGATCTTAATGAAATACAACACAAGTAAGCATTGTGCGCTGGCCTGAGAATACCACTATAACTAAGGCTGTGACGAACTAAAGCACGTAAAAACGAGCGGGACAGGCCTACAGTACTGGTTTTTAGTGCGTCAGATCTCTATAATCTCGCGCAACCAAAACCCCTTTGAACATTTTTAAGCCGTTAATAACTGGCTGGGATAATTTCACATGAGCGAAAAATACATCGTCACCTGGGACATGTTGCAGATTCACGCGCGTAAGTTGGCAAGCCGTCTGCTTCCTGCTGAACAGTGGAAAGGCATTATTGCTGTTAGCCGTGGCGGCCTGGTTCCTGGCGCACTGTTGGCGCGTGAACTGGGGATTCGTCATGTTGATACCGTATGCATCTCCAGCTATGACCACGACAATCAGCGTGAGCTGACTGTGCTAAAACGTGCTGAAGGTGATGGTGAAGGCTTCATCGTTATCGATGACCTGGTAGACACTGGCGGTACCGCTGTTGCTATCCGTGAAATGTATCCAAAAGCGCATTTCGTCACTATCTTCGCTAAGCCTGCTGGTCAGCCTTTAGTTGACGATTATGTTATCGATATCCCGCAAGATACCTGGATTGAACAGCCGTGGGATATGGGCGTTGTTTTCGTTCCACCATTAGCTGGTCGTTAATTTTCCCTCTTCGGAAAATACCATTACAGATTTGCATTGATTTACGCCCGGCATAGCCGGGCGTTTGTGTTATTTGGATGCTGACAGAGTACAATAGCCCCATTCCTGACGTTTGTATGGAGGCAGAAACGATGTCGCAGGCCAATCTTAGCGAAACCCTGTTTAAACCACGATTTAAGCACCCCGAAACTTCGACCCTGGTTCGGCGTGCTAAGCATCAAGCCGCCCCTGTTATCCAGTCAGCTCTGGACGGTGCAACAGCTCCTCAGTGGTATCGCATGATCAACCGCCTGCTTTGGGTTTGGCGTGGTGTCGATCCGCTCGAAATCCTCGAAGTACAGTCGCGAATTACCATGAGCCAGGCCGAACGCACCAATGATGAGTTATTTGATACGGTCATTGGCTATCGTGGTGGGAACTGGATTTATGAATGGTCAAAGCAAGCGATGCAATGGCAACAGCGAGCTAACCAGGAAACAGACAAGGTACTTAGCGGCAAGTATTGGTTACAGGCTGCTAATCTTTATAGCATTGCCGCCTACCCACATCTGAAAGGTGATCAACTTGCAGAACAGGCACAAGTACTGGCAAATCGCGCGTATGAAGAAGCGGCTCCCCGTCTTTCCGGCGGCTTGCGTGAACTTGAATTCCCAATCCCTGGTGGCGGAACAATAACCGGATTCTTACACCTTCCAAAAGAAGGGCAGGGGCCATTCCCGACGGTGTTGATTTGCGGTGGCCTTGACGCCTTGCAGAGCGATTATTACAACTTGTTTGATAAGTATTTTGCACCTGAAGGTATGGCGATGTTGACCATCGATATGCCATCGGTTGGCTTCTCTTCAAAATGGAAACTGACTCAGGATTCCAGTCTTTTACACCAGCATGTTCTGAAGGCGTTACCGAATATTCCGTGGGTCGATCACACTCGTGTAGCAGCGTTTGGTTTCCGGTTTGGTGCTAACGTAGCAGTACGGTTGGGGTATATCGAAGCACCCCGTTTGAAAGCGGTGGCATGCCTTGGACCCGTTGTTCATAGCTTATTGAGCGACGCATCACGGCAGGCACAGGTGCCCGAGATGTATATTGATGTACTGGCAAGTCGTCTTGGGATGAATGATGCATCAGATAGCGCCTTGCGTGTGGAGTTGAATCGCTATTCATTAAAAACCCAGGGACTGTTGGGGCGTCACTGCCCAACGCCAATGCTATCTGGTTATTGGGCAAACGATCCATTCAGCCCGGAAGAAGACTCCCGTTTAATCACTTCGTCATCTGCGGATGGTAAGTTGCTGGCGATCCCGTTTAACCCGGTGTATCGCAACTTTGACAAAGCGCTGAAAGAAATTACTGGATGGATCAAGCAGAGATTGCGTTAAAGATTTGCTAAATTTCATCGGTTTGGTAAAACAGTTGCTTCACAACAGGAGATCGCAATGACGTTACCGAGTGGACACCCGAAAAGTAGATTGATTAAAAAATTCGCCTCGCTTGGCCCATATATCCGGGAAGAGCAGTGTGAAGATAACCGTTTCTTCTTCGATTGCCTGGCTGTGTGCGTTAATGTGAAGCCGGCACCAGAAAAACGTGAATTCTGGGGCTGGTGGATGGAGCTGGAAGCGCAGGAAAAGCAATTTACCTATACATATCATTTTGGTCTGTTCGACAAAGATGGTAAGTGGACTGCAACAGCGGCAAAAGACAAAGAAGTAGATGAAAGACTTGAGCAAACACTACGTGGTTTCCATGAGCGCCTGCGCGAGTTATTAAGCTCTCTGAGCCTGGATTTGGTACCCGCAGAAAACTTTGCGGAAAAACCCGTTAAGCTTTCGGCCTGAAATAAAAACCCCCATCCTTGAAGGATGGGGGTTTTCTTTTGCTAATTAGAATTGATAAACAATACCGATGGCAACGACATCATCACTATTCAGTTTTAATGTATTGTCGTCACTGAGTTGGTTAATTTTGTAATCAACATAAGTAGACATGTTTTTGTTAAAGTAATAAGTGGCCGCAACATCGATATATTTTACCAGGTCTGCATCGCCGACCCCTTCAATATCCTTGGCTTTTGACTGGACATAACCCAGAGATGGTCGCAGACCAAAGTCAAATTGATACTGTGCAATAACTTCGAATGCCTGGTTTTTATTTGCAAAACCGCTGACGCTATTATTTATACCATTAATTGATGCAGTGCCAGAAATTGGCGTCATATTACGTGTTTCGGCATACATTGCAGCCAGATACACATTATTCGCATCATATTTCACGCCGGTAGTCCAGGCTTCGGCATTGTCACCCTTGCCGTAAGCCTGATTTTTCTGCGCCAAAGTTCGATTGGAGTTGGCGTAACCGGCACCAACTGTCAGGCCAGTATCGCCGATGTCATAAGACAGTGAAGTACCAAAACCGTCACCGTTTTGTTTGCTGGTTGCACGGCCATCATTCTCATTTTTCCCTTGATATTGCAGGGAAAGCTTCAGACCATCAACCAAGCCAAAGAAGGTATTGTTACGGTAGGTGGCAACACCGTTAGCACGGCCAGTCATAAAGTTATCGGTTTTGGTGTAAGAATCATCACCAAACTCTGGCATCATATCGGTGTAGGAAGCGATGTTATACAACACACCGTAGTTACGACCATAGTCGAATGAACCAATATCACCTGCTTTTAACCCAGCAAATGCCAGACGAGTTTTGGTGGTATTAACATCACCTTCAGCTTTGTTAGCGGCAACTTGATATTCCCACTGCCCGAAACCGGTCAGTTGGTCGTTAATTTGTGTCTGGCCTTTAAACCCCAGACGGACATAAGACTGGTCACCATCTACAGAGTTATTATCACTTAAATAGTGTTCTGCTTTTACTTTTCCGTAAAGGTCGAGTTTATTGCCATCTTTATTATAAATTTCTGCTGCTTGCGAAGAAGTTGATGACGCCAGAAAACCCAATACCATTAATGCTAGTGTGCTTTTCTTCATTTTCTCATCCCAATGATGTATACGCGCTAAAATTTAATCGGAAAATATCCCGTTAAAAAACGCAGAGAGTTTTATCGCCTTGAGATGAAAGTTTTATGACATAGTGAGAGAAAGTTTAAATAAACGTAATAATTTATATTTGTCACAAAATTGTCAAAATTTGCCGTTACGGTTATCGATCGTTTACGCGAAGTTAGCTGTTTTCCGTGCCGGGGCAGTTGGCATTCATCGCGACTCCTGTTACAACGTCATTTGGCATTTTAAATTTCCAATTTCGCTAACACGGCAGAGAATCATGAGTGACAGCCAGACGCTGGTGGTAAAACTAGGCACGAGCGTATTAACCGGTGGCTCACGCCGCCTGAATCGGGCTCATATTGTTGAGCTAGTGCGTCAATGCGCACAACTTCATGCCTCCGGGCATCGTATCGTTATTGTGACGTCTGGGGCGATTGCCGCAGGACGTGAGCATTTAGGCTACCCCGAACTTCCCGCAACTATTGCGTCGAAACAGTTACTTGCCGCCGTAGGGCAAAGCAGGCTGATCCAACTCTGGGAACAGCTATTTTCTATTTATGGCATTCATGTTGGGCAGATGCTGCTTACGCGGGCCGATATGGAAGATCGCGAACGTTTCCTGAATGCGCGCGATACCCTGCGAGCACTGCTGGACAACAATATCGTACCTATAATCAATGAAAATGATGCTGTTGCGACGGCAGAAATTAAAGTTGGCGATAACGATAACCTTTCTGCGCTGGCCGCTATTCTTGCGGGTGCCGATAAGTTGCTCCTGCTGACCGATCAACAAGGGTTATTTACTGCTGATCCACGTAATAATCCAGCCGCCGAATTAATTAAAGAGGTCCATGGTATTGATGATGCGCTGCGCGCCATCGCCGGTGATAGTGTTTCCGGGCTTGGGACCGGAGGTATGGGCACGAAATTACAAGCAGCTGATGTTGCCTGCCGTGCCGGTATTGATGTTGTTATTGCTGCAGGGAGCAAACCTGGCGTTATTGGTGATGTAATGGCGGGAACACCTGTTGGCACGCGTTTCCATGCTCAGCAATCACCATTAGAAAATCGTAAGCGTTGGATCTTTGGCGCGCCACCTGCCGGTGAAATCACGGTTGATGATGGGGCACTGGCCGCGATTCTTGAGCGTGGTAGCTCTTTACTGCCGAAGGGTATCAAAAATGTGGCAGGCAACTTCTCCCGTGGAGAAGTTATTCGTATTCGTAGCCTCGAGGGTCGTGACATTGCTCATGGGGTTTGCCGTTATAACAGCGATGCATTACGCCGCATTGCGGGCCATCACTCTCAACAGATCGATGAAATCCTCGGCTATGAATATGGCCCAGTGGCGGTTCATCGTGACGATATGATTGTTAATTAAGGAGCTGGCAATGCTGGAACAAATGGGCAAAGCTGCGAAAGCGGCTTCTTATCAGATGGCTCTCCTCTCCAGTCGCGAAAAAAATCGGGCGCTGGAACGAATTGCAGATTATCTGGAAGCACAGGCCGAAGCTATTTTAATGGCCAATGAGCAGGACTTAGCTGAAGCAAAAACCAATGGTTTGAGTGAAGCGATGCTCGATCGTTTACAACTTACACCATCGCGCCTGAAAAGCATCGCCGATGATGTTCGCCAGGTTTGTAATCTGGCCGATCCTGTTGGACAGGTGATTGATGGAGGCTTACTCGATAGCGGCCTGCGTCTCGAACGTCGCCGCGTTCCATTAGGCGTAGTCGGGGTCATTTATGAGGCCCGCCCTAACGTAACGGTTGATGTAGCCTCACTGTGCCTAAAAACAGGTAATGCAGCGATTCTACGCGGTGGTAAAGAAACCTGGCGTACCAATGCCGCAACTGTAAAGGTTATTCAGCAAGCTCTGATGGAGTGCGGTTTACCTGCAGCGGCGGTTCAGGCGATTGAAAGCCCGGATCGTGAATTGGTGAACGAGTTGCTGCGTATGGATCGCTATGTAGACATGTTAATTCCACGCGGTGGTGCTGGCCTGCACAAACTTTGCCGCGAGCAATCCACTATTCCGGTGATAACGGGTGGTATCGGTGTTTGCCATATTTTTGTTGATGCAAGTGCTGAATATACTCCTGCGCTGAACATTATCGTAAATGCGAAAACACAACGCCCAAGCACCTGTAACACAGTGGAAACTTTGCTGGTGCATCAGGAAATTGCCGAAACTTTCCTGGTGGCTTTAAGTAAGCAAATGGCAGTATCTGGCGTTACGTTACATGCGGATGAAAAATCGTTGCTGCTTTTGCAAAAAGGCCCGGCTGAAGTGCTGCCAGTGAAAGCTGAAGATTACGACGATGAATGGTTGTCACTGCATCTGAATGTGAAAGTTGTTGCTGATATCGATGACGCTATCGATCACATTCGACAGCATGGCACACAACACTCAGATGCAATTCTGACGCGTACTTTAAGCCACGCGAATCGCTTTGTGAATGAAGTCGATTCTTCAGCGGTTTACGTGAATGCTTCAACGCGTTTCACCGACGGCGCTCAGTTTGGCTTAGGTGCTGAAGTGGCTGTAAGTACGCAGAAACTTCATGCCCGTGGTCCAATGGGGCTTGAAGCACTTACGACTTATAAATGGATCGGATTCGGCGACGATACTATCCGCGAATAATTGATATAAAGGTAATGCATATAAATCTGGAAATTATAAGATTATATGTGTTACCCATCATTTTCTTAAGTTAATCAATATCCCTACTATTCGCTCCTGTACTTCTGGATATTCTAACTATCAGCTATTTGCATGTTATCTATATTATGTATCATGCTAGCCTAATGTTAACCCTCTCCATTTAAATAATGCATTAATAAACATGAATTATTCATTTTTTATATGGGTTTGTTTTTTATTTTTGCATGTCATTAATATGTAACCAGTTATTGATCATAAGTGCTCGCCGTTTTTTATCATATTTGTCCTTTTTCATACTTAATTAATAAATTAATTGAACCATTAACAGCAGGGGCATAATAATCGTTCCGCTAACATCATTACATCTTTTAGTGATTACCGCTTATTGCATTGACTATTGATGGACCAACGAAAATTTAAATCCCTTAGGAGGGATGGCAAATGCATTCTTCGAAAAACAAACTCATAATTTCTCAACTGGCATTAGCCTGCTCCATGGCTATCGCTACACAAGCATTAGCAACCGATATCTCTAATACTCAGTTCGATACTTTTTATTACACTGCTAATGATGGTGTGATGTATCAGGGATATGCCGGATGGAATAACTATGGAACAGATAGCCTCTACAACGGCAATGTTTATCCTGTTATCAACAATGCCAAAGTTAATGGCATTATTTCGACGTACTACCTTGATAACGGCGATACAACAAATACTAATCCGAATTCCCTGACTATCAAAAATAGTAACATCCATGGCATGGTTACATCAGAATGTCTTTCTAAGGATTGCAACCGCGCTACTGATGGTTACATTTATGATCGACTTGCTCTGACTGTTGATAACTCAACGATTGATGATAATTTCGAACATTTCAGCTATTACACACAAAATGCTGATGGCACGATTAGTACCGCAAGTGTGAATACATTTGACTTGGGAACAGCAATTACTTTGAATCAAGAAGCTGATATTGCTATCAAAAATAACTCTCATGTCGCCGGTATTACCCTGATCCAAGGGCATGAGTGGGAAGATCATCTTGATGTGACTTATACTGATGGCTCAAATAGTGCTGAAGTATTCAATAATAACATTACTGTGACAGACTCAGTTCTTACTTCAGGTTCATGGAACGATCAAGGAACCACTGGCTTTTATGGTCGCACGGGTAAGGCAAGTGATTATGACAATTCAGCCACTATAAATGATGTAGCATTGCTAGTTACCGCGAGTTCCTCGGCTGATAATTCTATGCAAACGGTAGCCACTTTTGACCATTCAACGATCACTGGCGACGTAAAATTCAACAGCACATTCGATGAAAATTTTGGTGGCTATAGCAACACGAACGCTAACGGCACAATCACCCACGTTAATGCTTATGACATAAATGGTGACGGCACATTTGATTCTAACGGTTGGGATAATACCGACCGTCTGGATTTGACCCTGACTAATGGCAGCAAATGGGTTGGCGCAGCGGTTTCTAATGTACAAGCGACTTCCGAATTGTACGATATCACCGCAAATAGTATCTGGCCTGCTTCAACATACGGCATTGAAAATGCTGATAGCGCTTATAACGAAAGTGGCCATGTTGTAGGCAACGCTGTTTATCAAAGTGGTATTTTCAATGTCGCGCTAAATAATGGTTCCGAATGGGATACCCGTAAATCCTCCAATATTGATGCGTTGACAGTCAACAATCAATCTCAGGTCCATATTGAAGACTCGAAATTACTGGCTGATAGCATAACTCTGACTAATCGCTCTTCAATGAACATTGGTGATGGTGGCAATGTTGCGACAGATAGCCTGTACATTGATAGCTACAGTAAAGTAGCTTTAACTGAAGAGTTAGCTAATTTGTACGCTAACAAAATTACCATTGATAACCATGCAGAATTGGCTCTGGGTATAGGGCAGGTTGACACGGATAATATGGTAGCGACAGATGGTGGTGTTCTGAATGTTGCCAGCCGTAATTATGTACTGAATTCTGACCTCAACAATGCTCGTTATATTACTAACGATGCTAACCATGCAAATTATGACTACGGTGTCGTTGCATTGCACTCAGATGGTCATCTGGCTGTTAACGGTGATGTAGCGGGTAACTATAAAGTTCGTATCGATAATGCAACGGGTAAAGGCTCCGTTAAAGATTATAAAAACAACGAAGTCATTCGTGTTTATGATAACAATGCAAATACCAATGCACGATTTACTGCTGCAAACAGTGCTGACTTGGGTGCCTATACCTACGAAGCGCAACAGCAAGGTGACAGTGTCGTTCTGAAGCAGGATCGCTTGACTGATTACGCCAATATGGCGCTAAGCATCCCTTCTGCTAACACCAATATCTGGAATTTGGAACAAGACGCTCTGGCAACTCGCCTGGCAAATGGACGCCATACAGAAGGTGATACTGGTGGTGCATGGGTCACTTACATCGGCGGTGGCTTCTCTGGCGATAACGGTACCCTGAACTATGATCAAGACGTAAATGGCATCATGGTTGGTCTGGATAAGCAGATCGACGGCAACTCTGCTAAGTGGACCGTCGGTGCAGCAGCAGGTTTTGCAAAAGGTAGCATTAGCGACAACAGCGGTAATGTTGATCAAGACAGCCAATCTGCTCGCATCTACTCTTCAGCTCGTTTCCAGAACAATATTTTCCTGGATTCAACGTTGAGTTATAGCCATTACAGCAATGATCTGACTGCTCGCATGAGTAACGGATCTGCGGTTGATGGCGATATTTCTTCTGATGCCTGGGGCTTTGGTATGAAACTCGGCTATGACTGGCAGATTAATCAGCAAGGCTATCTGACTCCTTATGCTTCTATTTCTGGTCTGTTCCAGGATGGCGACAACTATCAACTTAGTAATAATATGAAAGTGGGTAGCCAGTCATATGACAGCATGCGTTATGAGTTGGGTATGGATGCGGGATACACCTTCGACTACGGTGATCAAGCTCTTACGCCTTACTTCAAACTGGCTTATGTCTATGATGATTCTAACGGCAATAGTGCTGATGTGAATGGTGATGATATTGACAATGGAGTGGAAGGTTCTGCGGTACGCGTAGGACTTGGTACTCAGTTCAGCTTCACCAAAAACTTCGCAGCTTATGCAGATACTAACTACCTCGGTGGTGGTGATGTTGAGCAGGACTGGTCAGCAAATGTTGGTGTTAAGTACATCTGGTAATAATATAATGAGCGATATGGTTCAAGGGATAATATGAACCATATCTAATCTGAATAAATCAACAGTAATAAATGCCTGTCTCTAATAGAGACAGGCATTTTCTTGTGGCTCTTAAAATAAAGGAATATCGATTATGTATATGAAACCATTAACCCAGCTCGAAGCTATTCGCAGCAGGTTGGTGGACGCGGGCAAGAAATTCAATTTGCCAGCAGACAGTGAATTAAATATGTTTAATGAAAATAATGAACAACTTATTTGGTTCTTTAGTGAGGGGACGATTGTACTACACCGTGAAGTGGATGACCTTTTGATGGAGGTTATATCGGTACCAACATGTATTGGTCTGTCTAATATATTGCAATCATCTCAGATTAAGTATCGATTAACTACTCAAACTGATTGTAAGGGATTTAATGTTCCCACAAACCTTGCTCTTGAAATTATTGAAAAAAATAAACTCTGGCAACCGGTTTGTCACTGGACAGCCTTCCTTCTACATAGTCTTGAGAACCGCGATGCTCGTTTCATTGGTGCAACAAAGTATTCTCAAATTCGAGCAACCTTGCTCATTATGGACTCATGGAGTCCTGAATTACGTGAGCGTACCGGTGTCATAACGTTTGTACAAAAAAGAACTAAAATATCACGCTCAGTTATTGCGGAAATTTTATCTGCTCTACGCAAAGGTAACTATATTGAGATGGACAAAGGAAAGCTTAAATCAGTCAATCGCTTACCGACTAGCTATTAAAAAAGCAGGTCGGTTTACCGACCTGCTTCACCATCTAAGAGGCAGGGCTGGTCTGTGGGGTAAACCCACTTAATTCTGAAACTAAATCATTCACACCGTTACTCATATTCACGAAACGAGTTAATGGCGAGCGAGTAACAACGACAAAAACGCCTACATTACTTTCTGGGACCATTGCCATATAAGTGATAAAGCCACCGCCGCCACCGGTTTTCTGCACAATACCCGGCCTACCATTTTTAGGTGCCATATATACCCAGCCAAGCCCTAAAGCATCTGCTTTCCCCGGAACATCCATACCTATCACTTTAGTGAGCTGAGTACGTTGATAAATAAGCGTCTGCATTCTGTCGGCTTGGGTATTACGGCGATGGAAATCAGAGCTCAGGAATTGCTGCATCCAACGCATCATGTCATCAGGTGTGGAATAAACACCACCACTTCCAATTGCCGCGAGGGTGTTATCGCACGGGCTGGCCCCTTTTTCAGCCACCATCAGACGTTTGCACTGGTCAGGTGAAGGAGTGAACGTGGTGTCCTTCATCCCTAGTGGTCGCGTGATTTGTTCTTCGAACAGGGAAGGGTAAGGTTTACCTGCTGCACGAGAAAGCGCATCAGCAAGTAAGTCAAAAGCAAGGTTTGAATAAGCGGCGATAGTGCCAGGCGAACTCTTTAAACTCGCGGTGGCTAGCCAGTTCCAGCGCTGATCGCGTGTAGGCCAGGTAAACACCGTTCGGTGAGCTGCACCACCAGGTTGTTCACGGGGTAAAGCACTGGTATGCGTAGCCAGATTCACAAGAGTGATAGGGTTACCGTTGTAGGTCGGGACCCTGGCTCCAGGCGGGGCATATTTACTTAACGGATCATTGAGCTGAACTTTTCCCTGATCCAACATTTTCACCAACATCTCACTGGTCATCAGCTTGGTCAACGAGGCTATGCGGATAACAGAGTCAAGCTGTGGGCGGACATTATTTCCGGGCCGTGTTTCACCAAAGCTTCTGAAAACGCGCTGATTACCATCAATCACTACCATTGCCATACCGGTAGCGCCGCTACCGTAATAAATATGGTTGGCGTAACGGTCTGCAATTTCGGAAGCAAAAACAGGATCGGGAGATGTTTGTGCAAAGCTTAAAATTGGCAGCGCAGCAATAACAAGCGCGGCAAGGCGCGGGAGACGAATTTTCAACGCAGGTAACCCATAAACGAAGAGAAGCGATATTGATCGTATTTATACTACTCTCTGGCGCTGCGCAAACGTGGAAAATGAGGAATGTGATAAGAAAAAGCGTAACGCATCATTTCAATGGGTTTTCCGCTCAGTAATGCACCACTGCTTGTCGCTGTGGCGCATCTGATTCTAGTTAGTTTTTTGCACGTCTTTTTGCATTACATCGTCGGTTGTACCGCCTTTCTCCAGCATTTTCTCGTTTCCTTTATGTTCTTTGCGCATTTCATGTTCGGGTTCGCAGCCTTTTTTATCTACATTACCTGGCGCACGGCAATCATCAATAATATGACCAGGATTATTGAGTTGTTCTTTCTCAGCTTGCATACCTGAGGTACTGGTTGCTGGGTTTTCGGCAAATGCCCCCGCGCTAACGAACAGAAACATGCCGGACATTAAGCTTAATGTAAGTTTTTTCATATGGTTTGGTTCCTGAGATATGTAGGGAAATCCCAATAAGTATTGGTACAAATGTCACTATATGACAGGTGAAAAGATGAAAATTTATTCAGCAGAAGTGGCTAAGTGATAGGGAGATTACTGGTAGTAAAAAAACGAAATCAGACTTTTATTGACTGTTTTTTGAACTGAAAAGTGCGTATAACGCTTGATGCTGATGTAATTGTAGGAAATACGCAAAAAAACTGACAACTCCTATACATAGCTTGATCAGAAAATGCGTATCATCAGCGGAACATTGAATACTGTGCTGCAACTATTACTGCCCGATGGCGTCTTAGTTATGGCACCTCGCTGTACCGCTAATGATTTAACTCCTTATGCGATACACACCAATTACGCATAAAGAAGCAGAAAATGTCTAGTAAACCGTCATTCCGAAAAGATCTCCTTCACCCTCGCTATTGGCTGACCTGGTTTGGTCTGGCTATTTTGTGGCTTTGGGTGCAATTGCCATATTCCGTACTGCTTAAAATGGGCGACTTAATCGGTCGGACATCAATGCGTTTTCTTAAACGCCGGGTTTCTATTGCTCGCCAGAATCTCAAACTTTGTTTCCCACATTATAGCGACGTGCAAATCGAAGAACTCGTTAAGCAGAATTTCTCTTCGTTGGGGATGGGGTTGATTGAAACGGGAATGGCCTGGTTTTGGTCTGATGAGCGGGTTCGCAAATGGTTTGATGTCAGCGGCCTTGAGCACATCACCGCAGCTTGCGGAAAAGGAAAAGGCGTTCTGGCCATTGGCGTGCATTTCATGTCGCTGGAATTAGGTGGCCGTGTAATGGGGCTCTGCCGACCAATGATGGCGATGTATCGGCCACATAATAATAAAGCGATGGAGTATGTACAGACCCGTGGTCGCTCCCGTTCTAATAAAGCGATGCTCGATAGGCGCAACTTAAAAGGTATGGTGAAAGCACTTAAAGCCGGTGAAGCCGTGTGGTTTGCACCTGACCAGGATTACGGTCCTAAAGGCAGTTCATTTGCGCCATTCTTTGCCGTGCCGCAGGCCGCAACGACTAACGGGACTTACACTATTGCCCGTCTGGCGAAACCCGTGCTTCTTACGATTGTTCTGTACCGCAAATCTGATGGCTCCGGTTATCAACTGGTTATTGGGCCTGAAATGATTGATTACCCGCTCGATGATGAACAAGCAGCCGCGGCGTATATGAACCGTAAGATTGAGCATGAAATTATGCGTGCTCCGGAGCAGTATCTGTGGCTGCATCGCCGGTTCAAAACCCGGCCTGACGGCGAGCCCAAACTTTACACGGTTTAAAGCAAAACAAGGCTTATGCTACGCTCATGACTTCCTTGTTCATTGAGAGCTTAATTATGCCTGCCCAACGTGTGCTGATGGTGATCGATATGCAAAATGGGGTATTTGAAACCCCACGTTTTAACCGTGAAACTTGCGCGACTCGTATTAACCAACTGATCGATGCCGCAGAAATAGTTATTTTCATCCAGCATACAGAACCTGGTTTTGAACAGGGGAGCGCGGCGTTTGGTTTGTTACCTGAGCTAATACAGCCAACTAATGCGCTGTATGTGACCAAAACAGCCTGTGACGCTTTTTATCGCACGGAACTTGATGAGCTGCTTCAACGCCACAAGATAAACGAATTTGTGGTGTGCGGTTGTGCCACGGATTATTGCGTGGACGCTACTATTAAAAATGGAGCCAGTCGCGGCTATGCCATGACTGTTGCCCTTGATGCCCATACCACAGCAAATCGTCCGGCGGCGCTTGCTGAAGTGTTGATCGAGCATTACAACGATGTCTGGCGTAACTTTACGATTCCTGGAAATACCCTGCGGGTAAAATCTACCGCAGAAATCCTTGAGCAATGGTAAAGCGGCACTCAGCCTTACATCTCTTGATACAACATTTAGTGAGCCTTATTTTTCCGGGGAAGTTATACCTGTCATCCTTCAATATGCAGGGTTGTTGGCTGTTCTCGATCCCCGAATAATCACTTACTTGAGTAAGCTCATCGGGACTCAGTCGATTGCTGCCTGGCTGCATTTTGACGTCGCTTGGGTATACAACAATAAGAGTGTGTTTTCAGGAGTGTTGTAATGTTTAAATCGTTTTTCCCACGCCCGACAGCTTTTTTCCTGTCGGCTTTTATCTGGGCAATGATCGCAGTTGTTTTCTGGCAGGCTGGTGGAGGCAACTGGCTTGAGCATATCACCGGCGCAAGTGGCGAAGTGCCAATCAGTGCGGCTCGTTTCTGGTCGATGGGCTATCTGGTGTTTTACGCCTATTACGCTCTTTGCGTGGGTATGTTTGCACTATTCTGGTTTATCTACAGCCCGCACCGTTGGCAGTATTGGTCTATTCTCGGCTCCTCGCTGATTATTTTCGTTACCTGGTTCCTGGTGGAAGTGGGGGTAGCGGTGAATGCGTGGTATGCCCCATTCTACGATTTAATCCAGACTGCGCTTAGTGCCCCCCATAAAGTGACCATTGAGCAGTTCTACCATGAGGTTGGCGTATTTCTCGGTATTGCACTGATTGCGGTGATTGTTGGCGTGATGAATAACTTTTTCGTCAGCCACTATGTCTTCCGCTGGCGTACCGCGATGAATGAATACTACATGGATAACTGGCAGATGCTGCGCCATATCGAAGGTGCCGCACAGCGTGTGCAGGAAGATACCATGCGCTTTGCCTCCACTCTCGAAGATATGGGCGTCAGCTTTATTAACGCAATTATGACGTTAATTGCCTTCTTGCCCGTGTTGGTCACTCTTTCAGCTCACGTTCCAGATTTACCGATTGTTGGGCATATTCCTTACGGCCTGGTCATTGCTGCCATTATCTGGTCGCTTCTGGGAACAGGGTTGCTGGCTGTGGTCGGTATTAAATTGCCAGGGCTTGAGTTCAAAAATCAGCGTGTTGAAGCGGCTTATCGTAAAGAGCTGGTCTATGGCGAGGACGATCCATCTCGTGCTTCTCCACCAACAGTAAAAGAGCTGTTTGATGGCGTACGTAGAAACTATTTCCGCCTCTATTTCCACTACATGTACTTCAACATTGCCCGTATTCTCTACTTGCAGGTTGATAATGTGTTTGGTCTGTTCTTGCTGTTCCCATCGATTGTAGCTGGGACTATTACGCTTGGACTGATGACGCAAATCACCAACGTGTTTGGTCAGGTTCGTGGGTCATTCCAGTATTTGATTAGCTCGTGGACCACACTTGTTGAACTGATGTCTATCTATAAACGTCTGCGCAGCTTTGAGCGCACGTTACAGGATATTCCGGTAGAAGCGGCAGGTGAATCGGTCTAGAAAGAGAGATCTGGCGGGTATTCCCGCCAGATTGATTTAATGCCCAGCTGATGGAGCACCGGGTGCGTCCGAGCGTACAAACGGTGGACGGGCAAACCAAATAACCACAATCAGTGCCATAAAACCCCAACCTAAAATCCAGAAGTAGTCGATGGTCGACATCATGTAGGCCTGCTGCTCGATAGTCTTATCTACAAACGCCAGATGCTGCTGCGTTGCGCCCCCCATCTTATCCAGATAATCAACCGCTGAAGGGTTATAAATCGACACGCTCTCGGTCAGATTTGCGTGATGGAACACTTCACGGCGTGACCAAATCCACGTAGTGAGTGATGACGCAAAAGAACCACCCAGCACACGGAAGAACGTAGCCAGACCGGAACCTTCGGCCACCTCTGCACCGTTAAGGTTTGATAGCACTATGGTTGTTATTGGCATAAAGAAGAATGCCACACCGATCCCCATAAACAGCTGCACTTCGGCGATGGTACGGAAATCTATATCGGTATTGAATTGCGCACGGATAAGGCACGAAGCCCCCATGGTCAGGAATGACAGCGAGGCCAGGATACGCAAATCAAACTTACTGGCGTAGCGCCCAATAATCGGCGTCATCATTAGCGGTAACACTCCCATTGGCGCTGCAGCAAGACCCGCCCAGATTGCCGTATAACCCATCTGCGTTTGCAGCCACTGGGGCAAAATGATGTTGATGGCGAAGAATGCGGCATAACCGAGTGTCAGCGAAACCGTGCCAATGGCAAAATTACGATCCTTGAACAAGCGCAGGTTAACAATAGGATGGCGCTCGCCCAATTCCCAAATAACAAACGACACCAACGAGATAGCTGAGATCGTTGACATAATAATAATGTGCGGTGAGGCGAACCAGTCGAGATCGTTTCCCTTATCCAGAACGACCTGCAATAGCCCAACACCGAGGACGAGCAGAGCGATACCGATATAGTCGATAGGCGAATGGGTCGTGGTTTCTTCACGACTTCGCAGTTGTGTCCAGACAACAATGGAAGCAAAAATCCCGATTGGCACATTGATGTAGAAAATCCACGGCCACGAGTAATTATCAGTTATCCAGCCGCCGGTAATCGGGCCGACGATTGGCGCAACCACCGTTACCATCGACAATAGAGCAAGCGCCATGCTGCGTTTGCTCGAAGGGAAGATAACCAAAAGTAGTGTCTGACACATCGGGAACATTGGGCCTGCGAAAAAACCTTGCAGAGCGCGGAAGATGATCAACTCAGTCATGCTGTGGGCAAAGCCGCACAGAAAAGAGGTGAGGGTGAACATCACCACTGAACCGATAAATAGCTTTAACTGCCCGAAACGCCGGGTGAACCAGCCAGTCAGGGGCAGAGCAATGGCGTTACACACCGCAAACGAGGTGATAACCCAGGTCCCCTGATCGGCACTTACACCAAGGTTCCCTGCAATGGTCGGCAGCGCAACGTTTGCAATGGTGGAGTCCAGCACTTGCATAAACGTTGCCAGCGATAGTGCGAGCACCGCCAGCCACATGTTGGGAGGCGTAAATGCGGCTTTATCTTGCATAACGTCTCTCTTAATGGGCGCTTGCGGCTACCGCATTGCTGTTGTCATGAAGGATTTTTGCCACAAGTTTATCTGCTGCCTCCAGCGAGTCTTTATAGACATCGGTGGTAAAGCGAGGCGTGCTAACGGTTTGTTGTGGCAGCAGATGGCCATCTTCATTGTTTCGAATATCTACACGGGCATTCATTGATAAGCCAACGCGTAACGGGTGCTTCTGCATATCGTGTGGGTCAAGTGTGATGCGCACAGGTAAACGCTGAACGATTTTGATCCAGTTACCGCTGGCGTTCTGGGCAGGCAATAGCGAGAACGCGCTGCCGGTGCCGATTCCCAGACTTTCAATAGTTCCGTGGTACTCAACATCATCGCCGTAGAGGTCGGCGTTAAGCGTCACTTTTTGTCCAAGACGCATTGTGCTCATCTGGCTTTCTTTAAAGTTGGCATCAACCCAAACTTCATTCAGTGGCACGATAGCAAGTAATGTAGTACCGGATGTCACTCTCATCCCTAACTGCACCGCGCGTTTAGCAACATAGCCACTGACAGGGGCAACAATGGTGGTACGTGCATTATCAAGATAGCGCTGGCGTAGTGTCGCCACTGCGGTTTTGATTTCTGGATGGCTATCAATCACAGTGTCGTCAACCATCGCAAGGTTGGTGCGTAATGCTTGTTGTGCGGCAGCCAAATCACTTTGCGCACTAGAAACTGCATCGCGATAATGCGAGAGATTTTCAGCCGCAATTGCACCGGTCGAGAAAATTTTCTGGCGGCGCGCATAGTCATTTTGTGCAGTTTGCAGGGCAACCTGTTTTGCTGCGACCTGAGCGCGGTAGTTATCAGCCGTGCTGTACAGACCGCGAACCTGGCGCACGGTATTGGCAAGGTTTGCTTCTGCTTGTTGAAGTGCAATTTTAGTATCGCTTGGGTCAAGCAACACGAGTGGCTGGCCTTTCTCGACAAAGTCTCCTTCGTCAGCAGTAACTTGAGTGACTGTGCCACCAATCTGTGGCGTTAACGCCACCTGGTTGCCATTTACATAGGCGTCATCGGTAGACTCGTAATAACGAGCATATAAGAGATACCATGCCAGACAGCCCGCGGCTGCCAAGACGATAATCAGGATAAGAATAATAAAGTTACGTTTGCGTTTACTGGAGCGCTGAACGTGTTCTTCTGGAGTGGTTTCCATCTTTTGGCCTTTATTCGGTGTTATCGGTGCGGCGCTGTAATGTCATCGGGCAGCATCTTGGTAATTAACGTCACCAGCTGTTGGGATTCATCCTGCGTCAGGCGTGCGGTAAGGTCGCTGATGATTGAGGCGAGTGCTTCGTTTTGAAAACGGTCGCAAATCATCTGGCCTTTATCTGTAAGAGCCAGAATGACCTGGCGCTTATCGTGTGGATTTGGGGAGCGAACGATCAGTTCGCGTTTGACCATACGTTCAACCATACGGCTCATTGCGCCAGCATCCATCACCAGATTTTTGCTGATTTCGACCGGGCTTGTGACACCTTTATAAATATTAATCAGCACCTTAAATTGTGCAGCGGTAATATCCATACCAGAGAAATATTGGCTGATAAGCTGGTCTTTAAACTGGTTTGCAAGGTGGATAAGCAAACCGAGATGGAATTTGTTGTCGATAATACCCGGATTGTTCTTCATGATATTTGCCTGGTCAGTAATTACATATGAAATTACTGACCAGGCAGCTAAGTGTCAAGTTTATGTCAAGAAGATCGCACTTTATGTCAGCAAGCCGATGGTCACAGCATTTATCAGTCAATCTCTGATAAACGGCAGATTGCAGAACTGCTATTGTTTCATCCTGCCTTAGAAAACAATTACAACGGAACGTTATGACCATAGTCACGTTAAGCAGACAGCATGGGCTTTTTGCACTCAGCCTCGGTGCTATTTTTGTCCTGGCAGGGTGTGCGACTAAAAGCACTCCCTCTGTTTCGGAAACCAAAAAACCTGTTGATGTTGAAAGTGTAGTGAAGCAAAAAATCCCTGCCAGCGTTAAAGATCGCAACAGTTGGGCGAAAGATTTAGCGGTCACGTTCAAGAGCCAGAATATTGCACCTGACGAAAATAATATTTGCTCGGTACTGGCAGTGGCGCAGCAGGAGTCCAATTTGGTTGCAGACCCTGCGGTGCCGAATCTGAGCAAAATTGCCTGGAAGGAGATAGACCGCCGCGCTGAAAAAATGCATATCCCCGTTTTTCTGGTCCACACCGCATTATTAATTAAATCGCCTAATGGGAAGAGCTACAGCGAGCGCCTGGATAATGTGAAAACCGAAGGGCAACTGAGTGCGATATTTGATGATTTTATCGACATGGTACCAATGGGGCAGAAACTTTTCGGCAATCTGAATCCGGTACATACTGGCGGGCCAATGCAAGTCAGCATCGCTTTTGCTGAACAGCACACTGCTGGCTACCCGTGGAAGATGGAAGGTACAGTGCGTCAGGAAGTGTTCACTCGGCGTGGTGGATTATGGTTCGGTACCTATCATTTGCTGAATTACCCGGCGAATTATACTCAACCTCTATACCGTTTTGCCGACTTCAACGCGGGATGGTACGCCAGTCGCAATGCGGCATTTCAGAGTGCAGTCAGTAAGGCTACCGGAGTGAAACTGGCGCTGGATGGCGATTTAATTCTCTACAACACCGATAAAGCGGGTAGCACTGAGTTGGCCGTAAGGAAACTGGCGGGCAAACTCGATATGAGTGAAAGCCAGATTCATCGTGCGCTGGAGAAAGGTGACAGTATCGATTTTGAGAAAACGGAATTGTATCAGCAGGTGTATGCAATAGCAGAGAAAAAAGCGGGCAAGAAATTGCCGCGTGAAATGTTGCCGGGCATTACACTTGAGAGTCCAAAGATTACTCGTAATTTGACGACAGCATGGTTTGCAAAGCGGGTTGATGAGCGGCGTGCTGCGTGTATGAAATTGTAAGTCAGACTGTCTACGCGGGTGATACTTTGCTCACCCGCCCAACGAACTAAGTTTTCAACTGCGCATTGAATAAGACGCCATTAAAAATGGTGGCGCTGGTAGAATTTTAGCGCAAGGCTAATCAAACCGATTACCGCACATCCCGTGAGGAATGGAACCAGACCAAATACGGTGCTTACTGCGAATCCCATTTCAATGTGCGGACGCGACGCATCATTACCCTGAGCGAGATGTTCAAGCACTCCTGGAGAGTGAACCATCAAACTCAGTATCTGCGTACCGACCCAAAAGCAGAATAAAACGAACACAGCGTAAGCCAAATTACTCTGGGTAGATCCCTCTGTTTTCGTTGTTGAAATCGTGGTTATTACAGGAACAACCTGTTTCGACAAACTCATATCAGCCATCACGACCTCCCATGCAACAGTAAAACGATTCAGGCTGTGGCCTGAGACTTCAATTGCGTTGAGTTTGGCAGGTCATATGGGTTGTCAATATCAGATTGTTGGTAATTTAACGGGCGGAATGCTCCTGGTTTGTGAATGTATGTTTGAGATCACATATTTGTAACTTAGGTGAAATTTACGTAACAATCCTCTGTTTAGCCCGCATTAACGTGCGCTTTATACCCTTCATACTTCAAGTTGCATGTGCGTTGGCTTTCCTCGCTCACCCCTGTCACTTACTGAAGTAAGTGACAGGGGATTCCCTGCGTTGCCGCCTTCCCGCAACTCGAATTATTTTGGGTATATAGCTGTTAGCTATGCCACAATAAGTTCTCTTTTTGCCCTGACGGATTGCATCATGTCTGCGAAAACACTCTCTTTGAAAATGCGCCGTGACTGGCACTATTACGCTGTAGCGATTGGTTTGATCTTTATTTTGAATGGTGTGATTGGCTTGCTGGGGTTTAAAACCGAAGGCTGGCAAAACTATGCTGTTGGGCTTGTGACCTGGGTAATATGTTTCTGGCTGGCCGGGTTTATTATTCGCCGTCGTCCAGAACTTGAGGAGACGGCGAAAGAGTAAGGTTTAGGCGGTAATCGAACTCTTCAGAGCGCAATCTTGCTGGTGGCGCTCAAGAGCCAGTTCAATTAAACGGGTAATCAGTGTCTGATAATCTAAACCGCTTGCCTGCCAGAGTTTTGGATACATGCTGATATTGGTAAAACCTGGCAGTGTGTTGATCTCATTGATAATGACTTCATTATCAGCTGTCAGGAATACGTCAACTCGCGCCATTCCGCTGCATTCCAGGGTCTGATAAGCACGCACTGCAATCTCACGGATTTTGTCGTTAATTTCTGCCGGGATTGAAGCAGGAACAACAACTTGCGCGCCTTTATCATCAATGTACTTAGTGTCGTAAGAGTAGAAATCACTGCTTACCACCACTTCACCACAGGTACTCGCTTGTGGCTCATCGTTACCCAACACAGCACATTCAATCTCACGGCCTTTAATACCGGTTTCCACGACAACTTTATGGTCAAACTCGAAGGCTAAGGTGACTGCTGTTTCATATTGTTCGGCGGTATTTACTTTGCTGACACCCACGGAAGAACCCTGGTTGGCAGGTTTAATGAACAATGGTAGGCCAAGTTTTGCTTCGACTTCGGCAAAGCTGATTTTGTTTCGGTTTGAACGGGTGAGGGTAATAAATGGAGCAACATTTAGCCCCGCATCACGTAACAGGCGCTTAGTTACATCTTTGTCCATGCTTACGGCTGAACCCAGCACACCTGAACCAACGAATGGTAAGTTAGCCATGCGCAGCATCCCTTGCAAAGAGCCATCTTCGCCCAACGTGCCATGAACAATCGGGAAAATGACATCTACGGGCGCTAAAAACTCGGCGGAGGAGGATTCAATCAGTTGGTTTTCTGTTTGACCTGGCACCACGGCTATATTTGTCCCTGAACGATTCAGCGCGATTAATGCCGGGTTTTCTGCATTTAACAGGTAGTTGGACGCATCATTGATATGCCACTGCCCTTGTTTATCAATGCCCAGTAATACGACTTCAAACTTTGATTTATCAATGGCGTCGACAATATTTTTCGCCGACTGTAATGATACTTCGTGCTCAGCTGACTTGCCCCCAAACACGATACCAACCCGCAATTTTGCCATGCCAAAATCCATCCTTAAACGGTACAAAGGCGGACAACATACCATGCTCATAACAAGGATTCATGCGCTTCCTGCCGCTTAAAACCGACCGACTTCTATAATGATTATTCCGTAAACAAAATCAGGTGAAGGGATGGTGAAAGGAGTGAAAATTGTGATGGTCATAGCCATTATGGCCGTAGTGGGGTTCTGGCTCTATCAGCGCCTGCCTGCGCAGTACAATCCGTTTGCGCCACTATCGATTGATGATCCGCCAACGCAGATTACGCGCTACAAATTGCGCCAGATGGTAAACGACCCTCAAGCTTGTTTTGCGTTGCTGCAGCAGGCACAGGCGCGTGGACAAATAAACTTCCGCAAGTCTGCGGATACCCAGGGTAATTGCCCATTAACTGGCGCAGTACGGGTGCTGGATTTTGGTAACGTAGCGCTAAGCAGCAGCTTTCTGGCAAGTTGCTCACTTGCCCTAAGTAGCACGATGTTTATTCACCAACGCGCGGTTCCACTAGCGCAATCTGAAATAGGCAGCAAGCTTACGCGGATTAACCATCTGGGGAGTTTTGCTTGTCGAAATATCTACAATCGCGATGGGGCCCGACGCAGTGAGCATGCTACAGCAGATGCGCTGGATATTAGCGGTTTTAGCTTTGCTAATCAGCAACAAATCAGTGTCCTGAAAGACTGGCGCAGTACAGGGAAGGGAAGTGAATATCTTCATCGGGTATTCGAAAACGGTTGTACATTTTATGGTAATGCGTTGGGGCCTGAATATAACGCTGCTCATGCCAATCATTTTCATATGGGGATGCGTGGCTACGGGCTTTGTCGATAAAATTAATTTGTATGATAAACTTCACATTATTCTACCGATCTTTTTATCCCACTATTAAAGCGTACACGGTATGGAATCCTGGAAGGTCAACATTATCTCGGTATGGTTCGGCTGTTTTTTTACCGGACTTGCCATTAGCCAAATACTGCCGTTTTTACCGCTTTATGTTGAACAACTTGGTGTGACTTCTCACGAAGCGTTATCAATGTGGTCGGGTCTGACCTTTAGTGTGACGTTTCTGGTGTCTGCCATTGTTTCTCCAATGTGGGGAAGCCTTGCTGACCGCAAAGGCCGAAAATTAATGCTGCTGCGTGCTTCTTTGGGTATGGCGGTCGCTATTTTGCTACAGGCATTTGCCACTAATGTTTGGCAACTCTTTATTTTGCGCGCTGTGATGGGGTTAACCTCCGGTTATATTCCCAACGCGATGGCGCTAGTGGCTTCTCAGGTTCCAAGAGAGCGCAGTGGCTGGGCGTTAAGTACACTTTCCACCGCACAAATCAGTGGTGTTATTGTTGGTCCGCTACTGGGCGGATATATGGCCGATACTCTTGGGCTGCGGATGGTCTTCTACGTCACGGCTGCATTGCTGATGGTCAGTTTTTTAGTGACGTTATTTCTGATAAAAGAAGGCGCACGCCCTAATATTAGCAAGGCCGATCGTTTATCGGGCAAAGCTGTGTTTGCGTCATTACCTTATCCTAAATTAATGATAAGTCTGTTCGTCACCACGATGGTCATTCAACTTTGTAATGGTTCCGTCGGGCCAATACTTGCCCTTTTCATCAAACACCTTTCTCCTGAAAGTAATAATATTGCATTCATTAGTGGTTTTATTGCGGCAGTCCCTGGGATATCCGCTCTTATTTCCGCCCCCAGATTAGGTAAGTTGGGCGATAGAATCGGTACCGCCAGAGTATTAATGGCAACGCTAATCTTTGCAGTGATATTATTTTTTGCTATGTCGTGGGTAACATCACCGCTGCAATTGGCTGTATTGCGCTTTTTACTTGGCTTTGCAGATGGCGCGATGTTACCAGCGGTTCAAACTTTGCTCGTTAAGTATTCCAGCGACCAGGTTACAGGAAGGATCTTTGGCTATAACCAGTCGTTTATGTATCTTGGAAACGTTGTTGGGCCGCTCATGGGGGCAGGCGTTTCCGCAATGGCGGGATATCGTTGGGTATTTCTTGCTACCGCGTTGGTTGTATTACTGAATGTTTGGCAACTGGCGGTTATGTTACGGCGTAAAAAGCAACAAGATGCTCAGAGAAAACAAGTTGGGTCATAATATATCCCGTTTATTTTGAAGCTATTTTTTTATTGGGTGATTAAAAAGTATTCACCAAGGGGTGTCGTAGTAGTTGTCATAATTTTAATTGTTGGAATTGTTACCTGATAATATTTTTTTTGGGCTCCGACACATATTTAACAAGTCATATAAAAATAGTCGCCTCACCCTCTAGGCAATCTGAAATCATAATGCTAACTTCATGTTTCAAATCTCAGGTGGTTAGAACTATGAAAAACCTTATTTCTGAATTACTGGCTAAACTCGCTGAAAAAGAAGAAGAGTCAAAAGAGTTTGTTGCACAGATAGAAGCCCTGGAAATAGTGATTTTCGCCATGCTTGAAAGAATGGAGCGTAGCGAAAGATTAGCAATAATCACAAATATTGAAGATGCTTTAAATGAAACTCAGCCTGATGATTCAGTGACTGCAGATGATACCACTCTGCTTAAACAATATTTATCGCGCTTATTGACTCCTCCAGCTACTTGATTTGTCTTGCGGGCATTTCACATTATTTTCTTATTATTAATTAGAATAATTAAAGTAAATTAGCATCCAGCTATATTATCTCTCCCTTTACATTTTATCCCCCTGAAACCTGGTGCCGATTGCGGCGCTTTACCGCTACGCTTAAGCAATAGGCCGAGCAATATTGGGTCTGCCAGTTCGCCATTTTCCCAACTACAGGCCAAAATTAATGCACCACAATAAAAAGGATGGTGCTATGAAAAGTGTATTAATGATGGTGTTACTGGCGGGTGTTATTGGGTCGGCGGCGGCGGCAGATAAAGCGATGACACCGCAGCAGCAACGTATGACGTCGTGTAACCAACAAGCGACCTCACAAACTCTGAAAGGAGATGCCCGTAAAACATATATGAGCAATTGCTTGAAAAACAGTCAGTCAGCGCCAGCAGATAAAAGTCTGACGCCGCAACAGCAGAAAATGAAAGACTGTAATGCTGAAGCTGGCAAAAAAACATTATCCGGCGATGCGCGAAAAACTTTCATGAGCAATTGCCTGAAAAAACAATCCTGATAGCCTAAATGGGTGAGTCGGTTCGCTGACTCACTCATAAAATCATACTTCCCCCCGAATTAAACTTTCTATAATTACGGAAAATATTTCAGAATATTCCTAATTATCATGAAAGATGAACACCGTTCTGGAAGATGGCTTCCTGGGGGATTTATGGATAGCTCAACGTACCTTGATGAAGATCGGCATCGCTCGGCGCGACGATTTGCCCGACGACTTTACATCCCTCGAATCATAGGATTAGCGACAGGTTTTTTCTGTATCTCCTCGGTTCTGGTTATGCAACCGGTGTCAGGATGGTGGTGGCTGCTTCTGGTCGCCTATGGTTTTATCTGGCCACACTTCGCATGGCAAACTGCCGATCGTGCATCCGATCCCGCCCGGGCTGAAATCCGTAACTTAATGGTCGATTCTTTGATGGGCGGTGTTTGGATTGCGGTGATGGGATTGAATGCTTTGCCATCAGCGCTAATTCTCGCGATGTTGTGTATGAATAATGTCGGCTGTGGTGGATTGAAACTGTTCCTTGGTGGTTTGGGGGTAATTGTACTGAGTTGCCTGCTGACGTTGGGTTTATTTCATATACCGCTCAATCTACAAACCATGCCATCACAGGTATGGATTTGCCTGCCGTTCCTGTTGATTTACCCGACTTACTTTGGCCTGGTCAGTTACCGAACGGCTCTCAAACTCTCCGAACACAAGCGGCGTTTAATGCATATGAGTACTCGCGATGGCATGACGGGGGTGTATAACCGCCGTCACTGGGAACACCTGCTTCATGGCGAATATGATAACTGCCAGCGTTACCAGCGTAGTGCCACTTTGTTACTCATTGATATTGACCACTTTAAATCAATTAATGACTCATACGGGCATGATGTGGGTGACGAGGCGATTCTGGCGCTGACCGAGCACTTGCAACTGACTCTGCGTATTACCGATGTTATCGGGCGCTTCGGGGGTGATGAGTTTGGCGTAATTATGTCGGGCACATCTCAAGAGAGTGCAATACAGGCGATGGCGCGAGTACGTGAATATCTTGAAGAGTTTCGCATACCTCATGCACCGCGTATTTCGCTATGCATAAGTGTAGGAGTGGCGGAGTTTGATAACAGTATGGTTAATTATCGCGAATGGTTAAAAGCGGCCGATGTGGCGTTATATAAAGCCAAAAATCTGGGGCGTAGCCGCACAGAGGTTGCCGATATTGCGGCTTAAAACCCTCTCCCATTCATAGGAGAGGGCTGAAAAATTATGATTTACCTAAGTGCTCGGATTTGGCCATACATTTCACTACGGCTTCCATCACTGCGGCTCTGAACCCTTTTTCTTCCAGAACTTTTACCGCTTCAATCGTTGTACCGCCTGGTGAACACACCATATCTTTCAACTCGCCTGGATGCTGGCCAGTTTCCAGTACCATTTTGGCTGACCCCATCACTGCCTGCGCTGCAAACTGATACGCTTGCTTGCGCGGCATTCCACCCAGCACTGCGGCATCAGCCATAGCTTCGATAAACATAAAGACATAAGCCGGTGCTGAACCACTGACACCAACGACTGGGTGGATCATGTTTTCAGAGACGACTTCGGCAAGCCCGAAGCTGCGGAAGATATTCACCGCATCGGCAATATCTTCTGAAGTAACCAGAGCGTTTGGCGTAATCGAGGTCATGCCTGCATTGACTAATGCTGGCGTGTTAGGCATTGCGCGGATAATTTTGCGGTCATGGCCCAGGGCTTTAGCCAATGAATCCAGCGTAACGCCTGCGGCAATTGAAATCACCACGGTATCTTTATTCAGGCTGGAATTAACTTCACCCAGCACTTTTAGCATCACATTGGGCTTTACTGCGCCGAAAACGATATCGGCGATCTGCGCCACTTCCTGTGCACTTTGCGCCGCATTAATACCGTACTGGTCGCGCAAGGCTTCCACTTTATCGGGTGAAGGTGTGTAGACCCAGATATTACCTGGAAGTACCTGTCCACTAGCTATCAGTCCACCCAGGATGGCTTTTCCCATGTTGCCGCAACCAATAAATCCAATTTTCTTATCCAAAGTCTCACTCCATCTTTTGAGTTGTGTGATGAGCATAGCTTACCGTGCTTTCTGGCGCTCACGCTACGTTCAGGCGGAACAACAAGCAAAGATAAAGTTGGTGATTGACGTAAAACCACGGCAAGATCGCCCCCTTCCCACTGACAACCAGGAGTCGTCATGCAAATTTGGGTGGATGCTGATGCGTGTCCAAAAGTTATAAAAGAAGTGCTGTTTCGTGCTGCTGAGCGCGCGCAAATTGTGGTAACTCTGGTAGCCAATCAGGGGCTGAAAACCCCGCCTTCGCGCTTTATTCGTACCCTGCAAGTCGCCACGGGTTTTGATGTGGCTGACAACGAAATCGTGCGCCGTTGTGAAAAAGGTGACTTAGTGGTCACTGCTGATATACCGCTCGCAGCGGATGCGCTGGAAAAGGGGGCGATTGCTCTTAATCCTCGCGGTGAACTTTACACTCCTGCTACTATCCGTGAGCGCCTGACGATGCGCGATTTTATGGATACATTAAGAGCCAGTGGAGTGCAAACTGGTGGGCCTGATAGTCTTAATCAGCGCGACCGCCAGATGTTTGCCAATGAACTGGAAAAATGGCTGCTTGTCGCTGGTCGTTCAAAAAGCGCTTAATACCGATGTAATTCTATTCCACGTACTAGCTTGCTGGTATGATGACAACCTTTGGCGGACTTCTAAGGATTAGCCACCGATGACTCAACCCATTTATTTAGTCGGCGCGCGAGGTTGTGGCAAAACAACCGTCGGTGTTGCATTAGCGCAGGCATTGGGCTGTAACTTTGTTGATACCGACCATTACCTTTTAACCAGCACGAAGATGAGTGTTGCCGATATTGTGGCGCAAGAAGGATGGGACGGTTTTCGTCGTCGTGAATCCGGTGCACTAAAAAGTGTTACCGCCCCCAATACGGTCATCGCCACTGGCGGCGGTATGGTTCTGGCGGAAAGTAATCGTCAGTTTATGCGTGAGCATGGTGTGGTTATCTATTTACGTGCACCGGCGCAAATCCTTGCTTCACGTTTAGAAGCCTTCCCTGAAGAGGGCCAACGGCCAACACTGACTGGCAGACCCATTACTGACGAAATCGTTGATGTTCTCGCGGCGCGTGAAGCGCTGTACAACGAGGCTGCACATCATGTGATTGATGCCACTCGTCCCCCAACCGAGATAGTCGAAGCAGTACTCGCTGCGCTGCAAAAGGCTCATGCCAGCTAATTCTTCACTATACTTAACGCTCATTCATTACCAAAGGAAGAGCGATGGCGAGCAATCCTCCATATCCTCGGGAAGCGCGTGTTGTTGCAGTTGAAAAAGGTTCAACAGACCAAACAGTGACCTGGTATCAACTCCGTGCCGACCATCCACATCCTGATACGCTGATTAGTGAACACGAAACAGAACAAGAAGCGCTGGATGCGAAGCGGCGTTATGAAGATCCGCAAAAAACGTAATACCTCGGCATGGATGCCATGATTACCTCCTTCTTTTTCGAGTGAACTCAATGACCTGGTCATTCATCACACCTTTCGTTTAATCTGGTTGTTAGCAATTCATTATCATGATGTTGTATAGGTGTCATTAACGTTTCGTTGAATATTCCGGCAGATGCTCTGCAATTATGCTGCTACGCTTTGTGGTTAATTATTGAGCGACCTTCAGCAGAGTATCATTCACAGGAAAGATACCAGTGCAGCAGCGAAGGACTGATATTGGGCAAGGGCGGAACGAAACATGAAACAAACATTGGCGATTCTCACCATCGGCGTTGTCCCGGTCAGTGAAATACTGCCGCTACTCACAGACCATATTTCTGAAGAGCAAATCAAAACTTTCAGTCTGTTAGGTAATCTTTCATATGACGAAGTGATGGAAGAATTTTCACCGTCACCCGGTGAAGAACAACTTCTGACGCTGTTAACCGGGAACGTTTTGGCTTACGTGGGGAAGCAGAAAGTAGAACAAGCGTTGCAAAGTGTTATTGAGGTGCTGGATAACCAGGGTTTCGATGTCATTTTATTGATGAGCACACACCGCTTAGCCAATCTTTCGGTGCGTAAAGGCATCTTGCTGGAGCCTGAGCGAATTATCCCGCCGCTGGTGGCCTCAATTGTCGATGGGCATCAGGTCGGTATCATTCTGCCCGTTCCCGAAATGATGAAATACCAGAACAAAAAATGGGAGTTACTCCCCATTGAGCCGCTGTATGAACTGGCTAACCCTGTTCATGGAACTGAGCAAGATCTCATCGATGCAGGGAAAAAACTCGTCGACAGTGGTGCAGATGTTTTGGTGCTGGACTGTCTTGGATTCCACCAAAAACATCGCGATTTGTTGCAAAAATCCCTAGATGTCCCGGTATTGTTATCGAACGTGTTGATAGCGCGTTTAGCCTCAGAATTGCTCGCTTAACGGCAGGTAATAATTTGCGTGACAGGCTCTCAAGTTCCCCTCTATATTGTTTTTTCAACTATTTTAAAAAGGGCTTGGTCATGCTTCAAAGTAATGAGTACTTTTCCGGTAAAGTGAAATCTATTGGTTTTACAAGCAGCAGCACTGGCCGCGCGAGTGTTGGGGTAATGGTTGAAGGTGAATACACTTTCGGTACTGCACAACCAGAAGAAATGACAGTCATCAGTGGTGCATTACACGTTTTACTGCCGGGTGAAACCGAGTGGAAAACTTATGCTGCGGGCACCGTGTTCCATGTCCCTGGACACAGCGAATTCCATTTACAAGTCGCTGAGCCTACTTCTTATCTTTGCCGTTACCTGGCCGACAAATAATGTTGTTTCCCTCTTCCTTTCGGGAAGAGGGAACAGCTTTTAGCGCTGAGCTTCGCCACCTAACGCTTCAACCAGATTTTTAATCAACGCCGCTAACTCGCCGGTCATCAGAATAAAATCGGCATCAAAACGCCCACCAAAATCTTCGCGTTCAATATCATCATTCTGCTCACGCAGTGTATCCGCAAACTTCAGGCGCTTAATCGAACCGTCATCAGCAATCAAAAACTGAATACGTTCTTGCCAGTCGAGAGCCAGTTTCGTTACCACTTTGTCGGCTTCAATATGAGCTGCAATCTCATCGCAAACCAGATCCTGCTGTTTGCAGCGAATCACGCCGCCACCTTCGAGAATAGCTTTAAGCTCGGCTTCATCCATCAGCGCAAAACCTGGAGGCACGTCGCCAGAACGCACCCACTCAGTCAGCGTCAGCTCGATAGGGGTTTCCAGCGCCAGTGGCACAACAGGCAGCGAACCAAGACTTTTACGCAGTAGTGCCAGCGTATCTTCAGCTTTTTTAGCACTGGCACAATCGACCATGATCAAACCGTTTACGGTATCGATCCACATCATTGTTTGATTGAAACGGCTGAAAGCACGTGGCAGTAAAGAGTGCAGCACTTCATCTTTCAGAGAATCTTTCTCGGTCTTTTTCAGCTTACGTGCTTGTTCGGCTTCAAGTCGGCTGATTTTCGCTTCCAGTTCTTGTTTAATCACCGGGGCCGGGAGGATTTTTTCTTCTTTACGGGCGCAAATCACAATCTGCCCGTTAGCGACATGGGTTAATGCATCGCTGTGCGAACCCATCGGTGACACCCAGCCGGTCTTCGCCATATCCTGGCTGCCGCAAGGGGTGAAAGTAAACGCGGCCAACTGTTTTTCCATCTCATCCGCTGAAAGCGTGATGTCACGGCTTAAACGGTAAACCATTAAATTTTTGAACCACAGCATGATTATTTCCCGGACTGTCAGTTAAACGCAGCGGGCATGATAGCGAATCAGCCGCTGTGTTTCATTGCCTTTACGGGGCCGCACTTCTATTCTGTTGATAACACTAATTAAATGAGGGCATCGCTGTGCGCATTGGTATCGACTTAGGTGGGACAAAAACAGAAGTGATCGCACTGGCGGATGATGGTAAACAGCTTTTCCGTCATCGCCTGCCAACACCGAAAAATGACTATCAGCAAACCATTGGCACCATTGTTGAATTGGTACGCCTGGCTGAGGAGGCCACGGGTGAGAAGGGAACGGTCGGCGTGGGCATCCCAGGCTCGATTTCGCCTTATACCCGTGTGGTAAAAAATGCCAACTCAACCTGGCTCAATGGCCAACCTTTCGATAAAGACTTATGCGATGCGCTAAGCCGTGAAGTGCGTTTGGCAAACGATGCTAACTGCCTCGCGGTTTCCGAAGCTATAGATGGTGCAGCAGCAGGGGCTGCGATTGTCTTTGCGGTGATCATCGGAACCGGATGTGGCTCAGGTATTGCCATTAATGGCCGCAGCCTGATTGGTGGCAACGGTACTGCGGGCGAGTGGGGACACAACCCATTGCCGTGGATGGACGAAGACGAGCTGCGTTTTCGCGAGGAAGTGCCTTGCTACTGTGGCAAACAAGGGTGCATCGAAACCTTTATTTCCGGTACCGGCTTCGGCACGGATTACCATCGTTTGAGTGGCAAACAGCTCAAAGGCAATGAGATCATGCATTTAGTCGATCAACAAGATCCTGTTGCTGAGCTGGCGATCGCGCGTTACGAAATGCGCCTCGCAAAATCACTGGCGCACATTGTCAATATTCTTGACCCCGATGTGATTGTATTGGGCGGTGGGATGAGTAACAACGAACGCTTGTACAAAACGGTGCCGCAGCTAGTGAAACCATGGGTATTTGGTGGCGAGTGCGAAACCCCAATTCGTAAAGCGGTACACGGTGATTCCAGCGGCGTACGTGGTGCTGCATGGTTGTGGCCATTAGAGAAATAAAAGCCGCTGGATGACGCTGCGCCCGTAGATTTGATAAGCGCAGCGTCATCCGCAAAAATCAACCGACAGCAAACTCCTTCGCGAGGCGACTCACGCCCAATCCGTTAATTTTCTTCACCTTAATCTGCACTGGAATACGTTCTTTCATCGCTTCAACATGGCTAATTACGCCTATGGTTTTGCCGCTTGCATTTAAAGTGTCGAGTGCATCCAGCGCAGTATCCAGCGTTTCGGCGTCCAGCGTGCCAAAGCCTTCATCGAGGAACAGCGAGTCGATACGCGTTTTATGGCTCACCAGATCGGAGAGCGCGAGTGCCAGCGCGAGGCTGACCAGGAAGCTCTCGCCGCCGGAAAGCGTGCGCGTGTCACGCACCGCATCGGCCTGCCAGGTATCTACTACCTGCAACTCCAGCGCTTCGCTGTCTTTGCGTTGCAGCAGATAGCGGCCATGCAGACGGTTGAGCTGGTTGTTCGCCAGCCACACCAGATTGTCGAGCGTCAGCCCCTGGGCAAACTTACGGAATTTATCGCCTTCTTTTGAGCCAATTAGCGCATTGAGATAACCCCAGTCTTCAACTTGCTGCTGGCACTCAACTATCGCCTGCATCAGCCCTTGCTGGCGCTGGCGGTTTTCCTCGTCATGGCGTAGCTGTTGCTGAATTTGCCCTTGCTGCGTGGTGTTTTCACGTAGTTGCTGATTGCAGTGCGCCAGTTGTTCCTGCAATAAACTCAGTTCCGCCTCCGCCGCCAGTGTTTCCGGGCGAGCTGCAAGGTGTTCTGTCAGCGCTTTTTCTGCCTGCTGGAAAAGAACGGTTTGCTGCTGATGCTGTTGCTCAAGTTGCTGTTTTTTCTGCTCGAGCTGCTGGCGCTCGCTTTCACTTAACAACGCCGCCTGGAATGATTCCACATCAGCAAAGGGGCTTGCGGCAAGCGCAGTCAGGAACTGCTCGTTTGCCTGAGCAAGGCGGGTTTCTTCCTGCTGGAGTTGCTGTTGCAACGTCTGCCACTGGCTTTCCAGTGCGATGCAATCGCTGTGCAGGTTATGCCAGCTTTGTAGCGCCGAAATTTGTACGCTTTCGGATAACGGTGCGGGCTCGCTGCCGTCGTCAATCAAAGCGTTGAGTATGTTTTCCAGCGTGGTCAATTGCTGCTGCAAGTGTGGAAGCTGTTCGTGGCGCTGCTGCCAGTGCTGTGATTCCTGTTGGCGCTCCGCAAGCCAGCTATTTTCTTCGCCACTCGCCGGATGCTGTAAAGCGACATTTTCGAGCGCGGCGTTTAATGCTTCACGCTGGGATGTTATCTCTGCGGCGAGTTTGTCGTGCTGAACTCGCGCCTGCGCAAGTTGCTCTTCCACGGCGATGCGCTGGGTGAGCTGATGCAATTGCTGCTCGCGTTGTTCTTCGCTTGCCAGCCAGTTCTGGAGATCGTCTTCTGGCGCCAGTGCAAGTTGCAAGCTGGCGCACAATTGTTGCCAGCGCGCACGAAGCGCGGTTTCTTCTTCATCCAGCGCCGTGGCTGCGGCAATCAGGTGTTCACGTTGCTTGCGTTGGGTATCAAGCTGGCCCTTCATCGCAAAGCCCGCTTCCGCAAGGCTTGCCACTTCAAGTTTCAGCGTTGCAAGCCGCTGCTGATTTTCACCCGGTTTTATCGCCTGATAATCCGCCACCGCCGGATGCTGCGTGGAGCCACACAGCGGGCAGGGTTCATCGGGCTGCAAATGGGCGCGTTCCGCTTCGAGGCTGACAATTCGTCTTTCCAGCTCGCACACTTTTTCCAGATCGCTTTCGTGCTGGCGGCGTTCTTTATATTGCTGGCGCTTGAGTGCCAGTTCCGCATCACCCTGAGCGATCAGTTTTTCAAGCACGGCGATATCTTGCTGCTGCTGCGTTTTGCGCTTGAGAAGTGAGGAAAGCTGCGGCTTTAGCGTGGCGAGCTGTTGGCGCAGAGGGCGAGCGGCTATCGTCGCTTGTAAATGAGCGCTCACTTCATCTGCATTAAGAGACAACTCAACAACCGGCAGCAGTCCGAGTTTTTTCTGGTTAGCTTCGATATCGCGCTGCAAAGTCTGGAGCTGAGAGGTGTCGCGCTGTTGCTGGCTGAAAGCCATGCGCCAGCCCGCTAATTCCGCTCCCCACAGGCGATAACTGTCGTGCGTTTTGAGCCACTCCTGAAGCTGTGTGTTTTCCTGCGTCAGTTTTGCTGCCTGGCTTGCGGCGGCTAGCCGAGTCTGCTGGCGGCGCACTGTTGCCTGACGTAAGCGAGTATTCACTTCCTCTGTCTGGAGGCGGGTTTTTTGCAGCGTAGTCTGGAGCTCTTGCAGGCGTTGCCAGTCCGGGCGCAGTTTCTCCGCTGGCTGCGCGCGCGTTAGTTTTTCTAATAAAGGTGCCGCTTCTTCAATGGCTCGTGCGGCCGTATTGCGCGCCAGCTCGGATTGCGCATGGTTTTGCGTAAACTGTGCAAGTTGGCTTAGCCATTGTTGGTGCTGCTGGAGTTTGAGCTGTTCTGCCAGCCGTGTTTTTTCTTCTGTAGTGAGTGCCTGCAAACTCCCGGAAAGCTGCTGGCGCTGCTCTTCGCTTAACAGCGCGACACCTGCGGCCTGGGCTTGCAGGTTTTCAAGCTGGCTGCGCACATTCTTATGATTTTCGAACACCGCCGCAGAAACGGTGCCGTAGATTTCGGTGCCGGTGAGTTCTTCCAGCAGTGAGGCGCGGTCATTAGCATCGGCGTTTAAAAACGCGGCGAACTGGCCCTGGGAAAGCATCATCGAGCGGGTAAAACGGTCGTAATCCAGCCCGGTTAGCTTGGCGGTAAGATCGAGCTTATCTTTGACCTTATCGGCAACTATTTTGCCGCTGGCGACTTCGGCCAGCTCCACGCGCGGAGCTTGCAGATTGCCGTTTACCGCATTGCGCGCACGATTCTGGCTCCAGAATGCGCGATACGCCACGCCTTTGACTTCAAACTCCACTTCCGCCAGGCATTCGGCGGTATCCCGCGTCATCAGGTCATTTTGCGACTGGGAGACGGTATTGAGGCGCGGAGTTTTGTGATAAAGCGCGAGGCAGATCGCATCGAGCAGCGTGGTTTTCCCGGCACCGGTTGGCCCGGTAATCGCAAACAAGCCGTTGCTGGCAAAAGGCTCGCTGGTGAAATCAATTTTCCATTCCCCTTTCAGGGAGTTGAGGTTTTTTAACCGCAGGCTGAGAATTTTCATGCCTGTTCCTCCGCGTCATGCAGGCTTGCCACTGTCTGGGCAAACAGAGTGCGCAAACGTTGCGCGCGTTCTTCCGTGGTCTCTTCCTGAATCAGGCGGCGCTCAAAAACTTCTTCCACCGTCAGTTCACTCAGGGTTTCTTTGTGCTGCTGGGCGATAACGCGTTCACGCTGTTCTCGGCTGCGGCGCAGCAACACCACTTCAACGGGCAATGTTTCAGTGAGTTGCTGAATATGGCGCTGCATATCATGCAGATATTCATCGGTGGCGATTTCAATATCCAGCCACACTTTGGGCTCTGTGGGGGCATCGCGCCACTGCGTCAGCTGTTGTTCTATTTCGCTAAGAGAGCCTTTGATCACCGCCAGCGGCTGGCTGACGGGTACATTCAGCGCGTTGACTTCATGCAGTTTGCCTTCGGCAAATTCCACCAGATAAACGCTTTTGCTTTTGCCGGTTTCATCAAAACTTAATGGAATTGGCGAGCCGCTATAACGGATATGTTCAGTGCCGCCAATTAATTGCGCACGGTGAATATGGCCCAGCGCGATGTAATCCGCCTGCGGGAAGTGCTGCGCCGGGAAGGCATCGAGCGTGCCGATATAAATGTCGCGCACCGCATCGCTTTTGGTCACGCCGACCGTCGTTAAATGTCCGGTGGCAATAATCGGCAGCTTTGCATCAGCGCGTAAATCGCAGGCCGCGCTATAACACTGTTGATAATGCTCGCTGATGGCTTCCATTAATGAACGCTGTTTTTCATGGCCGGATAAACCCGCCTGGCTGCTTTGAATATCGCGTGGGCGCAAAAATGGAATAGGGCAGAGAATCGCACCGGGTTGACCACTTTTGGATTTTAGAACAATAGCTTGCTGGCTGGTATCATGGCGAGCACTGGCAATAACATATGTATTCAGGCACGCCATCAGTTCGCGGGATTCGTTAAGCGTCGCGACGGAGTCATGGTTTCCGGCCAGCACCACGAGTGAGCAGCCCGTTGCCTGGAGTTGCACCACAAAGCGGTTATATAGTTCACGCGCATAGCTCGGTGGCGAGCCGGTATCAAAAATATCGCCCGCGACAATTATGGCATCCACATCATGCTCGACTGCGGCTTTCAGCAACCATTCAAGAAACGCCTGGTGCTCAGGACCGCGGCTTTTGGTATAAAAATTTTGACCCAGATGCCAGTCTGATGTGTGAATAATGCGCATTACTTGTCCCGTGGTTCAAAAGCGTAGCCGCGATTATAAAGCGGATACGGAATAACGGCATAACTGAGTGTCATAATTCAAAGTGATGGGTCATCTGGCGGTCATGTTTTTCATAAATCTGTCATAAATCTGACGCATAATGGCGCCGCATTGAAACAACAATAATTATTCCTTGAGCAGGGCGAATCATGGCGAAGCGTATTTTAGTCGTAGAAGATGAAGCTCCAATCCGTGAAATGGTGAGCTTTGTGCTCGAGCAAAACGGTTTTCAACCTGTAGAAGCGGAAGATTATGACAGTGCAGTGAATCTGCTTATTGAACCCTTTCCTGACCTGATATTGCTGGATTGGATGTTGCCGGGTGGTTCGGGGATTCAGTTTATCAAGCACCTGAAACGTGAAGCATTAACCCGTGAAATACCGGTGATGATGCTGACGGCGCGTGGGGAAGAAGAAGATCGCGTGCGCGGCCTGGAAGTTGGGGCCGATGATTATATTACTAAGCCGTTTTCCCCGAAGGAGCTGGTGGCGCGAATTAAAGCTGTGATGCGGCGTATCTCGCCAATGGCGGTGGAAGAGGTAATTGAGATGCAAGGGCTGAGTCTGGACCCATCATCGCACCGGGTAATGACTGGCGAAAACCCACTGGATATGGGGCCAACCGAGTTTAAGTTATTACACTTCTTTATGACGCACCCGGAGCGTGTGTATAGCCGTGAGCAATTGCTTAACCATGTGTGGGGCACCAATGTTTATGTCGAAGACCGAACGGTGGACGTACATATTAGGCGGTTACGCAAAGCACTCGAACACAGTGGACATGACAGAATGGTACAAACAGTACGCGGTACGGGTTATCGGTTCTCAACCCGCTTTTAATTCCTTATCAGGAGAGTGACGCGTGCTGGAACGGTTGTCATGGAAAAGGCTGGTACTGGAGCTGGTGCTCTGTTGTATACCGGCCGTCATTTTAGGCCTTATTTTTGGTCATTTACCCTGGTTTTTATTACTGGCGGTCACTGGGCTGCTGGTTTGGCATTTCTGGAATTTGTTGCGTCTATCGTGGTGGTTATGGGTTGATCGCAGCATGACGCCTCCTCCGGGGCGGGGGAGTTGGGATCCATTGCTCTACGGCCTTCACCAGATGCAGTTGCGTAATAAAAAACGCCGCAAAGAGTTAGGTAACCTGATTAAGCGCTTTCGTAGCGGTGCGGAATCATTGCCTGATGCGGTTGTGCTGACCACCGAAGAAGGGACGATTTTTTGGTGTAATGGTCTTGCTCAACAGTTATTAGGGTTGCGCTGGCCGGACGATAACGGGCAGAACATCCTTAATTTGCTGCGATACCCGGAATTTACCCGCTATTTGTCACAAAAAGATTTTTCCCGCCCACTGACACTTGTGCTCAATAATGGCCGTCATCTGGAATTTCGCGTAATGCCATACAGCGACGAACAGTGGCTGTTGGTGGCGCGTGATGTGACTCAGATGCACCAGCTTGAAGGGGCGCGCCGTAACTTTTTTGCCAACGTCAGCCATGAACTGCGGACACCATTGACAGTGCTGCAAGGTTACCTGGAAATGATGCAGGATCAGGCGCTTGAAGGGCCATTGCGGGACAAAGCGCTAGGTACCATGCGTGAACAAACTTCACGAATGGAAGGCCTGGTTAAGCAACTTCTGACACTGTCAAAAATTGAAGCAGCCCCGGCGATGGTGCTCAATGAAAAGATTGATGTCCCACTGATGTTGCGTGTGGTGGAGCGCGAAGCGCAGACTCTCAGCCAACAAAGACAGACGTTAGAGTTTGATATCGACTCAACCTTGAAAGTGTTTGGTAATGAAGAACAATTGCGCAGTGCGATTTCGAACCTCGTTTACAACGCGGTAAACCATACGCCAGAGGGCACATATATTACGGTGAGCTGGAAACGGATTGCAGGTGGTGCGTGTTTTAGTGTTGAAGATACGGGGCCTGGCATTTCAGCTGAACATATTCCGCGCCTGACTGAGCGTTTTTACCGCGTAGATAAAGCGCGTTCACGGCAAACCGGTGGTAGCGGGCTGGGGCTTGCGATAGTGAAACATGCTTTGAGCCACCACGACGCACGCCTGCACATTGAAAGCCAGTTGGGTAAAGGAACAACATTTTCCTTTGTACTGCCTGAGCGTCTTATCGTGAGCGAAAAAGTGATTCAGACAGAGTAGTTTACTCAAATGGTGTCAAAATAACTTTCCGCAGGCCAGTTTTCTGGCCTGCGTTTTTTTTGCTCAAATGTAAATCAATAATACTCAGTTGGCTATAATTTGACCGCACAAACAACCATGATGTTTTCTTATGAATAAACTTATCCTCTAAATTACTGGCTAATTTAAGGATATCAATCTGGTTTTGGGATCCCTTCTTGCCTTCATTCGCTATAAGCGTTTTAATTGCGGCCCTGTAATTAGTAGACCGACTGGATTTGAGTGGTAATTCAAACAACTATTCTTCTCCACCGATCCCGGAAAGGATTTTCCGCTGTCGTAACTACTGATTGCCGCTTTTATGCCGAGTTTAAAAGTATAAAAATTTGAATATTTTCAAAACTTTCAACACCACACATCCACAGGCTGCAAATATTTTATGACCCATCATTTGAAATCTCGTGACATCCTCGCACTGGGCTTTATGACCTTTGCGCTGTTTGTTGGAGCAGGCAATATCATTTTCCCACCTATGGTGGGTTTACAGGCTGGCGAGCATGTCTGGATTGCCTCACTTGGCTTCCTGGTCACTGCGGTCGGCCTGCCAGTTCTGACCATTGTCGCCATCGCCCGCGTAGGGGGTGGTATTGATAGTTTGAGCTCGCCGATTGGCCGTCGTGCTGGTGTCATATTAGCCACTGTTTGTTACCTGGCCGTTGGTCCACTGTTTGCGACACCGCGTACAGCGACCGTCTCCTTCGAAGTCGGGATTGCGCCACTGGTTGGCAGCAGTGAACTTGCGCTGTTTATCTACAGCCTGGTTTATTTTGCCATTGTTATGGCCATCTCTTTGTATCCGGGCAAATTGCTCGATACCGTCGGCCATGTGCTGGCTCCGGTAAAAATTGTCGCGCTATTGGCGTTGTCAGTCGGTGCGATTCTGTGGCCTGCTGGGGGTATCAGCACCGCGACTGAAGCGTACCAACATGCAGCGTTTTCAAACGGCTTCGTCAATGGTTATCTGACCATGGACACGCTGGCATCTTTGGTCTTCGGGATTGTGATTGTTAACGCGGCGCGCTCGCGTGGCGTTACAGAATCTCGTCTGCTGACTCGCTATACCATCTGGGCTGGCCTGATTGCAGGTGTCGGCTTAACGCTGATTTACTTAGCACTGTTCCGCCTGGGTTCAGACAGCGCAACGCTGGTCGCTGACCAGAATGCGAACGGTGCGGCGATTCTTCATGCTTATGTTGCTCACACCTTCGGTGGTGCCGGTAGCTTCTTCCTTGCCGCACTGATTTTCCTTGCATGTATGGTAACGGCGATTGGCCTGACTTGTGCGTGTGCTGAATTCTTCAGCCAGTACTTACCACTGTCTTACCGTTCGCTGGTGTTTATCCTTGGATTGTTCTCGATGGTGGTATCAAACCTTGGTTTGAGCCATTTGATTCAGATTTCGATTCCCGTGCTAACGGCGATTTACCCACCGTGTATTGCGCTGGTGGTGCTGAGCTTCACCCGTCCGTGGTGGCATAATTCAACTCGCGTTATCGCTCCGGCGATGATCATCAGTACCTTCTTTGGCATTATTGATGGGCTTAAAGCATCGGCAATCAGTAGCATTCTACCGGAGTGGACTTCGCGCCTTCCGTTATCCGATCAAGGCCTGGCATGGCTGATTCCGACCATTATTATGGTGGTGATTGCCATCGTATGGGACCGCGCCGCAGGGCGACAGGTGGCATCCGCCGCCCACTAAAAATTAGAATTATGTTCAACCACGGGGCTTAGCTCCGTGGTTTTTTTATTGTTAAGCAGGTATGGAATCAATGGAAAACGCTAATAAACTCAAGCGCGGCTTGAGTACCCGGCACATACGCTTTATGGCGTTGGGCTCGGCAATTGGCACCGGGCTGTTTTATGGCTCGGCAGACGCAATCAAAATGGCTGGCCCAAGTGTATTGCTGGCTTACATCATTGGCGGGGTGGCGGCATATATCATTATGCGTGCACTCGGCGAGATGTCGGTTCATAACCCTTCAGCCAGTTCATTCTCCCGCTATGCGCAAGATAACCTTGGCCCATTAGCCGGGTATATCACTGGCTGGACCTACTGTTTTGAGATCCTGATTGTGGCGATTGCGGATGTTACCGCCTTCGGTATCTATATGGGGCTATGGTTCCCGGCAGTGCCGCATTGGGTCTGGGTATTGAGCGTAGTGCTGATAATCTGCGCCATTAACCTGATGAGCGTGAAGGTGTTCGGTGAACTGGAGTTCTGGTTCTCGTTCTTCAAGGTTGCCACCATCATCATCATGATTGCTGCCGGCATCGGCATTATCGTGTGGGGGATTGGTAACGGCGGCCAGCCAACAGGTATTCATAACTTATGGAGCAATGGCGGCTTCTTCAGCAATGGCTGGATAGGCATGATTATGTCGTTGCAGATGGTGATGTTTGCTTACGGTGGTATTGAAATCATTGGCATTACTGCCGGTGAAGCGAAAGACCCGCAGAAGTCGATTCCACGTGCGATCAACTCTGTTCCTTTACGTATTCTGGTGTTCTATGTGGGCACGCTGTTTGTCATCATGTCGATTTACCCGTGGAACCAGGTTGGGACGGAAGGTAGCCCGTTCGTGCTGACTTTCCAGCATATGGGGATAACGGCTGCGGCAGGCATTCTGAACTTTGTTGTTATCACGGCCTCGCTTTCAGCCATTAACAGTGATGTGTTTGGTGTGGGTCGTATGCTGCACGGTATGGCAGAACAAGGCAGTGCGCCGAAAGTGTTCGCCAAAACCTCCCGTAACGGTATTCCGTGGGTCACGGTATTAGTGATGTGCTGTGCGCTGTTACTGGCTGTGGTGCTTAACTACTTAATTCCAGAAAACGTCTTCCTGGTGATCGCGTCGTTGGCAACATTTGCCACGGTGTGGGTATGGATAATGATTCTGCTTTCGCAGATCGCTTTCCGTCGCAAACTCTCTCCTGAACAGACAAAGGCGCTGAAATTCCCGGTGCCAGGTGGTGTTGCGACCACAGCTGTTGGGCTGGTGTTCCTGGTATTTATTATCGCGCTTATCGGCTGGCACCCGGATACCCGCATTTCGCTGTATGTTGGCTGTGTGTGGATAGTTTTGCTGTTGGTGGGTTGGATATTCAAACGCCGTCAAATCCTGGCCGCAAGCGAGAGTAACAGCGGGATTTAATCGCAGCAGTAAGGTGGACTAGCGTCAGCGACGTCCACCTTATTATTTACATCTCCGGGCATTCCACTTTACTTATCGCATCCCAGTAGTTTTTCTCGTTGCTGCGCTCAAGCGCAATTCTCGCCTCACGGATATAGCCTTTGTTATCCTCATTAGAGAGGATTTTATTCGCCCAAACCTCATCAGAAACCTTCTTCTGCGGGTGACAAGTCCTCTTCAGGTCACTGACAATTTGTTGTTTATATTTTCCAAACTGTAGAGCTTCATACGTCGAATCTGCCAGAGAGTTGGCAGACCAGGTCACACAAAGAAGCAGGGTAATATTTCGGACGATAGACATAGCAGCCTCCTGCACAGTGAGAATATTCTCACTATAGGTAGGGCTAACTTATTAAGCAAACGGCTCAATTTCTCATCCCCCGCTTTCATCCCCCAATAAAAATAGCAACGATGAGTGATAGCCAGCTACGCTGTGGCAAGGTGGCGGCAATAAATTTTCTGGGGATACGATTATGTTGAATGCCTGGCACCTTCCGGTGCCCCCTTTCATACAAACACGTAAAGACAAGTTGTATATCACGCTGTGGGTTTCTGGCGATGATTTACCGCAGCGTGTAGTTCTGCGTTACGAAAAGGATAATGAAGAAACCTCAATACCGATGACGCGCCAAAAAGTGGCTCCCGAAGAGGGTGTGGTGGCATGGCGCGGTGTGATTGATCTCACCGAAGGGCAGCCGCGTCGACGCTACAGCTTCAAGCTACTGTGGTTGGACAAGCAGCGCTGGTTAACACCACAAGGTTTGAGGTCAATTCCGCCTGCAAGACTTGAGCAATTTGCCATTGATCTGCCCGATGATGGCCCGCAGTGGGTGCAGGATCAGATCTTCTATCAGATTTTCCCCGATCGTTTTGCGCGTAGTGAGCAACGCACTCCAGAGCAGGATCAGGTTTATTATCACCATGCGGCAAAACGCGACATTATTTTGCGCAATTGGGACGATCCGCTGAGTGGGGATGCTGGAGGATCGACATTTTACGGCGGCGATCTGGATGGTATTAGTGAAAAACTGCCATATCTGAAAAGGCTGGGCGTCACCGCGCTCTATCTCAATCCGATCTTCACCGCACCGAGCGTACATAAATACGATACTCAGGATTATCGCCATGTAGACGTGCAGTTCGGCGGCGATCACGCCTTTTTACGTCTGCGTAAAAATACTCAGAAATACGGTATGCGCCTGATGCTCGATGGGGTGTTTAACCACAGTGGTGATACGCATCAGTGGTTTGACAGGCAGCAAACTCATGGAGAAGGAGCGAGCCACAATCCACAATCTCCATGGCGTGATTTTTACAGCTATAACCAGCAGGGGCATGCGCTCGACTGGCTTGGCTATTCCAGCTTGCCAAAACTGGATTACCAGTCTTCCTTGTTGGTTGATGAGGTTTACCAGGGAGAAGACAGTATTGTGCGCCACTGGTTACGTGAGCCGTGGGGGATCGACGGCTGGCGGCTTGATGTGGTGCATATGCTCGGTGAGGCAGGTGGGGCGCGGAATAACTTCCTGCATGTCACGGGTATTACCAGGGCTGCAAAAGAGACCAATCCAGATGCCTATATATTGGGCGAACATTTTGGTGATGCGCGGCAGTGGCTACAGAATGACACTGAAGATGCGGCAATGAACTACCGTGGCTTCACCTTCCCGCTGTGGGGGTTCCTCGCTAACACCGATATTTCCTACGATCCGCAGCATATCGACGCACAAACATGTATGGCCTGGATGGATGAATATCGTGCGGGGCTTTCTCAGCAGCAGCAATTGCGCATGTTTAACCAGCTTGATAGCCATGACACTGCACGTTTCAAGTCGATACTTGGAAAGGATATTGCTCGGTTGCCTCTGGCAGTGGTATGGCTTTATTGCTGGCCGGGCGTGCCTTGTGTTTATTACGGTGATGAAGTCGGCCTGGATGGTAATAACGACCCGTTCTGCCGAAAACCATTCCCGTGGGATCCTGATCGGCAAGATCTGGATTTGCTGGCGCTTTACCAGCGTTTAGGAAAGTTGCGCCATAAGAGCCGTGCTTTGCGCCATGGCGGTTGCCAGGTGATTTATGCGAACGCTGATGTGGTGGTATTTGCGCGTGTTTATCAAAACGAACGCGTGCTGGTGGCGATTAACCGTGGCGAACAAATTGATGTCACGTTGCCGTGGAATCCGCTGCTAAACGGCATAACCTGGACACAACGAGAAGGTGAAGCGCAGCTGGATAATCACCGATTGTCACTACCTGAAGTTTCCGTTTCTCTCTGGCAAAGTCTCTGATTCTGTAACCGGTTTCCCTTTTCGTCAGGCGAGGGGGGAAACTGGTGCTATTCTTATTTCTCGTCCCCCTTCATCACTACCATTCAGGCTAGATATTTCCAGCTCTCATGCCCTCCGGGCCCACTGATTCTGAGGAAACACTATGTCTATACGTGAACTGATCGACCCCACTAACTCCACGCTGATTTTTATCGACCACCAACCGCAAATGTCTTTTGGCGTGGCGAATATCGACCGGCAAACGTTGAAAAACAACACGGTGGCATTAGCAAAAGCGGGCAAGATTTTTAACGTTCCCACCATTTTCACCTCGGTCGAAACGAAAAGCTTCAGCGGTTACATCTGGCCCGAACTTCTGGCTGTTCACCCCGAAATAACCCCAATAGAACGTACCTCAATGAACTCCTGGGAAGATGCCGCTTTTGTTGCAGCGGTGAAAGCGACCGGGCGCAAGAAGCTGATTATCTCTGCGCTGTGGACGGAGGTATGCCTGACATTCCCGGCGCTAATGGCGTTGGAAGAAGGGTTTGAAGTTTACGTGGTAACTGATACTTCGGGCGGGACTTCTGTCGATGCGCACGAACGCTCGATTGATCGCATGGTGCAGGCGGGAGCGGTTCCAGTGACCTGGCAACAAGTATTGCTTGAATATCAACGTGACTGGGCGCGGCGTGATACATACGACGCTGTAATGGATCTAGTGCGAGAGCACAGTGGCGCGTATGGCATTGGCGTGGATTACGCTTACACCATGGTTCATGGCGCGCCAGAGCGGAAAGCCTGATTCATTGCGGCAGGCATTTCCCTGCCTTCTATTTTCTTTGCATCAGGAATAGCCCATGGCTGACAACAATACTGTCACGCTTGTGATTACCCACGCCCTGAAAGCGGGCCAGGCTGCGCGTTATGAAGAGTGGCTGGCGAAAATCATGCCCGCTGCGGCACGTTATCCGGGGCATCGTGGCGTGCATGTCATTCGCCCAACGGCCGGAAATGACGTATACAACATCGTTATCCGCTTCGATACACTGGAAAATCTCACCGCCTGGACGAAATCGGCCGAACGTGAAGCATTGGTCGAGGAGATCAAACCGATCCTCAGCCAGGACGACCATCTGGAAGTACGCACCGAAAACGCATTTTGGTTCACCCCGGAAACACCGACGATCAAACGCCCGGCTCAGTGGAAGCAATTCCTGATAACGCTGGCCGTCATTTTCCCAAGCACTAACGTGGTGCCACGTATCACAGCCCTGGTTTTTCCTTCGCTGCATGGTTCGCTTTTATTACATCTCATCAATGACGCGTTAGTGGTGGCGTTGGTGGTGTGGTTATGGATGCCAATCATGACGCGCCTGTTTGCAGGCTGGTTGAAAAAATAACGTTCCAATGAGGAGAACAGGTTATGTCGCAATCTGCTTCATTAATTCTCACTAACGGTCAATTTCATACCCTTGATAGCGAAGCACCGCTGGCCGAAGCGGTGGCAATCAAAGACGGCAAAATTATCGCAGTAGGGAATGAGTCGTGGGTGATGAGCTTTGCGAGTGGGGAAACACAGCGAATTGATCTTAAAGGCCATACGGTAATACCAGGACTTAATGACTCACATTTGCACCTTATTCGTGGTGGGCTCAATTACAACCTGGAGCTACGTTGGGAAGGTGTGCCATCACTTGCGGATGCACTACGGATGCTAAAAGAGCAGGCCTTGCGTACCCCTTCGCCGCAGTGGGTGCGTGTGGTTGGAGGGTGGACGGAGTTTCAGTTTGCTGAGCGCCGTATGCCAACGCTTGAAGAACTCAATGAGGCAGCTCCAGATACGCCCGTTTTTGTGCTGCATCTTTATGACCGCGCACTGCTAAACAGGCGGCGCTTAGAGCGGTGGGCTACACCAAAGAGACGCCTAATCCGCCGGGCGGTGAAATCATGCGTGACCGCCATGGCAATCCAACGGGGATGCTTATCGCCAAACCGAATGCAATGATCCTCTATTCAACACTGGCTAAAGGGCCGAAATTACCGCTGGAAATGCAGGTAAACTCGACACGTCAGTTTATGCGAGAACTCAACCGCTTAGGTGTAACCAGCGCCATTGATGCTGGTGGTGGTTTCCAGAATTACCCGGAGGACTACCAGATTATCGACCAGCTTCACGCGCAACAACAGATGACGGTGCGTATTGCCTATAACCTGTTTACCCAGCGCCCGCAGCATGAACTGGAAGATTTTGAAAAGTGGACCGATATGCTGAAACCGGGGCAGGGAACGGATTTCTATCGCGCCAATGGAGCCGGAGAAATGCTGGTCTTTTCCGCCGCCGACTTTGAAGACTTTTTGCAACCACGTCCGGATTTACCAGAGGGTATGGAGCAAGAGCTGGAACGTGTGGTACGCCATTTAGTAGAACATCGTTGGCCATTCCGTTTGCATGCGACCTATAACGAGTCCATCAGTCGGATGCTGGGCGTCTTCGAAAAGGTGGATCGTGATATTCCGTTTAATGGTTTGCATTGGTTTTTCGATCATGCAGAAACGATTACCGAGAAAAATATCGAGCGAGTTAAAGCGTTGGGCGGTGGGATTGCTGTGCAGCACCGTATGGCTTTTCAGGGGGAATATTATGCCGCACGCTACGGAACACAGGCGGTTAAGCAGACGCCACCCGTCGCGAAAATGCTCTGTGCTGAATTGCCTGTTGGGTTAGGCACAGATGCGACACGAGTTGCCAGCTACAATCCATGGACCGCGCTCTACTGGCTAGTTTCAGGGCGTACCGTGGGTGGCATGCAAATGTATGACGACAATAACCGGCTATCGCGTGATGTTGCGCTGGAATTGTGGACGGCGGGCAGTGCGTGGTTTTCCAGTGAGCAGGGCAAAAAGGGTCGAATTCAAACCGGGCAACTGGCGGATTTAGTTGTGCTGTCGAAAGACTTTTTCAGCGTGACGGAAGAGGAAATCAAAGGCATTGAATCATTGATGACACTGGTGGATGGCAAAGTGGTTTACGCAGCCGGTGTGTTTACGTCACTGGGACCGCCGGCAATTCCGGTCGTGCCTGAATGGTCACCCGTGGCAAATGTCCCCGGACATTATCGAAGCGATCCGCCAATAGCCGCAAAAGTGGGCATAGCTGCGCAGGTTCATCAGTGTTGTGGGGGTTGTAACGTGCATGGTCACCAGCATGATGCAGCGCGTAAATCGGCGATACCGGTTTCTGACGAAGGGGCATTCTGGGGCGTGATGGGTTGTTCTTGTTTTGCGTTTTGAGTAGATTTAAACCATTAAAAAGGCCGCTTGTGCGGCCTTTTTCGTCAAAAACGTTTAGCGATTACAGGCTAGAAACGTTTTCGCTCAGGTATTTAGCAACGCCGTCTGGGGACGCGTTCATGCCTTCTTTACCTTTTTCCCACTGAGCTGGGCACACTTCGCCGTGCTCTTCGTGGAATTGCAGCGCATCAACCATACGCAGCATTTCATCAACATTACGGCCCAGCGGCAGGTCGTTAACAACCTGGTGACGCACGATGCCGTTTTTGTCGATCAGGAAAGAACCACGCAGAGCAACGCCTGCGTCTGGATGTTCGATGCCATAAGCTTTCTGAATTTCACGCTTAATGTCAGCAACCATCGCGTATTTCACTTCGCCGATGCCGCCATTTTCAACAGGGGTTTTACGCCATGCGTTGTGAACGAACTCGGAGTCAAAAGATACACCAACGACTTCTACGCCACGTTTCTGGAATTCTTCGTAACGCTTGTCGAACGCAATCAGTTCAGACGGACAAACGAAAGTGAAGTCCATTGGCCAGAAGAACACAACGGTGGTTTTACCATTGGTGTGTGCTTTGAAGTTGAAGTTCTCAACGATTTCGCCACTACCGAGAACGGCTGCAGCTGTAAAGTCAGGGGCTGGACGAGTAACCAGGACCATATGTACTCCTGTTAATTTTGTTAAAGTGAGTGTTAACGCAACGGGGGGGAGTATAGGGGCGGCAATCCCTCTAACTCAAGCATGCTGCGCCAATTAATCAGATAGGATTTGCCTATCAAAAAATGAATATTCGCACGGCAGCAATCCAAAATAGCCCTTTTTTACAAAAGGGCAAGAATTTAATCGTAAGGCTGCGATCGCTTACAAATTCTTTTGTTCGGCTAGATTCATCATGCGTGGGTAGAACTGCCAGAACAGCTCTTCAAGCGCATCATAGTGAGCATCAAGATCTTGCCAGGAAGCTCGCAAAGCATCGAGTTTTGGTCTACGGCTAGCCATACCATTGAGAACATTAGCAATAAATGCCATGTCGCTATAACGCTCCATCCAGCGCTCTTCCCACAGATATTGATTCAGATTGATAAAGCGCGGTGGGGTATCTGCTAAGAACGGTTCAATATTGGCACGGGCACTGGAGATAAACTCTGCCAGTGGGAAATCCGGGCTTAGCGTTTGCCAATGGCGTGAAACGAAATGATCCCACATGACATCCAGCGTAATCGGTGCGACACGGCGCGTTTCAGGGCGGAACCATTGACGTGCAATTGCCACTTCCGGTAAACCATCGGTCAGAACATCCACACGGCGGTGCATTCGGATGCCAGCCACCACATCGCCTGGAAAACTTTCATCCGGGTTGCCACGTACGAAATCAGCCAGCAAATTACCCAAGAGTGAGCTGTCAGCAAGGCTTGCGAGATGTAAATGGGCGAGAAAATTCATAGTAACCTTATTCGTAAATAGCGTAAGGGCGGCTTATTCCTTGCAGGGAAAGTCCCCTGGCACTAGACTGTAGCGCCACTTTTTAAGTCTTGAGTTCTAAACCATGCGCGTTGCCGATTTTTCCTTTGAATTACCAGAATCCTTGATTGCTCATTATCCACAAGCACAGCGTAGTGGGTGTCGTTTGCTGTCGCTGGAAGGGCCGACGGGTAATTTAACGCATGGCACTTTCACCGATCTGCTCGATAAGCTCAACCCTGGAGATTTGCTGGTCTTTAACAATACCCGTGTAATCCCGGCGCGTCTTTTTGGCCGCAAAGCGAGCGGCGGCAAGATTGAAGTGCTGGTTGAGCGCATGCTCGATGACAAACGCATCCTTGCCCATATCCGCGCTTCTAAGGCCCCTAAACCGGGTGCCGAATTATTGCTGGGCGATGATGAAAGCGTACATGCGACTATGGTTGCGCGCCACGATGCGCTGTTCGAAGTGCAGTTTGAAGACGAACGCAGCGTGCTCGATATTTTAAACAGTATCGGCCATATGCCGTTGCCACCGTATATTGACCGTCCGGATGAAGAGTCTGACCGCGAGCTATACCAGACGGTCTATAGCCAGAAACCAGGTGCGGTTGCGGCTCCGACGGCGGGTTTGCACTTTGATGAGCCGTTGCTGGAAGCGCTGCGCAGCAAGGGTATTGAGCAGGCGTTTGTCACGCTGCACGTAGGAGCCGGGACATTCCAGCCAGTGCGCGTTGATAGCATCGAAGACCACATCATGCATTCCGAATATGCGGAAGTGCCTCAAGATGTCGTTGATGCCGTATTAGCCTGTAAAGCACGTGGTAATCGCGTTATTGCGGTTGGCACGACATCAGTTCGTTCGTTAGAAAGCGCGGCTCAGGCAGCAAAAAACGATCTGATTGAACCTTTCTTTGGTGACACACAAATTTTTATCTACCCAGGTTATCAATACAAAGTGATTGATGCGCTGGTGACCAATTTCCACCTGCCGGAATCGACTCTGATCATGCTGGTTTCTGCGTTTGCTGGTTATAAAAACACCATGAACGCCTATAAAGAAGCCGTAAGTTCCGAATATCGCTTTTTTAGTTACGGGGATGCCATGTTCATCACGTACAATCCGCAGGCTATTGATGAGCGCCCAGGCGCTTAATCACTAAATTCTACGCCGCCGGTTACTCCGACGGCGTTTTGTCTTAACCATCAGACTGTTTCTCTGATGCTGGAGGAAATGTGAAATTTGAATTAGATACTACCGACGGACGCGCTCGTCGTGGTCGCCTGGTGTTCGACCGTGGCGTTGTAGAAACGCCTGCGTTCATGCCTGTTGGCACTTACGGCACCGTAAAAGGGATGACGCCGGAAGAAGTTGAAGCCACTGGCGCGCAAATTATTTTGGGTAACACTTTCCACCTGTGGCTGCGTCCTGGCCAGGAGATCATGAAGTTGCACGGCGACTTACATGACTTTATGCAGTGGAAAGGCCCAATTCTGACTGACTCCGGCGGTTTCCAGGTCTTTAGCCTTGGTGACATCCGTAAGATTACTGAAGCGGGTGTGCACTTCCGCAACCCAATCAACGGCGATGCAATTTTCCTCGATCCAGAAAAATCGATGGAAATTCAATACGATCTCGGCTCCGATATCGTGATGATCTTTGATGAATGTACGCCATATCCAGCTGACTGGGATTACGCTAAGCGTTCAATGGAGATGTCTCTGCGTTGGGCACAGCGCAGTCGCGATCGCTTTGATTCTCTTGAGAATAAAAATGCGCTGTTCGGCATTATTCAGGGCAGTGTTTACGAAGATTTACGAGATATCTCGGTAAAAGGTCTGGTAGAGATTGGCTTTGATGGCTACGCTGTCGGCGGCCTGGCTGTAGGTGAGCCGAAGGAAGACATGCACCGTATTCTGGAACATGTTTGCCCGCAAATCCCTGCTGATAAGCCACGTTACCTGATGGGCGTAGGGAAACCGGAAGACCTGGTTGAAGGTGTTCGTCGCGGTATTGATATGTTCGACTGCGTGATGCCAACCCGTAATGCACGTAATGGTCATCTTTTCGTCACCGATGGTGTGGTGAAAATCCGTAATGCGAAGCATAAAGATGATGTTTCGCCGCTGGATGCAGAGTGTGATTGCTATACGTGTCGCAATTATTCACGTGCCTACTTGCATCATCTTGACCGTTGCAACGAAATACTCGGCGCACGGCTCAACACTATTCATAACTTGCGCTATTACCAGCGTTTAATGGCTGGTTTACGCAAGGCCATTGAAGAGGGTAAATTAGAGCACTTCGTGAGTGATTTTTACGAGCGAACCGGTAAACCAGTTCCACCTTTGAATGTTGATTAATTTAATAATGAGGGATTTTTAATGAGCTTTATCATTTCTGATGCGGTTGCTGCAACAGGTGCTCCGGCGCAGGGTAGCCCGTACTCTTTGATTCTTATGCTGGTGGTTTTTGGTCTGATCTTCTATTTCATGATCCTGCGCCCACAGCAAAAACGTACCAAAGAGCATAAAAAGCTGATGGACTCCATCTCTAAAGGGGATGAAGTGCTGACTACTGGTGGTCTGGTTGGTCGCGTAGTGAAAGTAGCTGAAACTGGCTATATCTCTATCGCGTTAAACGACACCACTGAAGTGGTTATCAAGCGTGATTTCGTAGCTGCCGTTCTGCCGAAAGGCACTATGAAGGCGCTGTAATATTCGTTTTTCCCTAAGGGAACTACCGTGCTAAACCGCTATCCTTTGTGGAAGTACATCATGCTGATCGTCGTGTTTATCGTCGGTCTGCTATACGCACTTCCCAACCTATATGGTGAGGATCCGGCAGTTCAGATCACTGGCGCGCGCGGCGTCGCCGCCAGTGAGCAAACGCTGATCCAGGTCCAGAACACCTTAAACGCAGAAAAAATCCCCGCTAAGTCTGTGGCCCTGGAAGAGGGTGCGATTCTTGCACGCTTTGACACCACTGATACGCAGCTTCGTGCTCGTGAGGCGCTGATGAGCGTCCTTGGCGATAAATACGTTGTGGCACTTAACTTAGCTGCGGCGACTCCTCGCTGGTTATCCGCTATTTCCGCAGAACCGATGAAACTCGGTCTTGATCTGCGTGGTGGCGTGCACTTCCTGATGGAAGTCGACATGGATACCGCTCTGAGCAAGTTGCAGGAACAAATTATTGATAACCTGCGCACAGACCTGCGCGATAAGAGCATTGCGTACACTAACGTGCGTAAAGCCGATAACTATGGTGTCAATGTTGTTTTCCGTGACAGCAAAACGCGTGATGACGCTATCTCCTATTTAACTCCACGCCATCGTGATTTGGTGCTTTCTGCTCAAGGCAGCAACGCAATGCGTGCTGTAATGACAGATGCTCGCCTGAGTGAAGCGCGTGAGTATGCCGTTCAACAGAACATCAATATCCTGCGTAACCGTGTAAACCAACTGGGCGTTGCTGAGCCATTGGTACAGCGTCAGGGTGCGGATCGCATTGTTGTTGAACTACCTGGTATTCAGGATACCGCGCGTGCGAAAGAGATTCTTGGCGCGACTGCAACGCTTGAATTCCGTCTGGTCAACACTAACGTGGATGCTTCCGCTGCGGCTTCTGGCCGTGTGCCGGGTGATTCCGAAGTGAAACAGACCCGTGAAGGTCAACCGGTTGTCCTGTACAAGCGTGTGATTCTGACCGGTGACCATATCACTGACTCCACTTCCAGCATGGATGAATACAATCAGGCTCAGGTGAATATTTCACTTGATAGCGCTGGGGGTAACATCATGTCTAACTTCACCAAGGACAACATCGGTAAACCGATGGCAACCCTGTTTGTGGAGTACAAAGACAGCGGTAAGAAAGATTCCACTGGTCGTGCAATTCTGGCGAAACAAGAAGAAGTTATTAACGTGGCGAACATTCAGTCACGTCTGGGTAACAGCTTCCGTATCACCGGTATTAGCAATCCAAATGAAGCTCGCCAGCTTTCTCTACTGCTGCGTGCGGGTGCATTGATTGCACCAATTCAGATTGTTGAAGAACGTACCATCGGCCCAACTCTGGGTATGGAAAACATCAAGCAAGGTCTGGAAGCGTGTCTGGCAGGTCTGGCCGTTTCAATCATCTTTATGCTGTTCTTCTATAAGAAGTTTGGCCTGATTGCGACCTCTGCACTGTTGGTTAACCTGGTGATGATTGTTGGGATTATGTCCCTTCTGCCGGGGGCAACGCTCACCATGCCGGGGATTGCGGGGATCGTGTTAACCCTTGCCGTCGCCGTCGATGCCAACGTACTGATAAACGAACGTATTAAGGAAGAACTTAGTAACGGACGTTCGGTACAACAGGCTATCCACGAGGGCTACCAGGGCGCGTTCAGCTCTATTTTCGATGCCAACATTACGACGCTTATCAAGGTCATCATCCTGTATGCCGTAGGCACCGGGGCAATTAAAGGCTTTGCGATCACAACCGGTATTGGTGTGGCGACGTCCATGTTTACCGCAATTGTCGGTACCCGTGCCATCGTAAACCTGTTGTACGGCGGCAAACGCATCAACAAGCTGTCTATCTGAGGAGTGCGTTGTGGCACAGGAATATACTGTTGAACAATTGAACTACGGCCGTAGAGTCCATGACTTTATGCGCTGGGATTTCTGGGCTTTCGGTATCTCCGGGTTCTTGCTAATCCTTTCTCTCGTCATTATCGGCGTGAAAGGTTTTAACTGGGGTCTGGATTTCACCGGTGGTACGGTTATCGAAATCTCGCTGGAAAAACCAGCGGATTTAGACCAGATGCGTGAAGCGTTGCAGAAGGCGGGCTTTGCTGATCCGCTGGTGCAGAACTTCGGTAGCAGCCGCGACATTATGGTACGTATGCCACCTGCCAAAGGGGAAACCGGTGGGCAGGTGTTGGGGAGCAAAGTCGTTAGCGTCATTAACGAAGCGACTAGCCAGAATGCAGGTGTAAAACGTATTGAGTTCGTAGGCCCAAGTGTGGGTGCCGATCTTGCTCAAAACGGTGCTCTGGCACTGCTGGCCGCGCTGCTTTCCATCCTGGTATATGTTGGATTCCGCTTTGAGTGGCGTCTGGCTGCCGGTGTGGTTATCGCGCTGATGCACGACGTGATCATTACTCTGGGTGTACTGTCGCTATTCCATATTGAGATAGACCTGACCATCGTCGCATCGTTGATGTCGGTTATCGGCTACTCACTGAATGACAGTATCGTCGTATCTGACCGTATTCGTGAAAACTTCCGCAAGATTCGTCGTGGAACGCCTTACGAAATCTTCAACGTTTCTTTGACGCAGACTCTGCATCGTACGTTGATTACATCCGGTACTACGTTGGTTGTGATTTTGATGTTGTATCTGTTTGGTGGTGCGATGCTGAAAGGCTTCTCACTGACCATGCTTATCGGTGTTTCTATCGGTACTGTTTCTTCTATCTACGTGGCGTCAGCACTGGCGTTGAAACTGGGCATGAAGCGTGAGCACATGTTGCAGCAGAAAGTAGAGAAAGAAGGTGCGGATCAACCGTCGATTCTGCCTTAATAATCAGGGCATTTGCTGATATCGAAAACCGCGGCCATTGTGCTGCGGTTTTTTTTCGCCGGTATAAAAGTCTCCTGACAGTATGCTGTCAGGAGGGTCTGGTTAGACTCCTTAATGAACCCTATCACTGAGGAGTAAACAAATGGACACCATCATCAATTGGTTTGAAATTCCGGTACAAGATCTGGAACGCGCGGCGGCTTTTTACGAGGCGGTTTTTGCAACTAAGCTTCATCGTGAAACGATGCCCGGTATGGAAATGGCTATTTTCCCGCATACCAAACCTAATCCCGGTGGAGCGTTGTTAAAATCTGATGCGTTCAAACCTTCGGCGCAAGGTACGGTGGTTTACCTGCATGCATCTGACTTGAGCGCGATGCTTGAGCGAGTGGCTAGTTCCGGAGGGGAATGTGTCTTTGGCCCGCAAGAGCTTCCTGATGATATTGGTACTTTTGCACTGATCATCGACAGTGAAGGCAATCGTGTCGGGTTACACCAACCCGTTTGAGTCCCGGTATATACTGAATGACGAACGCCTGTCGGAAATTCTGGCAGGCATTACTCTTTCGAAATAACGCCATGAGCCGAAGAGCAGACCGCCTTTTTCAAATCGTCCAGATCCTGCGTGGGCGTCGTATTTCCACGGCAGCGTTACTTGCCGAACGCCTCGAGGTTTCTGAGCGCACTATCTATCGCGATATCCGTGATCTTTCACTTTCCGGTGTTCCCATTGAAGGTGAGGCAGGGTGTGGCTATCGTTTGCTGCCAGGTTACGATTTACCGCCGCTGATGCTAACGCCAATGGAAGTGGAAGCCTTGGTTGCTGCGATACGTTTGGTGCAAACCTGGAGTGGTGAAACGCTTGCACAGGCAGCAGGAACTGCGGAGGAAAAACTGCTGGGAATTTTGACCCCACAGCGACGAGTAGTTGCTGAACGGTGTCGTATTCTTTCACCGGATTTTAATAAATACCCGCAGGTTAAAACCTGGTTTGACGTTTTTCATTCTGCTATCGGGCAGTTACAGGTGCTTCATATCAGTTATGAGGATGAACAGGGCCGCGTGTCGAACCGAAATATACATCCATTAGGGCTGACTTTCTGGGGAGATGTTTGGTTACTGGTAGCCTGGTGTGAGGTGCGCGAGGATTACCGTAGTTTTCGCGTAGATCGCTGTTTGTCAGTCACACCAGCAGGGCGGAATTTCTCTGAACGCCCCGATCGTTCTCTGAATCATTTCATTCAGTTACAGCAAAATGAAGGCTGTCTTCCAGAAACAAAAAAGCCGATCGGCAAATAGCGGATCGGCTTTTTAAAGATTCAGACAGCGATTAGAAGTTGTAACCAACCACTAAGTAACCACCCCAACCAGTGGAGCGCACGTTCTCATTCATAAAGCTAAGATCTGCATCATCGTTCCACTGGCCACCGTTGTGCCAGTAACGGGCAACAACTGCATAATGGAAGTGATCATAGTTCAGAGAAAGAACATGGCTGGAAGCGATAGAGTTACTGGTGCGAGCTTGTTTGCCATTCTGATCAAGGAAATTGTCGTCGCCCAGATCTGAACCCCAGTCAAAGTTTGTGAAACCGATGTAGCTCAGGTTACCGCCCCACAGGGAAGTAATCGGCACAAAGTATTTCACTTTGAAACGGTAGCCATCCCACTCGTTTTCGTTGGATGCGCCATAGTTCTGCCACTGGTATTTTGCATACACGTTCATGGACAGGCTCATTGGCAGGCCAGTGTCGATGTCGGTACCCAGACCCATGTACCAGGTGCTCTGACGGCCATCTTTGTTGCGACCCATATCGTAGATATAGTTGTTTGCAACATACCACTCTTTGAACGGACCGAAGCTCAGGTCAGTGCCAGTCAGCTTGTCGATAGAGAAACGTGGTTCAATTTCCATAAACAGCGGAGAACCGTGGTTCCAGATACCTTTCGCATCGGTGTTACCACCGAAGAATACTGGCGCATCCATGTAACCATAGAAGTCGAACCAATCTTTCTTAGCGAAAGCTTCATATTCCAGGTAGGTATCGTTACGGATTTGTGGCCCGAAACGGGTGTGGTAGCTGCCTACAACGTTAACGCTTTGGTGCCACCAATCAGAAAGGTATTCAGTGTTTTTTGTTTCTTCGGCGTGAGCCGCGAAAGAGCTTGAAAGCGCCAGGACGGTGCTAGCCGCCAAAATAATTTTTTTCATTTTATATGCCACTGTTTTTACATGAATCCCGTGAGGGCAGGAGGTGTTTTATCACCTAAGGTCATCAACCATTCACTTGGTTCTTATTGACGCGCCTATTATAGAAATCCCTGCTCACAAAAATATGTTTCATTTCACATTATCGACAAGTGCGTAATCGATTGCGTTCTCAATTACGCACATTAAAAACGGGCGAGATTCTACCTGCTTCGTGAATTTAAGCAAATAAATGGCCCGTTGTTACAAATATATGTGATTAAGATCACTAGATTTATTCATCAGAGAGAAAGGAGTTGATCGGGTTTCATTCGCTGAGTTGTAACAAAAAACGCAGATGTTACTGAGGGTTACCCCCGCAAACGCGAGGGTAGTTGTTTATTACTGGACTGGTAGCGCCAGGGAAGGATCGACGGGTTGTATATCGTGAATTCTCACAAAACCTAATTGGTCAGGCGAAAGCCCTGAAAGCACTAACGGAATACTGACATCGCTCGGTGCTAACACGCTCGCAGGTGCATTGAATTGTTGCGACTGAACGTTCAATTCCTGGTAGTTATCCGTGGTGCCCTGTATTTGTCCCCATTCTACTTTGCCGGTAAAAGCGGGTAGCGGATCGTTGGACTCACCTTTGATTATTAGCATCACACGGGTGCCATTTGCTTCCGGGGTAATGCTGCTCAGCGACATTTGCAGATTGCCTAACTGACTATTCAGGCGCGCCGGAGTTTTAGATCCGGGTAACAAATAGACACCAGTCGTTGATTTAGCGTTCAGTGCATTTTGTTGCGTCAGTTTCACGGTCTGATCAGTGAGCTGGGTCATTTCTTTATTTAAAGAATCCACTTCGGTTTTCATTTGGCGCACTTCAGTTTGTTGTGCGCAGGCGCTGAGGCTCACCAGGCTGGTAACCAGGAGAATTCTTAGGTAACTCTTTGTCATCGCTAATTTTTCCTTGAGGTTCTTTCCTGAATTAAGCGTAGCTTGTCACTAATGAAAAGTCATATTTGTTGGGATGAGGTGGCGTTACCTTTGTACTCCCGCTACTTCGCGGTAAACTATTGTTCATTTGAATAATCCTTCAGGACGCGCCATGCATTGCCCATTCTGTTTCGCAGTAGACACCAAAGTGATTGATTCCCGGCTTGTCGGCGAAGGGTCATCCGTGCGTCGTCGCCGTCAGTGCCTGGTTTGTCATGAGCGTTTTACGACTTTTGAAGTGGCGGAGCTGGTGATGCCACGTGTCGTGAAAAGTAATGATGTTCGCGAACCGTTTAATGAAGACAAACTACGTAGCGGTATTCTAAAAGCACTGGAAAAACGCCCGGTAAGCTCTGACGATGTAGAAACAGCGGTAAACCATATTAAATCTCATCTGCGTGGTACTGGTGAACGTGAAGTGCCAAGCAAAATGATTGGCAATCTGGTGATGGAGCAGCTGAAAAAACTCGATAAAGTGGCATATATCCGCTTTGCTTCGGTTTACCGCAGCTTTGAAGATATCCGCGAATTTGGCGAAGAAATTGCCCGTTTACAGGATTAATGCTGATGTCGCTTGATGAAAAATTTATGGCGCGTGCTTTGCAATTGGCAAAGCGCGGCCGTTTCACCACCATGCCGAACCCGAATGTTGGCTGCGTGATTGCCAAAGATGGCGAAATTGTTGGTGAGGGTTTCCACTTTCGTGCCGGTGAGCCCCATGCAGAAGTTCATGCGTTGCGCATGGCGGGTGACAAAGCACGAGGTGCTACAGCGTATGTCACACTGGAGCCTTGTAGTCACCATGGTCGCACACCACCGTGCTGTGATGCGTTAATTGCGGCTGGTGTTTCGCGAGTGGTTGCCGCGATGCAAGACCCAAATCCACAAGTTGCCGGGCGTGGTTTATACCGCCTGCAACAGGCTGGCATTAATGTGAGCCATGGTTTGATGATGAACGAAGCCGAGGTCATTAACCGGGGCTTCCTGAAGCGCATGCGTACCGGTTTCCCGTATATTCAACTCAAGCTGGGTGCATCGCTCGATGGCCGTACCGCGATGGCCAGTGGTGAAAGTCAGTGGATCACTTCGCCTGAATCACGCCGGGATGTGCAGCGCCTGCGTGCGCAAAGTGCAGCTATTCTAAGCAGCAGTGCAACGGTGTTGGCTGATGATCCATCTTTAACTGTGCGTTGGAACGAATTAGACAGCGCGACTCAGGCAGTTTACGCCCAGGAAAACTTACGCCAGCCAACGCGCATTATTCTCGACCGAGAAAATCGCGTGACGCCGCAACACAAAATTATCGCTCAGGCAGGTGAAACCTGGCTTGCACGTTGTAAAGCCGATGAGCAAATATGGCCTGACGGTGTTGAGCAATTTATCGTGCCAGAGCATAACGGCCATCTCGATTTGGTCGTTATGATGATGTTACTTGGCAAACGCCAGGTGAATTCCATTTGGGTGGAGGCGGGTGCAACACTTGGTGGCGCGCTACTGCAAGCCGGTCTGGTTGATGAGTTGATTGTGTATGTAGCACCGAAATTATTAGGTAACGAGGCGCGTGGCTTATGTAACCTGCCGGGGCTTGAAAAACTAGCCGATGCACCCGAATTTAGCTTTAGCGAAGTCCGTCAGGTCGGCCCTGATTTGTGCCTGCATTTGACGCAGCGTATCGCACGTTAGTAAAACGTAAGCAGTCGCGAAAAGATTATGATAAAATCCGCCCCCCTAACGGGGCTAAACAGAACCGTAAAGGAAGAATATGAACATCATTGAAGCAGCCGTTGCTACTCCAGACGCTCGCGTCGCCATCACCATCGCGCGTTTTAACAACTTCATCAATGACAGCCTGCTGGATGGTGCGCTTGACGCCCTGAAACGTATCGGCCAGGTTAAAGATGAAAATATCACCGTGGTCTGGGTTCCGGGTGCTTATGAGTTGCCATTGGCGGCAGATGCACTGGCGAAAACCGGTAATTATGACGCGGTGATTGCGCTGGGCACGGTTATCCGTGGCGGTACAGCTCACTTTGAATATGTTGCTGGTGGTGCCAGCAATGGCCTGGCACATGTTGCGCAGGAAAGTGGTATTCCAGTCGCCTTTGGCGTGCTGACCACCGAAAGTATTGAACAAGCCATCGAACGCGCTGGCACAAAAGCCGGTAACAAGGGTGCAGAAGCTGCACTGACCGCGCTTGAAATGATTAATGTATTGAAAGCCATCAAGGCCTGATTTTTTGTAAGGGGAAATCTGTGAAACCTGCTGCTCGTCGCCGTGCCCGTGAGTGTGCCGTTCAGGCGCTATACTCCTGGCAGTTATCTCGAAATGACATCGCTGATGTCGAATACCAGTTCCTGGCTGAACAGGACGTCAAAGACGTTGACGTTAACTACTTCCGCGAACTGTTGGTCGGGGTGGCTACTAACAGCGCGTATCTGGATGGGCTAATGAAGCCTTACCTGTCTCGCCAGCTCGAAGAGCTGGGTCAGGTAGAAAAAGCGGTTCTGCGTATTGCACTGTTTGAATTGGCTAAACGTGATGACGTGCCATACAAAGTGGCAATCAACGAAGCCATTGATCTTGCGAAAACCTTCGGTGCCGAAGACAGCCACAAGTTCGTAAATGGTGTGCTTGATAAAGCTGCTCCACAGATTCGTCCCCGCAAAAAGTAATCTTCTGGCCGGTGATTATTCATGAGTTTTTGAGCTACAGCTAACAACGCTGTAGCCTAAAGAATACTGAATACCCGGCCTTTTTTTATTCTATATCCGTTAGCATTCGAGTTGCAGCGAAGACCCCTGCAGCTTGCAGAATGACGGGTATATTCAGAGGCGTAACGAATGGCATGCGGTGAGTTTTCCTTAATTGCCCGTTATTTTGATCGCGTAAGCAGTTCCCGTCGCGATGTGGAAACCGGAATCGGCGATGATTGTGCCTTGCTGACGGTAGCCGAGAAGCAACTTTTAGCGATAAGCACCGATACGCTAGTCTCAGGCATCCACTTCCTGCCGGATATTAATCCTCGCGATTTGGGCTACAAAGCTCTGGCAGTTAATCTAAGCGATTTGGCTGCTATGGGCGCCGATCCAGCCTGGTTGACGCTGGCTATTACCCTTCCTGAAGTCGATGAAAGCTGGCTTGAAGCCTTCAGCGATAGTTTGTTTGAACAACTCGAATACTACGATATGCAGCTCATCGGTGGTGATACCACCCGTGGCCCGCTCGCAATGACGCTTGGTATTCACGGCCTGGTGCCGGTGGGGCGTGCGCTAAAACGTAGCGGAGCTCGCCCTGGTGACTGGATTTATGTCACGGGTACGCCAGGTGATAGCGCCGCAGGCCTTGCCATACTGCAAGATCGTTTAGTCGTTAAAGATTCGGCACAGGCTGAATATCTTACTCAACGCCATTTGCGCCCAACTCCTCGCGTGCTGCACGGGCAGGCCCTGCGTGATCTTGCCAGCAGCGCAATTGACCTCTCTGACGGGCTAATCTCTGATTTGGGTCATATCCTTAAAGCAAGCGGATGTGGAGCGCGCATTGATCTCGATGCTCTGCCATATTCGACTGCCTTGAAAGCTAACGTTAGCGATGAACTTGCGTTGCAATGGGCGCTTTCTGGCGGAGAAGATTACGAGCTGTGCTTTACCGTGCCGGAACTCAATCGTGGTGCCCTGGATGTGGCTATTGGTAATCTTGGGATTCCATTTACCTGCATCGGCCAGGTTGCGCCTGATTCTGAAGGGCTGCAGTTCTTGCAAAATGGCAAACCGGTTAAGCTGGATTTAAAAGGATACGATCACTTTGCCTCGTGCTAAAGATGTGGCTAAAAGCCGTCTCAAACTCAGCAATCCATGGCATTTGCTTGCCACTGGTTTTGGCAGCGGCTTAAGCCCAATAATGCCCGGTACCGCGGGGTCGCTTGCAGCGATCCCATTCTGGTATGTAATGACATTTTTGCCATGGCAGCTCTATTCCATGGTCATCATGCTCGGTATTTGTATCGGTGTTTATCTGTGCCACCAAACCGCACGTGATATGGGAGTTCATGACCACGGCAGCATTGTGTGGGATGAATTCATCGGCATGTGGATTACTCTGATGGCACTGCCAATCAACGATTGGCGTTGGGTTGCCGCAGGCTTTTTGGTATTCCGAATTCTCGATATCTGGAAGCCATGGCCAATTCGTTGGTTTGACCGCAATGTGCATGGTGGCATGGGGATCATGGTGGATGACATTGTCGCCGGGGTGTTCTCCGCGGGAATAATCTATGTGATTGGTCACCACTGGCCGATTGGTTTGTTCTGATTTAAAACAACCCTCACGCACTCCCTCGGGAGATCGTGAGGGCATTAATAGTTACTTAAATCCTACCTTTTCATGCGGTTCGTATACCGTTTCCAGCTCTGCAATCTCTTCAGGTTTCAGCGTTAAATCCACTGCTCCGAGCAAATCATCCAGTTGATGTTCGCGGGAAACGCCAATAATCGGTGCGGCAACGCCAGGCTTACTTAACAGCCATGCCAGCGCGACCTGGGCGCGTGACACGCCTTTATCATCCGCGACATTCGCCAGGCGTTCTGCAATCATCGCATCGTTATCCCGACTCCCTTCGTAGAGCGTTTTACCGAACTCATCAGACACCGATCGCGCGGTGGTATCACCCCACGGGCGAGTCAACTTACCGCGCGCCAGCGGGCTCCATGGGATCACGGCGATCCCCTGTTCATAGCAAAGCGGCAGCATATCGAGTTCTTCTTCGCGGTAGATCAGATTGTAGTGATCTTGCATGGTGACGAAACGCGCCCAACCATGTTGATCCTGTAATGCCAGCGCTTGTGCAAACTGGGAGCTGTGCATGGACGAGGCGCCGATATAGCGGGCTTTCCCCGCTTTCACCACATCGTTTAGCGCTTCAAGCGTTTCCTCAATGGGCGTGTTGTAGTCCCAACGGTGGATTTGCAGCAGATCGACATAATCCGTTCCCAGGCGTCGCAGGCTGTCATCAATCGAACGCAAAATCTGTGTACGCGATAAGCCTTCGGCAAGATCGCCAACCTGATGGTAAACCTTAGTGGCCAGTACATAATCTTCGCGGCGCATGAAGTCTTTAAGCGCGCGCCCGACAATCTCTTCGCTGCTACCGTCGGAATAGCTATTGGCGGTATCAAAGAAATTAATGCCGTTATCGATGGCGTGTTTGATGATGAGGCGACTGCTCTCTTCAGGGAGCGTCCAGGCGTGTTTGCCGCGGTCTGGCTCGCCAAAGGTCATGCAACCCAGGCAAAGACGGGAAACTTTGAGGTCTGTTTTTCCTAACGTGTTGTAGTGCATGGTTCCACTCCTGCATAATTTTACTCGTCATACTTCGAGCCGCTGGAGTGTTGGCTGCATTCGTTCACCCCAGTCGCTTACTTTAGTAAGCGACTGGGGATTCTCTCTTTTGCCGCCTTCCTGCAACTCGAATTATTTAGAGTAGTAAGAATCGGTTATAAGCATAGCAGGAGTGGAGGAGGGGGATTATTTAAGCCAGTCGCGAATCCGGGTTTCCATGCCCTGAACATCCAGGCCGATGGCGGCGCGCGCTTCTTCCTGAGTGCCTTGCGGAATAAAGTAATCAGGCAGGCCTATATTGAGCACCGGAACAACTTTACGATTAGCCATCAGCACTTCATTGACGCCGCTGCCAGCACCACCCATGACCGCATTTTCTTCAATCGTCACCAGCGATTCATGGCTGGCTGCCAGTTCCAGAATTAAGGCTTCATCGAGTGGTTTCACAAAACGCATATCAACCAGCGTGGCGTTAAGTGATTGCGCAACCGCTTGGGCTTCTGGCAACAGAGTGCCGAAGTTCAGCAGTGCGATTTTCTCACCTTCACGTTTCTTCACGCCTTTACCGATTGGCAGCAATTCCAGGGGTTGCAACTCAGCGCCAGTACCATTCCCACGCGGATAACGCACCGCAGATGGGCCTGAGTTGTAATGATAACCGGTGTGCAACATCTGGCGGCATTCGTTCTCATCACTTGGCGTCATGATGACCATTTCAGGAATGCAGCGCAGGAAGGAGATGTCGAACGCGCCCTGGTGGGTTTGCCCGTCAGCGCCAACAATCCCCGCACGGTCGATGGCAAATAACACCGGCAGTTTCTGGATAGCAACGTCGTGAATCACCTGATCGTACGCACGTTGCAGGAAGGTCGAGTAAATGGCGACAACCGGTTTGTAACCGCCAATGGCAAGACCGGCCGCAAACGTCACTGCGTGCTGTTCAGCAATGGCGACATCAAAATACTGCGATGGATACTGACGTGAAAACTCCACCATGCCCGAGCCTTCGCGCATCGCAGGCGTAACGGCCATGAGTTTGTCGTCTTTGGCTGCGGTTTCGCATAGCCAGTTACCAAAGATTTTCGAATAGCTTGGCAGGCCACCCGCAGCTTTCGGCAGTGTGCCGCTTTGCGGGTCAAATTTTGGCACCGCATGGAAGCTAATCGGGTCTTTTTCAGCAGGCGCGTAGCCACGACCTTTTTTAGTCATGATGTGCAGGAACTGCGGGCCGTTCAGATCGCGCATGTTCTTAAGTGTATTGACCAGGCCGACAACATCGTGTCCATCAACCGGGCCAATATAGTTAAAGCCTAACTCTTCAAACAACGTGCCCGGCACCACCATACCTTTTAGGTGCTCTTCGGTACGTTTGAGCAGTTCTTTAATCGGCGGTACGCCAGAGAACACTTTTTTCCCGCCTTCACGCAGCGAAGAATAGAGTTTCCCGGAAAGCAATTGTGCAAGATGGTTGTTCAACGCGCCGACATTCTCGGAAATCGACATTTCGTTGTCGTTGAGAATGACGAGCATATTTGGGCGAATGTCACCGGCATGGTTCATCGCTTCAAACGCCATACCTGCGGTAATTGCGCCATCGCCAATCACGCAAACTGTGCGGCGGTCTTTGCCCTCTTTTCCTGCGGCAACCGCAATACCGATTCCCGCGCTGATTGAGGTCGACGAGTGGCCCACGCTCAATACGTCATATTCGCTTTCGGCGCGCCACGGGAAGGGGTGTAAGCCGCCTTTCTGGCGGATTGTGCCAATTTTGTCACGACGGCCAGTAATGATTTTATGCGGATAAGCCTGATGACCGACATCCCAGATTAACTGGTCAAACGGAGTGTTATACACATAGTGGAGCGCCACGGTCAGTTCTACCGTGCCAAGGCCAGAGGCAAAATGCCCGCTGGAACGGCTTACGCTATCGAGCAGGTAACGACGCAGCTCATCACAAAGTTTCGGTAAGCTCTCTTTTGGCAACAGGCGTAGCTCAGGGGCTGATTCCACCAGTGCGAGGGTCGGGTATTTGGCAATATCAAAACTCATTAGAAACTCATCGTGGTGTTATTAATTATTTATCACGTTGGATTATATAGCTCGCTAACGCTTCCAGTGCGCTAGTGTCTAACGACTGGCGAGCCAGGCCTTCCAGCGCCCTGAGAGAATCCTGGTAGAGATCCCAGGCTTTAGCTTTGGCATTTTCAAGCCCCAACAAGGCCGGATAGGTACTTTTACCCAGTTGCTGGTCTGCACCCTGGCGTTTACCCAGTGTAGCGGTATCACCAATAACGTCGAGGATATCGTCCTGAACCTGGAATGCCAGGCCGATGCTTTCAGCATAACGGTCGAGTAGTGGCAGGGCAGCACGGCCCGCATCACCTGCGCTCAGCGCGCCCAGACGAACAGAAGCGCGAATTAACGCCCCTGTTTTGTGGCGATGAATGCGCTCAAGGCTTTGCAGATCCACATGCTTGCCTTCTGCTTCCAGATCCAGTGCCTGGCCGCCACACATTCCGGCAACGCCACTGGCTGTAGCCAGTTCTTTCACCATCGCGAGTCGGTCAGCAATAGCGACGCCAGCCATTGGTGCATCACTGAGTATAGAAAATGCCAGTGTTTGTAGGGCATCTCCGGCCAAAATGGCGCTCGCTTCACCGAATTTGATGTGGCAAGTCGGTTGCCCACGACGCAGATCGTCGTCGTCCATGGCCGGCAAATCATCATGAATCAATGAATAAGCATGGATGCATTCGATTGCCGCAGCAGGTGCATCCAGCGTCTCTTGCGCTATGCCGAACATTTCCCCGGTCGCGTAGACCAGGAAAGGACGCAGTCTCTTGCCGCCAAATAGTGCGCCATAGTGCATAGCCTCAACCAGAGGAGTGTTCTGAAACGGTAGCGGTGCCAGAAAACGCAGCAGCGCATCGTTGGCCCGTTCGGCGTGGGCCTGCAACTGATGGTTAAAATCCATTTACTCGTTATCCGGGGTAAAAGGCTTGAGTGGGGCGTCTTCGCTATCGCTTAGCAGGATTTGTACGCGTTGTTCTGCTTGCTGCAGTTTCACCTGACCCTGGCGTGCAAGCTGCACTCCACGCTCAAATTCATTTAACGCCTCTTCGAGCGCTAAATCTCCGCTCTCCAGACGAGTAACAATCTGCTCAAGCTCCACAAGCGCAGTTTCAAAACTGGCCGGGACTTCGGTTTTTTTCGGCATAGTGAATGTCTGACTCTAATAATTTTGCGACTCTGCAATGGTAGCGGAAACTGACAAGCAAGTAACCATGAGCATGTTGGTTAGCAGAGGTTAGTGATATACTTGCGCGCCTCGGATGCAGCGGCAACTCGCCGTTGCAGTTCTTTAAGTCTTCCAGCCCGCATGATTAGTCATGCCTGGCTCATCAACGAATCTAAGCCGCCATGAAGTTTATCATTAAATTGTTCCCGGAAATCACCATCAAGAGTCAATCTGTGCGCATACGCTTTATTAAGATGCTCACCGGGAACATTCGCAACGTTTTAAAACACTACGATGAAGATCTGGCGGTTGTTCGCCACTGGGACAACATTGAAGTTCGCGCTAAAGATGAAAATCAGCGTATCGCCATTCGTGAAGCGTTGACCCGCATTCCCGGTATTCACCATATTCTGGAAGTTGAAGATGTGCCGTTTACCGATTTGCACAATATCTTCGAGCAGGCGCTGGAGCTTTATCGCGATCAACTGGAAGGCAAAACCTTCTGCGTGCGTGTGAAACGTCGTGGTAAACATGAGTTTAGCTCGATTGAAGTTGAGCGTTATGTCGGTGGCGGCCTGAATCAACACATTGAATCAGCACGCGTAAAACTGACCAAGCCAGAAGTTACAGTTAACCTGGAAATTGAAAATGACCGCCTGCTGCTGGTAAAAGGCCGCTATGAAGGTATCGGCGGTTTCCCGATTGGCACCCAGGAAGATGTGCTGTCTTTGATTTCCGGCGGCTTCGACTCCGGTGTTTCCAGCTATATGCTGATGCGCCGCGGTTGCCGCGTGCATTACTGCTTCTTTAACCTCGGTGGTGCCGCGCACGAAATCGGCGTTAAACAAGTTGCTCACTATCTATGGAACCGCTTTGGCAGCTCCCACCGTGTGCGTTTTGTTGCGATCAACTTCGAACCGGTTGTGGGTGAGATTCTTGAGAAAGTCGAAGATGGCCAGATGGGCGTGGTGCTCAAACGTATGTTCGTGCGTGCTGCTTCTAAAGTCGCAGAGCGTTACGGCGTGCAGGCGCTGGTAACCGGCGAAGCACTGGGCCAGGTTTCCAGCCAGACGCTGACTAACCTGCGTTTGATCGACAACGTTTCCGATACGCTGATTCTGCGTCCGCTTATCTCTCACGATAAAGAGCACATCATCGATCTTGCGCGTGAAATTGGTACTGCTGACTTTGCGCGTACCATGCCGGAATACTGCGGCGTGATCTCGAAAAGCCCAACCGTGAAAGCGGTAAAAGCGAAGATTGAAGCCGAAGAAGCCAACTTTGATTTCTCTATTCTGGATCGCGTGGTTGAAGAAGCGACGAACATTGATATTCGCGAAATCGCCAATCAGACCAAAGAAGTGGTGACAGAAGTTGAAACCGTTGACGCATTTGGCCCGAATGACGTGCTGCTGGACATTCGTTCTATCGACGAACAGGACGATAAACCATTTAAGCCAGAAGGCGTGGAAGTGGCATCACTGCCATTCTATAAACTGAGCACCGCATTCGGCGATTTGGACCAGAGCAAAAACTATTTGCTGTGGTGCGATCGTGGTGTGATGAGCCGTTTGCAGGCGCTGTATCTGCGTGAACAAGGCTTTAACAACGTTAAGGTTTATCGCGCTTAAGTTATTTGATAAGGGTCTTTCTCGAAGGAAGACCCTTTCACAATTTCAGCGTTGATAGTGCCTGTTTTAATTCCCGCGCAATATCTGGAATATCTTCCTTTTCAAAGAACCCCATTGTGACACCAATAGCCAATAGATTGCCTTTACGGTCCAGTATCGGGCAGGCGATTGATTGCGCGCCCGGAATTCCCTGCGCAGGTTTATAGCGTACGGTGTATCCCAGTTTTGTTGTCTCTTCAATTAATTGCTGCTCTCGCTCATTCGCTGGCGTGTAATTGCCAAAGCACATATACACTTGCCCGGCAGCACTTAAGTGAAGTGGGATTGGCGTATTATCACGAAAATCAATTTCGACATTTCGAAAACTGCGGTGATAGTGGCGTAGAACAAGATTGCCCGATTGAGCAATGACCATACCCGTTGAGAGATTCATCCGATCGCGAAACTCGCACAGCAAGTTGTTGATCAAAGAGAGGGGATCAGTATGCGTTGCCGCACTACTTGCGAGCCGCACAATCGTGTCACCCAGGCAGTACTGCCCACTGCCATCCTGAAACAACATTCCCGTCCGGCAAAGTGAAACAAGATACTTATGCAGACGGCTTTTTGATAATCCGCAGCCTGCTGCTATATCCGTGGCTCTCGCCCGGCCATGCTGCGTGGCGATGTACTCCATAATGGAGACTGCAATATCAACTGAATTAACGCCTTGTGTCGTTTCTGGCATGGTATATCCCGTCCTCAATCCTCGCTGAGTTTATCACTAAACCCCCTGTTATCGATCCGACTTAACACTCCTTAAACCCTGATTACGGGATTAAACTATCGTTGACCTTTCTCAAGTTCACCATTGGTTTACCATGATTCACTAATGGTGATTAAAACCAGGAGGTATTTCATGGAAGCGTTGAGCAAATATCGATTACAACGAAGAATGTTACTTAAAGGGATGGGAGTTGTTGGGTTGGCTTCGCTTACACCCTGCATGTTGGGTCTAAGTCAGGCAAATGGTGAGCCATTGCCACGGGTGCGCCTGAAACTCTCGGATTACAAGACCTACCGCTCCACCTGTGCAATGGAGTGCTTACATTGCAATTTGACGGCCTTTGTCTGGCAAGACCGGCTGATCAAAATTGAGGCAAGCAAAGATTTCAATGTGAAATGTTGCCTGCGCGGTATTAGCCGTACCAAATGGGTATATCACCCGCTACGTCTGACCCAGCCACTTTTGCGGACAGGTGAGAAAGGTAAAGGGATTTTTAAACCGATCGGTTGGGATGAAGCTCTCGATCTTATCGAAAACAAGATTCGTGACACGATTAAGGATCATGGCAATGAAGGGCTTTTAATCACCACCCATGCCGGGAATATGGACTCCATCAAGAATGATATGGGGAAAGCCTTTTTCGATTATCTGGGAGGGTCAACCAAACAGGCTGGGTCTCTTTGTTGTGCAGCGGTGACTGCGGCGATGATACCAATGCTGGGTCTTCGCTATGCCGATACACGCGATACGATAGCCGACAGCCGTTATATTCTTTGCTGGGGGAATAATCCAGCAGTCACCATGCATGCTTATTTCAAAAATTACAGTCAGGCGCAGCGCAATGGCGCACGCATGGTGGTTATTGATCCTCGTTTTAATGAAACGGCTGCAAAAGCTGATGAGTGGGTCCCTATTGTTCCAGGTACGGATATCGCTTTGGCTTTGGGGATGATCAAAATCATCATTGATGAAAAGCGTTATGACGCTGAATTTTTGAGGGCACATACCGGCGCTGTTTATCTGGTAGATGCGCAGCAAAAATTATTGCGTGAAAAAGCTGATGATCCAGATAGCTATCTGGTCTTCGATACCCGCAGTCAGAGCGTTGTGCGCCATGACTTACCAGGCGTTATGCCCGCTCTTTTTAGCAACGAATTGCCAGTAGGCAGCGCGTTTACAACCGTTCTTGACCAGATAAAACAAGAAGCAGAGCCCTGGAATGTCCAAAGAGTAACGGAAGAAACTGATATTCCTGAACAGACGGTATTGCGCCTTGCACGTGAATACGCCAGCACAACACCTTCGATGATTATCCAGAATATGTCGGGTGCGCAGCGCACTGAATTTGGAACTTATGTGGCTGCGAGCCAATTCTATCTGGCATTGCTCACCGGGAATATCGGTAAACGGGGCGCTGGTGTTTGCGATGCTGGTGGTGCAAGGCAGATGGCTAAGTTTTCCCCGATTATTCCACCCGCACCAAATGCCAAAAAAATCGCGCCAATCCCTGTGTCGAAAATTGGGGAATGGGTTGTCCAGCAAAAACCTCATCCTGTTAAGTTCTGGTGGAACATGACGATGGGAGCGATGACTCAACTCCCGAATACCAACCAGGTTCGTGAAGCCTTCAAAAGCGTTCCTTTTGTTGTGGTTGCGGACAACCTAATGACTTCTTCGGCACTGTATGCGGATCTGGTGCTTCCGGTAACGACTATTTTTGAAGACGTGAGCCTGATGGCCGGTGTACGTAGTCATTATGTGCAATTGATGGAAAAGGCCGTGGAACCGCCGGGTGAAGCAAAACCTGACTATTGGATTTTTGCCCGACTTGCTGAGCGCTTTGGGTTTGGTGAGGTGTTTAACCAGCCAATAGAGCACTACATTGATGCCTGCCTTGAAGGCTCTGGTATTACACGAGAGATGCTGGCTCAAGGGCCCGTTCGCCCCACTCAGGGCGATTGGATTCCATTCAAAGACGGGCAGTTCCGCACCAGTACCGGCAAAGCAAATCTGTTTATAGAAGAGTGGCAAAAGAAAAACTTTTCACCGGTGGTCACCTGGAAACAGGTTGCTGAGTCAGTAAAAGGTTCTCCTGAGCTTGCGAAAAAATACCCTCTCATGGCGGTGCAGCGCAAGTTGGCCCGCAGCGTTCATTCAAGCCACGGTATGAATGAATGGATCCTCGAGGTGCAACGCAACCGTCCAAACGTAATGATTCATCCAGATGATGCGCGTTCGCGCAATATCAGCGCTGGCGAATGGGTGGTTGTTTATAACCATCGCGGTGAACATCGGGCAATTGCGGATGTGACCAGCCATATTAAGCGGGGTGTGGTGTCGTTAGATAACGGTTGGTGGGAGCAACAGGGCGGCAGTAGTAGTCATGTGACGAATGATCATGTGGAACCATTAAGCAACGGACATTGCTGTAACAGCACCTTGGTTGATGTGAGAAGGGAGGCGTAACTATGGCTAAACAATATGGTTTTCTCATCGATATGAAAAATTGCTATGGGTGCAAAACTTGCAGCATGGCGTGTAAATCAGAAAACGAAACACCTCTGGGTGTACTTTGGCGACGTGTAAGGGAATGCCGTACGGATGATCCAAACAGTCAGGCATTTATTACGATGTCCTGTAACCACTGTGACGATCCACAATGCATGAAAGTTTGTCCGGCAAATACCTACCATAAACGTCCTGATGGCATCGTAGTACAGGAGCACGATCGCTGTATTGGTTGCCGTATGTGCATTATGGCTTGTCCATATAACGCACCCGTGTTCGATCCCAATGAAGGCAAAACGAGTAAATGTAATCTTTGTGCCGAGAGGCTAGATGAAGGGTTATTGCCCCGTTGTGTTGAGTCATGCCCAGCAGGTGTACTGCGTTTTGGTGAAATTTCTGCACTACGAGCGGAGTATCAAACTCCCTGGGAACGGCTGGAAAAACGTTATCACCTGCCAGACCATCGGATCAGTGGGCCAAATATCGTGATCATTCCTGCGGATGAGTAAGGGGTTTATATGGAAATTTATGAATTACCACTCGTATTCTTTACGGTTCTGGCGCAATGGGGAATAGGCGGTGTAATCGCTTTAACTCTTTGTCAATCCGGTAAAAATAGAGTTTTTGATACACCGACTGTGCGTAAAATTGCATTGGTCTTTTGGCTGATAACCATAATCGGCTCCTGTGCTTCTTTAGCTCATTTAGGGTCGCCATTAGGTGCTTATCGGGCTTTTGCAGGCCTTGGGCGTTCATGGCTTAGTCGTGAAGTTGTCGCCTTTATTTTGCTTAATGGGGGGCTGACGCTTTGGCTTTTAATGTGCTGGTTTGCGAATGACTCTGTATGGATGAAAGTCGCCAGCTGGTGTATTTGTTTGCTGGGTATTGGCGCGATCCTGGTCAGCTCTCAGATCTATTACCAGATGACGCTACATCCATTGTGGAACACCCTCGCCACGCCGTTCGCCTTCTTTGGCTCCGCACTATTGCTTGGATTTGCCAGTATCAATGTCATGGCAAATTATGTTCAGCAAAATCTCCCGGCAACGATTAAAGCGGGGTTGTTGCTGGGAATCGCGTTGATCATTCTGGCTCTGTGGATGCGATACCATATTCCCGGCGCGGATGCCGGCAGTGCACTGTTCTGGTGGCAGTTGCTGGCAAGCGTTGTCGTGAGTGTCTGGTTATTAGCTCGTGCAGGCAGTAGAAAAATCCCTTTATTTGCAGGGATGTTGCTGGTGGGGATAATTTTATCGGGTGAACTTGCAGGCCGGATGTTGTTTTATGGCAACGTCATGAGTGGAGCGCCCTGGTTTTAGGGCGCTTGCTGCTTAGACCCGGTAATCGAAAATGCCTGGAGGCAACACAACCTGAGCCGCTACTTCAGCGGCTTTTTCTTTCCCTACCAGCAGATGGATTATCTTCAGAGCAAAATCCATGGCTGTGCCGGGCCCCTGGCTGGTCAACAGGTTAAACCGCGGGTCCCAGACCATACGTTTATCTTGCCATTGAGCTTCTGGAATCGTCTCTTTCAGCCCTGGGAAGCCTGTCATATTGGCGATGGGGAAAAGTTCATGCGGAACCAATACCGTACCGGCAGCAGCACAAATAGCGGCGACGATACGCCCCGAAAGATGGAATTGGCGCACGGTTTCAACCAGCAGTGGGCTGTCGCGAAAACATTCCGCACCTTTTAAGCCGCCTGGTAATACGATGATATCGTACTCACCGTCTGCGACTTCAACCAGCGGCGCGTCGGCCAGCAGTTTTACCCCACGCGAACAGGTAATCGTCAGATCTCCATCGCTGGCAACGCTTGCTGTGGTAACGCTAATACCGCCACGGACCAGTAGATCGATAGTGGTGACGGCTTCGGTCTCTTCAGTCCCAGGAGCCAGACAAACTAGTGCTCGAGCGCTCATATTCATTCTCCTTACGCTTTATTTGCTCATACAAGCGGCTGTTCACCGGCACTGAAAGGCCATGGGCGCGCGCGCGTTGCAGTAAATAACCAGTAATGTAATCAATCTCGGTGTGGCGTTCGACCCGCACATCCTGAAGCATTGACGAGATGTTTTCCGCCGTGCTTTCGATAACTTTGCCGACATAATAAATCAAGTCTTCGGCCGTAGTGTGGTGACCTTCGCGTTCCATCACCCTGGCAACCTCATGGCATATCTCATTAACTTCACTCTGATGATGGCGCAGCTTACCGTTCGGGCAATTGTAGAGTGCAGTAAGTGGGTTTATCACACAGTTCACTGCCAGCTTTTTCCAGTTCGCCGCAAGAATGTTGTCGTGCCAGGCAATCTCAGGTAACGCGTGGTGCAGAATATCTGCAAGAAAGCTAAAATCGTTGCCCGTAGCGTTCCCTGGCCCAATATGTGTAATGCCATTGGCTACGTGAATAATGATGTTGTTATCGCGCCGCGCCGCATGCGTGGTAGCGCCTGATAAAAGTGGCTGGTGCAATGCCCCTAACTCTTCGAGAGTGCCCATGCCATTATGTAGCAGCAGAATAGGGCAGTTAGTTGGAAGTTTACCCGCCAGTGCTTTCACGGCGTCAGAAACCTGCCATGCTTTTAGTGTCACCAGCAATAATTCGCTGCTGGCGAGAAAATCAGGATCGTTGGCGATAAGCGTTTGGTTGAACACGCTTCCATCGGTTTCGACCAGATTGACATGGCAAAAAGGTTGCGGCACGCGCAGCCATCCTTGAACTTCATGTCTCTGCTTAAAAAGCGATGCCAGCCAGAGTTGACCGAGCGCACCGCAACCTAGCACGGTGATTTTCATTTTGCCTCCTGGCAGCAGATGTTTTGCTTAATCTATATTATACAGGGCTCTCTCCTGCTTTAACGGGTTGTTTTGCGCGGCCCAGCAGGTATTATGCAACGCAACAAAAAGAGAGGGGGAAGAAAGCATGCCATCTTTTGACATTGTGTCTGAAATTGATATCCAGGAAGTGCGTAACGCGATTGAAAACGCGGAACGTGAGGTTGCTACTCGTTTTGACTTCCGCAATGTGCCAGCAACATTTGAGCTGAATGAGAAAAATCAGTCCATCAAAGTTGCCAGCGAGTCTGACTTCCAGGTCAACCAACTGTTGGATATTCTTCGTGCTAAGCTGCTTAAGCGCGGTATTGAAGGCGCTTCAATTGATGTGCCGGAAGAGTTCGTGCACAGCGGTAAAACCTGGAGCGTTGAAGCGAAGCTTAAGCAGGGCATCGAATCTGCCATTGCCAAGAAGATTGTGAAGCTGATTAAAGACAGCAAAGCAAAAGTTCAGGTGCAGATTCAGGGCGAAGAGTTGCGCGTCACCGGCAAATCTCGCGACGATTTACAGGCCGCAATGGCGCTGGTTCGTGGTGGTGATTTGGGGCAGCCGTTCCAGTTTAAAAACTTCCGCGACTGATTTTTAAAGGGGCTTTATGCCCCTTTCACCAACTGTTCAATCTCAAAGCGATTCGTTAGCTTACTGTCTATCTTCACGTAGGCGCTGCGTTCCTGCGCGATAATATTCACCTCACTCACGCCATGTTGAGCCAGCAAACGCTGTTTCAGTGATTCATCTGCGGCCACATCTTCCGGTAATTCAATTCGCAGGCTTGCTACATACGGCGGCTCGGTCATCGTGCTGCTCACCAGTAGCCACACCATTGCCAGCAATGCGCCCATCAGGAATACCGTCTGCGAATCAAACAACCCGTCAATCCATCCGCCCAGAGAACCGCCAATGGCTACGCCTAAAAACTGGCTGGTGGAATAAATCCCCATCGCCGTGCCTTTGTAGCCTGCCGGAGATTCTTTGCTGATCAGTGACGGTAAAATGGCTTCCATCAGGTTAAACGCCAGGAAGAAGAGCTGAACACCCAGCACTAATTCCCAGAAATGCGGACCGGAACCCCACAGCACAATTTCAGCAATCAGCAAAAGTGCCACACAGCCCACAAACACGCGTTTCATACGGCGTTTTACTTCTGCATAGATGATAAATGGCACCACCGAAGCAAAAGCAATCAACATAGTGCAAAGGTAAACTTTCCAGTGCTCAGCCGCCGGGAAACCGGCTTGTTCAAGCTGGCCGGGAAGAGCGACAAATGTCGACATCAGCATGATGTGCAGGCACATGATGCCGAAGTTCAGCTTGAGTAGTTTTGGCTCTGCCAGCACTTTGCTAAAGCAGCCTTTCACCATGCCGGACTCGCGGTTCAACACATGGCTTTTAGTGTTTGGCACCACCCATAGGGTGATTAAAATGCCGCAACTTGCCAATAGCGCAATCATCCAGAACAGCGCATTTAAACCGAGGCTATGGGTGATGATGGGGCCAAGTACCATAGCGATGGCAAAGGTGACGCCGAAGCTCACGCCGATAAAGGCCATGGCTTTGGTACGATTCTGTTCACGAGTTAAATCAGAAAGCAGGGCCATTACGGCCGCAGCAATTGCGCCAGAACCTTGCAATGCCCGGCCAAGAATCACGCCCCAGATAGAATCTGAAAGTGCAGCAATCACGCTACCGAGCACAAAAATCAGCAAGCCGCCGATAATTAGCGGTTTGCGGCCAATACGATCGGATAGCAGGCCAAATGGAATCTGGAAGACAGCCTGAGCAAGGCCATAAATGCCGATGGCAATACCAATCAGTGCCTGGCTTGCACCTTGTAGCGCCATTCCGTAAGTAGTAAGAACCGGTAGCACCATAAACATGCCGAGCATGCGTAGTGAAAATACCGTGCCTAAACCCCACGTCGCACGTAACTCGACGGGCGTCATTTTGTAATCGTTCATTACCACCTCAGATAAAAAGCAGGCCTTAGTGTAGTGCGTGGGAAGGGGAGGGTAAATGGCTGGTTGTTTAATAAATATTACAATGTGGAATGCTTGATGGCACTAATAAAAAAGGGCGCAATTGCGCCCTTTTATGAGGTTCATGACTTACCAGACGTAAGTCATAAGATTTTGTGAATCTGGCACCATGAAATCGACCGACATCATCACGCTTAATGAGGTGATAGCAACGATTGAAAAGACGAACAATTTGCGCGCCCAGACTTTATCGTCCTCCACTTTATAACCACGTAATGCCATGCCCAACCACCAGACACTGACTGCGGCGGCCACGACCAGATATTTCCATCCGGCATAACCACCCAGCGACAGCATCAACGTTGCGACGGCAAAAGCGATGATATAAACCGTAATGTGGTTTTTCGCGACCGAAATCCCTTTAACCACTGGCAACACAGGAATGTTAGCCGCCTGGTAATCTTTAAAGCGGAAGATGGCAATCGCATACGAGTGCGGCATCTGCCACAGGCTAAAGATAGCCAGCAGGATTAAAGCACCGGCATCAAATTCATTGGTCACAGCACAGTAACCAATGACTGGCGGTGCGGCACCTGACAGGCTGCCAATTAGCGTGCCATAGACGGAGTGGCGTTTCATGTACAGGCTATAAACGCCGACATAAACCACAAAGCCCATCACGCCTAACCACATGGCCAGCGGGTTAGCACCAAACCACAGCAGCATGAAGCCAGCAATACCCAACAAGGTGGCGTATACCAGCGAGGTTTTCGGCGTAATCAAGCCTTTGACCAAAACCCTGTTCTTGGTTCTCTCCATCTTGCGGTCAATATCGCGGTCAATGAAGTTGTTATAAACACAACCCGATGCAACGACCAACGACACCCCAACAAGGGTGGAGATAAACAGGGAATAATCAATACTGCCCTTTGAGGCCAGTAAAAATCCGCCAATAACAGAAATTAAATTGCCGAAAATAATTCCTGGTTTAGTGACTTGTAGGTACCGCTTCATCATATAGGCTGCTCTTAGTGAACCATCATGTTCTGGTTGAGGTTCCACATAATCCAGATAGAGCCGACCACCAGAATGGCTATTATCAGCGCAGTAAAGGCAAAGGCCACCAGGTTCCAACGTTCCTCAGAAGAGGTGTTCATGTGCAGGAAGCACACCAGGTGAACTAAAATCTGTACTACAGCACTCACAAGTACCACGCCAAGAATTACTGCGTGGGACGCTGTTCCTGTCATAACCATCCAGAACGGGATTGCCGTCAGGATGATAGACAGGATAAAACCAGTCATATAGGTTTTAACGCTACCGTGGTGGGCGCCAGCGTGTTCGTTTGAATGACTCATTACATCGCCCCCATCAGATAAACAACCGAGAATACGCAAATCCATACCACATCCAGGAAGTGCCAGAACAAGCTCAGGCACATCAGGCGAGTACGGTTAGTACTGGTCAAGCCGCGACGGTAAACGTGGAACATCATCAGCGCCATCCAGACCAGACCAGAAGTTACGTGCAGACCGTGCGTACCAACCAGGGCAAAGAAGCCTGACAGGAAGCCGCTACGATCCGGGCCGAAACCTTCTTTGATCAGATGATGGAATTCATAGATTTCCATCGCGACGAAGCCCGCACCAAACAGGAAGGTCAGCGCAAGCCAGGAGATAACCTGGCTCTTGTTACCTTTGTTCATGGAGATGATCGCCATGCCGTAGGTGATGGAGCTGAACAACAGCAGGGCAGTTTCAACCAGCACAAATGGCAGTTCGAAAATATCTTTCCCTGCCGGGCCGCCGGCAGTGCCGTTCACCAGAACGGCATAGGTAGCAAACAAGCAACAGAACAGAATGCAGTCGCTCATCAGGTAGATCCAGAAACCAAAGACCTTATTGGTTCCTGCATCGTGATGCCCATGCTCCGCGGCGTGGGCGTTAGCGTGAGTGAGAGTTTCAGTTGACATTTTTCAGCCCTGCTTTGGTAATTTCATCGAAGTGCTGGTTTTCCAGTTTTTCAACTTCCGCAACCGGAACGTAGTAATCCACATCTTCGTCGAAGCTTTTTGCAATCCAGGTGATGATGATGCCGGCAAAGCCAACAATCGCCATCCACCAGATGTGCCAGATCATCGCGAAACCAAACACGGTAGCGAACGCGGCAATAACGATGCCCGCTGCGCTGTTACGTGGCATATGAATTTCTTCATAATGCGTTGGCTGTTTGTACGCTTCACCTTTCTCTTTCATTTCCCAGAATGCATCACGCTCATGAACGTGCGGCAGGTGGGCAAAGTTGTAGAACGGAGGAGGGGAGGACGTTGACCACTCCAGCGTACGGCCACCCCACGGGTCACCTGTCAGGTCACGGTTCTGCTCACGGTCACGGATTGAGACATAGAACTGAATCAACTGGCACAGGATGCCCAGCGCAATCAGCGCTGCACCACAAGCTGCAACAACCAGCAGAGTGTGGAACTGCGGATCAATCTGTTGGCTCAGGCGACGAGTCATACCCATAAAGCCCAGCACGTACAGCGGCATAAATGCGACGAAGAAGCCGATGATCCAGAACCAGAATGCGCGTTTGCCCCAGGTTTCATTCAACGTGAAGCCGAAAGCTTTTGGCCACCAGTAAGTCAGACCAGCGAAGCAACCGAACACCACACCACCGATAATGACGTTATGGAAGTGGGCAATCAGGAAGAGGCTGTTGTGCAGTACGAAGTCAGCGCCCGGGACTGCTAACAGAACACCGGTCATGCCACCGATAGAGAAGGTGACAACGAAGCCAATGGTCCACAGCATCGCGGAGTTGAACACGATACGGCCTTGATACATGGTGAACAGCCAGTTGAAGATCTTCACCCCGGTCGGGATGGCGATAATCATGGTGGCGATACCAAAGAAGGCGTTTACGTTCGCGCCGCTGCCCATGGTGAAGAAGTGGTGCAGCCAAACGATGAACGACAGTACCGTAATCGCGATAGTCGCCCATACCAGAGAGGTGTAACCGAACAGGCGTTTTTTCGAGAATGTCGCAACCACTTCTGAGAACACACCAAACACCGGCAGCACCAGGATATAAACTTCCGGGTGGCCCCATGCCCAGATGAGGTTGATATACATCATCATGTTGCCACCCATATCATTGGTAAAGAAATGGGTGCCAAGGTAGCGGTCAAGGGTTAACAGTGCGACGGTCACGGTGAAGATTGGGAATGCCGCAATAATCAGTACGTTGGTACACAGTGAAGCCCAGGTAAACACCGGCATTTTGAACATAGTCATGCCAGGTGTACGCATATTCAGGATAGTAACGAAGAAGTTAATACCCGTTAATGTCGTACCGATACCCGAGAGTTGTAGTGCCCATATCCAGTAATCGACGCCGACCCCCGGACTGTACTCTATGCCCGATAGCGGCGGATAAGCCACCCAACCGGTTTGAGCGAATTCACCAACCCCAAGAGACAGGTTAACCAGCACCACACCCACAACGGTGAACCAGAAGCTCAGGTTGTTCAGGAATGGGAAGGCAACGTCACGCGCACCAATCTGCAACGGCACGACAACGTTCATCAGGCCGATAACAAATGGCATCGCCACGAAGAAGATCATGATTACGCCGTGGGCGGTAAAGATCTGGTCGTAGTGATGAGGTGGCAGGAAGCCTGCTTCTCCGGCGGAAGCCAGAACTTGCTGGCTACGCATCATGATGGCATCAGCAAAGCCACGCAGAAGCATGACGATTGCGACAATCACGTACATTATGCCGAGGCGTTTGTGGTCAACCGAGGTAAACCACTCTTTCCATAAATATTCCCACTTACCGAAGTAAGTGATAGCTGCAACTAGCGCCAGTCCCCCGACGATAATTGCTGCCACCGTAACCATGATAATGGGTTCATGATATGGGACTGCATCCAGTGTAAGTTTTCCGAACATCGTATTATTCCTCGGCCCCTTAGTGAGAGGTTTCCGCGTGACTCATGTCCATGCCTTCCATTCCTTCATGCGCAGCGTGCTCGCCTTCAGGTTGGGTCATGTCCATGCTCTTCCCGTGCCCCATGAATTTGTTAATAACGTCTTTAAACAAATCAGGTTTAACAGCGGAGAAGTATTCGACTTTGTTGTATTCGCTAGGCTGTGCCAGTTTCTCGTAAGTCGTCATATCGTTCATGACTTCTGGAGATTGTTTAGCTTTAGCAACCCATTGGTTAAAGGTGTCCATATCTGGGGTGGCGATTGCCTTGAACTTCATCCCAGAGAAACCTTTACCACTGTAGTTAGACGAAATACCGTCGTAGGTGCCCGCTTCATCAGCAATCAGGTGCAATTTGGTTTGCATGCCTGCCATTGCGTAGATTTGGCTGCCCAGGCGCGGAATAAAGAAGGAGTTCATCACTGAGTTAGAAGTGATTTTGAATTCCACCGGGGTATTGGCTGGGAAGGCGATTTCATTCACCGTAGCAATACCTTGCTCTGGGTAGATGAAGAACCATTTCCAGTCCATAGCGATAACTTCGATGGTCACCGGCTTCGCATCGTGAACAAGCGGTTTGCTTGGCTCAAGAGCGTGCGTGGTTTTCCAGGTTAGTACCGCGAGGAAGATGACGATAAGGATAGGAATCGTCCAGACTACAGCTTCAACTTTGTTGGAGTGCGACCAGTTGGGGCTGTATTTGGCGTTTTTGTTTGAAGCACGATACTTCCAGGCAAAACCGATAGCCATTGCGATAGCGGGTATTACGACTATCAACATCAGCCCGATAGCTGTCAGTATCAACGAACGTTGTTCCAGTCCAATTTGTCCTTTGGGGTCCAGAAGCGCAGAATCACAGCCACTAAGTAAAAAAGTGCCTGTAATTAATGCCAACCATCCCAAACTTTTATTGTATTTCCTGAGTCTCATTTAACGACCTCAATTCCGGGGAGCTCTAATTGTCGTTTAAAGTGTGGAGGCATTTTACGGGAAGGTTACATTACTGTAAACATGAATGGCGTAGTGTCAGTGTGGTGTTACCGGGTTCTGCCGACAATGTCACATAGAATGCAACAAACTGTAAAATATCGAGATAGCCCGCGACCATGCTGGGTTATAACGAAAACCTATGTTGCTATAAATAGTGAAGGTTAATTGGTATAACCAATCATTTTGTTAAACATAAATTTAACAAAATGGCATCAATTAACAAACGAAGTGAGCTGTAAATTAATTTACCAACTGGCTGAATCGGTTAAAGGTGCGGAGAAAATAATTTTCGTGCTAATAATGCAAAAAAACAGGCTTGCTTTCGCCAAATAATTCATCGCATAAATCTTTGCATGTTAATTGAACGATATAGTTACTGAGCGAAATTTATTATTTTTATTAATCTGACGAATTTTACACTAAAGCTGATTTTCGCAACGCCAGATAATCAAGTATCCCTCCGAGTAAAACGCCACCAACTGCAAACAACGCTCCCCACTCCAGGAACTGAATGTTGAACGCCCAGTTTGTCAGGCCCGTCGCATTGGTAATTAATACCACCAACCATACCGCCAACAGAGCACAACCTAACATCAATGCCTGCAGAGCTATACGATAAGCGGAAGAAAATTCGCTTCGCGGAATGAAACTATCGTTATTCTGGGTGTATTCCAGCGTTGTTTTGCAAACCAGAAGCAACAGAATGCCTGGAACTGCGGCAATAACAGAGAATAAGTAAAAAGTGGGCCAGCCTTGCGCTTCAACAAACCAACCGGCAATCGGACCAACATAAACGCGGCCTACTGCGGATAAGGCTGAAAGCAGCGCAAACTGAGTGGCAGAAAACGATTTATTACACAGTGCCATTAAAAGCGCGACAAATGCCGCTGTACCCATGCCACCGCAGAGGTTTTCGAAGAAGACGGCGGCTGCCATGCTGAACATGCTCTTATCGGTAATCGACAAAAGCCAGTAACCAGCATTAGAGACACCCTGCAAAATGCCAAAGATCAGCAATGCGCGGAACAGTGACAGGCGCTGCATTAAAATGCCGCCGTAGAGTGCGCCAACGATTGTGGCAATCAATCCCAGTGTTTTATTCACCACACCGACTTCACCGGCATCAAAACCTACGCCGCGGATCAAAAATGTGGTCGTCAGACTCATGGCGAATGCATCCCCGAGTTTGTACAACACAATCAGCAGCAGAATAAGCCATGCATTGTTGCGGCCAAAGAAATCACGCAGTGGAGCGACCACTGCTTGTTCAAGGCTTTTTGGGACCGGAATTGCATCAGTGGGCTCTGGGGCAAGCAATGTAGCGATGATACAAGGCAGCATCAGTGCGGCCATCAACCAGTACATGCCCTGCCAGCCAAGGTATCTATCCGCAAGCCAGAGTGCTAAACCACCCGATACCAGCATCGCCAGTCGATAGCCCAACACGCTGATTGCTGCACCCGTGCCGCGTTCTTCAGCCGGAAGAACATCCGTTTTCCACGCGTCAAAGACGATATCTTGAGAGGCCGAGCAGAAAGCAATCACTACAGCCAATGCTGCCATCCAACGTAACTGCGAGCCGGGTTCAAGAAAACCCATGCCTGCAATAGCAACCAGCAACAGAATTTGGGTGATCAGCAACCAACCACGACGCCGTCCAAGCAGCGGCGGCGTATATCTGTCCATAACCGGCGACCACAGAAACTTAAACACATAGGCTTGCCCAACGAGCGAGAAGAAACCAATGGTTTTAAGATCGATGTTCTCGACCGTCATCCATGCTTGTAGCGTGCCGGAGGTGAGGGCGAGTGGAAGACCGGATGCAAAACCTAAAATCAAAAGAATGGCTGACTTAGGTTGCTGGAAGAGACGCAGATAGTGATTGGGCATACTTTGCTCTACATCCAGCCCGCATGACGCGGGCTGGTGGGGTATTGATTAACGAGCGTTCTGCTTAATAAAGTCGTGAACGCTGGTGTCCTGAGCCATATCAGCAATGGTATCAGTCAATACGGAGTTCACCGCGTTGGCGATATTCTTGTTGGTAGCCTGGAACGCCCCTTCTACGTTATAGCTAGAACGGTAGTTTTTGGTCATCTTGTTGCCATTTTTTGCGGTCGCAATGATCACGATGTCAGCTTTAGTGGCGATGTTGTAGCGCACGCTGCCCTGAGACACGTCAGCAAACAACTGGTTTACGATGATTTGCAGATCAACCGGGCTGTTTGGCCCAACCATATAACCACGCGCAGTCATCTGTTTTTCCAGCACTTCTTGCAGCAAGAAGCGCAGGTCACGGGATGGAGTCAGCGTAACCAGTTGGTTATCACGAGTGACTTTCGCCAGAGCCTGGTCTTTACGCTGATCTGCACCGTTGATGCTGACAGTCACACCCATCAAGCTCGGATCTTGCTGAGGCAGGCTAATGGTTGGAGAAACATCAATGGTAGTTGGTGGTGTTGCACAGCTGGCCAGCATAAATACGGCGACCAACGGGAATAATAGTTTTTTTAACATGTTCGCTATCTCAATGTACTCAAGGGGCAGGCAGATAAAAAATCACGCCATCATAACACTGCGGTTGCCCAGGGGAAGTAGTTAACGCACGTAATTTCATCGCGTTGCGCTTTTTCTGAGCGGTTGCAAAGCTATCTGACCACTTTGCCCTCGATTAGTGCCGTAATCACATTAATCTACAGGGGCTTGGCTAAGAAAATCAGACGAAAGCTAAATAATTGTTGTAATTCCGTTATTAAAACGGCTAAAAGCGGCTAACATTTAAAGGGATGAGTGGCATCTCTACGTAGTCGAGGAGAAAGTTCATGATGATGCGCGAGCAAATAGAATCAAAATTAAGGGCAGCGTTTGAACCCGTGATCCTGGAAGTCGCGGATGAAAGCTATCGTCACAATGTCCCGGCAGGTTCAGAGAGTCATTTCAAAGTGGTTCTGGTCAGCGATCGTTTTGTCGGTGAGCGTTTTTTAAATCGTCATCGTATGATTTATGGCACTTTGAGTGCAGAACTCTCGTCAACTGTGCATGCGCTGGCACTGCATACCTACACCATTAAGGAATGGGAGGGGTTGCATGACACTATTCTCGCCTCCCCACCTTGCCGTGGAGCAGGCTCAATCGCCTGAAGTTAACCTTCAGACTTGCAACTGAGGGAACTTTTCCTTTATGTTGCGGTATATGAATCGTGTTTTATAAAACGGCCTGCGGGCCGTTTTGTTTTGTCTGAGATAGCCCTCGTTATTCCAGGGTTTGGGCAAAAAATCCAAAAGAACTGTGAAAAGGGCCGCAGCAACACTGTGTTGCCGTTCTCGACTCACCTTGGTGATGCCGCTATAATGCTGCGTCTTATTTTTCGGAATGTCTTCGGGACGATTCTGACGACAGGGAATGTGATTCTGATACAGAAGGCATCCCGGTTCTGCGGAGTGCAAATGAGCGCTTCCAGAGTTGACCGAGCACTGTGATTTTTTGAGGTAACAAGATGCAAGTTTCAGTTGAAACCACTCAGGGCCTTGGCCGCCGTCTCACGATTACTATCGCTGCAGACAGCATCGAAACCGCTGTAAAAAGCGAGCTGGTCAACGTGGCAAAGAAAGCCCGTATCGACGGTTTCCGTAAAGGAAAAGTGCCGATGACTGTTATCGCACAACGCTATGGCGCTTCTGTTCGCCAGGACGTGTTGGGCGAATTGATGAGCCGCAACTTTGTTGAAGCGATCATCAAAGAAAAAATCAATCCAGCTGGCGCACCGAACTACGTTCCAGGCGAATACAAACTGGGCGAAGACTTCACCTACGCGGTTGAGTTTGAAGTGTACCCAGAAGTTGAGCTGCAGGGTCTGGAAGCAATCGAAGTTGAAAAACCGGTTGTTGAAGTGACTGACGAAGACGTTGATGCAATGCTGGACACCCTGCGTAAACAGCAGGCGACCTGGAAAGATTCAGACGCTGCTGCAACTGCAGAAGACCGCGTAACTATCGACTTCACCGGTTCTGTAGACGGCGAAGTATTCGAAGGCGGCAAAGCGTCTGACTTCGTACTGGCAATGGGCCAGGGTCGTATGATCCCTGGTTTTGAAGACGGTCTGGTTGGTCACAAAGCGGGCGAAGAATTCACTATCGAAGTGACCTTCCCGGAAGATTACCACGCTGAAAACCTGAAAGGTAAAGCGGCTAAGTTCGACATCGTTCTGAAGAAAGTTGAAGAGCGTGAACTGCCAGAATTTACTGAAGAATTCATCAAGCGTTTCGGCGTTGAAGATGGTTCTGTTGCAGGTCTGCGCACCGAAGTTCGTAAAAACATGGATCGTGAGCTGAAAGGCGCTGTGCGTAACCGCATCAAGTCTCAAGCAATCGACGGTCTGGTTAACGCGAACAACATCGACGTTCCAGCTGCACTGATCGACAGCGAAATCGACGTTCTGCGTCGCCAGGCAGCTCAGCGTTTTGGTGGCAACGAGAAACAAGCGCTGGAACTGCCACGTGAACTGTTCGAAGAACAAGCTAAACGTCGTGTAGTTGTTGGCCTGCTGCTGGGCGAAGTCATTCGTACCCATGAGCTGAAAGCCGATGAAGAACGCGTTAAAGGTCTGATCGAAGAAATGGCTTCTGCCTACGAAGATCCGGCTGAAGTTGTAGAATTCTACGGCAAAAACAAAGAACTGATGGACAACATGCGTAATGTTGCTCTGGAAGAACAAGCTGTTGAAGCTGTTCTGTCTAAAGCGAAAGTGACTGAGAAAGCCACTAACTTTAGCGAACTGATGAACCAGCAAGCGTAAGCATAATTTTTGGCATTATCGCCAAAATATTGCTGCATCAAGCCCGTCACCTACTGGTGGCGGGCTTTTTTTATCAGTGACTCCCTGAAAACCCATCAATAAAACGCAGTTTCAGGGTTAGCGTAACAAGAAAAGGTTGTTATGCTTGAAACAGGGCAAGCTTATCCCCATAAATAAGGGCATGGCTCGAAAATGGATCCCTGACTGATAATCCGTCCGAATAAGGTAATAGGTGTAAGCAGGAGCGTAGTCTTCTTCTGGCACCTCAAGTAGAATCAGTGCTGCAGGTATCGAAGGCTTAATTATTCCAGGAGACGGAAATGTCATACAGTGGCGAAAGAGATCAATTTGCACCCCATATGGCCCTGGTGCCGATGGTTGTTGAACAGACATCGCGTGGCGAGCGTTCATACGATATCTATTCCCGTCTGCTTAAGGAACGTGTCATCTTTATGACGGGCCAGGTCGAAGACCATATGGCTAATCTGATCGTAGCGCAGATGTTGTTCCTGGAAGCAGAAAACCCAGAAAAAGACATCTATCTCTACATCAACTCACCAGGTGGTGTGATTACCGCTGGTATGTCTATCTACGATACGATGCAATTTATTAAACCAGATGTCAGCACCATCTGTATGGGACAAGCCTGTTCTATGGGGGCATTCCTGCTGACCGCTGGGGCTAAGGGTAAGCGCTTCTGCTTGCCGAACTCACGAGTCATGATTCACCAGCCGCTGGGCGGTTATCAGGGCCAGGCGACGGATATCGAAATCCATGCCCGTGAAATCCTGAAAGTGAAAGCTCGTATGAATGAACTTATGGCGCAACACACGGGCAAATCTCTTGAAGAAATAGAGAGAGACACCGAGCGTGACCGTTTCCTCGCAGCAAGTGAAGCGGTAGAGTATGGCTTAGTTGACTCAATCCTGACTCACCGTAGCTAATGCCCGAAAATAGTGAGCCGTATACTATTATTGTTATAGCAACGGCTCATAGCGCGCTTACGATTGGCTGCGCCGTAGAATGGCACTTGCGCCGTCCTGTTCGGTGCACAGAAACAAAAAAGAGGTTTTACCGATGACAGATAAGCGCAAAGACGGTTCAGGCAAACTGCTGTACTGCTCTTTTTGCGGCAAAAGCCAGCATGAAGTGCGTAAACTGATTGCCGGGCCGTCAGTGTATATCTGCGATGAGTGTGTCGACTTATGTAACGACATTATTCGCGAAGAGATTAAAGAAGTCGCTCCGCACCGCGAACGTAGTGCGCTGCCGACTCCGCATGAAATCCGTCACCATCTCGATGATTACGTCATCGGTCAGGAACAGGCTAAAAAAGTCCTGGCGGTTGCGGTTTATAACCACTACAAACGTCTGCGTAATGGCGACAGCACCAACGGTATCGAACTGGGCAAAAGTAACATTCTGCTCATCGGGCCGACGGGTAGCGGGAAAACCCTGCTGGCTGAAACCCTGGCACGTTTACTGGATGTTCCGTTCACTATGGCTGATGCCACAACGTTAACCGAAGCCGGTTACGTGGGTGAAGATGTCGAAAACATCATCCAGAAACTGCTGCAGAAATGTGATTACGATGTGCAGAAAGCACAGCGCGGTATCGTGTATATCGATGAGATCGACAAAATCTCCCGCAAGTCTGATAACCCGTCCATCACTCGTGATGTGTCTGGTGAAGGTGTGCAGCAGGCGTTGCTGAAACTTATTGAAGGTACCGTTGCGGCGGTTCCACCTCAGGGTGGCCGTAAGCATCCACAGCAAGAGTTCCTGCAGGTTGATACCTCTAAGATTCTGTTTATCTGTGGCGGTGCATTCGCAGGGCTGGATAAAGTTATTGCTAACCGCGTTGAAACCGGTTCAGGCATTGGCTTTGGCGCGACCGTAAAAGGTAAATCTCAAAAGGCGACCGAAGGGCAGTTGTTAGGCCAGGTTGAGCCAGAAGATTTGATCAAATTTGGTCTGATCCCTGAGTTTATCGGCCGTCTGCCAGTGGTTGCTACGCTGACTGAGCTGAGCGAAGAAGCACTGATCCAGATCCTGAAAGAGCCGAAGAACGCCCTGACCAAGCAGTACCAGGCGTTGTTCAATCTGGAAGGCGTGGATCTGGAATTCCGTGACGAGGCGCTGGATGCAATTGCTAAGAAAGCAATGGCACGTAAAACCGGTGCTCGTGGTCTGCGTTCCATCGTAGAAGGCGCATTGCTCGATACCATGTACGATCTTCCTTCTATGGAAGACGTTGAGAAAGTGGTGATTGACGAATCCGTCATCGACGGTCAAAGCAAGCCATTATTAATTTATGGCAAGCCGGAAGCGCAACAAGCATCCGGTGAATAATTCGCCAAAATAACCAGTCAGTTAGTCTAAAAAGGGGGATTTATATCCCCCTTTTGCTTTTCCTTCATTCCTGGCATTGAATGCTCGGGAAACATCCCCATATACTGAATTACTTGTTGGTGATGCCATGATTCCTGTCATCCTTCAAGTGCAGGTACGTTGTTTACGCCTTCCTGCAAATTGAAAGATTTAAGGTATAAACAGAGGACATCGCCCCATCACCAGGCGGACCTTAACTAAGAGAGAGCTCTATGAATCCTGAGCGTTCTGAACGCATTGAAATCCCCGTATTGCCATTGCGCGATGTGGTGGTTTATCCGCACATGGTAATTCCACTGTTTGTCGGGCGAGAAAAATCCATTCGTTGCCTGGAAGCGGCCATGGATCATGATAAAAAAATCATGCTGGTGGCGCAGAAAGAAGCCTCGACAGATGAGCCGGGTGTAAATGACCTGTTCTCAGTGGGAACCGTCGCATCCATTTTGCAAATGCTGAAACTGCCAGACGGCACGGTAAAAGTGCTGGTTGAGGGTTTACAGCGCGCGCGTATCACCACGCTTTCTGACAACGGTGACCATTTCTCAGCTCAGGCTGAGTACCTGAATTCGCCAGCTATCGAAGAGCGCGAACAGGAAGTGCTGGTGCGCACCGCAATTGGTCAGTTTGAAGGCTATATCAAACTGAACAAAAAAATCCCGCCAGAAGTGCTGACATCGCTGAACAGCATTGACGATCCTGCTCGTCTGGCTGACACCATTGCTGCACATATGCCATTGAAACTGACTGATAAACAGTCCGTTCTCGAGATGTCCGATATTAACGAACGTCTTGAATATCTGATGGCAATGATGGAGTCGGAAATCGATCTGCTGCAGGTTGAGAAACGTATTCGCAACCGCGTTAAAAAGCAGATGGAAAAGAGCCAGCGTGAGTACTATCTGAATGAGCAAATGAAGGCCATTCAGAAAGAACTCGGCGAAATGGACGACACGCCAGATGAAAACGAAGCGCTAAAACGCAAAATCGATGCGGCTAAAATGCCGAAAGAAGCGCGTGAAAAAACTGAAGCGGAACTGCAAAAACTGAAAATGATGTCACCAATGTCTGCGGAAGCAACCGTGGTTCGTGGCTACATCGATTGGATGGTGCAGGTGCCGTGGAATGCGCGCAGCAAAGTGAAAAAAGATCTGCGTCAGGCGCAGGAAGTCCTCGATACCGATCATTACGGCCTTGAGCGCGTGAAAGATCGTATCCTGGAATACCTCGCAGTGCAGAGTCGTGTTAACAAGCTCAAAGGGCCAATATTGTGCCTGGTTGGGCCTCCAGGGGTGGGTAAAACTTCACTGGGTCAGTCCATCGCCCGCGCGACTGGGCGTAAATACGTGCGTATGGCATTAGGCGGCGTGCGTGATGAAGCTGAAATTCGTGGTCACCGTCGTACTTATATCGGTTCCATGCCAGGCAAGTTGATTCAGAAAATGGCGAAAGTGGGGGTTAAAAACCCATTATTCCTGTTGGATGAAATCGACAAAATGTCTTCTGACATGCGCGGCGATCCGGCTTCTGCACTTCTGGAAGTGCTTGATCCAGAACAGAACGTAGCGTTTAACGACCACTATCTGGAAGTCGATTACGATCTCAGCGATGTTATGTTCGTGGCAACATCTAACTCCATGAACATTCCGGCTCCGCTGTTGGACCGTATGGAAGTGATTCGTCTGTCCGGTTATACCGAAGACGAAAAGCTGAATATTGCTAAACAGCACCTGTTGACGAAGCAAATTGAACGTAATGCCCTGAAAAAAGGCGAAATTACCGTTCACGATAGCGCGATTACTGGCATCATTCGTTACTACACCCGTGAAGCGGGCGTGCGTAGCCTGGAACGTGAAATTTCCAAACTGTGCCGTAAAGCGGTTAAACAACTGCTGCTGGATAAAACGCTCAAGCACATCGAAATCGACGGCGACAACCTGAAAGATTTCCTTGGCGTGCAGCGCTTTGACTACGGCCGTGCAGACAGCGAAAACCGTGTGGGCCAGGTAACCGGCCTTGCGTGGACCGAAGTTGGCGGCGACCTGCTAACGATTGAAACTGCTTGTGTGCCGGGTAAAGGCAAACTGACTTACACCGGTTCTCTGGGTGAAGTTATGCAGGAATCCATCCAGGCAGCGTTGACCGTAGTGCGCGCGCGTGCAGAGAAATTGGGCATCAACGCTGATTTCTACGAGAAACGCGACATCCACGTTCACGTGCCAGAAGGTGCGACGCCGAAAGATGGCCCGAGTGCGGGTATTGCAATGTGCACCGCGCTGGTATCTTGCCTGACAGGTAATCCGGTTCGTGCCGATGTAGCGATGACCGGTGAAATCACACTGCGTGGCCAGGTTCTACCTATTGGTGGTTTGAAAGAAAAACTGCTGGCGGCACATCGTGGTGGTATCAAAACTGTTCTGATTCCGGATGAAAATAAACGCGATTTGGAAGAAATTCCTGACAACGTTCTTGCCGATCTGGATATCCATCCGGTGAAGCGCATCGAGGAAGTTTTGACTCTCGCATTGCAGAACGAGCCTTACGGAATGCAGGTTGTGACCGCAAAATAGTGACCTGACGCATATTCGGTAAATAAAATAAGAGCTGGCTGGTGAATTGTCACTTGCCAGCTTTTTTTTGTATCGCTACTTTAGATCGTTGGTGATGCATGCCATTAACAACGGGTGTTGTAAGGGCATGACAGGCCTGATATAACTGCTGCGCGGTCGCCCTTTGAAGGATACTGGTGCGATATAAATTATAAAGAGAGGAAGAGAAGAGTGAATAAATCTCAACTGATAGACAAAATTGCCGCAGGTGCTGATATTTCTAAAGCTGCGGCTGGACGTGCATTAGACGCTGTGATTGCTTCTGTTACCGAATCTCTGCAATCTGGGGAAGACGTGGCACTGGTTGGCTTTGGAACTTTTGCTGTTCGTGAACGTGCTGCCCGTACCGGCCGTAACCCACAAACAGGTAAAGAAATCACCATCGCAGCTGCAAAAGTACCAGGTTTCCGTGCTGGTAAAGCGCTGAAAGAAGCTGTTAACTGATTTATCACTAGCTAATACCCGTAGCATTCGAGTTGCAGGTAGGCGGCCAGGGAGCTTATCCCGATGAGTTTACTTCAGTAAGTGAATCGGGTAAGTGAATACAGCCAACGCCCCAATAGCTTGAAGAATGATGGGTATATAGGGCAAGGCTAGTAAAGTTAGGTCAGGGCGCATCGTTAGATGTGCCTTTTTTTATGCCTGATGGCTAATTTTGCGCATGTTTGATGATTTGAACCCGTTTTCTTGTCACAATACCCGCTTGCACGCAGCGGCACAGCAGTACGCATATTCAGGGATGCCCATTTAGCGACTGCGCTGGGTTTACCATTCACACTACAGTGGAGTGTTGTTACACCATGATGGACAATTTACGTACGGCGGCAAACAGCCTCGTAATCAAGATAATTTTCGGGATCATTATCGTGTCATTCATTTTGACTGGCGTGAGTGGCTACCTGATTGGCGGTAGTGCCAACTACGCCGCAAAAGTGAATGGCCAGGAAATTAGCCGTGGTCAGTTTGAAAATGCTGTTGCCAGTGAGCGTAATCGCCAGCAGCAACAGCTTGGCGAACAGTTCTCTGTGCTAGCCGGTAACGAAGGCTACATGAAGCAGATGCGTCAACAGGTGCTGTCGCGCATGATTGATGAAGCGTTAATGGACCAATACGCCAAACATCTTGGTCTTGGTATTAGCGACGAACAAATTAAACAAGCCATCTTTAAAGAACCTGCATTCCAGAACAACGGCAAATTCGATAACGCACGTTATACCGCCATTATCAGCAATATGGGTATGACTGCGGATCAATACGCCCAGGCATTGCGTAATCAACTGACCACTCAGCAGCTGATTAATGCTGTTGTGGGTACTGATTTCATGCTGGCGGGTGAAACTGACGAGTTGGCAGCACTGGTGTCGCAACAACGTGTGGTTCGTGAAGCCACAATTGATGTAAATGCACTGGCTGCGAAGCAGGAAGTTTCCGAGCAGGAAATCAACTCCAACTACGAGCAGAACAAAAACAACTACATTGCCCCTGAGCAGTTCAAAGTAAGCTACATCATGCTTGATGCAGCTTCTCAGAATGTTGAAGTAGCAGATACAGATATTCAGGCTTACTACGACCAGCATCAGGACGAGTTCACTCAGCCTCAACGTAACCGTTACAGCGTGATTCAGACTAAAACTGAAGCCGAAGCTAAAGCGATTCTTGATGAGCTAAGCAAAGGCGGTGATTTTGCTGCTCTGGCAAAAGAAAAATCGGCTGATATCATCTCTGCCCGCAACGGCGGTGACATGGGTTGGCTTGAGCCTGGCACCACGCCTGATGAGCTGAAAAATGCCGGTCTGAAAGACAAAGGCCAGCTTTCTGGTGTTATCAAATCTTCAGTTGGCTTCCTGGTCGTTCGTCTTGATGACATTCAGCCTGCGCAAACTAAACCATTGGCAGAAGTGAAAGACGCCATTGCTGCGAAAGTGAAGCAAGAGAAAGCGGTCGATGCTTACTACGCGTTGCAGCAGAAAGTTAGCGATGCGGCAAGCAATGATAACGAATCTCTGGCAAGTGCTGAGAAAGTTGCTGGTGTTAAAGCTGTTGAGACCGGTTGGTTTGGTCACGACAACTTACCTGCAGCGCTGAACTTCAAACCTGTTTCAGACGCTATTTTTAATGGTGGTCTGGTCGGTGCGAACGGCGCTCCGGGTATGAACTCCGACATCATTACTGTTGATGGTGACCGCGCGTTTGTTATTCGTATCGCTGAGCACAAAGCTGAAGCTATCAAACCGTTAGCTGAAGTTCGTGAACAGGTTATCGCGCAGGTTAAACATCAGAAAGCTGAGCAACAAGCTAAGCTGGATGCTGACAAGCTGCTGAATGCGCTGAAATTGGGTAAAGGCGATGAAGCTATGAAAGCCGCTGGCTTGAGCTTCGGTGAAGCGAAAACGCTGACCCGTACTGGCCAGGACCCTATTAGCCAGGCCGCCTTCAACCTGCCATTACCAGCAAAAGATAAGCCAGCCTTCGGCGTGGCAAATGACATGCAGGGTAATGTGGTTCTGTTAGCTCTGGATCAAGTTAAGCCTGGTGACATGCCGGCAGAACAGAAAAAAGCGATGGTTCAGGGTATCACTCAGAACAACGCCCAGATCACTTTCGAAGCGCTGATGACCAACCTGCGCAAAGAAGCGAAAATTAAGATGGGTGACAGCATCGAACAGCAGTAATTAACCTCGAGGTTTCTCGCAGTTAACTGCAACACTATGCAACATTTAAAGGCCGCTTTCGCGGCCTTTTCCATATTTGAAGATTGCCATTTGTAGCTGTTTTTTTTCCTCGATAAGGTGGCTTCGCTGTCAACACACAAGGAGGAACAGCATGAAAACAGGATTCAAAAGTGGAATACAAGCAATGTGCATTGCCGTGGCATTTATTGGTACGAGCATCTGCACTCAGGCTCTGGCGGCCCCAGTTGCTGTCAAAAATGATACAGCTCAGGCTCAACAGCACAGCGATAAAACCCCAGTCACCCCTGTTGCTACCGCTAAATCGAGCGACGCTGATGATGGTGTGGTAAGTATTAACACGGCGAGCGCAGAAGCTTTGGCACAGGCAATGAATGGTGTTGGCCTGAAAAAAGCACAATCGATTGTGAGTTACCGGGAAGAGTACGGCCCATTCAAGGCACTGGAGCAATTGCAAGAGGTACCCGGGATTGGCAGTGCATTGGTAGAACGTAATCTGTCTCACATTAAGCTTTAACGCTTAGTGCTCCTTGCTCGCGCAGCTGGGAAAGTTTGCTATGCTAAATCACAGGTCATACCAGTTTGGTGTGGCCTGTTACCTCACCTGAATATTAAAACTACAGTGAAAGGGTTTTAGCGCTATGCAAACACAAATCAAAGTTCGGGGTTACCATCTTGATTTCTATCAACATGTTAACAATGCCCGCTACCTTGAGTTTCTCGAAGAAGCCCGCTGGGAAGGGCTGGAAAATGCGGCAGGATTCCAGTGGATGACCGAGCACAACATTGCGTTCATCGTGGTGAATATCAACATCAATTATCGTCGCCCGGCGGTGTTGGGCGATCTTTTGCGTATTGAAAGCACCTTGCAGCAACTTAACGGAAAAAGTGGCGTGTTGAGCCAGGTGGTTAAGCTTGAGCCAGAAGGCGAAGTGGTCGCAGACGCACTGCTGACATTCGTGTGCATTGATTTAAAAACCCAGAAATCAGTGCCGTTGGAAGGGGAGTTGCGCGAGAAGTTAGTGCAGATGATGGAATAATTCCTTTATTACTGACAAATGTCGGATGGCGCTCCGCTAATCCGACCTACGAACCGGCTTTGTAGGGTGGATAAGCGTCAGCGCCATCCACCATTGCGAAGCAGATTTATCATCTGCTCCGCGAAACATTACTTCAGGCTGGTTTTCTTTTTCATGGCTGCCATTACTCCTGGTTTATCCGCCAGGTAATGGTTAATACCGTTAGCACGCAGGTTGCATGCGGCACATTCGCCACAGCCGTCGCCTTTAATGCCGTTATAGCAGGTCAGCGTTTCGCTCCGCACCAGATCCAGTTGCTGCCAGTAGTCCGCTAGCGCCCATGTTTCTGCTTTATCGAGCCACATCAGCGGTGTTTCGAAGCGAATATCGCGAGCCATACCAAGACTTACGGCATGATTCAGGGCTTTTACGAATTCATCTCGGCAGTCCGGGTAACCGGAGAAATCAGTTTCACAAACACCGGTGATCACCGCTTCGGCTTCAACCTGATATGCGTAAATCGCCGTCAGCGTCAGGAACAGAATATTGCGGCCTGGAACAAAAGTGCTTGGGATACCTTTTTCTTCGGGACTGTACCCCGGCACCGGAATGCTATCGCGCGTCAGGCTGCTGACAGCCAGTTCATTCAATAGCGTGACATCCAACACTTTATGCGCACGCGCACCCAGTTTCAGCGCCAGTTCACGAGCAACGTCAATCTCAGCACGGTGGCGCTGGCCATAATCAAATGTCACACAGTGGACTTCATCATACTGCTGTAATGCCTGAATCAGGCAGGTTGTGGAATCCTGGCCACCACTAAAGACGACAACTGCACGTTTCATGAGTAATCCTGTTAAACAGCTAAAAACCTATGGTAACTCGTGGGCAGATAGCTGCCCAGCTTCTTCACACCATCGTTGGTGGCGGTAACCATGCCTGGGTGAAATCGAACCAACCCCAGGCATTAAGCTCGATACCATTAACACCCGGCGGCGCGCTGATCTGGTAGCGGTAATTAAACAGTGGCGAGACTATCGCATCACACATTAACGCGCTGAACACTTCCTGCAAACCGGTGCTGCGGGCGTGTTCATCCGGGTGGATTTGCACACTATCGAGTGTTGCCTGCAAATGGGTGTACTGACTTTCAGTAAGAACCGCGGGCCACAGTACATCGCTGCGTAACCACTGCTCCAGCGTGTAGACCGGAGCCTCGCCAATCAGACGGTCGCCCATCATTAAATCGGCCTCAGCCAACGCCTCACATCCTGCCCAGTTTTTCGCATCATGAAATATCAGTGTGAGCTCGCAACCCAAATCCGCCAGATGCGTTTTAAGCTGTTGCGCCATGACATGCAACTCAACAGGCAAATGATAAATCAACGTTAATTGCGGTGGCAGCGTTATCGCTCCGGACAATGGCCATTCGGGGAGTTTCCATCCAGGGATCATCTCGCTACTTGGGGTGATCAGTGATTCATCGACCGGAAGGCTTTCAATCAACTGCTGCTGCTGAATGATTTGCATCAGGAAGCGTGCCTGCTCCGATGTTAGATTGCTGTTTTGTTTTACCGCCAGATAGCAAAACCCAAGGCTAATACTATTGCTGACAGGCCGTAAATGAACCAACTCGTCTTGCTGACCAATGGCGATCTGCACCGGATGGCGGCAACTGGTTCCTAGTTCGGTGTCAAACAATTGCGGGGTAATCCAGAACTCTACGGCTTTGAGCAGTGGATGGCTGAGGTGGTAGTACTCAAAACTCTCGATACGCACCAGATTCTCTTTAAAGCTGCTAATCCGAAATGGCCCACAGCCCATTTGTGTATCTTCCGGATGTGCCAGGCGGCTGCAATAACTTGCCAGCCGATGCGCCAGCCAGTAATCGGGAGTATGCAATATGAAACGGATGCATTGCGCATGGGCAAGTTCAATGCTCTTCACGCTGATAAACAAACGTCGCATAGCCGGAAGTGTCAGCAGCATCATCAATCGTTGCTGTAACTGTATGGTTTCCACCGGCTCGCCATTATGCCAGTGCAAAGTGGAACGAATGAAAAAGTACCAGCTAAGGCCATCTTTAGAGACTTGCCAGTGGTGAGCAAGATCGGGTTGGGGTGCCGCGCTTTGCGAGGTGAAACGGGTAAGTCCGGCAAAGACCTGGCCCGCAAGGTGCTGCTCGGCACGACCTGGCAAGAATCCCGGCTGCAATGGTTCTAATGGTCGATAGTAGGGAATACGTAAAGTCGGCGTATCGTTTTGCCATTGCCCTCCGAGGAATGGTTGCAGCAATTGGCGCAACTGTTCAGGGGCGATTTGCGCAAGCTCAAGGGCATTCTGATGCTGTCCTTTATGCAGTACTTGCTCCATCATTCCGGAACGAACGCTTTCTGGTGTCACCAGAAAAGTCAGGGTGCCGCGTTTCCCTCGCCCCGACTGCGCACGCCATGTCAGCCAACCCGCACCTTCAAGTTGATTAAGTAATGTTCGCACATGGCGATCACTGCAAAAGCAGCGTGCGGCGAGCTCCGCTACCGTAACTTGCTGCGGTTCTCCTGCCGAGGGCTGCCACAGGCGTTGAAATTGGTTTAATCGGTTTAACAGGCGCATTGGTTTAAACCCGGAACAATTTCATGAAAGTATTCACTATTAGTTCCGTATATGCCAGGTGATACTGCCAACTGTGTTTTAGTCGTCACAAACCGGAGTAAACATGGCTCGTCTGGCTGCATTTGATATGGATGGCACGTTGTTAATGCCCAATCATCTTTTGGGTGAAGAAACCGTGCATACCCTTAACCGGCTGCGGGATGAACGCCAGATAACCCTCGCGTTTGCTACTGGCCGCCATGTGCTGGAAATGCGTCATGTGCTGAGCAAGCTCTCCCTTGAAGCGTTTTTGATTACCGGCAACGGCACGCGTATTCACTCAACGCAAGGCGATCTTCTGCATCGCCAGGATCTGTCACCTGAGGCGGCGGAAATGGTTATCCACGGGCAATGGGATACTCAGGCGAGTCTGCATGTGTTTAATGACACCGGGTGGCTAACCCAGTATGAAGTCGGCGAAATGCTGAATGCACACGTTTATAGCGGTTTTAGCCCGAAAATTGTCGACGTTAAGCGCATTCCGTCCGATGAAGTCACCAAAATTTGTTTCTGCGCCCCTCATGAAGATCTTGTTCGTTTAAAAGTCCAACTGGACGAGGCTTTAGATGGGCGGGCATTTTTATGTTTCTCAGCAGTAGACTGCCTGGAAGTGTTACCGATTGGCTGCAACAAGGGTTCTGCGCTCGGTGTATTGAGTCAGCATCTTGGTTTAACAATGAAAGATTGTATGGCATTTGGTGACGCGATGAATGACCGCGAAATGCTTTCAAGCGTGGGGCATGGTTTGATCATGGGCAACGCGATGGCGCAACTGAAAGAAGATTTACCGCATTTACCTGTTATTGGTCACTGCAATAAACAGGCTGTTTCTCATTATTTGAATCATTGGCTGGATACACCAAATCTCACCTATTCCCCCGAATGACGAGACTTTTCAGCTGGCCGGATTAAATATCCGGCCTCTTTTTTTCCCGCCATATATCAATTACATCGAATTATTTAGAGGGATGCCCAGTTAATAATTGCTCGATTTCTGCTCGGGCTGGCTGTAAATCACCGATATTCGCTTTCACCCAATCTGCGTTGTAATAGGTTTCCAGATAGCGTTCACCGCTGTCACAAAGCAGCGTCACAATCGAACCCGTGCGCCCTTCAGCACGCATACGTTCGGCAAGCTGTAAAACGCCCCACATATTGGTGCCGGTAGATGCGCCCACTTTGCGGCCTAACATCGTTTCCAGCCACTGCATGGTGGCGATACTTGCCGCATCAGGAACACGCATCATTTCGTCAATAACATCCGGGATAAACGATGGCTCGCAGCGCGGGCGGCCAATTCCTTCAATTTTGCTGCCAACGGCGCTGCGCAAGCTGCAATCACGATTCTGCCAATAATCCATAAACACAGAGTTTTGCGGGTCGACTACGGTCAGTTTTGTTGGGTGACCCTGGTAGCGTAAGTAACGCCCGATGGTGGCAGAGGTGCCGCCTGTACCTGCACTCATGACAATATAATCCGGAACCGGGTGAGGCTCATGCTCCATTTGGCGGAAAATACTGTCGGCAATATTGTTGTTACCGCGCCAGTCGGTTGCGCGTTCTGCGTAAGTGAACTGGTCCATATAATGGCCATTCAACTCACGCTCCAGCATTTCGGATGCCGCGTAGATTTCACACGCACTCTCCACGAAATGACAGCGACCGCCGTAAAACTCAATTTGCTCCACTTTACGTTTAGCCGTGCAGGCTGGCATAACGGCGATAAACGGCAGACCCAGCAAGCGAGCAAAATACGCTTCCGAAACGGCCGTTGAGCCCGAGGAGGCTTCAATAATCGTGGTGCCTTCTTTAATCCAGCCGTTACACAAACCGTAAAGGAACAGCGATCGGGCGAGGCGATGTTTAAGGCTGCCCGTTGGATGCGTGCTTTCATCTTTCAGGTAGAGCTGAATGCCGGGGAAACCAGGCAGCGACAGGCGAATTAAATGCGTATCGGCAGAGCGTTGGTAATCGGCGTTAATTTCGCTAATGGCGTGGTTTACCCAGGTGCTGGTCATGGTGATATCCGGTTTGTCTATTTGTGCTTAGATTAATGCAAAAGAAAGATAAAAAAGTTGCCTTTTAGCCTTCGAGTGGCATTCAATGGAGAAAATATTTCTCTCCGAGGTCGTCATGTTAGATAAAATTGACCGCAAGCTGTTATCCTTGCTGCAAAATGACTGCACCCTCTCTTTGCAGGCTCTCGCTGATGCCGTTAATCTGACCACCACACCCTGCTGGAAACGCCTGAAACGTCTTGAAGACGACGGGGTGATTCGGGCGAAAGTGGCGCTGTTAGATCCGGAAAAACTCGGCCTGGGGCTGACAGCTTTCGTGCTTATCAAAACCCAGCATCACAGCAGCGAGTGGTATTGTAAATTTGTCTCCGTCGTTGAAGAAATGCCCGAAGTGCTGGGCTTCTGGCGAATGGCGGGCGAATACGACTACCTGATGCGAGTGCAGGTAGAAGACATGAAACGATACGATGATTTTTACAAACGGCTGGTGAACGGTATTCCCGGTTTAAGTGATGTCACTTCGAGTTTTGCCATGGAACAGATAAAATACACCACGGCTTTGCCATTAGAGCGTTAAGCCCTCAGCGCCATTAGTTTTTCATTTTTCTGCCTGCCAGGCAGACAGTACTTCAGGAATCTGACTGCGTGCGATTATTTGCTCAATTAAGCTGGTACTTCACCCGCGAGTGGCGACGCTATCTCGGGGCGGTTGCCTTGCTTATTATCATTGCCATCCTGCAACTGGTGCCGCCGAAAGTCGTGGGCATTATTGTCGATGGTGTCACCCAGCAGCGCCTCTCAGGAAAAGATGTGCTGATATGGATTGGCTTGATGATTGTTATCGCGGTGGCGGTCTATATCCTGCGCTATGTCTGGCGCGTGCTGCTTTTCGGTGCATCTTATCAGTTGGCTGTCGAACTGCGCGAAGACTACTACCGCCAGTTAAGCCGCCAGCACCCCGAATTTTACCTGCGTCACCGCACTGGTGATTTAATGGCGCGGGCGACAAACGACGTCGACCGGGTGGTTTTCGCCGCAGGCGAAGGCGTATTAACTCTGGTGGATTCGCTGGTAATGGGCTGCGCGGTATTGATTGTAATGTCGACGCAAATCAGCTGGGAGCTGACGTTACTCGCGCTATTGCCGATGCCGGTCATGGCATTGGTTATCAAACGCTATGGCGATCAGTTGCACCAGCGCTTCAAACTGGCGCAGGCTGCATTTTCCACGCTTAATGACCGCACCCAGGAAAGTTTATCCAGCATCCGTATGATCAAAGCGTTTGGTTTGGAAGATCGCCAGTCTGCGTTGTTTGCTGCCGAAGCCAAAGATGCGGGAGCGAAAAACATGCGCGTGGCGCGAGTCGATGCCCGTTTTGACCCGACGATTTATATCACCATCGGCACGGCTAACTTGCTCGCTATTGGCGGCGGCAGCTGGATGGTGATTCAGGGGACGCTGACGCTTGGACAACTCACAAGCTTTGTGATGTATCTCGGCCTGATGATTTGGCCGATGCTGGCGCTGGCGTGGATGTTCAATATTGTTGAGCGTGGTAGTGCGGCCTACAGCCGTATTCGCAGCATGCTCGCTGAAGCGCCGTCAGTAAAAGATGGCGAGCAAGAAGCGCCTGCCGGGCGCGGCTCGGTGGAAGCTAATATTCAGGCGTTCCACTATCCGCAAACGGCGCGACCGACTCTTGAAAACGTTTCTTTTACGCTAAAGCCTGGTGAAATGCTTGGCCTTTGTGGGCCGACCGGTGCCGGGAAAAGTACCATTTTGTCTCTGATCCAGCGCCATTTTGATATCGACCAGGGCGAGATTTGTTTCCACGGTATTCCGCTGGTGCAAATGCGGCTCGACTCCTGGCGTAGCCGCCTGGCGGTCGTTAACCAGACGCCGTTCCTGTTTTCTGACACAGTCGCCAGCAATATTGCGCTGGGTAAACCGGATGCTACGCAGGAAGAGATCGAACACGTCGCAAGACTTGCCAGCGTACATGACGATATTTTGCGCCTGCCGCAAGGTTATGAAACCGAAGTGGGCGAGCGCGGTGTAATGCTATCTGGCGGCCAGAAGCAGCGTATTTCGATTGCCCGCGCATTATTACTTGATGCGGAGATCTTGATTCTTGATGACGCGCTTTCTGCTGTTGACGGGCGTACAGAACACCAAATTCTTCATAACCTGCGCCAGTGGGGTGAAAACCGCACCGTGATCATCAGTGCGCACCGGTTGTCAGCCCTGACAGAAGCCAGTGAAATCCTGGTGATGCAACATGGCCATGTTGCACAGCGCGGCAATCACGATGCGCTGGTGGGTCAACCTGGCTGGTATCGCGACATGTATCGTTATCAACAGCTGGAAGCGGCGTTAGATGATGCGCCAGAAACAACGGCAGACGAGGAGGCCGCCAATGCGTAAATCAATACAGCAATGGCCGACCATAAAACGCCTGCTGGCTTATGGCTCCCCGTGGCGTAAACCACTGGCTGGTGCGGTTGTCATGCTGTGGGTTGCAGCGGCTGCTGAAGTGACTGGCCCAATTCTTGTGAGTTACTTTATTGATAATATGGTGTCTGAACATCGCTTGCCGGTTGCCGCAGTGGCAGGGCTTGCGACTGCGTATTTGCTGCTGTCAATTTCCGCCGCCGGCCTGCACTACTGGCAGGCATTGCTGTTTAACCAGGCCGCCGTTGGCGTAGTGCAAAAATTACGTACCGATGTAATGGACGCTGCACTGCGCCAGCCACTGAGCACTTTTGATACCCAACCGGTGGGGCAACTCATTTCGCGAGTCACCAACGATACCGAAGTGATCCGTGATCTTTACGTAACGGTCGTTGCCACGGTATTACGCAGCGCGGCATTGATTGGTGCGATGCTGGTGGCGATGTTCAGCCTCGACTGGCGTATGGCATCGGTGGCGGTTTGCATCTTCCCGGCAGTGATTATTGTGATGTTTATCTACCAGCGGTACAGCACGCCGATTGTGCGCCGCGTGCGCAGTTACCTGGCCGATATCAACGATGGCTTTAACGAAGTCATTAATGGCATGAGTGTTATCCAGCAGTTCCGCCAGCAGGCCCGTTTTGGTGAGCGTATGAATGCTGCGAGCCGGTCGCACTATATGGCACGTATGCAAACACTACGCCTGGATGGCTTTTTACTGCGCCCGTTATTGAGCTTGTTCTCTGCCATGGTGCTGTGCGGCTTGCTGATGCTGTTTGGTTTTACCTCGGTGGGCACTATTGAAGTTGGTGTTTTGTACGCATTTATCAACTATCTGGGGCGTCTTAACGAGCCGTTAATCGAACTCACGACCCAACAATCCATGCTGCAACAGGCGGTGGTGGCGGGTGAGCGCGTGTTCGAGCTAATGGATGGCAAGCGCCAGGATTATGGTAACGACAATCGCCCACTCGAAAGCGGCCATATTGAAGTTGATAACGTGTCGTTTGCCTATCGCGGCGACCGCCTGGTGCTGGAAAATATTAATCTGGATGTCCCGGCGCGCAGTTTCGTTGCATTAGTTGGTCACACGGGCAGCGGGAAAAGCACGCTTGCCAACTTGCTGATGGGCTATTACCCGCTCACCAACGGTGAAATCCGCCTTGATGGTCGCCCGCTGGATACCTTGAGCCACAGCGTGCTGCGTCATGGGGTTGCGATGGTTCAGCAAGACCCGGTAGTGCTGGCGGACTCCTTCTTTGCCAACGTTACGCTTGGGCGTGACATCAGCGAGGATGCCGTCTGGCAAGCGCTGGAAACGGTGCAACTTGCACAATTGGCTCGCACCATGACTGATGGAATTCATACACGACTGGGCGAGCAGGGTAATAATTTGTCCGTTGGCCAGAAACAGCTACTGGCGCTGGCGCGAGTGCTGGTGGATGCGCCGCAGATTCTGATCCTTGATGAAGCAACCGCAAATATCGACTCTGGCACCGAGCAGGCAATCCAACAAGCACTGGCAGCCGTCCGTGAGCACACCACGCTTGTCGTTATCGCGCACCGCTTATCGACTATTACCGATGCCGACACGATTCTGGTGCTGCACCGCGGGCAGGCTGTTGAACGAGGCACTCATAGCGAGCTGTTAGCTGCGCAAGGACGTTACTGGCAGATGTATCAACTGCAACTGGCTGGTGAAGAATTAGCCGCCGCCACGCGTGAAGAACACACAACCGCGTGATGCACCAAAATCACGCATAAAACCAATGGTTATCACCATTGGTGCAGAAGCGAAACGCACCATGCACTAAAGTGGTGCGTTTTTATTCTCTAAGAACTTTCTTAATCCCAGTCATCGTAATTTCTATCCTGAAAATCCCCATTTGGCGCGGTTTAACGCGCTGAAAATAGCTGTTTTTCAAATTTGGCATGGCCTTTGCTTTATCTAATTCGTATCGCAGAGGCAATTACCCAATTCTGACTGGAGGGGATCTATGAAGCTGGTTACCGTGGTGATCAAACCGTTCAAACTCGAAGACGTTCGCGAAGCGCTGTCTTCAATCGGTATTCAAGGGCTGACCGTGACTGAAGTGAAAGGCTTTGGTCGCCAAAAGGGTCATGCAGAGTTGTACCGCGGTGCTGAGTACAGCGTCAATTTCCTGCCTAAAGTGAAAATTGATGTGGCAATTGCCGATGATCAACTCGATGAAGTTATTGATGTCATTAGCAAAGCTGCCTATACCGGCAAGATTGGCGATGGCAAAATTTTCGTTGCTGAGTTGCAACGGGTCGTCCGCATTCGTACCGGCGAAGCCGACGAAGCTGCACTGTAATCGTCTTGCCACTCGTGAAGGGATGGAAAAAATGAAAAAATTAGCCTCTATCTTAGGCGTTGTAGCCCTGGCACTAGCGCCATCAATTGCCCTTGCGGCACCGGCTGTGGTCGATAAAGCAGATAACGCCTTTATGATGATTAGCACCGCATTGGTGCTGTTTATGACAATTCCGGGACTGGCACTGTTTTACGGCGGCCTGATTCGCTCTAAAAACGTGCTGTCAATGCTGACTCAGATTACGGTTACGTTTGCCTTGGTTTGTGTGCTGTGGGTAGTTTACGGTTACTCATTAACCTTTGGTGCCGGTGGTAACTTCTTCGGTAACTTCGATTGGGTAATGTTGAAGAACATTCAGCTCACTGCGCTGACAGGCTCTTTCTACCAATATATTCATGTTGCGTTCCAGGGCTCCTTCGCCTGTATCACTGTTGGCCTGATTGTTGGCGCACTGGCTGAACGTATTCGCTTCTCGGCGGTACTTATCTTTGTCGTAATTTGGCTGACGCTTTCATACTTGCCGATTGCACATATGGTATGGGGCGGTGGTCTGCTGGCGACGCATGGCGCAATGGACTTTGCAGGTGGCACAGTGGTTCACATCAACGCCGCAGTAGCAGGGCTGGTGGGTGCGTACCTGATTGGCAAACGTGTGGGTTATGGTAAAGAAGCATTCAAACCGCACAACTTGCCGATGGTATTTACCGGCACAGCAATTCTCTATTTCGGCTGGTTTGGCTTCAACGCAGGCTCTGCAAGTGCTGCTAACGAAATTGCTGCATTGGCCTTTGTGAACACTGTTGTTGCAACAGCGGCAGCCGTTCTCGGTTGGGTATTTGGCGAGTGGGCATTGCGCGGCAAACCATCTTTGTTGGGTGCATGTTCCGGTGCTATCGCAGGTCTGGTTGGTATCACTCCTGCCTGTGGTTATGTTGGTGTAGGCGGTGCATTGATTATCGGTATCGTTGCAGGTCTGGCTGGCTTGTGGGGCGTGACGCTGCTGAAAAAATGGCTGCGTGTAGATGACCCTTGTGATGTGTTCGGTGTCCATGGCGTGTGCGGTATCGTTGGTTGCATCATGACGGGTATCTTCGCCGCGCCATCTCTTGGCGGTGTGGGTTACGCAGAAGGCGTGACTATGGGCCATCAACTGCTGGTGCAGTTAGAAAGTATCGGTGTGACGATTCTGTGGTCTGCGGTAGTCGCCTTCATCGGCTTCAAAGTTGCCGATCTGACTGTGGGCCTGCGTGTACCTGAAGAGCATGAGCGCGAAGGTCTGGACGTTAACAGCCACGGCGAAAATGCTTACAACGCATAAATCATTCAATAATAAAAAAGGCGGAGCATTTGCTCCGCCTTTTTGCTTTTAAACGGCAGGTTAGCTGCGCTTACGCATCACCCCTTCTTGCACCGTTGATGCAACTAAAACACCGTCACGGGAATAAAACTCCCCACGCACAAAACCACGCGCGCTGGAGGCCGAAGTGCTTTCCACGCTGTACAGCAGCCAGTCATTCATATCGAACGGACGGTGGAACCACATTGAGTGATCGATGGTGGCAACCTGCATACCCGGCTCCAGGAAGCCTACGCCGTGAGGCTGAAGCGCGACCGGCAGGAAGTTGAAGTCTGAGGCATAGCCCAACAAATACTGATGTACGCGCAAATCGGCTGGCATCTGACCATTGGCCCGCATCCACACCTGGCGCACCGGCTCATCAACGTGGCCCTGCATTGGGTTATGGAACACCACCGGGCGAATCTCCAGCGGCTTTTCACACAGAAACTTCTCTTTGAGCGTCTGAGGCAACAGCTTTTCAAACGCCATGGCGATTTCAGTTTCTGATTTCAGGTTTTCCGGGGCGGGGGCAGCAGGCATGGTTTTTTGATGCTCAAAACCTGTTTCTGGCGCCTGGAAAGAGGCTGTCATGTAGAAAATCGGTTTGCCATTCTGAATTGCTGCCACCCGACGGGCGCTGAAGCTATTGCCGTCGCGCAGCGTTTCAACGTCATACACAATCGGTTTTTGGCTATCGCCTGGACGCAGAAAGTAGCTGTGGAATGAGTGCACCAGGCGGTCAAGTGGTACGGTTTCTTTAGCGGCATATAACGCCTGGCCAACGACTTGCCCACCAAACACCTGACGTAAACCTAAGTCCTCGCTCTGGCCACGAAAAATACCTTCTTCAATCTTTTCCAGATTGAGTAATGCCAACAAATTGCTGAGCGCCTGACTCATAAAAGGTCCTCAATAAAAGAAATTTAAATCGTGCAATTGGCCTGATTATAACAGGTTTCCAACATTCTCCACGTAGTGGCCCGACCTGATGATCTGTTTCGGTTTTGGGCAAAAATCAGTTATATGTGCCACACTTAGCGTGATAAGCATGTTTAACCACTCATTACTCGTAGGCCTCAGGCTTGCGGGTGCATTGATAATAAGGAGAACAAATCAATGAAACTTGTGCACACGTTAAGTGGTTTAGCCATTGCTGTTGCGATGGCGGGATGCGCGCAGAAAAGTGCCGATATCCCAACGCCTGCACCTGCTGCAACGACCTCATCCGCAGCGGCAACGGCTCAGTCTGATATTAAACAGCCTAACGTTTCTGGTACGGTCTGGATTCGTCAGAAAGTCGCATTGCCGCCTGATGCAGTACTCACTGTAACTTTATCTGATGCCTCTTTGGCGGATGCTCCGTCAAAAGTGCTGGCGCAAAAAGCGGTGCGTACCGAAGGGAAACAGTCTCCGTTCAGTTTTGTGCTGCCGTTTAACCCGGCCGATATACAGCCAAACGCGCGCATTATCCTGAGTGCGGCCATCACCGTGAACGATAAACTGATGTTTATCACCGATACCATTCAGCCGGCAGTGAATCAGGGCGGGACAAAAGTGGATCTGACGCTGGTTCCTGTTCAGCAAACGGCGGTCCCAGTTCAGACTAGTGGCGGAGCGGCAACAACAGTGCCATTAACTTCACCGACTCAGGTAAACCCTTCTTCAGCGGTTCCTGCGCCGACGCAGTTCTGATCGAATGCGCCTCTGCGGAGGCGCTTTTTAGCCATTCCAGCGATAACGTTCCATATCAATATACCCATCTCCAGAAACCATTATGCCTTCTGAAAGCAGGGCTTGCCGTTGGCGTTGCAGATCCGGGCCAGTGAGGGAAATCTGTCCATGCCGATTGACCACGCGATGCCAGGGTAATTTGCTGCCTTCGGGCAAACGTTTGAGAACGCCACCCACTTGCCTTGCGGCACGTGGTGAACCCGCCAGGCGTGCTACGTCACCGTATGTTGTGACAAACCCTTCTGGAATAGCAGCGATAATCTGGTAAACGCGTTGTGGGAATGAGTCGTGATTATCCATAGAAAACTCCATAGCAGGATGCCGCTAAGGATAATCGGCGTAGGCTAAACTGAAAAGAAAAACGGAGGCTGCGCAAGAAAGCAACACCTGACCGCTCCTTGCTTGCAATTGCATAGGGCAACATGGATAATGCGCCAGCGCGTTAGGTAACTAGCGCTCTCAATGGGGGCCCTGTTGGTTCTCCCGCAACACTAATTTGTGAATTCGGTCAGGTCCGGAAGGAAGCAGCCGCAGCAGATGACGTGTGTGCCGGGATGTAGCTGGCAGGGCCCCCACCCAATTCTGGGTATCAAAGATTCAGCCTTAAATCCTCCCAAACGTTTTACTCATACACAATCACATACTTTCTAAACCACCATACCTCTGCCTGAATAACTTCCTGTTTGTGCCAGGTGCTCCCAAATAGGCTGTAATCGTTCTAGTGCGGCACGCATTTGCGCGGGCTCAAGTGTGAACGGTAGCCGTAAATAACGCTCAAACGCCCCGTCAACGCCGAAGCGTGGCCCTGCGCCAATACGGATACCGATAGCCTCTGCGCTTGCCGCAAAAACCGTAGCCAGTGGTTTTGGTAGTTCAATCCACCAGGATAAACCGCCTTGCGGTATGACCGTCATTTTCCAGTCCGGGAATAATTCTTTAACGATCTCCGCGCAGGCATCACGTTGCTGACGTAGCATTTCGCGGCGTTGCGGCTGGAAGTTTTCGGCCTCATTAAACAGATTGATGGCGGCGAGCTGTTCGAGTATTGGCGAGCCTAAATCCAACGAGTCGCGAATTTGAATCAACGAAGCAATGGTGCGCGAGCTGGCGCGAATCCAACCCAATCGTAAGCCTCCCCAGAAACTTTTCCCGGCAGAGCCCAGCGTGATAACCCGATCCGCTTCGTCGAAAGCGGCTAGTGGAGGCGGTGGTGGATTGTCATACCACAGGTCTACCATGGTTTCATCGACCACTATGGTGGTACGTGTCCTTGCGGCAATATCAGCAATGGCTGAACGTGTTGCAACATCCATGCAGTGCCCGGTTGGGTTATGAAAATCGGCAAGTAAATAGGCGAGACGGGGTGAGGTTTGTGCAATGGTTGCCGCGAACCCATCGGTATCCCAGCCATGTTCGGTCAGGCTTACGGGAACGGCCCGGCATGAAGCGCCTTTAATGGCTGTGAGTGCCATAGGGTAGGTGGGGTGATCAAGAACTACGCGGTCGCCTGGGCCTGTCAGCAGGCGCAAAACCAGGCCAAAACCACTGAGCGCACCATTAACTATCATAATCTGATCGGCATTTGTTGGCAGTCCACGCTCGACATAACGTTGTGCAATGACATGACGTAATTCAGCTAAACCTTGTTGATTGTAACCGGTGCTAATCAAGTGTTCAGGTAATGCAATCAGCGCGTTAGCATAGGCCTGATGAATTTCCGGCCCGGCGGAAAGTGCTGCGGTTGAAAGATCCAGGGTTGTGGCACGCCCGGGGAGGGGCGAAACGGTTTGCTTGCCTTCCGGCAACATTGTGACGGAACCGGAACCCTGGCGGCTTGCCAGATATCCCTCATCACGTAATTGTGCCAGCGCAGTGGCGACCGTCGTGCGGCTTACGCGCAGTGCTGCGGCCAATTCACGTTCCCCCGGCAGTCGGCTATCCAAAGGTAAGCGTCCATCCAGAATCAATAACCGTAATCCATCCGCCAGTTGCCGATACACCGGAGTACGCGGTAAATCCTGATGCCAATTCCCCAGCAGTTTTACCAGAGATACTGAACCCGTTCTGCGCTGTGCCATAGCAATCCACTTTGTATTAACTGGACCTTAATATAGTAACCATTTTCCATAATAGTAAAGCCACAAAAGATCTCTGAGGTGAAGATAATGATTGCTCGTCGATTGCTGCAACTGTATATCGGGCTGGTATTGTACGGTGTGTCCACGGCTATGTTCGTACGTGCCAATTTAGGTGCTGATCCCTGGAATGTATTCCACTTAGGCGTTGCTCAGATCTTCTCCCTCAATATTGGCATGGTGATGATTTTGGTCGGTGCGTTGGTACTGCTGCTGTGGATTCCACTGCGCCAGAAACCAGGTCTTGGCACGATAAGCAACGTGATTGTTTTGGGACTTGCCGCTGATGCCGCGTTAGCAATAATGCCGCCGGTTGAATCATTGGTGGCACGAAGTTTCTTACTATTTGCCGCTATTTTGGTGAATGCCATTGCTACCGGAATGTATATCGGTGCAGGTTTTGGCTCTGGCCCGCGTGATGGCTTGATGACCGGAATCAACGCCCGTACTGGCTGGTCTGTACGTAGTGTGCGAACCTCAATTGAGCTAACGGTTTTACTGGCAGGCTGGCTGATGGGAGGCACATTTGGCGTAGGTACGGTGCTCTACGCGCTGGCAATTGGCCCGCTGATTCAGCTCTGTTTGCCATGGTTCCGCATTCAAAAGCATGCACAAAAAAACCTGGTTGAACCGACGATCGTGCCCTAATGTTGAAGCCAAACCCCCATTGGATGAGGTAGCGATGAATAGCAAGGTTATCAGCAACGCGGCGGTGCACTGGAGTAGCCATCAGTTGGCTGAAATTCTTTCCCACTGTTTTGAAGGATATCTGGTCCCTTTCACCATTGATGGTGAAACTTTTGCTTCACGTTTTAGCGCTGAAGATATCAGTTTCAATGACAGTAGAGTCTGGACGCACAATGGTGAGCCAAAAGCACTGGCGCTAATCACACGCCGAGGGCAAAGTTGTCGCCTTGCTGCATTCGCTATTCGCCCGGAATTGCGTGGGCAGGGGTTTGGCAAACTGTTCATGCAGGAATTAATTGATGGTGCGTGCGGGCGCGGTGACCGTAACTTTTGGCTGGAAGTTATTGTTGGCAACGAGAGTGGGGTGTCATTGTATGAACGTATGGGTTTTGTTCGCCAGCAGACATTGGTCGGGTTTGATACTACTCAGTCGCCGCAATTTACAGAAACCGGCGAATTGCAGGAAATCGACCCGCTGGTGATGGCGAAAAAAATGATGACGGATGACAGCCTGAATTTGCCGTGGTTAAGCGCACCTGAAACGCTCTATAAATTACCGGGTAAAGCCTACGTTCTTAACGACATTGCATACGCAATGGTTGCCACAACCCCGCAGCCCAGACTCCGTATGCTCTATGTTGACCCGCTAGCGCGTGGTAAAGGGCAGGCGAAAAAATTGCTTACGTTACTGCGTGAACGTTTCCCAGGGTTATATACCGCTACAGCTATCCCTGAGCAGCTGGCACCACTTTATTTGAGCAGTGGCTACAGGCAGGATCCCATTACCCAATATGAGATGCTGCTCAAATTATGAGCGGGTAGTATCCATTCTTAACGACTAAACTTATCAATCGTAATCATCACGGGTGGAAATTATCTGCCCGTATTCCCCACACCGTGGAGGTTCACAATGAGTTACGTTGATGGTTTCGTTGTTGCGGTACCCGCAGACAATAAAGAAGCATATAAGCAGTTAGCCGCAAAAGCGGCACCGTTATTTAAAGAGTTTGGTGCGATACGCGTCGTAGAGTGTTGGGCTGATGATGTGCCTGACGGCAAACTCACTGATTTTCGCATGGCGGTGAAAGCCCAGGAGAGCGAAGAAGTGGTGTTTAGCTGGATTGAGTACCCATCTAAAGAAGTGCGGGATGCCGCGAATGCGAAGATGATGTCTGACCCAAGGATGAAAGAGTTTGGCGAGTCGATGCCATTTGATGGCAAACGTATGATCTATGGTGGCTTTGCGCCAATTCTGGATGAATGATTAGACTAATGATAAGGTCACCCTCACCCCGACCCGCTCCCTGAGGGTTAGCAGGAGAAGGTTAGGGTGAGGGTGATTGATTCAAAATCTACAGCACTAATTCCCGCAGTAAACCAAACGCCAGCTTCATATGGGCTTCACTAACAATAAACGCGCGCAACTGCTGCGCTTCATCAAAGCCTTTGGCAATCAGACCCTGCGGATCTGCGGTGATTTGCCAGCTTAAATCCGTGCGCTGCGTTTCACCCGCCAGATGCAATGGCAGTTCAGGTGTTTTCACCTTGACCAGCATTGCCGGAAGCGCAAGACCATCGGCGGCACCGAGCAGATTTTTAGCAAGCGTCATGGCACTAAACTGAATCGGTTGCAGGAATGGCAGCACTTTACCGTCAATTTCTGCACAGTCGCCCAGAGCGTATATATTCGCGTCCGATGTCTGCAACTGGCGGTTAACCTGAATACCCCGGCTTACTGCAATCCCGGCATGCTGCGCAAGACTGATATTAGGGCGCAGGCCGATGGCAGCCACAACCGCATCGACGCCGACAATTCTCCCGTTACTTAATGCTGCGCTGATGCCCTGTGGCGTTTTGCTCAGGGACTCCAGACGTTGGTTAAATAACAGTTCCACACCCATTTGATTCAGGCGGTGCTGAAGGCGACTACTCACTTCAGCAGGCATCAGTGAGGCGAGTAGGCTTGCGGAGTTATCCACCACAATCACCTGTTTACCCGCACGGCAAAAATCCATCGCCAATTCTGTACCAATCAGGCCGCCACCTAAAATCATCACGCGCTGTGCATCGTGCAGTGATGATTCGCATGCCAGGTACTCCTGTTGGCTGTTTAGCGTCAGCATCAATTCTTTGCCTGGAATTGGCGGAAGCAGGGCGCTTGAGCCCGTTGCCAGTACCAGTTTGTCGTATGAAAACTGCTGACTGCCACATTTAACCATGCGTTCACGTGGGTCGATGTCCGACACCCATGTATTGGTGTTTAGCGTCAGATTAAATTGTTCAGCAAACTCCCCGGCACGCTGCCGGGTGAGATCCTCTGCGCGTTGATTCAAACTGATAACGTGGCTGAGATCGGGTTTGTTGTACTCATCCATGCTATCAGCGGCAATCATGCGCACAGGTACCTGTGCATCATGTTTACGGATGTTTTTGACCAGTTGGCGGGCGGCGAAGCCCGAGCCAATGATTACAATGCCATGATTCATTTTGCCTCCGTAGCCAACACGTCAAATACGTCTTTACCGAGTGAGCATTCCGGGCACAAGAAGTTATCAGGTACGTCGCTCCATGGCGTGCCAGGTGCAACATCTTGCATTGGTTCACCGGTTTGCGGATCGTAGATCCACTGGCAAACGCTGCACTGCATGCTTGGGCCTAAATCAGCGCAGGTTTTGACTTCTGCAACGGTTTCCTGAGGTGCAGCTGCTTCAGTTGTCGCAACGGGCAGTGGAGTAAGAGCCCATTGGCGAGCTATTTCACGACCGTGTGCACGGCAGATTTCCAGCGCATCGCCATCCGGACGCCATTTAGCTTTCAGGCTCAGGGACATTTCAAAACCAGCATCTTGCAAACGTGTAGACAAACGATCCACCGCGCCGCCGCTCCAGCCGTGGGAACCAAACGCGCTACCGTGTTTGTTGCGAAAACGCAGGCCGGTCATCTCTTCAACCAGACCCGCAATTTTCGGCATCATCACGTTATTCATTGTGGAGGTGCCAACCAGAACGCCTTTAGAACGGAATACATTGGTCAGAACTTCGTTTTTATCGCTGCGAGCGACGTTAAAGATTTTCACCGCTACGCGTGGGTCAACTTCGGTGATGCCCTGTGCGATAGCATCTGCCATCATGCGTGTGTTGTTGGACATGGTGTCGTAGAAAATCGTGATGCGATCTTCCTGATAATCCGCCGCCCATTTCAGATACAACTCAACGATTTGCGTTGGGTTGTCACGCCATACCACACCATGGGAAGTGGCAATCATATCCACAGGCAGATTGAAGCCGAGGATTTCGGTAATTTTCGGTGTTACCAGGCGGCTGAACGGCGTCAGAATGTTGGCGTAATAGCGTTGGCACTGCTCGAACAACTCGCCCTGATCGACTTCATCATTAAACAGGTGTTCGTCGCAGTAGTGCTGACCGAAAGCATCGTTACTGAACAGTACCGCATCGCCGGTCATGTAAGTCATCATGCTGTCTGGCCAGTGCAGCATTGGAGTTTCAACGAAGATTAACTGTTTACCGTTACCGATATCCAGGCTGTCACCGGTTTTCACCACATTGAAGTTCCATTCTGGATGATGATGGTGACCATTGATTGAATCCACGCCATTCGCGGTGCAGTAAATGGGCGTGTTCGGAATATGGGACATCAGTTCGGACAGCGCACCTGCGTGATCTTCTTCTGCGTGGTTGATGATAACGTAATCAATCTTGCTCAAATCGATTTCACGCGCCAGGTTCTGAACGAATTCGCGGCTAAATTTGTGATCGACAGTATCGATCAGCACGTTTTTTTCTTCCTGAATCAAATAGCTATTGTAGCTGCTGCCGCGCAATGTTTTGTATTCGGTACCGTGAAAATCACGTACTTCCCAGTCACGTTGACCAACCCATTGAATGTTGTTTTTAACTAAAATAGCCATTTGTCAGTACCTCAAGAAGAAATTAAAAAATGATGCTCGTACCTGACATAATACAAACGGTGTGCCAACTTTTTATTTAATTGATTTATAATGATTTTTATAAATAATGATTAATTTTGATAGTCAAAAAGACAGTGTTGAATAGTGTCAATTTAACAATGTGATTGTCTTTTTGACTATCAAAAGCTACAGTTATTGCATCTGTTTCTGGAGCTTTTTATGAGCCTTTCAATTACCTCTCTTGCCAATATCGCTATCGACCTGCAAAGCGGTATTTCCCATCAGGATCGTTTTGCTCGTTTGATTCGTACGCTGCGTCAGCTTTTAGGCAGCGACGCCACGGCATTACTGCGTTATGAATCCCGTCAGTTTCGCCCGCTGGCAATTGATGGCCTGGCGGCCGATGTGCTAGGGCGGCGTTTTGATCTCGACGAACATCCGCGCCTGGAAGCCATTGCCCGTGCGGGTGACGTGGTGCGGTTCCCGGCAGAAAGTGAATTGCCCGATCCTTACGATGGCCTGATTCCCGACCACACCGATCTGAAAGTCCATGCGTGTCTGGGCCTGCCATTGTTTGCCGATCAGAACCTGATCGGCGCGCTCACGGTGGATGGCATGGATCCTGCGCAGTTCGACCATTTCAGTGATGAAGAACTGCGTTTAATCAGCGTATTGGCTGCGGGGGCACTCAATAACGCTTTGTTAATGGAACAGCTTGAGAATCAAACATCTGCGGTGACCGCAGCTCCCATCATGGCCAAGACAGGTAGTGGCGAAATGGTCGGGTTGTCTGCGGGAATAATGCAGCTCAAGAAAGAGATAGAGATCGTTGCGGGTTCCGATCTGAATGTGCTTATCACCGGGGAAACCGGGGTCGGTAAAGAGCTGGTGGCGCGTGCGATTCACAGTGGTTCGGCACGTGCCGCAAATCCGCTGGTTTACCTGAACTGCGCCGCTTTACCGGAAAGCGTGGCGGAGAGTGAATTGTTCGGCCACGTTAAAGGGGCTTTTACCGGCGCGATTCACCACCGAACCGGCAAATTTGAAATGGCTGATAACGGCACACTATTTTTGGATGAAATAGGGGAATTGCCTTTAACGCTGCAATCCAAACTGCTGCGGGTTTTACAGTACGGCGATATTCAGCGGGTGGGCGATGACAGCAGCCAAAGGGTAAATGTGCGGGTGCTGGCAGCGACCAATCGTGACTTAAAGCAGCATGTACTGGCGGGTGAGTTTCGGGCCGATCTGTTTCACCGCCTGAGCGTTTTTCCACTGCATGTGCCACCGCTACGTGAACGGGGCGATGACATCACGCTATTAGCTGGGTTTTTCTGCGAGCAAAGCCGCGTAAAAATGGGATTGAAACAGGTCGCCTTGACGGATGGCGCTCGTGAATTACTGCGTCGATACGACTGGCCCGGAAATATTCGCGAGCTGGAGCATGCTCTTTATCGCGCTACAGTGCTTGCGCGCGCGGGTAAACCAGGTGGCGAAATCTGGCTGGAGCCGCAGCATTTTCAATTGACGGATACTGAGGTTAAACCTGCCAGTACGCCTGTTGCTGAAGTGGCTGAGGTCGATAACTTGCGTACGGCGACTGATGATTTCCAGCGGCAGATTATTATCAGCACGCTGGAGGCTAATGCGGGTAATTGGGCTGCGAGTGCCCGGCAACTGCAGCTGGATGTCGCTAATTTACACCGCCTGGCGAAACGTCTTGGTGTGAAGTAGTGTTTTCAGGAGATTTTGATTTCCTGGCACAAGAGCTTGCTACCCACTCGATAAATTCTTTTTTAGACAGGGCTTTACTGAAGAACCAGCCCTGTCCGTACTGCACACCCTGTTTGCGCAACCATGCCGCCTGGCAAGGGGTTTCAATGCCTTCGGCCACCATCAAAATACCCAGAGCTTTTGCCATTTCAATAATATGCGGAGTGACATTTTTATATTCCAGGGCATCAACGAATGATTTATCTATTTTAAGGATATCAACATCGAGGTCTTGTAAATAACTCAGGCTGGAATAACCGGTTCCAAAATCATCAATATAGATGGCATGCCCGGCTTTTCGATATTGCGCAATAATAGGTGCTGTAATTTTCGGGTCAGAAAAACCACGTTCAGTAATCTCAAATGCTATTTGTTTTGGATGAACTGAATAACGAGACAGGTACGGGCGAGTGAAATCAAGAATATGCAGGCTACGTGCATCCTGAACCCCCATGTTCACAGAAACATGATGATGAGGATGCTTGCTTAACCAATCGCCCAGCTCATGAAATATACGCTTAATGACCTGCTCTGTTAATTGTGTTATCAACCCTGTTTGCTCCGCCAGTGGGATAAACACATCCGGGTTTAACATTGAGCCATCTTGTTGCTGCCAACGAATTAAGGCTTCCGCACCGACAATCTCGCCGCTTTGAAGATGAACAATAGGTTGATAAACCACGCTAAATTCATTGTTTTTGATAGCATCCATCAGCCTGTTACGAGGCGATAACAACCGACGCAAAATACGAATTAAGACTCCACCTGCGGCGAGGCTTATGATTAACCCCACTGGTAACCAGATAAACAATTGCTGATACCATGCGGTCGTCAGGGGTTCCATTGACGCCCAGGCAATCATGGCCAGGCCAAGATTATTATCCCGGCGTATCACATAGAAATTGTTGTTGCTTTGAAATTCGTCCGTACCTTGTTCCAGTGCTTCATGCCATGTTTCAGGGATATATCGGCTGTTGCTGGCAATAAGCTGATTATTATGCAGCCCAATCATTGCAATATTTAATGTGTAATTGCCAAAGGGGAGAACATCAATAAATGACATTGGGTCAATTAAAGCAAGATGGGGGTCCTTACCTATATAGACCATTTTGCGCTGAAAATCGGGTATCGGTGGAGTGGTATACCATGCGTTATAACCATGAATGCCCTGACGGTCTGGCTTACCTAATGTCGCGGCATGAGTAATAGACTCAAGTGAAGTACACAAAATATGCTCATCTTCCTGAAACATCACTTCTTGCACATAGCGATATTCAAGAGCGATTCGATGCATGGCTTCTGCGTGTGCTTGCGAACAGGTATTGTCATTAAAGCGGTTAATATCATTAATCGCAGAAACAGCCTGGTCGATGACTGTGCCCGTGCGTAGCAATGCATGATCGGCAAAGTCACCTAATTCATCGTGAAATGCGTGTTCGGCATTACGATGAGCAAGATAAATGCTTAACAAAATAGGTAGCAAAACTGCCAAAATAAGTACACCGCTTACCAGGCTGATGAGCTTTCGGGATGTCATTCTTTAAGACCCAGTTAAGAAGTGAGTTTTTATAATGGTTTTTGATAGACGAGAACAGTCTATCTCACATGCATAGGCGATGTTATGTTTTCCTGCCTCGATGGTGGGATAAGCTGTGAAAGTGAGTGTCTCAGGTAGTTATATTTCCGATGAATAAGGAATAAAAAAGGGGGACATTTGCCCCCGTTGGTTTAAATCAGTTGCCAGTTATTCGTGAGGCACAGGCGTTTCTTCACTAATCCGCATTCCTTCCTCGTTAAACACCATGCAATGTCCCACCTCAAAGTTCAGCTTAAGTTTCTGGTATGGGCTGAAATGAACATCACCGGGTAGCAACATTTTAAAGCCATCATGACCATGGCACTGACCAAACAGATAAGTATTGTTCCCTAGTCGCTCTACCACTTCACAATGGAAGTCCAGCGTTTGCGACGTCTCCTCTGCGCCTGCCACGTTGAGATGTTCAGGACGTAAACCCAATGTGATGCATTCTCCCGTCTGCAACGGCGCAGTGCGAACGGCAAGCGTCAGGCAGTGGTGATCATCGACGGTCACCATTAATGCATCAGGCTGCCAGCTCTCAACTTTCGCTGGCAGGAAGTTCATCTTAGGTGAACCAATAAAGCCTGCGACAAACTTGTTTACCGGGTTGTAATAAAGCGCCATCGGTGAGCCCATTTGCTCAACTTTTCCGTAGTTCATCACCACAATTTTATCGGCCAGTGTCATCGCTTCGACCTGGTCGTGGGTGACATAGACCATCGTTGTTTTCATTTCCTGATGGAGCTTGGCGATATGCAGACGCATATCTACACGCAGTTCGGCGTCGAGGTTAGAAAGCGGTTCATCAAACATGAATACGCGCGGGTTACGAACGATGGCGCGTCCAATTGCGACACGCTGACGTTGGCCACCGGATAATTGTTTAGGTTTGCGATCCAATAGATGCGAAAGCTGCAAGGTTTTCGCAACCATCTCTACCTGATGGCGAATCTGCTCTTTCGGTACTTTATTAACTTTTAACCCGTAGCCCATGTTTTCGGCCACAGTCATGTGTGGATAAAGTGCATAAGACTGGAATACCATCGCCACCCCGCGATGGGAAGGAGCGACATCGTTCATCACTTCATCACCAATCAACACCTCGCCCCCGCTTATCTCCTCAAGCCCTGCAATCATGCGCAATAGCGTTGATTTCCCACAACCAGAGGGGCCGACGAATACCGCAAATTCTCCGTCTTCAATATCAAGATTGATGTTGTGGAGTGTTTCGGTTTTACCAAAGCGTTTGGTCACGTTTCTCAGTCTAATACTGGACATCCGGTCATCCTCGAAAATTGTCAGTCATGGGTCATCACATGGTTTTACAGGACGTGTTTTTGATTTTATGTATTACGTATAACAATTCACAGTAAGTATGCGTGATGATGAAAAAGCGTGTAAAGACTATAACTTCGCTCTATTTATGCCCCTATCGCTGGATTTCATTTCTGCAATCATGATCACACAATAGGGAGATTTTTATAGAGTTAACAGGCATCAAAGCGTAGCGTATAACATTGTAAGATAACTGGTGTGAATGTACTACAAGCGCCACCAATCAAGATTTCAGTACGTCGTGGGTTCGTTTGATTTAGAAAATTAAACATAAAAATGTTATACCTTCACAAGGAGCGATAATGAAAACCAATAAAATCACTGCACTTGTTTTAACTGCATTAGCGGTAACCCAATTTGCCAGCATGGCTGCCCATGCTGCGACTCAGCAGCTAACAGTCTGGGAAGACATTAAGAAATCGGCTGGTATCAAAGAAGCCATCGCGGATTTTGAAAAACAGCATCAGGTTAAAGTTAACGTGCTGGAAACGCCTTTTGCTCAGCAGATTGAGAAACTACGTCTGGATGGCCCGGCTGGAATTGGCCCTGATGTACTCGTGATTCCTAACGACCAGTTAGGTGGTGCAGTGGTGCAAGGCCTGGTCGCACCTTTAAGCGTTGCTCCGGCGATAACCGACTCCTTCACCAAAACGTCTATTGCTGCCTTCACCATGGACAACACACTCTATGGCTTACCAAAAGCGGTAGAAACTCTGGTAATGATTTACAACAAAGACCTGTTGCCAAAACCTCTCGCCACGCTTGATGAATATGCTGAATTTTCTAAAAAGCAGCGTGCAGAAAACAAGTACGGTCTGCTCGCCAAGTTTGATCAAATTTATTACAGCTGGGGTGTTATCGCGCCAATGGGCGGATATATCTTTGGCAAAAACGATAAGGGTGGCCTGAAAGCGGATGACGTAGGTCTGAATACACCAGGTGCTGTTGAAGCGGTAACTTATCTGAAGAAATTCTATGCCGATGGCTTATTCCCGACAGGGATCCTTGGTGATAACGGCCTCAATGCTATCGACTCACTGTTTACCGAGAAAAAAGCTGCGGCGGTCATTAACGGACCTTGGGCATTCCAGCCTTATGAAGCCGCAGGCGTTAATTATGGTGTTGCACCTTTGCCACTGCTTCCTAATGGTAAAGAGATGAGTTCCTTCCTTGGTGTTAAAGGCTATGTGGTTTCAACCTGGAGCAAAGATAAAGCGCTGGCTCAGCAATTTATTGAATTCATCAACCAGCCACAGTATGTGAAAACTCGCTATCAGGTTACGAAAGAGATCCCAGCGCTGACTGCGATGATTGATGACCCTGTGATTAAAAACGACGAGAAAGCCAGTGCTGTCGCTATCCAGGCAAGCCGTGCTTCAGCCATGCCGGGAATTCCTGAAATGGGTGAAGTGTGGGGCCCTGCTAATGCCGCGCTGGAACTTAGCGTAACCGGCAAGCAACAGCCGAAGGCCGCGCTCGACAATGCAGTTAAGCAAATCAATATGCAAATTGAAGCAATGCAGGCCAGCAATCAGTAACCCGCAGGGTAAACACAGTCAGTTTGAATTCAGGTCAGATGTGACAAGGGGCTGGGTTCAAACTGGTTATGTAAATCAACGCCAGGTGGGCAGTCTCAAGAGTGTTGGAAAAAGGAGCAGTGTGTGATTATCAGTTCCGGCGATAACGTAGCGGTAACGAAACAGTCTGGTCGCCATGCCATTAGCGCGGTGTTATGCGCAATCGTACCTGGTTTTGGTCAGTTTTATCATCGCCAATGGGTCAAGGGGCTTATCTTTCTCGTTCTGATAAGCAGCTTTATTGGTGTGTTTTATGATTTTCTAAAAGAAGGACTGTGGGGTTTATATACCCTGGGCGAACAAGTTCCGCGTGATAACTCAATTTTCCTGCTAGCCGAAGGGATAATCAGTGTGTTGATTATCGGATTTGGAGTGGCAATTTATTATTTATCATTCCGCGATGCCTGGATTAATGGGAAGAAACGCGATGCTGGCATTCCTCTTAATAGCGTGCGTAAACAGTACCAATTGCTGTTAAGCGAGGGCTTCCCCTATTTGATGATTACCCCAGGATTTATCCTGCTGGTATTCGCTGTGATTTTCCCGATTCTGTTTGGCTTTTCAATTGCTTTTACCAACTACAACTTATATCACACACCACCGGCGAAGCTGGTTGACTGGGTTGGATTTAAAAACTTCGTCAATATTTTCACCCTGTCTATCTGGCGTTCCACGTTCTTTGATGTATTGCAATGGACTGTAGTGTGGACACTTTTGGCTACGACTTTGCAATGTACGGTCGGGGTCATGTTGGCGATTTTGGTCAATCAAAAAGATCTCCGTTTTAAACCACTGATTCGTACTATTTTCATTCTGCCATGGGCAGTACCTGGCTTTGTGACAATACTGGTTTTTGCCGGGATGTTTAACGACTCATTCGGTGTCATCAATAACGCGATTCTGGCTTTCTTCGGCATAGCGCCAAAAGCCTGGATGACAGACCCGTTCTGGACGAAAACGGCGTTGATAATGATGCAAACATGGCTTGGTTTCCCCTTTGTCTTTGCGATGACGACGGGAGTATTACAGGCGATTCCTGATGATTTGTATGAAGCCGCCACCATGGATGGCGCGAGTACCTGGACTAAATTACGCACGATTACACTGCCATTGGTACTGTATTCAATTGCGCCAATTATTATCACCCAATACACCTTTAACTTTAATAACTTCAATATCATCTACTTGTTTAATAACGGTGGCCCAGCCGTAGCGGGGTCAAATGCCGGTGGCACAGACATATTAGTCTCATGGATTTATAAATTGACCATGTCCTCTTCACAATATGCGATAGCAGCAACCATCACTATTTTGCTTTCCATTTTTGTAGTTGGCCTGGCGTTGTGGCAATTCCGTGCAACGAAATCATTTAAAAATGATGATATGGCATGAGGAACGAGAACATGGCTAAGTCACAAAGTATTAAACAAGAGAAGTGGATTCGTTTATCACTTTCCTGGTTAGTTATTATTTTTGTCTCGGTAATCATTATTTACCCTCTGATCTGGACAGTCGGGGCGTCATTGAATGCGGGTAACAGTTTGCTCAGTACGTCAATAATTCCTGAGAACTTATCTTTCCAACATTATGCCGACCTGTTTAATGGCCAGGTTAACTATATGACGTGGTATTGGAACTCGATGAAAATCAGTTTCCTGACCATGTTCTTTACCTTAATTAGCGTCAGTTTTACGGCGTATGCATTCTCACGCTTTCGTTTTAAAGGGCGCCAGAATGGGTTGATGTTGTTCCTGTTGCTACAAATGATCCCACAGTTTTCCGCATTGATTGCCATCTTTGTGCTGTCACAGTTATTGGGATTGATTAACAGCCACCTGGCGCTGGTCTTAATTTATGTGGCCGGCATGATTCCGATGAATACTTATCTGATGAAAGGGTATCTCGATGCGATTCCAAAAGATCTCGATGAGTCTGCACGCATGGATGGGGCAAGCAATTTCCGTATCTTTATCGAAATTATTATGCCACTTTCAAAACCGATAATTGCGGTGGTTGCGCTGTTCTCTTTCACCGGTCCGCTGGGCGATTTTATTTTGTCGAGCACCATTCTGCGCACCCCTGATAAATATACGTTGCCAATTGGTTTGTATAACCTGGTCGCCCAAAAAATGGGCGCGAGTTACACCACTTACGCAGCAGGAGCGGTATTAATTGCCGTGCCAGTAGCGATTCTCTACCTGGCATTGCAGAAATACTTTGTTTCCGGGCTGACCTCAGGAAGTACTAAGGGATAAGACGATGAAAATGTTTAAACCCGCTTTACTGGCTGTTTGTTTATCACTTGGCATGATGAATGTGGCTCACGCAGCTGATTCCATCACAATTGCACCTTTAAAAAATGCACCGGCAGATTTTATTAAAGGTGCTGATATTTCGACACTCGCTGAGGTCGAGCGTCAGGGGGGCAAGTTCTATAATGAACAAAATGTTCAACAAGATCCGATTGCTATCCTGAAACACAATGGCGTGAACTATGTTCGTCTACGTCTGTGGGTCGATCCGAAAGACAGTACCGGGCAGACTTATGGTGGCGGAAGCAACGACCTGGCTACCACTCTTGAATTGGCTAAGCGCGCAAAAGCACAGGGAATGAAGGTACTACTTGATTTCCATTACAGCGACTTCTGGACCGATCCGGGTAAACAATTCAAGCCTAAAGCATGGCAGAACATGAATTACGACCAGCTTAAAACGGCGATTCATGACTACACGCGTGACACGATTGCCACCTTCAAAAAAGAGGGTGTATTACCAGAAATGGTGCAAATCGGTAATGAAATTAATGGCGGTATGTTGTGGCCGGAAGGGAAAAGCTGGGGGCAAGGTGGAGGCGAGTTTGACCGTCTGGCGGGGCTTTTAAATGCAGCAATTAGCGGCTTGCGTGAGAACCTGGCATCGCCAACAGATGTAAAAATCATGCTGCATTTGGCCGAGGGTACTAAAAATGACACCTTCCATTGGTGGTTTGATGAAATAACCAAACGTAATGTCCCGTTCGATATTATCGGCCTGTCGATGTACACCTATTGGAATGGGCCAATTAGCGCCTTAAAAGCCAATATGGACGATATCAGTCAACGTTATCAAAAAGATGTCATCGTAGTTGAAGCTGCTTACGCTTATACCCTGGAGAATTGTGATAACGCGGAAAATAGTTTTACAGAGAAAGAAGAAAAGGATGGGGGATATCCTGGCACCGTTCAGGGGCAAGCAAACTTTATTCATGATCTGATGCAAAGCGTTATTGATGTTCCTCAAGGAAAAGGGAAGGGCGTATTTTATTGGGAACCGACCTGGATTGCCGTGCCTGGAAATACCTGGGCCACGCCTGCCGGTATGGAATATACCCATGATAAATGGAAAACGGGCAATGCTCGCGAAAATCAGGCGCTATTCGACTGTAAAGGAAAAGTCTTACCTTCTGTGAAAGTTTTTAATTAGTTTCGCCATTCAGTGCGGCCCTATATATTTTTTATTTAAGGATTTTTTATGTCTAAATTTCCACCACTGAGCGCAAAGCTTCCTGCGTTATTGCATGGCGCTGATTATAATCCGGAACAATGGGAGAATTATCCGGGCATTATTGATAAAGATATTTCCATGATGAAACAAGCGAAATGCAATGTTATGTCTGTGGGGATATTTAGCTGGGCGAAACTTGAACCTCATGAAGGGTTATATGACTTCGCCTGGCTTGATGAAATAGTTGAAAAGCTTTATGCCGCGGGAATTCATGTTTTTATGGCAACACCAAGCGGAGCCCGTCCTGCGTGGATGTCGCAAAAATATCCGCAGGTATTGCGTGTCGGGCGTGACCGAGTTCCTGCGTTACACGGTGGGCGACACAACCACTGTATGACTTCGCCGGTATATCGCAAAAAAGTGCAACAGATCAACCAGCAACTGGCAGAGCGTTATGCTCATCATCCCGCGGTTATTGGCTGGCATATTTCTAATGAATATGGTGGCGAGTGCCATTGCGATCGCTGCCAGCAAAAATTCCGTTTGTGGCTACAGGACCGTTATCAGACTCTTGAAAAACTTAATGAAGCCTGGTGGAGTACCTTCTGGAGCCATACTTATACGGATTGGTCGCAAATTGAGTCTCCTGCTCCGCAAGGGGAAGTGTCGATTCATGGTCTGAATCTCGATTGGCGTCGTTTTAATACCGCTCAAGTCACCGAGTTCTGCATCGAGGAGGCTAAACCGCTAAAGGCGGCTAATCCTGAATTGCCGACCACTACCAACTTTATGGAGTATTTCTACGATTACGATTATTGGAAGCTGGCTCAGGCGATTGATTTTATCTCCTGGGACAGTTACCCGATGTGGCATCGTGAAGAAGATGAAACACAACTGGCGTGTTACACCGCGATGTATCACGACTTGATGCGAACCCTTAAACAAGGCAAACCATTTGTCCTGATGGAGTCTACGCCGAGTGCTACCAACTGGCAGCCTACCAGCAAGTTGAAGAAACCGGGTATGCACATTCTCTCCTCGTTACAGGCTGTGGCGCACGGTGCTGATTCCGTACAGTATTTCCAGTGGCGTAAAAGCCGCGGTTCGGTCGAAAAATTCCATGGCGCTATCGTGGACCATGTCGGACATATCGACACCCGTGTAGGGCGTGAAGTTAGCGAGCTTGGACGTATTCTGGAACAAATGGCACCGGTGACGGGAAGCCGTGTTGAATCGCAAGTCGCAATTATTTTCGACTGGGAAAGCCGTTGGGCAATGGATGATGCGCAAGGCCCGCGCAACTGTGGCATGGAATATGAAAAGACGGTCGTCGATCATTACCGTCCATTCTGGGAGCAGGGTATTGCTGTTGATGTGATTAACGCTGATTGCGATCTTTCTGGTTATAAACTGGTTATTGCGCCGATGCTGTATATGGTACGCGAAGGTTTTGCCGAAAAAGCGACTCGTTTTGTCGAGCAAGGTGGGCAGTTTGTTGCCACCTACTGGAGCGGTGTGGTGAATGAGACTGATTTATGTCACCTCGGCGGATTCCCTGGCCCACTACGCCCATTATTGGGTATTTGGGCCGAGGAAATTGACTGTCTGGCTGATGGCGAAAGCAACATTGTCCAGGGATTGAGCGGAAATAATGCAGGCCTACAAGGGCCATATCAGGTGCGCCATCTGTGTGAATTGATTCATTCAGAAGGCGCCCAGGTTTTAGCTCACTATCGTGATGATTTCTACGCGGGTTATCCGGCGGTGACAGTGAATCATGTCGGCAAAGGTAAAGCCTGGTATGTGGCATCTCGTAATGATGCAGCCTTCCAGCGCGATTTCTTTAACAACATTGTAAACGAACTCAATTTGCCTCGAGCCCTGGATTGTACATTCCCGCAAGGGGTGACTGCCCATCGCCGTACCGATGGCGAGAGCGAGTTTATTGTCGTACAGAATTACAGTGCCCTGGAGCAGTCGGTGACACTGCCTGCAGAGTTCCTCGATATGGTCGGTAAGCAAACCGTACAGGGAAACTTAATTCTTGCACCATGGGGAAGCCGTGTTCTAAACCGTCGCCTCGCCTGAGGTCGATAGCTTTATCCGCCCACTCATCCGAGTGGGCATTTTTATACCCTAAATTAACTTACTCAAGGTGGATGTTATGATCAGCCTGAAATCGTTTATGCATTATTTTTCCCACCCCAAACCAGTAGTGTTATTAACTGAAGATGAGGAGCAGCAAGCTGAGTTATTACTTCAATATTTTGGTGGGAAACCGAATATTAAAAATATTGATGCTTGTATTACCCGCCTGCGTGTCACTGTAGATGATTTATCGAAAGTGAATACTGATACATTACAGAAAACAGGTGCGCTAGGTGTGGTGATATTAGGGAAGGAAGTTCATGCAATATTTGGTAAGCAGTCTGATAATTTACGAAAGATAATGGATGAGCATTTTTCTAAGTCGTAAAAATAACCGTTTAAAATAAAAAGTGATAACCACTTTTGGTGGTTATCACAAAGTTTAGCCAAAGCATAAATAATGTTATGCACTAAGTGACGAGTGGCAATAATGGGTAATAAATTCGTCAATGATCTTTGGAGATACAACCCTGATACTGTTTACTGCAATATGAGTAATGGCATTACCACCATGCTTCGACCTGGACACCGAAGTTCCAGGTATCGCTAGCAGTACGGTCGTTGAATGGCTTGCCATTTTCTGAATCATTTAAATAAGATGCAAATACACGTAGTTCTGGACGAGACATGAAGTCAGGGCCATCAGCTAAACCTAAAGCAATGGTATATTTCTCACCGCTTTGCTTATAGTTAGAACCGTCTTTGTAATTGTCTTTTTGGTAGAAACCACCTACTTCGCCAATTGCACGAACATATTGCGTAAATTGATATTGAGCACGGCCTACAAGCGAGAACAGACTGGTATCGTCGGTGTACTGTGTAATATTATCGGCAGAACCCCAGGTCAAAACATGGTTGATAGAGAATTTGTCAGTAATAGGGATAAGACCTGTGTTAATAACACGATAGCCTTTTGCATCGTTGGTCATATTCCACATGTCATACCAACCGCCCCCCTGAGAAACCATATTCTGGGCTAGTCCCTTATTAGCGTATTGCAGAACGGTCTTATTGTAGCCGCCGAACATATCCTGGCTAATTTCGCCAGTAAGCATGACACCATTGTCGGCATCATATAAACCGCCGTACTCTTCTTTTTGTTTATCAGTAGAATTTGGCATTGCGTAGTCAATACCCACTTCGACCCACGAACCTGCCCATGGTTTCAGGCCTGCATAACGCAAGTCGATGTAGTTGATATTTACGTCATTGTCACCGTCAACCCGGTAATCGACATCGTTGGCATCGCCACGAATCCAGGCAAGAGATACAGCACCAGGGCCAACGGTATAGTTTTCAATACCTGCACCAGAACCAGAAATGTTCCAGTATTTGGTGTCAATGATATGTAAGTCGTGGCGTTGGTAGTAACGCTTGCCGCCCCAGATAACCGCATTCTTATCACCGGGAACGAGACCTTTAATTTGTAGGTTTAGCTGGCGCAGGCCGAATTGTGCATCGTCATTAAAGGTGGTTTCGCTATCGTTAGAACCGTCGGACACCATGCTGATCATGCTGTCGAGGTAGAAACTAACATCATCTTTTTTATAAACCTCAGAACCTAACTCCAGCTCGCCATATGTGTCCGCTTCGTTACCAAGGCGACCTACTTTGTTCTTTTGCCATTCTTGCAGCCCTCCATCGCTTGATACACCTACGCCAGAACGCAGATAGCCGTGGAAGTCAATTTTTTCGATTGCAAATACAGATGGTGAAGTCAGCGCAACGGCTAACGCGACGGACAAAGTGCGTAAGCTGGTTTTCATGTTATCCCCTTTATAGTTTTGTATTACGTTCACATAACGGGTGCAATAAAATGCCTAAACATAATTTCAAGCAATTGGTTAGTTGATTTATTGTGATTTAGTGCAAATAAATCAGCGTTATTTGTAACAATAAGTGACGGGGCTCACCAGTTTTTGATATGTGATCGTAGTACAATTGTTTTGTCGGGTGAGAGGTCGAATTGGGCGATTAGTCATTTAATTTATTGCCCTGATACAATTATTGAAGAACACTTACTGGGAACCTGACTATGAAGTCGAAAAGCGCCACTTTAGAAGATGTTGCCCGCCATGCAGGGGTTTCTTACCAGACTGTTTCAAGAGTGCTGAATAAATCAGCCAATGTTTCGGAGGCTACGCGCCGCAAGGTTGAACAATCCATAGAGCAGTTGCGATACGTACCTAACCGTGTTGCGCAACAGTTAGTTGGCAAGCAAAGTATGACAGTGGGGCTGGTCACCACTTCATTGGCATTACACGCGCCTTCGCAAGTCGCGGCGGCGGTAAAAAACTATGCCAATATTGAAGGTTATCAGGTGCTGATTTCCATGATTGATGAGAGCGTAAAACAAAGCATTCAAAACTCCATCAATGAACTCAAGTCTCAGCGGGTAGATAAGGTGATTATCAACGTCCCCCTGGAGACTGATGAGGCAGAGAGAATCGCGGCAGAGAATGAAGATGTCATTTGTTTATTTCTGGATGTTGACCCCTACAGCTCCGTGTTTAACGTTTCGTTTAACCCAGCAGATGGCACCCGAGCGAGCGTTAAATACCTCTATGAATTAGGGCATCGGGACATTGCATTACTGGCAGGGCCAAAGGCGTCGGTTTCGGCGAATCTACGTCTGAAGAGCTGGCTTGAAACTCTCCAGGGTTACAGTTTAAAACCGGTGAGTGTCATTCATGGTAATTGGGATGCGCAAAGTGGTTATGTTGGCGCCCTGCAAATGTTACGTGAAACCCCCAACTTTAGTGCGGTGCTGGTCGCGAATGACCAGATGGCGCTTGGGGTGCTTAGTGCTTTTCACCAGAATCAATTGTCGATCCCCGGACATAAGTCGGTTATCGGTTATGACGATACTTATGAAAGCTCTTTTTTCTATCCGGCTCTGACGACGGTTTCGTTGGATTTAGATTTGCAGGGTAGGGAGGCCGTGCGGCGTATTCTGAGTGCGAGCGATAACGAAACACTTCGTTCATCATCAATCTTGCCAGCCAAACTGGTGGTGCGAAACTCAACCGGGCCTCAGGTTGAAGAACATCGCGATATTCAAAAAATAGCTGAAGAGTTACGTTTGATTGCCCAACGTTTATCTCGCTGAGCAATCACCCTAAAGCTTAACGTCGGTGCGCCAGGCGGCGCACCAGACGATCTCCAATACTTTGTACCAATTGCACCATCGCGACCAGAATGACAACGGTGCCAACCATGACCTGGTCGTTAAACCGCTGGTAACCGTAGCGAATCGCCAGATCTCCCAGACCGCCACCACCAATTACGCCCGCCATCGACGAAAAACCAATGAGCATTACGATAGTAAGAGTGATCCCTGCCAGTAGCGCAGGCAGCGCTTCGGGGAGCAGCACTTTGGTGATGATATGCCAGACATTTCCTCCCATGGATAAAATGGCCTCAATACGACCTTTATCGACCTCATCTAACGCGTTTTCTACTACACGCGCAAAGAAGGGGAAGGCACCAATAGTTATCGGAACCACTGCGGCTGTGCTGCCTAACGTAGTGCCGATAATTATGCGGGTAAAAGGAATCAGCGCAATTAACAGCACAATAAACGGCAGTGAACGCCCGACATTCACGACACTGCCAATGACCTGATTGAATAGCGGAGCGGGTAATACGCCATCACGACGAGTGAGGAATAACAGTACCCCTAACGGCAATCCAATAAGCACGGTAAACAATGCCGCAAGGCTTACCATGTACAGTGTATCCAGCGAACCATCGAGCAGTAATGGCCATAAATCCCCCCAGTCTAGGCGACTTCGCATAATAGACTCCTTGTTATACCAATACGGCGTAAGAATGCCTGTTCCGCAGCATCTCCAGGGAGCAAAGCCTGACGCAGACGAGATCTGGGGATGACCAGCAATTCAGACAGCGAGCCACTTTCTATAAGCTTGCCGTGTTCCAGCAATGCCGCGTGGTCACAGATAGCTTTTACCACCTCCAGTTGATGGGTTATCAGCACAATGGTGACGCCGAGTTTATGGTTAATATCCTTCAGCAGTGCCAATACGGACGCGGTGGTTTCACTATCTAATGCGCTGGTCGCTTCATCACACAGCAGAACATCAGGATGGGCAGCCAGTGCACGAGCAATTCCCACACGTTGTTTTTGCCCACCGGAAAGTTGTGAAGGAAAAGCCTGTGCTTTATCGCTAAGGCCGACTAACTCGAGTAGTTCCGTGATGCGTGTTTGTCGTTCTTCACGGGGAAGACCCGCAATTTCTAACGGTACGGCGATGTTGTCCGCCACATTTCGCGCATGAATCAGGTTGAAGTGCTGGAATACCATTCCGGTGCGTTGACGATGTACCCGCAACTCTCGGTTATTGAGAGTAGTGATATCGACACCTTGCATCAGAATGCGGCCCGATGTGGGCCGCTCCAGCAAATTAAGGCAGCGAATCAAGGTGCTTTTCCCGGCGCCACTGCGCCCGAGAATGCCGTAGATTGCGCCGTCGGGCACAGTCAGTGAGATATCATCCAGTGCCGGTTGGCCTCCTCCGGCATACACCTTGCTCAGCCGCTCAAGGGTTATCATGACTGTGGCGTAGCAACCGGGATCACTGAGCCGTTAAACTGCTTGCGAATAAAATCAGCAACCTGTGGTGATTGAAGATCTTTCGCCAGCTCCTTGATACGTGGATCGTTTGCCAGATTTGGATTAGTGACCAGAATATTGGCATACGGGTTATGAGTGGCACTTTCCAATCCCAGCGCATCTTTTGAGGGTGTTAAACCGGCTTCCAATGCGTAGTTACCATTAATCACGGCTAAATCGACATCATCAAGCGAACGCGGCAGTTGCGGCGCTTCGATTTCAATAATCTTCAGCTTCTTAGGATTGCTGGCGATATCGCGCGGTGTCGCCTGGTTTTGCGCAGCATCTTTAAATTCAGGTTTCAGCGTGATCAATCCTTTGTCCTGCAAAAGATAGAGTGCCCGACTTAGGTTGGTAACGTTATTGGGTAAGGCGATGGTGGCATTCTCGGGAACGGATTTCAGGTCTTTATATTTATGTGAATAAATCCCCAATGGCTCAATGTGAACGGTGGCAGCAACGGTGAATTTTTTACCTAACGCTTTCTCCTGGTCGCGTAAATACGGAACATGCTGGAAGTAGTTGGCGTCCACATCTCCGTTGGCCAACAGTTCGTTGGCGTTTACGCCGTTACTAAGCTCAATGACTTTAAGCTTTAAATTAGGATCGAGTTTCTGCACAAAGGCCAGGATTTCTGCGTGTGGCACAGCATCTGCTGCAATGCGTAAGGTATCTGCTGCCTGAGCGCTAAAAGCCAGAGTCAATGACAGCGCAATCCCTGCCAGTTTAAAAGAGGCATATTTCATGGTGGTTTCCTTCAATATTTAAGCGATGAGTTCAGTGCTGCTACGCAAGACATCCGGGTAATAACGTTCCGCCACGTCGGGATGAGAGCGCAGGCGGCCTTTCAGGTAGTTCCAGCCAACATCTCGCAGTAACGGGTTGTGAGGATCGCTTTCCGGGCCATGGGCCTGGCTTGCAAGCTCAGGAGGTAATGTGTAAACCGGAACCACGGCATCTAACTGTGCGCCGAGGAAAAATGCGATGGACTGGCGTTCCTGCCCTGGCGGAGGCGACACCACTCGATGGACCGTGGCCCGCAAATAGCCATTGGTCGCCAGTTCAAGCAACTCACCAATATTCACCACAAAGCTGCCGGGTAAAGGGGCTGCATCTATCCAGTTATTAGGGGTGACTTCAACCTGTAAACCTTGCTGCCTGTCTTGTAGCAGGAAGCTTAGGAAGCCGGAATCTTTGTGAGCGCCAACACCCTGATTGCTATCGGTAGCCTGTTGGCCGGGATAGCGAATCAGCTTGATATGCTCGTTGGGTTTGTTGCCATACAGGTCATCAAAGCTGTTAGCCGGTAACTGCAACGCTAATGCAAAAGTGCGTAATAATTTCAATGCCACAGCGGTCATTTCGCGCTGAAATTGTAATAAAGTCGGCCTGAGAGTGGGTAATGATTCAGGCCAGAGGTTGGGTCCTTGCAGACGCAGCCAGCCTGGTTGTGATGGGCTGACTGAAAGTACCGGGCGTTCAGCGCCAATATCAAATTGTTCACGCCAGTCAGGTTTACCACGCGTTAATTCGCTGGCAGCGCGGTTGTAACCACGAAAATGAGGGGAGTGAATCATCGCGACTTTCTGTTTTTCTGTATCAGGTAAAGAGAAAAACAGCTGAGCTTCATCCTGAACGGCTTGTTGCAGTTCCGGGCTGATACCATGATTTATTAGATAAAAGAAGCCGATGTCACGAGCGGCATGGCGTAGTTGTTCAAGAAAGGCTGCGCGATCGGTGTCGGTGCCATCAAGGGCTAAGAGATCGAGTATTGGCAATGCCTGGGTCGTTGTTTTGCTCATTTTGCACTCCACGTAATTCAGATGTTTTCCCGTCACGTTTTGATTTTTTAACCCAACAATAATTTTCACAACGACAGCGCTGACTCATGGTTTATCCCTTCTGGATTGATGTGTTGTTCGTGGAAATGACATTGCCGCAACTGCGCCACGCCGCCCAATATTGTTATCTTCTAAGTTATTGCCTTGCGGGGTTCTAAGCTTTTGCAGAATTTAGCAATCAACGGTTGTTAAGGTTTGGTGGCAAACAGGCTTGCTTTTTTTTCATTCATATTTTACTTTATTGTTATGTTATAACATATCCTGGAAAAGAAAATGAAACGTGACATCCATCCTTTCTATCGAACAGTGGTGTTCCACGACACTACCGCCAATGAGTTCTTTAAAGTGGGTTCGACTATCAAGACCGACCGGGAAATCGAGCTTGAGGGTGTGACATATCCCTATATCACACTGGAAGTTTCATCAGCCTCTCATCCGCATTACACCGGTAAACAAAAAACATTCACCAATGAAGGCAGTCCGGCTCGTTTCCAGCAGCGTTTCGGTCGTTTTTTTGGCAAGGGAGAGTAAAAGATGCAGGTTTTGAATTCATTACGTAGTGCTAAGCAGCGCCATCCAGATTGCCAGATTGTGAAGCGTAAAGGGCGGTTGTATGTGATTTGCAAAAGTAACCCGCGTTTTAAAGCGGTGCAGGGTGGGAAGAAGCGGCGTTAAGACAAGGGGCGCTTTGCCCCTTGGCTTTTATAAATTGTGAACGTTACGGACGTCCAAGAGAGAAAATATCGTAAAACGAGAGTTCGCCTTTCGTGGCAACCATCTTATGCAGTAGCGATTTTTGTTGTTCGTCAACACCAGGGGAATGCAGGATTTTATCGATTAATGTGGGTGGAACGTTACGCGTGTTGTACCACTCACCGTTGTAGCAAACGCGTAAATCCAGCACATCAATATCGTCATAGCGATACCGGGGATTCACATCAAAAAAGAAAAAGCCGTTTAGCAGCGCAAACAACACGACCAATAGCCAAACAGATCCCGCCAGAGTATCCGACTCGAGCATGACCCATAGTGTTGCGAACCAACCTATCCACATGCCGACAAATAGCCCCGGATGCTTGCGAATAAAGCTGATGCTAAAACGCGGGCGATTGTCGCGTTTTTCTTCCGCATTGAGTTGTTCGATTGTATCGGTGAGCAGACGCTGAATTTCAGTCATGATGGCCTTCTGAACGGGAACGCGACAGGCAGAGAACTGTTATTTTAAGAAGCCCTGCAAGGGTAAAAAAGTAACAGTTTCGCCATAAAAAACCATAACAGTTAATGTGGCGTGTCAGGCACCATTTTGATTAGCCTGGCCGGATTTCCAGCAACTACCGAATTCGCCGGAATATCTTTTGTGACGACGGATCCGGCACCTATCACTACATTATCGCCAATAGTCACACCCGGGTTGATAACCGCGCGCCCACCAATCCAGACATTATTGCCAATCGTGACAGGTTTACCGAACTCAACACCACTGTTGCGCGTTTCGGCATCCAGCGGATGAGTCGCAGTATAAATATGAACACCGGGGGCCAGCATACAATTTTCACCGATGTGGACAGGACAAACGTCGAGAATCACACAGTCAAAATTGGCATAGAAGTTTTTGCCGAGGAAAATATTGTAGCCGTAATCACAACGAAACGATGGTTCAATATAGGCATCCAGACTTTGGCCTAATAGTTGTTCGAGCAGTTCACTACGAATAGCCTTTTCATCTGGAGCTGTGTGATTAAAATGGTGAATCAAATGGCGCGCTTTTACACGGTCATCTCGAAGCTGTTGGTCAGCAGGGCGATAAAGTTCACCTGCAATCATTTTCTGTTTTTCTTCACTCATGGTGATGCCTTTTAAAATAGACAGGACACCCGTTACCCTAAGCGATTAGTTTGTAATTAATTTTGCTAAAGTTCCTTTTTGTGACGGTAATCACATGACCGGGTGTGCTATTAACAATCACAAATTAAGAGGAACGACGGACACAATGTAGTAAGCCTTACAGAAAGAGCGATAGCAGCTTGCATCTCGAAAGCTGAACGGCCCGGATAAATATCTATTTAGCACTCTATTAAGTGACTAAATGAGTTTCTGAATCCATTGTGGCTGATTACAAAAGCATGTCAGTCTGAAACCAAAAGGTAATAACAGTTAAGGGGGATTAGCGGATAAATTTCCATACAGATGGTGGTATTTTATCGTAAAGCTTATTCATGGTTAGTTCAGCCAGACGGTGGTCTGCTGCTGAATAAAATACAGCCAATTCATTATCTGGTAATTCGTATTTATTCTTTTCGATTACGCGTTCTAATGTGTCAATAGTTTGGCAGCGTCGCAAGCGCATCAAATAATCAGTCTTAGTTAATGGTTTTGTAGTCATAAAATCACCTTATTACATCTTGTAATAGTTCTAAAAGGAGAGGCTTACTGGGTTCGCACGACTCTCTGTGACGAAACATCTGAATAACCGATTCCCGGACTTACGCCATTTCTGCAAGTCTTGGGCATTGATGCCATAGTTACTGAACAGCATAAATGTATCGTCTAAATATTCGTCAATTTGTTCAATCAATTTACTCTCATCATCGTACTTAATTTTGTAATTAAGTGCGAAAGCAGCAATATGCTCAATCAATTCATTCAACTGTAAGTTAATGGCCGAAGTAGGATCATTAACCCAACCATGATTACTCTCGCCAAGGTTGGTAAGGCAGTCATGATACAGGTTTTCGCAGAGAAATTTAAGCTGTGCGATATCATGCCGTTTTGGTGAGTATTCGTCCATAATGCAGCCCCTTTTTTATCGAAGAAAATTTGATAAACAAAACGCCTTGGGGTGGACACACCTGGATGAGGTGGGAATCAATTACAACGATTATTCCATATGCTTTAACTATAAATCAATCCGCAGTAGATTTCCTTTCACTATTACGAAAAATTACATTTACAGCAAAGCTGTTTACTCTAACGTAATGTTTATTAAGACTTTCACTTATTTTAAAAGCATTGTCTGATAAATTAACTTAAGTGAATGTTTAAGAAAGCAGTTTATATTCAATAGGTTAATTTTGTGTTGCAGCAATGAACCTAAGACGGGGTGTAAATAAGGAATCAATTGAGAATAATCCTAATATATTAGTATGAGCCTTCATACCTCATCTGCCAGTGAATTTAAGAAATATCTTGTCATCATATTCAAGTGCAATCGGTTTTTTATTGCAACATTTCGAAACCTATCGTAGAAAAAGCCAGCAACTATCGTTATTTATTAATATGACAAATAAGGGCGGCGGATATAAAAAAGGCCGCTTGCGCGGCCTTTTAATTGCGGATTTAGACTTACTTGTGGTGCTCAACCGCGTGAGTGTGTTCGATATCTTCAGATTTACGGCTGAAGCGACGACGAACTACCACGAAGAACACAGGTACGAAGAAGATAGCCAGGACTGTTGCAGTAACCATCCCGCCCATTACCCCTGTACCTACGGCGTTCTGTGCACCGGAGCCTGCACCGGAGCTGATTACCAGTGGCATTACCCCGAGGATAAACGCCAGTGATGTCATCAGAATCGGACGCAGACGCATACGAACAGCTTCCAGCGTAGCTTCAATCAAGCCTTTGCCTTCTTTGTCCATCAGGTCTTTGGCGAATTCAACGATAAGTATCGCGTTCTTCGCCGACAAGCCAATGGTTGTCAGCAGGCCTACCTGGAAGTACACGTCATTGGTTAGGCCACGGAATGTTGCGGCAAGCAGTGCACCGACAACACCAAGTGGAACAACCAGCATGACCGAGAATGGAATTGACCAGCTCTCGTACAGTGCAGCCAGACACAGGAACACCACGATCAGGGAGATGGCATACAGGGCAGGGGCCTGGTTACCTGATAAACGTTCCTGATATGACATACCCGTCCAGTCATAACCGATACCGGTTGGTAGTTTGCTGGCCAGTTGTTCCATGAGATCCATCGCTTCACCGGTACTCTTACCCGGAGCTGCCTGACCTAGGATTTCCATGGAAGGTAAGCCGTTGTAACGTTCCAGACGCGGTGAGCCGTATTCCCAGTGCGCCGAAGAGAACGCTGAGAATGGCACCATTTGCCCGGTAGAGCCGCGAACATACCAGTTGTTGATATCGCTTGGCAGCATACGGAATGGCGCATCAGCCATCAGGTAAACCTTCTTCACACGACCACGGTCGATGAAGTCGTTCACGTAACTACCACCCCATGCAGCACCAAGTGTGGTGTTGATATCGCTGATAGAAACACCCAATGCTTGCGCTTTTTCCTGGTCAATATCGATTTTGAACTGAGGCGTATCTTCCAGACCGTTTGGACGCACACCCACCAATAGGTCAGGGTGTTTAGCGACTTCACCAAACAATTGATTACGCGCCTGAGTCAGTTTTTCATGTCCGAGGTTTGCCTGGTCAATCAACTGGAAGTCGAAGCCCGTTGCCGTACCCAGTTCAACGATCGCTGGCAGGTTAAATGCGAACACAATGGCATCTTTGATTTTCGAGAATTCGGCGCTTGCGCGACCAGCAATAGCTGGAACCTTGTTCTCTTCACCTGGACGCTCATCCCAGTCTTTCAAGGATACGAATGCCAGACCGGTGTTCTGCCCCTGTCCCGAGAAGCCAAAGCCGTTAACGGTAAATACGGAGTTAACGTTGTCTTTCTCTTTTTCGAGGTAGTACTTGGTCACATCATCAAGAACGGCTTGTGTACGTTCTTGCGTCGCACCTGCAGGCAATTGCGCCATGGTCAGGAACACGCCCTGGTCTTCATCTGGCAAGAAGGAACTTGGCAGACGAATAAACAGGAAGGCCATGCCAACAACAATCAGCAGATAAAGCACTAAGTAACGACCGGTGCTACGCAAGATGTTACCGACACTATCGGTATAATGATGCGTGCTCTTGTCGAACATATTGTTAAACCAGCCGAAGAAGCCTTTCTTCTCGTGGTGGTCGCCTTTATTGATTGGCTTAAGCAGGGTGGCGCACAGTGCAGGTGTCAAAATCAATGCCACCAGTACGGAGAGCACCATCGCCGATACGATAGTAATAGAGAACTGACGATAGATTGCACCTGTGGAACCGCCGAAGAACGCCATCGGTATAAATACCGCTGACAGAACCATGGCGATACCGACCAGAGCGCCCTGTATCTGCTCCATTGATTTGCGTGTGGCTTCTTTCGGCGGCAATCCTTCTTCCGCCATAACACGCTCAACGTTCTCTACAACTACGATCGCATCATCTACCAACAGGCCTATCGCAAGCACCATCCCGAACATCGTAAGGGTGTTTATCGAATAACCAAATATGGCAAGGATAGCGAAGGTACCCAGCAATACTACTGGTACGGCAATCGTTGGAATCAGTGTGGCGCGGAAGTTCTGCAAGAACAGATACATTACCAGGAACACCAGCACGATTGCTTCAACGAGGGTTTTTACTACCTCTTTGATAGAGATTTTAACGAATGGCGTGGTGTCATATGGATATACAACTTTCAGACCCGCAGGGAAGAATGGTTGTAGTTTTTCCACCGTAGCACGTACCGCATTGGCGGTATCCAGGGCGTTAGCACCGGTTGCCAGTTTGATACCTAAACCAGACGCAGGTTGGCCGTTGTAACGTGCGACAACGTTGTAGTTCTCGCCGCCCAGCTCAACTTTCGCCACATCTTTAAGCAGAACACGTGAGCCATCCTGATTCACTTTCAGCAGAATTTTGCTGAACTCATCGGCAGATTTTAAACGGGTCTGAGCAATGATAGAGGCGTTAAGTTGCTGGCCTTTAACTGGTGGAGTACCACCTAACTGACCTGCTGCTACCTGGGCGTTCTGCGCTTTGATAGCTGCGATGACATCAACCGGCGTGAGTTGGTAATTGTTCAGTTTGTTCGGATCCATCCAGATACGCATCGCGTACTGAGCACCAAACAGCTGAACATCACCGACACCACGAGTACGGCTGATCGGGTCTTTAATGGTTGCGCCAACGTAGTCCGAAATATCTTCCTGTGTCATGGAACCATCGGTGTTGATCATACCGAGAACCATCAGGAAGCTACTTGAAGACTTCTCAACACTAACACCTTGCTGCTGTACTTCTTGAGGAAGCAGTGGCATTGCAAGTTGCAGTTTGTTCTGAACCTGTACCTGCGCGATATCCGCGTCAGTACCAGAATCAAAGGTAATGGTTATGGTGACAGAACCAGAGGAATCACTGGATGAGGACATGTACAGCAGGTTGTCGATACCGTTCATGTTCTGTTCGATAACCTGTGTAACGGTATCCTGTACCGTTTTCGCATCTGCACCTGGATAGTTTGCTGAGATCGAAATTGCCGGTGGCGCAATGGTTGGATATTGCGCGATCGGTAATTTCATGATCGCAAGCCCGCCCGCCAACATAATAATGATGGCGATTACCCAGGCAAAAATCGGGCGATCGATAAAAAACTTAGCCATGTCTTAACGGCTCCTGTTTAAGTTAAGACTTCGTTTGTTCAGACTGTGCGCCAGCGGCTGCTTGATCCTGGCCTTTATTTTCTGCCGCCACTTCCTGCGCTTTCACCTGAACACCGGGTTTCACTTTTTGCAAACCGGTCACAATAACGCGATCACCATCCTTCAACCCACTGGTTACCAGCCATTTGTCGCCGATAGCTTGAGTTGCGGTGATATTGCGTACTTCCACTTTGTCTTCTTTACCAATGACCATTGCTGAAGCATCACCACGCGGTGTACGAGTTACACCTTGTTGTGGAACTAACAGTGCGTTTGGATTGGTACCTTCTTCCAGTTGCGCGCGAACAAACATGCCCGGCAATAACGTTTTATCTGGGTTCGGGAAGATAGCTCGCAAAGTGATAGAACCGGTGGTCTGGTCAACCGTCACGTCAGAAAACTCTAAAGAGCCTTCCTGCGGGAAAGTGATACCGTCGTTGGTCACTAATTTGACTTTTGCTTTACCGTTTTCTTGTTTCAGTTTGCCTTCCGCCAGCTCTTGCTTAAGGCGCAAGAAATCGTTGCTGGATTGGGTCACATCGACATAAATAGGGTCGAGCTGTTGTACTGTCGCCAGTGCAGAGGCCTGTCCACTAGTCACCAGAGCGCCTTCAGTAACAGAAGACTTACCAATGCGACCACTAATAGGTGATGTCACTTTGGTATACGCAAGGTTAATGCGAGCAGTTTCAACGGCGGCTTTAGCAGCTACAACAGATGCGTTTGCCTGTTGTGAATCGGCAAGTGCAGTGTCGTAATCTTGTTGACTGATGTACTTAGTACCCAACAGTTTTTGATAACGTTTAAGCGTCAGCTGAGCGATGTTTGCACTTGCTTGTGCTTTAGCGAGGTCGCCTTTGGCGCTGTCATATGCTGCCTGGTATGTTGCAGGATCGATTTGGTACAGAGACACGCCAGCCTTGATTTCACTTCCTTCTTCGAAGTTACGTTTCAGGATGATGCCACTGACTTGTGGGCGAACTTCTGCAATACGATAAGCGCTTGTACGGCCAGGAAGCTCTGTAGTTATCTGCAAAGGAGCACTTTTCAGAGTTACCACACCCACTTCTGGGGTATGCGGCGCACTCTGTTTTGTCTCTTTGTCATTACATCCTGTAAGTACTAAGCTGCCTGAGAGCATCAGAATGGCCGCCAGAGGCGTAAACCCTCTGTTTTTGTTCATATGTAAACCTCGAGTGTCCGATTTCAAAGTTGTTCAATGGATCAAATGTCCACAAACCCATTGCTGCGTTTATATTATCGTCGTGCTATGGTACATACATTCACAAATGTATGTAAATCTAACTACCGTTGTTTCACCCACTTATGGCACGAAAAACCAAACAACAAGCACTGGAAACTCGCCAACACCTTCTGGATGTTGCAATCCGCTTGTTTTCACAACACGGAGTTTCCGCAACTTCACTGGCAGATATCGCAAAAGCAGCTGGTGTAACCCGTGGTGCAATCTACTGGCATTTCAAAAATAAGTCGGATTTGTTTAATGAAATCTGGGAGCTAACTGAGTCCAGTATTGGCGATTTAGAAACTGAGTATCGGGCAAAATTTCCTGACGATCCACTTTCTGTTGTAAGAGAGTTATTAATTTACATATTACAAGCAACTGTTGTTGATGAACGCCGTCGTTTGATGACCGAAATCATTTTCCATAAATGTGAATTTGTTGGAGAACTTGCGGTTTTACAGCAAGCCAGACGCGAACTTTATATGGAAGGAAACGAGAGAATTGAGAGCAGTTTACAGCGTTGTATTGATGCTGAGATGTTACCGAAAAACTTGCGCCTTCCCCACGCCGTTATCCTACTGCGTAGTTACATTACCGGGCTGATTGAAAATTGGCTGGTTGCGCCAGATAGTTTTGATCTCCATGGCCAGGCCGAAGACTACGTCGCAATTTTGTTGGAAATGTTTCAAACCTGCCCAACCATGAGATCCATTCCACAATAAAAATATGCTTATTAGGGTAATTCCGAACACAGTTGACCAAGGTTTTTCCGAAAAGACGTGCTAATCTTGCGGCTCATATTTCGTCTTTAACTCGCCATCCTTCGGCCTGTTCTCAAACACTGTCAAACTATGCCGCAACTCTTGTGTTCACTGTATTCACGTCGCCTATCCGCACGTTTTTTTCTTATTGCATTCGTTAGCCTGCTTTGCGTGCTGGCACAGCCAGTCTGGGCGCAAAAAAATGGTAGCGATCTGCCGAGCCGCGATGAAATTCAAAATCAGCTGTCTGCCCTGAATAAGCAAAAGACGCTGTCTCCCAATGACAAACTCACCCAACAAGATCTCAATGAAACTCTTGAGGTGCTGGATAAAATTGACCGGCTCAAGGATGAAGCGGAAAAACTCCATCAGCAGATAGTTGAAGCGCCGAAAGTGCTGCGCAAAGCTACTGATGCACTCAATGAGATTAAGAGCCAACAGGTTAATGCGGCCAATGAAGAGGCTGAAATTGAAGCGCTGAGTCTGCGCCAGCTTGAAACTCGCCTCAGTGAGTTGGTGACGAATTTGCAGAACGCGCAAAGCGATTTAGCGACCTGGAACAGCCAGCTGATTTCATTGCAAACGCAACCTGAACGCGTACAAAACGCGATGAATGCGGCATCAGCTCAGCTTGAAACGATTCGCAACCGCCTTAATGGCGTAACGCCGGGGGCCGCAGATTTACGCCCAAGCCAGCAAACGTTGTTACTTGCGCAACAGGCTTTGTTGAACGCACAGCTTCAACAGCAGAGCGAAAGCCTGAAAGGCAACACTATTTTGCAAGATGCGCTGCAAAAACAACGTGACTACACCAATGCGCATATCAACCAAATGGAAATCACGCTGCAACTCTTGCAGAAAGCGTCTAGCAGTAAGCGTTTAACGCTGACGCAGCAGACCGCGCAGGACGCCATAGACTCTGAAGATACCGTTAAAATTCAGCAAAACCCGCTGGTTAAACAGGAATTAGACATCAATCATCAGTTGAGTCAGCGTCTGATTGACGCCACTCAGCATGCCAATGAAATGGTGCCTTCGAGCATTCGCATTAAAAATACACTGGATCGCGCTCTGCAATCTGAACGTAACCTCAAAGAGCAGATCGCCGTTTTGAAAGGCAGCTTGTTGTTGTCGCGTATTCTTTACCAACAGCAGCAACAAAACCTGCCGTCTGCCGAAGACACTGAAGACCTGACCAATCGGATTGCGGATATTCGTCTCGAACAGTTTGATGTGAACCAACAACGTGACGCTTTGTTCCAGCCGGACGAACTGGTCGCGAAAATCGAAGATGGCCATAAAGCGGATGTCACTCCGGAAGTTCACGATGCGTTATTGCAGGTTCTGGATACTCGCCGTGAATTGCTCGACCAGCTCAATAAACAGCTTGGTATGCAGTTAATGCTGGCCATTAATTTGCAGAACAACCAGCAGCAGCTGCAAAACGTCACGAAGTCACTCGACCAGATCCTTACTGAGCAAATTTTCTGGGTAACCAGTAATAAGCCGATGGATTGGGACTGGCTGAAATCATTGCCTTCTTCGCTGCGCGATCAGTTTAAAAACGCCAGCCTCAATTTTAAAGGGCCAGAAAACTCGCTTAAAATTCTCGCCATCCTGCTACTGATGATTCCGGCTTTGTTGTTGGCAGGCGTTATACGCTGGCGCTTTAAAGCGATAGACCGCTATCTGGAAAAGCAGGCGAGCCGTGTTGGGCAACTTCGTAACGACAGCCAAATGCTGACCCCGAAAGCCATTGCTCTGACGCTGGTTAAAGTTTTGCCTGGCGCGCTGGTTATCTACTCAATTGGCCTGGTGTTTGCTGGCTTGCAGATGAACATCAGCGAATCGATGCTGGCATTTTGCAAACAGCTCTCCTTGTTCTGGTTAGTCTTCGGCTTAACTTACCAGGTGCTGTCTAAAAATGGTGTTGCTGTTAGCCACTTTAATATGCAACCGCAATTGTGCAGCCATTATCGCCGCCAATTAGTGCGTATAGGTTGTGCTCTATTACCATTGTTATTCTGGTCGGTGCTGGGTGAACGTTCGCCGCTACATCTGGTTGAAGATGCGTTGGGGCAACTGATTATCTTCTTCAACTTGTTGCTTATCACCGCACTGGTCTTCCCAATGTGCCGTGAAAACTGGCGCAACAAAAACAACCACACCATGCAGTTGTTTACTGTCACGATGATGGGCGTGGTGCCTGCTGTGTTAATCGTGCTGACGGCAATGGGGTATTTTTATACGACACTTCGCCTTGCTGGTCGCTGGATTGAAACTATCTATCTGATACTCGTCTGGAACCTGGTCTATCAGACCGTCTTGCGCGGATTGAGTGTTGCGGCACGTCGTATGGCTTATCGCCGTGCCGTTGCGCGCCGTGAGAATCTGGTGAAAGAGGGGGCTGAAGGGGGCGAGCCGGTAGAAGAGCCACCGTTGGCTTTGGACCAAATCAACCAACAGACCATGCGTCTGGCGATCATTGCCCTGTTCGCTCTATTTGCTCTGGTGTTCTACACAATTTGGTCAGATTTGTTCGGGGTATTCGGTTATCTGGACAGCATCCAGCTCTGGAGTTATAGCGCTTCCGAAGCTGGTGTGGCAGTAGTGAAAAACGTCACCATGGGCAGCCTGTTATTTGCCGCGATTGCTTTTGCTGTTGCCTGGGTGCTGATTCGCAACTTACCGGGTCTGCTGGAAGTATTGGTGCTTTCGCGTCTGCAAATGCGTCAGGGTGCTTCATATGCCATCACCACGATTCTTAACTACGTCATTACTGCGGTAGGGGCGATGACTATCTTCGGCTCTCTCGGTGTGTCGTGGGATAAGTTGCAATGGCTGGCAGCCGCGCTGTCGGTGGGCTTAGGTTTTGGTTTGCAGGAGATATTCGGTAACTTCGTTTCCGGCCTGATTATCCTCTTCGAGCGCCCGGTGCGTATCGGCGATACCGTCACGATTGGCACATTTTCTGGTAGCGTCAGCAAAATTCGTATTCGTGCCACCACGATTACTGACTTTGACCGCAAAGAGGTGATCATCCCGAACAAAGCGTTTGTGACGGAACGACTGATCAACTGGTCGCTTACCGACACGATCACTCGCGTAGTTATCCGCCTGGGTGTGGCTTACGGGTCTGATCTGGATAAAGTACGTGAGATCTTACTGAAAGCTGCACATGAGCATCCGAAAGTGATGCACGACCCTGAGCCAACGGTGTTCTTCACCACCTTCGGGGCCAGCACGTTGGATCACGAACTGCGCCTGTATGTGCGTGAGCTGCGTGATCGCAGCTACACCGTCGATGAGCTAAACCGGACAATCGATCGTCTATGTCGTGAGAACGGCATTAATATCGCCTTCAACCAACTCGAAGTGCATCTGCGTAATGACAAAGGCGATGAACTGACAGAAGTGAAACGCGATAATAATGGCAAATCAAACGGTGGCGACATCGTTCCTGCCCAGTAAAAATTAGCGGGAGGTGTTCTCTTCCCGTTTACGCAAAAAATCCTGACGGACAATCTCAAGCGCTGCGAGCGCGGTTTCCGTCGGGATTTCATGTTGTTCCAGCAGCATTATCAAATCGACAGCCAGTTTGACTTCTTCTGGTGCGTTTTCCAGCGACATTTAGTTGATCCGTAGTTTGCGAAATAAAAAGAGAAAAAGCAGCGATCCGGTCACTGCAGCTAACAGCGAGCGCACATCAAGCGTTGCCAATGTACCAATATTAAACACAGCGCAAATATAGCCGCCGATAAGTGCTCCCGCGGTGGTCGTCACGACCGCAATCGCAAACACGCCGCTTCTGGCTGGGCATAATAGTTTCATCATTACCGCGACCAGCACACCGATTATTACCCAGGCTAAAAGTCCCATGGCTTTGCTCCAGATTCACCGACTCTAATTAGCTTAGTCCACGCTCTCGCCTTTCGATTGCACGCTCTATACGAGTGAGTGCCTGGCGACAACGCTGCAAACGACCTTCAAGGGCGGCCAGTTCTTTCTGGAGTTTTTGCTGTCCGGCGAGCGTGACTTGTACCGAAAGTTGGCTTTCACGATCGCTAATCATAATCTGGATGCGGCGCTCATAATCCTGATGGGTTGAGAGCTTTTCATACAAGTTTTCAACCACGGGCGGTTGTGGATCATTTTTACGCATCTTCCAGGTCGCCAGTTCACGCTGCAACGCGGAAATCTGTGCCACGAGTTTTTCGGCGAGATAAGCAACTTGCTCCGCTTTGCCGACTTTCACGCTAAGCTCTAACTGCGCGAGATTTGCCTGAACTTCGGTCAAATAATCTTTGAGCTGTGTGCTGTGAGTGGAAAACAGTTTACGATCGAAGCGTGCTTGCGATGCGCGTTGTAACGAGACAGGCGCAATGGCCTGTGCGAGTTCCGCGACGCGAGCATCCAAAGCTTGTAACAGCGCGGCGGTTTTCACAAAATGAATCTCCAGTGTTGCACGTGTTTAAGTACGGAATAATGAATGAAACGGATCATTTTAATCATCATTGGTTGGCTGGCGGTAGTCCTTGCGACGCTGGGTGTTGTCTTGCCTTTACTTCCCACAACCCCATTTTTGCTGCTGGCGGCCTGGTGCTTCGCCCGTTCCTCGCCGCGCTTTCATCACTGGTTACTGTACCGCTCATGGTTCGGCAGTTATATCCGCCACTGGCAGGACCATCGTGCGTTGCCGCCTGGAGCTAAACCCAGAGCACTGATTTTCATCGTATTAACCTTTGCGGTGTCCCTTTATTTGGTCAATATTCTGTGGGTCAGACTACTATTATTAGTGATGATGTGCGCACTGCTGTTCTTTATGTGGCGGATGCCGGTAATTGATGAAAAGCAACAAAAGCCATAAACCGCATTTGCAGTGGTTGCAATTGTTGGTGCCAGCCAGTAAATTCGACCGTTTTCGAGCATGGTATGGCTGATTAATGAATCATCAATACTTCATTAATTAACCCGCTCCGTGCTTTGTTAGAACCATGTTTTTAGCAGGCATTAATTATGACCGCGACTGCGCAGCAGCTTGAATATCTGAAAAATAGCATCAAAAGTATTCCAGACTACCCAAAACCTGGGATCTTATTCCGTGACGTTACCAGCTTGCTTGAAGATCCGAAAGCCTACGCCACCAGCATCGAGTTATTAGTCTCACGCTTCAAAGACGCCGGCATCACTAAAGTGGTGGGTACTGAAGCGCGTGGGTTTTTATTTGGTGCACCGGTTGCGCTGGAACTGGGTGTCGGCTTCGTTCCGGTACGCAAGCCGGGCAAACTTCCGCGTGAAACTATCGCTGAAAACTACGAGCTGGAATACGGCACCGATCAACTGGAAATCCACGTTGATGCAATCGAGCCTGGCGACAAAGTTCTGGTAGTGGACGATCTGCTGGCAACCGGCGGCACCATCGAAGCAACAGTGAAACTTATCCGCCGTTTGGGTGGGGAAGTGACCGACGCTGCGTTTATCATCAATCTGTTTGATATTGGTGGTGAACAGCGCCTGGAAAAAATGGGTGTGAAAAGCTACAGCCTCGTCCTTTTCCCTGGTCACTGAGTTCAGCCTCACTTCTTCAATCTCAAGCCTCGCCCGATGGGTGAGGCTTATGTTAGCATTACCCCCCAATTCACACCCGCGATGTAGAGCCTATCTCGTATGAGCTACCAGGTCTTAGCCCGCAAATGGCGGCCACAAACTTTTGCTGATGTTGTCGGCCAGCAACACGTGTTGACTGCTCTGGCTAATGGCTTATCCATGGGCCGAATCCATCACGCCTATCTCTTTTCGGGGACGCGTGGCGTGGGTAAAACATCCATCGCTCGCCTGCTGGCGAAAGGGTTAAATTGTGGAACCGGTATCACCGCCACCCCTTGTGGTGTGTGCGACAATTGCCGCGAAATCGAACAAGGCCGCTTTGTTGACTTGATTGAAATCGATGCTGCCTCGCGTACCAAAGTAGAAGATACCCGTGACTTGCTGGACAACGTTCAGTACGCCCCGGCGCGTGGCCGTTTCAAAGTCTATCTTATCGATGAAGTGCATATGCTCTCCCGCCATAGCTTCAACGCATTGTTGAAGACGCTGGAAGAGCCGCCATCGCACGTCAAATTCCTGCTGGCAACTACCGATCCGCAAAAATTGCCGGTCACGATTCTTTCGCGTTGTCTGCAATTCCACCTGAAAGCGCTGGATGTTGAACAAATCCGCCATCAGCTGGAATACATTCTTGGCGAAGAAAAAATCCCCAGCGAAACCCGTGCTCTGCAACTGTTGGCTCGCGCTGCAGATGGCAGCCTGCGCGATGCGCTAAGCCTTACCGACCAGGCGATTGCCAGTGGTGATGGGCAGGTAACAACCGCCGCTGTCAGCACGATGTTGGGTACGCTCGATGACGACCAGGCTCTTTCGCTAGTAGAGGCGATGGTGCAGGCTGATGGTGAGCGAGTGATGAACTTGCTTAATGAAGCCGCTGGGCGTGGTGTTGAGTGGGAAGCGTTGCTGGTGGAAATGCTGAGTTTGCTGCACCGCGTGGCAATGGTTCAGCTTTCGCCTGCCGCTTTGGGCAGCGACATGGCCGCGATTGAACAGCGTATGCGTGAGCTGGCGCGCGTCGTGCCACCTGCTGAAGTCCAACTTTATTACCAAACCTTGCTGATTGGCCGCAAAGAGCTTTCCTGGGCACCAGATCGCCGCATGGGCATAGAAATGACGCTGCTGCGCGCGCTGGCATTCCACCCGCGCAAGCCACTCCCGGAGCCCGAACAACCGCGGCAGGCACAAAGTATTCCGGTGGTGAACCCTGTTCCGGTGCGTCAACAAATGGCACCCCCGCCACGGCCAAATGAGTCTGCGCTGCCAGACACCACCAGTCAGGTGTTGCAAGCGCGAACACAGCTCATGCGCCAGCAGGGAGCCAACAAAGCAAAAAAGAGTGAGCCGGCAGCGCCAAATCTAGCGCGGCCGGCAAAGAACAGCACCGCTCTGGAACGTTTAGCCTCGGTGAGCGAGCGTATCCAGTCCCGGCCCGCAGCGCTTACAGAAGAAAAGCCTGAGCCTAAGCCCGAAGCTTATCGCTGGAAGTCGCAAATTGTTTCTGATGTCGTTGAAGAACCCGTTGCGACACCAAAAGCATTAAAGCGCGCGATGGAGCATGAGAAAACACCTGAGCTTGCGCAGAAGCTTGCTCTGGAGGCCACTGAGCGCGATAGCTGGTCGGCTGAAATTAGCCAGCTGGTGTTACCGAAATTAGTGCAGCAACTGGCACTAAATGCCTGGAAAGAGCAGGACGGCAATCGTGTCTGTTTGCACTTGCGTCCGGCATTACGGCATTTGAATTCACCGTCGGCACAGAAAACGCTGGCGGACGCGATGAGTACTTTTAGTGGTGAAACTGTTGAGCTGACTATTATTGAAGATGATAATCTTGCGCAACGTACCCCGCTTGAGTGGCGTCAGGCTATCTACGAAGAGAAGCTTGCGAACGCGCGGGAATCAATGAGAACTGACAATAACATTCAGACACTGCGTCGTTTCTTTGATGCGGAACTGGATGAAGACAGTATTCGACCTATTTGACAGACCAGCCACGCTGGTTTGTTGTAAACCCTGATAGCCGTTAATTGTTATACCCACTAGCATTCGAGTTGCGGGTAGGCGGCCAGGACGAGAATCCCCAGGAGCTTACTTGAGTAAGTGACTGAGGTGAGCGTCTGCAGCCAACACCCCGGCAGCTTGAAGGATGATGGGTAGATGCGGTTAGTCGGCCCGAGCAAAAGAGAGAAGACTATGTTTGGAAAAGGCGGTCTGGGCAACATCATGAAGCAAGCCCAGCAGATGCAGGAAAAAATGGCCCAGGTTCAGGAAGAAATCGCCCAAATGGAAGTCACTGGCGAATCTGGCGCGGGTCTGGTTAAAGTGACCATCAATGGTGCTCACAACTGCCGTCGCGTGGAAATCGATCCAAGCCTGATGGAAGACGACAAAGAGATGGTTGAAGACTTGGTTGCTGCGGCCTTCAACGATGCGGCTCGCCGTATTGGCGAAGCGCAGAAAGAAAAAATGGCGGGTGTTTCCAGCGGGATGCAGTTGCCACCAGGCTTCAAAATGCCGTTTTGATCAGTTTGGCGGATGACGCATGCGCTTATCCGCCCTACGATTGACACTGTTTGTCTTTTGTAGGTCGGGTAAGCGCAGCGTCACCCGACATGACATTCTCACTCCTCCTCAAACCCCGCATAACTCTCCACCAGAAAATCAATCAATGCCCTGACAGCCGGTAACTGGCCGCGCCGTGAAGGAAACACCAAATGAATAACCTCACGCCTTGCTCGCCACTCCGGTAACAAACGCACCAGGCTTCCGTCTGCCAGTTGCTTGTTAACCATTAGTATTGGTAACTGAACCACACCCACACCTGCCAGCGCAGCCGCTCGTAGCGCATCCATATCGGTGGTCACAAAGCGTGGTTTGTGGTGCAGCGTCACTTCCTGATTATCCGGGCCGAACAGACACCAGCGATAAACTTGCTGTGGTTTTGATAACGCAAGGCTGGGCCAATGCTGAAGATCTGCCGGTGACGCTGGGGTGGTAAAGCGCTCAACCAGTTCGGGACTGGCAACCAGGCACATGCCGCGATCTGCCAGTTTACGCATCACCAGATCGCTATCGTCCAGAGGCAATGGGCGTACCCGCACCGCTAAGTCGACATTTTCATTGAGCACATCAACCTGGCGATTTGTCTCTTCAAGCTGCACGGTGACTTGCGGATACAGAGCCATAAATTTCGCCAGCATCTCCCCGATATGCACATGCAGCAGGGCAATTGGGCAGCTCAGGCGAATCAGCCCACGAGGCTCTGCGCGTAACGAATTAATCGCTTCCTGCGCAGCTTCGGCTTCAATAATCATCGCCTTGCAGTGGCGATAAAAGATCTGCCCGGCTTCGGTCACCGTGAAACTGCGTGTTGAACGTTGAATCAGGCGTGTCTCCAGGCTCTCTTCTAATAGCGCAATACGGCGACTCAAGCGTGATTTTGGAATCCCGATAATGCGGCTTGCAGGAGAAAACCCTCCGTTATCCACCACTTGCACGAAATACCATAGATCGTTGAGGTCTTGCATTTTCATTGTCCTGTTTATGGAACACTGAGTTCATTTTCAGAGTCTACCGGCTAATTCGTCTTATGAGTAAGCTTTATCTCAACAGAAATCGACACTCAATGGAGATAACGATGAAATCAATTCTTGGCGTTTATTCAGCACCTGCTTCCCACTGGGTGGGCGATGGCTTCCCGGTTCGCTCACTGTTTTCTTACTCAAAATTTGAAAAACAGCTCAGCCCGTTCCTGCTGCTCGATTACGCAGGCCCAGCGGAATTTAAGCCGAGCAACAAAGGGCAGCGTGGCGTAGATGTACACCCGCACCGTGGTTTTGAAACCGTCACCATCGTCTACAAAGGTGAAGTTGCGCACCGTGACTCCACCGGCAGCGGCGGGGTGATTGGCCCGGGTGACGTGCAGTGGATGACCGCAGGTAGTGGCATTTTGCATGAAGAGTTCCACTCACCGGCATTTAGCGAGAAGGGCGGTACGCTTGAAATGGTTCAGCTGTGGGTCAACTTGCCAGCCAAAGACAAATCGACACCACCGAACTACCAGTCCATTACCGACGCTGATATTCCGGTCGTGACACTGCCAGATAACGCAGGCCAGGTGCGAGTCATCGCTGGCGAAATGGATGGCGCAAAAGGCCCGGCACATACGTTTTCACCGCTGCGTGTGCTGGATATGCGACTCAATGCGCACAGTTCTACGCAACTGACGCTGCCAGATGGCTGGAACACGGCGCTGGTGGTGCTCAAGGGCACCGTGCAGGTCAATGGGCAGGAAATTGCTCGCGAAGCACAACTGGTCGTGCTGGATGCGAAAGGGGAGACGGTAACGCTTGAAGCCAATAACGACGCCGTTGTGTTGGTGTTGAGCGGTGAGCCACTTAATGAGCCAGTGGTCGGTTACGGGCCGTTTGTGATGAACACTCGTGAAGAAATCAAAGAGGCCATTGACGATTTTAACAGCGGAAAATTTGGCCAGAAAGTTTAACTAGCATAAACGGCTATCGTCCCGGTAGCCGTTAATTTTCAGTAGTTTATTTAGTAAATAAAAGAGGATATGAATATGTCACCTGCAAACTTTAATGGACAAATTCCTACGATTGACCCTAACGACGCGGTCATGCTGCTTATCGACCATCAAAGTGGTTTGTTCCAACTGGTGCACGATATGCCAATGCCAACTTTACGCACTCACGCCACTGTGCTTGCTAAAGTTGCCACGCTTGCCAACATTCCGGTGATCACCACCGCTTCTGTGCCACAAGGCCCGAACGGCCCGCTGATCCCTGAAATCCACCAGTACGCACCGCATGCTCAATATGTGCCGCGCAAAGGTGAAATCAACGCCTGGGACAACCCCGATTTCGTCGCTGCGGTAAAAGCTACCGGGCGCAAAACTCTGATTATTGCCGGTACTGTAACCAGCGTATGCATGGCTTTCCCGGCGATCAGTGCTGCGGCCGAAGGTTTTAAAGTCTTTGCGGTAATTGATGCCTCAGGTACCTATTCCAAAATGGCCCAGGAAGTGACTTTGGCACGTGTGGTGCAGGCGGGGGTTGTACCGATGGATACCGCAGCCGTGGTAGCAGAAGTCCAGCACACCTGGAACCGTGACGATGCTATGGAGTGGGCAAATCTGTGGGGTGGTGTGTTTATTGAGTATGGCTTGCTGATGGAAAGCTACCAAAAAGCGCAAGACGTAGTGACCAATCAAGAGCAACTCGACTCCCAACGCGCTTAAAAGTTTTCCCCTTGCGCAGCACCTCGCACAAGGGGATTATTTTCTATGTCCTTCCACGGGGCTAATGTTAGGCTATGGCCCACTCTTTTTTCAGAAGTCTGAGCGATGCAAACCAGTCCTTTACTTACCGCCCTTATGGAATCCTTGCGCTGCCTGCCAGGCGTTGGCCCAAAATCTGCCCAACGTATGGCGTTCGCGCTCCTGCAACGCGACCGCAGCGGTGGGATGCGTCTTGCTCAAGCATTAACACGCGCGATGTCTGAAATCGGCCACTGTGCTGATTGCCGTACCTTTACCGAACAGGAGGTGTGCGCAATCTGCGCCAATCCGCGTCGTCAGGAAAACGGTCAGATTTGTGTAGTGGAAACCCCTGCGGATATTCACGCTATTGAAGCGACCGGGCAGTTTTCCGGGCGCTATTTTGTGCTGATGGGGCATTTGTCTCCGATTGACGGTATCGGCCCGCAAGATATTGGTCTCGACAGGCTCGAACAGCGTCTTGAGCGCGAGACAATCAAAGAACTTATTCTTGCCACCAACCCTACCGTGGAAGGTGAAGCCACCGCCAACTATATTGCCGAGCTATGCGGGCAATATGGCGTGGATGCCAGCCGCATCGCGCACGGTGTGCCGGTGGGGGGCGAGCTGGAAATGGTTGATGGCACCACGCTTTCGCACTCTTTAGCTGGCCGTCACAAGATTAATTTCTAATTTTACCCGTCATACTTGAAGCTGCATCTGCGTTGGCTGCACTCACAAACCCCAGTCACTTACTTTAGTAAGCTCCTGGGATTTGCTTCCTTGCTGCCTTGATGCAACTCCAATTATTTAGGGTAAAGAAAAAGAGATATTCATTTCCCCGCTTGAAATTTTGCTTTCTTATCCTCATATCACCCTCAACGTTTTAATCCCCTGCGTAATTTGATTTTGTTGAGGTATCAATGACCATGAAAGGACAAGAGACTCGTGGCTTCCAGTCTGAAGTGAAACAACTTCTGCACCTGATGATCCACTCCCTCTATTCAAATAAAGAAATTTTCCTGCGTGAGCTGATCTCCAACGCCTCTGATGCGGCAGACAAATTGCGCTTCCGCGCATTGTCTCAGCCAGACCTGTACGAAGGTGATGGTGAGCTGCGTGTGCGCGTCTCTTTTGATAAAGAAAAACGCACTTTGACCATTGCCGACAACGGCATCGGTATGACTCGCGACGAAGCGATTGATCACCTCGGTACGATTGCAAAATCAGGCACCAAAGCGTTCCTCGAATCTATGGGTTCTGACCAGGCGAAAGACAGCCAGCTTATCGGCCAGTTTGGTGTGGGCTTCTACTCTGCGTTTATCGTGGCAGACAAAGTCACCGTGCGCACCCGTGCTGCAGGTGTACCTGCTGATCAGGCTGTGTTCTGGGAATCTGAAGGTGCTGGCGAATATACCGTTGCGGATATCACCAAAGCCGATCGCGGTACTGAAATTACTCTGCACCTGCGTGAAGGTGAAGATGAGTTCTTAGATGACTGGCGCGTGCGTTCCACCATCAGCAAATACTCAGACCATATCGCCTTGCCGGTTGAGATTGAAACCCGTGAAGAAAAAGACGGTGAAACCATTCTCGGCTGGGAAAAAATCAACAAAGCCCAGGCTTTGTGGACCCGCAGCAAGTCTGAAATTAAAGATGAAGAGTACAACGAGTTCTACAAACATGTAGCTCATGACTTTACCGACCCGCTGACTTATAGCCATAACCGCGTGGAAGGGAAGCAAGAGTACACCAGCTTGCTGTACATCCCGTCTCAGGCACCGTGGGATATGTGGAACCGTGACCACAAACACGGCCTGAAACTCTACGTGCAGCGCGTGTTCATCATGGACGACGCTGAGCAGTTTATGCCGAACTATCTGCGTTTCGTGCGCGGCCTGATAGATTCCAACGATCTGCCGCTGAACGTCTCGCGTGAAATTCTGCAAGACAGCCGCGTAACGCAGAACCTGCGTAGTGCGCTGACTAAACGCGTATTGCAGATGCTGGAAAAACTGGCGAAAGACGACAGTGAAAAATACCAGACCTTCTGGAAAAACTTCGGCCTGGTACTGAAAGAAGGCCCTGCTGAAGATAATGCAAACCAGGAAGCTATCGCTAAACTGCTGCGCTTTGCGACCACGCATACCGATTCTGCTGCACAAACCGTGTCGCTTGAAGAGTACGTGTCACGCATGAAAGAAGGGCAGGAGAAGATTTACTACATCACCGCCGACAGCTATGCAGCCGCGAAGAGCAGCCCGCATCTGGAATTGCTGCGTAAGAAAGGCATCGAAGTGTTGCTGCTTTCTGACCGCATCGACGAGTGGATGATGAGCTACCTGACCGAGTTCGATGGCAAAATGTTCCAGTCAGTCAGCAAAACTGACGAATCGCTGGAAAAACTGGCCGACGAAGAAACGCCGGAAGCGAAAGAAGCTGAAAAAGCCCTTGAACCGTTTGTTGACCGTGTGAAAACCCTGCTGGGCGAGCGTGTAAAAGAAGTGCGTCTGACGCATCGTTTGACCGATACGCCAGCTATCGTGACCACCGACAGCAACGACATGAGCACGCAAATGGCAAAACTGTTTGCTGCTGCGGGCCAGGAAGTGCCAGAAGTGAAGTACATCTTTGAGCTGAACCCGGATCACGGTCTCGTAAAACGTGTGGCGGATACTCAAGATGAAGCGCAGTTCGGCGAGTGGGTTGAGCTGCTGCTTGACCAGGCTCTGTTGGCTGAGCGCGGTACGCTGGAAGATCCAAACCAGTTTATCCGTCGTATGAACCAGTTGCTGGTTTCTTAATGACAGGAGGCGGGTAGCGATTACGTTTACTCGCCATCCTCTATCAAGAAAAGACAAAAACCTGCCAAAACGGCAGGTTTTTTTTCATCTAAACGCCGCTAACAGCGCTCACAAGCCCCGCTATTCTTGAGGTGAATACGCCTTTAATGGTAAGGTCATCGCCTCTGCTTTAAATAATCAAAAATCCAAACGAATGGGGAATTACGCAATGCGTATTATTCTGCTTGGCGCTCCGGGCGCAGGTAAAGGAACTCAGGCTCAGTTCATCATGGAGAAATATGGCATTCCGCAAATCTCCACTGGTGACATGCTGCGTGCTGCAGTGAAATCTGGCTCAGAGCTGGGCAAACAAGCAAAAGACATCATGGATGCCGGTAAACTGGTTACAGATGAACTGGTTATCGCTCTGGTTAAAGAACGTATTACCCAGGAAGATTGCCGTAACGGTTTCCTGCTTGATGGTTTCCCTCGCACTATTCCACAAGCTGATGCAATGAAAGAAGCGGGCATCAATGTGGATGTGGTTCTGGAATTCGCCGTACCGGACGAGCTGATTGTTGAGCGTATCGTTGGCCGTCGCGTACACGCGCCATCTGGCCGCGTTTATCACGTCACCTTCAATCCACCAAAAGTGGAAGGCAAAGATGATGCGACTGGCGAAGAGCTGACTACTCGTAAAGACGATCAGGAAGAGACCGTGCGTAAGCGCCTGGTGGAATACCATCAGATGACTGCTCCGTTGATCTCTTATTACAGCAAAGAAGCAGAAGCCGGTAACACCAAATATGTGAAAATCGACGGCACCCGTAAAGTGACCGAAGTGAGTGCTGAGCTGGCTAAAATCCTCGGCTAATTCACTGGGTATATAAGAATACCAGGACTTGTTCCTGGTATTTTTTTACCCAAATTTTGCCCTTTCGCTGTAATCGGTTCTCCTGAGGCGCTTTTACGTTACAATTATCAGCAATCTGTTGATAAGGAGTGGAAATGAATCAGGAAAAAGTGGGTATCTTACTGGCAAACCTTGGCACGCCTGACGCTCCCACTCCGGCTGCGGTAAAACGCTATTTACGCCAGTTTTTGAGCGACAAACGCGTGGTTGATACACCGCGTCTAATTTGGTGGCCGCTATTGCGTGGCGTGATTTTGCCGCTGCGTTCTGCTCGTGTCGCCAAACTGTATCAGTCGGTATGGATGGAAGAAGGTTCTCCGCTACTGGTCTATAGCCGCCGTCAACAGACCGCACTTGCTGCCCAGTTACCTGGCACTCCGGTTGTACTCGGGATGAGTTATGGTTCGCCCTCGCTGAAAAGTGCTGTGGAAGAACTGATGACGCATCACGTAGACCATATTGTGGTGCTGCCGCTCTATCCGCAGTTTTCTTGCTCAACGGTTGCGGCCGTCTGGGATGAACTGGGGCGTATTTTTGCCAATTACCGCTCATTGCCGTCAATTTCACTGATTCGCGATTATGCCGAAGACACTTCATATATCAACGCGCTGGCGGCTTCAGTAAAACACTCTTTTGCCCAGCACGGTGAGCCGGACGTTCTGCTGCTTTCCTACCACGGTATTCCGCAGCGTTATGCCAACGAAGGGGATGATTACCCACAACGCTGCCGTGATACGACCCGTGAATTGCTTTCAGCGCTTGAGCTGCCTCCTGAAAAAGTGATGATGACTTATCAGTCGCGTTTTGGCCGCGAACCATGGCTGATGCCGTATACCGATGAAACACTGAAAATGTTGGCTGAGAAAGGGGTGAAGCACATTCAGGTTATGTGCCCAGGATTCTCTGCCGATTGTCTCGAAACTTTAGAAGAAATGGCGGTGCAAAACCGTGAAGTCTTCATCGAAGCAGGTGGCACAAAATATGAATACATTCCTGCGCTTAATGACGACCCAGCCCACATTGCAATGATGATGAACCTGGTGCAGAAATATCGCTGATCTCGCTTAGGGCCGTTAATGTGCTACCATTTCCGGCCTGATTAGCAAACTCCGAACAACATCATGAAATTTCCCGGCAAACGAAAATCCAAACACTACTTTCCTGTAAACGCGCGTGATCCATTACTGCAACAGGTTCAGCCTGAAAACGAGACAGGAACTTCCTGGATAGTCGGGATCGACCAGACGCTGGTGGATATCGAAGCCAAAGTCGATGATGCATTTGTTCATCGTTACGGTTTGAGTTTCGGGCATTCTCTTGTTATTGAAGATGATGTTGCGGAAGCGCTGTATCAGGAATTGGTGAAAGAAGATCTGATTACCCACCAGTTTGCCGGTGGCACCATTGGCAACACCATGCACAACTATTCGGTTTTGGCCGATGACCGTTCTGTACTGCTGGGTGTGATGTGCAGCAATATCGAAATTGGTAGCTACGCCTACCGTTACCTTTGCAATACCTCCAGCCGTACCGACCTCAACTACTTGCAAGGTGTTAATGGGCCAATCGGCCGCTGCTTTACGCTTATTGGTGAGCAAGGTGAGCGTACCTTTGCGATAAGCCCAGGCCACATGAACCAGTTACGAGCCGAAAATATCCCTGAAGAGGTGATTGCCGGGGCCTCGGCGTTAGTTCTGACTTCATATTTAGTGCGCTGTAAAGATGGCGAACCCATGCCAGAAGCGACCATGCAGGCCATCGCATATGCGAAAAAATACAACGTTCCTGTTGTGCTCACGCTTGGCACCAAATATGTCATCGCAGAAAACCCACAATGGTGGCAGGCGTTCTTGAAAGAACATGTCTCCATTCTTGCGATGAACGAAGAAGAAGGGCTGGCGCTGACCGGCGAAAGCGATCCATTGCTGGCGGCGGATAAAGCGTTAGATTGGGTTGATTTAGTACTGTGTACCGCAGGGCCTGTGGGCTTGTATATGGCGGGCTTTACGGAAGAGTCCTCTAAACGTACGACACAACATCCGCTGCTGCCGGGTGCGATTGCCGAGTTTAACCAGTACGAATTTAGCCGCGCAATGCGCCACAAAGATTGCCAGAACCCGATGCGTATTTTCTCGCACATCGCGCCATATATGGGCGGGCCTGAAAAAATCATGAACACTAATGGTGCGGGCGACGGTGCGCTGGCGGCATTGCTGCACGATATTACGGCGAACAATTATCACCGTTCTAACGTGCCAAACTCCAGCAAACACCAGCATACCTGGCTGACCTATTCATCTCTGGCACAAGTGTGTAAATACGCAAACCGCGTAAGTTACCAGGTGTTGAATCAGCACTCTCCGCGCCTGACGCGTGGCTTGCCAGAACGCGAAGATAGCCTCGAAGAGTCTTATTGGGCGCGTTAAAACTTTAGGTATAGAAATGCTTCAGAAGGCTGGTAAGTAAAACTTACCGGCCTTTTTTACATGCTAGTGCCGGTAAAATTGATTTTACACGCCAGTGCCGGTAAAGTTGATTTTACACGCTAGTGCCGGTAAAAGGGGTAAGACGCAAAATGAAAATTACTTCTCCAGAACAGTTAGCCATTTTCCTGAAGGACACTCGCAAACAGGAAAAGCAAACGCAGGAAATGTTAGCTGAGAAAGTCGGTTTACGGCAGGATACAATCTCAAAATTTGAAAAAAATCCTACTAAAACGCAAATCGAGACTCTGTTTAAAATTCTATCTTCCATGAATATGGAGCTTCATATTGAGCCGAAAACCGGACATGGTCGTGCCGAGGCATGGAAAGAGGAGTGGTAGATGAAAAGTTTGTCCGTATTTATGAATGGATATCTGGTTGGAAAGTTGATGCAACAAGAGAACGGCGCTAATTTTTTTCAGTATGACGATAGCTGGCTAAATACCAGCGGCGCCCGTCCAATATCACTTTCCATGCCGCTGCGGGCAACAGAATATACGGGTGAAGTTGTTTTTAACTTTTTTGATAATTTGTTACCTGATAGCCGCGAAACTCGCGAGCGGATAGCCAGTCGCTATCAGACGAATTCTCTTCAGCCATTTGATTTACTCTATGAAATTGGTAGGGATTGCGTAGGTGCTCTGATACTACAACCGCCAGATGAGGCTATTCAGAATATAGAGAAAATAGATGGCGAGGTACTTGATAGCGAAGAACTCGAAATCATTCTGACTGGCTATTTGAATTACTCCCGTTACCGGCAACAAGAAGTGCGCGATTTTCGTATTTCAATCGCAGGGGCACAAGAAAAGACGGCATTGCTTCGCTATCAGGATTGCTGGCAATTACCTAAAGGCATTACACCGACTACCCATATATTCAAATTGCCCGTTGGCGAAATCCAGGGGCATAGCTTTACGTTAGACCTGCGTGAAAGTGTCGAAAATGAGTGGCTCAGTATGTTATTGGCGAGGTTGTACGGGCTGGAGGTAGCAGATTGTGAAATCGTTGCCACCCAGAACACCAAGGCGTTAGCGGTAAAACGCTTTGATCGTCGTTTTGTTAGTAATAATTGCTGGATCGCCCGTTTGCCACAGGAAGATATTTGCCAGGCGCTTGGCATCTCATCAACCAAAAAATATGAAAGTGACGGCGGCCCGGGGATTTCTGTGATCATGAAGTTTTTATTAGGCTCTGATCGTGCTGAAAAAGATCGCGATAACTTTATGCGTAGCCATATTCTTTTCTGGTTATTAGCTGCGAGTGACGGTCATGCCAAAAACTATTCAGTCTCGATTATGCCGGGTGGAGGATACTGCCTCACGCCGCTATACGATATTATGTCCTGTTATCCACTTATTGGTGGGGATGGTCTTGCGAAACAGGATATCAAAATGGCGATGGCGTTGGCTTCAACAGGGAAAGGAAAAAAATATGAATGGAATATGATCTTTCCACGCCATTTCCTGGCAACAGCTAAAAAATGTGGTTTTAGTGAGTCCCGCATGACGGAGTTGATTGAGGAGTTTTACATAAAAACACCAGAAGTACTCAAGCAGGCAAGAGAATTGCTTCCTGCGACATTCCCTGAGCATATCAGTGATGCAATATTTAATGGTGTGGAAAACGCGGTCCGTCGCCTTGCCAAATTAAATTAGAGTGGGTTGAACCCACTCTAAAACATCCCCCATGACGACTTACTGAGCGGTTGAATGTTCCAACAATCCCATCATGGTATTGGCTATCTCACGCTCACCCATCACGACCCGATTGGCACCACGTTCGGTGATGTAATCCACTTCGTCGTCATAATGAGCACGGGCAATAATCTCGACATCCGGGCATTTTGCACGCGCTGCGGCAACGATTTCACCCGCCTCGTAGCCATTAGGAATCGTTAGCAATAACCACCGTGCGCAATCCAGGTGGGCAAGATTCATGATCTCTTCATTGGCTGCATTGCCGAGTACGGCTCGAATCCCACGTTCACGTAGCTCATCGACCCTGCTGCGAGATGTTTCAATCACCACCAGCGGAATGCCCTGGGCCAGCAATTTCTCACCCAGCAAGCTGCCTACACGCCCAAAACCAACCAGCAACGCATGATGGCAAATATCGACCGGAATTTGCTTCTCGTCTTCGATAGCTTCTTCCAGCGTCTGCTCTTCCAGCGTTTCGGTTTTTGCGAGGTAGCGCTCAAGTATCGCAAACAATATTGGATTGAGCATAATCGACAGAATTGCTCCCGCCAGTACCAGATTTTGCCCGGTCTGCGGCAGCAGATTTAGTGCCATGCCGAGACCTGCAAGGATAAAGGCGAACTCACCAATTTGCGCAAGGCTTGTGGCGATGGTTAATGCCGTGCGTTGCGAGTGGCCAAACAGGCGTACCAGAAAGAAGGCAGCTAGCGACTTACCGAAGACGATGATCGCAACCGTGCCCAGTACCGCGAGAGGTTCCTGAATGAGAATTAATGGGTCGAACAACATGCCGACGGAGACAAAGAACAGCACGGCAAATGCATCACGTAGTGGTAGCGTGTCGTGTGCTGCGCGATGGCTTAACTCAGACTCATTGAGCACCATGCCAGCAAAGAACGCACCCAAAGCAAAGGAAACATCAAACAGTTCGACGGCACCAAAAGCAATGCCCAGCGCTAACGCAAGAACAGCCAGTGTGAATAGCTCACGTGAACCGGTTGCGGCACTACGCGCCAGAATCCACGGCACCACACGGCGGCCAACAATCAGCATAATGGCAATAAACGCCACGACTTTACCGATAGTCAGACCTAAATCGAGCGTCAGAGTCGCAAAGCCAACGTCACCTTTCTCCATCATTCCGGCGACAGCTGGCAGCAGAACCAGCGTTAAAACCATTACCAGGTCTTCAACAATCAGCCAGCCAATGGCGATTTGCCCGCGCTGGCTATCAATGAGTTGCCGTTCTTCAAGCGCGCGTAACAGCACCACGGTACTGGCGGTGGAAAGACATAGTCCAAATACGATGCCGGTCATCAGCGACCAGCCCATCAATGATGAAAGCGCCATTCCCAGTAGCGTCGCCACACCAATCTGGGCGATAGCTCCGGGGATGGCGATGGCCTTTACCGCCATCAAATCCTTCAAAGAGAAATGCAAACCTACGCCAAACATCAGCAGAATCACACCAAGCTCTGCCAGTTCAGGTGCGAGTTTAGTATCTGCAACAAAGCCTGGCGTAAAAGGGCCGGCAAGTACCCCAGCTAGTAAGTAGCCCACCAAGGGTGATATGCGAAGTTTGTTAGCGAGCATACCGAGCAAAAAGGCCAGTACAAGGCCGCCGACAATGGTGGTGATAAGCGGGGTGGCGTGGTGCATTCCGTCTCCTTTCGTAAGCAATAGGTCCAATAAATCAAATTATCTACTTCAGTTTATGACAATTTTTTAATTGGTTGGGGAAAAAATAAGTGAATTTTTTATAAAAGGCGCGTTTGGACAAATAAATTGTCCTGAGAAGGGTTTTACACAATTAATGGATAACTAGTGCAGCAGAATATGGGGATGAGGGCAGGCCAATGCAATGCATTGGCCTGGATAAATCAGGATTTGTGGCGATTATCAGGGAGGAATATGGTCAATATACCCAGTAGAGGTAAGAAGGCACATATTTTATAGACTAATTCGATACTTGTATGGTCAGCCACGAGTCCGAGAACCGCAGCACCCAGTCCGCCCATCCCAAAGGCGAAACCGAAAAATAGCCCGGAAACCATGCCGATACGCCCTGGCATCAACTCTTGCGCGTAAACTAAAATCGCTGAAAACGCGGAGGCAAGAATAAAGCCGATAATCACGGTCAGGATCCCGGTCCAGTACAACGAAACATACGGCAGGAAAAGGGTAAATGGCGCGACACCCAGGATTGACCCCCAGATAACGTATTTGCGACCAATTTTATCCCCCACTGGCCCACCAATTACTGTGCCGGCCGCTACTGCAAACAGGAAGGCAAATAGATGGAATTGGGCATTTTGCACCGATAAACCGAATTTGTGCATCAGGTAAAAGGTGTAATAGCTGCTAATACTCGCCATATAAAAATACTTGGAGAAAATGAGTACCAGCAATACAGATACCGCCTGAATGACTTTTTTGCGCGGCAGTGGGTTAACGACAGGTGCAGCCGTTTTACCTTTCGCCATGCGATGTTGCGCGGCATACCAACGGCTAATTTGCAGCAAGACGATAATTGCCAACAGAGCGGCCAACACAAACCAGCCGACATTACCTTTGCCGTACGGAGCGATAATCAGCGCAGCCAGCAACGGTCCTAAAGAGCTACCAAAGTTGCCACCAACCTGGAACAGCGACTGCGCCAGGCCGTGACGGCCACCGGACGCCATACGCGCGACACGGGATGATTCCGGGTGGAAAACAGAAGAACCGGTTCCCACAAGCCCGGCAGCCAGCAGCACCATCGGGAAACTGCCTGCCATTGCCAGAATAACTAACCCGCAAAGTGTGAAGCACATACCAATCGGTAACGACCACGGCATCGGGTATTTGTCGGTGTAGTATCCTACCACCGGTTGAAGGAGCGATGAGGTCACCTGGAAGGTCAGCGTTATCATCCCAATCTGCACAAAGCTCAGAGAGAACTCGCTCTGGAGTAGCGGGTAGAGCGCCAGAATAAGTGACTGAATCATATCGTTGAGCAAATGGGAGAGGCTAATTGCCCCCAGAATGCCAAACGCGGTGCGAGCCTTTTTAGGCTCCGGCGATGCGAGAGTTTGTTCCGAGATTGCCATAAATACCTGTAATTAATAGATGGATTGTTTTTTTAGCCCAGTTCACTGATGGAACCGTAGGAAATCATTACCCAGCTAACATACCTTCTGGGAAGAGTTGAATAAAGTCACAATCATGAAAAGTTATTTGTCTATACTCGTCATACTTCAAGCTGCAGGGGCATTGGCTGCAACTCGAATTATTTAGAGTATATGCGAATTGGTATCTGCTATTGGTGCGGAAGTATTTTTTTGAATATGGAGATTTGCAATGAAGTTTGCCGTGAAAGGGGTGACCACAGCACTGCTGATGGCAGTCAGTCTGACCAGCGCATCTGCGCTGGCCTGGGAAAAAGATAAAACTTATAACATCACCATTCTACACACTAACGATCACCACGGTCATTTCTGGCGCAATGAACACGCGGAATATGGCCTGGCTGCGCAGAAAACTCTGGTGGATAGCATTCGTAAAGAGGTTGCCGAAAAGGGCGGAAGTGTTCTGCTACTTTCTGGTGGCGACATCAATACCGGTGTACCTGAATCAGACTTACAGGATGCAGAACCTGATTTTCGTGGCATGAATCTGATTGGTTATGACGCGATGGCAATCGGCAACCACGAATTCGACAAACCGCTGACCGTGTTACGCCAGCAAGAAAAGTGGGCTAAATTCCCGCTGCTTTCGGCCAACATTTACCAGAAAAGCACCGGTGAGCGTCTATTTAAGCCTTGGGCCATCTTTAAGCCACAGGGCATTAAAATTGCGGTTATCGGTTTAACCACTGACGACACCGCGAAAATTGGCAACCCGGAAAACTTCACCGATATCGAATTCCGTAAACCTGCCGACGAAGCCAAACTGGTGATTCAGGAACTGCAAACAACTGAAAAACCGGACGTGCTAATCGCGGCAACCCATATGGGCCACTATGACAATGGCGACCACGGCTCTAACGCGCCGGGCGATGTGGAAATGGCTCGCAGCCTCCCTGCAGGTGCGTTGACGATGATTGTCGGCGGGCACTCGCAAGATCCGGTCTGCATGGCGGCAGAAAATAAAAAGCAGGTGGATTACGTGCCTGGCACGCCATGTGCGCCGGATCAGCAAAACGGTATCTGGATTGTGCAGGCACATGAGTGGGGCAAGTATGTCGGCCGTGCTGATTTCGAATTCCGTAATGGCGAGATGAAACTGGTGCATTACCAGCTTATCCCTATCAACCTGAAGAAGAAAATCACCTACGATAACGGTGAAAGTGAGCGCGTACTTTACACGCCACAGATCCCAGAAAACCAGCAAATGCTCTCACTGCTAACGCCATTCCAGAATAAAGGCCAGGCTCAGCTGAATGTGAAAGTCGGCAGCGTAAATGGCCACATGGAAGGGGATCGGAGCAAAGTGCGCTTCGTGCAAACCAACCTGGCGCGCCTGTTGCTGGCTGCTCAAATGGACCGGACCGGTGCCGACTTTGCTGTGATGAGCGGTGGTGGTATTCGTGATTCGATTGAAACCGGCGATATCACTTACAAAGATGTGCTGAAGGTTCAGCCGTTTGGTAACACGGTGGTTTATAGCGATATGATGGGCAAAGAAGTCACCGAATATCTCAGTGCCGTAGCGCAGAAGAAACCAGATTCTGGTGCTTACCCGCAGTTTGCGAATGTCAGCTTTGTGGCAACAGCTGCCGGCTTGCAGGATCTGAAAATCAAAGGTGAGCCGGTTGACCCTGCGAAAACCTACCGTATGGCCACGTTAAACTTTAACGCCTCCGGCGGTGATGGCTATCCTGCTATCGATAAAAAACCGGGATATGTGAACACTGGTTTTGTGGATGCAGAGGTGCTGAAGCAATATATCGAGAAAAATTCTCCACTTGATGTGAATGCTTATGAACCGAAAGGTGAGGTGAGCTGGCAGTAAGGGAATTTGTAGGATGTCGTTACGCTAATCTACAAGGTCGCTTTTGTAGGGCGATTAGCGGAAACGACATCCATTATTCTTTATTTCAACGGCAGTAAAATATCCGTCTGCTGCGCATGCTCGGGATGGTTTTTATCAAGCTCGAGGTAACGGAAATAGACTGGAAAATCGCGTAACTCCTCACCGCTGTTTGGTAGCCACTGGCGGTAAAGATAATAAACGCTATCGCTGATTCGTTCATAAGCGCCAACGTGGCGCACCACTGCACAACGCCCGCCGGGTAGTGTTTTACTGATAACGCCCTGAGGGTTTTCAGGAACCTGGCCGTTTGCCTCCGGGTTTAGCTCTCCGCATACATCAAAACGAAATTCATCGCCTGGTGTCGTGTGGGGATCATTCCACGGCACACCGTAAGTCCCTTGTGTACTGTAATCTGAAAGCCCTGATGCTTTGCGCCATTCAATAAACGTTGCGACCGTATTATTGACGAGCATAGGATCGCCAAGATGCTCAAGCACCGCCACTGCCATCGGTTCGACAGTAATGATTTTCACATCCATATTTTTTAACCTCTGCTGGTTTTCACGTCCGGGAAATTGAAAATGCACATGCCAGTCAACCCAAACAGGATCTTTACGAAACTCGCTGGGTGTCAGGCCGAAGGTATTTTTAAAGGCTCGAGAAAATGATTCGGGATTTTCAAACCCGGCATCCAGGGCAATGTTAATCACTCTTTCCTGCGGATTTTTCACTAACTGGAAAGAGGCCCTTTTTAGCCGCATCAGCGTGATATAACGGCTAACGCTGATTCCGCAAAACTGACTAAATTGCCGGTGAAAATGAAAACGCGAAAAACAGGCGACTTCACTCAGTTGCTCGACCGTTAATTGGCCATCCAGATGCTGTTCAATCCAGGCAATTACTTGCTCGAAACGTTGGGCATACAGTTGGTGTCTTGCGCTCGTCATCACTCCTCCCTCAAGGCTTTCACTTTGCCAGTAACATAAAAGAGAGTCCTGACTGAAATTGCTCTTTTGGAAGGATCTTTGTTAATCGCGACGGGCAATTTCTGCAAAAGTGGCATTGAGCAATTTTGCGAGATCTGCGGCGGCCAGTTCGATATCCAGCCCGCGTTTACCGCCGGAAACATAGATAGATGTGAACGATTGTGCAGGGGCGTCGATAACTGTTGGCAGGCGCTTCTTCTGCCCCAGTGGACTAATACCACCGACCAGATAACCGGTAATGCGCTGCGCCACCATAGGATCGGCCATATCCACCTTTTTGGCACCCAATGCTTTTGCCACTTTTTTCAAGTCCAGTTGCCCGGAAACTGGCGTAACAGCAACCGCCAACTGTTTCATATCCCCGTTGATAGCAACAAGCAGCGTTTTGTAGACCTGCTCGGCATTCAGGCCGAGTTTGCGCACCACTTCATCACCAAAGTTTGTTTCGCTTGGGTCGTGGTCGTAAGCATGTATCTGAAATGGAACACGGTTTTTTTCGAGAAGTTTTACGGCGGGTGTCATGGAACCTTCTTAGTGAATTTGTCTGATATACGCACAAATTAATAAACAGGGTTATATGTATTCCTAATATTATAATGACACGTAATAGTGTTGGCGTTAATCGTTACATTGAGCGACAATTCTCTATCTGGTCGTTTATTCGGCCAGAATAATTACAACAATATATAAATTCCTCTTTGACGGGCCAATAGCGATATTGGCCGTTTTTTTATCCTCCGTCATACTTTCAGTTACCCCTTTGTTGGCTACACTCACTCACCCGAATCACTTACGGGAGTAAGCTCATCGGGCTTCGTTCACTTGCCGCCTCGATGTAACTGGAACTATTTAGGGGGATTTTTCAGAAGCCCTGGCAAATTTCCCTCACCGTAAAGATGCAGTGCTCCGACTGCCACAATGTAGCGTCCGGCTGGAAGTTGCTGCAAGAAATGCAGCCACTGAAGGTTACGTTGATGCATAAGAACATCGTATAACTCATCGCCAAATGTATTGGGAAGCTGCACTTTCCCACTTTGCGGTGGCGACTCCAGCCACCAGCTAATCATCGTTTGCAGCAAACGGGCATTGGTGTGCCAGTGGGTGAGCGTATCGGTTAATAACGGCATGCCGCCATCAGGCAGGCGGGTGAGAATATCCACCTGATGCTGCGCACCTTCCAGTTCAATAATCGGTACTGCCTGCGCCTTCGCGGCTTCCAGCAACTGAAAATCAATCCCAAAATCGGCTCGTAATCCCAGTCGTTGCGCCTGGTAGGCCTGTAGCACCAGTGCAATTTGCCAGGCAGGTTGATTATCGATTTGGCTCAGGGGAATACCTAACTCCTGGATTAACGACATAATCTGCGCCCAGTTATCAGGGGAAAGTCGCTCTTCAAGCGGGAGTTCATCGGGATTATTCGGGAACGGGGAACCGCCTTCTGATATGTCGGCTTCAACAATAAGCGCATCGGAATTGTTAAGTTTATCGATAAGCTTGCTCGACAGCGGCGCCATATCGCGCGTACCCATATGAATGCTGCCGACAAGGTGAAGATGGCGATCTCCGGGTAGTACAATATCCAGAGCAGGCCAGGGATATTGGGTGTTCGAAAGGCTTGAAAATAATGCGGTAATTCGCGATAGCAGACCCATTTGCAGATTCCCTGGCTAAAAAGTCATGCTACCGCTGCGATGAGTCTGGTGCAAATTTCCCCACGTGGGATTGCGTGGGGAAGGTGAGTTAGTCTTTTGGTTTAAAACGCAATAAACGGTTGGCGTTACTGACCACAGTAATGGATGAAAGTGCCATTGCAGCGCCTGCAACAACTGGGTTAAGCAGCGTTCCGGTTAGCGGATACAAAATCCCTGCGGCAATTGGGATACCCAGCGTATTGTAGATAAACGCCCCGACCAGGTTCTGCTTCATGTTACGCAAAGTTGCTTTAGAGATCGCCAGCGCATCAGCCACGCCAACCAGGCTGTGACGCATCAACGTAATCGCCGCAGTTTCGATAGCAACATCACTACCGCCACCCATTGCGATACCCACTTCAGCTTGTGCTAAAGCAGGTGCATCGTTGATACCATCGCCAACCATTGCAACTTGTCGCCCTTGTTGTTGCAGATTTTTAATCGCTTCGGCTTTGCCATCAGGCAATACGCCAGCAATCACCTCGTCGATGCCCGCTTCTTTAGCAATCGCGTTTGCGGTAGTTGGGTTATCGCCGGTCAACATCACCAGACGGTAGCCATTACGGTGCAAGCGTTGCAACGCACTGATACTGTCGGCACGCAGTGGGTCGCGGATGGCGAGCAGGGCGACCAGTTTCCCGTCGACCGCCAGCAGCACTGGCGTTGCGCCACGGCTTGCCTGCGCTTCTATTTCAGCCGCCATCGGGCTGGTATTCACATTTTGCTCATCGAGCAGCGCTTTATTGCCGAGCAGCAACTGATGCCCTTCGGTTTCGCCGCTAACACCCAGGCCACGCAAAGTGCGGAAGGCATTCACCAGCGGCAATTCAGCACCGTCAGCTTTATCAAGAATAGCGCGGGCGAGCGGGTGGCTTGAGCCTTGCTCCAGCGCTGCGGCCAGCCTTAACGCATCAGCCTCAGACCAGTCGTTATAGGTTACGACTGCGACCACCTGTGGTTTGCCTTCGGTCAGCGTGCCGGTTTTATCAAACACAATAGTATCGAGCGTGCTGGCGCGTTGTAGGGCATCGGCATCACGCACTAATACGCCAAACTCAGCGGCACGGCCCACGCCGGAAATAATCGACATCGGCGTTGCCAGACCAAGCGCACAAGGACAGGCGATGATCAGCACCGTGGTGGCAATCACCAGCGTATAAACGATTTGCGGCGCGGGGCCGAAGAAGTACCAGATGGCGGCGCTAAACAGGGCAATCAGAACCACCACCGGCACAAACACCGCCGAAATTTTATCGGCAAGCTGGCCGATTTCAGGCTTGCTGCTTTGTGCCTGGCGCACCATACGAATAATGCGCGAAAGCGTGGTGTGGTTGCCGGTTGCTGTGGCGCGGAACAGCACGCTGCCATCCTGCACAACAGTCCCTGCATGAATCTGCTCATCAGTGGATTTTTGCTGCGGCACCGGCTCGCCGGTCAGCATCGCTTCATCAAACCAGGCTTCGCCCTGGGTGATTTCGCCGTCGACGGGAACGCGATCCCCGGTTGTTAAACGCAAGATCATTCCGGCGGTGACTTCAGCCAACGGCAGCGTTTTTTCACCCTCTTCGGTGACGACTCGTGCGGTCGGTGGCGTTAAATCCAGCAGGCGCTCCAGCGCTTTAGAAGAGCGTTGGCGAGCACGTTGTTCCAGCATATGCCCGAGATTTATCAGGCCGATAATCATCGCGCTGGCTTCGTAATAGAGATGGCGAGCTTCCATCGGGAAGTGCTGCGGCCAGATATTCACGGTGATGGAATAAATCCACGCGGCACCGGTTCCCAGCGCGACCAGCGTGTCCATGGTGGCGGTTTTATTGAGCAAACTGCGCCAGGCGCTGCGATAGAAATGCCCACCGGCGAACACCATCACGCCTAACGTGACGATCCCGATTGCCAGCCACAACGAACGGTTGTCGTCGGTGACCATCATGTTGTCGCCGAACATGCCCCACACCATCACCGGAATACCAACGGCAAGGGCTAAAATCGCCTGCCAGCGGAAGCGTTTAACGGCGGCGTTGGCGGTCTCTTGCTGACGTTCGCGGCGTTTCGCATCATCTTCGATGGCTTCCGCCCCGTATCCGACGCTTTCCACCGCTTTAACTAAAGATTCGGCAGAGGCAGAGCCCATAATCAGGGCGCTGCGCTCGGCAAGGTTTACCCGTGCCAGGCTGACTCCAGGGACGTTTTGCAACGCACTTTGTACCCGGGTCACGCAACTGGCGCAGCTCATTCCGTTGATTAACAACTGTTGGCTATCGTCGTCATCAACGGTGGCTGCCGGAAGCGAAGGAGATGCCGCTGTCAGTGCTTCCGACGGGGTTGATGACTCTGTCAGCGGATCAGACTTTGGGTGGCTGGCCGCCGTCGCGTCGTATCCCGCTTGTTTCACTGTATTGATCAGTTCGTCAACGGACGCCGTGCCCGTTACGCTTGCGTGAGTTTGTGTGACTTCGGCCTGCTCAACGTCAGGACGTTGTTCCAGGCTTTCTTTTACGCGTTTAACGCAATGGCCGCAGGTCAGGCCATCAAGATTTAAATCTATAACGTGAGACATCATCAGACTCCTGTATGATCGTGAGGATAAATATTGACCGTCGTAATTATTTCGATTACTTGTGATGAAGGTTAAACCTTCCATCAAGGGGAAGGTCAAGGAGGAAATGTGAATATTAGTGATGTCGCGAAAAAAACCGGCTTAACCAGCAAAGCGATTCGTTTTTACGAAGAGAAAGGGCTGGTGACCGCGCCGCTTCGTGCTGAAAACGGCTACCGTAGCTATACGCAAAAGCATCTTGATGAACTGACATTGCTGCGCCAGGCGCGACAGGTCGGGTTTAATCTTGAAGAGTGCCGCGAACTGGTCAACTTGTTCAATGACCCGGCGCGACACAGTGCAGATGTGAAAACCAGAACGCTGCAAAAAGTGGCCGATATTGATAAACACATCAGCGAATTGCAGGCGATGCGCCAGCATTTGCTCGCGCTTGCCGAATCCTGCCCCGGAGATGACAGCTCAGAATGCCCAATCATCGACAATCTTTCGGGCTGCTGTCACCGCCAGTAGCAAGTTTAAAGTGCCTTCACCTTCAAGGTAATGCCTTCAACGGCGAGCACCACCACTTCGGTACCTGCCGCTAAATCGCTATCTGCCATCACCGGCCATGAGCTATCCGCAACCCGCACATGGCCGCGGCCATTTACCAACGGGGCTTCAAGACGCAAACGCCTGCCGATAAGCTGGTGACCGCGCTGATTAAGCACTTCGCCGGGTTCTTGTTGCTTGCGCGTCGACAGCCAGCGCCACCACAAAAAGGCGGCAACCAGCGTCAGAATAGCAAAGCAAACGCCTTGCCATTCCCAGCCTAGCGGCACAATCCACACCAGCAGACCAGTCAGCACAGCCGCAACGCCGCTCCATAACAAATAACCGCTGGCACCGAGCATTTCAGCCGCCAACAACAGGCCGCCAAGTGTCAGCCAGAAGATATGCGCGTGAGCAAACAGCAGGGCTATCATTTTTTACGCTCGGTACCGCTTTGTGCGATAAGTTCGCTAATCCCGGCAATCGACCCCATCAGGCTGGTGGCGTCGAGCGGCATCAGCACCACTTTGCTGTTATTGGCCGAACCAATCTGTTGCAGCGCATCGGTATATTTCTGGGCAACGAAGTAGTTAATGGCCTGGATATCCCCTTTAGCGATAGCCTCAGACACCATTTGCGTCGCGCGGGCTTCCGCTTCAGCACTACGTTCACGGGCTTCTGCTTGCAGGAATGCAGACTGACGCTCACCTTCGGCTTTCAGGATTTTCGACTGCTTGTCGCCTTCAGCTTTGACGATTTCCGCCTGACGAATACCTTCAGCTTCCAGAATATACGCACGTTTGGTACGTTCGGCTTTCATCTGCGCATTCATCGCGTCAATCAGTTCAGCTGGTGGGCGCACGTCACGAATCTCGATACGGGTGATTTTTATGCCCCACGGATTGGTGGCTTCATCAACGATATGCAGCAGGCGGGTATTGATGTTGTCGCGCTGCGAAAGCATTTCATCGAGCTCCATAGAACCCAAAACGGTACGAATATTCGTCATGGTGAGGTTTATTATGGCCAGCTCAAGATTGCTGACCTCATAAGCGGCGCGCGGGGCGTCAACGACTTGAATAAAGCACACCGCGTCGATGGCGACGTTGGCGTTATCTTTAGAGATGACTTCCTGGGATGGGATGTCGAGGACTTGCTCCATCATATTGATTTTGCGGCCAATGCGGTCCATAAACGGCACCACAAGGCTCAAGCCCGGCATCAGGGTTTTGGTGTAACGGCCAAAGCGCTCCACGGTCCATTGGTAGCCCTGCGGCACGATTTTTACCCCGGCGCCAACGATAATTAGCGCCACGAGGATCAGTACGGGAATGACGATTAGCATCAAAAAAACCTCCATTGTTTATTTGATGTAAGTCTACCCCTTAACGCAGAAACATTCAGTGACTTCCCTGTCTGTAATGTTTCATTTATTTATTCATTTCAAACACGGTGGATGGCAACCGGCGTGGCGTAGGTCGGGTAAGGCGCAAGCCGCCACCCGACGCTTCCCAAAGTAAGATCAATACAGCAAAGAATAGAGCTGGCGGCGATATTTAGAAGCCAACGCATCGCCCGTTCCGAGCGCGGCAAGAATTTCCATCATCATTTTGCGCACTTGCCCGTCTGCCGCACCGAGGTCTTTTTTCAGATGGGTAAACAGCAGTTCCAGCGCTTCTTCATTACGCCCGACCTGATGCAGTTGCAGCGCCAGTTGGCTGGCTAGCAGGGCATTTTGTGGATCTTGCTCAACTTGCTGTTGCAGCAACTGGATCTCTGGAGTGTCAGCCGCTTGCTTGAGCAGATCGATCTGCGCAACCAGGCCCAAATAACGCGTATCCTGATCCTGCAACGGAATAGTTTTCAGTACCGCTTCCGCATCTTCACTACGGTTCAGCGCAATTTGCACTTCCGCCAACAGCAGGCCGATTTCGCTCGCCTGGTTGGAAAGTTGCCACGCGTCTTTCAGCAACGGCAGCGCTTCTGTGTGTTTACCTTCTTGCATCAGCATCATGGCTTCTTGCGCTTTCAGCTCTTCTTCACGCGGCAGAACTTTTTCCAGCAACGCGCGAATCGCTTCTTCTGGCTGTGGCCCCTGGAAGCCGTCCACTGGCTGCCCGTTCTGGAACAGGTAAACCGTTGGAATGCTGCGTAAACCAAACTGTGATGCGACCATTTGCTCAGCATCACAATCCACTTTGGCAAGAATAAACTGGCCCTGATACTGCGCGGCGAGCTTATCCAGAACCGGTGTTAATTGCTCACAGTGTTGACTACGTGCAGACCAGAAGTAGAACAGAATTGGCGTAGTAACGGACTGTTCCAGCGTCTGGTGTAGGTTCGCTTCGGTAATGTCGATATTGTATTGGGCAGACATAAATCAATTCCTTATAACGATTTGCTTTTACATGGGGGCAAGGCGAGGCGCTTCAACTAACCACGTAAAATTTTATCCAGCATGCGGCCAGGCAACAGGCGGCGCAACCAGCTTAAAGCGTGCGCGACCAGCGTGACCGGATAGCGTAATTTCGGCTTCGGGCTTTCAAAAGCATGGCGCACTTTTTCCACTACCGCTTCCGGGCCGAGCGTAAAGCGTGCGGCAATCCCCGGATTTTCTACCGGATGGTCCGCTTGCGTCTGATTAACGTTTTGCGTGAACTGCGTACGAATCGGGCCAGGTTCAATTAAACTCACTTTAATGCCGCTGTGATGTAGTTCCATGCGCAGCGCATCGGACCACGCTTCCAGCGCGTATTTGCTGGCGGCATAAGCGCCACGACCGGGGGTAGAAACCAGGCCCATCACCGAACTGGTCATTACAATGCGCCCTTCTCGGTGCGGCAACATCGCGGGCAGCAGCAGCATGGTGAGCTGGTGGGTGCCAAACAAATTGGTTGAAAACTGCTGCTCAAGCTGTTCGCGGGACAGCGTTTGCAACGGCCCATACACGCCAAATCCGCCATTATTAAACAGCCCGTAAAGGCGATTATCCGTCAGCTCGATAACGTACGCGGCTGCGGTTTTCACGCTTTCCGGGGAGTCGAGATCGAGCAACACGCCGGTAAATCCGCTTTGATTCATACGTTCGACATCTTCAGGCTTGCGACACGCAGCCAGCACGCGATAACCCTGGCGCTTTAAATCTTCGGCGCAAGCGAGGCCAATTCCGCTGGAACAACCTGTAATTAAAACTGATTTTTGCATAACTTTACCCGCGCGAAGCCCCGATTGTTCATGAGTCGTGGTTAACTATTATGGTTAACTAAAGGTGCCAGACGGGAAGACATCCAGTCGGCGATAAACGGCTGAGCATCACTGTTCGGATGTATGCCGTCATCCTGCATCCATTGCGGTTTCAGATAGACCTCTTCCATAAAAAATGGCAGAAGAGGGATAGAAAACTCTTTGGCAAGTTGCGGATAAATAGCGCTAAACGCTTCATTATAACGACGCCCGTAGTTTGCGGGCAGGCGTATTTGCATCAGCAAGGGTTGAGCGTTTGCTGCTTTCACATCGTTAATTATCTGGCGCAGACTTTTTTCAATGGCTTGTGGCTGAAAACCTCGCAGGCCGTCGTTACCGCCAAGCTCAATTAATACCCAGCGAGGCTGATGTTGTTTCAGCAACGATGGCAAGCGTGCCAGCCCCTGTGGCGCGGTGTCGCCACTGATACTGGCGTTCACGACTTTGGTATTTTGCTGGTGCCATTTTGCATCCAGCAAGGCGGGCCAGGCCGCCGTTGCCGACATCCGGTAACCGGCGCTCAGGCTATCGCCCAAAATCAACAACGTGTCCGCAAAAGCGGCACGACAGGTCAACAAAGCCAGAAACAGGAAGGGCAAATGCCAGCGGAAAACATTGTTGAAGTTCATCATCTTAGTAAGTCCGTAGGAACGGGGGAACACCAGCTCTCCATCCTTACCGGAGTTGAGCTGGTTGTCAAACCGGCGCAGACCATTGCGTTAATCGGTGAGTCAGGTTCCGGAAAGTCTACACTACTGGCGATTCTGGCCGGGCTTGATGACGGCAGCGAGGGGGAAGTTCACCTCTGCGGCCAGCCGCTACACAGTATGGATGAAGAAGCGCGAGCGGCACTGCGGGCGAAAAACGTCGGTTTTGTATTCCAGTCGTTTATGTTGGTCCCAACGCTCAACGCGCTGGAAAACGTCGAACTGCCCGCTTTGCTGCGCGGTGAAAACGACTCATCAAGCCGCGCGCAGGCCAAAGCATTGCTCGAACAGCTTGGTTTAGGGAAACGCCTCGATCACCTTCCGGCACAGCTTTCGGGTGGCGAACAACAACGCGTGGCTTTGGCGCGCGCTTTTAATGGCCGCCCAGGCGTGTTATTTGCCGATGAACCCACCGGCAACCTCGACCGCCACACGGGCGACCGTATCGCCGATTTACTCTTCTCCTTAAATCGTGATTTTGCCACCACGCTCATCCTCGTCACGCACGATGAACAACTCGCCGCCCGCTGCGACCGACGCCTGCGCCTGCGTGAAGGTCAATTGTGGGAGGAAGCATGATTGCTCGTTGGTTCTGGCGCGAATGGCGCTCGCCATCGTTATTGATTGTCTGGCTGGCGTTGAGCCTGGCGGTGGCGTGCGTGCTGGCGCTGGGGAATATCAGCGACCGCATGGAACAAGGGCTCAACCAGCAAAGCCGCGACTTTATGGCGGGCGACCGTGCGTTGCGCAGTGCGCGAGAAGTGCCGCAAGAATGGCTGGATCAAGCGCAAAAAGAGGGCCTGAAAGTCGGTAAGCAACTGACGTTCGCCACCATGACATTTGCCGGAGACACGCCGCAACTGGCATCGGTAAAAGCGGTCGATGGCGTTTACCCGATGTACGGCCAGCTCGACACGAATCCGCCGGGGCTAAAGCCTGAGCCAGGGAACGTACTGCTCGCCCCGCGTTTAATGGCACTGTTGAATCTTAAAGTCGGCGACACGCTCGACGTGGGCGACACCACATTACGCATTGCGGGCGAAGTCGTTCAGGAGCCGGATTCAGGGTTTAACCCGTTCCAGATGGCCCCGCGTTTAATGATGAACCTGGCGGATGTGGAAAAAACCGGTGCGGTCCAGCCGGGGAGCCGCATTACCTGGCGCTACAAATTTGGCGGCACGCCGCAGCAGCTCGAAAAATTCGAAAATTACCTGCTACCCAAACTCAAGCCGGAACAAAAATGGTACGGCATGGAGCAAGACGACGGCGCGCTGGGGAAATCCCTAGAACGCTCGCAGCAATTCCTGCTGCTTTCCGCACTGCTGACGCTGCTTCTGGCCGTGGCGGCGGTCGCGGTGGCGATGAATCATTACTGCCGTAGCCGCTACGATTTAGTCGCTATCCTGAAAACGCTGGGGGCAGGGCGCGCCGCGCTGCGCAAGCTGATTATCGGCCAGTGGCTGATGGTTCTGGCGCTGGCGGCAATGACTGGCGGAGCCGCAGGGCTGGTATTTGAAGCGGTGCTGATGCGCCTGCTAAAACCGGTTCTGCCCGCAGCACTTCCACCCGCAAGCCTGTGGCCGTGGGTCTGGGCGGTTGGGTCGATGGTGGTGATTTCGCTGCTGGTGGGTTTACGCCCTTATCGTTTATTACTGGCAACACAGCCGCTGCGCGTGTTGCGCCGTGATGCGGTGGCAAACGTCTGGCCGCTGAAAATCTACCTGCCGATTATCTCGATAGTGGTGGTGGCGTTGCTAGCCCTGCTGATGGGCGGAAGCACGCTGCTGTGGGCGGTGCTGGCAGGAACGGTGGTGCTGGCGGTGCTGTGTGGGGTTGTCGGCTGGGGCGTGCTGAAGCTGCTGAAAAAGCTGACGCTGAAAAACCTCGCACTGCGCCTGGCGGTGAACCGGCTGTTGCGCCAGCCATGGGCAACGCTAAGCCAGCTTGCCGCGTTCTCGCTTTCCTTTATGTTACTGGCGTTATTGCTGGTGCTGCGCGGGGATCTTCTCGACCGCTGGCAACAACAACTCCCGCCAGAAAGCCCGAACTATTTCCTGCTGAACATCGCCACTGAACAGGTTCAGCCAGTGAAAGAGTTTTTGGCGGAACACCAGATTATCCCGGAATCTTTCTACCCGATTGTGCGCGTGCGCATGACGGCGATAAACGGTAAATCCACCGAAGGCAATCCGGATGAAGCGCTCAACCGCGAACTGAATCTGACATGGCAAAGCCAGAAGCCAACGCATAACCCAATCCTTGCGGGCACCTGGCCGCCAAAAGCGGGCGAAGTGTCGATGGACGAAGGCGTGGCAAAACGCCTGAAGATAAAACTGGGCGATACCGTCACGTTTATGGGCGATACCCAGGATTTCTCGGCAAAAGTGTCCAGTATGCGTAAAGTCGACTGGGAAAGCCTGCGCCCGAACTTCTATTTCATCTTCCCGCCGGGGGTGCTGGATAACCAGCCGCAAAGCTGGCTGACCAGTTTCCACCTTGACGGTAAAAACGGTGTACTCACGCAGCTTAACCGCGAATTCCCAACCGTGAGTTTGCTGGATATTGGCGCGATTTTGCGCCAGGTCAGCCAGGTGCTGGAGCAGGTAAGCCGGGCGCTGGAAGTGATGGTGGTACTTGTCACCGCTTGCGGCGTTTTGCTGCTGCTGGCGCAGGTTCAGGTCGGTATGCGGCAACGGCATCAGGAACTGGTGGTGTACCGCACGCTGGGTGCCGGAAAACGCCTGCTGCGCACCACGCTGTGGTGTGAGTTTGCGGTGCTGGGCCTGGTTTCCGGGCTGGTCGCCGCGATAGGTGCTGAAACGGCGCTTGGCCTGCTGCAAACCCGCGTATTTGATTTCCCATGGGAACCAGACTGGCGCCTGTGGGTGATTTTGCCGATAAGCGGTGCGGTGCTGCTGTCGATTTGCGGCGGATGGTTAGGCGTGCGCTTGCTGAAAGGCAAGGCGCTATTCCGCCAGTTTGTGGCCTGATTCTTCATCTAACTGTGGCGGGAAGCGCGTGAGCTTTCCGCCCTGTTTACTGCAACTCCGCAAAGTTTTTCATCACTCTTGCGAGCAGCCTCGAAGTCTGTAATCCCGCCTGGAATTCCACCGATTTTACTGTTGATTTATCCAGTGCCAAAAGCGTATTTAGTAGGCATTCAGTTCAGTATATGGCTGAAAAAGAAACGCCCCCGAAAGGTGCGCTAACACCAGACGAGGGCTGACCACAAACGTTAACTGATTAGGAGTAACGCTATGGCTAACGCCGATAGTAACACACCCGCTCGCCCTGAAATCACCCCTCAACAGCTCGCATTTGCGGACAGCCTCGCAACCCTGCTAAAAAAACCGCAAGGTGCAGCCCTGGATCTGTTCCAGATCCTCGATATCTGCCAGCAGTACGCAGATGGTTTGATCGGAAACGATAATCACACTGAATGTATGGCGCTGTGCGGCCGCCTGTTCGCCGGGTTAGAAATATTGAAAAACGCGCTCAAAGCGCCACTGCCAGATCACTTGATCGAGCAACTAACGCTGAAAGAGTCCGTAGTTGATGAATACCGCAACCCGCTTTCAATCGAGTCTGAAACGCTGCGCGAATACTGCGCAGCATTAACCATCGCGCTGCTAAACCATCAGGATCTGCCAGAGCAAAGAGAGCATATGGTCGGGATTTTGTACGAGATGATTTTTGTGCTGGCAGAAGATTTAAAAGCACCGAGATTTGTTCGGGGTTCGGGCGGGCTGAAGATGATCGGCGGTGAGGCTTTGCATGGGGTTTATTGAGTTTCGCTTGAGTTTAACGGCCCCTTTTCTGGGAGAAGGGGGCTGGGATTTAGGTTGGTTGGGGGGGGGCTTTTGTGGGGCTGCTTTGAGCGAGGAGCGGAAGTTCGCTTTCGGGTAACCTAATCCATATGCCAGTGGATCTCTAAAAGAGAATGGGTCGTTTAAGCGGGATACTTACACCTACCTTGTCGAAAGGCTGTACACTGATAACATCTATAAATGATTCTGAATATTTTATGATTTTGTACAAATACATAGACAATGCTTCATTAGATCGATTTTTCGAAGATGGCTACATCTCTATAAAATTCACCCCGCATAGTGAGTTTAATGATCCTTTCGAAAGTTATGGATATGCACTTGATGATGAATCAATTGAATCATTAACTATGAGGTATGAGATCAATCAAAACCTTGCCTGCTTATGCCTTTCTAAAAATCCACTCAACGTATTGATGTGGTCACATTATGCTGATAAGCATCAGGGTTTTGTTGTAGCAATCGACACTGAGAAAGCAGGATTCGATGATGAAGCAAAATGCCTAATTACAGCTTCGAAAGGTGAAATTGATTATTTAGGGAGCCGAATAAAAAGCAAACTAAAAATCAGTCAAGAAAACATCTATGACACTGATATAATTAGTAAATTATTGCTAACTAAATCATTGCATTGGAAATATGAAGAAGAAATTAGAATAATAAAAAAGATAGAATCATTACAAAAGCAAGGTACTGTTTTAATTGATAAAATAATTGATCTAAAATCGGTGACAGGTATCTATATCGGGATCAATAACAAAGGGTTTGATGAAATTATTAGAAATAACAATACATTAGAGTCATTGATTTTAAACAAGACAGTGCAATTATTTCAGTGTGAATTCAAGAAAAGTACATGGGATCTCGCCATAGAAGGTTATGAATACACCAAATACCCGCATGATATGCAGAGAATGGATGTATTTGATTCTGTAGAGAAGGTTTTAAGAGCGATGGAACGTAACCATATAGGCGATTGAGAGTATTAATGGCGATTAATATATCAGCAATGTCCGCTCCTGGCACGAAGCAGACACCAGCCAAAACCAGCATAACCCCCAATATCAGCCAGCAGAAGCCCGGACAAAAAAATCTATTCTGCCTGGCTATATCAGGTATTGCTTTGCAGCCATTCCTCTACCTGCTGGTAGTCGCCACGAAACACGATGTTGTCTGCTTTTTTGCTCAGCTGATAGCGATACATCGGGTCGTAATACTCTTCAAGCAGCGGAGCAAGCCAGGCGAGGTGCCCTTCGACAGAACCGGTTTTACGCTGCAATTCCAGCGCGTTATCCAGATATGCAGTGAATTGCGTAAAACGCTCCATGCCCAGACGGCGGCGAATGGCGAACAGACCGTGGTGCAAATACTCGCCGTAATTCTGCCACGCTGTTTCTTCATCGCTGACCGACAAAAACGCGGCGCTCATTTGCTCAAAATATTCAGTTTTAAGGCGCTCTAAACGCTGATCGAACGGATCGTCAATCACCACAATCGGTGAGCGTAACATCTGTTCTCTGAAGCATTCCGGGATATGGCGCGAGCCAATCATGCGGCCTTCATCTTCCACAACCCACGTCATTTCTGCGCCGTCACTTTTCTTTAAAAGCGTTACGGCCAGGTTATTTTCGAAGTTAGTTTGCGAGGGCTGTTCCACAATCGTGCGGCCAAATGACGAACCGCGATGATGCGCCAGCCCTTCAAGGTCGATGCCGGTTGGCAGCGAGCGAATCAGAATGGTTTTGCCGCCACCGGTGTTGCCACTGACGAGGATCATCGGCCAGCGCGAGCGGGATTCGATCACGTCCATGGCGTAATGGCGCAGCGCTTTGTAACCGCCTTCGACCAGCGGATAGTCAACGCCCGCGTCGCGTAGCCATTCCTGAACAAGGTGCGAACGCATGCCGCCTCTTGCGCAGCACAGGTATCCTTCTGGATTCTGGCGACATTGTTCAAGCCACTTTTGCAAACGGGCTTCACGAACTTCGCCATTCACCAGGCTATGGCCTAATTCCACCGCCGCTTCCTGCCCGCGCTGTTTATAGCAAGTGCCCACTTGCGCACGCTCGTCATCAGACATCAGCGGTAAATTCAGCGCGGCAGGCATCGCCCCCTGGCTAAATTCCACCGGAGCACGCACGTCGATAAGCGGGATATCGGCGTGCAGCAGATGTTCATAATTTTGAGTATCAGGACGAGCGTTTTGCATACATAAACCTTAGAGCGAGTGAGGCCGAAACGCCGTGGATTGTGCGCCTTGCAACGAAGAAAAGAAAGTTATGCGGGGTGAATGTCTGGTCAATGTCGGATGATCCGCCCGACGGGCGGATTTTTCGTAGGGCGGGTAAGCATCGCGCCACCCGCCGCAAACGGAACTACTTCAGAAGTTTGCTCTGCGCCCAGGCAATGCCGCTGGCGTAATCCGCTGGCAACAACGGCACGATGGCCTCAAGTGTTGCGCTCAGTCGGTCAGTATCGCTGTCGTTGAGGTTGAGATGGCCCACTTTGCGACCTTCACGCACCTCTTTGTCGTACCAGTGCAAATGGACTAACGGTAGTTTCAGCCAGTCGTAGTTCAGATCGGTGCCGATAAGATTGATCATTACTGAGGGTGAATTCACCACCGGTTGTGGCAACGGCAGGTCTACAATCGCGCGAAGATGTAATTCGAACTGGCTGATGGATGCGCCGTTTTGCGTCCAGTGTCCGCTGTTATGCACGCGTGGCGCGAGTTCGTTAATCAGCAATCCTTCAGGCGTAATAAAGCATTCCATCGCCATCACACCGACATAGTTCAGCTCATGCATGATGGCAGAAAGCATCGCTTCTGCCTGTTGCTGTTGCTCAATGTCTGCGTGGGGGAAAACGACGCTGGTACGCAGAATACCGTCCTGATGCAGGTTATGCGTCAGCGGGTAAAACACCGTTGTGCCGTCATGCCCACGGGCACCAACCAGCGACACTTCACCAGAAAAATTAATGCCTTGTTCGACAATACACTCACCGTAGCACTCATCCGGCAACTGATCGGTTTCATGGCTGCGCAAGCGCCACTGCCCGCGCCCATCATAGCCACCGACGCGGCGTTTCACTATCGCCAGTTCGCCCAGGTTCTGGAACACTCCAGCCCATTCGTCGCGACTGGAAAGTAACTGCCACGGCGCGGTCGCAAGCTCGAGCTTATCGAACAGCTGTTTTTGTGTCAGACGGTCGGCGATTATCGGGAAGACGTCACGGTTTACGAACGCGTTGTGACGAGCCAGTTCACGGGTGAGGGCCGTTTCCGGCCAGCGTTCAATTTCAGCGGTGATAACGCTTTGCGCAAATGGCACCGCTTCGGGTTCTGCATCTAAACCAACTGGATAAACCGCAATGCCCAACGGCTCTCCCGCCTGACGCAGCATTCTGCCAAGTTGACCATTGCCCAGCACGCAAACGCGTTTCATGCATCACCCCGAGGATCTGGGTTATCCAGCACTTCATCGGTTTGTGCCTGACGCCAGTTTTCCAGGCGTTGGCTCAGTTCTTTATCATGCAAAGCGAGGATTTGCGCTGCCAGCAAAGCTGCGTTAGCTGCACCTGCTTTACCGATGGCCAGCGTACCAACCGGAATACCACGCGGCATTTGTACGATGGAATAGAGACTGTCCACGCCGCTTAACGCAGCACTCTGGACTGGCACACCCAGCACGGGAACCAGGGTTTTTGCCGCGATCATACCTGGCAAATGCGCAGCACCGCCCGCACCCGCAATAATCACCTGATAACCGTTGTCGGCTGCCTGTTCGGCAAAGCTGAAAAGTTTATCGGGAGTTCGGTGCGCGGAAACCACTTCTACGTGGTGCGGGACATCAAGTGCGGTGAGGATTTCGGCGGCAAACTGCATGGTTGCCCAGTCACTTTTGGAACCCATGACAATGGCGATACGCGCCGGGGTCTGGTTGGAGGACATGCGTCTCAAAACTCCTGTGGGTAGCAAACATCACCGAACGTGGCTCGAACGGTCAGAAGGGCTCAGAGAATAGCATGAAGAAAGGGTAAGGAAAACGGTTGCGTGGCTAATCTGGTAGCGAAAACAGCCATTTTTATACGCTATTAACTCTAAATAATTTGAGTTGCAGGTAGGCGGCAAGGGAGCAAATCCCCAGGAGCTTACTTGAGTAAGTGACTGGGGTTTGTGAGTGCAGCCAACACCCCTGCGGCTCGAAGTATGACGAGTTAAAACTCGAAAGGAATTAGTTCGACGTCTTCAGCAGTGACTTTAATCATCGAACCTTCTGTATGCCACGCTCCCAGCACGCAGCGAAACGCGGGTTTACCGTTAGCGGAAAGGGAATTAATTTCAGGGCGATGCGTGTGGCCGTGGATCATCCACTGCACCCGGTGGCGGGTGAGGGTGTCGATAACGGCTTGCGGATTCACATCCATAATCGCCATCGATTTACTGCTGTTAGACGCTTTGCTGTTGGCGCGCATTTTGGCGGCCACGCGCTTGCGGATAAACAGCGGCAGGGCGAGGAATAAACATTGAAGCCATGGCTGGTGCACTTTTTTGCGGAAGGCCTGATAACCGTGGTCGTCGGTGCAAAGTGTGTCGCCATGCAGGGCCAGGATTTTGCGGCCGTAGAGATTGAGCACTTGCTCTTCGGGCAGCAACGTCATTCCGCTTAAACGGGCAAAACGTTTGCCGAGCAGGAAATCGCGGTTGCCGTGAATAAAGAAGCAGGGAACACCAGAATCCACCAGGTCTTTAATGGCTAAAGCGATTTGGCGGTGCAGCGGTTCAGGGTCATCGTCGCCAATCCAGGCTTCAAACAGATCGCCAAGAATATAGAGCGCATCAGCTTTCCGAGCGGTGCCCGCCAGAAAACGCAGAAAACCGGCGGTAATCGCCGGTTCTTCTGAACACAGATGTAAATCTGCGATAAACAGCGTCGCCATGGGGCGAATTATTCGCTGACGGTTACGCTTGTGATAACCACGTCTTCTTTAGGAACGTCCTGGTGCATACCGCTGCGACCAGTGGACACGCCTTTGATTTTCTCAACAACGTCCATGCCTTCTACAACTTCAGCAAATACGCAGTAACCCCAACCTTGCATGCTTTCGCTGCTGAAGTTCAGGAAATCGTTGTCAGCCACGTTAATGAAGAACTGGGAACTTGCAGAATGTGGCGCCTGGGTACGTGCCATTGCTAGCGTACCTTTGGTGTTTTTCAGGCCGTTATTCGCTTCGTTCTGGATGGTGTCTTTGGTCTCTTTCTGCTTCATACCCGGTTCAAAACCGCCGCCCTGGATCATAAAGCCATTGATCACACGGTGGAAAATGGTGTTGGCGTAGAAACCTTCGCGGCAGTACTCGAGGAAGTTTTTAACAGTAATCGGCGCTTTATCATCAAAAGTTTTGATTACGATATCGCCGTGATTAGTATGAAAAGTAACCATGCTGTGCATCCTATATTAGTCAGACAGTGTTCCGGCAGACGGTGCCGCGACACAAGGTGGTTGTTATAGCATAACTGCGCATGATCATCACCTTGCAAAGCGTGCTGCTTCCTGACGGAATTTTGAGGTAACATATAGCCCAATATCGACTACACACGCTTATATGGAATCCCCTGATGTTAAAAATCTTTAATACAATGAGTCGCCAAAAAGAGGAATTCAAACCTATTCATGCCCCAGAAGTTGGCATGTACGTGTGTGGTATCACCGTTTACGATTTGTGTCATATCGGTCATGGCCGTACTTTTGTCGCCTTCGATGTGGTGGCACGTTACCTGCGTTATCTCGGTTATAACCTGAAGTACGTGCGCAATATTACCGATATCGACGATAAAATTATCAAACGCGCCAACGAAAACGGCGAAGATTTTGTCGCTCTCGTTGACCGTATGGTGGCTGAAATGCACACCGATTTCGACGCGCTGAATATTTTGCGCCCGGATAGCGAGCCACGTGCGACCAAACATATTCCAGATATCATCGAAATTGTTGAACAGCTTATCGAGCGTAACCACGCCTATGTTGCCAGCAATGGTGACGTGATGTTCTCCGTCGAATCCGACGCTGATTACGGCAAACTTTCTCGCCAGGATCTGGAGCAATTGCAGGCTGGTGCGCGTGTTGAAGTAGAAGCGAACGTTAAGCGCAATCCAATGGATTTCGTGCTGTGGAAAATGTCCAAGTCGGGCGAACCAAGCTGGTCATCCCCATGGGGCGAAGGTCGTCCAGGATGGCACATTGAGTGTTCAGCGATGAACTGCAAACAGCTGGGTAACCATTTTGATATTCATGGTGGCGGTTCAGACCTGATGTTCCCGCACCACGAAAACGAAATCGCCCAGTCTACCTGTGCGCACGGCGGCGAATACGTTAACACCTGGATGCACTCAGGGATGGTGATGGTCGACCGTGAGAAAATGTCTAAATCGTTGGGCAACTTCTTCACCGTGCGTGACGTGCTGAAATATTACGATGCCGAAACCATTCGCTACTTCCTGATGTCCGGCCACTATCGCAGCCAGCTGAACTACAGCGAAGAAAACCTGAAACAGGCGCGTACTTCGCTGGAACGTTTGTATACAGCACTGCGCGGCACAGACACCAATGCGCAGCCTGCGGGCGGCGAAGCGTTTGAAGCCCGTTTCCGTGAAGCGATGGACGATGACTTCAACACGCCAGAAGCTTACTCCGTGCTGTTTGATATGGCGCGCGAAGTGAACCGCTTGAAAACCGAAGATTTGGCTGCTGCAAATGGCCTGGCGGCTGCGTTACGCCAGCTTTCTGCCGTACTGGGCCTGCTTGAGCAAGAACCAGAAGTCTTCCTGCAAAGCAGCGTTCAAGCCGACGATAGTGAAGTTGCTGAAATCGAAGCGCTGATCAAACAGCGTAACGATGCCCGTCAATCAAAAGACTGGGCGCTGGCAGACCAGGCTCGCGACCGTCTGAATGAAATGGGCATCGTGCTGGAAGATGGCCCGCAGGGCACGACCTGGCGTAGAAAGTAATCCTTATACGGTCTGTTATACAGAAAGCGGCGTAAGCCGCTTTTTTTATCAACTATGATTGTGGTGCGAGGAATAAAAAGGATTAATTCATGACCACCGTAAATGATCAAAACAGTGAATCAGGGCTGTCGACTCTTTATCCATGCAGACCAGTCGCTGAGATAGATGCTCTCCAGGAAGCGCTTTCCACGCTTGGGACGGTTCGCTCTTTCCAGGAAAACGATGAAATTCACGCAGTTCAGCAGCACGAGAAATTCCTGTATCTGTTCACCGAGGGGCGTTTTACGGCTGTTCGTGCAAATGATGGCCTAGTGCTTTCATCTGTTAGGGGCAAGATTATTTATGGAATTGCTGAATGTTTGCGGCCTCGTGGCGGCTGGTTTTTGAAAGTAGAAGAGCCATGTAAGGCGCGGGTTATCCCGGCTGAACTTGCATTTGAACTCTTCACCCGACAGCAATTATGGGAGCCCGTTTCTGTTCTTCTTGCCTGGTTTTTACAGATGTACTCTTTACGTGATGAACATCTGGTAGGGGTTCCGGCGTACGTGATGATTCGCAGTAAATTGCTCGAACTGAATTTGCAACCTGCAGATATACGCCGTGATATTAATGCGGCAGATTTTATTCAGGAACGTACGCAATTAGCGCGTAGCACGATTATGGCAATTCTCGGGGAATTACGTCGAGGTGATTACATTGAGATTAAGCGCGGGAAACTGATCGGTATTAAGCATTTGCCAAAAGAGTATTAAAAATGGCCCATCAAGCAGCGATGGGCCATTTTTATGGTTGGTTCTATTACGAATTACGAATCAAATAATCAAACGCACTCAGAGAAGCTTTTGCGCCTTCGCCCGTCGCAATGATGATTTGTTTGTACGGCACCGTTGTGCAGTCGCCTGCGGCAAATACGCCTTTCACTGTGGTTTCGCACTTCGCATCAATAATAATTTCACCCATGCGGTTGCGTTCAACACTGCCTTCCAGCCAGTCGGTATTTGGCAACAAACCGATTTGCACGAAAATACCTGCCAGTTCAATCTCATGTACGCTTTCAGTGACAAGATCTTTATACTGCAAACCGGTCACTTTCGTGCCGTCGCCTTTTACTTCCAGCGTTTGAGCATTAAGAATAATGTCGACGTTTTTCAGGCTGCGAACTTTGTTCTGCAATACCTGGTCGGCTTTCATTTCTGGAGCAAACTCCAGCAAAGTCACGTGTTCTACGATACCCGCCAGGTCAATTGCTGCTTCGACACCTGAGTTACCACCGCCAATCACCGCCACGCGTTTGCCTTTAAACAGCGGGCCGTCGCAGTGTGGGCAGTAGGTCACGCCTTTGGTGCGATATTGTTCTTCGCCCGGCACATTCATGTTGCGCCATTTCGCACCGGTCGCAATGATGATGCTGCGTGCGCTAAGTGTTGCGCCTGAAACGGTTTGAATCTGATGCAGGCCGCCTTCGGTCTTAGCCGGAATCAACTTGCTGGCACTTTGTGTGTCAATAACATCCACGTCGTAGTCATCTACGTGGGCTTTCAGAGCGCCCGCCAGTTTTTGGCCTTCAGTTTTCGGCACGGAAATGTAGTTTTCGATATCAACGGTATCTAATACCTGGCCGCCAAAACGCTCGCCCATCAAACCGGTACGAATGCCTTTACGTGCGGAATAAACTGCCGCCGCCGCACCCGCTGGGCCGCTGCCGACAATCAGCACATCGTAAGCTTCACGTTTGTTCAGTGCTTCTGCCGCGCGTTTTTCTGCGCCGGTATCAATTTTACCGACGATTTCAGCAAGCGTCATACGCCCCTGACCGAACTGTTTGCCGTTGAGGAATACCGCAGGCACGCCCATAACGTTGCGTTCCTGAATCTCATTCTGGTAAACGCCACCGTCAATCGCGGTGTGGCTGATGCGCGGATTCAGTACCGCCATCAGGTTCAGCGCCTGTACCACATCCGGGCAGTTGTGGCAGGAGAGCGAGTAATAGGTTTCAAAATGGAAATCGCCGTCGATCTCGCGGATCTGCTCAAGCAAATCTTGCGACTCTTTCGACGGATGTCCCCCGGTCTGCAACAGTGCCAGTACCAGAGAAGTAAATTCGTGGCCGAGTGGGGAACCAGCAAAACGCGGGCCTTTATCGGAACCTGGATTTGTAATCAAAAACGACGGTTTGCGCACCGGTAAGTCGTTATCAATGCTCAAAGTAACTTTGTCAGATAACTCCGCGATCTCTGCCAGCAGTTCCTTTATCTCGGTTGATTTTGCACTGTCGTCCAGCGTGGCAATCAACTCAACAGGTTTGGTTAATCTCTCAAGGTAAGCTTTGAGCTGGGTTTTCATGTTGTTGTCGAGCACGAGTCTCTCCCTGAAGGCAAAAATGTAAAAAGTAGGGTGGATAAGCGAAGCGCCATCCACCTTCTGACAAAAGGGCGGAAGAACCGCCCTGCAAACAAACTGCTTAGATCTTACCGACCAGGTCTAAAGACGGAGCCAGAGTCGCATCGCCTTCTTTCCATTTAGCCGGGCAAACTTCACCTGGGTGAGAAGCAACATACTGAGCGGCTTTCACTTTACGCAGCAGGTCAGAAGCGTCACGGCCGATACCTTCAGCAGTCACTTCGATAGCCTGGATGATGCCCTGTGGGTCAACGATAAAGGTACCGCGGTCTGCCAGGCCTTCGTCTTCACGCATGTTCTCGAAGTTACGAGTCAGTGCGCCAGTCGGGTCGCCGATCATTGCATATTTGATTTTTGCGATGGTGTCAGAGCTGCTGTGCCACGCTTTGTGAGTGAAATGGGTATCTGTGGAAACAGAGTAGATATCCACGCCCAGTTTCTGGAATTCTTCGTAGTGGTCAGCCACATCGCCCAGTTCGGTTGGGCAAACAAAAGTAAAGTCAGCTGGATAGAAGAAGAAAACGCTCCAGCGGCCTTCTACATCCTTCTCGGTAACTTCAATGAATTCACCGTTTTTAAAAGCGCTGTTTTTGAATGGTTTGATTTTTGTATTAATTAAAGACATCTGTACTTCCTCCGTTTTGCGATGGGAGAAAGATACCGAATCTTATTAAAAGGTTCTAATGGGCAAATTGTATTGAATTGATAAGTATTTCCTTGCAACCGAAACGGCAGGCATAAAAAATCTATGGTCCCCACCGTTTTTGCAACACTGATTTTTGACTTATGGTGGCTTGCCTAAATCTATCCGGCGTCACTATGGGCATCGATGCCCGCGCCTTGATGAGTTCCGCACCTGATAAGCCTAAAAAGCCACGCGGCTTCAGAGAGCCATTTTTTATGTTAGGTTTTCATCAGGCCGATAGGCCGTTCATGTCATCAATAATCAGTCTTCGCAAAACCAGATTGGGAACTGCTTAATTAACGATTAACCTGCCAGTCAGACTGGCGTCATCGTTACCTTTCGAACACGGTCTGCCGGGTTGTGATTGCCCATGCTATCCGGGCCAGCTTGTTGGCCAGAGCACAACACACTACGCAGGAGTGTTTTCTTGCCAGTTGTGCCCTGACCCAGTCAGCCAGCTTGCCTGACTGATAATCAATTTTCTGGATAAAGACTCTGGCGCACTGGACAAGTAACCGTCGCAGATTTTTGTCTCCCCGTTTACTTATCCCTAAAAGCGTATTTTTGCCGCCCGTGCTGTACTGCCGTGGTACCAGGCCGGTTGAGGCCGCAAAATCCCGGCTACAGCCATATTGTTTACCGTCGCCCAGTTGCGATGATAAAACGCTGGCAGTTATCGGCCCAACACCGGGTATTGTCTGAAGACGTTGTCCTGTTTCATCACGACTCAGCTCTTGTTCCAGCGCTGTTTCAAGCTCCGTGATCTGTTCGACAAGATAAAGATAATGAGCATGTAAGCGCATCAGCAGCTGTGCCAGATAGGGAGGAAGTTCGTTATCTGCAAGGACTGTTGAGAGCCGTTTTATCACTGCGGCTCCGATCGGCATACTGATGCCAAATTCCAGCAAAAAAGCATGCATCTGATTAGTCGTTTTGACTTTATCTCTGACCAGCGATTCCCTGACCCTGTGAAGTGCCCGCATGGCCTGTTGAGCTTCGGTTCGTGGTTGCACAAATCGCATGGAGGGACGGGATGCCGCCTCGCATATGGCTTCTGCATCGACAAAATCGTTCTTGTTGCTCTTAACAAAAGGGCGAACGAACTGCGGAGAAATCAATTTTGCTTCATGGCCTAAATCAGCGATCCGGCGAGCCATAAAATGGGCGCCGGCGCAGGCTTCCATCACAACGGTAGCGGATGTACACCCAGCCAGAAATTCAATAAGTTTGGTGCGGGTAAATTTTTTTCGCAGTAATGCTTTGCCTGATTTATCCTGGCAGTGAACGTGGAAGGAATGTTTGCCGAGATCGATACCAATAAGCGTAACGTTTTGCATGATGGCCTTCTCCAGAAAGAAAAACACCCTGCCAGCGTACCGCTCACAGGGTGGTGGGGACCATCTCATTAACCACCCGGAGGTGGTTTCACGACACTGCTTATTGCTTTGATTATTCTGATGTTTCCCATGGTGCCCGGGGCGGGACTTGAACCCGCACAGCGCGTACGCCGAGGGATTTTAAATCCCTTGTGTCTACCGATTTCACCACCCGGGCTCGGGAAGAAAGTGGAGGCGCGTTCCGGAGTCGAACCGGACTAGACGGATTTGCAATCCGCTACATAACCGCTTTGCTAACGCGCCAAAACCTTTCACCTTTGCAGGCTGTAACAGAATTTCTGTTACATAAATTTGGAGCGGGAAACGAGACTCGAACTCGCGACCCCGACCTTGGCAAGGTCGTGCTCTACCAACTGAGCTATTCCCGCAAAATCTTATTAATTAACCTTAAAGCTAATCACTTGATTTTACTATCTTCTGGCAAGCTGTGCTGCCGTTCGATGCGTTGCATTCTACTTACCTGACGCGATGAGTCAATGAAATTTTCCGTCACCACGCTCCGTTTGCTGAATTTTGCACCGCACCGATCACGGTTCGAGCAAATAACCCCCTTCTGCGGTTAAATATTGATGCATTAACCAGAAAACGGGAATCAGATTTGATAATCCAATACCGTTTCTTCTGCCTCAAGCGCCAGCCTTTTGATATCCGCAACCGAAAGTTCCGGATTACACAGCTCGATAAAACGCCAGACATAATTCCGTTGTAGCTGACCTCGCTTCAATCCAAGCCATACGGTGTTAGTGTCAAAAAGATGACGAGTATCGAGTCTGATTAGCTCCCCCTCCTCGCTGCTTGCTTGAAATGCCACCAGACCGATACCCAGCCCTAACTCCACATAAGTTTTCACAACGTCCGAGTCTTGCGCGCTCAGTACGATATCAGGAGTCAGCCCACGGCGTGAGAACGCTTCATCAATACGCGCACGCCCGGTAATGCCCTGACGATAAGTAATAATCGGCCAATGGCTTATATCATCAAGCGTAAGAGGATTTGCATGGATCAGTGGATGGCCGCGCGGCACCAATAAAGTGTGAGACCAGCGAAACCATGGATAAGCGACGACTAAGGGATCGGTACTCAAGCGCTCACTGGCAATACCAATATCTGCCGTACCGTTATGCAGCAACATCTCGATTTCTTGCGGCGTCCCCTGATTTAACTCAAGGCGTACTTCAGGGAATAACGAGCGGAACGATTTGATTACCGATGGCAAGCTGTAACGTGCCTGAGTATGTGTGGTGGCTATGGTGAGCACACCGCTGGTGTCGTTGGTAAATACATCTGCCAGACGACGCACATTACTGGCTTCATTAAGAATACGTTCAGCAATTACCAGCAGGGCTTTACCCGGCTCTGTCATGCCCAATAAACGTTTACCGCGACGGATGAAAATCTCGATACCGAGTTCTTCTTCCAGTTCACGAATATGGCGGCTTACGCCCGATTGCGAAGTGAAAAGCATGTTGGCGACTTCGGTCAGGTTGTAGTCCCGCCGGGCCGCCTCGCGGATGATTTTGAGTTGCTGGAAGTTCACATTGCCCCCGGGGCATAACCGTTCTTTACACTATTGTTAAAGTGGCAACCCCGAGATAACAAATAATAAAAACCAGCAACTTATTCGATTTAGCAATAAGCCGAATCACCCTACCAGTAGCAGTTCACGATTTTCCTGTGCAGGACGAACCACCAGTGACATCAAAATGTCTTTAACTGCCTGCGCCTGCGGAGTCAGTGCGGCACGAGCCGATAAATTAACCGAGAGTGGTAAATTCAGTGATGGGCTAGTGATACGTGCCATCCAGCCGTTTGCCGAACTCACAAGTGAACGTGCCGCTGATTCGGGCAACACTGTCACCCCCATACCGCTGGCAATAGCAGCCGTCAGCGTCGAGATTGAATCAATTTCACCCGTGATTTTTGCCGTTAAGCGGCGCAATGAAAAAGCTTCATCCACGCGTTTACGCACGGCGCTATAGTCTCGCGGCAGGAATAGGTTCATTTCGGCCACCGCGCAGAGATCGACTGTCTGACCTGGACAGTCGCGGGTGCCGACAAGAAACAACTCCTCTTTCAATAACGGTTGGCTAATGATGCCCGCCGTTGGAGAACGGTCATACAAGACCGCCATGTCAAGCTGGCCGCTTAACAGCTTGTCATTCAGGACAGAACTACTGTTCTCATGCAGATAGACCAGCACGTCGGGTAATTCCGCACGTACTGCCTGTAATAAAGGCATGGTGATTGAAGAAGCTGCGGTGCCTGGGGCCAGGCCAATAGAAACCTGACCACCTAAAGTTTGACCCACATTGCAAACCGCTAATTGAGCCTGTTCACATTGGCGCAAAATAGTTCTCGCATGGGTATAGAGAATTTTTCCTGCTTCTGTTGGCGTTACGCCGCGTTTGGTACGAATTAACAGCTGCTGATCCATTTCACCTTCAAGGGTAGCAACTTGTTGGCTCAGCGCTGGCTGCGCAATATGCAGCACTTCTGCGGCCTGAGTCAGGCTACCAATATCGACGATTTTCACGAAGTACTTCAGTCGTCTTAAATTCATTTTGCCCCCTACACGGAATGCCAACGCCAGTCTCGGCAGTGATGTCTTTCTAAGAATTGCAATATGCTTGCCACTTTTGAGAAACATCCGACCAGATACGCTAACAAGCTGGATAATAAGCGAAAGTGATTTAAAACGAGGAAAAATGAGTTTGAAACAGTGGTTCGCTTATGCCCCATTAGAGGTACAGGCGCACCATTGCGGTGCGCCAAATTACCTAATTACAAACTTGCCCACCAAAGACGTAATTTCATTCCTGAAAGGCTGGTCCAACCGGTCGTTGATGAGACAACCTCTCCTTTATAAAGCACAACCAACGTAGGGGTGACGCCAATCTTCCAGTGGCGAGATAACTCACCTGAGGCATCATTAACCACCGGAAGATGAATTTTTTTCTGGGCTAACCAACGCGTTACATCCTGTGGTTCGCCGGAGCGTAGGGCAATTGTCATCACGTTTTCTCCCTCACCCACCAGCTGCGCAACAGAAGGTGTGGTGTAGCGACAAACACCGCACCAACTGGCCCAGAAATAGAGCAATAATGGGCGATCTTCACTCAATGCGCTCAACGATACTGCCTGGCCATCAAGCGTATGAAGTGGTGTGCTATCGAAAGTCGTGGGCATTTTTGGCGCTCGCCACCAGTCCATCAGAAAGATAATGGTGATGAGCACAACCACCATCACCAACGCTTCTCGTCCCCAGCGCTTTAATTTACTTTTCATTGGCCTGTGCCCGCTTTTCTATCACCAGCGTTTCCAGAGACTCCCATGGCACTGCCCCTGCCAGTAAGGTATCGCCAACCAATGTTGCCGGTGTGCCTTCCACACCGACGACCCGAGCCAGTTGTAGGTTCAGATTCAGTGTCTCCCGACTTAATTCATCTGGCGTAACCACTGTCGCCCCACTTTTGACGAACGCAGCATCAATAGTGGTTGCGGTGTGATTGCCCTGTTTTGCCATCAAACTATGGTGCAATGCCAGAAACTGCTGTGGATGTTCGCGCCAGGTCGTTAAGGCGACACGCGCTGCAAGCGATGAGGATTCCCCACGAAATGGCAGCAGCTTGAATACCACTGCAACATCGGGATACTTTTCCACAATCTTCTCAAGCATAGGGTCGAACTTTTTACAGTACGGGCAGTTGTAGTCGGTGAATGAAATGATGGTTAGTTTCGGTGAAGTTGCACCAATCCGCGGGCTGGCAGGATCGTGATACAACGCTTGATAGATCATCTGTTGTATTTGTTCTTCATTATTAGGTTGTGTCTCAGCAGTGGCACCAAAAGTGGTCGCCAGCAACAGTACAAGCGTGATGATTATTTTCATTTTTTATCTCCTTTCGCATCATTTAGCGCGTTTTGTACTGCATCTCGTGTCAATAGTGTTGGCAGGGCTTTTCCTTCGCGGATGCCTGGCCCATAGACTTGATTGAATGGCACACCAACTTGCCCACGCTGTTTTAGGAATGCTGTTATCTCTTTTGAAGGGAGTGTCCAGTCTCCGCGTAATGCAATGACATCAGGCTCTTGCAACACAGACTGCACATCCTCACGAGAAAGAACGTTTAATTTGTTAATTTTGCAGGTGATACACCAGTCGGCAGTTACATCAATAAACACACGCTTGTTTTGCGCCAATGCATTCTGAATTGCCGGCTCACTTAGCGGCTGCCAGACGATATTTTCTTTAACGGGAGTACTCACTGTTGACCCAAAATGCACCGGTAACAGACTAACCAGCCATAAAGCTGAGCCCAGCATCATCACTGCCAGTATGCGGCGTAACCACACCATCCAGCGCCCAGGTTTCGGCAGTCGTAATGCCAATGAAGGGCGCATGGCAATCAGCAGCCACGGCAAACTCATGCCTACGCCAAGGGCAAGGAAAATACCCCATAAGGTTGGCAAGGATGCACCAAGTGCCACGGCAACGGCGGTGCCGAGGAATGGAGCGCTACAAGGTGTTGCCAGCAGTGTCGCCAGCGCACCCTGCCAGAAATGCCCACTTATGCCATTGCCTCCTTGCGTGGCAATCCTGGTTGTCGCTTTCGACGAAAGCCGGAATTCAAATAGCCCAAACAGGTTGGCACTGAACACCAACATCACGACGGCCATAAAGCCAATAAACCAGGCACTCTGGAACTGAATCCCCCATCCCACCGCCTGGTTTGTCAGACGCAGTACCGTCATTAACAGCGCCAGCGCCATAAACGAAACGAGAATACCGGCAAATGAGGCAAGAAATTGTTGGCGTATAACGCGTTTTTCTTGTTTTTCAGCCAGTAATACAGAACCGAGTTTCATCCCCAAAACGGGCAACACACATGGCATCAGGTTAAGAATGAACCCACCTACCACAGCCAGCAGTAACACTTGCCAGAGTACAAAGTCTCCCCCGACTTCAGGCACAACCGGCGTTTCAGCTATCGTGATATTGCTTTGTTGAGCAATGCCGTTATCGGCGATAACCAATGAAAGATTGCGCCCACGCAGGTCAGGTCCGGCACCGTCCCAACCATCACTAACCGGTACGGTTGCCCATAACGTTTCACCTTCGACACGGTATTTTGGTTTACCGAAACTGGCGTCCTCTGGCATATCAAAAAACAGCTCGGGTTTCTGCCAACCTGCGGAACGTGTGGCTTGCACAACCAATTCAGCGCTGTGATAACCAGCTTTCAGGCTATCGGTCAGCCCGTTATGAAGCGGCACTTTACCCATCGCTTGCGCATAATCGTGGGCAAAAGCGGCATTGCCATTCTCAGGTGTGATTTCAAAGGGAAAATCTGTCAGCAGGCAGACATCTTTGCAGGTCGAGAGCGTAAGTACGCCTGCGATTTTCCCTGTAAATGCATCATCGAGCACCAATGGAATACTTACCGCATTGTGGTAACCCTGAGTGGTGATCCCCGCCACATCAAAACGTTGCGGCGTCGGCCAGAACCACTGAGCCGATTTCACGGGTTCGCTCCAGGCAATAGTCGGCGCAACACCACCGTCGCCCGGTGAACGCCAATAGGTTTTCCACCCTTCTTCCAGTTTCACATCCAGCAGGATACGGGTTTCACCTGGCGGTGAGGTATCTGCACGCATCCGAACGCTGGCATGATGATTATCGGTAGATTGAAGCCAGCCGGGTTGTGCAGCCCACGAGAATGGCAGCCATAGCAGTAGCAGGCAGAGCAACGCTCGCCTAAAAAGACTCAACATATTTTTTCTCCGTAAATGAATTATCGAACTGTGTTAAACAGCCGGTGTTTCATTCACGGAAAACGCAAAATCGAAGATGAACTCTGAGGGTGGGCGAACTAAATGCCCTGGCGGGAGAAACAGATGATCGTTCAGCTTGTAATGGCGCAATGAGCACCAGAAGAAGACTGAAAACAAAAAATGCAGCTTCAAACAACACTGGCGGTGCGGCAAGCAATGACTTTGCACTCAATTCGCAGGGTGTAACCGATGCACTATCTTCAATTTCAGAATTACTGCTTTGCGAGAGCATGACGCTTTGGGCAGCTTTCATTTGCAAAGCGTGCAATCCCGCCATGCGCTGCGCGGTGCAAACTAACACCACCAGACATGCCAGTAATATAAACCACTTTGCAAAATGCTTCCGTTTAAACATGAATCCCTCGCATTATATGAACCGTATATCTTAACCAGTCGTTATCGTTTGGCAACTGATGTGCTGTAAAGATATGTCTGCATGCATATATAGCTCGGTTTGATTGTTTTATCAGCAAACAAACCTGCAACGTGATAACAGGCTTTGACAAGCCCGAAACGCATCGCTAATATGCGCCCCGTTAACCGATTCCTCTGTAGTTCAGTCGGTAGAACGGCGGACTGTTAATCCGTATGTCACTGGTTCGAGTCCAGTCAGAGGAGCCAAATTTAAGAAGCCTGCTTATTTAAGCAGGCTTTTTGCTTTTCTGCCCTTACCACCCCCTTCCGTTCTCTCCCGTCGATGACATACTATCGAAGCAGCCCTGCTTAGAATCAGCAGGATAAGGAGAGAAAATGACGCATCAGACAGCCGACACTGCCCTTACCCCGAACCAGGCCCTCGATAAATTAGAGGAGCTGTACGATGCCTCGGTCAATGCTCTGCGCGAAGCCATTGGCCAGTATGTTGAAAACGGCGCACTACCTGAAATTGAAAAACGTGCCGCCGGTTTATTTGTCTACCCGGAGTTACGCGTCAGTTGGGATGGCACCGTACATCACCCAAATAAAACCCGTGCCTATGCCCGCTTCACCCATTCTGGCAGTTACACCACCACCGTCACCCGCCCTGCTTTATTCCGCCATTACCTCGCCGAACAACTCACACTGCTTTATGACGACTACGGCGCACAAATTGAAGTGGGGTTATCGCAGCATGAAATCCCCTATCCCTATGTGATTGATGGTTCCAGTTTGTCGCTGGACCGCTCAATGAGTGCCGGTTTGCCTCGCCATTTCCCGACAACCGAACTGGCACAAATTGGCGATGAGACAGCAGATGGATTATTCCACCCTACCGAGTTCTACCCGCTTTCGCATTTTGATGCCCGCCGCGTCGATTTTTCGCTCGCGCGTTTGCGCCACTACACCGGCACTCCGGTTGAACATTTTCAGTCTTTTGTGTTGTTCACCAACTACACCCGTTATGTGGATGAATTTGTGCGCTGGGGTTGCCAGCAGATCCTTGATCCAGAAAGCCCGTATGTCGCACTTTCCTGCGCCGGTGGTGTGTGGTTGACAGCCGACAGCCAGGCACCGGAAGAAGCCATTTCCGATCTCGCCTGGAAAAAACACCAGATGCCAGCCTGGCACTTGATCGATGCCAACGGCACCGGCATCACGCTGGTGAATATCGGTGTTGGGCCATCGAACGCAAAAACCATTTGTGACCACCTGGCGGTGTTGCGCCCGGCGGCGTGGTTGATGATTGGCCACTGCGGCGGGCTACGTGAAAGCCAGTCGATTGGCGATTATGTTTTGGCCCATGCATATCTGCGTGATGACCACGTTCTGGATGCAGTGCTGCCGCCGGATATCCCAATCCCAAGCATTGCCGAAGTGCAGCGTGCGCTCTATGACGCAACTAAACTGGTGAGCGGCATGCCGGGTGAAGAAGTTAAACAACGTTTGCGTACCGGGACTGTCGTCACTACCGACGATCGAAACTGGGAGTTACGCTATTCCGCATCGGCCTTGCGGTTCAACCTCAGCCGCGCTGTCGCTATTGATATGGAAAGCGCCACCATTGCCGCACAGGGTTATCGCTTCCGCGTGCCGTATGGCACGTTGTTATGTGTTTCCGATAAACCGCTGCACGGTGAAATTAAACTCCCCGGCCAGGCCAACCGCTTTTATGAAGGGGCAATTTCGGAGCACTTGCAGATTGGTATCTGCGCGATTGATCTCTTGCGAGCTGAAGGCGAACGCCTGCACTCGCGCAAATTACGCACGTTTAATGAACCTCCTTTCCGTTAAGAGAAAATAATAATGCAACACACATCACCCCTGGCTGCCTTACGCAGCCTGCTTAAAGAGCGCGAACTGGATGGCATGCTGGTTCCGCGCACTGACGCCTGGCAGAGTGAATATTGCGCGCCTTATGACGACAAACTGGAGTTTATCAGTGGCTTTGACGGCTCTGCGGGCCTGGCGCTGATTCTGGCTGAACGGGCGTTACTGTTCGTTGATGGCCGCTATCAGGTTCAGGCACGCCAGCAGGTAAACCTTGAAGAGTTTGAAATCCACCATTTGCATGATGAACCTATTCATCTCTGGCTTCAGGAAAACTTGTCAGTTGGTAAACGTATCGCGTTTGAACCTCTGCTGATGGTCAACAGCCAGTATGAAAGCCTGCGTACCAGTGGCTGCGACCTGGTGGCTATGGATGATGATCCGATCAATAAAATTTGGGCGACGCGCCCGGCGATACCTCACGGACTGATACGCCAGATGCCTGATGAGATTAGCGGGGAACCAACCGCATCTAAATGCGCCCGTGTCGCACAAGCGTTGGCGCGTAAAGGTGTAGATTTTCTCGCGCTCACTTTGCCTGACAACATTGCCTGGTTGCTTAACGTTCGTGGTTCAGATATCCCGACAAGCCCGGTGCCGCTTTCGTTTGCGCTGGTCAAAAACGACGGTGCCGTTGAGTGGTTTGTTGACGAGGCGAAACTGCAACAACTCGATAGTTCAGTGCTGGAGTCAATCGCCATCCATAGCCCGGATGCATTCCTCACACGTTGCCAGCAACTGGCGGCCGGCAAACGCTTCTTGCTTGATGGCGATAACACGCCAGTTGCCGTGCGCTTTGCCGTGGAACAAGGCGGTGGTGACATCGAATGGCAGCCAGATCCAATCACACTAATGAAAGCCAATAAGAACGATATCGAACTGGAAGGGTACCGTTCAAGCCATATTCAGGACGGTGCCGCCTGGGTTAATTTCCTTGCATGGCTTAGCCATGAAGTCCCACTACGTGAAGCCGCTGGTAACCCGATTACTGAACTTGAGGCGCAGGAAAAGCAGCTCGCGTTCCGTCAAGAATGCGACAACTTCATTGAGCAAAGTTTTGGTACCATTTCCGCGGCAGCGGGTAATGCGGCGATGTGTCATTATCACAGCGCGCCGGAAACCAACTTTGCGATCACCGGGCATGAATTTTATCTCAATGATTCTGGTGGGCAGTATTTCAACGGTACAACCGATGCCACACGCACGCTGAACTTTGGACAACTCGATGCTCAACGCCGCTTGCACTACACCGCGGTTCTGAAAGGTTTCCTGTCGCTGATTTCGCTGCAATTCCCACAAGGGACACAAGGCCACCAACTGGACGCATTTGCACGCCGCCCGCTTTGGGAACTGGGCCTGGATTATGATCACGGCACGGGTCACGGTGTCGGTCACAACATGCTGATTCATGAAAACCCGCATCGTATGGCGAAAAAAGTGAATCCATGGCCAATGCTGCCGGGCAATGTGCTAACCATCGAACCGGGTTATTACCTGGCAGGTAGCCACGGCATTCGTATTGAAAACCAGGTTGAAGTTGTCGCTTCAATGCCGGGGTTCTGCAAATTCTCTTCACTGACACTCATCCCGATTGATTTAAGCGCGGTGGAGTTGCCATTGTTAAGTGAGCAAGAGATTGCCTGGCTTGATGATTACCACCAGTTGGTGCGGGAAACATTGTCGCCACTCGTTTCCAGTACTGCGCGTCCATGGCTGATAGAGGCAACTGCGCCAGTCAGAACGCAACGTATGTAAGCCCTTAAAGGGCTAACACCATCAGTTTAAGAGCGAGGTATCCGGGGTGACCACCGGGTTTGACTTCACCCGGAAACAGATCCCGGTGTTACCCCTCATTCATTGGCTTAAGTGAAAGGTGTTACTTAAGAGCCGTATTTTGCGGCTCTTTTCTTCTTTTTGCCGATTAAACCAGCAATCAAACACATTTCACCTAAACAGCCTTTGACAACCCAGTAGCCGCTAGTTACTATGCGCCCCGTTAACCGATTCCTCTGTAGTTCAGTCGGTAGAACGGCGGACTGTTAATCCGTATGTCACTGGTTCGAGTCCAGTCAGAGGAGCCATATTTGAGAAGCCCGCTTAGGAAACTAAGCGGGCTTTTTGCTTTTCAGAATTTGTGTTTTATAGCTGCCCTGCTTTTCCGGGTTCAATGCTAATTGGCACCGGCATCCCGGAACGACGCGTCAACGCGGCGCTCGCTATACCTGCATCTACGCCAGAACCTTGCGTCATATCGCGCAGTGCCGATGTCATTGGTAGCGGGACTTTCTTGTCAGACTCAAACTCCGCACGGTTACGGGACAGCGGCTCATGCACTTCTAGCCAATGCCTCCCGTCCGGTTCGACCGTTGCTTTCACCGGCTGATCAATCAGCTGCACACGCGTTCCCACCGGCACATTATCAAACAAATACTTAATGTCGTCTTTACGTAGGCGAATGCAACCCTGGCTAACGCGCAGGCCAATACCAAAGTTGGCGTTAGTGCCGTGAATAGCGTAAAGCTTGCCGATGTAAATCGCATACAGCCCCATCGGGTTATCCTCACCCGGCGGTACATATGCTGGCAGCGTTTTCCCCTCTTTCGCGTATTCACGACGAGTATTAGGTGTGGGAGTCCAGCCTGGAGCTTCCTGCTTACGCTCAACCCTCGTCACCCAGTTACGCGGGGTTTCCCGCCCGGCCTGTCCGATTCCAATGGGGAAGATCTCAACCGTATTGCTCTGATCCGGGTAGTAGTAAAGCCGCATTTCGGCGACGTTAATCACGATGCCCTGGCGTATGGTGTCTGGCAAAATCACTTGCTGTGGAATAGTTAACTGGGTACCGGCTTTTGGCAGAAATGGATCGACACCTGGATTAGCTTCCAGCATATTGCTGAGCCCCTGCCCATACAGCGCAGCATAATACTCCAATGGCTCAGTATTCCCTTCAGGAACGCTTACGGTTATCGGCGAGCCAACCAGACGGCTCCCCTCAGGTGGAAGCATATAGGTAACGGCCTGGACGCTACAGGTAGCGGTGGCAAGCACAAAGGCAAGCGAGGATAAGCGAATCATAATTTCCCTATTATCAGACATGGCATTGATAAGTTAAATATAACCCTCACTTAAGAGTTCGGTGAGGAGAGCCGCACAAAAGAGTCACTCATTTTGCTATGGTATAGGCGGAGTAATTTTCGGAATGTGGTACTAGCGGGAGTTTGGTGTTTTTAAGAGATGAGCCCGGCAGGAGCTCATCTCTTGTGTCTGATACGGTTATTAATTGCCTGAACTATCGAGAAGATCTTTGCTTGCCGCTTTTAAGTACTGGAACATTGACCAGAAAGTTAATACCGCAGCGATGAAGAATAAACCGATCCCCGCGTACTCAACCCACATATTTGGGCGCCAGAGCATACCGATCAACGCCAGCATTTGCGCCATGGTTTTGGACTTACCAATCCAGGAGACCGCAACACTGCTGCGCTTGCCAATTTCAGCCATCCATTCACGCAACGCAGAGATAATAATTTCACGGGCAATCATTGTGGCCGCAGGCAGTGTCACCCACCATGAGTGATAATGTTCCACCACCAGCACCAGCGCAACGACGACCATAACTTTATCCGCTACCGGATCAAGGAATGCTCCAAAACGCGTGCTTTGGTTCCAGCGACGCGCCAAAAAGCCATCAAACCAGTCAGTAATTGCAGCAAACCAGAAGATAAACGCGCACAGGAAAGGTGCCCAACTGAACGGCAGATAAAAAGCCAGCACAAAGAATGGGATAAGGACGATACGAAACAGAGTAAGCAATGTCGGGATATTAAATTGCATAGTGCTGGTTAACTGTCTGTCGTAAGTGGAAATTGTCTCTATGTTGCTACAGAGCCCTTAATGTTTCAACGAGTAGAAGATCTTTTCTGCCAACGCTTGCGAGATACCTGGCACTTTTGCAATTTCTTCTACGGATGCATTCTTTAATGGTTGCAATCCCCCCATATATTTCAACAACATCTGGCGACGCTTTGGCCCAACGCCTTCGATTGTCTCCAGGGCGCTGGTATTTTTCACTTTTGCCCGTTTTTTACGGTGCCCGGAAATGGCATGGTCGTGCGATTCATCACGGATATGCTGGATAACATGCAAAGCAGGAGAATCTGGCGGTAGTGAGAAGCCTTCCCCTTCAGGTTCGAAGAACAACGTCTCAAGCCCGGCTTTGCGGTCCACGCCTTTTGCCACGCCAAGCAACAGGGGATGATTTTTATCCCACTCAACATCAAGTTCTGCGAAGACGGTTTTTGCCTGGCCGAGCTGCCCTTTGCCACCGTCAATCAGGATAACGTCCGGGATTTTACTTTCGTCGATAGTTTTACCGTAACGACGACGCAGTACCTGATTCATCGCGGCATAATCATCGCCAGGTGTAATACCTTCGATGTTGTAGCGGCGATATTCCGCACGTAACGGGCCGTTGGCATCAAAGACCACACAGGAAGCCACTGTCTGCTCACCCATGGTGTGACTAATGTCAAAACACTCCATTCTTTTAATTTCTGGCAATTCCAGCACATTGGCTAATGCCGCCAGACGCTGATGGATGGTCGACTGCTGCGCCAGACGTGTCACCAGTGCGGTGGCCGCATTGGTCCGCGCGAGTTTAAGGTAACGTGCACGATCCCCTCGCGGTTTGGTTTGCACGTTGATACGCCGCCCAGCAAGCTCCGTCAGAGAGTCTGACAACAGATTTTTATCCGGCAAATTGAAATCGAGCAGAATCTCAGAAGGTAAGGTGCGCATCTGGCTGCCCTGCAAATAGAACTGGCCAACAAATGTTTCCACCACTTCTGACAGTTCCGTGCCATTTGGTACTTTCGGGAAGTAACTGCGGCTGCCCAACACTTTACCCTGGCGGATAAACAGCACGTGCACACACGCCATACCCGAATCAAACGACACACCGATCACATCCAAATCATCACCGGTATTAGAGACAAACTGTTTCTCAGTCACACGGCGGACTGCCTGAATCTGGTCACGGATTCGCGCAGCGGCTTCAAACTCCAGGTTTTTACTCGCCTCTTCCATTCTGGCGATCAACTGGTTCAGAACCTGATCGTCTTTTCCTGACAGGAACAAGCGCACATATTCCACCTGCTGGGCGTAATCCTCTTCACTGACCAAACCTGCAACACACGGGCCAAGACAACGCCCGATCTGATATTGCAAACAAGGACGAGAGCGATTGCGATAGACATTGTTTTCGCACTGACGAATCGGGAAGATTTTTTGTAATAGCGCCAGCGTTTCGCGTACTGCGTAGCCGTTCGGGAATGGCCCGAAATATTCCCCCTTCGCATGTTTCGCCCCACGATGCATAGCAAGTCGCGGGTGTGTATCACCGCTAAGGAAAATGAAAGGATAGGATTTGTCATCGCGCAGCAGCACGTTATAGCGTGGCTGATAAAGCTTGATGTAGTTATGCTCAAGCAGTAGCGCTTCTGTCTCGGTATGGGTTACCGTCACGTCGATATGCTGGATTAGTGCAACCAGAGCTTCCGTTTTACAGCTGGCAAGATTGCTCCTGAAGTAGCTCGACAGGCGTTTTTTCAGATCTTTGGCTTTACCAACGTAAATAACCGTCTCACTGGCGTCATACATCCGATAGACGCCAGGTTGGCTGGTTACTGTCTTGAGAAAAGCTCGTGGGTCAAAGATTTCACTCACTACTGATTAACGTCTCCGCACTAAATAAACCATGACGAATGGCCAGGTGTGTCAGCTCAACATCGCCACTGATATTCAGTTTACTAAACATGCGGTAACGGTAACTATTGACCGTTTTCGGGCTTAGACTAAGCTGTTCAGAGATCTCATTGACCTTCTGGCCTTTGGTGATCATCAGCATAATCTGTAATTCTCGCTCAGACAAACTGGCAAACGGTGTGTCCGTTTTTTCCGGTTCGATCTGGCTTAATGCCATCTGCTGGGCGATGTCTGATGCGATGTAACGCTGACCCGCGTTTACTGAGCGAATCGCATTAACCACATCCTGCGGTGCTGCACCTTTACTTAAATAACCCGCCGCACCGGCCTGCATGACTTTCGCCGGCAGTGGATTTTCAGTGTGAATCGTCAGCATAATCACTTTGATATCCGTTGAATATCGCGCGATTTTGCGTGTTGCTTCAAGGCCACCAATGCCTGGCATGTTCATATCCATCAGGACAACATCAACCGGATGGCTACGGCACCATTTTACGGCATCCTCACCGCAATTTGCTTCACCTGATATCTTGATCCCTTTGATATCTTCAAGAATGCGTCGTATCCCTGCGCGCACCAGTTCGTGGTCATCAACAAGAAGTACGTTGATCAAAGGGGACTCTCCAGAAAAGGAATTACGCTACTAAAAATTATCACGCTATATTAACGGGTTTTCCGGTAACTTTAAAATGCAAAAACAGATTTTCAGAGTTTCCACTGTTTTTGGAAATTTAATTGTACAGTGGAAACTGCACAAGCAATTTGATTAATTTATGGCTTTAAATAATAAAAATGCCTTTCACATTAAAAAAAACGATAATTCATTAATATCAGACGTATTAAATAATGCTTACACACCCCAACATTTAACCGTAAACAAACACAATCAAAACAATTTAACAGCATTGTACAGATAACAACCTGGATGTTTAGCGTAAGCACTAATAAAATGGTTTACGATTGTGCTATACTCCGCCGCCTTACGAAACCGTTACACAAAACAACGGTGTACCAACCAAGACCGAGGAACACAAATGAGCACTCCTGATTTTTCCACCGCAGACAACAGTAGTGAACTGGCTATTGAAGTTACCTGCCTGAAAGCTATGCTGACTCAGATGCTGAAAGCCATGGGCCAAGCCGATGCAGGCAAGGTTATCATCAAAATGGAAAAGCAAATTGCTCAGATGGACGACTCGGCGCACGCAGAAGTCTTTGGTAATACTGTTAAGCAAATTAAACAGGCTTACCGTCAGTAATCGTTAAACGGCGGCTGGATGAGGAATATGTCTCCAGCCGTTTCGTTGAAGAGTCATCGAATTAACTCTCCTTTCAAATTATTCCTATCGCTGCCGCATAACAGGCAATTTGCGTTTTATTTGGCGCATTAAATTTCTTCTGCATATTTTTCTGATGAAAATTGACGGTATTTTCTGATATCGACAAAATAATAGCGATTTCAGCTGATGTTTTTCCTTCACCCGTCCACTGCAATATTTCCCGCTCACGCTTGCTGAGTTTTAATGTCAGCGCATCCATAGATGGATCGTTGAGACGCGTTAACGTCATCAGGCTCAATTCACCTAAATACTGCAGGCGCAACTGAAGCTCATCGCTGGGTAATATTTTCCCTTTTCCCTGAGTACGTGAAACAGAGTAAAAACCCATTGCCCGATTAGGTGCCATGACACACTGGCTAATGCCGCGGCGCAGGCCGTGATCCCTTGCAGCATCCCAGAACTGTGGGGTATCACTAAAAAGCTCGTCATTCCACGGCAAATGGCCGCGCATGAAATTTTCCGGGCGAAGCACAGGGTCAATCGTGAAGTAGTTCTCCGCATGATAGTGATCGAGCCAGCTTTGCGGATAGGACGATCTTAAAGAGGTTTTAGGACGGGTAAATGGCACCGGGTGACGTATACATAGCGAGTAATAGTCAAACTCCAACAGCTCAGTTTGCTGATGCAGAATCTTCGTTATTTCATCAGCCTGAGTGACAGACTGGAAGATATTAAGCGCATCCAGACGCCAGTTAAAAAAGTTACGATCATCCATTATATCTGGCGAAACTCCTGACATTGAATTCATTTTCAAATGTAATGCCTAACGCTATCACATTTGTCATCTTTATTTATATGATTTAACAGCCACAACAGCTGAATATTGAGAATCAATACTCAATAGTTATATTTTTATTTATAACGCTTATTAATTACAGGGTTAATCCACCATAAATAACGGCCCCAATTGGAGCCGTTCAAGCTATTGCGTCAAAAACTTCTCAAGAAATTGCTGGGTACGCGCCTGTTTAGGATTAGCAAACAATTCACGAGCCGGCCCCTGTTCCACAATACGCCCCTGGTCCATGAAAATAGCACGGTCAGCAACATCGCGGGCGAAGCTCATTTCATGAGTCACAATCACCATGGTGCGTTTTTCCAGCGCTAACTGGCGGATTGTGCTCAACACTTCCCCCACCAGCTCAGGATCGAGTGCTGAGGTTGGCTCATCAAACAGAATGACTTCCGGGCGCATGGCCAATGCGCGAGCTATCGCCACACGCTGCTGCTGGCCACCTGAAAGACGGCGCGGGTAACTGGTTTCTTTACCGCTCAACCCCACTTTCGCCAGCAGCTCACGCGCGCGTGCTATTGCCTCTTCCTTCGGCTCACCTTTAACAATCACCGGCCCCTCAATGATATTTTCAATAACCGTACGGTGCGGGAAAAGGTTGAAACTTTGGAATACAAAACCAACATGTTGGCGCAGCTCACGCACTTTATTCTTTTGCTTACTCAGCGAAAGCGCTGCATCAATGGAGATATCTCCAACCCTGATGGTTCCCGCCTCCGGCTGTTCCAACAAGTTAATGCAACGTAATAGCGTGGTTTTGCCTGAGCCGCTTGGACCAATAATGGCGACCACTTCCCCTGCTTTTACTTCCAGATCGATGCCATGCAGCACGGTCTGCCCGTGGAACTTCTTGATCAGTTGTTTTACGTCGATGGCACTCATTTTGGATCCCTGTCCTGGCGATTAAGTTGATTTTCAAAGTAGTTCTGCAACGAAGAAAGCACCGTTGCCATCACCCAGTAAATCAAGGAAGCCGCGAGATACATGGTAAACACCTCAAGCGTGCGAGAAGTAATAAGCTGAGCCTGGCGAAACAACTCAGGAACCTGAATCGTTGCCGCAAGCGAGGTGTCTTTCACCAGACTGATAAAGCTATTGCTCAGTGGAGGTAATGCCACACGCGCGGCCTGCGGTAAAATCGCCCGGCGCAAAGTTTGCCACGGCGTCATACCAATACTTGCCGCCGCTTCCCACTGCCCTTTATCAATCGACGAAATTGCAGCACGCAGTGTTTCCGATGCATATGCCGCCATATTCAACGACAAACCAATCATTGCAGCCGGAATAGGATCAAGCTCAATGCCAAACTGCGGCAGACCGTAATAGATCATAAACAGCTGTGCGATTAACGGCGTGCCACGAAAAATCGACACATAGAAACGCGAGAGCAGTGAAAACGGCCAAAATCGTGATAAGCGCATCAGCGCCAGTAAAAAACCGAGAATCAACCCAAAGAACATGCCGCCGATGCTGAGTTGCAGCGTAAAGACAGCCCCTTTGAGCAGAAAAGGTGCCGAGTCCAGCACCAGTTGAATACTTTCTTGCATACTTAAATTACACCCTGTCTGTCTTTTTTATTCTTGCGCTATACGGTTGCGGATATGGCTACACTAACCCACGCTACATAATCTCTTTAAACATGCGGATGGTAAGCGAACAGTGCTGGCGCCCCACCGGTGTGAATAAAGATTATCGGCCCTTCGTCTTTAAAACGCTTTTGTGCCACGCCATCAATCAAACCAGCCATCGCTTTACCGGTGTAAACCGGGTCAAGCAAAATCCCTTCAAGACGCGCCAGTAACTTAATGGCTTCCAGCCCTTCTTCATTAGGCTTGCCATAACCCGGTGCAAAATAATCATCCCACAGAGTAATCGGCTTATTGGCGCTGACACTCAGCGATTGCGCCACAGCCTGCTGTAAAGCTTCCACTTTTGGAAGCTGCTGAGCAATTGAACGCGAAACGGTGACACCGATTAAGTCGACATCTGGCATAAGCTGTTCAAGCCCTACCGCAAGCCCTGCATGAGTCCCGGCACTACCGGACGCAACAACAACAGACGAGACGTTAACAGCACCTTCACACTGCTGGGCGATTTCCAGCGCACTTTCCACATAACCCAGAGCCCCCAGTGCATTAGAGCCCCCTACCGGAATCACATACGGGCGAAAACCTTGTGCTTCAAGGCGCTCAGCAACTTCTTCAAGTTGTTGATCAGGCGAATGCAGCGCATCACACATTTCGATTTCGACATCAAACAAGTCGAGCATCAAACGGTTGCCATTGGTGAGATAATTTTCTGCCTGCGTGCCAATCGGGTTTTCCAACAACGCGACACATTTAAGGCCAAGTTTTGCAGCAACCGCAGCAGTTTGGCGAACGTGATTAGACTGAATCGCCCCTGCGGTGACCAGAACGTCAGCCCCTTCACGTAGCGCATCGGCTGCCAGAAACTCAAGTTTACGCAGCTTATTGCCCCCCATCGCCATGGGTGTTGTATCGTCACGTTTGATGTAGATTTCACGACCAAGGTAGTCAGAAAAACGCGGCAGATATTCGAGTGGCGTCGGGGCGCCGATAAACTCCAGACGCGGAAAGCGCGTCAGATTGTGCAGTGACATGAGCAACTCCATTACACTTTGAATAAAATCCAGATTTATTCATTATGCACCAGCCGGGCAAAATGCCGACAAATACAAATAAAAAAGGCGGATGTCGCTTACGCTAATCCGCCCTACAGGTATCGGGTTACTTACTTAGTAACGTCAGCACCAAACCATTTTTCAGAAAGCTTGGCCAGAGAGCCATCTTTCTGCATTTCAGCGATACCTTTGTTGATCGCTTCAACCAGGTCTTCATTGCCTTTACGCACCGCAACGCCCGCTTCCTGACGAGAGAATGGAGCACCCGCTACAGCCAGGGTATCTTTAGTTTTCTTCACCAGATCCAGCGCCGCCAGGCGGTCAACCAGAATGGCATCAATACGGCCTACGCGTAAATCCTGATATTTAGTTGGGTCATCATCATAAGTGCGGATATCCACGCCCTGTACATTGGCACGCAACCACTCTTCGTAGTTTGTCCCGAGGCCCACACCCACTTTCTTGCCTTTCAGGGAATCAGGCCCGGTAATGCTGCCTTCATTGCCTTTTTTCACCAGCGCCTGAATACCGGAAACAGTATATGGCGTTGAGAAATCATATTTTTGCTTACGCACATCGGAAATTGTGACCTGATTAATCACCACATCGATGCGTTTGGAGTCCAGTGACGCCAGCATGCCGTCCCATTTCGTCGGCTTAAGCGCGGCTTTTACGCCCAGGTGCTGTGCCAGTTGTTCTGCAAATTCAACTTCAAAACCGGTCAGTTTTCCATCATCACCCTGGAAGCTAAACGGAGGGTAGGTTCCTTCCAGACCAACCAGCAACGTGCCGCGTTCTTTGACTTTATTGAGTAAGTTTTCCGCCGCAAACGTCTGCACACTCGCGCCAGCTACCATTGCCACAGCCAGCACGCCCATCAGCGCCTGACGCCCCACCATTGCTAGTTTCATAGATACCCCGAATGTCGATAATTTGATGTAGTGTAACCACTTAATATAATGAATCAAAACCACTACGTTACAACTTATGCCATTTTAATATATACCCTAATCTTTCAAGTTGCAGGTGTGTTGGCTGCTCTCGCTTGCCGCCTTCCTGCATCCTGAGATCTTATGGGTAAATATCAGAAGTTGATTTATTTTCCTGGAAATGGGCACGGGTAGTTTGGTTCAGGGTCTGGAACTGCCCGTACTTGCGCAGTGCAATACGGTAATTATTGGTGCTGGTTGGCGGTAACCACTCTTCCAGGGAATCGTCGAAGAAAGCGTTAGCTGAAGTGGGAGAAGGGATATTTTGTTCAGCAAAATGATTCCCCAGACGACGCAGGCGCACCACATATTCGCGGATGGTGCCGTGGCTCATCTCCGTTTGCTCGAACAGGTATTCTTTAAAGCCAATGATATCGAAATAGTGCTGCTGCTCTTTGCAGTACAAATCACCGCAAAAACGGCACAGAGCCGCCCATGACAGGCGTTCAGCCTGCCAGCCATTATCATCTATTAAAGTATCAAGTTGGGCGATGGCGGTTTTGCTGACAATTTCCCCCTTACGCGTAAGCGTAATTCTGTCGAGCAATTTTGCGCACTGCGCACAATGAGTTTGTGTGTGTTTAAAGTCTTTCAAATAACGGCTTAATGGCCGTTTTTTTAATTGCTGCACCGTCATTATGTAATCCCGATTATCTCGCCAGATACCCAACTAATTCGAGTCGCATCGCGCGGCAAGAGAACAAGTCCCGATACGCTTACATCAGTAAGTTATTCGGGCGCGTGAACGCTGCCAACAAAGATGAAACCTGAAGTATGACGGGCATTTACAACTTACCGAGCTTCGTGCGTAAACGTTTAATCGCCTGGCTGTGCAACTGACTCACGCGCGACTCCCCCACTTCCAGCACCGCGCCAATCTCTTTCAGATTCAGCTCTTCCTGGTAGTAAAGAGTCAACACCAGCTTTTCACGTTCAGGTAACGCTTCAATTGCGCCCATCACACGCTCACGCAAATTCCCTTCCAACAGTTGTTGAAGCGGGTTCGCCTGCTGATGCTCTTCAGTAATCAGTTCAATACTATCGCCATGCTCTTCACGCCACTCATCGTAAGAAAAGAGTTGGCTGTTATTGGTGTCGAGCAACATCTGACGGTATTCGTTGAGCGGGATATCCAACCGGTCGGCCACTTCAGTTTCGGTGGCGTTACGGCCCAGCTCTTGCTCCAGTTGACCAATTGCCTGCGCAACGCCGCGGGCATTACGCCTGACGCTGCGGGGCACCCAATCACGGCTGCGCAACTCATCAAGCATCGCCCCACGGATGCGCTGCACCGCGTAGGTAGTAAATGCCGTTCCTTGCAGGGCATCATAACGGTCCACTGCGTTTAACAACCCGATGCCGCCCGCCTGTAGCAGGTCGTCAAGCTCCACACTCGCGGGCAGGCGTACCTGCAGGCGCAATGCTTCGTGACGCACCAGCGGTACATAACGCTGCCACAGCGAGTGTTTATCCATCACACCTTCAGCGGTATACAGTGAATTCACGATAAACAGCCCTGCGTTAGTTGAGTTATCGGCATGATTATCCGTTTCTGGAGGGGTTTTAATCGCAAGAATAGTGGGTGAAATGAGGGGTTATTTGGGGGTTATGGGTAACAAGCATAAAGAAAAAACCCCGCAAGCGCGGGGTTTGGGTCAGGTTTGCGTGAATTAACGCAGCAGAGACAGAACGCCCTGCGGAACCTGGTTTGCCTGTGCCAGAACAGAAGTACCCGCCTGCTGCAGGATCTGCGCACGAGACATGTTGGAAACTTCAGTCGCGTAGTCAGCATCTTCGATACGGCTACGAGCAGAGGTCAGGTTGTTCAGGGTGTTACCCAGGTTAGTGATGGTAGAGTCGAAACGGTTCTGTACCGCACCCAGGTCTGAGCGCAGTGCGTCGACTTTAGCCAAGGCTGCGTCAAGTGCTTTCAGTGGATCCGCTGTTTTATCCGAAGCGGTTTGAGCATTAGCACTAATTTTGCCATCGGCATCTTTGTATGCTGCTTTACCTGAACCATTGGTAATAGAACCGTCATCCTGAACGTAGTAAGTAGCTACATTACTGTCAACCAATTCGCTTTTATCATTTTTATAGATAGCTGCGCCTGCACCAGCAGTAGTACCAGCCTTGACAACGCCATTAGTATCAACGTTATAGCCGGTACCAACTGTTGTAGTAAATGCTTTACCTTTTAAAGCATTTGTCATTGTTTCCGGGCTAAGTTGAGCGTTAGCAACATCAATTTTGCCTGCAGTACCACCAGCCAAAGTCAGTGTTGTGTTTGTTCCAGTAATTGCGACTGTAGCCGGAACCGCAGTACCAGCACCATTTGTCTGGAGTGCAGACAGAGAGGCGCTAATAGTAGTACCAGCAGCTTTTGTTTTGGTTAAGTTACCAGTTGGGTCGATAAACAGTGCTGCGTTATCATCAGCTGCTGTCATTGAACCATCTTTGGCAATTAATACATCTTGTGTACTACCTCCAATGCTTACTGTAGCTTTTGTAACATCTCCAGCCTTTGGATTCAGATAGCTAACAACATCCGCAGCATCCAAACCATTTGCCGTAAACTCATAAGATTTACTTGTTGAGTTATAGGTATAAGTAGTGCTTGCTGGTGTTGACTGAAGCCCATTATCAATGGTAGCAGTAACTGCTTTACCACCAGAAATACCAGCCAGCACATCACTTGATGTAGCGGCAGCGTAACCAGCTGAACCAGTATATGTTTTACCAGCATCAGCAGTTTGGAAGCCTGCTGCCGCCAAGTCGGTTGTTTTAGCCAGGGTATTAGCCACACCACCTTTACCATTCACATTAAAGCCATTCAGGCCCAGAGTGCTGGAAGTAATTTCTTTCAGATCGATAGTGATGGTTTCGCCATCGTTCGCACCAACCTGAATTTTCATAGAGCTGTCGCCAGCCAGAACTTTCACACCGTTGAACTGGGTTTGACCAGATACACGGTCAATCTCGCTCAAACGCTGGGTGATTTCATTCTGGATGGAATCCAAGTCAGACGTAGAGTTAGTGCCGTTAGTTGCCTGAACAGACAGCTCACGCACACGCTGCAAGTTGTTGTTGATTTCAGACAGTGCGCCTTCAGTAGTTTGAGCGATAGAAATACCGTCGTTGGCGTTACGAGAAGCCTGAGTCAGACCTTTGATGTTTGCAGTAAAGCGGTTAGCAATTGCCTGGCCCGCTGCATCGTCTTTGGCGCTGTTAATACGCAGACCAGAAGACAGACGCTCAATAGCAGTGCCCAGAGAAGACTGAGATTTGTTCAGGTTGTTTTGGGTCAACAGCGACAGGCTGTTAGTGTTGATAACTTGTGCCATGATTTTATCCTTATCAATTCACATTTTGTGGTTGGGCTGTTGCCCACGGTTTCTCACCGTCTACCCATGTATCGGCACACTAATTTCGAACTTTAGAATAATTTCACTTTTTCTCTAGCCGCCGAAATAACCCGCAACGACTTCATTATTCCCGCCATTAAATACCGACAAATATCATTAAACTTTGCCGCTAAAGTGCCGATATCAACGTGAATAATTGTTAGTAATAAAAAAAGGGATTAATTAATGGCTAGCGTTTCTTCATTAGGCATCGGCTCCAATCTGCCGTTGAATACACTGTTAGATAACCTTACTGTCGCAGAAAAAGGCCGATTAACACCGATTACTGCTCAGCAGTCCAGCTATAGCTCAAAATTGACGGCCTATGGCACACTCAAAAGCGCGATCGAAAAATTCCAGACTGCGAATACCGCACTTAATGACGCTACCCTTTTTAAAAGCAGCACCGCCACCAGCAGCAATACAGATTTAGTTGTAAGCACCGGTGCGGGAGCCGCAGCAGGTAAATACACCATCAGTGTGACTCAACTGGCGCAGGCACAGTCTCTGGCAACTGGCGGAATTGCTAGTGCAACTGACAAGCAGAGCACTGTTTCATCTACCGACCGCACGCTAATCATTAACCAGACAGGCCGTAAAGAGCCGCTGGAAATCAAACTCAGCGATGATCAAACGTCACTGAATGGTATTCGTGATGCAATTAACGCCGCCGATGGTGGTGTTTCTGCAAGCGTCATTAAGAATAAAAGTGGTGAATTCCAGTTAGTTATCTCTTCAGCCGAAACAGGTGAAGATAAAGCCATGACAATTAGCGTCACAGGCGACAGTGAACTCAACGATCTGCTGGGTTATGATTCAAAGACTAAAACGGGCCAGTTAACTCAAACTATTGCTCCTCAAAATGCCCTATTAACCATCAACAATATCGAAGTAGAAAGCGGTAGTAACACCGTTAAAGATACTCCCGAAGGTGTCACGTTAACGCTGAATAAAGAAGTGACTAACGCAACGGTTACCGTCACTAAAAGCAATGATAAAGCAACCGCCGCCATCAAAGGGTGGGTTGATGCCTATAACTCCATGCTGGACACCTTTAGTTCTCTGACCAAGTACAGCGCGGTGGAAGCTGGTGCAGACCAAAGCACGGGCAACGGTGTACTGCTTGGCGACAGCGTGGTACGTACCATTCAGACGGGTATTCGTGGTCAATTCACAACTGGCGATACCGGCTCTAAATTCAGTACCCTTTCCCAAATCGGCATTGCTCAAGACCCAACTACAGGCAAGTTAAAGATCGATGATGATAAATTAACCAAAGCTCTTACAACTAACTCAGTAGACACCCAAAATCTTCTCGTCGGCGACGGCAAAACCACTGGCATCACTACTACTACTGCCAATCTGGTGAAAGACTATCTGGCAACCGATGGCATTATCGACAGCGCCACCACCAGTATCAACGCCACGCTAAAAAGCCTCACCAAACAGTATCTTGCCGTTAGTTCCAGCATCGACGACACCATCGCCCGATACAAAGCTCAGTTTACGCAGCTCGATACCATGATGAGCAAGCTGAACAACACCAGTACGTATCTGACTCAACAATTCTCATCCAGTAGTTCCTGATAACAAGGGGTAATTATGTACAGCGCGCGGGGTACACAAGCATATGCTCAGATTGGTGTGGAAAGCGCCGTCATGAGCGCGAGTCCTCATCAATTGATTGTTTTGCTTTTTGATGGAGCATTAAGCGCCCTGGTCAGAGCTCGCTTGTTTATGCAGCAAGGAGAGCTGGCCGCGAAAGGGGAAGCACTAAGCAAGGCTATCAATATTATCGATAACGGCTTGAAAGCAGGGTTAGATAATGAAAAAGGTGGCGAAATCGCAGCGAATTTATCGTCTCTGTATGACTATATGATTCGCCGCCTGATGCTGGCCAATCTGCGAAATGATGTTGAAGTAATAGAAGAAGTTGAAGGGCTGCTCACCAATATTGCCGATGCCTGGAAACAGATCTCACCTCTGAATGCTGCGCGGGAGCCTGCCTAATGTCGCCGTATGTAGAATTGATCAGCCGCTGGCAGAACGTTGTGCTGTTAAGCCAGTCGTTGCTGGAACTGGCACAGCGTGGCGAGTGGGATCTATTGCTGGAACAAGAAGTCGCGTACCTGCAAGGCATTGAAACGCTCAATGCCAATCCGATTCCACCGGGGACGGCGAAAAGCGTGCAGGATATGTTGCAGCAAAATCTTGAGCAAATTCTGGCTAACGAGCAGGCGCTTAAAAATCTTTTACAGCAGCGCCTGGACGAACTTAGTGCGTTAATCGGCCAGTCATCACGCCAGCAAACGCTTAACCACACGTATGGAAGGTTATCAGGCCAGTTACTGGTGCCTGATGCACCACAATAATTTTCATTCGTTCAGTCATTCCCTCATAAGTTCAAAAATCTTCCATACTCCAGAGGTCAGCTAAATGACTCCTGGAGCGTGGACTCGATGAAAAACCCAACCTTATTGCAATTTTTCCATTGGTATTACCCCGGTGGGGGTCAGTTGTGGGCAGAAGTCGCCGAACGCGCGGCAACGCTCAATGATATCGGCGTCAATATGGTCTGGCTGCCTCCGGCTTATAAGGGCAGTTCCGGCGGCTACTCGGTGGGTTATGACTGTTACGATCTTTTTGATCTCGGCGAATTTGACCAAAAAGGATCGGTGGCGACCAAATACGGCGATAAAGCGCAATTACTGGCAGCAATAAAAGCGCTCAAAGAAAACGATATTGCTGTTCTGCTTGATGTGGTGGTGAACCACAAAATGGGCGCTGATGAAAAAGAGCAGATTCGTGTTAATCGCGTTAACGAAGAAAACCGTAATGAGATAGACGATGAAGTTATCGAATGCGAAGCCTGGACGCGTTACACCTTCCCTGCCCGCGCCGGTCAATACTCGCAATTTATCTGGGATTACAAATGCTTTAGTGGCGTTGACCACATCGAAAACCCGAATGAAGACGGTATTTTCAAGATAGTTAACGATTACACCGGCGAAGGCTGGAACGACCAGGTTGATGATGAGTTGGGTAATTTCGACTATTTAATGGGCGAGAATATCGACTTTCGCAATCACGCCGTCACAGAAGAGTTGAAATACTGGGCGCGCTGGGTCATGGAAGAAACCGGTTGTAACGGCTTCCGCCTCGATGCGGTCAAACACATTCCGGCCTGGTTCTACAAAGAGTGGATTGAGCATGTTCAGGAAGTGGCTGAACAACCGCTGTTTATTGTTGCTGAATACTGGTCACATGAGGTTGATAAACTTCAGGAATATATCGCGCAGGTTGATGGCAAAACGATGCTGTTTGATGCGCCGCTGCAAATGAAATTCCACCAGGCGTCAAAACAAGGTCGTGATTACGACATGAGCCAGATTTTTACCGGCACGCTGGTTGAAGCTGACCCCTTCCACGCGGTAACACTCGTTGCCAATCACGATACGCAACCGTTGCAATCACTTGAAGCACCTGTTGAGCCCTGGTTTAAACCATTAGCTTATGCGCTGATTTTGCTGCGCGAAAACGGTGTGCCAAGTGTGTTTTATCCCGATTTATTTGGGGCAAGTTATGACGATGAGGGTGGCGATGGCGAAACTTACCATATCGACATGCCGATAATTGAGCAGCTCGATGATTTAATTCATGCCCGTGAGCGCTTCGCCCACGGTGTGCAAACGCTCTGGTTTGATCACCCGAATTGCATTGCCTTTAGCCGCAGCGGCACCGATGAAAATCCCGGCTGCGTTGTGGTGTTATCAAATGGCGATGAAGGTGAGAAAAACATCACGCTTGGCGATAATTATGGCGGCAAAAACTGGCGGGACTATCTGGGTAACCGTGAAGAAACCGTCACCACCGATGAAAAAGGTAATGCGACCTTTTCCTGCAATGGCGGAAGCGTCAGCGTGTGGGTACTGGAAGAGGTGTTATAGATTGGCTTAAACTTCCCTCTCCTTTCAAGGAGAGGGAATCATCACTTACGGTAATTTGCTATCGAGCGGGTTCTTCTGCAAATAATCAGCGCATTCTTGAGTCGGACGATCAACACGTTTCAGCGTCATACCGGCATATTCCAGCGTATCGCCTTCACGCTCAACGCTATAAACATCGCGTTTGTTCGTCACGTTATACCAGTCATCTGAACGCACTGTCAGTTTACCCGGCAGAGCAAGCACGCGCTGCCACTGGCGGCAATCCAGCGTATCCCCTTCCGGCGTGACCACAAGAGTCGCGATCGCTTCCGGGCTTACCATCTCACTTTGCGGGCCTTGCGACTGCCAGTAACCAGCAAGTCCTGCAGGCGCTGGGGTTTTAACCACTTCGCGGTAATTATCAACCTGCACACAGCCGCTCAACGCCAGCAACACTGTCAATAATGCAATCTTCTTCATCATCTATCCCGACTGCGGAGAAAAAATAATTTTCGCATTAAAGCACTTGGCCCGCCAGTGTTTCAGCGACTTACCGAAAAACAGCGCGTGATGATTATCGGCTACTCAACGCCAGTTTTGTCGCAAACAGCATAAACACGCCGCCAGTGGCACGGTCCATCCATTTCACGATAGCGGGGATCTTAAGCAGGTCTGAGGCATAACGCGTTGCCATAATTAATGTTAATGACCAAAGCGTGCCTAAAACAACATGAATAGAGACCAACAAGAATGTCCAGATGATAGGTGAATGCCCTGCAGGTATAAATTGAGGCAAGAATGAAACGTAGAATATACCGATCTTAGGGTTTAATACGTTTCCGAGCATCCCTCTTAAAAACCAATTACTTGAGGAAGGTCTTTCACGCTGATTGGTATCAAATGTTTGGCGAGGTCTGAGAAGGAGCTGTATCCCCAGCCAGAACAGATACGCAGCGCCACACCACTTGAGAATATCGTAAGCCAGCTCAGACGCGGCAAGTAGCGCCCCCAGGCCAAAAGCAACTATAGCGCCCCAGATAAAACAACCGGTATCGATACCTAGTGCAGCCTGAAAAGCCTTTTTACCGCCTTCGACGGTAGCCGTCCGCAGGATGAGTGCGGTATCAAGACCAGGAGTCAGCGTTAAGAGAAGTGCAGCAATAGAGAAAGCAAGAAGTGAATCCGCGACAGACATTTTCTATCTCCGAAAGAGCGGATGTTACTGAAAAGTTAACACTCGCACAATTGAAACCTATTCAACTCATAGCGACTTTTTATGATTATTCTCGCCTTCGCCGCTCTGGTGTACTCCCCCGCCAGAGCAAATCTTTTACCAGACTCAATGGCGAGTTGCAGATTATGAATTAAGATTATTCTTATAAATCTTCAATGGAATATCGCCATGCGTGATTTCTTTTCCACATTAAAATATGACTTAAAAATCAACACAGCCAAATCCAAACTCATTATTTTAATTTTCCGATTGGCCACTATTCACGCCAAAACAAAAGCGCTTTACCCGCTTTCGCTGATGTTTGTGATACTCAACAGGGTTATTAATGAAGGTCTGTTTGGGGTTGAGCTCTCTTACCATTTAAAAATTGGCAAAGGTTTTAAAATCTGGCATGGCAACTCCATGATTATCAACAGAAGTTGTGTGATTGGGGAAGGATTTACCATCAGGCAGTTTTGCACCCTTGGTAGCAATAAAAATGGTGTCGACATCAAATTTAAAGTGGGGAACAACGTCAATATGGGCGCCCATTCCTGCATCATTGGCGACGATATAGAAATTGGCGACAACGTGACTATTGGCGTAGGCACACTGGTTTTAAAAAGTGTCCCGTCGAATAGCACGGTCATTTCCAGCAATAAAATGGTTATTATAGAAAAGTCTGAAACGTTAACGGTTTAACTAAACAGGGCAATACCCAGTAAAACGAATAATTGATGGCAGGTTAAATAGAAAAGGCCGACAAGTGTCAGCCTTTGGAATAATCCTGGTTACTTCTGAACTTCTATACATTTTCCTGCAGATGGGGCCTGGACAGTACCGTAACTTCTATCAGAAATTCCCTTCATCACCTCTTTTAAGGTGAGTTCGCACACCTCCATGCTCGGCATGGGAGTCACGTTCCATGACACATTACTCGTATAACCTGACGCCAGAAGCATAAAATAATAAACAGTTGCCACTATACCCCCTATAAACTATTGCGGATTATGTAAATGGAACTAAGAAGCAGCAAGCTATTTATTACATTTGAGTAATTTTTAAGAAATTAATGACAAAAAAATTAAGATTATCGTGGGTGAGTAAAGATAAAAATTAACAAAACCACAAACTTTTCGCAGCAACACTTCTACATAGAGCGTGGTTTATTGACACACGCTTGTCGTTTTTTAGTGATAGAACTATGTTTTTATATTTTATATATCAAATAGATCAAGCAACTACACCTGCATGTTCATTACTTCCTGGTAGGCCGACACCATCTTGTTACGTACCTGAATCCCCATCTGTAACGAAACTGACGATTTTTGCAGATCGACCATCACATCATTTAGTGCAACACCAGGTGTTCCCAGAGCAAATTTTTCAGCCTGGTTACGCGCAGCGGTTTGTGTTTCGCTGATTCGACCAAGAGCTGCCTGCAACTCACCGGCAAAACTTACTTTAGGCTCGTTATTTTGAACCGGATTTCCCGCCGACAGCGCGGTCGCATGCAACTGCGTGAGAACGCCTTCAATGCCCTGAATTGCCATTTTTCTGCCCCAGTGATTTTTAACGCGGCAAGATTACCACCTTGTCAATAGGACAAAGGCGGTAATTAGCGTCAATAAATAGAGCTAATTCAGCCATCGAAACTTTTGAGAAAGAAAATAATGACGGTGCCATCTATCGTGGAACTTTTGTTGTGGGAGCTCGTTTTGTTCACTCTTTATAGTAAAAATGATGTCTATGTTCAGCTGCGAGGTGCTCAATGACCGCAGCGAGCCAGGCACAAACGTCACAAAACAAACCCCAGGAATGGCTGACCCGCGTTCGCGCGAATCCTAAAATCCCACTGATGGTCGCAGGTGCGGCAGCGATCGCCGTTATTATCGCGCTGGTACTGTGGGCCAAAACACCTGATTACAAAGTGCTTTACAGCAACCTGGCAGATCAGGACGGTGGTGCCATCGTCACGCAACTCACCCAAATGAATGTGCCTTACCGCTTCTCCGATAACGGTAGCGCCATTGAAGTTCCAGCCGATAAAGTCTATGACCTGCGTCTGCGCCTCGCCCAACAAGGGTTGCCTAAAGGTGGCGCAGTCGGGTTTGAGCTGCTGGACCAGGAAAAATTTGGTATTAGCCAATTTAGCGAGCAAATAAACTACCAGCGTGCGCTGGAAGGTGAACTGGCGCGTACGATCGAAACACTTGGCCCGGTGAAAAATGCGCGTGTGCATCTTGCCATGCCAAAACCCTCTCTTTTTGTCCGCGAGCAAAAATCCCCTTCTGCTTCCGTAACGCTCAGCCTCGAACCAGGCCGCGCTTTAGATGAAGGACAAATCAGCGCGGTGGTCCATATGGTTTCCAGCGCGGTAGCAGGGCTGCCGCCAGGCAATGTAACGCTTGTTGATCAAGGTGGGCATCTGCTCACGCAGTCCAATACCGCAGGCCGCGATTTAAACGATGCCCAGTTGAAATATGCGATGGATGTTGAAAGCCGCTTCCAGCGCCGTATCGAATCAATCCTTGCACCTATCGTGGGTAGCGGGAATGTCCATGCTCAGGTCACAGCCCAGATAGATTTTGCCAATAAAGAAAAAACCGAAGAGCAATATCGCCCGAACAGCGATCCTTCTCAGGCCGCCGTGCGTTCACGCCAGCTAAACCAAAGTGAGCAGGTTAATGGCCGTAACCCAGGTGGTGTCCCGGGTGCTCTTTCAAACCAACCGGCGCCGCCGAACAATGCCCCTATTGCTACTGCGCCACAAAACAATGCGGCAAATGCACCTCAACAAAATCAAACGACGTCGATGGGTGGTTCTACCCCAACCGGCTCAAGCAATACTCAGCGCGACGAAACGACTAACTACGAAGTTGACCGCACTATTTTGCATACCAAACTGAACACCGGTGATATTCAGCGCCTGTCTGTCGCAGTCGTCGTGAATTATCGCCAGCTAACCGATGGCAAACCGTTGCCGTTAACCGCTGAGCAGATGAAGCAAATTGAGAACCTGACGCGTGAAGCGATGGGCTATTCCGACACACGTGGCGATACGCTCAACGTAGTGAACTCACCATTTAGTGCAACAGAAGAAACCAGCCTTGAGCTGCCGTTCTGGAAGCAACAAGCCTTCTTCGAAATGCTGATGTCCGCAGGCCGTTGGTTGGTCGTTCTGATTGTTGCCTGGTTGTTGTGGTGCAAACTGGTGCGCCCACTTATTCAACGTAAGGTTGAGGTGCAACAAACACAGGTGGAAGCACAGCGCCAGCGTGCCGAAGAGGAGGATGCAGTTTCTGTGCGTCTGACGAAAGACGAACAGCAGCAGCAACGTAAAGCGAATCAGCGCCTCAGTGCTGAGGTCATGAGCCAACGTATTCGCGAGATGTCTGATAACGATCCGCGCGTCGTTGCGCTGGTTATACGCCAATGGATGAGTAACGAACTATGAGTATTAGCGGAACAGAGAAGAGCGCCATTCTGTTGATGACCATTGGTGAAGACCGTGCGGCGGAGGTGTTCAAACACCTTAGCCCGCGTGAAGTCCAGCATCTTAGTTCGGCCATGGCCAGCATTCGCCAGATTTCTAACAAACAGCTAACCGAAGTGTTAGCTGAGTTCGAGCAAGAAGCTGAGCAATACGCAGCGCTGTCGATAAACGCCAACGACTACCTGCGTTCTGTGCTGATCAAAGCGTTGGGTGAAGAGCGTGCTTCCAGCCTGCTGGAGGATATTCTGGAAACGCGCGAAACCACCTCAGGCATGGAAACGCTCAACTTTATGGAACCGCAGAGTGCCGCCGACCTTATCCGCGACGAGCACCCACAGATCATCGCCACGATTCTGGTTCACCTCAAACGTGCCCAGGCTGCCGATATTCTGGCGCTGTTCGACGAACGTCTACGCCACGATGTGATGCTGCGTATCGCTACCTTCGGCGGTGTACAACCAGCGGCGCTGGCAGAGCTGACCGAAGTGCTTAACAACCTGCTCGATGGCCAGAACCTTAAACGCAGCAAAATGGGCGGCGTGAGAACGGCAGCAGAAATTATCAACCTGATGAAAACTCAGCAGGAAGAAGCGGTTATCTCCGCTGTACGCGACTTCGACGGAGAGCTGGCACAGAAAATCATCGACGAAATGTTCCTCTTCGAAAACCTGGTCGAAGTGGACGATCGCAGCATCCAGCGCCTGTTGCAGGAAGTAGAGTCCGAATCGCTGCTTGTCGCGCTCAAAGGTGCCGAGCAACCGCTGCGCGAGAAATTCCTGCGCAACATGTCGCAACGTGCGGCAGATATTCTGCGCGACGACCTCGCAAACCGTGGCCCGGTACGTCTCTCGCAGGTGGAAAACGAACAGAAAGCCATTCTGCTTATTGTTCGTCGCCTGGCAGAAACCGGCGAGATGGTGATTGGCACCAGCGAGGATACCTATGTCTAACTCGCTGTCATGGAAAATCTGGACACCAGACGACCTGGCTCCACCTTCGCAAGCCTTCGAGCCGATGTTCCAGTCGCAATCTGATGGCGATGAGCCTGAACAGGTTCAGGAAAGCGTGCCTGATTTACAGCAACAACTTGCTCAAATGCAGATGCAGGCTCATGAACAAGGCCATCAACTCGGCTATGCCGAAGGCCAAAAAATGGGCATGGAAGAAGGCCGTAAAACGGGTTTTCAGCAAGGGCTGGAGCAAGGTCTTGCTGAGGCTAAGCAGCAACAAGCCCCTGTACATGCGCGAATGCAGCAACTGGTTAGCGAGTTCCAGTACACACTTGACGCGCTCGACAGCGTTATCGCTTCACGTTTGATGCAGATGGCACTGGAAGCGGCTCGCCAGGTTATCGGCGAAACCAAAGGCATTGATAACAATGCGTTGATTAAGCAGATTCAGTCGCTATTGCAGCAAGAGCCACTGTTTAGCGGTAAACCGCAGTTGCGCGTTCACCCCGACGATTTAACCCGCGTTGAAGAGATGCTGGGGGCCACACTCAGCCTACATGGCTGGCGCTTACGGGGTGATCCAGGTCTTCATCAGGGCGGTTGCAAAGTCTCCGCTGATGAAGGCGACCTTGATGCCAGTGTTGCAACGCGTTGGCAAGAACTCTGCCGACTTGCAGCCCCTGGAGTGTTGTGATGACTGCGCGTCTGACTCGCTGGCTCAACTCGCTCGATTCTTTTGAGGCAAAAATGTCTCAACTGCCGACCGTGCGTCGTTATGGTCGTTTGACTCGCGCAACCGGTCTGGTACTGGAAGCCACTGGCCTGCAATTACCGCTTGGCGCGACCTGCATCATCGAGCAGCACTCCAGAGATATCGAGTGTGAGGTCGTCGGTTTTAACGGCCAAAGACTGTTCCTGATGCCGCTTGAGGAAGTAGAAGGCATTCTGCCCGGTGCGCGTGTTTATGCTCGCGCCACCAGCGAAGGTGGCCTGCATAGTGGCAAACAACTGCCCCTCGGCCCGGCACTTCTGGGCCGTGTTCTTGATGGCAGTGGTCGCCCACTCGACAGCCTTCCGGCACCGGAAACAACCACGCTTGGTGCATTGGGGGCCGCCCCGTTCAACCCTTTACAACGAACCCCTATCGAACACGTGCTTGATGTTGGCGTGCGCCCTATCAACGCGCTGCTAACCGTGGGTCGCGGCCAGCGTATGGGTCTGTTTGCCGGTTCTGGCGTGGGTAAAAGTGTGCTGCTTGGCATGATGGCGCGTTATACCCAGGCCGATGTGATTGTCGTGGGGTTAATCGGCGAACGTGGGCGTGAAGTTAAAGACTTTATTGAAAACATTCTTGGCCCGGAAGGACGCGCCCGCTCAGTGGTTATTGCTGCTCCTGCGGATGTTTCGCCACTGCTGCGTATGCAGGGTGCCGCTTATGCCACGCGTATCGCCGAAGATTTCCGCGACCGTGGCCAGCATGTGTTGTTGATTATGGACTCCCTCACCCGTTATGCGATGGCGCAGCGTGAAATTGCACTGGCGATTGGCGAGCCACCAGCAACCAAAGGTTATCCACCTTCGGTGTTCGCAAAGCTGCCTGCGCTGGTTGAGCGTGCGGGTAACGGTATTTCTGGCGGTGGCTCTATTACCGCGTTTTATACCGTTTTGACCGAGGGTGACGATCAACAAGATCCGATTGCCGATTCCGCGCGCGCCATTCTTGATGGCCACATTGTTTTATCGCGCCGTCTGGCGGAAGGCGGTCATTACCCGGCAATCGATATTGAAGCGTCTATCAGCCGTGCCATGACGTCGTTAATTACCGATCAGCACTACGCACGCGTACGCCATTTCAAACAACTGTTATCCAGCTTCCAGCGCAACCGCGATTTGGTGAGCGTTGGTGCATATGCCAAAGGCAGTGATCCGCAGCTCGATAAAGCAATTTTGCTGTGGCCACAACTGGAAGCCTTTTTACAACAAGGGATTTTTGAGCGCAGCGGCTGGGAAGAAGCTTGCCAGTCACTGGAGATTATTTTTCCAACGGTTTGATAACCCATCGTAGGTCGGATAAGCGTCAGCTTTATCCGACACAAGCTTGACGAGAGGTAACAATGAACCAAAGCACAGCACTGGATACCCTGCGCGACCTGGCAGAAAAAGAGGTCGAGGACGCAGCAGTACGCTTAGGGGAAATGCGCCGCGGCTGCCAGGCGGCAGAAGAACAGCTCAACATGCTGATTAACTATCAATTTGAATATAGCTCCAGCCTCAACGACAGCATGAGTCAGGGCATTGCCAGTAACCGCTGGCAGAATTATCAGCAATTTATACAAACACTTGAAAAAGCAATCGATCAACATCGCCAACAGTTGATGCAGTGGAACGGAAAGGTCAATCAGGCGCTGAATGTATGGCAAGAGAAGCAGAAAAGATTGCAGGCATGGAGCACGTTACAACAGCGCAAAGCAGCGCAAGTACTGCTGGCTGAGAACAAGCTCGATCAAAAACTGATGGATGAATACGCCCAGCGGGCAACACTGAGGAAAGCAGAATGATTATGCAGCCCCTGATTATAACTTCCCCCGATGTCGCAAGTACTACGTCTGCTCCGGGTAGTGTCGTTGCTGGCGATAAAGGCTTCAGTGAGGATTTCCTGAGCCTGTTGAGTCAAGCGCTGCCAGGCGAGGTTACTCTGGTAGATGGGAAAACTGTTTCTCTGGAAGCCGCTTTGGGTAAAACAGCGGGCAAAGACGCACCTGCTATTGCTGTTGATGCCGCTGATGAAAAAACCACCCTTGCCGCGCTGTTAAATAACCTCGATACCCCACAGGCTTTGTCTGCCCTGCTCTCTAACGTTAAGAAAAGCAGCAACGATGAAAAAACGGCCCAGGTCGATGCACAACATGAGCAAACGCATACGCTCAGTAATGCTGATATGCAGGCATTAAGCGCGCTGTTTGCCATGTTGCCGCAGCAAGTACCGGTCGCCAACGCACTCAATCCTCAGCCAGATGCTGAAAGCAGCGCGGCGGTTAGCCTGAATACTTTGCTTTCCGGTAGTGGCATAAAAAATACGCCGGCGGTTAATGCACGAACCAACAGCACCATTGCGACAGATAACGCAGTAGCACTCGATAGCACTACCGCAGCGGCAAAAAATGCACCAGCCACAACCGACTCACCGGTTGAAGCAAAAACTTTCACCATAAGTAGCACTGAAAATAGCAACCGTGATGCCGCTGCGAACAACACCAGTACGGCTTCCGCACTCACCACGCCAACTTTCAGTACCGCAACGGTAGCTACACCTGCCTCGGCGCAAATTGCTGTGCCAGTTGCCCCACAAATTAGCGCCCAACTGGGCAGTCAGGAGTGGCAGCAGGCTGTCAGCCAGCACATCACCCTATTCACTCGTCAGGGCCAGCAAAGTGCCGAGCTTCGTCTGCATCCGGAAGATTTAGGGCAGATTCAAATCAGCATGAAGCTTGATGACAACCAGGCACAGTTGCAGATGGTTTCTGCCCACAGCCACGTTCGCGCAGCACTTGAAGCGACATTGCCAAACTTGCGTATTGCGCTGGCAGAAAGTGGCATCCAGCTTGGGCAAAGCAGCATAAGTAGCGAAAGTTCTGCCGGGCAACAGCAACAGCAATCAGGCCAACAACAGCAACAAGCATCACGCTCGGGCGGTACTTTCCCGTCAATGGGAGATGCTGATTCGCTGGTTGTTCCTGCCAGCGTACAACGTTTAGCGTCGGGAAATAACGCGGTGGATATTTTCGCCTGAGCCACGTTCCCTAAGCTAAACGTCAGAGGTAACAACAAATATCACCTGTTTTCGGGCCTTTGAACGCCCGACGACACGCGATAATTAACCAATATGCAGTACCGATACAGGAAAGATGCGTTTTATGACTGACAACGCTTTGCCAAAAGGCCGCAAGCGCTCCATCTGGATGCCGTTACTGGTCCTGATTACACTTGCCGCGTGTGCTACCGCAGGTTACAGCTACTGGCGTATGCAGCAGCAACCTGCTGCCGCGCAGGCGAAGGCACCAGAGCCACCGCCAGCACCGGTATTTTACGCACTCGACACTTTCACCGTTAACCTCGGTGATGCTGACCGCGTCTTGTATATCGGTGTCACATTGCGCCTGAAAGATGAAGCCACGCGTCAACGTTTGAGTGAATTCCTGCCAGAAGTACGTAGCCGCCTACTGCTGCTGTTTTCCCGCCAGGATAGTGCAGCCCTTGCGACTGATGAAGGTAAACAGAAACTGGTTGAAGCGATAAAGAATACGCTGGCACCGCCTCTGGTCGCCGGACAACCTCAACAGGCAGTCAGCGACGTGCTGTATACCGCCTTTATTTTGCGGTAATCCCATGGGCGACAGCATTCTTTCTCAGGCCGAAATTGACGCACTGTTAAATGGCGACAGTGACAACTCTGACGAACCCAAGACCAGTGTCGTTAATGAAACCGACATTCGTCCTTATGACCCCAATACCCAACGTCGTGTGGTGCGCGAGCGCTTACAGGCACTGGAAATTATTAACGAGCGTTTTGCTCGTCAATTCCGTATGGGGTTATTTAACCTGTTACGTCGTAGCCCGGACATTACCGTCGGGGCTATTCGCATTCAGCCGTACCACGAGTTTGCCCGTAACTTGCCCGTGCCTACCAACCTCAACTTGATGCATCTGAAACCGCTGCGCGGCACTGGTTTGTTCGTGTTCTCTCCAAGCCTTGTGTTTATCGCCGTGGACAACCTGTTTGGCGGCGACGGACGTTTCCCAACTAAAGTTGAAGGCCGGGAGTTTACCCATACCGAGCAGCGCGTGATTAACCGCATGTTGAAACTGGCGCTGGAATCTTATAGCGATGCGTGGAAAGCCATTTATCCACTGGAAGTGGAGTATGTGCGCTCTGAAATGCAGGTGAAATTCACCAACATCACAACGTCCCCTAACGACATCGTGGTGAATACGCCATTCCATGTGGAAATCGGCAACCTGACCGGCGAGTTCAATATCTGCCTGCCGTTTAGCATGATTGAACCTTTGCGCGAACTGCTGGTGAATCCGCCGCTGGAAAATTCCCGTCAGGAAGACCAAAGCTGGCGCGATACGTTGGTTCGCCAGGTTCAGCATTCTGAGCTTGAGCTAATTGCCAATTTCGCGGATATCCCGCTTCGCCTGTCGCAAATTTTAAAATTGAAACCTGGTGACGTGCTGCCGATTGATAAACCGGACAGAATTCTGGCGCACGTTGACGGTGTTCCGGTACTGACTAGTCAGTACGGTACGCTTAACGGCCAGTACGCTCTGCGCGTCGAACATTTGATCAACCCGATACTGAATTCGCTGAACGAGGAACAGCCCAAATGAGTGATATTAATCAACCGTCCGACGATAATGCAGACTCCGTGGACGATCTGTGGGCTGACGCGTTAAACGAACAGAAAGTTTCCACCAACAAAAGCACCGCAGACAGCGTATTCCGTGCGCTTGAAGGCAATGACATAGCGGGCGCGATGCAAGACATCGACCTGATTATGGACATCCCCGTCAAATTGACTGTGGAACTGGGCCGCACCCGTATGACTATCAAAGAGCTACTGCGTTTATCGCAAGGTTCCGTGGTAGCGCTGGATGGCTTAGCAGGTGAGCCGCTGGATATTTTGATCAACGGCTATCTGATTGCTCAGGGCGAAGTCGTGGTCGTGGCCGATAAATACGGTGTCCGTATCACCGACATTATCACGCCATCTGAGCGCATGCGTCGTTTGAGCCGCTAATGCCATGAAAACCCAGGCAACTGTTCAGTCACAACCTACTGCCAGCACCGGTTCTCCGTTGGTGCAAGTGAGCGGCGCGTTAACGGCGATTATCATTTTTATTTTACTCGCGGCCTGGGTGGCAAAACGCTTTGGCTTTACGCCGAAAACCGGCTCCAGCAAAGAGATGAAAGTCAGCGCCAGTTGTAGCGTTGGCCCGCGTGAACGTGTGGTGATTGTCGATGTGCAAGATGCGCGTCTGGTGCTCGGCGTTACTGCCGGGCAAATCACTCATTTGCACACGCTCCCCGCAGCCCTGGTGAGCGAAACGGTGTCACCAGCAGCCCCTGCTGACTTCCAGAGTCTGATGAAAAATCTGCTAAAACGTAACGGGAAAGATTGATGAAACGTTGGCTCCCCTTCTCGTTGCTCGGCTTGTTGTTAGTTATGCCAGCCGCTTTTGCCCAACTACCCGGCCTCATCAGCCAGCCGATGTCTAACGGCGGCCAAAGCTGGACGCTTCCGGTTCAGACGCTGGTCTTTATTACTTCGCTGACATTTTTACCGGCAATTCTACTGATGATGACAAGCTTCACACGCATCATCATTGTTTTCGGCCTGCTGCGTAGTGCATTAGGCACACCGTCTGCACCACCCAACCAGGTTCTATTGGGGCTTGCGCTGTTTCTGACCTTTTTCATTATGGCCCCGGTATTCGACAAAATTTATACCGACGCGTACCAGCCATTTAGTGAAAACAAAATCCAGATGGATGAGGCTCTGGAGCGGGGTTCTAAGCCGCTACGTGAGTTCATGTTGCGTCAAACCCGTGAAGCGGATCTGGCGCTGTTCGCACGTCTGGCAGATACCCCTCCGCTGGAAGGGCCTGAAGTGGTTCCGATGCGCATATTGTTACCGGCATACGTGACCAGCGAGTTGAAAACCGCTTTCCAGATTGGCTTTACCGTCTTTATTCCGTTTTTGATTATCGATCTTGTTATTGCAAGCGTACTGATGGCGTTGGGGATGATGATGGTGCCACCGGCAACTATCGCCCTGCCCTTTAAGTTAATGCTGTTTGTGTTAGTGGATGGCTGGCAATTGTTAGTCGGTTCACTTGCGCAAAGTTTCTATAGTTAGAGGGAAAAAGATGACTCCTGAGTCGGTCATGATGATGGGCACCGAAGCGATGAAAGTGGCTTTGGCGCTCGCAGCCCCGTTATTGATGGTGGCACTGGTGACGGGTCTTGTGATCAGTATGCTGCAGGCCGCAACCCAGATAAACGAAATGACACTGTCGTTTATCCCGAAAATTCTCGCGGTGTTCGTTACTATTATCGTTGCAGGGCCGTGGATGCTTAATCTGCTGCTGGATTATATGCGCACGCTGCTGACGAACATCCCGATGAACATTGGATGATTCACATTGATAGCGGGCAGTGGCTCACGTTATTAAGTATGGGGTTCTGGCCATTTATTCGTATTCTGGCCCTGATCTCAACGGCACCGATTCTCAGTGAACGCGCGATTTCAAAGAAGGTAAAAATTGGCCTCGCGTTGATGATTACCTGGATAGTTGCTCCGACGCTTCCGGCAACTGAGGTCACCATTTTCTCGGCAGCCGGATTCTGGCTCGCAGCACAGCAAATTCTGATTGGTACTGCGCTTGGCTTCACCATGCAGTTTGCCTTTGCCGCCATTCGTACCGCAGGTGAGATAATCGGCCTGCAGATGGGGCTCTCATTCGCGACCTTCTTTGACCCTGGTAGCCGCCTGAACATGCCAGTGCTTGCCCGTTTTATGGACATGCTGGCGATGCTACTTTTTTTAGTGTTTAACGGCCATTTATGGCTGATATCGATGCTGGTCGATACTTTTCACACTCTGCCAATCGGTGGTAATCCGATTAACAGCAATGCGTTTATGGCACTGACCCGAGCAGGCGGCCTGATCTTCATCAATGGCTTAATGCTGGCTCTCCCGCTCATCACTTTATTGCTCACGTTAAATATTGCATTGGGTCTGCTCAACCGTATGTCACCGCAGCTTTCTGTGTTTGTTATCGGTTTTCCGTTGACACTGGCTGTGGGCATGTTGGTGATGACAGCATTAATTCCCTTAATGGCTCCCTTCGCTGAACACTTATTTAGTGAAGTATTTAATTTACTCTCAGATATTGTGAGTGAAATTCCCGCAAATTAATCCCCAGGTTTTGTAGCGTCTTACTGAGGATATTCCTAAAAGCTTTCTTGAATAACATCCACCAGGATATAACTGGCGCGGCTTATATGCTTTTAGCTATCTCACATAATGTAACATTCACTTTACTTTGAGAGCATTCTTAACAAATTATACATAACTTTACTAGATAGTTGTAACCGAAATAATTCGAGCTCAATGGCGGTGGTAAGGGAATAAGTCCCGATGAACTTACATCAGGAAGTGATTCTGGCAAGTAACCGCAGCCAACAAAGATGCAGTTTGAAATATGTAGGTTAGTACGCCTAAAAATACTTAATTACGGGTGGGGGGTGTTATGTCAACGATCATTATGGACTTATGCAGTTATACCCGGTTGGGGTTAACAGGTTATTTAACCAGCCGTGGCATCCGAAAACGACAGATGACCAACGTGGAGACGATTGAGGATTTAGCATACGCTTGCGAATCCCAGACACCCAATGTGGTGTTTATTAATGAGGACTGTTTTATCCATGATGCTCAAAGCAGTGAGCGTATTAAGCAGATCATTAATCAGCATCCCAGTACTTTATTTCTGGTCTTTATGGCAATTGCTAATATTCATTTCGATGAATATCTTTTGGTGCGTAGCAATCTACTAATCAGTTCAAAATCTATAAAACCAGAGTCACTGGACGAAATACTTTCAGAATATCTGGCAAAAAATGCCCACTGCATCGGGCATATTAATTTACCCACGTTATCATTAAGCCGAACCGAGTCCAGTATGCTTAAAATGTGGATGTCTGGACAAGGCACGATTCAAATATCCGACCAGATGAATATCAAAGCAAAAACGGTCTCATCGCACAAAGGAAATATCAAACGCAAGATAAAGACACATAATAAGCAAGTGATTTATCATGTGGTGCGCCTGACCGATAATGTCACCAATGGAATATTCGTAAATTTGCGTTAATTCGACCAGGATGGTTTTAGGGTGGATTAGCGCAAGCGATATCCACCGCAAATATATTATTCAGCGCGCTCGACAAAAACGCCATCCGGGTGCCCCAGTTCGTTAAAAAACCAGATTCCCAACGGATACTCTTCGAGCGACACGAGGTACATCGTCCCCTCGCTAAATTGCTCGACAGCTAATACCACACCAGGCCGACGCGGGCCGCCATCGGTTTTGACTGTCACGCGATCGTTGATATTCATAACAAAAATCTCCAGGTTTCTTTGTGCCAGTGTAGATCAAAAACGACTCATTCGCATCGGATGATATGCAAGGTTATGCATTTTGTTAAGCGTCTATACTTAAACTCGGGTACAGCCTGGAGGACGACTGCATGAAGACCGCGAAAGAGCTCAATGAAACCACACGTATCGATGTCGATGCGCTATTGGCGGCCATCAATGAGATTAGCGAAAGTGAAGTGACGCGTGCGAGTGATGATCCGTATCGAGTCAGTATCGATGGGCGCACATGGCATACTTACTCCGAATTAGCGGAAGCCTTCGAACTGGATATACACGATTTTAGTGTTAATGAAGTGAACCGCTGAATTCCCTGAAATAATTCGAGTTGCACAAAGGCGGCAATTGAGTGCCCCCCGATGAGCTTACATAGGTAAGTGAATCAGGTGTGTGAAAGTAGCCAGCACATCAGCAACTTGAAGTATGGAGGGGATAAAAGAATCCCGGCAGGAAAGCCGGGATGAAACTTGCGTTAGCAAGAAGCACTTGAAAATTCGTTACATCAGGAAATCTGACGTGCATCCACAATACATCAGATTTATTTCAAAACAATGAATGATTCATTCTATGAATATTCAATTTTTCGCAATGACTTATCTAAAACAAGCCGGAGTTCCTTATTCTTTGCGGTTGTCAGCACTAATATTGTTACTCACTAATGATTAGGTACCGAATTTAATTGAGATTTATCCTAATCAACCTGGCCCTTAACATTGGAATTTCAGGAGAAGTACCATGCCGAATCTGCACGATCCGTTATTAATCATTTCAGATCTTGATGGCACGTTACTGGAACATCATTCCTACCGTTGGGAGGCCGCAAGTCCATGGATTAACATTTTGCGCCAAAACGAGATCCCACTGATTTTGTGCAGTGCGAAAAGTGCTGCGGAAATCATTGAGTGGCAAAATGAGTTTTCATTAACAGGACAGGCGTTTATTGCAGAAAACGGGGCGGTTATTCAGCTAGATTCTCGCTGGAGTGACAGTGACGATTACCCTCGTCTGATGACGGGTATCCGCCATGAAGAGCTGTTTTCTGTTCTGGATAAGTTACGGCAGAAATTTGGCTTTAAATTTACCTGCTTTGCCGATGTTGATGAGAATACCCTTTGTGAGTTAACTGGCCTTACACGCAAACAGGCAGGTCTTGCAAAGCTCAGTGAAGCATCAGAAACCTTAATATGGCGTGATAGCGAAGAAATGCTCGCCGCATTTAACAATCAGCTGGCAACTCTCGGTTTAATGATGCTGCAAGGCGGGCGGTTTTGGCATGTATTAGATGTTCAGGCAGGCAAAGATAAGGCGCTACACTGGCTTCAGGAACAGTTTCAGCAACGCGAAGGGAAAACCCACATCACAATAGGGCTGGGAGACAGTCCGAGTGATGCGTTACTGCTTGATAGCGTCGATTACGCCGTGGTTGTCAAAGGCTACAGCCGCCAGACTATGACGCTGCAACGGGACGACCCAAAGCGCGTGTACCACACTCAGCACTATGGTCCAGAAGGGTGGAAAGAAGGTCTGGATCATTTCATCACCGCTGAGTAATCGATTTAATCGTGATTACACACCTGATTACGCCCCCTCTGCTTCGCTTTATACAGGCGATGGTCGGCGTATGTCTGGAGACGTTCGAAATCGTAATCGCTAAACTCGGAGGCACTACTGACACCAAACGATGCACTAATTCTTACTGTATTGCCCTGCTTTAACAGTAATTCTTTATTATTAATACGTACTCTAATGCGTTCAGCTACTTTTGTTGCTTCTTCAAGCGAGGTATCAGGCAGTACGATACAAAACTCCTCACCACCTACTCGTCCGGCAATATCTCCCGTACGAAACGCATCACTGAGCATCGCCGCCGCATGGATAAGCACTTTGTCACCACTACTATGGCCAAACCTGTCGTTTATGCTTTTGAAGAGATCAAGGTCCATCTGAATAACCGAGAACGGTAAGCCCTGCTGCTCACACTCTTGCGACAATTTACGCGCCATTTCGAAGAAAGCACCACGATTGTACAACCGGGTAAGCGTGTCGTAATTAGCACGCCAGGAGAGCGTCTGTTGGAGGCTAAACATATTAGTGACCAGGTGGCGAATCACAATCCACGACGCAAACAGCATGAGTGTGAACAACAACCACAGCACGCTCAGTACAATACTAATACGACCAAATTCACCCTGAACTCCTTCCTCCAGCGTGTGAACCTTTATCAGCAGGCCATCAAAGTTACTCAGCTTAGCCCAGGTGATAAAACGGCTATCCATGCGAATTTCACCCTGGGCCCCCTGTTTGGCTGAGGTCACCACGTTGGCGATTTGCGCCAGTTGCGGGGCCGTAAACAACGAATGTGTCGGCAACTCCCCCAAAGAACTTGCTATCGGATTAATTTCGTTATCGTAGAGCAAGACGGTACCTTCATGATCGTCATACTTTGCTTGCTGCAGAAAACTATGTAGCGAGTTGATTGGGTAATCGAGAGCCAGCACACCATACCAGCGGCCATTAAAATCCAGTGGTACTGAAGCGGTAACAATCTGACCCGACGTCGTGTCAGGGTTAAACGTGTGCGTCCACTTCAAAGCGCGTTGCGGGTTATTTTGCTGCGACTGTGAGGAAAAATAGGGCCGGGCAATCAAGCGGTAATAGAGCGAGACAATACCAGGATCATTAGCAGGTGGCGTATTGGTCAAAAAGAACCCGCTGCGCGATGCATAGAACATGCGCTGAGGCATTGTTCCAGAACGGTCTGATAAGCGCATGATGTAGCTTAATTCCAGCGCCGAACTCAACTCTGAATGAAGCGTTTTTTCATCACGGTCTAGTAATGGGCTTTCATGGACAAATTCATCAGACACACCGCTCATCGGCAAACTGCGGTTTAAATCGAGCCGTAATTGCCAAAAAGGTTGGCTACGCAAGGTATCAAAATCGGCCAGCGATTTACGGGTTCTGTCCGTGGATATGGGTGATTGCAGCGCATAGAGCATCGCATTGCGATAAAACAGCAGATTGTCGATGCTGTGCTGAAGCTGTCTATCAAGCAAGGTGGCAACGCTATCAAGACTATTGCGCTGGTTGGCGACATAAGCCCCTTCGAGTACCACAACTTCTCGCCATGTCAGGACGGTGGAGAACAAAAATACAAATATAAAACAAAGGTTAACGACCTTCTGCGGATTTTTAAAACGGCTGATCACGCGTTGTATTGCATTGCCAAACACTGACACTCTCCCTGAAACCGCAATCATCTAAAAATCTGTCAATTGTGCCGTAACCATGACTTTCCCATGGCATAGGTCGGTTCTTATAAGTAGAGAATACATGACCACTCAGGACTATTACTAAGGGTAAATATATTCATGGATATTATATTACCCTCAAAACGAAAGGTATTCAGGAAATAAAAATGCCCCGTCAATTCAATGACAGGGCATTTTAAGCTTATCCTTGCGAGCTGCCCCCTGTTACCAGTGGGGTCAGGTCATCCTCTCGGAAGGCCTCGCGCTTTACACCAAAACCATCATACCAACGACACTCCACCATCCCGCTGGAAAACCCGGTAACAATCATCCTTGGGCCACCATTCTTAGGCTGGACTTCATCGCTGACCACAAAGACCATAACTGCCTCCTGTATCAGGGGTGAAAACTTCTACAGTTATAGACAATGACCTACGGTTTTGCCTGGCAACCCGCACAAATTTACGCAAAAAGTTAGTGAACTGTGCGCCCACGCAGACGGTTTATGCCATTAACCACTGCCAACACAATGGCGCCGATGATAAAACCGATAATCAGGTTTGCTACTGTTGGGCCGAGTAAATGAACCACGCCACCCATTTTTTGAGCCCAGTTTTCAATAGCATGATGAAGAACCGGAATACCGTGGACCAGAATGCCACCGCCGACCAAAAACATCGCAAGCGTGCCGACAACCGACAGGAATTTCATCAACCATGGTGCCAGCACTAATAAACCTTTGCCGATCCCACGCGCGATAAGCGACGTTTTCTCGACCAGCCAAAAGCCGAGATCGTCGAGCTTAACGATAATTCCCACCAGGCCATACACGCCGACCGTCACGACCAGCGCTATCCCCGATAGCACCAATACCTGGTTGAGCAAGGGCGCATCGGCGACAATGCCTAACGTAATCGCCACGATTTCAGCAGAGAGAATAAAATCAGTACGAATCGCGCCTTTTACTTTGTCTTTTTCGTAAACCAGCGGATCTTGCGCGGCAATATCATCTAACCGCTTCTGGCGCTCTTCCGGTGTTTCCTTGTGCTTACGAGCCTGAAGCGTGTGAACGACCTTTTCAACGCCTTCATAACACAGGAATGCGCCGCCAATCATTAACAGCGGCGTGATGGCCCATGGTGCAAAAGCGCTAATAATAAGAGCCAGAGGAACGAGGATCAGTTTATTAATGGCCGAACCCTTCGCGACTTGCCACACCACTGGCAACTCACGGTTTGCCCGCACTCCTGAAACTTGTTGTGCATTAAGTGATAGATCGTCTCCCAATACCCCGGCAGTTTTCTTCGCTGCCAGTTTCCCCATCATCGAGATATCGTCCAGCAACGTGGCGATATCATCCAGCAAAGTTAGTAAGCTACTTCCAGCCAAAATGAGCATCCTTTTTTGTTTGTCTACTCAATAGTATGGAACAAAAGCTGGCTGGCGAATATTAAACTCATCTGTCAATAAAAATTAACATTCCACAAACAAGTAAAATCCTCGCCAGAAAGATAGTTTTGACGTTAACTATTAGCTCTATTAGCGTTAGTTACCCTAAATAATTCGAGTGGTAGGCAGGGTATAGAGAGGAAACATGCGCGTTCGTTCTGGTCAGTTATTGCCGCTGGTTGCAGCATTATTTGCGTTGTACATCATCTGGGGTTCCACCTATTTTGCTATCGCCGTAGGCGTAAAAAGCTGGCCACCATTTATGATGGCTGGTGTGCGATTTATGGTGGCCGGCGTGTTGTTGATGAGCGTTTTATTACTCCGGGGCCATAAATTACCCGCAATGCGCCCAATGCTTAATGCCGCGTTAATTGGCGTATTATTACTTGCTGTTGGCAATGGCTTCGTGACCGTCGCAGAACATCAACATGTTCCGTCTGGTATTGCTGCTGTCATGGTTGCAACGGTTCCGCTCTTTACTTTGTGCTTTAGCCGCCTGTTCGGCATTCAAACCCGCAAATTAGAATGGCTCGGAATCGCCATTGGCCTTGCTGGCATCGTGCTACTGAATAGTGGTGGCAACCTGAGTGGCAATCCCTGGGGCGCGCTGTTAATTCTGATTGGCTCTTTGAGCTGGGCGTTTGGTTCGGTTTACGGGTCGCGTATTGAATTACCCGTCGGTTTGATGGCTGGTGCGGTAGAAATGCTCGCGGCGGGAATGGTCCTTCTGGCCGCATCGGCGTTAACGGGCGAACGCCTGGTTGCAATGCCTACACCGGCAGGCTTTATGGCGGTGGCTTATCTTTCACTATTTGGTTCGATTATTGCGATCAGTGCTTATATGTACCTTATTCGTAATGTTGCACCTGCGGTAGCGACCAGCTATGCCTACGTCAACCCAGTCGTGGCGGTGCTTTTGGGTACAGGTTTTGCTGGAGAAAGTTTATCCCCAATAGAATGGTTGGCATTAGGTGTAATTATCTTTGCAGTAGTGCTGGTTACACTTGGGAAATATCTCCTGCCCCCAAAGCCGGTAGTTATCCCATGTGAAGTAGAGAAGTAATCAACTCATGGGTGGCATTTGCCACCCGCTATTTGTGATGGCATGAATACCCTTCCCATCAATTTGGGCAAAATTTTCCCCGCTACAGACCCACTCTTCAAGCCGTTCGCAAAGCGCGCTATCGCTAAGTTTTTCACGCCCACGTAATGAGCATTCCCATACCAGAAGTACCCGCCAGCCATCGTTCAATAAAAGTTGTATGTCTCGCTTATCGCGCAGCACATTTTTACCTATTTTCTCGAGCCAGAACTCGGTGCGGGTTGCCGGAACCTTGAACAGATAACAGTCGTGGTGATGCCAGAAACAGCCATGCGCAAAAATAACGCAGCGATACTCATCAATGACGAAATCCGGACGGCCAGCAAGCAAGGCATCCTGCACGCGGAATGCAAACCCGCATTCGTTCAATAAGCCTGACAAGCGTTTTTCAATAGCGGTGTCACGCGTCGCAATGGCGCGCATATTTTTACTGCGAATCGCCTTACTATGCACATCAACCATCAGCGGCTCTCTTAATCATTAATACACCCAATCCAATATTAGCAACAACCACATAACATACGTTATAAAAAATTAATAACCCTGCCCGGAATAATTAAAAATAATCTAATAGTGAAATGACTCCTGCTGCGAAAAATAAATATCGAAGGATTTAATTGTGTATACTTTTGGACATTCTGCGACAGTGATTATTCTCCTAACATCATGTATCAACTAAAAATACATCAATTTCTGTTCATCATTTAGCCATTATTGAAATAATTTCAACTTTGATCTGTCGAATTAAAGTGGCAATCTATATTCAGCAACACCCATTATGAAGAACAAAAGGTTAAGTTGTTAACATCAGTGGCATTATTTTGTTGGCATGTAAAAGCTCTTCATTATATCAAATATTCTAATTAACTTTTTACGCCCGAACTGGGCTTGTTTAAGACGATAACATGAAGCTATACAAAGCATTATTCATCCCAACTTTGTTGTTGAGTGGCGTATTCAACACATGGGCAGGAGAAGCGGAAAATAATATTACTCAGGATTATATGGCCCGCTGGAATGAAGCCATGGATGGACAAGCCATCCCCAGTTCCCAGGCCGCAATCCTTGATGCTGATATTGTGAAGAGTTGCAAAACTGTAGCGCCGAAGACTTATCGCAGTGCAATGATCAATTTGTGGCAACATAAAACCGGCACGAAAATGACAGAGACGGCATTTCTGTCCGAAGATTTACAGCTATTTGACCGCCTGGCGGCAATATCCTGTATTGAAGGTGCGAGCTATGAACATAAAGGAAATGGCGAGCTGTTAGTTAACACGCTGGGTGCGCAGCTTCTGGAGATGGATGTTAAAGATGGCAATGATGCTTTCGAGCAAATAAAAACGATGGAATTCCAGACTGGCATCATAACCGCCAGATATGGGGTTAGCATTGAGAAAAAAAGATCAAATAATATTAATTAAGCTTTGCTTCTTTAAAAGATATTGATGCCCGACACAAACTTTATGTCGGGCTTTTCTTGCCTTACATAATAGTCACTTCAGGGTAAAGTCATACTGTACACTGAGTTTGATATCCCAGTAATTCAACCTGTCGCCGAGCGCACTACCCTCTCGTTTTTCCCGGCCTTTATCTGTCGCAAGGAATACATTCAACCCTTTTAATGGCCCTTGCATCTGGCGATAATTCGCACCAACCAGGACACCGACACCTTCAATTTTGACATCCTGGCGACTTGATTCGTATCCGTTTGTCACTATTGGCGCCACGACAATAATCGTTGAAGGGGTCAGGTTATAGCCTGCGCCAATCTGCCAGGAGATCATATCCTCTTTATTACGATCAAGACTCAGAGAAAAAGGGTAACCAAGGTCGGTATCCACGATGGCACCATTCATTGCATGCCGTAAATATCCTGCATTGGTAAACAGATTTCCCCAATGGGTTATCCAGGTTAATTGGCCGCTGATAAGCGAAGTTTCATTTGGTTGCACTGGCGAACGGCTTAGCCCATCCAGATGAATGTACATCCCCAACAGTTCACCTTTTAACGCATATTCTTCGCTAAGCTCCACCCGTTTTTCCAGGATAGTTTGCAGCTGAGTTGAAACATCTTGCTGAATTGAAGCACCAACAGAATAACGCTCGGCGGTGTTATGCCAACTGGATGCAATGAACGTTCGCGGTCGATGCTTATCATATTTCCCGGTTGCTGCGTTATAGACTCCTTCATCACGAACCCCGGTTGTAGAATCCGTCCAGTTAAATACTCGCGAGCGCCACATCGCCCAAAATTCCAGATTAGGCGATACAGCAAGGTATCCAAGTGCTCCTTCAGAAATTGTCGGTAATGTTCGCTGCGAACTACTGGCAATCAGAGGAATTCGCCAGGGCAAACTGCCGTAACCGTAATCAGTGCCGAAACGCCCAACTTTTAATAAAGCATTGTCGGTGTATTTCAAATTGACAGCACCCAATGCCAGGCCGAAACTGTCATGCCCATCCAGATACCAGCGCGTACTCATATCTGCACGCGCACCTAATTTATAAACATAATATGCCCCACCCTCTACACTAATATGGTTATTGTAATAAACACTTTTGAAATCAATTAACCCTCCCTGAACCCAGACATAAATATCTTTAGCATTTCCTACACTGGGTTTATCTGCTCTACGTAATTCGTTTTTAAGGCGTAATCTCAATGAGGAATCATCTTCTGTTATGGATGCGGCATAAACAGAGGTACAGGCGGCTTGCGCAGCTATGACAATAGCTACGAGCTTCGCATTAATATTCATAAGTTAACCTTGTAGGGTTTTATTTTACGAAGATGTTATCCGGTAAAGTCATTAATTAATTGCTGTTGAGCTCGCTTACGCACCTCAATTTCCTGCACAATTTCACTGAACTTTTTATCCGTTAAGGGATAAAACCAGATAATGCCAAACGCCAGTAACATAAACAGGCAAGGCACCAGTGCAATTGAGACTCTTATGCCCATTACGACGTCAGGCGTTTGCGTCTGGTTGGCGATATATCCGCTTATTCCCAGAATAAATGCCGGAATAGAACCACCAATTGCCTGGCCACATTTACGCGTAAATGAGAAGAACGAATAAGTCAGACCTTCAATTCGCACGCCGGTTAAATATTCACCATATTCAACGGTATCAGCTTCCAGCGCCCACATTACAGTCATGGTGATTCCCTGTCCCACTGAAGCTATGGCCAGGGCTGTAAATGCATAATGTGGAGCTTGTTCAGACATAAGGAAAAAGAGCAGGTAGCCAAGCATGCCGATTCCTGCGCCAATAAGAAAAGTATTCTTTTTCCCAAGGTGCTTAACCAATCTTGGTACTAGTGGTGCGGAACCCAGCGTACCGACGAGCATTTGAACCAGCACGAGTACGGAGAACAGCCCGACATCATTGAGAACATAACGCACGTAGAACAGTGACGAGGCGCTGATAGCAAATGTCGAAATCAGAATACATAGCGCCGCCATACACAGCATCAATAATGGCCGGTTTCTTTTCAGCGTTTGCAAGCTGATGTGTAGCGAAGGCTGCGCAACAATGCGCACCACATTTTCCCTGGTGGATTTGAAGCAGATAAAGTAGAGAATCAGGCCGACTATCGCTAATGCAATCGTCCACTCAATGTAGACCGATTGAATTTCAGATGGGCTAACGCCACTAATTTTTGGCCCGATGATAAATGCCAGGCTGACAAAAGCCAGCGCTGCCGCAACACTACGCGCCGCCCCCAGTCTGGCACGTGACTGGGGCTGCTGCGTCATTGCGGTGGCAAGCGACCCATAGGGAATGTTAACCAGGCTGTAGCACACGCCGAGTCCCATATAGGTCAGATACGCATAAATGACTTTATTGGTATGACTCCAGTCAGCCGGAACACAAAATACCAGCACACTAAACAGCATCAGCGGTGCCGATCCAAACAGCAGGAATGGGCGGAATTTCCCCCAACGGGTATTTACGCTGTCCACAATGCGCCCCGCCGCAATATCGGCAAAGGCATCAAAAATGCGCACAACCAATAGCATGGTTCCGGCAACAGCAGCACCGACGCCTGCGACGTCGGTGTAATAACTGAGCAGGAACAATGCACCCATAGCAAAGGCGATATTATTGGCTACATCCCCCAGACTGTAGCCAATGATGGTTCGCCAGGACAGGTGTTGATTCATCCCTTATTCTCCCTGCACCGGTTTTTCACCAAACGCCATGCCATTCCAACGTTTCTTCAGTACAAACGCTGCCGACTTTGGCTTACGGTCGCGGGTAAAGATGCCTTTTTTGTTGCCGCCCACACGTAAAATCCCCTGTGATGTAGCAAAATCAGCAAAATTCCACACCTGTTCACCAGCCACGGCACTAACACGGTCAAAGACACGGTGATACATTTCAAGCCAAGCACACTGGTACTCTTCACTCCACATGTCGTTATAGACCGAGTGCATTCCCGCCAGCGTGTCGACACCGTATTCCGTAATAATGATTGGGCGGTGCAGTTTTGACTGCCAGGCCAGCAGTTCTTGCTCCAGCATTTTTTCTGCTTTTTCCAAATCGCCTGATTGCACATACCAGCCGTAATAGCGATTCAGACAAACCACGTCGAACAGGTCGGTGATGGTGTCGCTTTCGGCATCGCAGAACATCACGTTTACGCAGGTAATCGGACGTGTCGGATCCAGCTCACGAGTAGCCTTAGCTAAAGGCTCAAAGTACTCTCTGGCTCCATTTGGACGGGTATCGGGCTCATTGGCAATACTCCACATCACTACGCTTGGATGGTTTTTATCCCGGGCAATAAGCTCTTTTATAGCCTGTAAGTGAGCCTGCTGAGTCTCGCCATTAATGGCTTCTTCGCTGTAGAGTTCTTTAGGTCTTTCGCCTGCGTCAAAAGTGATTCCTAACGATAAGTTAAAGCCAACTGCCGCGGTTTCGTTAATCACGACGATACCGTGTTCATCAGCCCAATCGAGCATCTCTTCCGCGTAAGGGTAATGGGACGTGCGATAGGAGTTAGCGCCAATCCAGTTCATCAGCGCATGGTCGTGAACCATCAATACCGGGTCAAAACCTTTGCCGCGAAAATCTGCATCTTCATGCCGACCAAAACCGGTGAAATAAAACGGTTTGTGGTTAATCAAAAACTGCTCCCCTTTAACCGTAATGGAACGGATACCGACACGTACAGGATATTCATCGCACTCGCCATTTGATTGACTGGAAACCCGCAGCTCATACAAATACCCTTCACCAGGTTCCCAAAGTTTAGGATTATCCAGTTCAAATATGCCTGTTGCCCCCTGCCCTTGCGCCACTATTTGCTGCTGCCCATCGCGAAGCTCAACCCGAATATCACCCTCAGCAACCACATTCCAGGTCACGGTTGCCTGTTCAGTGTTTTCAGCGACATCAGTAACAACCGTGACATCCTGAATATACGCGGCAGGTGTGGTGTAAAGCATCACGCTACGATGGATACCGGCGTAATTGAAAAAGTCATGAAAATAAGACTGCTGCTTTTTACCGTTATCCAACTCAGTGACGATGCCTGGAGGAATAGTATTCCAACTCAGTTCGTTATTAACGCAAACGGTGATGCGCACCGTTTCACCTGCCGCCACCAGGTGACTGATGTCTGCTTCAAACGGGGTATATCCGCCCTGATGTTCCATCACGAAATGATCGTTAACCCATACACTTCCGCGATGCGTAACAGCATCAAAACGCAGCACGATACGTTGGTCCACCCAGCCACGTGGAATGCGTGTTTCCCGCTGATACCAGACATTGCCCACGTAGTTGTGAATCTCCGCATCGGCAAATTGATCGTTGTAACTTCCAGGTACAGCAATGGTGCGGCTTTGTGCTAAATCCTGCCGCCACCAGCTTTGTTTCATCCCCGCATCACTTGCATCGACCGAAAAAGACCAAAGTCCATCGAGGCGTTTAATTTCACGGGAAGAGGTTTCTGTAGGACGCAACATAGTAAAGCTCCTTAAGCAAAACGAAGGAACGGTGCCTGCCAGTTTCTGACTAAAACTTGCAGGAGATACCGATAAAAATGTGGAAGCACAGAATTAGCATGAAGCCAGGGCGCGAAAAATTTGTGAAATAGCGTTCTGAAATGACGATCATAAAAATCAATATTGCAAGTCAGTTGATGTGCGCTGTTCCACACAACCAGGAAATACACGATTGACTTTAGTTGCTTTTTGTTCAATCGAACGTTCATTCGACTTGTTTTTATTTTACCAGTACACTTATCGCAGGCAGGTATTCCATGGGTTCTCAAAGTTAAGCGACAACTCTGGGCCTGTCAGGAAAACTCTTTTACACTGCTCTCAATGGCCACTTTTATTACTGGATACGCAATGATGCTGACCGAAGTTCTGCCTACTCCTGAGCGCGTGCTGGCTGCTGCTCGCCAATGTTTTTCCAGCAATGGATTTCACAGCACATCCATGAAAACCATCTGTAAAGCATGCGATATCAGCCCTGGCACGCTTTATCACCATTACCCCTCAAAGGAAGCGCTCATTCAGGCGATTATTGCTCAGGATCAGGAGCGCGCGCTGACGCATTTTCGCGACCCGATTGCGGGAGAAGAGCTGGTTGATTATCTGGTGGATTCATTTTTACAGCTGGCGAAAGAAGACCAGGCGCAGCGCGCGTTAGTCGTGGAAATCATGGCGGAGGGGATGCGTAATGCAGAAGTGGCAAGAATGCTGGAAGAGAAATATCAGGCCATTACAGAGTTACTGACGGCACGCCTGAGTGAAGCCAGAGAGGCAGGAGTTATCGGTGCGACGGTTGATTTAGCCTGTGCAGCCCGACTGCTATTGACCTTGAACTACGGCACAATTGCAGATGCCGAAGCACTTGCCAGGAACAGTAATGACATGTTCACCATCTCATTGAAAAACATGCTAAATGGTTTGCTACAAATTAATCCTCCGGCCTAAAGCATCGGCTTAAAACCGGAGTCAACGGCGGCGGTGGTATCAGATTACTTTGCCCAATACAGGAGTGCTTCGGTGTTCCACCGCCTGAGCAATTCGCGATTCAAGCAGTCTGGCGACCGCTGCAAACGCAGGCACCACCACCGAATTACCAAACTGCCGGTAAGCCTGAGTATCCGAAACCGGAATACGGAATGCATGACCTTGAATCGCTTCAAAACCCATTAAGCGCGCACATTCACGGGGCGTTAAACGACGCGGACGGCGAAGCTGATTATCAGCGTTGTCAAAATCCGCTTCTCCAAGAGATTTATCCCATCCCCGATCAATAAGTATTTCAGCGCCATCTTTGTAATACCGGGCTGACAATGTGCGGGCGACACTTGCTGGGTTTTTGGGATCAACCAGTCCATAACCAAAACCATTACCCTTAGCCTGGTGTTTTTTGGCGTAATAATAAAGATACTTCCAGAGCGTAGGCGTCAGGATATATTTACTATCCACTGAGGGTTCCAGTAATTCACCAAAAGTTGGGCGGCGTTGAGGATATAGTTCGCTGAGCTTAGTTAACGTAAAATCTTTATGCAGATTGAGGTCGCGACGAAAACCTACCAGTACAATACGTTCACGGTGTTGTGGCAGGAAGTTTTTACCATCAATAATTTTTGGATCCCCCGCCCCCATTATTGCGGCATCAGCCACCTCATAACCTAGGCTATCGAGGGTTTCCATAATGATACGGAAGGTGTTGCCTTTATCATGGCTTTTGAGGTTTTTAACGTTTTCAAGCACAAAAATTGCCGGACGTTTCGCATCAATAATACGCGCAACATCGAAGAACAGTGTGCCCTGCGTTTCACAAGCAAAGCCATGTGCTCGCCCTAAGGCATTCTTCTTCGACACCCCAGCCAGAGAGAAAGGCTGGCATGGGAAACCTGCCAGCAAAACATCGTGATCGGGCATCGTTGCCTGAATATGCGCCGTAGCTTCTTCATCGCTGACATCGTCACGATGGCTCAAAGTGACATCACGAATATCCTGATTAAACTGATGATCTTCCGGGCTGCAATACCAGTTGGCTTTATAAGTACGCACCGCATGCTTGTTCCACTCGCTGGTAAATACACATTGGCCGCCAATTGCTTCAAAGCCGCTACGAATACCACCAATCCCGGCAAATAAATCAACAAATTTAAATGCGTATTTTCCATGATGTGTCGGCAATGGCGGCAACATGCTTTGCAGCATTTCACTTTCAGCAGGCGTCAAAGTACGCGGAGACGATTTACGGTTAAACCAGCGGTTTAACGATTCACGAGTCCAGTCACCACTCACCTGACGCAAATGGTGTGCCACCGTCTTCTGGTCATAGATTTCCAGAATATGGCTCACGAGGGCGTAGTCTTCTTCTAATTGTTGCTGCTGCTGGCGAAGGGATTGTTGTGAGAGTTGCACGGCAATAGTGTCGAAGTCGTTCATCATGAACCATAGCAGGGAAAATAGAGTGTCACTCTATCACTGATTTGACCCAGAGAGAATCGGAACAGCCCGCAAGCGATGCGGGCATCTATCTAATTTCAGGAGGAAATTTTTTGCGAGGAAAATTGATGCACAACGTCCTGCTCAATACCGCAGTAATCACCTTTCAACTCAGCACAAAGCTTGGCCATGTAATTCACCAAAAAATCTGCATTAAGAAGAGCAAGCGCGCGCCCTGCCTCTGTTTGCATGGTATCAGGCAATTTGAGTAATTTTTTCTGGAAGTGATCAAGGGCATAAGTGGCATCATCCAGCTCACGATGGCGAGCCAGTGGATCTTCGCTGTCAAACAGTGGTCGCCCCAACGCACCAGAAGTATAGAAAACCCGCGCAAGTCCTATTGCCCCTAACGACTCCAGACGGTCGGCATCTTGCACAATTTTCGCTTCAAGTGTCTGAGGTGCAATCCCGGCGCTAAAGCTATGAGCGCGCACAGCATGTGCAACGGCATCGTATAGCGGATGCGGAAAATCGGGAAAGTGAGCATCCAGAATACGTAAAGTCTCTTGAGCAGCCTGTGTGGAAGCAAGATGACGTTCAGGATGGTTCTTCGGCAAATTGACAATATCATGGAAGTAACACGCGGTTAGCACCACCAGCCTATCAGCCTCTGTGGTTTCCATGATCTGCTGTGATGTTTTCCATACACGACGAAAATGTGCCACATCATGGGCTTTATCGTCCTGCAACCAGTTGTGTTGCAAATACTCTTCAAAACGCTCTTGCCAGTGGGCTATCGGCATACGTACTCCTCACTTCGCAGCTGGACCCGGTACTTAATATGAGTACAAGATCACAAAATTAGCAAGTAAAGCGCTGACAACAGACCACATTGGCACGATCTTATTCACCTGGCCCGCGTATACCAGGCTAAACCACCTAATAATGCAGCCACCGATCCCAGAACCAATAACCCCATTAACGCGCCTAGCAACTTTCCACCAAGCGATCCCATATCGCCACCGGTAACGTCGCTGACAACCCAAAAGTAACGCACCACAGCCCAAATCGTGTACAGGCAAAATCCATAAAACAACCACAGCGCCAATTTTCCGCCCGGAGTACGAGTCGGTTTTTCGTCCATAACTTCTGACATATGTCCCTCAATTAATTAGCTGAAGAATTGCGATAAGTGGAGCATCTCCATGAGCGTGATTTTTATCACATTTTCATTGTTTTTTAACAGCATGAAATAGCTGTTTTTAATTAGGATGATTCTTAAAATTGTAATATATCATGTCACTTCTCTTCAAATTAACAACCCACAAACATCAGATCATTTATTGAGCGGTTTTATAAATATGTAATTTTAGACACTCTTAACTTAATAGCCAGGCAGTTCCAGATACACACACCAAAGCAATTCCTACCCGGATTAAAGTTCCAGTAAAAAAAACAACACGCATTATGAGTGCATTCAAAAATATCAGTTCTTAGTTTACCCGGTTAAATTAAAAGAGAGAGATAAGACAAAAAGAGATTTTGGATTATAAAAGTGCAGGCAATAAGTATCGATAATAATACTAATCAGACCTCGAATATCTGTGTGCTCGTCAGTCATATGCTCAGACTAAAGATGCAGCCTGGCAACTGCGTCACCCGGAACAAAACCCCTATCCCAGGCTTTCCGGGTTTCTCTCCCCGGAACGTGCGTTCATATAGCTGATCAATATATTTCTACTACAAACATTGAGGATAGAAATAATTTTAGCCCTTCCCGCGCAAGCTGTGACCCGCGTCGTTGAAAGGAAAAGTGGTAAGTGTTTGAATAATGGCACAGAGATATAGGGTACATCCCTTCTCTCGGCGGTCCTGTTCTGGTCGCTGCCATGTGCCTCACTAGTGCGGCATTTTCACAGTCACGGTATAGTAGTTTTCCGTTCAAGAGATGACTTTGCGAGCGAGTAACATGATTAAGTGGCCCTGGAAATCAAATGATTCATCCGCTGTCACGGTATTGCCGTGGGAGCAGGCTTTAGCCATTCCGGTTCTGGCAACGCTCACGACTGCCGGGCAAGAAAAACTGGTCCGTCTGGCTGACCGTTTTTTACAGCAAAAACGGCTGGTGCCTTTGCAAGGATTCGAACTTGATGAACTAAAAAGCGCACGGATCGCGTTACTCTTTTGTTTGCCGGTACTTGAACTTGGTATCGAGTGGCTGGATGGTTTTCATGAAGTCCTCATCTACCCTGCCCCATTCGTGGTGGATGATGAATGGGAAGACGACATTGGACTGGTCCATAACCAGCGCGTTGTGCAGTCTGGCCAAAGTTGGCAGCAAGGCCCCATCATTCTGAACTGGCTCGATGTGCAGGATTCGTTCGATGCTTCCGGCTTTAATCTGGTCTTCCACGAAGTGGCCCATAAACTGGATATGCGTAATGGCGATCGTGCGAGCGGCGTTCCATTAATAGCACTGCGCGATGTCGCGGGCTGGGAACACGATCTCCAGGCAGCAATGAGTAACATCCAGGACGAAATTGATATGGTGGGCGAAAACGCAGCAAGTATTGATGCCTACGCAGCATCTGAACCGGCAGAATGTTTCGCAGTGCTCTCCGAGTATTTTTTCAGTGCCCCGGAGCTTTTCGCGCCTCGTTTCCCTTCACTTTACCAACGTTTTTGCCAGTTTTATGGTCAAGACCCGTTATTACGGTTACGTGAGAGTGAAAACATTGAGGCATCCAATGGAAATACGGTGCATTAATTCAACAAGTTGATTTTAAATTAGCCATTTGAATCAATACGTTATTTTTGTCGTTGACTCTTTTTGAACGTGACGTTACTATTTGCCTCGTTCAAACGATTCCTCTGTAGTTCAGTCGGTAGAACGGCGGACTGTTAATCCGTATGTCACTGGTTCGAGTCCAGTCAGAGGAGCCAAATTTAAGAAGCCTGCTTAGGAAACTAAGCGGGCTTTTTGTTCTATTACGTCTGCTCATTCTCCCCTTTTCATCTGCTTATTATTCTCGCTCTGCGCGAACTCACACCGCTGCGGTTTCATGCAAGCGTAGCCAGAGCAGCTCAGAACCCGTATTGCTGAATATCACAGTGGAATGACGCAGAGTAGTCTCTTGCCCCGGCAAACTTTGCCACTCGCTATAGCTGACCACCGCACCGGCTGGCCACTGGGCAATAACAGTTATCTCGTCCAGTGAAATTTTCAATCCTGGTTTTGCAGCTCGCTGAGCCGACCGCACTAAAAGATAGAAAAAGGCCGCCACAGATACTGTGACGGCCTTGGTTTGGTGGCTCAAATTATAGAAAACAGGCAGGGCTTATGGCTCAACGGCATTCAAACGAACCAGTTGCAAAGGCTCCGCCAACAATGCATCCATCTGTTGCACAAACGCCTGGAAATGTGGCAGTGCAGTGTGTGCATCCAACGCTTCCTGCCCTTTCCAGGACTCACGCATATAGAACACATCCGGCGTTTCCTGAAGCTGGAACAACGCGTAATCCAGGCAACCTTCTTCCTCGCGCGTCGGTGCAATCAGCGCTTGTAGGGCCGATTTCAGGTTCTCTTGTTGCCCCTCTTTTGCCTTCAGAACAGCAATGATTGACAGTGTGTTATCCGACATTTTTAGCACTCCGTTAAGATTTCGCTGAGCTCAAGACGCGATTTTGGCAACGCCGCGTTGAAGTCTTCCGCACTGCGATAGCCAATTGGCACGATAACCAGGCTGGTAAAACCTTTCTCGCGCAGGCCAAACTCTTCATCCAGAATGCGGGCGTCAAAACCTTCAATCGGCACAGCATCGATATTCATCGTGGATACGCCTAACAAGAAATTCCCCACGTTGAGATAAACTTGTTTTTCCATCCAATGCTGGGCGTCTTTGTAATCAAAGCGGTGCATATTCACAAAATAAGAGCGCCCCTTGTGCTGCCCTTCCATCGCCTGCTGGCTGGCAAAACGGCCATCTGCATTTTCCTGTTCCAACAGTTTAGAAAGATGCGTTTCATCAATTGCCGTTTTCGCACAGAACACCACAACATGTGATGCATCAAGCACTTTGCGCTCATTAAACACATAGAAACCGGAGGTTGCTTTGGCAATACGCGCTTTCGCTTCATCAGTGCTTGCCAGAATAAAGTGCCACGGCTGTGAGTTCGTGCTGGACGGGCTAAGGCGCAGCAAATCCTTCACTTTCTCGATGTTTTCATCGCTAATTTTTTTGCTCGCATCAAACGCTTTAGTTGAATAACGTGATGCTGCTGATTGAATAATGTCCATGATGTTTTCTCTATGATTTTTATGTAATTAGAAGCCTTCGAGCACGATTTTACCGACCGCACGATTGGTTTCAATTAATTCATGGGCACGGCGCAAGTTGGCTGCGTTAATAGTGCCAAAATGCTCACCAAGCGTCGTTTGCAGTACGCCCTGGTCAATCAAGGTCGCCACGCGGGTCAACAGACGGTTTTGCTCAATCATGTCGCTGGTTTCAAACATGGAACGGGTGAACATAAACTCCCAATGCAGCGAAATACTCTTCACTTTCAGCGGGCGCGCATCAAGGGTTTCCGGGTCATCGATCAGCGCCAGTTTCCCCTGAGGGGCCAGCACTTCAATCAGTTGCTGGTAGTGTTTGTCAGTCTGGTTGAGGCTTGCAACATGGGTAACATTTTTCACACCAATACGCGCCAACTCTTCAGTCAACGGCTTGCTATGGTCGATAATGTGATGCGCGCCTAAATCCGCAACCCATTGCTGGCTTTGTGGACGTGAAGCAGTACCGATAACGGTGATTTTCGTCAGCTTACTTGCCAGTTGCGTGAGAATTGAACCCACACCACCTGCCGCACCTACAATCAGCAACACATCATTTTCATTACCGTTTTCTGTCACGCCCAGGCGGTCAAATAACATTTCCCAGGCCGTGATTGCTGTTAATGGCAATGCAGCAGAAGAAGCATTATCAATAGATTTTGGTTTCAGCGCGGTAATGCGCTCATCCACCAGTTGATATTCACTGTTACTTCCAGGGCGAGTCAACGAACCTGCATACCATACTTCATCGCCTGGCTTAAACAGCGACACGGCTTCACCTGTTGCAACCACCACGCCCACAGCATCCCAACCCAACACCCGCGGCTGGTCTGCTTTAAAACCTGCACGTACTTTGGTATCGACCGGGTTTACGGATATTGCTTTTACTTCTACCAACAAATCGTGCCCTGAAGCGACCGGTGTCGGGAGAGTAATCTCACTAAGGGATTCCAGATTGGTACCATTTTGTGCAGCTTGAGTAATCGCGATAGCTTTCATGGTTGCTCCAGAGATTAAAGGGTTCATCGTGTGAATGAACTCATGGTACAAGGTGTTCTCCAGGCGAAAAACAGCCCATAGAAAACAACACTTATACTCGGAGAGTTAAAATGCTCAGGTTGGAAGACCTTACTTTGTTTGTCAGGGCCGCCGCCTTAAACAGTTTTAGTGATACTGCGCGTGAAGCAGGTTTGCAGCCTGCACAGGTCAGTACCGCCATCAAACGCCTCGAGCAAACGCTGAATACGCGTTTATTTGCCCGCTCCACGCGCAGCCTGCGGTTGACACCAGAAGGTGAAACCTGGCTACCCTACGCCATCACTGCATTGCAAACCCTTGAAGCCGGATTCGAACAAATTCAGCCCGCAACCGACGAAGTGCGTGGTGTGTTGCAAATCGCTGTACCTTCAGATCTTGGGCGCAATATGTTGCTTTGGGTTTTCCAGGCTTTTCGTCGTGAACACCCGGCGCTGCATTTAAAAATTCTTTTCTCCGATCAAATTACCGATGTATTCAAAGATCCGGTGGATATTGCATTCCGCTACGGAAACAATGATGACGCCTCGTTTGTAGCCCTCCCACTCGCTCCTTTTAATCGACGAGTTGTCGTGGCTGCACCTTCGTATATCGCACGCTGCGGTGAGCCAAAAACAATTAGCGAACTGGCCCAACATGACGCGTTAACCTACGCACTTCGTGGGCGGATTTACGACAAATGGACGTTAAGCTTAGATGGCGACATGCATCATGTGGCGATGAAAAGCGCAATGGTGAGCGATGATGCCGAAGTGATTCGCCGCTTAGCGGTTGCTGGAGAAGGGATTGCTTATAAATCCTGGCTGGATGTCAGCGAAGATGTGAATGAAGGCCGTCTTAAAATTATTCTGCCGCAGTACCAGGGAGATAGCGTGCCGCTCAATATGATTTGCCCGCATCGTAAACAGCTTTCGGCAACGGTGCGGTTGTTGCATCAGGCAGTGAAACAGCGTTGTGACGTGTTGCAAAGCCTGATGCCTGAATAATACGAATCTGACATACAAATCTTAGGGTGGATAAGCCGCAGGCGTCATCCACCATTTAGCCGTAAAACCGGCCACAAAGTAGCCGGTTGCATAAGCAGTTACGAAATCGGATAAGTATATGGCGCGTTCACGCCCAGTGGCAGACCCAAAGCCCACCACACTAGCAGGAAGATGCTCCAGCAGACGAAGAAGATCACCGAGTAAGGCATCATCATCGACACCAGCGTGCCCACGCCAGTGGACTTCACGTAGCGCTGGCAATAGACCACCACCAGCGGGAAGAACACCATCAGCGGAGTAATAATGTTGGTAGTGGAGTCACCGATACGGAACGCCGCCTGAGTCAGCTCAGGGGAGATACCTACCGCCATCAGCATTGGCACCATAATTGGTGAAAGCAGCGCCCATTTTGCAGAAGCAGAACCGATGAGAATGTTCACCACAGCAGTCAAAAGAATCATACCAATAATGGTTGCTTCTCCTGGCAATGCCATTGTTTTCAGCACGTCGGCACCGGCCAGCGCAATCAGCGTCCCGATATTGGAATCTCCAAACGCTTTGATGAACATGGCACAGAAGAAGGCCATAACCATGTAGGAACCCATTTTGCTCATGGATTCATTCATTGCAGTGATGACATCTTTGCCGCTTTTAAAAGTACCAGCGACAAAACCGTAAACAATCCCGGGGATAATAAAGATCAGGAAAATCAACGGTACGATTGATTTCATGATTGGCGCGCCATAACTGGTGAGTGAGCCATCAGTTGGGCTACGAAGCAGCGAAGTTTCAGGCCATGCCAGAGCGGCAAGCCCTGCCAGCCCCAGAACCATCACCAGGCCCGCGGCTTTAAAGCCGCGGCTTTCCGCAACGGTGTAGCTGCTCATATCTTCGTTATGCTGATAATCGCCGTCGATTTCCAGTTTTGACACGCGTGGCTCAACAATGCGCTCAGTCACCCACCAACCAACCAGGGTAATCATTACCGTTGAACCGATACCAAAGAACAGGTTACACAAGGTGTTGACGGTATATGTCCCATCCAGCAGTTGTGCGGCAGTTTGGGTAAAACCTTGCAATAACGCATCGTTACCGGTTGGCACCATATTGGCCGCAAAGCCGCCAGATACCCCGGCAAATGCCGCCGCAATACCCGCCAAAGGATGGCGTCCAGCAGACATAAAGATAATCGCGCCCAATGGAATAACCAGCACATAGCCGGCATCGGCTGCTACGTGGCTGAACATTGCGACGAAAATAATCATCGGAGTCAGCAGTTTTTTCGGCGTAACACGCAGCATTTTTTTCAGGCCGGTATTAATAAAGCCTGAGCTTTCTGCCACACCCACACCTAACATCGCCACCAGCACGATTCCCAACGGAGCAAAACCGGTGAAGGTAGTGACCATTGAAGAAAGTGTGACAGTCAGCGCCTCAGGCGACAGCAGATTATTAATTCTGACGGCTTCATTGGTAACCGGATTGACTACATCAAAATTGACGGAAGAGAGCACCGCGGAGAGTGCCATAACTACCAGTAAAAAATAGAAAAAGATTAAAGCGGGTTCGGGTAATTTGTTTCCTGCTTTCTCAACAGCGTTGAGAAACCCTGTCATTAGACGACCTTCCGTGTTCCTTGTCGTTGTGCTCATTATTACCTCGTCTTCCTGTTACATTCATAAAAGTCATTGCTTGCCGCAATTAATAACATTTTAGAATAATTCACAGCCAGTAACTTTACGTTACTAGTAAAAACGAGACATAGCAGAGTGATAGATATCAAGAATTTGATTGAAAGCCATACAATGAGTTTGGATAACAGGAGTAATGCAGAACAAAAAACGCCAAAAACTTCCAGAACATCACTACTAACATTGGGTAAACGGTTTTATAGAGTGGATGAGTAAAAACATCATCCACTCAGTCCACCTTACGAAAGCGGCTCTTTTTTAAGACGCGGGTATTTTTTTAGCCAGCGCCCACTGACCATTCGCCAGTAGAACAACACGCCGCGCACCGTCCAGTCGAAGAACATACCCATCCAGACACCGACCACGCCCATCCCCAACACAATCCCTAATGTGTAGCCTGCAACCACGCGGCAACCCCACATGCTCGCCATGGAAACCCACATTGCAAAACGGGCGTCACGCGCCCCTTTCAACCCGGCAGGTAATACCCATGACGCTGCCCAAATCGGCATAAACGCAGCATTTAGCCAAATGAGTATTTTGACGACTTCTTTAACATCATCTTCGTGGGTATAAAACGAGGCCATCAATCCGGCGAAAGGCGCGGTCCCCCAGGCGATTATCGTCAGGCCAAGAGTGGAGAGCCAGAACACATGGCGCAGTTGCCGTTCGGCCTGGCCAATTTGCCCTTTACCCAGTCGCTTGCCGACAATAATGGTGGACGCTGAACCCAGGGCATTGCCGGGTAAGTTAATTAATGCCGCAATGGAGAATGCGATAAAGTTACCAGCAATCACGTTTGTCCCCATTCCGGCGACAAACATTTGCGTGAGTAATTTCCCGGCATTAAACAACACCGACTCAATGCTCGCCGGAATACCAATCCCCAGTACTTCCCACAAAATGCCCACTTTGAGCGGACGGAAATAGCTTTTTAGCGAGATACGCAAAGAAGGAGCAAAACCAATCACCAGCACATAAATGAAACCAATAGCGCCGATATAACGTGAAATCGTTAAGCCCAGTCCAGCACCAAAAAAGCCCAATCCGTTCCAGCCGAGCGCGCCGTAAATCAAGACGCTACTGATGATAATGTTGAGGATGTTCATCCCGCCGTTAATCAGCAACGGAATTTTTGTATTCCCTGCCCCGCGCAACGCGCCGCTACTGATCAGCGCGATCGCCGCTGCCGGGTAGCTCCAGACGGTGGTTTGCAGATACGAGAGTGCCAATGCTTTAACTTCAGGTGTGGCAGCCCCGGCAATAATGTTAACAACATGCTCACCCGCAAGGTGAATGCCGGCCGCCAGGAAAATCGCAATAATTGTCATTAATATCAATGACTGTCGCGCGGCATCTCGCGCGCGTTTAGGGTCACGTTTACCGAGGCTAAATGCCACCACAACTGTAGTGCCGAGGTCCACAGCCGCAAAAAATGCCATGATCACCATGTTGAAGCTATCGGCAAGCCCGACGCCTGCCATCGCCTCTTTGCCCAGCCAACTCACAAGGAAGGTGCTCAGCACCCCCATCAGTAACACGCAGGTATTTTCCAGAAAGATAGGCACCGCAAGCGGTGTAATTTCGCGCCAGAACAGGACTCGGTTGCTTTTCCGTTTGGCGTACCAGCGAGTTTTTTCCACGCGCTGATGAAGTGCTGCTTTTAAGTTCAAGATTGACCTTGGGGGGAAAGTGAAACCACATTTCAAATAATGATTTACAAATCGTTATCCTGCAAAGAGTTTTTTAATTATTAGTGATGAGTACTGGTGGATGACGCTGCGTTTATCCACCCTACACAATCAAAATCAAACCGTAGGTCGGATAAGCGCAGCGTCATCTGACAGAATGCTTGTCAACCATGTCCACCCAAATATGCTTTGCGCACTTCCTCATTCCCCAACAACGCTTCACCACTGCCACTAAGTCGAATCTGCCCGTTGGCCATCACATAACCGCGGTCAGAGAGCTTTAATGCATGGTGCGCGTTCTGCTCCACCAGAAAAATCGTCATCCCGTTGCGCGCAAGTTCACGCAGCGTCTGGAAGATTTGCTTCACGACGATGGGTGCTAAACCCAGGCTCGGTTCATCCAGCAATAACAATTTCGGGCGACTCATCAGTGCACGGGCAATCGCCAGCATTTGCTGCTCACCACCGGACATAGTCATCGCCCGCTGTTTGCGCCGCTCCTTCAAACGCGGAAACAGATCAAACATGGTTTGCAAATCCTGCGCGGCAAACTGGTTGCCAATGGGGATGGTACCCATCAGCAGATTTTCTTCGACGGTCATATCCGGGAAGATGCGCCGCCCTTCTGGCGCCTGTGCAATACCACCAGAAGCCACAAAGTGCGTCGATTTATGGCTGATGTCTTCACCGCGAAACAGGATCTGCCCGCCGCGTATGCGTGGCTGACCGAAAATCGACATTAACAGCGTTGATTTCCCGGCCCCGTTCGCCCCAATCAACGCCACGGTTTCCCCTTCGTTGACCTGCAAAGAAACCTGTTTTAGCGCCTGAATCGCACCATAAAAAACGTCCACATTACGAAACTCCAGCATCGCCTCACTCATACACTGACCTCGTCTTCGTCGGTGCCCAAATAGGCGGCAATCACTTTTTCATCATGCTGGATTTGTTCAGGTTTACCCTCAGCAATCACATCTCCATGGTCGAGCACAATAATATGGTCGGAAATATCCATCACCATGCCCATATCATGTTCAATCAATAACACGGTGATACTGTGGTGGTCGCGTAAGAAACGGATGATCTTACTCAGTGTGTGTGTTTCAACCGGGTTCAAACCCGCAGCCGGTTCATCAAGGCAGATCATCTCCGGTGCGGTACACATGGCACGTGCGATCTCGAGGCGCCGCTGCTGCCCGTACGACATCTCCCCCGCGAGGCGGTTAGCGCAATCCACCAGTTCCACTACTTCGAGCCAGTAAAATGCCCTGTCGAGCGCGCGGCTTTCCGCCCGCCGATAAGCGGGCGTATTTAATACCCCGGCCAGTAAATTACGGTTTACCTGCATGTGTTGTGCCACCAACAGGTTTTCCACCACCGACATTTCCCGGAATAAACGGATATTCTGAAAGGTGCGCGCAAGCCCGGCGCGGTTAACCAGATGTGTACCACCAAACATTTTGTAGAAAATACGCGAGCCGAGTTGCGCCGGATTAATCCAGTCACCCGGTTGGAATTTCTGCCCCAGTATCTGAATCACGTTGGTGGTTTTATCACGCGTGTTAAACAGAATATTACCGCCCGAGGCTTTATAAAAACCGGTCAGGCAGTTAAACACTGTCGTTTTCCCGGCACCGTTAGGGCCAATCAACGCGGTAATCGACCCACGGCGCACCTCAAGATTTACGTCATTGAGCGCCTTAATCCCACCAAAGTGCATCATCAGATGTTCAACACTTAATATCATCTCGCTCATGGCGCCACTCCCTTGCGCACCGCAAACCCGCTGCGGTTGATGCGAATCAGACCGCGTGGCCGCCAAATCATCATCACCACCATTAACATGCCAAACAGCAGCACGCGATATTCGGCAAAACTGCGCAGCAGTTCAGGTGTCACTGTCAGCACAAACGCCGCCAGCACGACGCCCACCGTCGAACCCATGCCGCCCAGCACGACAATGGCGAGAATTAATGCTGATTCAAAGAAGGTAAATGATGTCGGGTTAACAAATCCCTGATAAGTCGCAAAAAAGACGCCAGCAATACCCGCCGTTGAGGCACCCAACGTAAAGGCTGAGAGCTTAACCAGCACATGATTGAGCCCCATGGATCGGCAGGCAATTTCATCTTCACGCAACGCCTCCCAGGCACGGCCTATCGGCATGCGAGTCAGACGATGTTTGATATACAGCACCAGTAAAACCACCAACACCAAAATGGCGTAGATAAAAATAAACTTCAGATTGGGGTTATAGGTGAGATGGAAGAACTCGTGGAACGGTACCCCGCCTTCTTCTTTGGCACGCCGCCCAAATTCAAGGCCAAACAACGTCGGCGGTGGAGCAGAGATCCCGTTAGGACCACCGGTAAACGTCAGCCAGTTATTCAGCACCAGGCGGATAATCTCTCCGAACCCCAGCGTCACAATAGCCAGGTAATCACCATGCATTCGCAACACCGGGAAACCGAGCAAAGCACCAGCCGCCGCAGCCATCAGCGCTGAAAGTGGCAACATCGACCAGAACCCGAGTCCGAGATACTGATACCCCAGTGCAAGTCCGTAAGCACCAATGGCGTAGAAGGCGACGTATCCCAAGTCCAGCAAGCCTGCCAGCCCAACGACAATATTTAACCCAAGGCCCAGCAGCACATAAATTAGCCCGAGGATCGCAACCGTCAGCACGTATTTGGTCGCCACAAATGGGAAACAAACCGCCAGGGCGATCACCAGGGGAATAATCCAGCGCATGCGGCTTTTGTATTCTGGCGGGCGCACATACACGCCTGAATTATCCGTCTCAAAACGGCTTAAAAAACGCGTGCCCGTAGAGGTCGTCAAAAAAGCACTTAATAAAAACCGCCCGACCATCACGACGGCGATAATCACCATCAGCCGCTGCCCTTCGAAGTTAAAGCTGTACCCATCCAGTACCACACCGACTATCGGGCCAAAAACAATCAACGCCACCAGCCCTGCGAAAATCGCATCCAGCAAGCAGCGTTTGAGGGAGAAGCCTTCATGCAAAGCCGTTTCTGATGTCATGTTTTGCTCCCTCACACTTTGGCAACGATAGGTCGGCCAAGCAGCCCCTGAGGACGGAAAATGAGGATCACCACCAGTAATCCAAACGAGAACACATCTTTGTAATCGGAATTCACCATGCCGGAGAACTGCGCTTCAGCAATACCAAGAATCAGCCCGCCAAGCATCGCGCCAGGTAATGAACCAATTCCACCCAACACCGCCGCGGTAAACGCTTTAATACCGATAATAAAACCGGCGTAGAAATCAAAGGTGCCGTAGTTCATGGTGATTAACACGCCTGCCAGACCCGCCATTGACGCACCAATCACAAACACAATTGAGATAATGCGGTCGGTATTAATCCCCAGAATCGAGGCCATTTTGCGGTCTTGCTGTACGGCGCGGCACATGCGCCCCAGCCTGGTATTGCTGATAATCCAGGTCAGCAGCAACATGCCAACAAACGAAGCAATCAAAATGAATACTTTGGTGTAGGTGATTTGCACAAAACCTTCACCGATATGAAACCGGAACACGCCATCAAGCATGGTTGGAATGCCCTGTTGACGCGGCCCCTGGCTGATTTGTGCGTAGTTTTGCAAGATTAACGACATGCCAATTGCGGAAATCAGCGGTGCTAAACGGGTAGAGTTGCGCAGCGGTTTATAAGCGATGCGCTCGATGGTCCAGCCGTACACGCCCGTCACTACAATGGTAAACACCAGCGTGCCGAGAATAAGTAAAGGAAACGACTGCAAACCAAAGAACGAAAGTAGCGCAAGCCCGATGGCGCAGAGGTAAGCGGAGATCATATACACTTCGCCGTGGGCGAAGTTAATCATGCCAATAATGCCGTAAACCATGGTGTAGCCAATGGCTATCAACCCGTAGACGGAACCTAGCGTTACGCCATTGATCAATTGTTGCAGGAAGAATGCGTCCATAGTTTGGCAGTCTCTTTTAGTGCTGCGGACAAACTCCTTTTGTAGGTCGGGTAAGTGCAGCATCACCCGACACTTTCACCAGCAATGCCAGGCGAAAATGGTGGATGACGCTACCGCTTATCCCCTCTACAAATCCCGGTATTATTGGACTTCTTTATATTTTCCTTTGTCATCCCACTGATAAACCACGTAATCCGAGACTTTCAGGTCACCTTTATCATCCCAGGCTTTTTTGCCCATCACGGTATCCACCGGGTTTGCTTTCAGCCAGGCGCTGGCTTTGGCTGAATCTGTGCCGCCAGTGGCTTTAAATGCTGCAGCAATCGCCTGAACAGAAGCGTAGGAATAGAGGGTGTAACCTTCAGGTTCAAATTTGCTGGCGCGGAATTTGTCGATTACCGCTTTGCCATCCGGGATCAAGCGAGGATCTTTACCGAAGGTCATGTAAATGCCATTGGTATATTGCGGGCCGCCTGCCGCAGTCACCATCTCTTCGTTCACGATGCAGTCACCGGAGAAGAATTTAGCCTGTACACCCTGCTCACGCATCTGGCGCACCAGTGGCCCCGCTTCCGGGTGACAACCGCCGAAAAACACCACATCTGGTTTTTGCGCACTGATTTTGGTAACCAGCGCGTTAAAATCTTTTTCACCACGCGACAGGCCTTCGTACATCACATCATTGACGCCACGTTTCGCCAGCGCAGCTTTGGTAGCATCTGCCAGCCCCTGCCCGTAAGTGTCTTTATCGTGAATGATCACCACTCGTTTGGCTTTAAGCTTATCAATAATGAAATCGCTGGCGACCTGCCCTTGCTGGTCATCACGCCCACACATGCGGAACATGTCGTTCATCTTGCGCTCGGTGATGAGTGGGTTGGTCGATCCGGGGGTGATGGCGAGAATGCCCGCATCGTTGTAAACCTCAGAGGCAGGCATAGTAGATGAAGAACAGAAATGGCCGACCACGGCTTTCACTTTGTCCTGGTCAACCAAACGGTTAGCTACGGATACAGCCTGTTTGGGTTCACAGGCGTCATCGCCCTGCACCAGTTTGATTTTTTCGCCATTAATCCCACCAGCAGCATTAATATCTTCGGCGGCCTGAGTCGCGCCATGCCAGTACTGATCGCCATAAGTCGCGTTCGGCCCGGTAAACGGCCCTGCGACACCAATGACAATATCAGCGTGGGCGGAAAACGCCGTTACCAGACAACCAGCCAACACCAGAGAAAGAGGACTTCTAATCAATTTCAGCGACATTTTTATGTTCCTTAGCAAATCAGCAAAGAGGTTTATGCAAAACGGTGTAAGAGCCATTTCAAAAGCAAAAACGCGAACAAAATGCACTATCCAGTCAATTTCCTGTGGTTACAGCGAGGTTTCCTTACGGGGTTTCCTTACGATTTTCACAGCCATAAACATTAAGCAAAATGGTTACCAACGTTACTAGCCGCATATCGATGTTTCGACATATGTCAGTATAGAGCGCAGTAGTAAGCCGCTCGGTACAACGCAATGAATTTACAGCGGGGATCACATCTGCTTAACAATAAAGCCATATTGTTCAAGATTTATGCGTCTTTGCACCAACTTAGTCCACAAATACAAAATGGTTAATATTGTGCGGAGCAATTGGCTGGAGGCTGGCTTGCATTTACTGTTTACAAAAAGGTCAAATTCGCCTTAATACTCAACATGTTGACTATAAAAAGAGCAAACAAAAAACTTTTTCGCGAACCCTTTGACATGCCCCCCTCGAATCGCTAATATGCGCCCCGTTAACCGATTCCTCTGTAGTTCAGTCGGTAGAACGGCGGACTGTTAATCCGTATGTCACTGGTTCGAGTCCAGTCAGAGGAGCCAAATTTTAGTTTCATGATGTATTTAAAATCGTGAAATGTTACAAAAGCAGCGCATAAAAAAGCCTGATGTACTGAAAAGTACCATCAGGCTTTTTTTATGGGTATTTTTTGGGCTAACGTGACTGCAAAATATTCTGATAAGCCCCTACAGGCTCACGGTGTCTCAGCCTGTTGTTTTATGAGCGCGTAGCGGTTCAGTACCTGATTCAGGTGCATATCGATTTGCGATGTCTGGGTTGGGGATAATGGTGTAGTGGCCGTTGTCTGACTCAGCAGATAGAGTTGCTCTTCCACAGGTACCGCACGTCCAAAGTTCTGCGTAATCGCAAACACCATTGATTTCAGCTCCGAACCGGTCAGGTATTTACCTTTGCGTTCATCGAGTTCATTCAGACGCCGGGTCATCTCCTGCAACCCTTCCATTCCCTGGTGCCAGCCCGTCAGCGCTTCAACGGGTATGGCATTGCCGGTGATATGCTGCTGCCACTGCGCTTTCAGTGTTTCCGTCTCTTGCGGTTTTGCCTGTGCTGCCAGGGCAAAACCGTAATTTTGCAGCCACAGCGGGGACTGTTGTGCCAGCTTCGAGAGCGAGGCGGCATCGGCGGTAACCGGCAGCAGAGGCTCAGGCTTGTCATGCAGCATCGACCATCCCCACAGCGCAGCCCCGCCCACAATCAGCATGGTCAGTACGCCCAGCGCAAACCCTTTCCACTGTGATTTTGGCTTCTCCGGTAACGGGGTTATTTCAGCTGGGATAACTGGCTGTTCGCGGATGACATACACCAGTGGCTCCGGCGATTGTGTCGCGGCAATGCCGGCCAACACATCGCCAGATGGCGGTAGCACCACGGGACTGACGTTGATGTTGTTTACTTCGGCATTTTCCAGACGGATGGCCGCATTGTGCATAAAGGTACTGAGTTCACCCATCTGGCAGGCATTTTTCAGTTCAAGGCGTTGTAGCACCTCACGCAATGCGTTGAGATGTTGTTCAGCCTGGTAAACCTGCGGCAAATCACTGTGACGCAGGCTAAGTGTACGCAGTACCGCCTGTAAACGATGACTGAGCCCAGCGAGAATTTCGACGCGTGCATGCACCGGCTGTGGCCACAGAGCGCTCCACTGACGGGTAATGAGCGCATCCAGAATCGCCAGCCCCTCATTCAGACCGTGCATCCCGGTAAGATGCGTGCGCGCCAGGGTGTACCAGGCCGCCGTCTGTAGTTCGACCCCATTCTGGCGGAACAGCGACAGGCTGAGTTGTTCTATACGTTGCCAGTCCACATCCGGGCGTGCCGGATGTGTCAGTTTGCTGAGCTCTTCGCGCAGCGCAATAAAATCGGCAAACTGGCGCGGATCATCGCCGGTTTGTACCTGGCAGGATAATTTATCATTCATGGTGACAGCCCTGAAAAAAGGAGGGAGTAATAGGGAGGAATAATCGAAGCAACAGTCAAGGCAGTAAACTTTCAACCATGCTGAAAAAGGCTTCTTCGTTGAACGCGCTGCCAGGCAAAGTGGAATTACCCGCCGAACGCCACGTCCAGTCACGGTTTTCACCGGTGCGCATAAACAAACGACACAACGGGTTCGCGCTACCTTCCGCGCAGAGGCTGACGTCCACACAACCCGTCACGCCCTGGCCGTACAAAAAGGCAGGCGTGAAGCTCACCTTCCGTTTTTGATAGTGGAGATGAATACCAGGCACGCTGAACACCCTGCCGCCAATCAGACATTCCACCAGTGAGACGGCTGTGCTTTCGATGCGAATACCCGTGCCGTCCAGCCAGGCTTCCATCGTCTCCTGCAACTGACTCATCCTCAGGCGAAATTCCGCGATGTCTGCCTGACCTTTATTTTCCAATGCGCCACAGCGGGGTTGAGCATCCTGCAGTTTTTTAAGAAACCGTTCTTTTGCTGACATAAATTCTTTCTGATTTGGGAGTTGAGCCATCCTGGCCTAAATGCGAGCCCGAGAGTCGACATAGTTTTGCTGCCGCAAATGACGAATTAATACCCTCCCTTCCGGCATAAACGCCGTTCCGTAACGCACCAGCCCTACGCCTTTGAGTTCCGCATCAATGGCATAACGCAGCTCGCCCGGAACTTCCTGTTCAAGCATAACCACAGTGATATTTTTTAAACGCGGCTCATATTTCAGCAACACACCGGAGAGCATGTCCATCAGTTCATGAGCCGTTCCCGGCATACCCTGCAGAATTTTGGTCATATCCGGCAAGCCGTAGTCCGGAATATGGTTGAGTGCCCCCTGCCGGGCGTTGAGGATGCGCTGCATGTTGTCGAGCACCGACAGGATCACCTGGTTTTCTTCGCTGACGTTATGCAGATCAAGGCCGCCAGTGAAGTTGCCGGCCAGCATTTCATAGAGAGAAGGGGATTTATTGCTCATGGTTTTTATTTCCCCTGAGTAAAGGTTAGACATAACGTATACGATGAATTATCAGAGGATGCACCAGGTGTGACATTAGTTTTCAAGGTGTTCATTATTTTTCCGATAAGATGAAACGATCATCGCATTCGCTTTTAAGGAAAATAAATACCCCATAAAAAAACAGGTACCCATCAGCATAACTCGCAGAGGGTGCAAGGAAAACCATTCAACAAATGAATAAATCAGTCCACAGACAAAAAATATAAAGCTAATTCTAAATGAAAAAAACAATGTCAATAGCAATACAGGCGAGGCAACAACCACAAAGAAAAAAGAAATAAATATCAAACCCACACTTCTATGGCTAGTTATTGTGAACACGCTTTCATATAAACAGAAAATCAAATTATAACCACCCACCATAATTATTAAAGCCACAAAAAACACCAGCATCTTTAATAAATTTTTATTTTTCATTCCATATTCCATAGATGTCTAACTCCTCTTTGGTTATGCTTTTCTCTAATGTACTGGAATTAACTTCTATTGATGTTTCTACGATCTCAACCGCCGGATATGTCTTCCCAGTAACCTTTGTGCTATATGTAAATTTCTTGCTGGCATAGAGGGCTCCGCGTAAGACAAAAAAATTGTCATATTCATTTGTAGAGTCAGAGTTTTGCAGTGCCGCATCCCAGGGCTTACCTGTAGCCCATGTTATGCCAGTTTGAATCGTCGCATCTATATTATGAAAAGCCCGGTACGTACCAACAGCGAATGGAATTTGGCCTACAGCATCAGACCAGTAAGGAATATTTTCAATGAGTGATAATAAAAATTTATCTCCTCCATCATGAACATTTTTCCAGTCCCCAGAACCATTGCTCCGGTATGACCACAACGCCCTGTCTACTAATGCAAATTTAGCAATATCCTCCCACGAATAAACTTTATATGCATCCATTACATAATTCGCATCATTGACGTACAACAACTCACGATAGTTATCAGCCAATGGTTCAAACCATTGGTATTTAAAAACATCATACAGTTCCTGAGCAGTCATTATTTTAAATGAATCCCCGAGCGCCCCTCGAAGAACGAACAATACATCAGCGTTTTTCCTGATTATAATCAATATATTAGGAAGAACGATTTTATGCTCTTCATTGTCTTTTTCTGGTGTTGTATTTCCTTTAACTCCCAGTTCGGTCTTACCATCTTTGGTTAAAATTAAGTACGGTTTTCCATCTACTTCCAGATCAATTTTGTTCATAAACCCATCACTTAGCTAACAAACACCCAGTATTCAGATTCATTATCACTCTTATCAACATACGCCTCCCCGCTACTTCCTGAGAGTAACGGTTCACCATCGATACTTTCAATCCGATAATTAACATCTGACGAAAAGCGAATTTTCCTGTCAAAATATTGAGTAGCTATCTTCATTTGCTTCATTGATTCCAGTGGCATGTCATTTTTCGCCCCCTTCACCGTCCGCTTCACCTTGCGCAGGTACTGGGTTGTCGTGCCGTATTCCGCTTTCCTCGCCTCTATCTTCAGGTAACTGCCGCCTCCGCCAATCAGCGTGATGCGCTCTTGCCCGCAAACAGAATCTCTTCGGTGCTGGTCAGCGTCAGTTTCTTCTCCGCAAACAGCCGCAGATTACCGTTCTGGGCCTGCATCTCCACCGAGCCTTCTCTCGCTTTCAGGCTCATCGCCCCACACCGATTCGGCTGCGCCGTCAAACAGCCCCGACGGCTCGCTGTACGGCAGGCGCACATCAAACCGGTAACCCAGCTGGCTGGCGGCAAAAATAAGGGTTTCCTGCTCCGTCGCCGCCTGCATTTCTGAGCGAAACCAGATACCCACCTCTGCCAGCAGGCGCTGGATAAACTCAAGGTCCGTTTCCCGCCACTGAGTAATCAACTCTCGTGGCGGATAGGTGCGATCCAGACGAAACTCAAAGTCCGGCCCTTCCAGCCCGTGGGCGCGCAGCACCTGCTCCACCACCTCCGGCACGGACTGGTCCTGGTACACCGCGCTGCCTTTACTGCGTGACAGCAGCGCCAGCCGTGATGACAGCGTCACCCGGTAGTGCGACTGGTCGGCGCTAGTCGACAGCCATTCCAGCCCGGTGATGATGCCGTGTACCACTTTGCCGCTGTGCATCCGGAAGGACGCGTATTTCATCAGCACCTGTTCCGGCGCGATATTCGCCTGCGGCGTGATGAACTCGATTTTCCAGCGAAACGGCTCGCTTAAAGCTTCCCGACCGCGAAAGCGCAACACGTCCGGCGTCACCGTACTGTCACTGATGTCCAGCGTATAGCGCGACAGACTGTCGTCAAAAGCTGCATCCCGTTATCCATTACGTCACTCCTTTAACGGCTGCAGAATAAATCCATCTCTGCCCAGCTCAATTGTGCGCGGTTTATTTAGTGAGGTTTTTATTTCTGAATTGCGATTAGAAATGTGAACTTAATATAAAAAATACATTTCATAGCTGATGGCAATAATCGTTTTTATACGTCACTTGGTTTTTTTACTAAAATATTAATAAGAACAAGTCGTTAGAGTTGATGAGTTTTTTATCTTCTTTTCATTGTATAGCGATAACCTCGCTGAGATTCTCATATCTAGTAAAAGCCGATTTATTAGGTTAGCAGTCAATGAAAGCTGTATTCCTATGAAAAAACAAATGGGGTTAAACCATTATTGTATTGACATAATTTAGCACTTGCTTTTTATTTTATCTAAAACTTCATTCCGCTCGGTTTGATTTGATGAAAATGTTATATCTGAAGAGTGAAAAAGATCTTCTTCAAAATCATGACCAATTATAAACATTAAAAAATATAGGAGGCCCTGCTATTTGCATCCAGGCTATAATTAGATATTCTATAAACTCCTTTCTCAATCAACCCAGTTATTTTTCTTTTCCTGCGTAACTACACTTCTGGGGATATGATGTACGAGTTGCTTAATGCTAATTTCCATCCAAACCATTTCCTTTTATAATTAACTGAGAATAATAAATAAATTCTCCCAGTTCATTTTTATCAGCATTAAAAAGTTTAGTCCGAATTGAGAATTTAGCACTAACATTAACAATACCATCCTGCACAAAGGGGGCTACTTCTTGAGCAAGAATTGTCCACTTGAGAGAAACCTTACCTTCCTTAGGTACATAAACTAACTCTTTCTTTAAATCCCAACTAGCCAAGTTAGACATTAATGGCATGCGTTTATTACTATTCAAATCAATTAAATGCACTCCGGGGCCAGTCTTTTCGATAAATTTTAGCGGAAGATAAAAGCCAGCATCACTAATATTGATAATAGTCACAACAATAGGAATGTTATCGACTTTATTATAAGCACACTCATTCTGTTCGTAACAACTTATAGTTATTATATAATATTTATTATCAACCATTTCTAACCTCTCCGCCTTTAAATTGAAGGAGCTTAAAATAAGTAAAACGCTAAACGTCATCATATTATATTGCATAATACATTGCATAAAAATTAGACTTTTCATGATTTCACCCCGATCGGAGCCTTCATCGAAAAATACATTACCTACTAACTGGAGATATTACTCAGCACCTTAAATACTGTACAAAAGCATTTCATTATATTGGATCCTCTGATTCTATGGACATAGCGTAATTACTGTTAAAAACATTTTCACAATGAGACTTCTCATCCCCACGATATATTACCCCTCCAGTGGAATCCCAGGAAGTACATTTAATTAACACCCCTGAATTAAATATCAATAATGAAGATTGTTTTTTATTTTCATACCATGACATCCAAGTGCCAATCCTTTGCCCTTTTGCATAATTTTCTTTAGTCCGCATCTTTCCACTTTCAAACAATGAAACAAGCTCACCATCAAGAACTCCTTCTTTCATATTCCCAGAAAACTGCTTCCTTCCGCTTCTAAACCAATAAGACACCATCCCATTTTCTTTCCCTTCAGAAAAATATGTCTTATATTTTCTCTCACCGTTCCTCCACCATGATTCATATACACCATTTGGCACTTCATTGATAAACTCCTGAAAAGATTCCAATTTGTCATTATTGTATTTTGTGACTATTACTTGCCTACCTTTCTCTTCATCAAAATACTTCGTACTATGAATAGTAACTGCCTCTGCAAAGGTACCAGTTGAAAAGAAAAGATTAACACATAGTAGTCCAATATATGTTTTTGCATGATAATTAATCATGAAATATCCTTAAAACCCAAGCCAATTGTCATTAATTCAACCTTATTATGCGCGCTTTCAACAACAAAGACATTATCTCTGTACATAAAAACAGAATCACTTCCATCCCCAGCAACAGCATTAATACAATTAAACGCTAAAAATATACCCCTAAAATCATTAAAACTCATACCTGGATTATAATGCGATTGTACGGCAACATAGCATTTCCCTTTGGAGGTTACCCCAAATCCTACTTTACCCATTCCTGGCATTGCTGCAGCAGCCTTTTCAAGTGCTGCATATTTATTATTATTTCGTTGTGTTAAAAATGGAACGTCTTGCTCCCTTGGCTTTCCAAAAATGATGGCTTCATCAATTTTCTTGCTATATTTATTTCCAGTGCCATATTTCAGGCCATTTATTATTAAAGGACACATCCCGCCAATGCCTGTATAGAAGCCGCTGGTGGGAACATCTCCAGATCCAAACTCCCACGATAAATTATTACTTTGGGCTGCATACATCATTAATGGAGAAGAATTTCCATATCTCTCCCCAGTTCCCATCAAGGCTATTCCTTGATTAATTGTCTCATTTGCTGAGACCGGGTCATCGCCGAGTAATGCATCACTTTTACCAAGAGATGTCACATCAAACCAGCAAGCATTTGTACATACTTCAAATTTCCCAAAAGCTTGTGCTCTTTTAATTGTATCCGAAAATAATTCTTCATTACCATTTAAATCAGCATCCTTCCTAACTATTGGTACAAGTTTACATTTTGCATCAAACTCTACAATATAAACATTTTTTCCTGGAATATCATGATATTTTACCGCCACAATCACCTCCTTAATAAAGTCTAACTTAACTTTAATAACGCATAGTTTTGCTCATCAATAGTAAGCCCTCTGTCCATGAGATTATCTAATGACTTCCAGTACCTCAAATAACCATTGGTAAATGCACGATTAAATTCATCAATGCCTTCCACTTTATATGATGATGTAAAGTCGCTTAAAATACCAACCTGCTCAAGCAATGAATCTATATATTGTATATTACCCTCTGATAGGGATATGTCATATTCTAATTGTAGACTCTCCTTGTTATCAAAGAGCACCGTACTTGCTGGGGAAATATTTTCGGGTGGAATGAAATACAATCGACCATCGCTAGACAACCACTTCTTAATAATATCAACACCACCTATCTTTAGCCCATCAGGATAATACATGGCCTTACCATCAATTCTTTCCAAATAACTGATAACTCCAATCCCCGTGGATAGTTGCATATCAGGGACGACCCTTATTTGTGAGTTCTTATTGCGCTTTGTATTAGGGCTATTTTTTACGGGACCTACAAGCCATGGCAACTCCGGCTGCTGTGCCGCTTTCGCCCCCTTCACCGTCCGCTTCACCTTGCGCAGGTACTGGGTTGTCGTGCCGTATTCCACCTTCCCCGCCTCTATCTTCAGGTAACTGCCGCCCCCGCCAATCAGCGTGATGCGCTTCTTACCCGCAAACAGAATGTCTTCGGTGCTGCTCAGCGTCAGTTTCTTCTCCGCAAGCAGCCGCAGGTTACCGTTCTGGGCCTGCATCTCCACCGGGCCTTCGCTCGCTTTCAGGCTCATCGGCCCGCTGCGCGCAAACATACCCAGCTTTTCCCCTGTCAGCGCGGTCATATTGCCCATGACGCCCACGCTGATATCGCCTCCGGCACTGATGGCAACGTTTTTCGTGGCCGTCATTTGCAGGTGTTTCCCGCTGGTGAACGCCATCCCTTCCGGGGCCGAGACGTGCAGGATTTTATTCAGCGGTTTCAGACGTTGTTCAAACATCTGTTTCTGACTGTCGATATCTGCCTTCAGCGCCCCGGCCTGCTCTGCGGCGGCGGCCAGCTGTGCCAGCTGCTGTTGCAGCTGGTCGATGGTCTTCAGCGCCGCGTCCATATCCAGCACCTGGCCCTGCGCTTTCGCCTGCCCGTCTGCGCTGATAAACAGCCCCTTCGCCGCGCGCAGCGTGCCGTAGCCGTCCGTGCGCAGTTCGGTACCGGTGCCGCGGGCTTTGCCCTGTGCATCCACCAGGTGCCCGGTGTTGAGCTGGGTTTTACCGGCCTCCGTCGCCAGCTTGATATGCTCTTCGCCGCGCTTATCTTCCATGCGCAGCTTATTGTTCGCCGGGGTTCGAAGGATGTTGCGTGTGTGGTTATCGCGGGTCACATGGTCCGGGTGGGCGGAGTCGTGCAACGCATACGCAATGTACGGCAGGTCGATATCCCCGTTGCCATAGGCTATCGCCACTTCGGTACCGTCAATCAGGGGAGTGTGCCAGCCGAGTGTGTCACCGGCATACGGCTTCGCCATCCTCAGCCACAGGTATGCGTAACCCTGTTCGCGCTCATCACGGTCAAAGTCCAGTTTCACCCGGTAGCGACCCTGCTCATCAAGATGGGCGTAAATATCCCCCTTTTCACGGCTCTCGATTCTGGCCGGGAGTGTGCCGTGGATTTCAGGGCGCTCAGGGCACACCGGGCGGAAGCAGTACCGTTCGGTGTAGGGCTGGCCCCAGACCGACACATGCAGCCGCGAATCACGGGCGGCCTGATACGTGGTGAGCGTGATAATAACGCCTTCTTTCAGGGCCGGGACGACGTCCCCCTGTGGCTCCAGCACCTGGCCGGGGCTGAGCTGTGAGGCGTTACTGAACAAATGAATACGCGCGGATTTATTCAGCTCACGCTCATGACCGAGACGCGCGTAGAAAGCACCGCTTTCCGTCTCCGGCTCCGGGTCGCCGTCATCCCCGGCTTCCCGGTACGGAGCGCTGTAGTGATAGTGCTCACCCGTTGTCACCGCGTCACTGCGCACCGTCACGCTGACATCCAGCGGCGTGGTGGCGGTGCGGTAGTTGTAATCGCGCATCGCAGCGCTGCCGCTCACGACATTGTGCCAGGTGCGCACGTCCCACACCGATTCGGCCGCCCCGTCAAACAGCCCCGACGGCTCGCGGTACGGCAGGCGCACATCAAACCGGTAACCCAGCTGGCTGTCGGCAAAAATAAGGGTCTCCTGCTCTGTCGCCGCCTGCATCTCTGAGCGGAACCAGATACCCACTTCTGCCAGCAGGCGCTGGATAAACTCAAGGTCCGTCTCCCGCCACTGGGTAATCAGCTCCCGTGCCGGATAGCTGCGCTCCAGACGAAACTCAAAGTCCGGCCCTTCCAGCCGGTGGGCGCGCAGCACCTGCTCCACCACCTCCGGCACGGACTGGTCCTGGTACACCGCGCTGCCTTTACTGCGTGACAGCAGCGCCAGCCGTGATGACAGCGTCACCCGGTAGTGCGACTGGTCGGCGCTAGTCGACAGCCATTCCAGCCCGGTGATGATGCCGTACACCACTTTACCGCTGTGCATCCGGAAGGACGCGTATTTCATCAGCACCTCTTCCGGGGCAATATTCGTCTGTGGCGTGGTGAACTCGATTGTCCAGCGAAACGGCTCGCTTAACGCTTCACGTCCGCGAAAGCGCAACACGTCCGGCGTCACCGTACTGTCGTTGATGTCCAGCGTATAACGCGAAAGGCTGTCGTCAAAAAGCACCATCCAGTTATCCATTACGTCACTCCTTTAACGGCTGCAGAATAAATCCGTCTTTGCCCAGCTCAATCGTGCGCGGTTTATCCGGGTCGAGATCATCCCGGTTCAGCACCAGACGCCAGGTATTGTTTTTCATGTCCGGGCGGTTAAATAGCCCGACCACCGCCACAAACTGGGCGCTCTCATCCATCGGCATATTCAGCGACACACTGCCCTGGGGCATCACCAGCGTCGATTTGGTCGCCAGCACGTCGTCTTTGAGCACCATGTCTGCCTTGTGCAGCAGCGTCTGGTAGTCTGCGGCATCCACATTTTTACGGTCTGAAAGCTGATAGACCCGCACCATGGTCGCCAGCGGAACCTGTTCGCCGTCGGCGTTAATAGCCGCACGCGGGGTGAAATCCAGATGCAGCGTTTTGATTTTTTTATAGAATATGGATTTTGTCAGGCTAACTGTGCCGTCCTTGACGCTCTGGGTCAGACCGCAGCCTGCCAACAGCGCACAGGCCATCAGCATAAACGCCTGCGCCCACCGCCGGGATAGTGTTGCCATTCGTTGTTCCTTCATGAATTAAGGGAGAAAAAGAGTTATCCGAAGCGGTACTGGCCGCCTTCTGCCGGCGGAAGCGTTGTGCAGTCCAGGCCTTTATAGCAGCCCAGGTTGACGGTCAGGGTTTCCCTGTTATTGCTGAGCTGGCCATTCCTGAGCCCCAGTAGGCCGGTTCGCCCCAGTTGAATGCGTCGCCCCTTGCCCAGTCGCGGCTCAGGCAACAGGCTGACCGGCACCGTGAGGCGCAGACGCACGTCACTGCGATAGCCCAGGTAAACGCGCATCAGTGCCAGCAGGTCCGTGTGTAACAGCCCGCCCGGCAGCCAGCCTTCAGCCTCTGCAGGATCGCGGGTGGACAGGGTAACCAGCACCCGGCTGTTGGCCTCTTTGCCGGTTTTACCGAGAGTGGCACGCTGAGACAGGGACACTCGGTTTCCGTCCCCCAGTCCACTGCGTTCCGTCACCAGGATTTTCACCGGGTCGTGTGGAGTGACTGATGCGACGGAGTTTGGGGCCAGCAGGTTAACCAGCGCCCGTATCCCTTCGGCATTACGCGTGGGCAAGCGCATGGTACCCAGCAGCGCCAGGAAGCGGGAGACCGGGGTCGCTACCTGCTCTGCAGTACCGGGGATGCCCAGCCCCACCAGGCCCAACAGACACTGCGAGGTGGCGTCTGTTCCTCCGGCAGCAAAGGTTGCCGGGTAGGCGTATTTACGCCAGATGCGGTAATACTGGGTGGTAATGCGGTGGCTGAAGATATCCAGAAATGCTGTTTGTGCCTCATACCCTTCCCGGCGCTGGGCAATATCATCCAGATACGCGCCGGGCAGCGGCGAATCCACACCGTACATCCCAAGAAACGTGGTGCGCACCGTGGGCGGCAAATCCGGGTGGTCTTCATCGGTCTCGACTTTTTTCAGTTCGCTGACCGGAAACCCCATTCCTGGCCAGGGACGAAAGCGCACCGGGTCGGTGCCCAGGTGGCTGGTTGACCCCAGCAGCGGGGAATCAGGTTCGGCCTGCTCGAGCAACTGACAGAAACGGTAGAAGTTGACCCGCCAGATGTCGTTGCGTAATGCCAGCGTCAGCCCGGCACGTGCTGGCTGTGATTCTCGCGCCATCTCAGTCGTTTCCCTGTAGGTTGCAGTACCAGCGTGAGTTGGTTGAACAGATGAATATCGGCATACAGCGCAAAGAAGCGGTGTAGCATTTCGCCAAACAGATTCACATCGCCTTCACCGGCAAAGTTATCCATATTGAGCGTCACCTCGATGTCCACGCCGCGCAGCATAAAGCCTTTCTCAAAGCGCCGGATTAGGGTGTGCTTCACCGCGACAATCGCTTCCAGGCGACGGCGGTTCATCTCATCATCGGTCCAGTCATACAGCGCCAGCGTACCGCGCAGCACTTCCGGGTTGTCCATCATGCTGAGGAAGTTAGAGCCGAGGTGACTCATCACTCGCCAGTGGAAACGGTCGTTAGCCGGGGGATAGAGCGGCAATGTCGGAGCAGACAGGTTCAGCACCTTCACCGGCACCTTTCCGGCTTTGACTACCCGGTCCAGCAGGGTGCTCTCCAGTGCCTTGCGCGGGAGCTGGCCGTTGGTCCCGGTGATGCGCATCGATAGCGATTCCGGTTTATCCGACAACTGCTCCATCTCAAACGAAGAACCACCGAGGATAAGCCAGGTGTCGTAAAGGCCGGAAGCACCGCGTTTCACACGGGTATGGAAGTACCGTTCCGGCGCATCGTGGCGCATCATGCCGCCCCGGTGGCGGAAGCTGGTAAACGGCACATACCGATGTTTACCGTTTTTCACCGCACCGTGAATGTTGTCCACGCTGTAAATTTCGGTATGCCCGTCCTGCAGACGCAGCGGGCGCAGCAGGTATTCATTGTCCAGCGGGTTGAGCGTCAGCGGATCGGCTTCAAGGGTGAAGAGATTAATCACCGGCGCACAGTGAAGGCGGAAGTTTTCGGTTTCAAACGGCAAATCAGAAGACCAGGCTTCGCTGAGCACAATATCGATTTCAAATCCGGTACTGTCCGGAGTCAGCCCGATGGTGTCCAGCCCGCGCAGTTCGATAAACATAAACTTCGGCCGGAAGCTGAAATATTCCAGCAGGAGCTGGTAACCGCTGAAGGCCGACTCGCCTTTTGGCCATAGTCCGTCATGGTCATCAAAGCCCATCGGTTTGCACCAGCCGTCAAACTTGCGGCGCTCCCCCCCGGTGCCGGCATGACAGGCATACATGGCATGCACCCGGCGCGTCAGTGCCAGATGGAGGGCGGAGCTCACCGGGCTTTCGGCGTTGAGATAGAGCGAAACCTTGTTGATACCCGCTTTGGTCCAGTCCACTTTGTCGGTGCATTCAAAACGCAGGCGAATAGCCGAGCGACCATCATTTTCCGTGTGCAGACGTGCATCCGCCAGGTGCAGTGGCTGAAAGGCCATCTGCCTTGTGGTGCGGTAATGGCACGGCGTCTGATGTGGCCCCACCGGACGTGAGACAACAGCAAACCCTTCTGGCAGGGATTCGGACTGGCGCAGCCCCCGCCAGTCCGGGGAAAATTCCACAATCGCCAGCGACGGTATCGTGCGCATGTAATGCGGCCACAAGAGGCTCACCAGCCCTTCAGTCAGTTCCGGCAGGTCATCGTCGAGCTTTTCACGCATCCTGCCCATCAGAAAGGCAAACCCCTCAAACAGGCGTTCGACATACGGATCGCGGGCTCCGGGTTTATCCAGGTTCAGCAGCGCTGCCCGGTCTGGATGCGCACGGGTGAATTCTTTACCGGCTTCGCGCAGATAGCGCATTTCGGCATCAAAGTAGCGCAGGGTTAAATCATCCATGCACGAATTTCCTGGGAGTTATAAGAGAGAAAATTAGCCACACAACACCATGGCACGGGCCGGATCGATGGCAATAAGACCTGCCAGCAGTGACTCCATTTCCGGGATCAGCCGGGCTTTATCACTTTCACTGCGCCCGGCTTTCATGCGCAGCAATTTCAGACGGCGGGCCAGTACCTCAAACAGCAAGGCAGGCTCCCAGTCGGTCAGCGTCAATTCCGGGCCTTTGGCCGCCAGCTCACCTAACAGGTGCAGCGCCATTTCATTGCGGCCGTATTGCTCAGCAACCCGGGCCATCAGCAGACGCAGCAACCAGCGCTGGCGAGGAGTGTCAGCACCTGGGCGGGTCTGCAGCCAGGACAGCGCGGCTTCCGGCCCTTCGCTATCGCCCTTCTCCATCGCCTCGGCTTCAAGTGTGAGGACATCGTCCATCTGGCTACCCGCAACAGTCGCGGGTTCATCACGAAAGCTCAGCGTATCTTCGTTGACCTTTTCCGCTATCCAGCTCTGAGTCACTTCGTCTGCAAACGGTGTACCGTCGTTCCAGGCAAGCCCTTCCAGCCCCGGCAGACGCCGGAGTAGCAGGCGTAAATCGAGCACAATGTATTCCGGCCAGGCGTCCCACGGCTGCCCGGCGCGGCTCAGCCCCTGCCACAGGTACCACTGCACGTCGAGCCAGAAATGGTTGACGCCCTCGCAGTACATCTGGCTGGCCTGTTCAACCAGCTCCGCCCAGCTTTGCTGGAGGTACAGGCGTTTGAGCTGGGCGCGATATTCCGGTTTGGGTGGCAGGAGACGGGTACGACCATTCGCATCCAGCGGGGGAATTTGGTTGACCGTATCCCAGCGGACACTTGTCATCATCCGGTGAGCCGCCAGCCAACCCTGCGGCTGTTCACCCAGCCAGCGGGAAAGTAGCTTTGCCTGGTCGAGTAAATCTCGCCCGGACTGTACAGACGAGAGTTGTGGTGAGTTTCGCCCAACCAGCTCCGATCCTGTATCCTGCATACTGCTGTTTTGCGGTATCACTGCATCCAGCCCACCGGAGCGGGCCAGACGAGTTTCCAGTGCAGCGCAGAGTCCGGCAAAGCCGGGTCTGTCGGTTTCGGACCAGTCGGTGACCCGATCCCCGAGCAGTCGCAGCGCTCCCGCCGTCAGTCCCGCATCGTCACGCACCACTTCCGGCCAGAGCGCCAGACTGTCGAGTACTTTTGCGCTGTTGAGCCATTCCAGTGCAGCCTTACGGGCCAGCGGTCGCTGCGGATGGCAGATTTGACCAAAACGGGTCAGCATCGCTACCAGAAGTAGCAGCCCTTCCGCCAGCCCTTTCTCACCGTCACGGTGCAGGCGGGCCTGAATATACCAGGTCGCAACGCGGATATCTTTGGCCGTATGGCAGAGCAGTTTTTCTGCCAGGTTGCACAGCAATTCATGATCGGTTCCGGAAAGCTTATTGATTTCTTCGCGCATGCGCTGAAAGTCATCATCGTAAGCCGGATCGTCGCCGACCGGTTCGTCAGCACTGAACGGTTGTAGCCAGTTATCCCAGAGAGACAAGGCCACGCCCGCACGGGTGACCAGCTGTTGCTGCCCTGCTTCATCCGTGGCGCAGGCGGCCAGTAATGCGAGGGGGGAACTCATATTTTTCTTCCGGTATTGTTCTTTTTCATGGCGTTTACTCCGTGTCTGCCAGACGGCCGGTATCATCAGCCGCACCAGCATCTACATCAAAAATCTTCACCGGCAGGCTGAACCCCTGGAGCTTCAGCAGAGCCAGTGGGCCATCGCCCAGTTCACTGCGCAGAATAAATTTCAGCGCGTTGCCGTCCGGGGTGATCCACACTAGTTGGGTGCGCCCACTGTCGAGCGGGGTGATAAGTGCTTTAGCGAGGAGGCGAATTAGCCCCCAGCTTCCCTGGTTGTTGGTGTAAAGCTGCATACCGCTGTTCACGCTGCGCCAGGTGAGCTGTACTCCCGGGTAGTAGGTATTGCCCGGCCAGGTGAAGCTCTGCCAGCTCTCTGCCTGATTGAAGTAATCCAGGTTCTGTTCATCCACGGTCAGTTGCACCCGTGCCACATCGCGGGACGGGCGCGCCATCAGTTCGAAATGCAGGCTGGCATCGCCCTGGGCAAACACGATGTCTGAGATGTCAGCTAGCTGGTTAATAGCCTTAAGGAAGTCTGGATTGACGGTCATCCCCTGGCTGGCTGCCGGATCTACCACCCAACGATTGCCTTCCTGGTGGAGGATGCCGCCCAGGTTGGTTTTCAGGAATGCAGTAATACGGCCCGAATCACTACGCAAAAATTGCGCCAGCAACGGCAGCGACGCATCGCTGCCGGTGGTTTTAAACGGATAACGACCCACAAACGCCTTATTCCACTGGTCCACAATGGTGCTCTGCCAGCGGGCATTGAGGCTCCCGGCGGCCGGAGCCAGCACCTGTCGCCAGGCCATATCCAGCGGCTGGACAAACAGCGCCTGACCAAAGCCACTCCACTCCTGCCCGAGGCTTGCCGCCAGCAAGCTGCCATAGTCACGGGTATCTGTCAGATCAATGGCTTTGCCCTGGAACACGGTCTGGGCCAGCATCTGTGACATGGCCTGTGGATCGGGCGCGCTGGTAACTTGTTGCAACTTGAGGCGCACCTGGGTGACGCGGGCAAGCCAGGACTGGAAGCTCAGGTTGCCGTTATTGCCGGTACCGTCTTTGCCTTCTATCACCCCCATAAGCGGACCAAATACTCCGTCCAGCGGACCATGGGGGCCCTGAGCCTGAGCGATAAACTGCTTCTCGTTCTTCTCCTTGCCCATCAGTCTCTTCGCCGAGTCGACAATCGAGTCAGCCAGCGCCTCGCTTTTCTGCCCGGTTTTCCCCTGGAAGTTAAGGGTATTCATTAGGGCAACCAGTGGCGACTGACGCACATCGGCCAGCAAATTAAGCTGGGCAATGGCTTCTGACAGTGACCTCGACTCCTGCCATTGAATGCTATTGACCATATTCAGCCAGGCATTACCGAAATCGGTGAAATAGCGCTCAGTGAGTCGCGCTTTCAGGGCTTCAGGGGAGACGTCGCTGCCCGCCTGATGGGTTTTGTCCGTCAGCACCCAGTCGATTTCATCGCGGCGGGTTTTCACCACCTCATCAATCGCGCCCTGAACCTGTTCTTCCCAGGCCTGGCGGGTGAACATGCCCGGCACCACTTCTTCAGTGCTGAACAACGTCGATGCATCTGAGTCGCCGGTCATATCCGCCAGAGTTAAGTCTGGCCAGTTACTGGCGATGCGTTTGAGCATCTCCTGATACAGACCGGACTCGGCGTTACGCTGCCCTATCTGCTTGAGCAAAATCTGGCGCACGGTACTGACCAGGTCTGCATCCGGTTTTATTTTCCACTCCGGGTGCGCCGGGAGATTCTGGGCATAAAAGCCCAGCAGTTTCGGGGCCAGCTCCTGCCAGGTACCATCCGGCACCCCCTGACGTGTCGGCCAGGAGGCCAGCATATTTTTAGCCAGCCAGGCCGCATCGGCCTTATCCGGACGGGCCAGCATCAGGTAGCCTTTCAGCAGCCCATAGGCCAGTTGAGTGTCCTGCGCGCGCGCGTCACTAGCCGGAGGCAACTGCACAAAGGCGTTCAGCTGCTGTTTCAGGTGCTCTGCCGTGGCATCGCGCATGAGCAGCGCATTGTTACGGGCATAAAGTGGCCAGAGTGCCGCCAGCGTATCGTGGTCCTGATTGAGTCCAAAGCGGGTGTACCACGGTGCCCCCGAGGCTTCCCGGTGTTGCAGACGGGCGATGGTCTGCTGAAGCATTAGTTGGTTATGCAGGCGCTCTGCCAGCGGCCGGGTGGTGTCTGCCGCGATGTGAGCCGTTTCCTGAGCCTGATAAAGCTGCGTACGATTCACTGTCAGGGATAACAGAGTCCCGGCTCCCCATAGCACAATCATGCCCAACAGGCACAGACGCAGGGCTTTCAGCCAGTCGAACGAGAGCTTTTTCGCCGTCGCGGCCTGACAGTCTTCTTCCAGTGCCTGCCAGACGGGAGCTCTCAGACGGGCATTAGACACCATCTCCTCACTGGCAGCCAGTACCGGGCTGAGCATCAACCCACGTAACCGGTACGGCGCCGGGCCCTGCATCATTCCGGTCAGTAACACAGACAGACGATTTTTCAGGCCATCCTGCAGACGGAAGGAGAGTCTCAGCAGCCAGTCATGGCGAGTGTTGTTCAGCACCTGACTCATGCCCACCTGACGTAATCGTGGTACCAGGTCATCGAGTGAGTCGGCAATTTCCTGTGCAGGGGCACCCGGGCCAAACAGGGTGCCTGCCGGCATCACGTCTCGATCTCCCTGTGCGCCGAACTGTTTATCAATCAGCCACAACCAGACCGGCGCCTGCCAGCCCAGCAGACGGTCAGATTTCTGGCGGCTGCGTAAGAAAGCATCACGCTCAGCGGCTGATGGCAGTGCGGAAGTACTGAGGACCTGCACAATCCCATCCAGCGGGCGGCGCGGGCGCACCTGACGCAGGGCCTGCACTAAGGTTTCATTGAGCGGAGACTGGGCATTCCCGCCATGCACGAGAACAATGCCGTCCCCTTCCTGCCACAGGTCGCGCTTAAGACCGGGTATGGCATTTTCGATGTCCTCATCCTCGCCCTGAGCCAGCAGGATACGGATTTTGCTTTTCCAGCGGCGGTCATAGCGCAGGTGGAGATGTTCGGTGAGAGGGGCTGCCGTAAACTGGTCATCAGCCCCTTCAGTCTGTAACGAGAGAGGTGTGTCATCCGTTTTTTGCGGCTGATTCTTTTTAAATGACAGCCTTACCCCGGATTTTCCTGCACGATCGAAAGCTTTCTCTACCAGCCAGCCCAGCGAAATGAAGACGACGGCAATTGACAGACAGAACGTTAAAATTCGGCTGGGATCCATTGGCCCCATACCCGTCCAGGCTGCCATTTTTTCAGGGAATGCTGAAAACAGAAAACCCAGAATGGCCGTCAAAAAAATCAGGGCAGCAACAACCCCCCCAATGAGTGTTTTTATTTTCACGATAAGTCCCGATTTATCCCTGTTTTATTGTCGGCGGTAATACCTACAATCCAGATGTCATCCGGACTGGTTTGCGCCACAACGACCTGTGGGCCACTGTGCTGAGCGGCGGCGGCGGCAAGTGCGATCCCAAGCCACGGTGCGGCTTGCCCCGTGTAACCCGTAGTCTGGTCCACGTCATGATTATCTTCTGTCATGCTGAATGTGATCCCGTTAGCCTCACAAGCCGATATCCACTCCCCTCCCTGCGCAACATCTTTCCCCGTCGTCCATGCAGCTTTCATGTCCTCAGGGGGTTTACGGCACCACAGCAGCGCGCGGTTAAGGGTCTGAGAAAGTGTGTCTGCATGACCTTTTTCAGGGCGATGCAGGTTAACCGCATCGGGAAAAGCGGCATGATGACGGTTGAGCAATAGCAACCAGGCTATGGCTTCTCCCTCATCTTCCAGAGGTTCAGCACGGATAACCGCGCTGAGAATAATGAGCGCTGCAGGTTGCGACCAGGCCTCATCTAGCCAGAGATCGAGCGCGGCCAATCCCCTGATATTCAATAAACGAAGTCTTCTGCCTGTGAGTGAGGAGAGCACGCGTGAAATTTGTTCCGGTGCATCCGGAATGCCTGCAATATCGCAGTCAACCATCAGCCTGCAAGGGACTCCTGCAGGGATGCTTTCCAGCACAGGGGAGAGCTGGCTGGCGATGCTTTTCAGTACAGCGTCAAGATCCTGACACTGTTGCATGTCCTTAAACCCTGGCAATCGGGAATGGCGCACTGGCAGCCCACCCGCTCTGGGTACCTGCATACTTAGTTGCGAAGCTGCAGATTTGACGGCACTGAGTAATTTTGCCGATCCATTTCCTGGCTGGGTATTCACTCCTGACGCAAGTATCCGGGCTGACCGCTGTCCACGCGCCGTTTCTTCCTCAATTAACAACATGCGTTCGCGATCCCATGATGCAGCCCAAACCTGGTCACACTTGTAACCAAAGCGCCGGAAGCTGAAAACAAGCCCCCAGATGCAAAACGGCAGGCCCAGCGCCGTAAACCAGAAGGTGAATCCCTCCCGGTTTCCAGTCCACTGCCAGAAAGTGAGTACATTACCCGTGACAAGGGCGACAGCCAGGAGATACAGCCAGCGGCGGGTATCAGGGCGCTCAATTTTGGGAGCGACATCAGGAATGGCATCCAGATATACAGGCATGGTTATCCCACCATCGCAGCCGCAAATGAGCTGATTAATTTGCAGCCACATGCGCATCTATGTCCATGAAACGCCACAGGGACCCCGTTATCTAAATAATTGGGATTCCCCTCAATAATAATGGTCGGCCCGTGACCGGGGATCGGGCAGGACACTTTATCGCCTTTACGAGCTACACCGATGCCACCAAATTTCATCTGATCCGAACAGGTTAATACGGCACCGCCGTGTGTGGTTTTATCGCCCTTGCGAATAATTTGCAGCATGTGTGCCTCCGTGATTTTTTTTGCCAGAAGTGGTCGGGAATATATTTCATCTGTTTCCAGAGAAATAATCATTCATTACATAACGGCTGAAGTCTTATTTCTTCCTGATATTGAGGGGGTGAGATGAAAGATAAATATTGAATTAAATAAAAATTGGTCATAATTAATTATGGGGTCGTGGTTGTTACCTGCAATGAATTGTGCATTTTTTAGTGCAGAAAACGCTGTTTTATTTGTTCAAAAAACACACTCCTGATCTTCATCTCTTGGTAGGAGTGTCTGATTGATGCAAAACTAATACTCAGCATCTGTTATAATTGCTAAATCAGTTTCTGTTGGTAGTTCACTGAACGAATACGTGACAGACTCATTATCCATCACCACTGAAATCTCCAATGACTTTGCCCCATGCCATTTATAAATAACGGATTTATCATCGATATGGTAATAAACATTCTCAAGTGGCATTGTTTTATTTAAATATTCACGACCACTGCTTTCATCACTCCTTAATCTATCGTATGCTTCTTTTAAGTTTTCACCAGGAAAGACACAATTATCTTTGGATGTACCATCAAATACTTTACTGGGATTATTACTATGACAATATGATGACAAACCTGCATCGGTCTCTTTCTTACCATTTACATTTGAGGTAATGTTATTTTTTTTAAAAAATAAAACATAATTTTTTTCTAGAACAATCAAATGATTGCCAAAATCCAACAACTCGGTATAAGGCGCAGGGCAATCCTAGTCGGGAAAAACAGACGTTAAACATTTATGTCCTTAGAAAACTGAATTCCCTCTCGATTAAAAATTTGCTTATACATATCCACAGCTTTTTGAGACAAAAAGTATGACACAGGTGTTTTTTTTAGTTTGACATAATCAATTGTACAAACATGGCTATTTTCAAGAAAATTATTATTGATGGATAATTTTTTCTCATTAACATCAATAATCACCTGTTTATACATTTCACTGAGATGCTTTATCATATCCTCATTATGTTTTTCAAAAACATCAACATCTGAAACTTTGTCATACACCCATATTTCCTTTCCATACTTATCATCAGTCAATGCATTGCATGAAAAAAAAGAAACAAAAAATAATAAACACACAATAAGACTATTATTCATACTAACCCTCAATGAAAGAATTAATGAGATGAATCATAAGTGTTATTCAAAAACAAATTTCTTTCTTTTATTCTTCTGGTAACGAGACTGCTATCACCGCCATTTGTTATATCCAGAAACTCTACTGATGCACCTTCATAGTCAGCGAGATGTGTTGTTTCATTTGTACGAAAAACTTACTTATGATGATCTTTCCCTGACCATACATCAATTCAACTAATTAGAGACATTACCCTGTTTTGGGCCAATACCAGTTCCTGTTGGTGATAATCTTTCAGATTTGAGCCATCCTTCTACTGTCTCGCCATTTTTCTTAAAATACATTACTGAATAAAATCCATTAAACTCAGCGTAAACATTAACAATATCACCTTTTATTAAAAATAATTTCTTATTTATGCAAGAGTTGTCCGGAGCATCGTAAAAATATAATCGACCATCACCAGACACAACATACCCGGATTGGTCGCTATCTACGTGAACTTGAATGGATTCAGACTTTATGTTTATTTCATTGCAAACCTCACTGGCAAAAAGTGAAGCGGAATAAAAGGAAAAAATAAAAAACAATATTCTAATCATAACAAACCTCGTGTCCTCATTATGCTGATGAGCTTGTCTGCATAGGTTGGGTCAGTTGCATAACCTGCTTGTTGCAATCCTGTTGCCCAGTCGCATGGGTCATCATAATCAAAAAGAAAATGATACCTCCTATTATTTGTGAAAAAAGCAGCTCGTCCGGCAATACTATCTTCATATGAAGTGTATTTTTGAAATTTATCTATTATTCTTATTCTTACGCCATTTTGAACCTCGTGAGTCCACACTTGAACGAAGTTTGGGTTACCGTGGGCTTTAATGCCAAAGAGATTGTAGCTATATTCATTTGTGTATAAATCAGTTGGAACCGACCTTCCATAGCCAGTTTCAAGAATTGCCTGCGCTGTAGTTATCGCAGCAGGAACATGAGAAATAGCTTCATTCTTCTTCGCTTCCTCCCAAACGAATTGAACAAACTCATTTCCTACAATACGACCAATAGTTTTTGGCTTACTTTTTAATGAGTCCAATAACACCAGCGGATGCATATGCCACGGCTTCTCTTCCATATCCGGCACTTCTTTCATCCATGTTATTTTGTCGATAAACGCTTCGGTGTACTTTTTCCACTCTGGTGCATCCGTGGTCAGCGTCTTCAGGTAGTTATCCCACAACGGGTCGTCCTTGCCGTAGTACCACTCGCTGCCGTGTTTTGCGATGATGCGGTACAGATGGTCACGGTAGGAGCGGTTATGAACCGCCTGCAGGTACTCCCCTTCCGAATAATGTCCGTCGTGATTGGCGTCAATCTGTTCCAGCAGTCGTTTATAGTTATATTCGTTCATCGCATGGCTGCTGCGGGTTTCATCCGAGGCCGCTTGATACATCTGCTCCAGAATGCCTTTCACCACATTATGCGGCTGTTTAATACCGTCTATCAGGTCAAAACTTTCCGGGGTCTTATCCAGTGTCACAAAGCCCAGTTCACCCAGCGCATACTGCGACACCTTCCTGATACTCGCCGCGGCCAGCCAGCCAAACTCCACATTTATCTGGTAATACGCAGGCTCTGCACCTGCCGCTACCGGCTGGCCATCTGCACCCAGTGTCGCCACTTTTGACCGCGTCGCGATACCCTGATTCCGGGTCCTGCGCGTGCTGGCCACTATCTGGCCCTGTCCGTTTTTCATAAACAACGCCGCGTCTTTTTCGTACTTCAGATAGGCCGCTTTATCATTAACGTCAACATTGTCCGGGTTGGTCAGAAACGTCACCAGCTTATCCCCCGGACTCAGGCACTCAAGGTGCACCTGGTAACGCGAGAGCTTGCCGTTATCTTCCGGTAACTGAAAAAAACCCATATGCCCGATGCCGTCTCCGGCACTGATGGCAACCGGGGGAGTGGCTTTGACCACCTCGCCAAATGCCGGCTGGGTATCTGATGCAACAGGCGTTACGGGCGTCAGACTGTCTCCGTCCGACACCACCCACACCCGGCACAAGATAGTTCGCCGCCTTAACGATGTAATCCCCGTTCGAGCCATGCTCAATCCCAGGGCAAGATTACAAAATCCTGCAGCCCGCAAAGACTGTAGCCAGATAGTGGCTTTGTTGAATAAATCGTTTTTTTTGAAAGAAATTTGGCCAGTTTACATTCTGCAACAGGGTGAGATCATGAAAAGTCTAACTTTTATACAGTCGACTTTATCGCAGATTTAATAAACAATACTTGTTTTCTTAATAGTCATCTTGCAACATTTAAAGCCCAGCGCATCATTAAAATTTACCGCTTGATGTTAAATTATTACTAAATTCGAAAATAAAACCTTAGATTATAGTTGCCATGATATTTCCTTGGCCACAAATCGTCAGAAGAAGAATACCTGACAATTTATGTGTTATTTTCCATGGCTGTCTGCAATTAGGAATAATGGATATATGCATAATTAATTTTTCTAGGCCCATAGGTTATCTCCTTTATTTATCATGAGATAATTGATCATAGTTATGAGATAATTGATCATAGTTCTTTGTGAAATAGTAGTTTTCACGAGCGATAAGCAGTGTGCTTTTTAAGAAAAAAATGCTGTTTCATTTGTACGAAAAACTTATTTCTGATGATCCCTCCCTGATATGGAATAGGAAAATGTTGCCCATGCGCTACACATGGGAATATTTATGTTATTAATTTCTCGGGAGTTATTCTTCTATTTTGCATCCGTCAATGGATTCTGCAAGCTTGATGAGTTTGGTGTCGTCAAATTTAAATACAGCCGATTTGCAGATTGGATCTTCATCTGTTTTTTTACTTGCTGGTATGGCTTGGCCAGTAATCACCGCCATAGTACTATCTTTATATGCATTAATCTCGAATGGAAGGCCTATGGGAGTATCATTATCACCAGTGCCAGCGTAAATATTACTGCCATCGTCATCACGAGGAAGCTCAGAAATTATTTTTCCTGATATTTTATCAATTACCCATCCACATACCCAGCTATCACTTAAGCACTCGTTCCCTTTCCCCCCAAAAGTTGTATAGAGTCTGTAGTGGCCAGCGAAATTAACGGGCTTATTTAACTCATCTTGAACTGATTTTTTCCAGACGGATGAATATCCTTCTTGCTTTTCGTTGAGAACTATTTTTTAGCAAATGGGCCAGTACTAACTTTTGTCTGATAATCAGAGAATTGTGGATCGCTGTTCGTATTTGCGAACGAGCAGAAAGTCAAAATGGATAGGAATAAAATCGATATCTTTATCATATAAAACGCCCTCGCCTTTATCTCGTTAATAAAGATTGGGGATAATGTCTTGCATAGGTTCCAAATCTACTGTGGAGGATTTTTCTTTTACTTCTTTACCCGATAGATTAAATGTTTTAAACATCTCACCACATGAGTTGCACCCGCCAGAAGCAGATAATATAATCCTGTCATTTTTACATGAAGCACCGTAAAAGACGAAATTCATCATTTTTAATTTTTCACCTTTTTGGTTCATGCGCTCAACAAAACCAGTTGATTTTGATAAATCTAGTTTTTCGTCACCAATGGAGAGTATTTGTTTGCTGCAAACCAGAATATCAAGTTTATCTTGATCATCCTTTAGGTTATTTACTCTGCAAAATGATTCGATGCTGTACGGAACGCCTCCACACGAAGATTTGAATATATTAGAAGTATTTGCATAGCAAAATGTCGGTATCAGCAGCAAAAGTATAAATCTGTTCATAAATACCCCGGATAGTTATCTTCGATAAATTTAACCATATCTTCAGAAGTGGCGTGTAAACTTGTTGTGCCTTTTTTTTCCTCAGTTAAGTAGCCTTCATATTTATTTATGATCATTTTTTTATTTGCAGTTGGTTGGCCATGTGGCGAGCCAGGTAAACTAGCCCACTCTATACGGCATAAATGTATGGCTTCACTGATTTTCCCCTGCATTACTGCATCCAGAGCTTTTCGACCAGCAATTAACGCAATACATCCAAGATCTTGGTTGCTCTGACTAAAATCGGTGAATGAATATCGGCGTTGTAGGTTTCTCCATGTACCGTACAAAAACTGATAAGCTCCAGCAGCAGTCGAAACAACGCCATTAGCTTCATGTCTTATGTTAGGGTGTTTACTAAAATCTGTAAATTTAGCACCAGTAAACATAGTCCTGTATCCGTCCTCCTGAGTGGTCCCTTCACCAATACGGATCATCCGGATAAATGAACGCAAGCGTAGTATCCTAATGTTTCCTTCAGTCCGCATTAGTGAAGCTAAGAACTTGACAGGGTGCATATGCCATAACGAAGGTCCTAGCTTTTCAGTTGTAACATCCTGCATCCATGCCATCTTGTCTAGAAAATCCTCACTATACTTTTTCCATTCCGGGGCCTCTTTTTTCAGCGCATTAAGGAACGGTTGCCAGATGGCATCACCTTTTTTGAAATACCAGTCGCTGGGATGTTTCACTATCGTTTTCATAATGATGTCACGATAGTCAGGGTTATGAAGCGCTCTCCAGTACTCCATCGGCGAATAATCGTCGCTTCCGCTGTCAATTTTATCCAGCAAACGTTGGTAATTATGCTTTACCAATGCATGACTGGTTCGCGTATCCGCTGTAGCTGCCTGGTAGAGTGAATCTATGAGGTTACGGAAGAATCCAGTCGGCTGGTTTTTTCCATCCAGATAATCAAAACTGGTGGGATCTGCGGTCTCAGTTCTGAAACCCAGTTTGGTCAGATCATACTGTGACAAAAGCTGTGGCTCACCCTGCCCTTTGAGTGCATAAGCATTTTCTGGTCGCAGCTGCCAGTATTCCTGTTTGGTCATCTTATCGGTTTCCGTTTGCATCTGACTCAGTGGCAGGATCCCGGTCATGGTGGTCGCTCTGGTATCTTTTGTGAATTTTCCGGTAGCGACATCTTTTTTATACAGAGCAAGACCTGGTCCGTACTTCAGCCAGAGCGGATACTTCTCTCCCACCTGTTCGGGGTTGGTCAGGAATTTTTCCAGATTGTCGTCCATGCTCGTGCATTCGATATGCACCTGATAACGCGCTTCATACCCACCATCTTTGGGTGCCTGATAAAACCCCATGTGACCAACAGGGTCACCGGCGCTAATGGCGTAGGGCGTCGGACATACAACCTCATCGAACTTCATTGCCTCTTTCGCTGGTGGCATTAGTTTTTGCCACCAGGAAGGCTGAGAAACACCGCTAGTATCCGGAGATATATTGTTCTTATCGACCAATATCCAGTACCGCTGACCGGGCTTAAAGGATGTTTTCTTGCCTTTTTTCACCGCATCCTCAGACAAACTGACAAAGGTCACCAGGCCGTACTCGCGGTTATTGAACGCAACAGTATGGAGACTTCCGTCAGACTTATTCCATTCTACAATTGCACCTTTCGGCATCGTGCCTTTTGAATAGCTGTCGCTGACATCTTTGTTCTTTGTGCTGGCAGACATTACCCACTCTGGATCATAGGCTGAAAGTGAGTCCTGAAGAGTCCACTTTGTTTCTGCCGGATTGACGGTGTAAGCAGAATATGGGGCCAGGTGCATGTACAGGGTATAGAAATGTAACCCACTGGTTTCTTTCTCACCCGGCTGGATATAGTGTTTCACCAGAACGAATGAGCCTGAAAAACTCAGCGGACCGGATTCCCACTCTAGCGGCAGATAATCCTTACAGACACGATAGGCAACCACTTCACCATCAGCCATACAACGCACAGCCTGTTCGCCTTTGTAGGCGACCGGGAAATCAACTGCCTCAAGGGGAGCCTTACCACTAAGGGCACACCATGGAGTTGTGGCATGTGTAATATGAATTCCGCCATGCCACATACCACTCCGACCGATAGTATATTGCCCGGAAGATTCACCCGCTATATGGGAGAGGATCTCTTCCTGATTATTGAACTCACTTCCCCGATTGTTGGAGGGGACCGGCCAAACAATTTTGGGTAACACAGACACGATCACACTCCCTGTCAGTCGTTAAAGGATTTACTGATGACCAGATTTTTTTCGGAAATATCAGTTATGTTAAAATTTGGAGCATCAACAGGTATGTCAGCCCCCGCTCCCGGCACGATATAGTTCGCCGCCTTCACGATGTAATCCCCGTTCGAGCCATGCTCAATCCCGCTCTGACTCAGTTTCAGATACGAACCGCCGCCGTTCAGGGTCAGGACTTTCGGTGTGCTGATAATGATTTCATCATCGCTGCTGGTAATGGTGACCTGCTGCTTTGCAAACAGGGCCATGGTGTTGTGCTGTGCCTGGATTTCCACATCACCCTGGTTAGCCACCAGTTTTGCGCCCTCTTTATGCACAAACAGCCCCAGCGCTTTTTCCGCCGTGAGGGTAAGGTTTTTCATTGCCCCCATGTCCAGATGCTGGCCGGCGTTCACCATGGTGTTCGCCTTACTGGCCAGCTGCAGATGCTCGCCGGAGGTGAGTGCCACGCCCTGAGGAGCGGTCGCCAGCACCACAGCGGCCTGCAGGTTTTCGAGCTGGCCGGTAATCAGCCCCATCTGGGTCTGAATGTCCGAGACCAACGCCCCTGCGGCTTCTGCAGCACTGTTCAGCGCCTGCATCTCATTGTTGGCCTGATTTATCTGGTTAACCGCCGGGCTCATCTCCAGCACCTGGCCCTGGGCTTTTGATTGTTCATCCGCCGTCAGGAAAATCCCCTTAGCGGCACGAACCGCGCCAAATTCGTCGGTACGCAGTTCAAATCCGCTGCCGCGTTGCTCACGCTGCGCGTCCACCAGGTGGCCGATGTTCAGCTGGGTTTTCCCAAACTCGGTGGCGAGTTTAATGTGCTCCTTACCCCGCAAATCCTCCATCCTGAGTTTATTATTTGCCGGAGAGCGCCAGATATTGCGCGTGTGGTTGTCGCGGGTGACGTGGTCCGGGTGAGCGGAATCATGCTGCGCATAGGCGATGTACGGGCGGTCCGGATCGCCGCTGTCGAACATTACCGAAACTTCGGTGCCGTCGAGCAAAGGCGCATGCCAGCCATAGGTGTCACCGGCATACGGTTTCGCCATGCGCAGCCATAAGTAGGCATAACCCTGTTCCGGGCTGTTGCGATCGAAGTCCAGTTTCACTCGGTAGCGGCCCTGCTCATCCAGCCAGGCGTAGGTGTCGCCCTTTTGGGTACTTTCCACACGAGCAGGCAGGGTGCCGGAGATTACCGGGCGATGGATAAGTGCCGGGCGGTAGCAGACGGATTCACTGTAGGGAATACCGTCAAAGGCCAGCTGGAAGCTGTTTTTGCGCGAACCGCTGCTGATGATATGCGTGATGACAATACCGTCCTTCAGGCTGTCAGGCAGTGTGCCATCGGTTTCCAGTACCTGGCCGGGCGTCAGCAACGGACTACTCGAATGACCGCTGACGGTGAGCTGGTCGTTCAGGATACGCTCATGGCGCAGATGGGCATAAAACGCGCCGGTTTCCACGCTGTCCGGGGTGCCTTCTGACAGGAAAGGCTCAGCATAGTGATACACCTCACCCTCGGTAATGCCCTCCGGGCTGCTGATACTCCCGGTGCTGTCCTGCGGCGTCAGCGCGTCGCGGTAGTTGTAATCCCGGGTGGAGACACTACCACTCACGACCTGATACGCCGTGCTAATATCCCACACGCTCTCCTGACCGCTGTCACTCATACCTGCCTGATTGCGGGACGGCAGCGTGACACCGAACTGGTACTTCTCCTGCGAATCCTGAAATATCACCACATCCTGCTCAAGGCGACTGTCCATCTCAAAGCGCCAGAAGATGCCCACTTCAGCCAGCAGACGCTGGACAAATTCAAGGTCGGTTTCCCGCCACTGGGTAATCAGCTCGCGCGCCGGGTATTCCCGCGAGAGACGGAATTCGAAGTCCGGGCCTTCCAGACCGTGCTTACGCAGCACCTTCTCCACAACTTCGGTCACGGGCTGGTTAAGGTAAATGTCGTTATTGCGGGTGTGCTGCAGCAGTGCAATTCGCGGAACCAGCGTCAGGGCGTAACGGGTCTCATCCGCTGAGGTGGACAGCTGGCGAAAAGACTGCACCACGCCATAAACCGTGCGCACAGGCGTCGCCGGGGCGCCGGTGAACATCGGAGTCTGATACGTAAAGGCACCCGGCTTACGCAGCAGGGCATCGCAGGCAATACCCCGCGTGGCGCAGGTCAGCTGAATGTCATACTGCCAGGGTTTGCTCAGGAATTCTTCGGCCCGGAAGCTCAGCACATCCAGAAAGCACGGGCAGTTATGCACATCCACCCGGTAGCGGGACTGTCCCAGTAACTGACTCACCTGGCTGGCCATATTGCTTATGATGGAATCACTCATGCTCCGTCTCCTTCATGCTCACGGTCAAACTCCAGCACAATCCCCTCGTCTTCATCCCAGCCCAGTGCCAGGCTGTGCGTCCTCTGCTGCCCGGCTTTGCGCTGTAGCAGTTGCTGGCTGAGGACCGGCAGGATCTGTTGATTGAGCAGGCTGTCGATGTTGCGTGCGCCGGTGTCCGGCAGCAGGCAGGCGGCAACCAGCGTGTCGTACAGGCTTTCGTCGATTCGGGTTTGCAGGCCGTAGTGGCGCTTCAGGCGCTTTGCCACCTGGGCGAGTTTCATTTCGACGATGGTTCTTAACGCCACAGCGTTCAGCGGGCGGTAAATCAGCGTCTGGAAACGCGCCAGAAGTGCAGGCTGGAAGTGGTCGCGCAGGATCGGGCGCAGCAGCTCGTGTAAATCGCCATCAGTCGCTTCCGGCTGTTCATCCAGCATTTGCATGATGTGGTCGGAGCCGATGTTGGCGGTCATCAGAATGACGGTGTTGCGAAAGTCGATTTCGCGCCCTTCGCCGTCGCGCATAAAGCCACGGTCAAACACCTGGTAGAACAGGTTGATGACGTCGCGGTGCGCTTTTTCCACTTCATCGAGCAGCACTACGCTGTATGGGCGTTTGCGCACCGCTTCGGTGAGGATACCGCCCTGGCCATAACCGACGTAGCCCGGAGGGGAACCTTTGAGTTGGCTTACGGTATGCGCTTCCTGATATTCACTGAGGTTGATGGTGATGAGCGATTTCTCGCCGCCGAACAGGCTGTCGGCGAGCGCCAGCGCGGTTTCGGTTTTGCCGACGCCGCTCGGGCCGACCAGCAGAAACACGCCCAGCGGGCCGTTCTCCGGCGTCAGGCCGGTTTTCGCGGCGCGCAGGCGCTGCGCCATATCGACTAGCGCGTGATCCTGGCCGACCACGCGGGTCGCCAGATGATTTTCCAGTTGCAGCAGGTCGGTCTGTTCATCTTTCAGCAGGCTGGTCAGCGGCACGCCGGTCCAGTCGGCAATCACATTGGCGACGGTGCGCACATCCACGTCGAGGGACAGCAACGGCGCAATGCCCTGTAACTCAACGAGTTGCTGTTGCAGCGCACTGATGTCGACCTGGCGACTGATGTCCTGACGGGTTTCCAGCAGTTGCTGCGTCAGTGCTTTTTCCTGTTCATAGCGGGTTTCAAGGGCGGTGAGTTCTTCACTGAATGCGCGGGTTTGTTGTTCAATCTGTTCGAGGCGCTCGCCGTGAGACTGATTGCCCAGGCCGATATCTTCCAGCAGCGCCTGCTCTTCCATCTCCAGCGCGGTGAGCTGTGCTTTCAGGCCGGTGAGTTTTTCCGGCAGGGTATCGAGGCTCATGCGCACGCGGGCGGAGGCAGTGTCCAACAGGTCCACCGCTTTGTCCGGCAACTGGCGGCCGGTGATGTAGCGGCGCGACAGACTGACCGCCGCTTTCACCGCTTCGTCTGTAATATGCACGCCGTGGTGCTGCGCGTAACGGGATTTAAGCCCGCGTAGCATCAGGCAGGCCATTTCGTCGTCCGGCTCGTCCACTTTGACTATCTGGAAGCGGCGCTCAAGGGCGGCGTCACGCTCAAAGTACTGTTTGTATTCAGACCAGGTGGTGGCGGCGATGGTACGAAGTTCGCCACGGGCCAACGCCGGTTTCAGCAGGTTGGCCGCATCCGCACCGCCCGCCTGGTTGCCTGCACCGATGATGGTGTGCGCTTCGTCGATAAACAACAGCACCGGCGTCGGGGAGTTCTGCACCGCGTCGATCACGTTTTTCAGACGCTGTTCAAACTCACCTTTCACACCCGCGCCCGCCTGCAGCAGGCCGAGGTCCAGGGTGCGCAGGCTGACGGTTTTCAGGCTGTCCGGCACGTTACCTTCCGCAATCCGTAAGGCCAGGCCTTCAACCAGCGCGGTTTTCCCCACACCCGGCTCACCCACCAGAATCGGGTTGTTTTTGCGGCGACGGGAGAGGATGTCGACCATCTGGCGTATTTCATTGTCGCGGCCAAAGACCGGGTCGATTTTGCCTTCTTTCGCTTTGGCGGTGACGTCGAGGGTGAATTTGTCCAGCGCCGCCTGCAGGGCTTCGCTCAGGTTTTGCCCGATGACGCCCGCTTCGCGCGGTTTATCTTCGCCCAGCGTTGAGGGTTCGCGGTTCAGGCTTTCCTGCTGTTGCAGTTCTGCACGTTCATCCGATTGTGCATCCAGCAGCGGTTTCAGGCGATTAATCTGCGTTGCGCTCAGGGAAAACAGCGGCCACAGCCCTTCGCAGCGCAGTAAACTCGGCTTGCTGATAAGCGCTTCCAGCAGGTGCCGGCTTCGGATGGTCTGGTTATCATCCTGAAGCGATGCCGCCAGCCACGCGCCTTTCATCAGTACTTCGAGGTCAGATGCCAGTTGCGGGCGGGTGGTGACCGAACGAGGCAGCGCATCGAGATGCGCCAGCAGGCTCTGCCACAGGCCGTCCATGTCCCATTCGTAGCGCCGCGCCAGCACCGTAATGTCGCCCTCGCCCAGCTCAAGGAGTTTCAGCAGCCAGTGCTCGATGGTGATTTCAGCGTGTGCGCGGGTCTGGCACAGCGTGGCGGCCGCTTCCAGCGCTTTTGCGCAGTAAGGGTTTAAGCGACGAAGTAGTACGGCTGACTGGTGTTCCATAATAATTATTCTCCTTCAATGCTCGTCATACTTCGGGCCGCAGGTGCCTTGGCTGCAACCCGAATTATTTAGAGCACTCGCTGTTTTCGTTGAGGTATGCTACCGCCCGTCGCCTTCTCCTTTATCAGGAAACCCAGGCGCATCAGGTCGGTGTTCAGGGCAGGTTTTTTTGTTTGCTCAGCAGTCTGTAAGGACAAACCACTCAGAAAACAAAAACAGCAGACGGTTGCCCGTCTGCTGTGGGGTCGGTCTTACGCGGTAGTACGTTCGTTCCAGGAGTCGGAATGAATGATGTTGCCGTCTTTGTACGTCCAGGTGATTTTTTCGTAACGCAGTTCAATCATTTCCAGATGGTTGTGTTTTTCCATCGCAGGATCTTTGATGTCGTGCATTTTCGGCGCGACTTTGACCAGTTTTACGTTTTCCAGTTTGGTGTTGAAGTACTCCACTTCCTGGCCTGCATCGTTGATGCGGTACCATTTGAACTCAGCGGATTTCAGGGTCTGACCGGTGGTCACCGCTTTGTACAGGTACGGGCTGGAGGAGTCGATTTCCTTGGTGAACAGGAACGGCGTGTGGATACGAGTACCGGTCAGCTTGCCGGTGTTGTTATCGGTCGGGATGTACAGGTTATGCTCCTGCGCCACAACTTCGATGCTGCCTTCACGGTCTTTAACATCTACGGAGCCTTTGATGTCCGCGCCGCCGTCGTCTTTCAGCCACAGGTAAACAGGAATTGCCATGGTTTAGTTCTCCATTTCTACGTTAACTTCATCACTCATTCGATGAAGGTTGATGTGCTGCTGCCTGACAGGCATTGGCCTGTGGCACCAGACTGATTTCGACCCGGCGGTTTAACGCCCGGTCTTCGGGGGTATCGTTACTGGCTATCGGGCGCGTCGCGCCATAACCCTGTACTGCAAAACAGGTTGGCGATACGTCACTGGTGGATAACATCCAGTCGCGCAGCGCTTCGGCCCGTTTGAAGGACAGTTGCTGATTAGCCTGTGCGTCTCCGGTGATGTCGGTATGCCCGGCCACCACAATCAACCAGCCCGGTTTGGCTTTAATGTCGACCAGCGCACTGACCAGCATTTTCAGCGAGCCCGGTTTGAGCACGTATTTGCCGGTGTCGAACAGCGACAGGCTGTCCAGACGCACGGTTTTCGGTGCGGCCGCTGGTGGAGGGGGTGGCGGAGGGGGGATATAAGTATCAATCGCCTGTTGCAGAGCCAGCCACAGACGCTGGCCCGGATATAACCCCAGACCATAGCGCAGCGGTTCGCCCTGACGCTGCCAGCGCTCAAGCAACAGTGCGTCCTGCTTCAGGACCGCCAGAGACTGGGCTTTGGGGACATAGTGATCCATCGGGATTGCATTCCAGCGCTGCAAATCGGTACCCACCTGCCCGATAAGATGTCGGTTATTGCCGACAGAGAATCCGATTGCCGCCAGCGCGCACAGCAACAGCAACCAGAGAAGGCGACGCGTGTGTCGCCCCCCCTGCACCGGCACCGAAAACGGCGATAACAACGTGAGCAGATGATCGGCAAAGCGGCCTGCGTGTTCCGCACGGGCAGGCGCCTGAGGGAATTGCAGACAGGTGCGCTTATACAGCCAGTCAGACCACAGTGAATCCAGGGCACTCAACGGGGCACCGCTGCGCAGCAGCACCGCAAACGGATGGACCGCTGGGGAAAACTTGTCCGTTTTCTCCAGTTCATCCAGCAGCGTTTCACGAACAAAGTCGAAAGCCTGGCTCAGCACAGGCAGCAGGGTGATATTGCCCGCAGCCTGCTGCCACTCCTGAAGGGGCTGCACACTTTCATCTTCCGGGCAGACAACTGCCCTGTCGCCGCGAACAATCGTCCACGGTGTGTCAGGACCTGAGCAGCGAGCGTTGAGCACCACTGGCAGAGGAACACCGGTGAGCTCACGCATCTGGTTTATCTGCTGTCGCAGCGCTTTCACGGTTGCCCGCAGCACCGCCTCGTCCTGATGACCATCAGGCAGACAGTGATACATGACCGACAACTGCCCGACCTGACGGGGATATTGCGTCTGAATAGCCCGGATGACATCAGCGAGGGCTGCCACATCACCGACGCGCAGCCAGCAACCCTGTGCGGTTTTGCGCAAAGGCTGCTCAGGGAACAGCGTATCCAGACCGTCACCGCAGACCAGGACGATCGGGCCCTGGCGGTCCAGTTCAGGTAACGCAGCAACAGACATACCACTGACTACATCCGGCCGACGGCGGCAAACGCGCCACATCAGCCAACCCGCCAGAAGAACAAGCAGCAGTGTGCCGGCAACCTTCAGCCCGACCGCCACCGGCAGGAAAGACCACAGTAGCCACAGTAACGCTGCCGCACCAATAAAGACGTGTAACACGCCGGACAAAATGGCTGATTTACGCATTAACGCCGCCACTCCGGCAACTGTGCAGACAGCAGCGCCTGTAGCCACTGATGGCCGCCCCACCAAACAAGGCCTGTTACCACCACCGCAAAGGCTATCCAGAACCACACCGAGCGGAACAGGTTGTAGCGACGAATCCCAGTCCGGCGTACCACCAGAGACAGGCCGCTGTCCGGAGGTGCAACCCGTTCGTTGAGCGCCTGAAGTGCCTCATCACGTTGCGTCTGACTGACGGACTTCACGCCGTATAATCCCTGGAAGCCCAAGGACAACACCCGGTGATAGCACACCAGAACGGCGTTAATCGGGGCAGGTTGACGGAGCACTTCCGCAATCCGATCCCAGATAGCCTCGCCCGCATGCAGAGAACCAAAATAACGGGCCTGTAATGGCGCAGCCCGCCAGGCCAGTTGGCCTTCATCCGGCACCACTGTGTCCCCGTCCTGTGTGGGTTTTCGGCTTAACACCGTCTCATCCAGCAGCGCACACTGGGCATACGAGATGTGTTCGATACTGGCTTCGTCGTAGCCTGCCCTTTCCAGCGCCTCACGCGCGCTTTCCACCTGATGGCAGCATTTCGCGTAAAGAGCTTTCCCGTCCGGCGTGGTGGCACCGTGACGCAGCAGCGTCACCGTAAGCCAGGTTTCCGCCAGCAGCTGATCGATATCGATTTCCTGTCTCATGAACGCATCACCGCAAATAGTTCAAGCTCCAGTGCCCCCAGTAATGACGGCACGTAGAACATACAAACGCCCTGCTCCAGCATGTCGCGGGCGGCAGTGCTTTCCATATCCAGGGCAAAGTACTGGTTCTCCAGACGCACCGGTAAGGCGGCCGGAACGCGGCTGACCGCAATCAGCGGGATCCCCGTCAGCGCTACGCTGTAAATTTCACTCACTTCATCAGGAGAGCCGGCTTTACACAGTGCCGGGAAACGTTCGGCGATCTGCCAGGCCGGAATATCTGAACGTACGGACAGATACAGATCCGCTTCCTCACGCAGGCGAATATCGTGCAGGGAGGCTTTCCAGGTTTGTGCATCCGGGCGCGACATGTTGAGGGCGATAACGCGGGAAGGCAGGCTCGCTTCCAGTAAGCCGGTGATCAGCTCAAACAATGGCGGGAACGCTTTTGCCGGATCGGCGTGATCGTAGCCCGGGATAGCGTCCAGATCGTGATCCAGTGAAAAGGTCAGCATGCTGCCCGCCAATCGCGCTAATTCAGCCCAGACCTGCTCCGGATGGCGTGCCGGGAAACGCTCATATTCGGTCAGTACTCGGGCGTGGGAGTTCAGGGCGTTAAGCAGCCAGAACAGAGAAACATCCGCGACGGCAAAATCGGCCAGACGCTCGTTACTTTCCCGGCGCATAGACATCAGGCGTTGACGGCGAGAGCGTAACTGACGGTTGAGTAACACCAGGCGCTCACGCAGGACCGGGCTCGCGGAGAAGAGTGCCAGCGGCGGGATGAATGCCGAATCCTGACGCCATCCTCCCTGCCCGTCCCGTACCAGACGGGTGACCGGGCAGATCTGCCAGGATTCATTACTTTCATGCCCGAAACGCACCGACACGTTGTGATGTGCCACCGCCATTGACTCTTCTTCAGAGCCAAATGCATCCGGGACCGTGACCCACTCTTCACGATAGCGAAGTGGCCTGTCGGTCACCGTATTTTCCTGTTGCACATTGACCATACCGGACTGCATCAGCGGCAGGGCCAGCACAACGGTCACTGCGTCCTGTCCGGCGAGTTGCGCGAAGTCAAGTTCACGGGGCTCTGGCGGCTGATCGCTGTTGAGCGTATCCACCAGAGTGCCATCAGGCAGCCACAAGCGCAGTTGACGCACCTGGATCAGACCGGATGACAGCAGGTTGTCATCGAACTCCGCGTTTTCCACACCCCAAGGGAATGGGGATGCGAGGGCAGATACCCCGGCGCTGCGGAAAGATTCCCAGTCAGACTGCTGCTGGAACTGCTGAGGGGACAGCAACGCCCCCTCGTTCCATAACGGACGGAAAATTTTCATCTTCTCTCCGCTTAAGCCTTCGCCTTCGGCATCTGCGAAACAAGAGACAGATTCACGTCCATGCCTTCCACCTGGAAGTGTGGGATGGCATACAGTTTCACGCGGAAGAAGCCAGGGTTGTCTTCGATGTCTTCCACAGTCACTTTCGCGTCACGCAGCGGGTGAGAGGCTTGCAGATCATCGCCCGGATCGGTCATTTCGGTGACCAAAGTGCGGATCCAAGTGTTCAGCTCAAGTTCCAGCAGACGACGGTCTTTGGTGGTGCCGATGTTTTCGCGCTGGATAAGCTTCAGGTAGTGCGCAATACGCGACAGCAGGAAGATGTACGGCAGGCGTGCATTGATACGGCTGTTGGCGGTCGCATCGGCGGTGTCGTACAGCGCCGGTTTCTGCGCGGAGTTTGCCGAGAAGAAGCATGAGTAATCGCGGTTTTTGTAGTACGACAACGGGATGAAACCGAGGTTGGCGAATTCAAATTCGCGGGTTTCCGGGATCATCACTTCACTCGGGATTTTCACCTGGTTGCCGGTACCGAGGTCATACAGATGGATGGGCAGATCCTGCACCGCACCGCCCGCTTGTGGGCCACGAATTTGTACGCACCAGCCGTTGTTGATGAAGCTTTTCACCATGTTGGCGGCAAACGCAAACGAAGCATTCGTCCACAGGTATTTCTCGTGATCCGGGCCTTTCACTTCTTCAACATAATTGAAGCTGCGTACCGGAACGGTATCCGGGCCATACGGCAGACGACCCAGCACACGCGGCATGGTCAGGCCGATATAACGGGAGTCATCGGTATCGCGGAAAGATTTCCATTTGATGTATTCGGCACGGTCAAAGTAGTTGCCAATGTCTTTGATCGCTGCCACGTCTTCCATGGAGTCTTTCAGGAAGAATTTTGGGCCGACGGAGCCGATAAACGGCATATGAGCCGCCGCAGACACTTTAGAAATGTTGCGCAGCAGCGCTACGTCCTGGGATGACGCATCGAACTCGTAGTTGGAAATCACCGAACCAATCGGCTCGCCGCCCGGTGTGTCGTATTCCGCGATGTAGGTGTGGTAGTACAGGCCGGTCTGGATGATTTCCGGGGAGTCTTCAAAGTCCTGGCGCAGGGCGTCTTTAGAAACGTCCAGCACTTCGATTTTCACGTTCTGACGGAAATCGGTACGGTCCACCAGGTGCTTCAGGCCGCGCCAGGCAGATTCCACCTGCTGGAAGGCTTCGTTATGCATCACGGCATCAAGTTGGCGGCTGATCTGGTGATCCAGTTCCGCAATGTGGTGGTCAAGCAGCGTTTTGTCCAGACGTTCAACGGTTTGGCCGGATTGCTTCAGGCGCTCCAGGAATACCTGTACGGCAGCCGTCACACGCTGGTCCGCGGTGACATCAGCCAGGGCCGCGGTGTCCTGGAAATCGTTCAGGTCACCCAGTGCAGCAACCGGCTTCAGGTTAATTTTTTCAAACAAAGAAGCATATACGCCGCCAGCGTCCGGGCGTTCAAGAACTGTGGTCTGGCCGGTCGCTGAAGTAGCAGTTTCGTTGTTGACTGACATAAGCATTATCTCGCATTAATCCGTTAAAAGAGGAATTACGCCTTCGGCGCCAGGGCATTCAGTTCGTCGCGCAGTTCATCGCTGAGAGTCGGATCTTTCAGGATGCTTTCGAGCTCTTTACGGAAGGTGACGTTATCGAGCAGGTTGGATTTAAGGTCGCGCAGCAGATTGCGCATCGCCAACATGGCGCGCAGTTGAGGGATTTGGCGGGCCACCTGCTCCGGTTCGAAGTCTTTCATCTCGTTAAAATTGAGTGTGACGTTTTCTTCGGAGCCGTCAGCGGCGAGGGTATTTTCAACGGTAAGATTCAGGGACGGCGAGAATTCGGCAAGAACGCTATTGAAATTATTCTTGTTGATGTTGATCTTCTCACGTTCAGACAGCGGACGATTTTCTTTACCGTTGCTGTAATCCCCCATCACCACCAACTTCAATGGCAGCTCAACTTTCTTTTGAGCGCCCCCGGTATGTACGTCTAGCTTGATATTAACGCGCGCTTTTGGAATCTCATTCTGGAAAGAATTAGACATTTCGTTAGGTCCTTTTGAAGGGCAAAAGAATACGGCGAGCCTATTTTGCTCACGTCATATATATATAAAACGGGAAGATGTTTTCAGATAAGTTATCATTGAAAAATAAACAAATGAACAGTCAAAAATTAAAAAGTGTTTTTTCGGAATTTTCACTCACACGTTTTAACACGAACATAAAAAACAACACGGAAGTGTATTATTTGTTTGACAAAAATCAAAAAAAATTTTTTACGTTGAAAATCCATTTAAACAGTATTTAGACAATTACTAAATAATAGTTAAAATCAACTAAAATTATCTAGTTAATTCATGACGCAAATGCATCCACTCAAATTCATATTTTTTATTTATATAATTATTTTCAATCCCGACCCGAACCATATTATTCAAAATCACCATTCTAATTTAAAGCACATTACTTTCTGGATTATTTCATCACTATTATTTCCAAATACATCTTAAATACAAAATAACGTCAAATCCGACTATAGGCGTCTTGATGCCTATTGCAGCGCAACCATCACGCCTCCATATCTGAAATAAAAGAGGCTTTTACTGTTCAATAAACGATCAGTATCAGTGCTTCGTAGGCAGAATGAATTCACAATACATAATCCACCCGACGTCACTCCGGACAGGGTGTCTCGTTCCAGTACTGTATTGTAGATGCTATCGTTGCGTCATACAGATCACGACAAGCCAAATCACCGCTCACGCTGGGGCGCACAGAGGCAGAAGTCAAGCTGGCGGCAAGAAGCCAGGGGCTTTCGAAAACGGTTATATTCTGGTCCGAGAGAATAGTTTGGCGTTGCCATAAAAAATGCACCTTACTCAGTTGTGTGTCCAACTTTTGGGGTGCAGTCCACTCCCCGTACGGGGCTTTTTTGTTTTTGTCGATCCGAAAATGAAAACTCACTTCCGGATTTTTACTAATTGGCTAAACCTGGATTTCAAAGGGGAACTTCATTCCCCATTCTTTACGCATATTATCCATAATTTTTAATACGGCGATTGTGTCTTGCGGTTTCATTATGTCACTTGCCGTTTTCCCCTGACGAATACAATCGTTGGAATGCCTTAACTGATACTCAAAGCCATCAAAATCAAACGGGAAGTTATACTCTTTTTTATTTTCATTCTGGTAAACAGTAAAACCATTTGCAGCATGCGGCGTATCTATAACAATGTAGCCATTTTTACATTGAATAACCGCTTGCTGGCGTGATAATGCTTCTACTGATGAGCTTAGCAAAGCAACTTGCTCACTTTCATACTGCATATAATAGAAACTTGACAGATCAACTCCACCGTCAGATAACACGGCGTTAGAGACTACTTTTTGAGGTTCATAGCCCAACAACATGCATGTAATACCAATAACGTAAATCCCCACATCATAAAGTGCACCACCCGCAAGCTCAGGGTTTATTTTACGATCACTCCTGCTACCTGGCGGATTGATACCAAAATCTGCGGCTATATTAACCACATCACCCAGTTGACCGCTGTTTAAAATTTTATGTATTTCAGTATATGCCGGTAAGAATTTCGTCCAGAACGCTTCCATAATAAACAAGCCATTATCAGATGCTTGTTTAAATAGATGCTCAGCCTGCTTTACATCGATAGTGAAGCTTTTTTCACATAAAACGTGTTTGTTATTTTTTAAGCACAGTAAGCTATTTTCGTAATGTGAATTGTGTGGCGTTGCGATATACACTGCATCTATATCAGCACTCTGCGCCAGTTCCTGATAACTGCCAAATGCCTTCTTCGCACCATATTGCGTAGCAAAATCTTCTGCTTTTTTAATGGAGCGTGATGCCACACCAACAAATTCACACTCATCTGACAAATATCCCAACGTGCCTGCGAATTTTTTAGCGATCGTTCCCGTACCAATGATGCCCCAACGAATTTTTTTCATATTAATTACCATTCACTATTTTAATTTGATAAATAACCCTACATTCCAAACTAACGCTGAAACACCTTAATTTCAATGAGTTATTCTCAAATAGAAACCACCAGGTCCGATCAAAGTTCATACCCACTACACGCTAACTGTTCATATTCTTATTCAGTCATGCGCTTGAAATATCAGTCAATGGGGCCAGATTCGCCAGTCGATTTAAAATTCGTTATTATCCGCTCCCACTCACCCTCCAGGCAGCCTGATGTCTACGATTATCGATACCTTTATTGCTCCGCCCTGCCATGACAAGGTAGAGATACTCTATCAGGATGAGCACCTGGTGCTTATCAACAAACCCTCCGGGCTGCTCAGCCTCTCAGGGAAAAACCCGCAAAATCTCGATTCGGTGCATCATCGATTAGTTAAGACATTTCCCGGCTGCACTTTGGTCCACCGCCTGGATTTCGGTACTTCCGGGCTGATGGTGATTGCCCGTAATAAGGCTATTAATGCAGCCATTTGCCAGCAATTCAGCCAGCGCGCGGTGACCAAAGTATACAGCGCACTGCTCTGCGGGCACCTGGACAACAACGAAGGGGTGATAGATGCACCGATTGCCAAAGACCCGGCGCTTTTCCCGCTGATGTCGATTTGCGCAATCAACGGCAAACCTGCACGCTCTGGCTATCGTGTTATTGAACGCTTTTATCACGAACTTGAAAACGGGACGTTAATGCCATTAACACGCGTTGAACTAACCCCGGAAACAGGGCGTACTCATCAACTGCGCATCCATTGCCAGCAGTTAGGCCACCCTATTTTGGGCTGTGACCTATATGGCGGTTTACTGCTACCGGGCACCGAACAAACTCCCCGACTGATGCTGCATGCCAGCGAGCTGCATTTTGTTCATCCGGCTAGTGGGGAGTGGATCAGAGCGCGCAATGAGAGTTTGTTTTGAGGAGGGGTTAATACTACTCAAGTTGGATTTGTGTCTGCTTTGAGCGAACAGCGGACATTGCATCGAAAGCCCTGCTGACTTTGTCAGGACATGCCTTTATTTTTAAGTCATTAAAGGCATGGGCCCGCATTCCAGATTATTGCCATATTCCTTTAGGTCAGGGCTTACGAGATCACGTCGCGAAAGCCATCAAATCGGCCTCACTGTTTTTTAATAATCATGCCATTACGCAGCTAGTGCGCTACAGAGAGAAGCTGCATAGATTTTACTTACTGGCTGCCAGCACCTTCTCAAGGGCTGACGTTGCACGTTGAGCGACGACCGGACAGGCCGAATTTTCAAGGGCGACGATCACCCCCCTTAATTGCGTTTCAGTCAAACCAATGTTTAAAGAAATGTTGAAATGGGACATTAGCTGCGGCTCAACGCCTTCCAGGCCTGCAAGTGCGCCAAGGGTGGCAATCTCACGATCTTCATAACTGAGGTTGTCCCGTCCAAAAATGTCACCAAACAGATGTTCTTTCAGGTACGTATCAATAGCAGGAGCAAAATCGAATACAGGCCCTTTGGCTGGCACACCTATCAGGTATGTCTGCACAGATGTGCCCAGTTCAAGGAGGGATCGGCCAGCAGGCAGCGGGCTGGCTTCGGAACCTGCAATATCATTTATACCCTGTTCTTTTCGTTCATTCACAAGGGTCATAAAGGTTCCAAGTGCGTTAAGCGCACGTGGAAAACCAAGGTAAGCATAAAGCTGTACCAGTATTTCTTTTATGTCGTTAATAATCAGGCCAGCATGTAAGCCTGCTTCCAGTGCGGCTCTCAGTTTATGATTATCGCTCAACGCAGTGAATGCAGAAATTGGAGCGATCGCCTGCTGGCGACTCGTCAGCTCTGTAACTTTCATAGAATGATCCCTTTGAGGCGGAGCAGTTTTCCGGCCTTTAATCAGCTAAGTTAATGTGTGATGGTCGCCTGCATCGCAGCGGTTTAGCGCTCACCCACTACCATGACAAAGGCGCATTTACGCACCTTTGTCATTACACTGGAAAATCATCAGTCAGGGATCTGGAAACCATAGGTTGCCAGATCCAGTGAGTCGGGATCCGGGCCGCCACGAACGCCTGTTTCAAGCGCATCAATAGCTTTAATTTCATTAGCCGTGAGCCTGAAATCAAACACGTCGAAGTTTTCGACAATTCGGTGGGGTTTTACAGATTTAGGAATGGCGGAATATCCGTGATCCAGATGCCATCGAAGAATAACCTGTGCCGGCGTCTTCGAATATTTTCTGGCAATGTCAGTGATTACCTTATCTTCGAAAGGATTTTTCTCCGCATTGTTGTAGGTATAAGACCCACCCAGTGGTGACCAGCATTGTGTGATAATGCCATAGTGGTCGTTAGCCGCACGCCATTCCGCCTGTGAATAATATGGATGAACCTGGATCTGATTCACCGCAGGAACAACACTGGTCTCTGTAATCAATCTGTCGAGTTCAGTGGGCGTGAGGTTGGATACACCAATGGCACGCACGCGCCCCTCGGCCAGCAGCTTTTCAGCCGCCTTATAGGCCTGAATGGTCTTTTCAAATTCTGATGCCAGAGGCTGATGAAGCAGCCAGAGGTCCAGTTGCTCAATGCCTAATTTATTCAGACTGACATCAAAGGCGCGAAGAGCAGAATCGTAGCCATAGTCGGAAATCCACAATTTAGTTTCAATAAAGATATCGTCGCGGTCTACGTCCGACCGACGGATCCCGGCGCCGACTTCACGTTCATTAAAATAGGCCGCAGCGGTATCGATAAGCCGATATCCGGTTTCCAGTGCCTTCTTCACCGCCTCGGTAGTTTCTTCAGGTTTGGCCTGATAAACACCCAATCCCAGAGCGGGCATTTTCACACCATTATTCAACGTAATATAAGGATTTATACCATTCATTTGAGTCCCTTTTTAGCGTTGTGGCTTAGAGGAAGCATACGTGATGCCATGAATAAGAAAGCGAGGGGTTACCCTTATCAGTCACTGACACGGGTAATGAGACTGACAGAAGGTCCGAATGTCAGCAGCGGTTGCAGGTATGACATAACTTCTGCAACATGCGGGTTTTCCGCATGGCTGGTTACTGCATCCTGGTTTACCCAGCCGTCAATAATATAAAACGTGTCGGGTTCATCGATTTTTTGATAAAAATCGTAATAAAGGCAACCGGCTTCAAGGCGTGCAGGCTCAACAAATTTCAGGACCAGCTCTTTAACGCGCTCACGATTTTCAGGTTCACATCGCAGTTCACAGATGATGTGGCGTTCTTCCGATTTTATTTTCTGCATCGTCATTTCCTCAGTTCTTACCGGCATAAACACGGGTCATACCGCCATCGACTATCAGGTCAATGCCACGGATGTAAGTACTCGAGTCTGATACCAGAAAAATCAACGCATCCGCGATATCTGCCGCGGTGCCCACGCGCCCGGCCGGTATTTCTGCGGAAACTCGCTCAGCATATGAGGCAATATCGTTGTCACTCATTTTCTGTTCGTTGCTGTAACCCTCGGTCGGGACTACACCGGGACTTATGGTATTGACCCGGATATCTCGCCCTTTTAGATCCGTGGTCCAGCTGCGAGCCAGTGAACGCACTGCCGCTTTGGTCGCGGCATAAACAGCAAATCCAGGTAACCCCATATCTGCAGTAATCGACGCATTCAGCACTACGGAGGAACCGTCACGAAGCACGTCCAGCATGCTCTGCATAGTGAGTACAACACCTTTAACATTTATGCTCAGTTCGCTGTCTATCTGATCTTCGGTCAGTTCTTCGAGTGGCGTGGCGTGGCCACCACCCGCATTAGCGAACAAAATATCCAGATGCCCCTGTTCGGCTTTAATGGTGGCAGCCGCACGCAGCATGTCTTCTTTACTTGAGACATCCGCACATATAGCTCTGGCGGAGTTGCCCAGTTTGGTTACTGCCTCGTCCAGCACGTTCTGTCGGCGGCCAGTGATATAGACTGTTGCGCCGTGTTCAATCAGTCGCTTCGCTGCACCGAAACCCAGGCCGGTTGTTCCGCCGGTGACCAGTGCGATACGGCCTTTAAGAGATTGGGTCGTCATGATGATGTCCTCTGAGAATGAATACGGGGGAGGATACCGGCGACATGGCGTCGCCGGTTAATGAAGCAAGGCTTAGCGGTTAATGGACTTCATCATTGCAGCGTTATAACGCTCGCCCTGGACGGGAACTTTTGCCAGCACATCTGCAATTTCCTGTAGGTCTGCGGCCGTGAGTTCAACTGCAGCCCCGCCTACATTTTCGTCGAGACGGTGAAGTTTTGTGGTGCCGGGGATCGGGGCAATCCATGGTTTTTGAGCCAGCAACCAGGCTAAAGCAATCTGTGCCGGGGTTGCTTGTTTACGCTCAGCAACTTTACCGATCAGGGCGACAAGGTTATTGTTGGCCTGACGGGCTTCGTCAGCAAAACGCGGCAGATTATTTCGGACATCTCCTTCAGCAAAGGTGGTTGCACCATCAATCTTTCCTGTAAGAAAGCCTTTACCCAGCGGGCTGAAAGGAATGAAGCCGATACCCAGCTCTTCCAGCGTCGGGATAATGACGTCTTCAGGTTCACGGGTGAACATAGAGTATTCACTCTGCAGTGCGGACAGCGGCTGAACAGCATGTGCGTCACGAATAGCTTTTACGCCCGCCTCACACATCCCAAAATATTTCACCTTTCCTTCCTGAATCAGGTCGCGTACAGCTCCGGCGACATCTTCCATTGGCACGTTTGGATCCACACGATGCTGGTAAAAGAGATCGATGTAATCCGTTTTCAGCCGCTTAAGGGACTGTTCAACGACAGTACGAATACGCTCAGGACGACTGTCGAGTCCCGCCGCTGCATTACCCTCTTTAAAACCGAATTTTGTAGCGATAACGATCTGGTCACGGAACGGTGCCACAGCTTCCCCGACCATTTCTTCATTGATCTGACCATACGCTTCTGCAGTGTCGAACAGCGTTACGCCGCGCTCATAAGCTGCACGGATAAGTTTGATGGCTTCAGCTTTGTCTGTCGCAGGCCCGTAGCCAAAGGTCAGTCCCATACATCCCAGACCAATTGCCGATACTTCAAGGCCACTGTTACCTAATTGTCGCTTTTGCATAATGAGTCTCCTGTTTATGGATTGAACACCTCACAAGCACGGCTTGATTAGGTGGTGTTCATATACTCTAAGGAATGACTGGTCATTACTGAAGTGGCATAATCAGATAACCGACATGAGTGGAACTAATAATGAATCATACGGATTTCAATCATCTTGCTGTTTTCATTACGGTAGCGCGTGAAAAAAGCTTCACGCGGGCCGCGGCGCACCTGGGCGTTTCACAATCAGCAATCAGTCATAGCATTCGAGGTCTGGAGGAAAGGCTGGGGATACGTCTTCTGACCCGGACAACCCGGGGGGCAGTGCCAACAGAGGCGGGAGAACGACTGCTTGCCAATCTTGCTCCCTACTATGATGGGATTGAGACCGAGCTTACCTCTTTGGGAGAGCTGCGCGAGAAGCCAGGAGGCATGATACGCATCACCGCTCATGACCATGCGGCAACCACTATACTCTGGCCAAAGCTTTCAACGTTATTGAGGGAGTACCCGGATATCACGCTTGAAATCAACATAGACTATGGATTGATCGACATTGTGACCGGTCGTTTCGATGCGGGAGTCCGTGTCGGGGATCAGATTGCCAAAGATATGATTGCCATGCGTATCTCTCCTGATTTTCGCATGATCGTTGTTGGCTCTCCTGATTACTTTTCCAGACATCCTAAGCCAGAAACGCCACAAGATCTGACTTCACACAACTGCGCAAATTTGCGGCTTTCCACACACGGAGGCCTGTTCGCCTGGGAGTTTGAGAAAGACGGGCAGGAGTTGAAAGTTCAGGTATCCGGCCAGATGATATTCAATACTTCGCCTCAACTGTTATCGGCGGCGCTTGCAGGGTACGGGCTGGCGTATGCTCCTGAGGATGTGGTGCAAAAATATATCAGAGAGGGAAAATTAATACCTGTACTTGAGGACTGGTCACCCACATTTCCTGGTTACCATCTTTATTATCCAAGTAGAAGGCAGGCTCTTCCTGCATTCAAGTTGATTTTAAACGCTCTAAGGGTATGAGTTAAGACTCATCCTTAGTGCATGGATAAATTCTGCCAATCATATGTATCGAGCCTTAAGTACAATCCGATTAATACACCTCCTACACTGAGTTTCAGATTGCAGGCTAACATTCCGGGTTCGTAATGTCCGCTATTGGCACTTAGCTGCCTACAGCGACAATATCAGGCGGCGATAACTTAGAAGCAGATCTTCCTCTACACTAAGCCCTAAAAGATCAGCCACATTACTGCACGCCGCGCCGGATTGAAACCTTTCGCTATCTCCTCTGCGTTCAGGTTGGCCAGATGTGGCGGTCGCGCGTGGCCTTCCACAATATTAAAACCTAACGTGGCGTAAAATCTGGCATTGAAAGCGGCCATGCTGTCCGTTGTCAGTGTCGCACCCGCCAGGCCACGTTGCTGCCCGGCACACAGAAGCGCCTGCATAAGCCGTCTGCCGATTCCGTGGCGCTGCCAGTCCGGATGCACGTCAATTTCAGCAACGTGCAGCCATTGATCCTCCACCTTGCCCGCTGCAAACCCTACGGGAACTGAATCAGGCGTCCAGGCGGCAAGCAGCAAACCGTTGCGGCTGAAATCACTCAGCTCCTCGAGGCTACTTGCGCAGGCCTGACCGGTCACCGCACCTGCATCCCGCAGTGTTTCAAAAGCCGCAAGCTCAATAGCACGTAGCATGCCTAAGTGTTCAGGCTGTGCGGGGCCGATAGTGAAATCCATGACTTAATTCTCCATGTTTCTGACGAGACTACCCGCTGCATGTCCGGCAACGATTTTAAGCATTATCAGCGTCCAAAAGAGACGTGCCGTAAGAATTGTCGATGGTGCAAAGCCAGCGACCATCGCTTTCCTGCCGAAATACATAAGTTGCGCGACGTGTGGTTTCAACTGTTCCGCTATGACCATCGGGGAAACGAAGCACCGTTTCCATAATAACAAGAGCGTTGCCACCACCTTCTATGACCTGCATCTCCCCCTGTTCCACCATTAGCTGCCCCTGAAAATAATCAGAGATGGCAATAAAGGCTTTGCGGATATTATCTTTACCTTTGACGATCATTCCTGGCCTAACCACCAGAGCAGCGTCTTCGGAATAGTTTCCCATCAGAGCGTCATAATCTTTAGCGGTGATAGCCCTATCGCAGGATTCAATGATCTGACGTAGCGGATGTGAGTGCATAAATATTTCCTTTATTAAGCGACCAACCCGTTGTCGCCAACGAATATACGAATCTAGAACAGCACCATTTTTTCATAAGGATGCTTCATACAGGCACCGAGTCGGCTATCCAAATCGCCATCATGAATTTCCAGCTTATGCCCATCAGGATCCAGGAAGTAGATAGATTTGCCTTCGCTCTTATTTGTTTTCCACTCTGTCACGCCCGATGATTTCAGATGAGCAGCAAACGCATCAAAGTCTTCGCTGCGGATGCTGAAGGCGTAGTGAGTGTAATCTTCATGCGAAGCAACAATGTCAGCAGAAAGACACAGCCACAGATTCCCAAGGTAAAGGTAAGCCCCAGTGGCCCATCTGGCCTTAGGTGTAAAGCCAAGCGTGTGGACGTAAAAATCAAAACTTCTTGAAATATCACTGACTGCTATGGTTATGTGATTCAATCCACTTAGCATGCGAAGCCTTTTCTGCAGGATGTGGGCGGTTATGAGCAAAAAGCATACACGTTTAAACAGGAGAAAAGCGATGATTTCAAAGGATAATGCGGAGCATTATATCTGGGGTGACAATTGTGACGGTTGGTATCTGTTAAACCGCACGGACATGTTGATTATTCATGAAAAGATGCCTTCCGGCACTTGCGAAAAACGACACTTTCACTCCGTTTCCCGACAGTTCTTCTTTGTTCTTCAGGGTGTCCTGACGATGGAACTTGAAGGTAATAAACATGAAATCAAGGCCCACCAGGGATTAGAAATTCAGCCAGGGATAAAGCATCAAGCCAGAAACGACGGACAATCTTCCGTAGAATTTATTGTAATCTCTCACCCGACAACACGAGGCGATCGTTCAGATATTCCATCCTCATAACGGCAGTTCCGCTTCTGGCACAGAGTCGCCAGCGAACGATCTTAGAGCAGATCTGAGCGAAAAGCAGATATTCCACGACATTATATTGGTAGGAAAATACTTGTTGATTGCACAATCTACTTTTATTATCTGATATATTAACTATTATAAACCCACTTCCCTCCTGTATAAGGATGCACTACTCTCGGAATGAGTTCGCTACTATAACGGTTTTAGCCATATATTTTTTCAATTCATAAAAACTTAGACTAAGATCTGATATATAATTTTTAAACAAAGGTTAAAAATGAAAAAAACAACTCTGGAATATACACCTGTTGACTTATCTCGTTGGGCAAGGAAAGAGCATTTTGAAGTATTTCAGTCTTTTGCTCAATGCACATTTAACCAAACTGTCCTGTTAGATATTACCGCGCTGCTAAAACATATAAAAGAAGTTGGCTGGAAATTTTACCCTACCATTATTTCCCTCCTTTCTAAAGCCGTAAACAATCATGCGGAGTTCCGTATGGCTATAAAGAATAATGAGCTAGTCATATGGAATGAAATTCATCCAAGCTATACCATTTTCCATAATGAAACGGAGACCTTTTCATCATTATGGAGCCACTTCGATGGCAATATTCATCACTTCCAGAGCGTTTATTCAGAAGACGTTGCACGCTATGGTAATAACCTTTCTTATTGGCCTAAGGAGGAGTCTCGGGAAAATGTATTTTTCGTATCGGCTATTCCTTGGGTAAGTTTTACCAGTTTTAATATGAACATTGCTAACATGCAGAATTTTTTTTCCCCTATGTTCACTCTTGGAAAATATTACAAACAAGATGGAAAAGTATTGTTGCCTCTGTCCGTTCTGGTACATCATTCCGTGTGCGATGGCTTCCATGTTGCGAGACTTATCAACGAGTTACAAGAGATGAGCAATAGCATCAAGCACCTTTCAGAAGAACTCAATGCCTGATGCACCAGAAGCCCTGAACGCACAGGCAGAAAGAACATTCCCTCTTTAACCGTTTCTGATTTTCCCATCGATATAAGGCTGAGGCTTACCAAACAGATAGCCTTGTATGAAATCACAGCCCAGCACCTGGAGGCTTTCCAGTTGCTCCTGTGTTTCAACACCTTCCGCAATGGACTTCATATTGAGGGATTTCGCCATGCCGGTGATGAGCCTGATGATATTAAGGGCGTCTTCGTGTGTCGATATCGAATGCACAAAGGACTTGTCTATTTTGATTTTATCGAAGGCAAGCCTGCTCAGGCGCGAAAGAGAAGAATAACCGGTACCAAAATCATCGATGGAGATTTTAACCCCCAGAGCCCGCAACCTGTTAAGGGTATTTATCGGCGTATGGCTCTCACTAAAGAGAGAGGATTCAGTCACTTCCAGTTCAAGACGCTCTGCGGGAAGCCCCGTTTCGTTCAGAATAGACTGTACAATTGTGGCAAAGGCTTTGTTGCTTAGCTGGACAGGAGAGACATTGACTGAAATTTTAGCCGGAATCACCCAGGAAGCGGCCTCCCGGCAGGCCATTTCAAGCACCGATTTCCCCATCTCGTTAATCATTCCTGTTTTTTCAGCCACAGGAATAAAGCTGTCTGGCGACAGGAGGCCCTTCAGAGGATGTATCCAACGAATAAGGGCTTCATAGCTGTAAATTTCCTGGCTGAAAGAATCGACAATAGGCTGATAATAAACCACGAATTCTTTATTCACTATCGCCAGTGCCATATCATGCTCAAGAGTTCGACTTTCTTGCAGTTTTTCTAACATCCATTGCCGGAAGACTTTTATCTTACCCGCGCCTTCTTTCTTAGCTTCATAAAGGGCCAGATCGGCAAATTTATAGAGATAGTCGGAGCGGCGTTCAGTGTCTGAGATGACTATGCCAACACTGGTGGTTATATTGATAATCGTATTATAAATAGTGTAGGGCTGGCTGATAACATCGCATATATTTTGGGCTCGTGAAACGGCACTGCTCTCCGTGAGGCCACTTGAGAGAAATGCAAATTCATCCCCGCCTAAACGATAAAGCGCATCGGAAGTCAGGCCCATCGAAATCAGACGCTGTGATATCTGGCGTAATAACATATCACCGACATCATGACCATACGTATCATTGACTTCCTTGAATCGATCTAAATCAAACAGCATCACATTCACAGTATTATTGCTTTTTACTGCGTTCTCGATGGTTTCATTTAAATTCCCCCAGAAAAAATGGCGGTTATTCATCTCTGTCAGAGAGTCATGGTAGACGTCATACTCCAGTTTTGCATTCTGGACTTGCAGTTTTTCTTTAGATTCCTGTAGGGCTTCAGCAAGACTTTTTACCTGAAGATGTGCCTTCAGAATATTTCTATTTTGATAAAATATCAGCAGACCAAGTATCGCACTCATTATTATCAGCAATACAGACGTCGCTGAGTAAATATAGTACAGGATTTTAATTTTGAGGTTGGCGTCATTAATCGAGTTGATATCTTTATCTAAAGCACCCGACGACAGACGACCCAGTTGCGGGTCAAGTGTCTGCATTTTTTTCAGGTATGCCTGGAGTTCTGAGCGGCTCATTTTCTCAAGATGAGAATCCAGATACTCAAGTGTATTTTCAAGCTGTATAGCCAGTGCATGATGAGTTTTATTACTTTCTATGTAACTCCTCAGGTCACCTTCTTTCATTAAATCACTCTGGCTGAGCATAATGTCGAGACGCATGCGTACATCATCCAGTGTCATCGTCTCATCGATAGTGTAAAGACCAAGCAACGATTCGAACCGGTAATATTCTGAAACCATCTGTGCAGCAGACCACGAAGCGGTGTAGTGAGTCAGTTTCTGTAACTCTTGTTGCCTTTCATGCACAAGGAAAGAGATATATCCGGTAGATATAAAAAGGAAAAAAATGATGCCAGCCAGAATTCTGTTCATGTTGGTCTTCTGACCCCTTACTCAATATTCATTCTGCTGACCTGCCATGCTGACCTTGAATAATAAATCTGATTATTCAACTCAGGCATGCTGTCATAGGGGTAAACAACAAACAACGGGCCTTTATCACGGATACGCATATATTCTCCGTTAATTTTTAAAGCAAGGATAACGTTGTATTTCTTAAAATCACTGAGGGGGATTTCGGTGGTGTAGTCATTGAGTGCTGTGATCTTAACAACAGAACCTTTCGCTCCGACATAATCCATAAGCTTTTGCAGTGGAATACCCGTAAAGGTAGTGCGTCCATCATACCAGGGAGACGTAGTCTGAAAGCTGACCATACCCAGTTTCTCAAGGCTGGCGAGATCAAAAACGGCTTTCCCACCTTCATTTGTATTTTCGATATGACCAGACATCGTTAAAAGGACTTTACCGGCAGGTCTGGAAAATTCACCCGCCCAGACCTGGGTGGAGAGCGCAAAGCTTAACAGCATGACAATTAATCGCATTTTGACCTCGTATATCAACCGGATGTTAAAGAATTATAATTTAGTTATTGTGCTATTTATATATGCTCCCGGACTATTGTTGACGCAATCATTTTACCAACATTTTAACCCTTTAAAATCAAATGGTTAAGAATGATTTTCTTTTTATATTGATTAAGCAAGGTCGATGCCGTTATTTGATATACACAAAATAATGTTGCACCTGCACAAATAAAAGCCACCTGTTTACTCAGCGTAAATAAACACACAGCAATATAAAGGTTTATTTATTTGTAAGGCAGGAGGGGTTTCACGCAAGCAATTTTCCGTTCCTGGCACAATGAAGACATTAAAAAATGATTTCCCCTACAGACACAGGACTGGTGAGCGGATGACGGTCTACATCGTACTAACGGTTCGGCCAAATAGTTTCAGCGGGGATTCCCCTCCCAAATACCCCTACTCTCTGTAAAGTTTTGCATATCATTTTGACCCTCCCCTTACGGGAAGGTTTAGAGTCGGCGTCAATCTCACTCTCTTTTCAGCAAGGAATGATTAATGAAACGAAGCATACTTTTCGCATTACTGGCACTTGGCATCAGCGGTTCAGCATTGGCTCAGAACGATGCCGACTTCCTCGCAGCACACGGTTTAGCGGGTAAAACTACCGAGCAAATGGTTGAGGCGATTGATGGCTCACCGCAGGCGCGACCGTTACCGTATAACGCAGGCATCACCAGCACAGAATTGAAGTTGTCTGACGGCACACAGCAGTTCAGCTATCCGCTCGGCGATAAGTTCTATTTGTCTTTCGCACCTTATCTGACGCAAACCCATCCGTGTTTTAACCACAGCCTTTCTGGCTGCCGTGGAGAGCTTGCGAATACGCCGTTTGATGTGAAAGTGACGGACAAAAGTGGCAAAGTGTTGATGCAGAAAAAGATGAGCAGTCACGCGAATGGCTTTGTTGGCATCTGGTTGCCACGTGATATGGAAGGCACAATTGAAGTGAGTTACCAGGGTAAAACGGCCAGCGCGCCGATTGCGACACATAAAGACAGCCAGACCTGTTTAACCACGCTGCCATTGCAGGGTTAACCGTTTAAATATCGAATGAATGTCGGGTGACGCGAACGCTTACCCGACCTATCCCTCTACCGCGTCGCCCAAAACGCCTGCTGCATCGCCTTCGTCTCTTCGATGATTTCCGGCACCGGGCCAATCAACTCCACCGGTTTCTGGCAATGCTCAAAGACGTATTTCGACGACACGCTCATGGTCGGGTTTTCTTCGTGGTTGCCGGTCGCTTCCAACAGCTGGCTTTCATACATGCCAAAAACAACTCGCCCGATATTCGCCCAATACGCCGTTCCCGCACACATGCAGCAGGGTTCAACGGCAGTATATAGTGTGCATTGCCATAAATATTCGGCGGTGTAATTGGTGGCTGCAATTCGCGCAAGTGTTGATTCCGCGTGGTTAACCGTGTCGATATTGCACTGCTCAAGCAATACTGTTTCGTTATCGGGTGCGACTAACAGTGCACCAAACGGATGATGCCCAAGCGCTATCGCCCTGTGTGCTACCGCATTGGAACGGCGCAAGTGGCGAAGAATCTGTTCTTTACTCGGTGCAGGCCCACGTTTTACTGACATATTTTCTCCTTCATTATTTCGCGTCGATGCTCCACGGGAACAATCGTTTTTGCAGCCAGCTCACCAGCCCATACAACGTCAGGCTGCACACCACCAGTAAGAACAAACTGGCGAAAGCCAATGGGATTTTGAACGATGAGGTGCTGAATAAAATCAGATAACCCAGGCCTTGATCGGCTGCGACAAACTCTGCCACCACCGCGCCGATAATCGATAGCGTAATCGCCACCTTTAGCGCACTGAATATATACGGCACCGCATACGGCATACGAATCTGCCAATATTCGCGGTTGCGTGGTGCACGTAATGTTTTAGACAGCTCAAGCAATTCGGACGGCACAGAATTCATTCCGGTCGCCGTGGAAATCACCAGCGGGAAAAAGGAGATAAGCGTAGTGATCACCACACGCGGCAGCATGCCGGAACCGAGTGTGACGACAATAATCGGCGCAATCGCCACTACCGGCGTGGACTGGATAACAATCAGCCAGGGCAACACCAGGCGGGCAAGCAACTTAGAGCTGACAATAGCAATAGCCAGCGGCAGCGCAATGACAATTGCCAGCAGGAAACCGCTTAACGCCACGCTCAATGTCGCCAGGATATGAGTCGCCCAGCGCCCGGCATCCAACGTAGTCACAGAAGCAAAAATGGCCGTTGGCGACGGCAGGATAAACACCGGAATGGCAAATAATTTACACGCCGCCTCCCAAAGCAAAACTGCCACCACCAGCGCCAGCAGCGCGATGTACTTTTCCAGAAACGCTTTCATGCTGGCTCCTTGCGGCGGCTAAAGACTTTGTGGCGGATATCGGCGGTTAACTCATGGAACAGCGGATGATTAAGGGTTTCCTCATCCCGTGGGCGAGCCAGCGGGACATCAATAATTTCACTTACTCGCCCAGGGCGTGCGCTCATTACCACGATGCGGTCGGAAAGCAGCAACGCTTCCTGAATTGAGTGGGTGACAAACAACACAGTTTTTGGGCGTTCGTTCCAGATACGCATCAACTCAAAACTCATTTCATCGCGTGTTAGTGAATCAAGAGCGGAAAACGGTTCATCCATCAGCAAAATATCCGGGTCATGCAGCAAAGAGCGAGCAATAGAAACACGCTGCTGCATGCCGCCTGACAATTCCGCCGGTCGCTTATTGGCAAACTGCGTCAGCCCTGTCATTTCCAGCAATTCATACCCACGCGCGGTATCTTTAGCATCCACGCGGCCATACTTGTGTTTCATCGGAAAAGTGATGTTATCGAGCACAGTGAGCCACGGCAGCAACGTCGGTTTCTGGAACACAAACCCCATTTCATCACGCGGTTCGGTCACCGGCTTGCCATATACAGAAATCATGCCGCTGCTCGGTTTGAGCAACCCGGCAATCAAACGTAAAATGGTCGATTTTCCGCAGCCTGACGGACCAATAAATGAGACGAATTCGTGGCGGCGTAGCGTCAGATTCACCTCATCAAGTGCCGTAACCCTGGTACCATCAGCAGATATAAACGTCTGATTGACATGACTAAGCTCTATAACAGGCTGCATAACATTCCCTTATTGTGCGAGAAAACTACGGTCGACCAGAGTTTCCGGGGTTACTTTATCGCTCGGATATTTCATTGATTTCGCCACCCATTCCCACGTGTGTTTCAGGAGCGTTGAGTCAAATTGCCCCAGGCCATCGCGCTGGCTAATTTCATTGTTAATCAGCGGTTTTGTGACATCGAAATCGGCTTTCAGCATTGCAACATCAGCTTCAGGCACCATCGCTTTTTGGTCAGCGGCGGCTTTATCCGGATGCGCGAGGCTAAATTCGATAGACTTTTTGGAAGCCCGGACGAAACGCGCTACAACATCCGGCTTTTCTTTGATGAGCTTATCGGAAGCAAAGAACGACAAGCCGTAGCCATCGAGGCCGTAATCGCTCCAGGCCAGTTCAAGCGGTTTTTTACTCACCTGAGCCAGCGTCGCTTCAATGTTCGGGCGGTTCGTTGACCACACCACAACACCATCAACACGTCCCTGCGCAAGCATTGGCACCAACGTGCCCGGGTCCGCTTTGATCTGTTTTACGCTATCGGGGTCAACACCATTGTTTTGCAACATGATCGGCAATAAAGCGTTAGACGCAGAGAACGTTGGAATGCCAAGCGTTTTGCCTTTCAGGCTTTTCATATCGGTTACACCGCTGCCCTGCCACGAGTAGATCGCATCCGGTTGTTTTGAGTAGATGCTCATGATGGCTTTCACCGGAATACCGCCTTCGGCCTGCGCCATCATTAAAGAAGCAATCCCGCCAGTTCCCACATCAGCCGCACCTGAAGCAATTTTCGTCAGCGTGTCGCTGCTGCCACGGCCCGGTAATATGGCGACATCCAGCCCTTCGGCTGCGTAAAAACCTTCCTGGACACCAACAAAAACGAATGCTTTATCACCGCCATTTGGCATCCAGTCGAGTTGCAGTTTTAGCTTATCCAGCGCACTCGCATGCGCACTTGCCAGTACCAGGGCTACAGCGGTTGTAAGTCGAATGACGCGCATGCTTATCTCCTCAGAAGGTGCTGAAACTGCCCCGCGGGCATATGTGAAACTTTTGTCACAACGGTTAGAAACTTTTGTTTCAAACATACGAGTGACAGGGCCAAAAGTTAAAATATGAAAATCTTATAACCTGCTAAAAAGCAGCCATTTACACAGGAATATTGTTGGTATTCTTTATTCTCAGGTGCTTCGGGTATACCGTGTTGGGCATCAGAAACAATTAGGCTGGAATACCCGGCCCAACGAATGAGGAATCACCATGAAAGCAGTCGTACTTGAGCAAGTTGAAGGCAAGACTCTGGCAGAGGTAAAACAAATCTCTGAGCCGGCAATCGATCTGGGAAATGTGCTGGTTGATGTTGAGTGGTCAAGCCTGAACTATAAAGATGCGCTGGCGATCACCGGCACAGGCAAAATCATCCGTAACTTCCCGATGGTTCCGGGGATTGATTTCGCAGGCCGCGTGGCGAGTAGTGATGATGCTAATTTCAGCGTAGGTCAGGAAGTGGTGTTGACCGGCTGGGGTGTGGGCGAAAATCATTGGGGCGGCCTTGCTGAACAAGCGCGTGTGAAATCCGAATGGCTGGTTCCCCTGCCTGCTGGCCTTAGCGCACGTAAAGCGATGATCGTTGGTACCGCTGGATTTACTGCCATGCTGTGCGTGATGGCGCTGGAAGATGCAGGTATTACGCCAGAAAGCGGTGAAGTGGTTGTAACCGGTGCCAGCGGCGGCGTAGGCAGTACTGCAATCGCTCTGCTGCATGCTTTGGGCTACCAGGTTGCCGCTGTTTCTGGCCGGGAATCCACACACGACTATCTGCGCCAGTTAGGTGCCAGCCGCATTCTGCCACGCAGTGAATTCGCTGAAACTCGTCCGCTGGAAAAACAAGTGTGGGCTGGCGCGGTAGATACCGTAGGTGGCAATGTGCTCGCCAAACTGCTCGCACAGATGAACTACTCAGGTTGTGTCGCGGCCTGTGGCCTCGCGGGAGGGTTCTCACTGCCAACAACGGTGATGCCATTCATTCTGCGTAACGTGCGCCTGCAAGGTGTAGATTCGGTGAGTGCCCCGCAAGTTCGTCGCATCGCTGCATGGAAACGCCTTGCTGAGTTATTGCCAGAGAGCTTCTATGAAACTGCGACAACAGAAATTAGCCTGGAGCAGGCGCCACAAGTTGCCGAAAGCTTTATGAGCAATGAGATTCAGGGCCGCACGTTGGTGAAAGTGAAATAAACCATCTGTGAGTGTCGGGTGGCGCTGCGCTTACCCGACCTACAACTGATTGATTTTTTTAGCCGTTGTAGGGTGGATAAGCGATTAGCGCCATCCACCGATTTACGACTCTGAATCCTTAGCCCGGCAACACAATATTGCTGTCCGCAAGCGATCCCATATTGTTGTGCATTGCGCATGCCGCATCCACCAGATGCATTGCCAGTGCCGCACCACTGCCTTCACCTAAACGCATACCCATTTGCAAATACGGCTCCAACCCTAATTTATTCATCGCGATAACCGCACCTTTTTCCGCAGATAAATGCGACGGGATTAGGTAATCACGCACACCGGGTGCAATCTGGCAGGCCGCGAGTGCTGAGGCATACGACAAGAAACCGTCGAGAACGACCGGCAGGCCAGCAGCCGCTGCACCTAACATCACCCCTGTCATCCCTACCAGGTCGAAACCACCCACTTTGGCCAGCACATCAATACCATCAGCTGCATCAGGTTGATTGGTTTCAATCGCTTTACGTACTACGGAAATTTTGTGATGCATCTGGTCGACTGGGAAGTTAGCGCCCATACCAACAACGTCATCCGGTGAGCTATCGGTGAACACGCTGACCATCGCTGCCGCAGGCGTGGTATTGGCCATACCCAGTTCACCCACACCAAACAGCGTTACACCTTCAGCGGCTTTCTGAATGGTGAGTTGCATGGTTGCCAGCAGCAGATTTTCAGCTTGCTCACGACTCATCGCCGGGCCTTGCGCAATATTGCCACTGCCGCGTGCCACCTTCATATCCAGTACACCTGGCAGAACATCGCTGTCGATACCAACATCGACCACATGAATATCCGCACCGACAGTCGCGCCCAGGACACACACGCCAGTGTTGTGGCGCGTCATGTTCATCGCCTGAATAGCAGTGACAATTTGCGGTGAAATAGCCACACCTTCGGCATATACACCGTGGTCGGCACACATCACGAAGATTGATTTGCGTTTAGTGTTCAGGCCATTTTTCATACCTGGCATTCCTGCCAGCTGCACCGCTAATGCTTCAAGACGCCCGAGGCTGCCGAACGGTTTAAGCAGGCCGTCGATATGTTGTTGTGCGCGTGACATTGCTTCGCTATCAAGCGGAGAAATCATTGCCAAAAGGGAGTTCAGTGTTTGCATTTTTTTCTCTTTAGAATCGGGATAAATAATGGTGGATGACGCTGCGTTTATCCACCCGACCTCAGCTCATTTCGTAGGTCGGATAAGCGCAGCGTCATCCGACAATCAACGCAGCAGTGCCAACAAAAACACCAGCTCGCCTAATTCGATAGCCGCGCCTAACGTGTCACCTGTTTGCCCGCCGAGCGTGCGCTTTAACATCAGGCCAAGGCCATACATCGCCAGTATTGTGATTACCAGCGCCAGCAGCCCGGATGTGGGCAGCAGAACCGTACACAGCACCGCGCCGCCAATCAGCGTCAGCAGCGCTTGTGTGCCCGTCACTTTGCCAATAAACAAATTGCCCAGACCTTGTTCACGCGCATACTTGTGGTTGTACATCAGCAGCACACAAGCACTCCGCCCGGCAATGGACGCGGCGGCCAGCACCATCAGCATATTATTACCACGCAGGGCCAGCTCGCTCACCACCAGCACTTTGGTCACAATCACAAAGATCAGTGCCAGCCCGCCGTGCGTTCCAAGGCGGCTATCGCGCATGATTTCCAACATGCGGTCACGTGTACGCGCAGAGAAAATGCCATCGCAAGTGTCAGCCAGCCCATCGAGATGGAAACCACCGGTCAATAATGCGAGTGCCAGAACATAACCCATGGCTGCTAAAGGTAAGCCTGCCCACGGTTGCAGCAGCGTAAATACAGCCCCTGCCAAAGCCCCCAGTACCAGGCCAACAAACGGAAAGGTCACAATGCCGCGCACATACTGGTGTGTTTCGATACCATCCGCCCAGCGAGCGCGCACCGGGATGCGGCTCATAAACTGCAACGTGGCGAAGAACAAACGGAAGATCATTTAATTTTTACTCCAATCCCTGAAACAACCAGCCACACCTCGTCGGCACGCTGTGCCAGGCGCTGATTTACTCGCCCGGCGATATCACGGAAATGCCGCGCCAGGCGGTTTTCCGGCACAATGCCCATCCCCACTTCATTGGTCACCAGAATGACTTCCGCCGGGCTTGATTCACAGGCCGCCAGCAAAATGTCGATTTGCTGATTCACCATCTGTTCCATCAAGTCAAAATCCCAGTCGTCTTCCGGTTTATCACCGGCGGCGTCATACATCACGTTAGTAATCAAAGTTGTGATGCACTCCAGTAGCACAGCTTCGTGGGCATCATTGTGCTCATTAATAACGCTATTTAACTCACGATATTGCTCAATGGTTTGCCAGTGCGAGGGGCGGCTGTCGCGGTGGTGCGCAATTCGCTGCTCCATTTCACTGTCGAAAATTTTCGACGTGGCGATATACAGCACTCGTTCAAAATTTGCCGCCAGTTGTTCGGCATGACGGCTTTTACCGCTGCGAGCCCCACCCGTGACTAATTTCATACCGATTGCTCCTGATGCTCTTCCATAATCTGGTAAATACGTGAGATATCAATATTCTCGCGCATCGCGTCAGCCAGGATATTGAACTGCTGCTCTTTATGATTTTGATAGTCGAATACCTCACCTTCCCAGGCATTCAGCCCCTTGCGCAGACGCAAGCTATTCAACAGACTGCGGGTAAAATCACCACTATCAAACAGGCCATGCAGGTAAGTGCCAAGCACACGACCATCCTCGCTGATTGCACCATCAACATTATGATAAGGCTGAGTATTACACTCGGTGAAGGTGGCGAAAGGCACGGTATTTTCCCCGCGCTGCGTTTCGCCCATATGAATTTCATAACCTTGTAGTGCTGTACCTGAGCTTGCGGTAAAAACTCCTGGCAGCTGTGCTTGAACCTGACCTGCGACACGGGTCGTGGTTTTTTCACTGGCAAAACGGGTGACAACATCAAGCAGGCCAATACCTGGCATTTCGCCAAACCCGGATTCCACTTCATCGTAAATATGCTGCCCGAGCATCTGATAGCCACCACAAATTCCCAGCACCGCGCCGTCATGGCTATGGTGTGTTAGCAGCGCCTGTTCAAGGCCATTTTCGCGCAACCAGCGCAGATCGCCGAGTGTGTTTTTGCTACCGGGCACAATCACCAGGTCACACTTTTGCAACTCATCAGGCTTACTGACATAACGCAGGCGCACATCAGGCTGGGCGGCCAGCGCATTAAAATCGGTGAAGTTCGACATATACGGCAGTTTTAACACCGCAATATCCAGCTCTTTCGCTGTAACTTCGTCGTATTTCCCACGTTGCAGAACAACGCTGTCTTCATCCTCGAGATCGACATCCAGCCACGGCATGACGCCTAATACCGGCACTCCCGTTAACGCTTCAATCTGTTCGATACCGGAATAAAGTAGCGCCACATCGCCACGGAACTTGTTAATGATGACGCCTTTTACACGCCATTTTTCATGTTCCAGCAGTAGCGCGATAGTGCCATAAATCGATGCAAACACGCCGCCACGGTCAATATCCGCCACCAGAATCACCGGACATTGCGCCAGTTCTGCCATGCCCATATTGACGATATCGCGGTCGCGTAAGTTGATTTCCGCCGGGCTGCCAGCGCCTTCGAGCACCATCACGTCGTGCTCTGACGCAAGGCTTTGGTATACCTCGCGGATTTGCGTTTTCAACTGGGGTTTGTAGTTGTGGTAAGTGACGGCGTCCATGTTGGTGGCAACTTTGCCCATCAATATCACCTGGGCTTTGCGGTCGCTGGTTGGTTTAAGCAGGACCGGATTCATACGCACATCTGGCGCAATCCCTGCCGCTTCGGCCTGGAAAATTTGCGCCCTGCCCATCTCTTTACCATCCGGGGTAATGCCCGAATTTAACGCCATATTCTGCGATTTAAACGGCGCGGTACGGTGGCCGCCCTGGGCAAAAATACGACACAGACCTGCCACCAGCATGCTTTTACCCACATCTGAGGCGGTACCCTGAACCATTATTGCAAGGCTCATCCTGCTTCCTTTGAAACGCGCAAAGCGTTAAACAATTGAGTTTCAGTTTTGCATAGCGGAAAACCGAGTTCGCTGTGCAGTTTGACCAGCCACGGCTGCACCAGCCCAGCATCTTGCAGCATCTGCGCCTGGCTAAAGACTTCACCGGGTTCACCTTCTGCGACGATTTTGCCGCCTTTCATCACGTACACACCGCCGCAAACTTCATAAATCAGATCAATATCGTGGCTGGATATGACAACATGCTTACCCTGCGCGGCAATCCGGGCGATGATTTCAATCATCTGTTGGCGGCCCGATGGGTCAAGCCCGGCGGTCGGTTCATCGAGCAATAAATAGTCGGCTTCCATGACCAGTGCGCCGGAAATGGCCACTCGTTTCTTCTGTCCATGGCTTAAATATTGAATCGGTTTGTGGCGAAAAGATTGCGCGTCTACCAGTTGAATGGCTTGTTCAACCCGGCGGGAGATTTCGGCTTCATCCACACCCAGATTGCGCAAACTAAACGCGATATCGCTGTCGATATCGGTATAAAAGATTTGTTGTTCCGGGTCCTGAAATACGGTGGTGACACGCTGGCGGTGCTCGATCATCCCAGCCTTACTGTAATTTAACGGTTTACCCTGCCACAACACGGCACCCTGCTGGGGGCGCAACACACCATTAAGGTTCATAAACAGCGTCGATTTCCCGCAGCCATTTTTACCGACAATTCCCGTCACCGGATACGCGCCAAAATCGAAGGTTAAGTCATGCAGAACCGTATCGTCCTGATAGCGAAAAGATAAATTTTGGGTTGTCAGCATTGGTGCAGTTCTCACAGGTGGAAATCACCCTGGTAAAGTTTGATATCCAGCGTCGTGACCATTTGCTGGTAACGCAGCAGCACGCGTGAAAAAAGCATACTGACTAACATAGCAAGCGATCGGTAGCCGCCGGGCAGCGTACGATAACCGAAACGCAGTGACTGAGCACGGTGAATGGCCTGCGCTTCATCCAGAAGGATGAAAATAAAACGCCAGGTGAGCAGAATTTGCTCAATCAATAAACGCGGCACACGGCATCTTTGCAGCAAAATAATTAACTGCGGAAAAGGCAGATTCAATACCAGCCAATAAGTGGCAGCAAGTGCGGCAAGGCTACGCCAGAAAGTCTGGTTTGCCATCACCATGCCCTGTGCATCAATACCCAGATAAAACGAGCCGAGTGGCACACTCCACAATAAGGATTCGGCGTGGTGTGTCGCACTGAATATAATCGTCACCACTCCCACTAGCAAAAAGCCCAATGGCACCATCAGCCAGCGTAAATAGCGCACTGGCCCTACCCGCAGTAGCCAACAGGTAAATGCGCCAATCACCAGCAGCAAAACCGCCTGTCCAACGGGTGGCAGCGCAAACGCCAGCACCATCATCAGCAGATACAGCGCAAATTTACGCAGCGGTGAGACACGGCACCAGCGGCTTTGGTAGCTGAGTTTATCAATCCCCAGCATGGTCTTCGCGGCGGCCCCGGTAATAACCCAGAATGTAGAAAATCACCGCCGTACCGATAGAGCCTTGCAGGGTAAACAGCAGGCTTTCGATTTCGCTACTGGCGGGTTCATAAAGCGGCTGGAACCACGGTTTATAATGCGGAGCAACAACGAGTATCTGGCCTTCAGCCTGGTCGTCAGAGCCGCCGTATTCGCCACCATGTGAGATAAAGAACGGCACAATCATTAGCCCCACAACCAGGGCGAGTAAAATCAGGGTCTTTTTCATCTTATTGGCTCCGGGCAGGAAGCAGTTGTCGTTTGGTTAGCTGATCGTAAATCATCACGGTGAGCAAACCTTCGGCGATGGCAATCGGGATTTGCGTCAGGCAGAAAATCCCCATAAATTTCATCGAAGAGCCGGTAACGCCAAAGTGCGGATCGGGGAACGCTACACCGAGTTGAATCGAGGTGACAAAGTAAGTGGTTAAATCAGCAATCATCGCACACAGGAATACGGCCACATCGCGGCGAAAGCCTGCTTTACAGGCCAGTTTCCACACCAGATAGCCGACAACCGGCCCAATCACCGCCATCGACATACCGTTTGCGCCAAGCGTGGTCAGGCCGCCATGCGCCAACAGTAATGCCTGGAACAGCAGCACGATGGCGCCTAAAACCGCCACCACGCCTGGGCCAAATAGAATGACCGCAAGGCCAACGCCAGTTGGATGCGAGCAGCTTCCGGTAACAGAAGGAATTTTTAGCGCCGAAAGCACAAAGATAAACGCACCGCACAGCGCCAACAGCACTTTCTGGTTGCTGTCGTGCGCTACGATTTGGCGCAAACGCACCAGCCCGACGTACAAGCACGGCAGGAACAGAATCCACCATGCCAGTGCCCACATTGGTGGCAGAAAACCTTCCATAATGTGCATCGCGAAGGCTTCTTGCGGCACGATGAGCAACAACATCCCCATGCCCAGCCCGCTTAGCGAGAGTTTTTTTAGTAACGATTCCATGGTTTTTCCTTTGAGACGTTAATGTCGGATGGCACTTACGCTTATCCGACCTACGAATGCGTATCAGAATTACAACGTCTGGTTACGCCACTGCTTATTCACAAGAATGGTCGAAAAATACGGTAGCTTCTGGTCATCCGGCACCTCGTCCAGGTTTCGCCAGCATTGCTCGCCAGGTAACGTCGCTTCCGCCATTAACACCGCGTGCTGGATAATTTCCAGGTGTTGCAGCAGCGCTTTGATTTGCGCAAAACGGCCATAAACTTTCATCAACACGACACAGTCGTGAGCGCGCAATGCTTCAGTAAGAGCCTGATGTGAAGCCGTGCAGGACATCACCGCCAACGACTGTTGTTCCATCGCCAATGGCAGTTGCGCACGTGAAGCGATAGCAGCAAAAGAGGTCACACCTGGAACGATTTCCAGCCACTCAGGGTTGCCAATGCGTGCCAGCAAAAACACCCAGGTGCTAAATAACATCGAATCACCGAGCGTGATAAACCCGACCTGTTTTCCCTGCGCCACATCGTGTTGCAGCGCCGCTGCGGTTTCATCCCACACCACCGCTTTTTCATCGTTATCAGCACTCATTGGGAAGTGACAGGTGCGTACTTCGGTCGTCTCACTGAGATATTCGCGCACGATTGAAAGCGCCAGGCTGTCGCCGCCCTTGCGCCCTGCTGGTGCGTATAGCACATCGAGTTTGCCGATGATGCGTGCCGCACGAACGGTGATCAGATCACTGGCGCCAGGGCCGGTGCCGAGGGCATATAAACGTCCGGTCATGCTGGCACCTCCGCTGATTTTTCCAGAGCACGCTGCAAATGGTTCACGAACATGGCGCGAATTTGTGGGTTTTCACCTAGGCCTTGCAGCCAGGGTTGCGCTTCAATGCCTGCTTCCTGTAGCTGGGTTTTCCAGGAGTCTTCTTCATCAGACGCCATGTCGTTAATCGCGTGGTCGCCCGCCACCAGCATTAGTGGCATCAGGTGCACTTTGCGTACCTTTTCTTGCAGTAAACCGCGCAAGATAAGGTCGATTTCCGGGTAGCTTTCTACCGCGCCAACGCGTGCCGGGATTTGGCGTGCTGCCATTAAATGGTCGAGACAGGCATAAGCAGAAAACGCATGGTGGCTGGCACCGTGGCCCATAAACACAACACGTTCGTCGGCTTCGAGCGGTGGCATCTGGCTTTGTAGTGCATCAAGCAGCAGCTCGTAATCATTAAAATCGCTGAGCAATGCAGTGCCTAATGCCAGGCGCTGGAACAAATGGCTATATGCGTTAACTTCACGGGAGATTTTTTCGTACTCATCACCGTTAATAACATGCAGTGATTGCACCGCCACATCCTGATAGCCCAGTTCTGCAAGACGCAGCAGCGCTTGCGCAGGGGTATCAATATCCAGGTTATCGCGCTTTTTTAATTTGCGGATAATCATGCCGGAGGTGAAGGCGCGGAACAGGTCACGCCCCGCAAAAGTACGAGCAAGCTCTTCTTCACAGGCAACAATATTTTTGGCACAGGTTTCGTGGTAACTGGTGCCAAAACTAATCACTAACAGGGCTTTTTTCATTATTTTCTCTCTTGCAGCCAGCGCGTTACGCGGCGGCTCACATCTTCACGGCTTTCAAGTAATTCAGGGCCAAAAACCTGCGGTTGCGGGCGTGTCACCACTACGCAAGGAATGCCTCGTTCCAGCGCAGGATTGACCTTGTCGAGATAACCACCTTCTGCCCCGGACTCTTTGGTAATCACCACATCAGGTGAACAGAACTCATAGGTTGCGGCGTTGAACTGGGCAGTGAACGGGCCGCGCATGGCAATAATGTTGTCAACACCCAGGCCCAGCGCTTCACATTCCGCGATCACTTCGCTGGTCGGCAACACCCGCGCCAGCAACGTTTTACCGGGTAAGCCTTGTTGATACGCTGCCAGCTCTTTGCTACCGGTTGTCAGTAATACGCGCGGGCCGAACTGGCTTGCCACCGCGCATGCTTCTTGCAGGCTTGCGACCTTATGCAGCAACGGGTGTTCCAGATCATTGAGTTCACTGCGGCGCTGATACCGGCTGAGTGTTACACCCACAGTTTCACAGGCGCGGGTGATATTTTGGCTAAGCAATTCGGCATACGGATGTGAGGCGTCAATCACCCAGTTCACGCCATGACTCGCCAGCCAGTCAGCGATTCCGTCAGTATCAATTCGCCCAACACGAATTTTCCCTCTGATATCACCAGCCAGAGCCTCACCAACCGCCGTCGCCACCGACAAGGTATACGAAATGCGTTGATCATCGAGGATCTGGCAGATAAACCGGGCATCGCTGGTTCCGCCAAACACCAGCACCGATGACTCTGCAGAGGTCATCATGTCGGATGGTGCTTCGCTTATCCGACCTACGTCACTCACAGCTCATAACCTCGTGGAGTAATCATTAATCCATTGCGTACAAAGGTCGTTTTGTTGCCGACAATCACCAGGCTCGTCATGTCCACCGGCTCGAAATCCATCTCACCAAAGGTGGTCAGCCATTTTTGTTCTTTCTTCCGACCGGCCGCTTTCACCACGCCCACTGGCGTTTGCGGGCTGGTAAACTCACTCATCAATTCGAACGCACGCGCCAGATGCCCTTCGCGACCACGGCTGCGCGGGTTATAGAAGCAAATAACAAAATCAGCACAAGCCGCTGCAATAATGCGTTTTTCAATAACCGGCCACGGCGTCAGTAAATCGCTCAGGCTGATATGACAGAAATCATGCATTAATGGCGCGCCGAGCAATGATGCCGCGGCAATACTGGCGGTGATGCCTGCCACCAGGCGCACTTCAATGTCCAGGTTCTGCGATGTCACCAGTTCCAGCACCAACCCGGCCATGCCGTAAATCCCGGCATCACCGCTGCTGATTAACGCGACCTTATGCCCGGCTTGCGCCAGTTCGATGGCGGTCTGGCAGCGTTCAATCTCTTTGCACATGCCGGTTTTGATCACCTGTTTGTCGCCAGTCAATGGCTTTACCAGGTGGGTATAGGTTTTATATCCGACAACAATTTCCGCTTCCTGCAAAGCTGCAATAGCTTCCTGCGTCATCATGGCTTCGCTGCCAGGGCCTATGCCGATTACCGTTAACATCTGTCTGAAACTCCTAAAGTTATAGTGACGCCCTGCTGTTTAAGGGTGCGCCCCACTAGTTTGCCGTTGCTCATCAGCCACGCAGCAGGCTGCGAGACGCTGCCAACACCCACGGTCAGGCGTACAAATTCCGATGCCGGAAATCGATGCTCGTGTTCACTCAGTTGGTCAACGCTAAAAATGTCGAAAGGGATTTGATGATTCTTTGCCAGCTCAAGCAGTGCGGGCTCATGTTGTTTGAGCGTCACACTGCCGATTGCGCGAAGCGCCAGCGGGTCAAAATGGTTTTCTGCCAGTTGCTGATTTAACAGCAGGGCCACGGTTTGTGGCTGCGTGTCACGGCGGCAGCCGATACCCGCGACAACACGCTTTGGCACCAGTTTATAAAGCGGGATTTTTTGTGGCGGCAACGCGTCGCGCAGCGTGACGCAAACCAGCGCATCGAGTGCGGGTAGAGAATCGAGATGATCAACGGGGATAAAACCGCGGGTATCGTACTGCTGTGCACTGCCCGCAAAATCATCGTCCCACCACAGGCCAACACGTTGCTGACTTACCAACATCTGGTTGATGGTTTTCACCACCTGACGGAAATCTTGCATCGTTGCGTCAAGTTTTGCCGCAAGCGTATCGAGCGCGGCCATCTGGTTCACATCAGTGGCGGTTGTGATGACCGGATCTGCGTTTAACAGCGTAGCCAGTTGACGAGTTAACTCATTAGCACCGCCCATATGTCCAGACAGCAGGCTTATCACATGCTCTGCGCGCTCATCCATTACCACGATAGCCGGGTCTTGCAGTTTGTCGCACAGCATTGGCGCAATGACGCGCACCACAATTCCGGTGGCAGCAATAAATACCAGCGCCGAATACTGGCTAAATGCCTGCTGTACCGTTTGAGCAAAACTGCCGCCAAACGGGATAAAACCCGGTTGTAACAACTTTTCACTGGTGAAGCAGGTTAGCGGCAAGGCTTCGCGCAGGCGTTGTGCCAGCGCCACGCCGCCGGGTGTCAGACAAAACAAGGCGATAGACTCAGGCCTTACGGTATTCATGGCTGAACCCTGCGTCGTACAGTTTTGAGTAGTGATACTCCTCGCCAAGAAATGCCCCGACCATGATCAAAGCAGTTTTACGAATCCCGGCTTCGCGTACTTTTTCAGCAATATCGGTAAGGGTGCCGCGTAACTCCTGGCAATCAGGCCAGGTGGCTTTATAGACTACGGCGACTGGCGTATCCGCTGGATAACCGCCTTCAATCAGGCGCTCTGCCACACGGTTAATCCGTTGTACCGAGAGGAAAATGGCCATTGAGGTTTGGTGTTTGGCGAAGGATTCAAGCTGCTCAAGCGGTGGCATCGGCGTGCGGCCTTCAATGCGCGTAATGATCAAGCTCTGGGAAACTTCCGGTACGGTGTATTCCACACCAAGTTGCGCAGCAGCGCCCAAAAACGCGCTGACACCCGGCACAGAAACGTAGCCGATGCCGAGTTTGGTGAGCATTTCGCCCTGTTCGCGAATTGAGCCATAAAGCGAGAGATCGCCGGTTTGCAGGCGCACCACCAGCTTGCCTGCTTTCACGCCGTTTTCCATCAGCTCAATAATCTCTTCGAGATTGAGCCCTGCGCTGTCATGGCATTCGGTGCCAGCCTGGCAGTAATCCAGCAGTTCAGGATTGATGAGTGAGCCGGCATAAATCACCACTTCGGCCTTCTGCAAGATGCGATAGCCTTTCAGGGTAATCAGCTCTTTGTCGCCAGGACCTGCACCAACGAACCAGACTTTGCGGGTATCAAATAACTCAGTCATTGCTTCCTTCCTTGCGACAAGAGATCAGATAAGTGGGATTATTGGGTTTGAAGTAGTGCCCACTGCCAAGCGTTGCGAGGTTTGCAACCTGCAATTGCAGGCAGTCAAAATCGCTCACCGCACACTGTTTAAGGTGGGTTAACGCGCAAGTTAAGTTTTCCAATAGGATAAAGGTCAACACCAGGCGCCCGCCTGGGTGCAAATGTGCCAGCGACCAGTCGATCAATTCCGTGAGCTGACCGCCGCTGCCGCCGATAAACACCGCATCGGCCATGACATTCAGCTCTATTGGCGCGTAACCGCTGATGATTTCAACGTTCGGGCAGGCGAAAAGTTCACGGTTTTCCGCCATCAACGCCAGCGCGTCGGGGTTGCGTTCAATTGCCGTCACCTTCAATTGCGGATAACGCATCGCCGCTTCAAGCGATACGCTGCCGGTTCCAGCACCGATATCAATAAAGCGTTCAGCACTCTGAAGTTGTAAACGGTCCAGCGCCTGAGTACGTACTACTTCTTTGGTCATCGGCACGCGTGCACCGCGTAAAAAGAGATCATCTTTCATTGAGGATTATCACCACATTCATCGCGTAAGACTGCGCCACATCGGCAGCGCGCAAGCGATGGATTCGTTCATCTGCTGACGAAAGATTCTCGCCAATAATTAGGGTGGGATTGAGGCCACGTTTCAGCAACTCTTGGGCAATGACATGCGGCCCGATGATGGTGTCGGTGACCATTGCCACTTTTTGGTGCGCCGCAATCGCTTTGAAATCTGGCTCGCGCCCATGGCTGCTGGTTATCCATAAGTCGTTCATATCAACGGCCGCTTTGGCGCACAGATATTGAACTGAGCTAATGCCGGGAATAATGCGCAGTTGTTCAGGCGGGAAATTTGCTGCCAGACGTTTACCAATGCCGTAAATCAACGGGTCACCCGAGGCCAGCACTACAATGCGCTTAGCCATGTTCTCGGCAAGCCAGACAACCAAACCATCAAGATCGCTATCCAGCAGCCGCGTTTCGCCACCAAACTCAGCAAACAACGCCAGTTGGCGCTTGCCGCCGACCAAAATCTCAGCGTCATTAATGGCGCGATGTGCCTGGAAAGTCAGATACTCCGCAGCACCAGGTCCAATACCTACGACGGTCAGCATCGCAACTCCTGAGCTATTTCAGCTACCGGGCGGCTACTGCCTAAAACGTTGTTATCAAAAGAGAATAAAATGGCATCGCACTTAGGTGGGGATTGGGTGAAACGCAGCATCTCATTAACACGCTCACAGATGCGGACGGCCAGGCGTTCGAACACCCCCATCCAGCCTTGTTCGGCGATGATTTCAAGCGCCGCTTCCGTGGTGTCGCACTGGCTGACAGCTTCAAGTAACGCAAACGGCGCACCCATAAGTGCCAGGTGTGCGACCAGCGTCTCCATGCGCCCATCGGCAATGTGGCTGTGGGTGTGGAAAATACCGGCAGCGACTTTCACCAATTTGCCCGGATGGCCAATCAACACGATGTGGCGGTACTCAAGTCGCACCGCTTCCTGAATCATGTAGCCGACGAAATTACTCATCGTCACCACACATTCACTGTCCAAATCCAGTTGCTCGCGGACAAAACGTTCGCCGTGATTGCCCGGCACCAGAATCACTTTATCCAGCCCGGCTGCACGTTTCATTTCCAGCTCAAGTGCCAGCGAACGCTTCCAGCTTTCTTCGGACATTGGCATCACAATACCGGTAGTGCCAATGATGGAAATGCCGCCCAAAATCCCGAGGCGATGGTTGTAGGTTTTCTTTGCCCGCTCCTCACCTTCCGGAGCAAAAATTTCAATCTCTGCACCACGTACTGCGCCGATAACTTCACGTACCGCGGCTTCTATGGTCTGGCGCGGCGTGCGATTAATCGCTGATTCACCAATCGGCAAACCGATACCTTTGCGTGTCACCACGCCGACTCCAGTACCACCGCGCAGCGCAATCGTGCCGCTGTCATTAAGCTGCACACGGGCGAAAATCAGCATGCCGTGAGTAGCATCAATGTCGTCGCCGCCGTCTTTACGAATGGCGGCGATTGCCTGCTGCCCTTCGATTATTGGCATTTCAACATTAAGATGCAGCGTGACACCTGATGGCGTGACGATAGAAACCTGGTCGATAATGTGCTGGCGTAAAACCATCAGCGCCGCGACTTTAGCCGCAGCGGTAGCACATGAACCGGTGGTATAACCCTTGCGGTAGGCCTTGCCTTTATGCCAGACGCAATCGGCATGTTGCTCGCTCACTAAGCCTCCCGCATACGATAGAGCAGCGCATTAACGATAGCGGCGGCGACATTGCTGCCCCCCTTACGCCCACGTGCAGCAATTGCCGGCAAACCACTTTTGACTAATGCTTCTTTGGACTCCTCCGCTCCGACAAACCCAACAGGCACACCGATAACAGCAGAAGGTGTTGCACCTTTTTCCAATAGGCGAAACAGTGCCGTTGGTGCATTACCAAAGACAAAGACCTTCTCGCCCTCTTCTTCCAATGCCAGATCTACCGCCGCCATAGAACGAGTGACGCCCTGCTCTTTGGCATGAGCCACCACGCGCGGGTCGCTAATAAAGCAGCGGCAACTACAGCCAAACTCCGCAAGAAGGGTCTTGTTGATCCCCGAAAGTGCCATGGTGGTGTCGGTGTACAACGTGCAGCCGCGCAACAAACTGGCGGTCAATTTTTCGATAACATCCGGGGAGAACCACAGAATATCCAGCCACTCAAAATCAGCCGTGGTGTGAATAACCCGCTTGATCATCGCTTCCTGGATAGCACCGTTAAAACGATATTCCGGGCGTTCGGCAGCAATAATTTCGCTAATAATTTCAAAACTGTGTTGCTCAATAAGCTGGGGTTTTTGCAGGTAGTTCATCAGGTGTCCTTAAGCTATGCCGGGCGCAAGTGTGCGCAATGCGGCAAACAGCAGCAAAGCAAACAGCGAAGCCAACATCATGAGTTGAATGGTGCGAGTAATGTCGTCGAGGGCAATGCCACGTTGCTCATCCCCCATCCACGGTTTTTCTACTCGCTCGCCAAAATAGGTGTTCGGCCCGCCCAATCGAATACCCAGCGCGCCGGCAACGGTTGCCTCAGGCCAGGCACAATTCGGGCTGCTGTGTTGATAGCGGTCACGCCAGCCGATAAGCAGCGCCTGACGAGGATTGGCTCGCAAGAAAAAGGCTGCGAGAGTAAGCAGTAACCAGCTCAACCTGGCGGGAATGAAATTAGCGAGGTCATCAATCCGGGCGCTGACATAACCAATAGCGCGATATTTTTCGGTTTTATAACCGACCATCGAATCGAGGGTGTTGATAGCTTTGTAGGCCAGGGCAAGTGGCGCACCGCCAATCATCAGGAAAAACAGTGGGGCAATCACACCATCGACACTATTTTCTGCCACGGTTTCAACCACCGCACGAGTAATTTGTGGACGCTCCAGTTGCGAGGTATCGCGGCCAACAATCCACGATAACTTCTCGCGACTCTCTTCTAACGTGCCATCTTTGAGCGCGCGATAAACTTCGAGAGCCGCGTCGCTCAAGCAACGGGCGGCAAGCACGGTGTAAATCATCCAGACTTCAACCAACCAGCCGAGCCACGCAGATACCAGGTTTGCGAGGTGTAAGATTCCCCAACTCACAATCCAGGTTGAACCCACCACAATCAGCCATAACACGCCGCCACCGATTTTCAATGCACGGTCACTTTTGCAGCACCGGCGTATCTGGCGCTGCGTAAAGCTGATGAGATTACCAATCCAGCGCACCGGATGTGGCCAGTGATGCGGGTCACCAAGCCAATAATCCAGTAACCACGCAACAACCCATGCAAGTAGTGTCATAGGTGATTCCTCGCAAGTGCTAACCAGCGATTGAGTAACGATGGACGTTGGGCGAAATGAACATGCAGGTAGCTTGCAAAGGTCGCATGATGCTGAAAACCACCCTGCCAACGCGAAATAGCAACGCCATCGCGCCATTTACAGCAATCGAGAGCGGCAGGTAACGGGCCGCTGAAATCAGAATAGTGAAACTCATGGCCACGCAAGGTTTCGCCTTTTTTGGCAAGTAACGTGTCATGCAATGCCGTGGCTTCGCAGTAGCCAAAACGCGTCAGTCGCTTGCCCATCTGGCTGTGACCGGGTAATACGCCACACATGGCATGAGTTTCATCATTGCCGTCAGTCAGCGACTCACCCAAATACATCAACCCGCCACATTCGGCATACAGCGGCACTCGCTGCTGATGTGCTCTTTGCAGGGATTCACGCATTTTGATATTGGCGGCAAGTTTCGCGCCATGAACTTCGGGGTAACCACCACCCAGCCAGATCATTTGGCACTCGGGAAGTTTAGTGTCATGCAATGGGCTAAAACGTTGGATTTTCACCCCTGCCTGCTCGAGCAATTCGAGGTTATCCGGATAGTAAAAGTTGAAGGCTTCATCTTCAGCAAGCGCAAGCGTAAGCCCATCAGCCAATGCTGCATCAGGAACGGCAGGCACTTCACCTGGTGGCAGCGAATTCAGGCGTGATAAATTCAACAGATGGTCAATATTGACCGTTTTTTCAAGCTGCTGTGCAAGCTGCTGCCAGCATTCATCTTGCGGCGCATTTTCTTGCGCCGGAACAAGTCCAAGATGCCGTGCAGGCAAAGCCACATCAGCCATGACAGGCACACGGCCAAGCACAGGAATGCCACAATAACGGGTGATGGCATCGGCAAGTAACTGATAATGGCTGTCGCTATTGACTCGATTGAGGATAACGCCCGCGATATTCAACGTTGGGTCAAATCGCTGGAAGCCCATTACCGTTGCAGCAATCGAGGTGGATACGGCTTTGCCATCCACCAGCAAAATCACCGGGCAACCGAGCTGTTTTGCCATTGCGGCGCTGCTGCAATAATTAGGGTCTGTTCCGTAGCCGTCGTACAAACCCATCACGCCTTCGATAACGGCCACATCAGCCTGCTGCATTTGTTTTGCAAACAGACCATTAAGCGTTGGAATGGGCAGCATGAAGGCATCGAGATTACGCGAGGCAATGCCGGTAACAGCACTGTGCCAGCCACTGTCGAGGTAATCAGGGCCGATTTTGAAAGGTTGAACGCGCAGACCGCGCAGCATGAGGGCACGGAGCAACCCGAGCGTGACGGTAGTTTTGCCACAACCGCTGCTGGTTCCTGCAATGACGAATGCTTGTTTCGCTGCCCCTGCCATAATTGCCTTTTTGATTTATTCGGCAAAATGCGGATGTCAGCACGTGCGCGCACCCTGCGGCTGCACGCATCTGATGACAACTGACTTCCCACCGAAGGAGTTGTTTTAGAGTAATAGTGACAAGTCGGTCTTCTGGCTTAGCTTCATTCTTACCTGCCCTTCCCAATCAACGATCAGTGGTTACGCAGGTTCGTCAGCATCACAGCAGCGGGGGCTGCGGGGGATTGTCACCCCCTTCCCAGCCATGTTTGACACATGGCATAAACGAGTCAGTTGTATCTGTTTTAATTACCGTTTTACTGCATGACGTTTTTAAATCATCACGCAGATAAATATTTAAATGAGGGTCTAGTGTAAAAGCTAATAGATATTGATTGTTGCGCTATAACAATTTTTACTGATTTTTATTAAGGCTTACCCCCTAATCGTTGGCGTGTGCTGCTGTGGTATCATCCTGCGCCTGCGGTGAAAAACAGAATGAATCCCAACATGAAAAAGAGTGGCCAATACCATGGCTGAAGCACGCTGCCCTGCATCCTGCGGCGAGTTAATTCAGGGCTGGATAGGTGGCGGGGAAAAACTCGTATCCTGCCCGATTGACTGGTTTAGCACCGTTGAGGTGAGTGAAGGTATGAAACTCCCCGGCGAACGCCCCCGAATGCGCCAGATGCTGGAGCGCGTCGTCGCGTACTATGGTTATTCCACTGCATTAGCAAACAGCCTGAATATTAAGCTTGAGTCAACGATTCCGGTCGGGAAAGGACTTGCCAGCAGTACTGCGGATATTGCCGCCACCGCGGTTGCCACGGCTCGCCATTTAGGTGAAATGCTTGATGAATCCACACTTGCTGGTTTATGCGTACAACTAGAACCTACGGACAGCACGATTTTTCGCAATCCAACCCTTTTTGACCATATCCAGGCACAAGTACAAATTAGCTGCCAGCCCACACCAATGGTGGAAATCCTACTGCTTGAGAGCAATACCACTCTATTGACGGAGGATTATCATCGTTGCCAGCGGGAACCCGTGTTAATCCGTAACGCTCGACTATTGGATAACGCCTGGCAGACGCTGCAACACAGTTGCCAGCAACAGGACGCCCGGTTGTTAGGTCAAGCCGCGACAATGAGTGCCAAAGCCTGCCAACAACTGTTAGTGAAACCGATGTTTTCCCAGCTCTTAGCTCTGATCGAGGAGTTAGACTTATACGGATTAAATGTGGCGCATAGCGGCAGTGTGGTGGGATTGTTGCTTGATAGCAGTAAGCAGGATGTTGAGAAAATCCTCTGGCTAATAAAGGATTTAGAGATTGACAGGCATTACCCACAGCAGCATCTGGTAAAGATGATAGAGGGCGGAGTGCGCTGAGTTCTTGCAAAAAAAAACCGCCGAATCGGCGGTTTTCAAAATCAACACTATTTACCCTAAATAATTCGAATTGCACGAAGGCGGCAAGTGAACGCAGCCAACCCACTCGAAGTATGGCGGGTAAATTTACTCGGGTTTGATTTCACCCATCACTTTCAGCTTTTTGGAAATTTCACGACGCTCTTTAGACAGCTCAGCATTCTTGATGATGTAGTCATCAACACGGTCTTCATAGTCGGTTTTCATGCTGGCAATGATGCCCTGAATAGCTTCAATGCTCATCCCAGGCTTAATGTAGTCGCTCAGGTTATCAAGCAGCAGAACACGTTTTGAGTTATCACGGATCTTTTTCTGAACGTCTTGAATCTCACGTTGCAGCTTGTTTTTACGACGGAACAGACGCACAAACTCAAGCACGTCCTGGAAAGAAGGTTTAGTTTGTTCCATTTTTATACCCCTGCTAATTTCATACTCGGATTCGTTAAGACAACCGCCATAAGATTACCTTAATGGTAGCGGCGGTCGCTGACAATTCTTTTATCCCCGCTCGGTTTCGGGCTCTACAACCCGAACATTACAGGCGATTAGTCTCTTTCGCTATCTTAACCTCAATTGGTGCTGAATCGAAACCAGCAATTCGCTCCGCGCCCCGCAATTATTTGCGTAACGCGCGGCAGATCAACTGCGAGAGTAATTCAAGTTGGCGAGCAAGCTCCAGACTCAACCACACATAACCGTGAATTGGGGTTTCCTGAAGTTTCCCATTTTCACCTTCCTGCATTAGCTGGCGCAACTCGCTGACGATTTCGGTCAATTTTTCGTTATTCGCAGAAATCGGTGATGGGTTGCCGTCATGCAATGCCAGGGCAATCGCTGCAAGCGTGCGTTGCGTCATCTGCTGAGTATCACGCAGAGTATGAGCATTGATCATCAGGAAATGGCTCTCTCGGGAAGCCCAGTAAGCATTGATTTGCAGCTCAAGCGTGCACACCATATTTCGGCTGACAGTTTGTATCGCTTCGAAAATAGATTTCTGGATGTGGGTTTCTTTGCTGCTCGGCCCAATCAGCGCGCGCATTTTCACCACATCGGTTAACACCTGATGCAGGTGTTTTTCCAGCCGCGGACGCTCGAGTAAGTTCGGGGATAAACCTGCGTTATAAACCCGGCCAAACGCGGTGACGAAATTCGCCATTTGAATACGCCAGTGAATAAACGCACGCTGCGGATAAATACTGGTAAATAGCATTGCCAGTAATGATCCGAAGATAACATCACCACTGCGCCACATCGCAATTTCCATATCGCCAGCTGGTGCACCCACCACAACTGCAAGGGTAATGCCAATCAGCAGAGCCTGATAAGGGCGTTTCCCCAGTGCCAGATAACCGCAAATAAACATCGCGAAAGCACACCAAACCAACATCAATGGCAGAGAGAACAATTCTAACCTAAGCGCAATAAGCCCCATGGTTGCGCCACAGATAGTGCCACCGATACGTTCAAAGGCTCGAGGTACCACATTTCCCCAAAAGGAAATTGGCCCCATCACCACCACTAAAGTGATTAATGGCCATGTACCTTCCGGAACTTTCAGAAGATGAACAATGAGAAAGGTAAGAACAAATGCCAGCGCGATACGCACGCCATGCACCATTCGATAATTGCGATAAACGCGGAGTTCAAACGGGCTTAATGATTTGTCGGGGCGCACACCCGGCTCTCCTGAAACAAAAGCGTGATTGTACCTATTTTTTTAGGATGAGCATCACAAAGTTAGGGGGCCAAAGCCCCCATCAGCTTCAGACTTGATCTGCTACAGGGATATACATATCAATTTCCCATACCCCACTTTCGGAACCATCATTCAGATAGTGCTCGAAGCACGGTTTGCCGGTTATCTGGTAGCGATTATCGCCTTCTACAGCATCGAAGAAACTTTCCCATTGCTGCTGAAAATCATTGTTATCAACACGTGCGCGTGCGACGGCATATTGCCCTGCTTCGATGCGTGTAGTGATGACACCTTCACTGTTTTCAGGCACGGTAAAATCTTCCGCAACAGAAACAACCGTATCGCAACGGAGCTTTTCCGCAGGTACGACATCTGGGTTATCGTAGTACACCGCCAGCCACTCTTCACCGACAACTTTATGAGATTTCACCCATAGAGAAAGTTGCTCAAATCCTTGTTGAACCGTTTTTTCCCACGGCCCTACCATATGAAAACCCGCTACTTTACGCTCATGAACTTGTTGTACGTTAAATTCCATATGACCTCCTGACCCGATTAAAAGCACTGTATATAAATACACCCCTCTATTGCAGGGAAGCAATCCTTTGGCAAGGTGATGTGGTTGCTTTGCGAGCAAGATCGCTTTACGCCAATAGATCGTAGTACAGCCGAGAAGCACTGGTTAGGGCTACAGGCGAAAAAAAGGCCGACAAAAAGTCAGCCAATTAAAATGTTTAAGCAACTACAGCTTGTGGCTCAGATAATCGCTAAATCGCGACCACGCACTGCCCTTTTTGACGTCAGTTAGCGTCACCAATGGCCAGTGTGCAATCAGCTTGTCGCGGTCAAAAAGTTCAACTTCACCGACATGCTGGTTTGCCAGGACAGGCGCTTCCATTTCTGGTTTATCGAGAACATATTTGGCTTTAATGTTTGGCACTTCTGATTTTGGCAGCGCCAGATACACATCCTGATTGGTGCCAACTTCTACTTTCTTCTTATCACCGTACCAGATGGTTTCGGTACCAATTTTTTTGCCTTTATGCAGCACCTGCACGGTATCAAAATTATCCTGACCCCAATGCAATAATTTACGCGCCTGCTCTTCACGCCCTTTCGGACTTTCTCCGCCCATTACAACGGCAATCAGGCGGCGATCGCCATCAACGCTGGAAGCAATAATGTTAAAGCCGGCGCTGGCTGTGTGGCCAGTTTTCAGCCCATCAACGTCGAGATTTTTATCCCAAAGCAGGCCGTTGCGATTCTGCTGAGTGATGCCATTCCAGGTGAGGCTGCGCTCGCTGTACATATGATAGAAGTCAGGCTCACCGTGGATGATGGCGCGGGATAACACCGCAAGATCGTAGGCCGAGCTATGCTGACCCGGTGCATCAAGGCCATGAACCGTTTCAAAATGGGTATCGCGCAAGCGGAGTTGCTGCACATATTTGTTCATCATCGCCACAAACTGTGGCTGCCCGCCCGCCACGTAATCGGCCAGGGCTACACATGCATCGTTACCCGAATCAACAATTAAGCCGCGGCTTAAATCACGGACCGTTAATCTGTCTCCTGCTTTGAGGAACATTAACGATGAACCGTCAAACACCGGATTGTCTTTCGCCCAGGCATCTTTGCCAACGGTTACCATATCGTCAGGTGAGATGCGCCCGCTATCGATGGCGCGATCGACCACATAACCGGTCATCAGTTTGGTAAGACTCGCTGGGTTGCGTCGCACGTGTTCATTTTGCGCAGTCAGAACTTGCCCGGTGGTGTAATCCATCAATACCCATGAGCCCGCCTGGATTTGTGGCGGTGGTGGTGCATTAACAAAGGTATCGTCGGCAAAAGCGGAGTGAGCAGAAAATGACAGCAGTGAACAGACAGCAAACAGACGGATCTTCAACGATATACCCTCGGTAACAATAAATTTAGCCGCTTCTTTTACTGGAGTTTTCGACTTTTTTCGCAATTAAATTGCAAAAAGTTATGAACAGAAAGAATGGGATGGATAGCTTGAGTGCTTTTCATGGTGATGCAGGAGGCTTATTAATGGTTTACCATGCACTTATGCAGCACCTGATAATCAAGATGGAAACATGGAGAGAGTTTTAGTGGGATTTCAGTTTAATAACAGTATGTTAAACAACACTCAAGGGCGGAAATGAGCCGTGGAAAAATCAACGCAGCAACCGACCTTCCTCTTTCATGATTATGAAACTTTCGGTAAGAGTCCTTCTCTTGACCGACCGGCGCAATTTGCAGCGATACGTACCGATGACCAATTCAATGTTATCGGTGAGCCAGAAGTTTTCTATTGCAAACCCGCTGATGACTACCTACCCCAGCCAGAAGCGGTGATGATTACAGGCATTACGCCACAACACGCATTGGCGCATGGCGTGAATGAAGCGGATTTTGCAAAACGTATTCATAGTATTTTTACTGTGCCGAAAACCTGCGTAGTGGGCTACAACAACGTGCGCTTCGATGACGAAGTAACGCGCAATATTTTTTACCGTAACTTTTACGACCCGTACGGCTGGAGCTGGCAGAACGATAATTCACGCTGGGATTTGCTCGATGTCATGCGCGCCTGTTATGCGCTGCGCCCTGAAGGAATTGTCTGGCCTGAAAATGAAGAGGGGTTGCCAAGCTTCCGTCTCGAACATCTGACAAAGGCCAATGGCATTGAACATGCCAATGCGCACGATGCGATGTCTGATGTTTATGCCACAATTGCAATGGCTCAACTGGTCAAAACTCGCCAACCGCGCCTGTTTGAATACCTTTATAGCCATCGTTCGAAGCACAAACTCACCACACTGATTGATATCCCGCAGATGAAACCGCTGGTGCATGTTTCCGGAATGTTCGGCGCATGGCGTGGCAACACCAGCTGGATTGCCCCGCTGGCCTGGCACCCGGATAACAAAAATGCGGTGATTATGGTCGATCTGGCTGGGGATATTTCGCCGTTGCTGGAGCTGGATGCCGATACATTACGCGAACGTTTATACACGCCGAAGGCGTCACTGGGTGATGCCGCAGCCGTGCCAATCAAACTGGTTCATCTGAATAAATGCCCGGTGTTAGCGGTGGCAAATACGTTGCGCCCCGAAGATGTCGAACGTTTAGGAATCGATCGTAAGCATTGCCTGGATAACCTGAAGTTACTGCGCGAGCACCCTGTGGTGCGTGAAAAAGCCGTGGCGATTTTTGCCGAGGCCGAACCTTTTGTGCCATCTGATAACGTTGATGCGCAGCTTTATAACGGTTTTTTCAGCGATGCTGACCGCGCTGCAATGCGGATTGTGCTGCAAACCGACCCGCAAAACCTGCCTGCTCTGGATATTACTTTTGCAGATAAGCGCATTGAAAAACTGTTGTTTAACTATCGCGCTCGTAATTTCCCAGGAACTCTGGATGAAGCAGAACAACAGCGTTGGTTAGAACACCGCCGTGATGTGTTGTCTCAGGAAGCGCTGCAAGCCTACGCGCAAGAACTGGAGGCGCTGTATAACCTGCATGAAGGGGACAAGGAAAAGACGGCGTTGCTTAAGGAATTGTTTGAATACGCGCAGTTTTTGGTAGGGTAACAGATAGCAAAAAGGCCGCTTTCGCGGCCTTTTTGCTATTGCGCTTTTACGCTAAATCTTCGTTGAATTGCGGAACCGGGTTACGGAAGCGGCGAGTCACGAAGGCCAGATAAGTCAGGCCAATGGCCGCCCAAATCAGACCCAAAATCATCGAGCTTTCTTCCAGGTTAATCCACAACGCACCGACTGTCAGCGCACCACAAATTGGCAGCACCAGATAGTTGATGTGATCTTTGATGGACTTATTGCGCCCTTCGCGAATCCAGAACTGGGAAATCACTGACAGGTTAACGAAGGTAAACGCCACCAGCGCACCGAAGTTAATCAGCGCAGTTGCCGTCACCAGGTCAAACTTCACGGCGAACAGAGCAATGATACCAACCAATACAACGTTCAGTGCCGGGGTACGCCATTTCGGATGAATGTAACCGAAGAAACGCTCCGGGAACACACCGTCACGACCCATTACGTACATCAGGCGAGAAACGCCAGCATGTGCCGCCATACCAGATGCCAGAACAGTTACGCAGGAGAAAATCAGGATGCCAAACTGGAAGGCTTTGCCTGCCACGAAGAGCATGATTTCTGGCTGCGATGCGTCCGGATCCTTAAAGCGAGAGATGTCCGGGAAGTACAGTTGCAGGAAGTAAGACACCACAACGAAGATCACGCCGCCAATTAAAGCAGTCAGGAAAATCGCTTTCGGGATAACACGGCCAGCATCTTTGGTTTCTTCAGACAGCGAACTAATGCCGTCAAAGCCAAGGAACGAGAAGCACAGTATGGTCGCACCCGTAATCATCGGCACCACGTTCGCGTGTTCCGACCAGAACGGACGAGTACTGGTTAATGTGCCCGCACCTTCGCCATTTGCCACACCATAAATGACCAGACCGGTGATAACCACCATGACGACCATTTGCAGCACAACGATAAGGCTGTTGAAGTTAGCCACGGTTTTGATGCCGCGCAGGTTGGAGATAGTCATAAAGCCAACCAGCAGCACTACGAAAATCCACGACGGGATAGACGGCACCAGGGCTTCAAAATAGATTTTTGCCAGCAGGATGTTGATCATCGGCATAAACAGATAATCAAGCAAGGCAGACCAACCCACCATAAAGCCAACCACTGGGTGGATTGCTTTTTGAGCGTAGGTATAGGCGGAACCCGCTGATGGGAAGCGGCGTACTAGCTTTCCATAACTTAACGCGGTGAACAAAATTGCCACAAGGGCAAACGCGTAAGCCGTAGCGACATGTCCGTCGGTAAGGCCAGATACAATCCCAAATGTATCGAACAAGGTCATAGGCTGCATATAAGCAAGGCCCATCATAACAACCGGAATGAGCGTCAGGCTCTTACGGAGTTCAACACGAGATTTTGCACCTGCGGTGACGTTAAGCGACATGGTCATTCTCCCAAACGGCGAATACCTGCGCAAAAGCAAAAAGCTGCCCCATCTTAATTTCCTCGGCGACACGACTGTCGTTTTTTAAAAGCTAGTATCTATCCGGTACGAAGCCCGGCCTCTTGGTTTTTTTGGCGGATGCCTGTTTGACTACTTGAACTCAATGCAAAAAAATAACCGACGCGTTTAACGTCGGTTTTTTGTTCTCATTTAGTGAGGCGCGTATTTTGCACCAATTCGAGGCAGGATGACAAGATATTGAGGCCTTCATTAACAATTTCTTTTTCAGCAGTTAACGGGACGAGAAAACGAATAACATTCGCTCTCACTCCACATGACAGCAACACCAAACCTTTTTTGCCGGCTTCTTTCACAAGTTCCTGTGTTAACTCTTTATTTGGGCGGTGGCTATCGCGTTCTTCCACAAGCTCCATTGCAATCATGGCACCATAGCCGCGCACATCACCGATGCAGTTAAATTGCTCGCTCATTTGCTGTAAACGATGAGTGATTAGCTCACCAATTTCCTGCGCCTTTTGATTGAGATTTTCTTGCTCAATGACATCAGTAACCGCCAGTGCCGCAGCAATCGCTACAGGCGAGCCGGCATAGGTGCCACCAAGACCGCCAGGCATCGCTTTATCGAACAGAGATTTTTTGCCAACCAGCGCTGAAAGTGGGAAGCCACCTGCCAGGCTTTTTGCCATGGTGATGAGATCCGGCTCCACATCACTGTGTTCAATCGCGAAGGTTTTACCTGTGCGGCAGAAACCACTTTGTATTTCATCTGCAATCAGAACGATGCCGTGTTTATCGCACAACGCCCGCAGTTGTTTCATGAAGGAAGGCGATGCGGCATAGAAACCGCCCTCACCTTGCACCGGCTCAATAATGATGGCGGCGACTTCATCCGGCGAAACATCAGCAGCAAAAATACCCGCCAGTGACGCCAGCGCCTGAGTATCACTCACACCAAGATAGGCCGCCGGATAAGGTGCGTGATAAATGCCTGCCGGGAACGGGCCATAGCCTTTTTTATACGGCTGCACTTTACCCGTTAAGGCCATGCCGAGTAATGTCCGGCCGTGGAAGGCCCCACGAAATGCGATGATGGCCGAACGCCCCGTCGCAATACGCGCCACTTTAATGGCATTTTCAACCGCCTCAGCGCCTGTTGTGAGAAACAGTGTCTGGCAAGGCTTGCTTATTGGCACCAGTTTATTCAGCCGTTCTGCAAGCTCAATATAATTGCCGTAAGGCGTCACCTGGAAACAAGGATGGGTGAATTTTTCAAGCTGTTGACGCACCGCATCAATGACTGCGGGGTGGTTATGCCCGGTATTAAGCACCGCAATACCAGAGGCAAAATCAATATAGCGTTTGCCTTCAACATCCCACAATTCGGCATTTTTAGCTTTTTCGATGTATACCGGCATTGCATTACCGACTCCATGAGGAACCGCCTGTTCACGCCGTGACTGCCATTGCTGATTGGTTTGCTTCATAAAAACTCCTTGCGTACAAAAAACTCCGCAAAACAACGCAGAGAAGAAAATTTAAACGCGAAGACATATTCAGAAGAAATAACGATCCACTTTAAACAATAGATGTGAGCCAGGCGCTCTGCCACTCACCCAAAAGCATTATTTTTGCGCCGTTCCGTAAACGACGGCAATTTCGGGGCTGGTGACGATTTGCTCTCTCCACCATTCGCTGGCAAGCCCGGCAGTCTGTTCATTCCAGCCAATCCACACTGGAACAAAAGGCACATGGGAGACAACCTGCTTTTCCACCAGCACGCCACTTTCGATAAAACGCTGCGCCATGTAACGGGGGACATAACCGCAACCAATGCCGCTAATCTGCAGCTCGAGTTTAGTTTTGAAATCAAAAACAGTGATCGCGTCCTGTTCTTCGAGCAAATGCATCGAACGTGATGGCTCAAGACGCGATGTGTCGCCAACTACCACAGCACGGCTGCGTTTGATAATCCGGCGAGTGAGCGGCTCTTCTGCTTCAGCAAGTGGGTGATGAGGTGCAACAACAAAGATACTTTCAAGTTGGCCAAGGAGCGTAAAACCAAAACCACTCAACGATGGTGGGTCGCTCATCGCCCCCACAATAATATCGGCCCGACCTTCAGTCAGCGCTTCCCACGAGCCTCCCAATACACCGTTGATGAATTTCAGTCGCGTCACGCTATAACTTTTGTAGAAAGCTTCAATGAGTGGCGTCAGTAGGGAGAATGGAAAAGAGTCATCAACGCCAATCACCAGTTCGTTTTCCCATCCCTGGTGAAGCTTAATGGCCTGTTGTTCCAGTTCTCGCACGGTATGCAGAACCTCACGCCCTTTTTCCAGTAAAAGTTGCCCGGTTCGCGTGAAACGCGCACGGTGGCCTGAGCGGTCGAGAATCTGAATATTGAGATCGTTTTCGAGTTTTTGAACGGTGTAACTGAGTGCGGAAGGTGTTTTAAAGAGCTTTGTTGCCGCCGCAGCAAAGCTCCCTTCTTTATCGAGGGTATCAAGAATTATCAGCACATCCAGCAGTGGTTTCATACTCGTTCCCGGCAGTCACGAGCAACACCCCACAGCGGTTACTGCATGGGCATTACCAGCGGGTTTGGATACTGATATTCAAACCCAAGTTCGTTGCAAATACGGTTGCCATCCACCAGCTTACCGTGGCCATTTTGCGTTTCAGTTCGAAAAACGGGTGCGTCTAAATTCATCTGTCGTGCCATCAAAGAATAAAACTCGGCACGCGTTGGGTGAGCTGGCGCACATAAATTATAGATGTGCCCGCCTTTCGGAGCCTGTAGCAACAGAGTAATTGCTGAAATAACATCTTCAAGGTGCACCAGGTTGACCCCATGAGCACCGTTAGCCACATCAGTTTTCCCTGCCAGAAAACGCCCAGGATGGCGCTCCGGCCCAACCAAACCCGCAAGGCGCAGAATATCGACAGAGGTGCCTGGCAAGTCATGCAGCCAGGTTTCCAGCTCTTTCAGTACTCGCCCGCTAGCGGTAACTGGCTCAAGCGGCGAGGTTTCTTTAACGCTGCCTTCTGCTTCACCATACACAGAGGTTGAGCTGGTAAAAATGATACGCGGAATATTGTGCGCCAGTGCGCTATCGACAATTTCTTGTACCGCTTGCAGGTAAAAATCATCGCCTTCGCCAGTACGGCGAGCGGGCAGTGTTATCACCAAAGCATCCACGTCGAGCAGCGCATCAAGATCATCGCTATCGCAAACCAGTTCAGGTGTGAGTTGCAGTTGATAACTGTCTATCCCACTCATTCGCGCGGCGTCAACACCATCGAGGGTCGTTTTACTCCCTGTGACTTGCCAGCCTCGCGCTGATAAAGACATCGCCAGTGGCATTCCAAGCCACCCTAACCCGACAATCGCAACCTTTTTCATGCCTTCTCTCCAGGAATGCAGCATATCGCTCTGCTGTGCTTTTTAACCCTCTATTAAGGCTACGCCACGTTGCGACAACTGACAATCAATGGTGCTAAACAGAATATTAATTGAGTGGGTAAAAAGCCCTTGCACAACAGACTGAATATGGTTTACGTTAAAAGCACATCATGAATAAACATTCATACGAGAATTTTATGACACGCGTTCAAACTACTACCCACCATCATCACCATCATCCTGACTAGTCTTTCAGGCGATGTGTGCTGGGAGACAGAAAAATCTTCCAGTGGTGCATGAACGAGTCAATAAGCCCCCGGAAGATTTCTTCCGGGGGCTTTTTTTTGGACGTCAGACAAGAATTTATTAGAGGGATTACTCATGTTAGACAACACACGTTTACGCATAGCTATTCAAAAATCAGGCCGTTTAAGCGATGACTCACGCGAATTGCTCGCTCGCTGTGGCATAAAAATCAACCTGCACACACAGCGCCTGATTGCGCTGGCAGAAAATATGCCAATCGACATTTTGCGTGTTCGTGATGACGATATCCCAGGCCTGATTATGGATGGCGTGGTGGATCTGGGCATTATCGGCGAAAACGTGCTGGAAGAAGAGTTGCTGAACCGTCGCGCTCAGGGCGAAGACCCGCGTTACTTCACGCTGCGTCGCCTGGATTTCGGCGGTTGCCGTTTTTCACTGGCGATTAACGTTGATGAACCATGGGATGGCCCGGCAAGCCTTAACAATAAGCGCATTGCAACTTCTTATCCCCACATCCTCAAGCGCTATCTTGATAGTAAAGGCGTGCAGTTTAAATCCTGCTTATTAAACGGTTCTGTTGAAGTAGCTCCGCGTGCGGGCCTGGCTGATGCAATCTGCGACCTGGTTTCCACTGGTGCAACACTTGAAGCTAACGGCCTGCGTGAAGTAGAAGTGATCTACCGCTCCAAAGCCTGCCTGATTCAACGCGACGGTGAAATGCCGGAAGCAAAACAGCAACTCATCGACAAACTGATGACCCGCATCCAGGGTGTGATTCAGGCGCGTGAGTCCAAATACATCATGCTGCATGCACCAAGCGAGCGCCTGGACGAAATTATTTCTCTGCTGCCTGGCGCTGAACGCCCAACCATTCTGCCACTGGCAGGCGATCAACAGCGTGTGGCGATGCACATGGTGAGCAGCGAAACACTGTTCTGGGAAACCATGGAAAAACTAAAAGCGCTGGGTGCCAGTTCGATTCTGGTGTTACCAATTGAGAAGATGATGGAGTAACACCATGGCAAACTTCAATACATTGATTAACTGGAATGATTGCGATGCAGAGGCACAGAAGGCGTTGCTGACCCGCCCTGCCATTTCCGCATCAGAAAGCATTACCCGCACGGTGGCTGACATTCTTAATAATGTAAAAGCTAACGGTGATGCTGCATTGCGTGAATACAGTGCAAAGTTTGATAAAACCAATGTGCAACAGTTGAAAGTCAGTGAGCAGGAAATTAACGATGCCGTTGCTCGTCTGGGTTCGGAGATAAAAGACGCGATGGCGGTCGCTGTTGCGAATATCGAAAAATTCCACATTGCTCAGCAACTATCCACTGTTGATATCGAAACCATGCCCGGCGTGCGCTGCCAGCAGGTAACTCGCCCGGTTGCCTCCGTCGGCCTTTATATTCCCGGTGGTTCCGCCCCCCTATTTTCAACCGTATTGATGCTTGCCACTCCAGCCCGTATTGCAGGCTGTAAAAAAGTCGTGCTGTGCTCACCACCACCGATTGCCGATGAAATTCTCTATGCTGCGCAACTGTGCGGCGTACAAGAAGTATTCCAGGTCGGTGGCGCACAGGCGATTGCCGCACTCGCACTTGGTACCGAAAGCATCCCGAAAGTGGATAAAATCTTCGGGCCTGGCAACGCGTTTGTCACCGAAGCCAAACGCCAGGTCAGCCAACGCCTCGATGGTGCAGCAATCGACATGCCTGCTGGCCCTTCAGAAGTGCTGGTGATTGCAGACAGTGGGGCAACACCTGACTTTGTGGCATCCGACCTGCTTTCCCAGGCCGAGCACGGCCCTGATTCACAAGTGATTCTGTTAACGCCGGATGCTGGTATGGCGCAAGCCGTTGCCGAAGCCGTTGAACGCCAGTTAGCCGCACTGCCGCGAGCAGAAACCGCTCGCAAAGCGCTGGAAAGCAGCCGCCTGATTGTTGCTCGTGACCTCGAGCAATGCATTGAAATTTCCAACCAGTATGGCCCGGAACACCTGATTATTCAGACGCGTAACGCGCGTGACCTGGTCGATAGTATAACCAGTGCCGGTTCGGTGTTCCTGGGTGACTGGTCACCAGAATCAGCAGGCGACTACGCCTCAGGCACTAATCACGTGCTGCCGACTTACGGTTATACCTCGACCTGTTCGAGCCTCGGCCTAGCTGATTTCCAGAAACGAATGACCGTTCAGGAACTGTCGCCACAAGGCTTCGCAAGCCTGGCTAAGACCATTGAAACACTGGCCGCCGCCGAGCTGCTGGACGCCCACAAAAACGCCGTTACCCTACGTGTTGCAGCACTGAAGGAGCAAGCATGAGCATTGAAGAGTTAGCCCGCGATAATGTCCGCGCCCTGACCCCTTACCAGTCGGCTCGCCGTCTGGGCGGCAATGGTGATGTGTGGCTGAACGCAAACGAATATCCAACCGCTGTTGAGTATCAATTGACTCAGCAGACGCTAAACCGTTACCCGGAATGTCAGCCAAAACTGGTCATCGAACGTTATGCCGAATACGCAGGCGTGAAACCTGAACAAGTGCTGGTCAGCCGTGGCGCAGACGAAGGTATTGAACTGTTAATCCGCGCGTTCTGCGAGCCGGGTAAAGATGCGGTTCTCTACTGCCCACCGACTTACGGTATGTACAGCGTGAGCAGCGAAGCTTTCGGCGTTGAAGGCCGCACAGTGCCGACCCTTGCCGACTGGCAACTTGATCTGCCGGGTATTGCGGAAAATCTTGCTGGGGTAAAAGTGATTTATGTTTGCAGCCCGAACAACCCAACCGGCCAGTTGATTAATCCACAGGACCTTCGCGTGTTGCTGGAAATGGCGCGCGGTAAAGCGTTGGTGGTTGCAGACGAAGCCTATATTGAGTTTTGCCCACAGGCAACGCTGGCAGGCTGGTTGAATGAGTATCCACATCTTGTGGTGCTGCGCACGCTTTCCAAAGCCTTTGCTCTGGCAGGCCTACGCTGTGGCTTCACGCTGGCAAATGAAGAAGTGATTAATTTGCTGATGAAGGTTATCGCCCCTTATCCGCTCTCCACCCCGGTTGCGGATATTGCTGCTCAGGCGTTAAGCCCGCAAGGAATTAATGCGATGCGTGAGCGCGTGGCGGAAGTCCTGGTGAATCGTCAGTACCTGGTAACAGCACTTCAGGACGTGGATTGCGTAGAGCACGTTTTCGATTCTGAAACCAACTATGTTCTGGCCCGGATCACAGCTTCAAGTGCAGTATTTAAATCTTTGTGGGATCAAGGCATTATCCTACGTGACCAAAATAAACAACCATCGTTAAGCGGTTGCCTGCGAATTACCGTCGGTACCCGTTTAGAGTGCGAGCGCACCATTGCAGCGCTGCGTGAACAACCAGGCCTGACGGCCACGGAGGGCGTGTGAGCCAGAAAATTCTTTTTATCGACCGTGATGGCACTTTAATTTCCGAGCCACCTTCAGATTACCAGGTGGATCGCATGGACAAACTGGCCTTTGAACCAGCGGTGATCCCTGCTCTGCTGCAATTGCAAAAAGCAGGCTACAAACTGGTGATGATCACCAATCAGGACGGTTTAGATACCGAGAGCTTCCCGCAGGCGGATTTCGACGGCCCGCACAACCTGATGATGCAAGTATTTTCCTCGCAGGGCGTGAACTTTGACGACGTGCTGATTTGTCCACATTTGCCAACTGACAACTGTGAATGCCGTAAGCCAAAAATTGCGATGGTGAATGGTTATCTGGAAGAAGGCGTGCTGGATAAGCCAAACAGCTATGTGATTGGCGACCGCGCGACAGATATTGAGCTGGCTGAAAATATGGGCATTCAGGGTTTACGCTACCATGGCGAAACGCTGAACTGGCCGATGATCAGCGAAAAGCTGACGAAGCGTGACCGCTACGCTCATGTTGAACGTGCCACCAAAGAGACACAAATCGACGTGCAAGTTTGGCTCGACCGTGAAGGCGGCAGCAAAATTAACACTGGCGTCGGTTTCTTTGACCACATGCTGGATCAGATTGCTACCCACGGCGGTTTTCGAATGGATATCAGCGTGAAAGGTGATCTTTACATTGATGATCACCACACCGTAGAAGACACCGGCCTTGCACTGGGCGAAGCGCTGAAAATCGCATTGGGCGACAAACGTGGGATTACGCGCTTCGGCTTCACGTTACCGATGGACGAATGCCTGGCGCGCTGCGCGCTGGATATTTCTGGCCGCCCTCACCTTGAATATAAAGCTGAGTACAACTTCCAACGTGTCGGCGATTTAAGCACTGAAATGGTTGAACATTTCTTCCGCTCACTGTCATACACCATGGGCGTGACGCTGCACCTGAAAACCAAAGGCAAAAACGACCATCACCGTGTCGAAAGCCTGTTTAAAGTCTTTGGCCGCACGCTGCGCCAGGCAATCAAAGTCGAAGGCGACACGCTGCCCTCCTCAAAAGGAGTGTTGTAATGAACGTGGTGATTCTGGACACGGGATGCGCCAATCTGCACTCGGTGAAGTCGGCAATCCAGCGCCATGGCTATGAGCCACTGGTTAGCCGCGATCCTGATGTCGTGCTGCGCGCCGATAAGCTGTTTTTACCCGGCGTGGGAACCGCGCAGGCGGCAATGGATCAGATCCGTGAGCGTGATCTTATCGAGCTGATAAAAGCCTGCACGCAGCCGGTACTTGGCATTTGCCTTGGTATGCAACTGCTGGCCACTCGTAGCGACGAAAGCAACGGCGTGGAAATGCTCGGCGTTATCGAATATCCCGTGTTGAAAATGGTCGACCATGGCTTGCCTTTGCCGCATATGGGTTGGAACCGTGTCTACCCGAAAGCGGGCGACCGCCTGTTCCGCGGCATCGATGACGGCGATTATTTCTATTTTGTACATAGCTACGCGATGCCGGTTTGCGCAAACACCATAGCGCAGGCCAGTTACGGCGAGGCATTCACCGCTGCGGTGCAAAAAGATAATTTCTTTGGCGTGCAGTTCCACCCGGAGCGCTCGGGTGCTGCTGGCGCAAAATTACTGAAAAACTTCCTGGAGATGTGAGCACCATGATTATTCCTGCTCTCGATTTAATTGACGGCACAGTGGTGCGCCTCCATCAGGGGGATTACGGTCAGCAACGCGATTACGGCAACGACCCGTTACCGCGTCTGCAAGAATATGAAGCACAAGGCGCACAAGTGTTGCACCTGGTGGATTTGACTGGCGCAAAAGATCCCGCCAGACGCCAGATCCCACTGATTAAAAAGCTGGTTGCTGGAGTTAATGTGCCGGTGCAAGTTGGCGGCGGCGTGCGCACTGAAGAAGACGTTGCCGCCCTGCTTGAAGCGGGTGTAGCGCGCGTGGTGGTTGGCTCAACGGCTGTGAAATCACCGGAAGTCGTCAAAGGCTGGTTTACCCGTTTCGGCGCAGATGCACTGGTATTAGCCCTCGATGTGCGCATCGACGAACAAGGCAATAAACACGTCGCCGTGAGCGGCTGGCAAGAGAACTCAGGCGTAACGCTTGAAGAACTGGTGGAAACTTTTCTGCCTGTTGGGCTAAAGCACGTGCTGTGCACTGATATCTCTCGCGATGGCACACTGGCAGGTTCGAACGTGTCGTTGTATAAAGAAGTTTGCGCGCGTTTCCCACAGGTTGCTTTCCAGTCCTCCGGTGGCATTGGCGATATCCATGATATAGCAGCTTTACGCGGCACAGGCGTGCAAGGCGTGATTGTCGGGCGTGCATTACTGGAAGGGAAATTCAACGTAACGGAGGCGATCTCATGCTGGCAAAACGGATAATCCCTTGCCTGGACGTGCGCGACGGGCAAGTCGTAAAAGGTGTGCAGTTCCGCAACCATGAAATCATCGGCGACATCGTACCGCTGGCACAACGTTATGCAGCCGAAGGCGCAGATGAGTTGGTGTTTTACGATATCACCGCATCAAGCGATGGGCGCGTGGTAGATAAAAGCTGGGTATCACGCGTTGCGGAAGTTATCGATATTCCGTTCTGCGTGGCAGGCGGTATCAAGTCGATTGAAGATGCCGCACAAATTCTCTCTTTTGGAGCAGATAAGATTTCAATCAACTCCCCTGCTCTTGCCGACCCTGACCTGATTACTCGCCTGGCCGATCGTTTTGGCGTGCAGTGTATTGTGGTGGGCATTGATACCTGGTTTGACGCGGAAACCGGGAAGTATCACGTCAATCAATATACCGGCGATGAAAGCCGCACACGTGTGACTACATGGGAAACGGTAGCCTGGGTTCAGGAAGTGCAAAAACGCGGGGCCGGGGAAATCGTACTGAATATGATGAACCAGGATGGCGTACGCAACGGTTATGACCTGGAGCAACTGAAGAAAGTGCGCGAAGTTTGCCACGTTCCGCTGATTGCTTCAGGTGGCGCAGGAACCATGGAGCACTTCCTTGAAGCCTTCCGAGATGCAGATGTTGATGGTGCACTGGCGGCCTCAGTGTTCCATAAGCAAATTATTAATATTGGTGAGCTGAAACTGTACCTGGCTCAGCAAGGTGTGGAGATAAGAGTGTGCTAACGACAGAACAACAAGCTCAACTGGACTGGGAAAAAACTGATGGCCTGATGCCGGTCATCGTTCAACACGCGAAATCTGGTGAAGTGTTGATGCTGGGATACATGAATCCTGAAGCTCTGGCACAAACCATCGATAGTGGGAAAGTCACTTTCTTCTCACGCACTAAACAGCGTTTGTGGACCAAAGGCGAAACCTCCGGGAATTTCCTGAATGTAGTGAGCATCGCACCAGATTGCGATAACGACACACTTCTTGTTCTGGCAAACCCAATCGGCCCAACCTGCCATTTAGGCACTTCAAGTTGCTTCGGTGAAACGCATCACGACTGGCATTTCCTGTATCAACTTGAGCAACTACTGGCGTCACGGAAAACTGCTGATCCTGAGAGTTCGTATACCGCGAAGTTGTATGCAAGTGGAACCAAGCGTATTGCGCAAAAAGTGGGTGAAGAAGGTGTGGAAACCGCTTTGGCTGCGACGGTTAACGACCGCTTCGAGTTGAAAAATGAAGCATCGGATTTGGTGTATCACTTGCTAGTGTTGCTGCAGGATCAGGATTTGGATTTAAGCGCAGTGATTGAGAATTTGCGGGAAAGGCATAAGTAGGGTTGCGTTGATGTGAAAAAGGCCGCTGATGCGGCCTTTTTGTCTCGTTTGAATCTAGGCATTAGGCTTATAGTTACGTAGAGCATTGCGGCCTAACACTACACCTGCACCAACCATCCCACCTAATAGCGTTGCTAATATCAACGTTAAAGCACGCTTCGGACTATCTCTACGAATTGGCAGAGTCGGTTTCATTACATAGCGATAAGAATGTATTGTCTTAGGGTCAATTTTCAAACTCTGAATATCTAGTAAATTCTGTTTAGTCTGGTAGTAAGCAGATGAAAACACTAACGGACGTGTAGCCTCATTTTTAATCATCGAAGACAATGCTTCACTACCTAATAGAACCATTGTGTCTTGAGTGACATCAGAAGTCTGTTGTAACTGAGGTGACGAAACCTTTGCTTCTGTTGCAAATTTAAGCGCCTCGCTGATTTGCTTAATACGCAAATCTTTTTGCTCTTGCGCTACTTTTTGCTGAGTTTGCAAAGAGTCCTCAAGCGTTGAAATTTGCAGCTTGATATTGTCCTTAAGGTCTGCGGCAAGCTCTTCACCAACTTGCTCATCAACTCGTTGTATATACTGAGCTACTTTAGCTTTAGCTCCTTCAGGTGTGTTATCGACATAACTAACTTTCAGGGGTAATTGTTGGCCTTTAACAGAAGGTTCAACTGTGAGCTTTTCAGGCTCATCCTGGTTATCTAGCATTTCTGATAAAGCAGAAAGTGAGCCGCTCAAGCGACCGACAACTCTATTTTGCAGATCGGTAATATTAGGGGCAGCATTGCCATAAATAACATTTAACGCATTGTTGTAGGTCGCAATTTGAGCAGCATCTGGTTGTGTAATAACCGCAGTAGAGGTCCATTTCTCTTTAGCGATAAACAGATAGATAACGGCAAGTACTATGGCCGCAACAACACAAGCAATAATGGTGGTTTTCCCTTTCCACAACTGCATTAAAACATCTATTAAATCAATTGACTCATCTGATTTATCGTGGTGTCCGACATTACTGTTATCTTTAGTCATATTTACCCTAAAATAATCTACTCACAAAATAGTAACACAAATAAAACATAACATAAGGTTATACGATGAACGACTACAACGTAAGTACCTTACCCTCTTGTGATCACAAAGAACATTTAAATATTAAATAAATGTTAAATTACGTTATGTTTTATGAATTTTATACCAAGCAGAGTGAGAAAAACTAGCAGGATCATCTTAAAAAAGTTCTGCCGATAAGGTTAGTACAAGATTTATGAAACTGACTTATTAACTTTCATATTTATGGGGTCTATCTTTCGCCACTTGCGATGGTTCTATGGGAAAACGAGGGTGAACACCTGGGGGATAAGTTCATAGGAAACCATAAACTACAGTAAGAAGAATATATTTTTCAGCCCGAGCGTGACTGAAGTCAGGCGCTTACGACAACCTAAAGATCAAAACTCGCAGTTGAAAAGATTTGTCGCGGACCTGAACCCGGATAAAGAAGTGTGAGAACTTCAGAGGCTAACTCGAAACATTCGCTTTAGGTAAAAACTTAGGTGGTTCTAGATGCAATAGATTGATTGAATTAAGAAAAATACAATAAACCTACTACCAGGAAGGATTAAATCGTCACAACCTTACTACAGTAAGTAAATGAGCAAGCCCCCGTTCAGTGCTTTATACACTCGCTGCCAGCAGAGCAATTCACACTTATATCTTGCTAAACGGGGGAGAAAGTAATAATTAGTCGCTACCAAACAAATCCCGAGTGTAGACTTTTTCAGCAACATCAATCAATTCAGAAGCCATACGGTTAGAAACAATGATATCAGCTTCATTTTTGAAATCATTTAGATCTTGCAGAACACGGGAATGGAAGAATTCATTTTCAGCCATTACTGGCTCATAAATAATAACTTCAACACCTTTAGCTTTGATGCGCTTCATTATGCCCTGAATAGATGAAGCTCTGAAATTATCGGAACCGCTTTTCATTATTAATCGATAGATACCAACCACTTTAGGCTGTTTTGCCAAGATAGAGTCGGCAATAAAATCTTTTCGAGTGCGATTCGCATCAACTATAGCCGATATTAGATTGTTTGGAACGGACTGGTAGTTAGCTAATAATTGCTTAGTATCCTTTGGTAAACAATACCCTCCGTAACCAAACGAAGGATTATTGTAATGGTCACCAATTCGGGGATCAAGACTAACTCCTTCGATTATCTGACGTGAGTCAAGACTGAGGCTTTCCGCATAGCTATCTAATTCATTAAAGTAAGCTACACGCATCGCAAGATAAGTGTTTGCAAAGAGTTTAATCGCTTCAGCTTCAGTTGAATCTGTAAAGAGTGTAGGAATATCATTTTTGATAGCCCCTTCTTGCAACAAAGATGCAAAACGTTCCGCTCGTTCAGAACGCTCGCCGATGACAATTCTTGACGGATAAAGATTGTCATAAAGAGCTTTGCCTTCGCGTAAAAATTCCGGTGAGAAGATAAGATTTTCAATACTTAGTTTTTCTTTAATTGATTGAGTAAACCCAACAGGAATTGTAGATTTAATTATCATAACCGCATTTGGGTTTAAAGAAGTAACGTCTCGAATTACACTCTCAACTGTTGATGTGTTGAAGTAATTGGTTTTTGGATCATAATCTGTAGGTGTCGCGATAATAACATAATCAGCATCGCGATAAGCATCACGTTTATCCGTGGTTGCACGGAAATTAAGATCCACCTCAGAGAGGTATTCTTGTATTTCCTTATCGACAATAGGCGAAATTTTATTATTTATCATATCGACTTTATCTTGGACAACATCCAAAGCCACAACTTCATGATGTTGAGCTATAAGAATTCCATTTGATAAACCAACATAACCTGTTCCAGCAATTGCAATTTTCATCCAATCATACTCTTTATTGTGAAATTCTAGAAATTACAAACTCTAACAATAATTTTATATATTTATAGAAAAATTGATATAAAAAACCCGGTTATAAACCGGGTTGAGATTATACTTTTACTATAAATTTAATCTAACCACTCGGTATGGAACACACCTTCTTTGTCAATACGCTTATAAGTATGCGCACCAAAGTAGTCACGCTGCGCCTGAATCAGGTTGGCAGGCAGTACCGCTGAACGGTAGCTGTCGTAGTAAGAGATAGCTGCAGAAAAGGTTGGCGTTGGAATACCATTTTGCACAGCGTAAGAAACCACATCACGCAGTGCCTGCTGGTATTCGTCAGCAATTTTCTTGAAGTACGGCGCCAGCAGCAAGTTCGCAATTGCTGGGTTCTCTGCATATGCATCGGTGATTTTTTGCAGGAACTGAGCACGGATAATGCAACCAGCACGGAAAATCTTAGCAATCTCTCCGTAGTTGAGATCCCAGTTATTCTCTTCAGATGCTGAACGTAGCTGGGAGAAACCCTGAGCGTAAGAAACAATCTTGCCCAGGTACAATGCACGGCGCACTTTCTCGGCAAAATCAGTTTTATCGCCAGCAAATGGTTTTGCATRCGGGCCACTCAGCACTTTAGAAGCGGCAACACGCTGCTCTTTCAAGGAAGAGATATAACGAGCGAACACAGATTCGGTAATCAGAGACAGTGGTTCACCCAAGTCCAGCGAGCTCTGGCTAGTCCACTTGCCAGTGCCTTTGTTCGCTGCTTCATCAAGAATTACATCAACCAGGTAGTTACCATCTTCATCTTTTTTTGTGAAGATGTCTTTGGTGATGTCAATCAGGTAGCTGCTTAGTTCGCCTTTGTTCCAGTCAGTAAAGGTTGTTGCCAACTCTTCATTGGACAGATTCAGGCCATTTTTAAGCAGTGAATAGGCTTCAGCAATCAATTGCATATCACCGTATTCGATACCGTTGTGAACCATTTTTACATAGTGACCAGCACCATCAGCACCAATGTAGGTAACACATGGCTCACCGTCTTCAGCAACTGCTGCGATCTGCTTAAGAATTGGTGCAACCAGTTCGTAAGCTTCTTTCTGACCGCCAGGCATGATGGAAGGCCCTTTCAATGCGCCTTCTTCACCACCAGAAACACCGGTACCAATGAAGTTGAAACCTTCGGCAGAAAGCTCACGGTTACGGCGAATTGTATCCCGGAAGAAGGTGTTACCACCATCAATCAGGATATCGCCCCTCGCAAGGTATGGCTTGAGAGAATCAATGGTTTTGTCCGTGGCCTCACCGGCCTTGACCATCAACAGGATACGGCGCGGAGTTTCGAGAGATTCTACAAACTCCTGTACCGTATAGTAAGGAACAAGCTTCTTGCCCGGATTCTCTGCGATAACTTCTTCAGTTTTATCGCCAGAGCGGTTGAACACGGAAACGGTATAGCCACGGCTTTCTATGTTCAGCGCAAGGTTGCGCCCCATCACGGCCATACCAACGACGCCGATTTGTTGCTTGGACATTACATACTCCTGTCAGGGGTAAATACCCTGCCGCAATCAAGCAGCAGGTAAAGTAAATGATATGTTAACTCAAGTTATAGCGCAGAAGGTAGTAATTGGTGTTGCCTTTAGAGTTAATTAGCCAATGTAATAAATAATAGAATTGTATTGCTAATATGCTCCATCCCGCTTAAATACAACATTTATTGTTTTAAACAGGATAGCTATATCATTCCACATAGACCAGTTTTTTACGTACCATGCATCAAAGTAAACCCTAGTTTCGTAGTCAATATCATTGCGTCCACTAACTTGCCAGAGACCTGTCATCCCAGGTTTTGCCATTAAATAATATTCAACAGAATCTTGATAACGTTTAAGCTCTTCTATAACAACAGGGCGAGGCCCAACCAAACTCATACTCCCAGTCAACACATTGAAAAGTTGAGGTAATTCATCCAAACTTGTTTTACGAATAAAATGTCCAATTTTTGTGATTCGAGGATCATTTTTGAGTTTGAAATCCCTTTCCCATTCTGCACGAGATTCAGAATCACTCTCAAGAATTTCTTTCAATACTTCTTGAGAGTTCATTACCATGGACCGAAATTTTAGGCATTTAAATTTGCTACCATTTCTTCCAATACGTTCGTGTCCAAAGATAGCCGGGCCTCCGTCTTTTTTAACTTGCCAGTATAAATAAAGGAATAATGGAGAGGTAACAGATAAAATTGCCAATGACCCAAAAATATCAAACATACGTTTACGAAATTGAGAAGTCCTTTTTGCGAGGTTGTTATTAACTCTAAAGATCATAACTTCATGGCTAAAAATGAAAGCCATATCAGTACCGTATAAAGGTAACCCACGAATCGTTGGTATGACTGAAACATTTCTAAATCTATTTTTAGCTAAATTTCTCATCCATGTATCACGCAAGTCTGATTGATCAGACTCTAACGCAATAATGAACTGAACTGATTTATCCTCAATTTTATTTAAACTATAAATGTCAGTTTTGATCACTGGACACCCGAATATTTCCTGATGACTACTGGAGCAACTATCAATGAAGTGTGTAACTTTAAACCCCAAGTTTTTCTCACTATTTATTGCGAGATAAGCATCAATTGCATTTTTCCCACAACCTATGATTACAGTATCTCGCTTCCACAGACCAATTCTGTCCAAAAAATTTCGTAATAAACTACGTCCAAGAGGAACAAGTAAAAATGCAAAAGCCCAAGTAAAGACCCAAATATAACGAGAAAAATGCCATTTTGAAAATGCATTTATAGCTAAATCAATAATAGCAAAAATAAGCAATGTTCTGAGGATTTCTTTGAGTTCAAACCAGAATGGTTTGCGGTATGAGTAATGTCGTAAGCGAATCCAATACCAAGCAACACAAAATAGACTTAGCAATAAATGAGTAACTAATTTTTCATTGAACTGAGCCTCTAATATGAAAGCATGCAAACCACCAAAAATTTGTTTAACCAAAAATGTAGCTATAAGGAATGAAATTGCAATTAATATCAAATCAAGAAAGGCCATGCTAAATTTAATAACAAAAAATCTTAAAGGATTGTTCATTTGCATATCCAAAAATAGTTATTTCCAAAATTTTTTATGCATGCTCAATTTTCTAACAATGCCCCTTGGAAGCAAATTATATTTTTTCCCTAATTTATAGCCTAATAACTTCGCGCTATTATTAATAAGGGCCAGAGGTATATAATACGGTGCATTTTTTGCTAGATAGGTTAACTCTGAACGTATAAAATTCGAACCGGCACTCTGTGCACCTCCAAAACGTTGACCTATCCATGATTGATCCATGTGGAATACGCCGATATCGAAGTAACGACGAAACTCTTCAACTGCCGAATAGTTATGAGAATGTTGAACCCGGCTATTTGGTTGATATCCAACCTTGAATCCCGATGATAATGCAGTTGCAGCATACAACATATCTTCACAAAGAATAGTATTATTGGCAAAGCCTCCAATTTCTTGAAAAGTCGAGACGCGATAAGCGGCAAACGAGTTAGACATGAAAACTGATTTAAGTCCTAAAGCCTTTGCATTTTTCTCATCGAGAATATATCCCGAATCAGCATAATTAAAATATCGGGCATGAGTTGCTAAAGGGTTTGCATCATCATGTGGTAACTGTTTTCCATATACGGCAGCTAGTTTATCATCATCTTGTATCATCTCTACTAAACCTGAAACTGCCTCATCATTCTGAAGGATTGCATCTTGAGTAAGAAAAATCGCAATATCACATTTTGATGAAGCTAACGACACACCATAATTCCTTGTCCTGCCATGATTAAACTCTTCTGGTTTTATCCTATATACTTCAAAACCATTATTTTCTGCAATATTAATTGTATTGTCAGTAGAGCCTGAGTCTATAACAATAACTGGACCTTTGTAATGTTTATTTATACTCTGAGCAACCTTTTTCCACAATAACCCACCATTATAGGTAGGTATAATAATGGCACTACGCAAATTATTCATTCAATATGATCCTCAAAGTTACTTCATAGACTATTTAAGTTATATTTAAAAATCAATTTAGAAGTATTTTTTTCTTACATATAAATAGCCCAAAGCATGCTACAATGATTATTTCAACAGCAACTATTGAAGAGGCTACCCCATAAACACCAAAGAAATGAATCAAAGGATAAATAACTACGGCATAAGAAACTAATGCTTTAAAATAAACTCGCTTAAGGTAAAAGCTAAACCCTGCAGGTATGATGATAAGATTAACAAGGATCATTGAATAAGAAATAACCCCTTGAGTTATTATCATAATAAGAAGCAATTGAGAGACAGAAGCAGACTGAGAAAAAAATAGGCTGATAATAAAATCGCCTAAAAATACATTACCAACATATGCAATTACTGTGAGAATTGTAAAAAAAACAAAAACTTTCAGAATTATTTTCCGTATAATAGGAGTGTTTCCCTCTTGAAATAATATACATATTTTACTAAAACAAGCCTGCACCAGAGGGATGTATAACTGCCGTAAAACATTAGCTAGCTTTTCTGCAAAACTATATAACCCTAGAGCGCTATCACCAAGAAAAAGTTTAACCAATATAGGATTAAAGTATGTAAATCCGAGAGTTAAGAATGATGCAGAGAAATTATGAAAACTATCTTTAGTTATAGTAACAGAATTAGAAACTGAAATATCTTTTACTTTAAATCTAACAATTTCTTTTTTTATCATAAAATATTGCATTATTACCCCAGCGACTAATGGTGATAGCAACTGCAAACTGGAGGCAGTGATTATGTCAGCATCTGATTTAATTAAAAGCAGAATGAAAACCATTGAAAATACACGAGTAATAAGATTTAGTACTGCGACATATGAATTTCGCCCCAACCCCTGAAATAGCCATACGGGCATTACAATTGAGCTTAGTGATGATATACCACCAAGCAGCATTAATTTACTATCAATGACTGAGAGATTTATAAAAAGTGACAAAAAAAACAAAAACACAACAACAATACTAAACAATATTATCTTAACAAACTGGACATTGCTGTACAATTTATCTATTTCTTTATTTTTACCTATATTGATTCCAATCCCGCGTGCAGCAGAAAAATTGAAACCAAAATCGACAATAAAAATACAAATATAACTTACTGCCTGAGCAAAACTTAGTTTACCAAAAAAATCCAAACCTAATACATGAGCCAGATAAGGAACCATTATAAGTGGCAATATAATATTTGATATTTGAACCACATATAAATATGCAGTTTCTCTTTTTATATTTACACTCATTATAAAAACCACCATGCACAAAAAGATATAATCTTACTCTCACCTAAATTAGCTTTCTTATATAATTTATATTTTTCTATTAAACTTGTTTTGTTTTCTATTAACCTTAAAAAAGAGTCATTAACTCGGGGATATCTATATCCAATTTCTGAAAATCGAGTGATGAATTCCTTTTGTATTTTTTTACTTCTTAACACTAAGGTCCTAATATTCCTTAGCATCTGAAAAGCACTTATATTTTGGTGAATCATATCTGATGCGCCAATAGTATTGGTGTCATGCTGTCTATATTTAATTAAGCTGGAAGGTTCATATATTATTTCACCATAGTAAGAAGCCAATAATGCAATCCACCAATCATGCATTCTAATATCATCGGGAATAGGTTCTAAAAGAGTTTTTAACTCTTTATTAAACATCATCGCACAACCAGGAATATGGTTACTAAGCAAAAAGTCCAAAGGTTTTTTACATTTACTACTTTTACCTGACGCTGAATAAAATGAAGGATAAAGGCAGGATAATGTTGAATCAACAATTTGTAAATCTGAAAAGATTAACTTGGGACCATGACATCTATTTTCATATTCTTTTAAGCTATTCATCAACACACTCAATTTTTCTGGAACCCAGTAATCATCTTGATCACATAATGCAATATAGTTATCAGTGCAATATTCAATAGTCCTTTTAAAATTTTTAAGAGCACCGCACCCACCATTTACATCATGTATTATTATTTTTCCATCTACAAATAACTTATGCCCCTTAATAGTTGCAATAGTATTATCTGTCGACCCATCATCACATATATGAATCATAAAATATGGATATGTTTGCTTATTAATTGAGTCGAGCATTTCTGGTAGGAACTTACTTCCATTGTAAGTAGCGAGTGCAATTGATACGGTATCATTCATAGGTGTCAGTTATACTAATATGTTATCTGGGTTATTTGCATCTAGGATGTTTTCCTGAGATATAGCACTTTATGAGAAGTAAAACATTCTCTTGTTTGAGGAAACAAATATTTTGTATAATTTTTTTAAAAAAATAAACAACTCGTTTTTTACTAGGGTAATGTCGTGCAATTAATGCAGCATCACATAATCTCTCTTTTAGACGAAAATCTGTAATAGGCTGATTGCCAGCTCTGGATAAGGAATGATAAAGAATACCATTACATATTACGGAAATATTGTTATCTAAACTGCGAACATGAGAAAGCCGTAAGAAAAAAGAAGTATCAATACCATAAAGAGCAAAGTGTTCGTCAAATGTAGTCGAATAATGCTTAGACATCGTTAGGATTATATTTTTACTTAAAGTTAAACCTGAAGCTATTGACATAATATTCTTTACACAAAGAACACATTCTTCTTCGATAATTTCATTATTAGATTCTGGATAGTAGAACTTATTGTCATCACAACTTTTGATACGAGGTAGAATTACATCAGCATCACTTCTAGAAACATACTCTAAAAATGAGGCGTCAAAAATAGAATCATCATCGAAAAATAAAAAATAATCAGAAACCATCGATTGGCTTAAAAAATAATTATACACCATACTTAATGGCTTATTTTCTAAAAACTCACTAATCTTAATAGAATCGAATAAATAAGAATAACTCTCTTTAAATAAGCCAACATCAAGGAGACTAGATGGACCATTGTTAACTATTGTTAAATTGACTGAAAGTGATACATCAATATTAAGCAATGACTTAATTGTTGCGGACTCTAACAATTCCTTATTATATAAAACAACAAGAATTGACAATACATTATTTTTCACTTTTGATCTCGAACATACGGAAATATTGGTCGTAATATTTCTTCCCATGAAAAACGCTCTTCAGCAGCTAATCTTGCCCTTAGTGGAAAATCATCTGGAAGACTTTTATACCACTCAATTATTTCATCAATAGGAATTTCATTTTCATTCGCATCAACCTGAAATACAAAAAAATCATCATCCAAAAATGAATCATCGATATGACTCTTAATAAAAGGCATTCCCATCGCCGTATACTCTTTGGACTTAATTGAGCTATTAAAGTTATTGCCACTTCGATGCCTTCCTAAAGCATCAACACAAACATTAACGGATTTTAATAGCTCCTGAATCTGTTGTTCTATTAGCCGACCTGTAAAAATAACTCTATCTGAAACATTCAACTCCTGTACCAATGCTTTTAGCCTAGTCAGTTCAGGTTCTGAATCACCAACAATATAACACTTTATTGCGTGTTGACCTTTATAATTGCTGATAGAGTTAATTAATCGATCATAACCATGCCAAAACATTAAATTAGCAATTCCCGCAAAGATAAATGGCTCACTTTTCTTTTTTTCCGCCATTATACATTTAACTCTTTCGAGATTCACTCCATTACTAATTTTCCTTGCTTTTATATTATATATTTTATCAGGCCCCTCACCTATATATAATATTTCCTCGATATGCTTTCTGTAAAAGAGCAATGATAACTTATACAACAAATTACTAAGATAACCTTTCCATCCAGTATGCTCTTTATTATAAGGATAGGTTGGGATTTCCATGACAATATTAGACAATGGATTTGTTTTTTTTACTTTACTTATTACCATTGAAAAAAACAGTGGGTACAATCCACCATGCGGTTTTCTAATATAGATAAAGTCATATGAAACAGTGATTAGCTTACTTAGCGTATAAAATATAAAGTAACGATGTCGTAAAGGATAAGCAGCTTTACCACTCTCAGAATCAATGATTAGAGAATTATGGTTCTCATAGACTAAATCAACTGAAAATCCAAGTTGTTTAAATGCATCCCGTTGTGCCAACACCTTCTTCCACACACCACTACTGGGATCTTTATTCACATGAGTAACAAAGAGAACTTTATTCATTATTTTTTCTCCCAGAGAACAACATATAAATACTTAATCAGTGCGTAGAGGAATGCTCTATTTTTATAACACATCGAGAGATGCAAGTCATTTACCGCTGATAGTTTTCTTGCCCAGTAAGGGTTTTTACTTCGCTTTCCTCCCCAACCACGGCAATGATAAGCTTTGAGATCATGAAATATTTTCAGGCCAAACTTTCTTTTAATTCTAAGAGATAATTCAATATCTTCTTTATACATATAATAACTTTCTTCGAACCCAATATTACCTTTGCTGTCAGGTAAACTTAAAAGTGCTTTTGTTCGACAAAACATAAATGCGCCACATATGGCTTCATAATGAATATTTTCTTCCAGTTTTACATTGCATGGACGTTGAATATCTTTCCATCGCCCAACCATATCACAATATATTCCTAATGAGTCGTAATATGAAAGTGCTTTCTTTTCAACAATAGAATACTTCTCAAGGCTAACTGAGAACATGCCTATTGATTCATATTCACAAGAATCGGCCCGCTCTATTAAAATTGCCAGTTCGTTTTTTTCAATTCTTGCATCAGGATTAAGAAATAGCACAAATTTGAAATTTTGAATATCTTTTAGTCCTACATTGTTTGCTTTTGCAAAACCTAAGTTCTCTTCAAAAAGAATGTCAATATTATCTTTTAACTTATACTCCTGCAAATAACTTGTGTCCTTAGATCCCGAATCTACAATTCTGATTTGACACATACCGTTGTTTATTAATGGCTCTAGTGCCCAATGAGTAAATTTCTGACTATTATGCGTAACCATCAGTACTAGTACTTTTTTTTCTGTATTCATAGGGCCTTCAATAACCATTGAAAAGTAACATTAACGACATTGCTCTATAACAATATGATCGTAATGAGCTCTAAGTATATCGCACTTCCTCAGAATCTCATTATTGATATCATGTGTATTTGAGAATATAGTCAGAAATGTTTTTGAACCTTCCCAATAAACTGGATTCCATGCAGGTATACTTGAGACCATAAAAATAATTATTATATATAATAATTTATTGAGTCTTGTATGAAATCCTTTTCCCTGTTGACTCATATAATCATCTACAGATATAACTAAATATGGCACAAAGAAATACCCTACCCTCACCAAGTATGGAGACAATCTACTTAGAAAAAGCATGAATACTGAGTTGACACCAGAATATATCCCCCTCTCTTGCTTTCTTATTATAAATAACAGTAAGTAAAGGAAAAAATATATAAACACTAACCTTGAACCCAATATATACTCCCAAAATCCAACATTTTTTTCTTCGAAAAAACGGGCATATGCAACTATCTTTTGGCCAACAAAAGGTATATTGCTGAATATTTCGGGATGATAAAGCGCATACAACAGACCAATAACGAATAAACTGGATGTAAGGGAGAACTTCAACATTCCAGCCCCTGTATTTTTCCGAATAAACAGGAACAACACAGATATAATTGCTGATATATGAAAAAAAACAGCAACAAATACTACAATTAAAAAATGTCTGATATTTCCTTGGTGTAACCCCCTAATACCCCAAAGTAGTATACAAAGTGCCAACCCTTGGCGAACTTGTTCTGTCAGCATAAAAAAACTGAGGATACTGAACAGAGTGAAAAATGCTAAGCTGGGATTATTCATATCTTTGCAAAAAAAATAAATTGAGCCATACATTAGCAACGAAATAATCGCAGTAAATTGTGGAAAACCAAATCCTAATGCATTGAATAGTTGCATTAGTAATAAATATCCAGGTTCAGTGAAGAAACTACTTATGTCACCTGACCGCACATCAAGAAAAGTATCATAATAGTTTATCCAGTCATATCCATACGCAAACGTAAGTGAATAAAACAAACCAATAAGCAACGCAGATAGTTTGAATAGCCCTCTATTTTCTAGAATGGCCAAGAAAAATAGCATTACTGAAAAAATAATAAATGACATGGTCATCCACATTTAGTGAGAATATACATTACCAACTTGAACAAATAATGTACCATTGGCTTTAAAATAACATTTATATACTCTATTGATATCTCATTAATGAGAAGTAGAAGCTTACGCACGTATGTTAAAAATTTACTTACACAGCAGTGGTTGGCGCATATCTTTCTCTGACAATACAGGATTACGTTCTAAAGGCCATACAATATTGATGGTTGGGTCATTCCATGCTAAACCACTATCACTTTGTGGATGGTAGTAATTAGTAGTCTTATAGACGAATTCCGCCGTCTCACTTAGGACCAGGAAACCATGTGCAAAGCCTTCAGGAATCCACAGCTGTCGTTTATTCTCCGCGGAAATATTTACACCAACCCATTTACCAAATGTTGATGAATCTTTACGGATATCAACTGCAACATCAAAAACCTCACCGACAACGCAACGCACAAGTTTGCCTTGCGCATGAGGTGACAATTGATAATGTAATCCTCGTAACACACCTTTGTAGGATTTTGAGTGATTATCTTGTACAAAATTAACTTTATATCCAACAGTCTCTTCGAAAATATTCTGATTAAAACTTTCTAAGAAAAAACCTCGTTCATCCCCGAAAACCTTTGGCTCAAAGATTAGTACTTCAGGTATAGCTGTTTTAATAACATTCATATTTAATAGCCTTTGATCATTTTCAGCAAATATTTTCCGTAATCATTCTTAACTAATGGTGCAGCAAGTTTCTTAACCTGATCTGCATCTATAAATCCTTTACGGAACGCAATCTCTTCCGGACATGCCACTTTCAGCCCCTGACGCAGTTCAATTGTCTGAATAAAGTTACTGGCTTCAATTAAACTCTGATGGGTACCGGTATCTAACCAAGCATAGCCACGCCCCATCATAGCTACTGACATACGCCCTTGTTCCATATAGATACGGTTAATATCGGTAATTTCTAATTCACCGCGTGGTGATGGTTTGAGACTTTTTGCCATTTCTACAACGCTGTTGTCATAAAAATAAAGGCCAGTTACAGCGTAATTACTTTTTGGTTCAAGAGGCTTTTCTTCAAGAGAAATGGCCTTACCTTCTTTATCAAATTCAACTACGCCGTAACGCTCAGGGTCATGGACATGATAAGCAAAGACTGTCGCACCTGATTCTTGAGCAACCGCATTTTCAAGTTGTTTCTGGAGATCATGTCCGTAGAAAATATTATCGCCGAGCACCAATGCGCAATCATCATTACCTATGAATTCTTCACCGATAATGAATGCCTGAGCAAGACCATCAGGGCTTTCCTGCACTTTATATTGCAAATGCAAACCCCATTGGGAACCATCGCCAAGTAGTTGTTCAAAGCGAGGTGTATCCTGAGGAGTACTGATAATTAAAATATCGCGAATACCTGCCAGCATTAAAGTACTTAGCGGGTAGTAAATCATAGGCTTGTCATAAATAGGCAATAGTTGCTTACTAACTGCCATAGTTACTGGATATAAACGAGTACCAGAACCACCAGCAAGAATAATACCTTTACGTGAAGTCATTTTAATATTCCAATAATTGAAAGTGGCTCATATTCAAGCCACTAATAGAACATGATTATTATGCGTTCGCAGAAGCAAAAATTTCGGCCAACATTCGTTTAACACCTATTTCCCATGAAGGCAGTGTTAATCCGAATGACTGCTGGAATTTTTTAGTATCAAGGCGTGAGTTTTGAGGACGAAGCGCAGGAGTTGGGTAGGCACTTGTCGGGACCGGATTAGTTTTATTAATTGCCAGATCCAGACCCACATTTTTGGCTTCTGCAAATACCAGATTCGCGTAATCAAACCAGGTTGTTGTTCCTGATGCGACCAGATGATACAGACCAGCTACTTCAGGTTTGCGCAATGCAGTTGTAATCGCATGAGCTGTACAGTCAGCCAACAATTCAGCACCAGTAGGGGCACCAAATTGATCATTGATGATAGAAAGTTCTTCACGATCTTTTGCCAAACGCAGCATAGTTTTTGCGAAGTTATTACCCTTTCCTGCATATACCCAACTAGTACGGAAAATGAGGTGCTTCGAGCAATATTGCTGCACCGCAATTTCACCAGCAAGTTTCGTTTCACCGTAAGTATTAAGTGGTGAGGTAACATCGGTTTCAAGCCAAGGCCTTTCGCCATTTCCCGGAAAGACATAATCCGTCGAATAGTGTACCAACCAGGCATTGATTTTTTCTGCTTCTTTGGCGATTGCTTCAACACTTGTTGCATTAAGCAACTGTGCAAACTCGCGTTCACTTTCAGCTTTATCAACAGCAGTATGGGCAGCTGCATTGACAATAACATCAGGTTTCACGCGACGGACAGTTTCAGCAACTCCTTCAGGATTACTGAAGTCACCGCAGTATTCAGTCGAATGAACGTCAACCGCAATAATGTTCCCTAAAGGCGCCAGGGAACGTTGTAATTCCCAGCCTACCTGTCCCGTTTTTCCGAATAACAGAATATTCATTTGCGCTCACCATAATTCTGTTCAATCCAGAATTTATAGGCACCGCTTTTAATATTATCGACCCACTGTTGATTAGTTAAATACCATTCAACCGTTTTGCGAATCCCACTTTCAAACGTTTCTTGTGGTTTCCAGTTCAAATCATGACTTATTTTGCTTGCATCAATAGCATAACGGCGGTCATGACCAGGACGGTCAGCAACATAGGTAATTTGTTCACGATAAGAGGTTTTCTTTGGCACCAACTCATCCAGCAAGTCACAAATTGTCAGTACAACATCGAGATTTTTCTTCTCGTTGTGCCCACCAATATTGTAGGTCTCACCCAAAGAACCTTGTGTTACTACTGTATATAATGCGCGCGCGTGATCTTCAACATAAAGCCAGTCACGGATCTGGTCGCCTTTCCCATAGATAGGTAAATTCTTGCCTTCAAGTGCATTGAGAATAACCAACGGAATCAATTTTTCCGGGAAGTGATACGGGCCGTAGTTATTTGAACAGTTAGTTACGATGCAAGGCAGGCCGTATGTCCGCTGCCATGCACGGGCTAAATGGTCGCTGGATGCTTTAGACGCAGAATAAGGACTGCTTGGCGCATAAGATGTTGTTTCGGTAAATAATGGAAGTTCTGCGCCAACCGGGCACTCATCCGGATGAGGTAAATCACCATAAACTTCATCGGTAGAAATATGATGGAAACGGAAATTGATTTTGCGCTCATCACTCAGTTGCGACCAGTATGCACGAGCAGCTTCAAGCAATGTATATGTGCCAACAATGTTGGTTTCGATAAATTCAGCAGGCCCTGTGATAGAACGATCAACATGGCTTTCCGCTGCCAAATGCATCACCGAATCTGGCTGGTGCTCGGCAAAAATTTTGTCCAGTGCATTTCTGTCACAAATATCTGCTTGCACAAAAGCATAGCGATCATCGCCAGAAACTTCTGCCAATGATTCAAGATTACCTGCATAGGTTAATTTATCGACGTTAACGACGCTATCTTGGGTGTTATTTATAATATGACGAACGACAGCAGAGCCAATAAAGCCAGCGCCGCCAGTAACAAGAATTTTCACGGGAGCAGTCTCTCTTTAATCTTGTAGTGATTTTCTTCGATAAATGAATATCGGACGTGTGAATTAATTGAGGTAATAACAGGTAATACAAAAGGGGAATAATTTACTCAAGCCATGCTACCGCCCCTGGCTCAATAGCTACCAGAACACTAAACACTTAATGCATAGAACAATCCCCTGAACTATGCTGGGCTCAATTTTACGAAACATTCGAATGAACAAGACCTTACTACATCAGTGGCTTCGGTGTGGCCACCCTCTTTTGTTCATTCGAATGTCTTGCCATCCCAGGCAAACACACTTTGTAACATGCTACTCAAAAAAAACGGCAATCAGTCTTGGCAAGGTTTCAAAATGTAACCTCACCGCCACTATTGACTGCCGCTCTTTGTATCAAATATGTACCATCACTTGTTATTAAATCTCTCAGCGAGCCAACAACTTGTGAATGCTGTCTCTGAACTTCTGGCCTTCTTTATGGTTACGCAGACCATATTGCACAAATGCCTGCATATAACCCATTTTCTTGCCGCAGTCGTAGCTTTCGCCAGTCATCAATGCAGCTTCTACCGCTTGCTTTTTGTTCAGTTCAGCGATGGCATCGGTTAACTGGATACGACCCCATGCACCCGGCTCGGTTTTCTCAAGTTCAGACCAGATATCTGCGGATAGAACATAACGGCCAACAGCAGCGATGTCAGAATCGAGAGTCTGCGGTTGATCCGGTTTTTCAACAAAATCAACAATACGGCCAATTTGCCCATCATTTTGCAGTGGCTCTTCGGTCGTAATCACTGAGTACTCAGATAAATCTACATTAGGCATACGTTTTGCCAAAACTTGGCTACGCCCTGTCTCTCTGAAACGCTCAACAATAGCAGCTAAATTATAGCGCAATGGGTCAGCACTGGCGCCATCGAGGATAACGTCAGGTAACACGACAACAAATGGGTTATCGCCAACAACCGGTCGGGCGCACAAAATGGAATGACCCAGACCCAGCGGTTGAGCCTGGCGAACGTTCATAATCGTCACGCCAGGAGGACAAATTGACTGAACCTCAGCAAGCAACTGACGTTTAACACGTTGTTCAAGCAGAGCTTCTAGTTCATAAGAGGTGTCGAAGTGGTTTTCAACTGCATTCTTGGAAGAATGCGTTACCAGCACGATTTCTTTGATGCCGGCAGCGACGATCTCATCGACAATATATTGAATCATCGGCTTATCGACGATCGGTAACATCTCTTTTGGGATAGCTTTTGTTGCAGGCAACATATGCATGCCCAAGCCTGCTACCGGAATAACTGCTTTCAAATTAATCATATTCAAGCCCACCTCGAAATGGTTGGGGGATTATAGTCTTTTCGTGCGTTGATGCCAGCATGAATTGATCCCCAGAATTAGTACATCATCTTAACGTTCTCAATAAAGTACGCAAAACCAAAACCTTGATTTATGCATTGCAAAAGCTCGGAAAATTCGTAATGTGGTTTGACAATCTACTTAACCGCGGCTGGCAGCACAAAATTCAACCCACTCGTGTTCACATGCCGCTGGTCAACCCGGTCGATATCCATCGAACTCTGCCCCTTCTCATTAACGGCACGCACATTCGCAAGCGACAGCAACGTATCCTCCTTAGCCATAAAGCGCCCGCGCACATCTTTGCGCAGGTCGAAGTTTAGCTTCAGCGCAGGCCCAGCATCAGAATGCTGCATGACGTCGATGTTTCGCAGAAACAAATGTTGTGGTTTGTTATGCACTTCAAGTGTTGAGCGCTTTATCGCCACATTGGTGATGGCCACGAAGGAGGTCGCGTTACCCGAAGAAATCTGTATTCCGCGGCTTTTATACTGCATATCCGTATTATCAAGCCTAATATCGTTTAATTTGAAATTTTGCGGAATAGATAAATATTTACCTTTGATCACGCCATAACCAATAAGAAATCCCGCACTCTCTTTCATATCGATATTATCAATCACGAAATTATCACAGCCATAAATTGCTATTGTAGCGTTATCAATCCCCGCTTTCTGGCTGAAAGTATGATTAATATTACGCGCCTTAATATTGCGGATAACAAAGTGTTTGCCGTTCTCGACGTGTATTAATTGCCGACAGTTACTACCGGTAATATTCGCCACGACAAAGTTCTTCACGGCCTGGTCTTCCGGGTACTCATTGTCGTAAGTACTGCCCGCAAGCCCAATCCCAATACCCCAGTTGATCTTCCCATTGGTGCAATCGATGTTTTCAATCACATGGTCAGAGATAAGCAGGTTATGGTCGTTAATCGCCACATTCCATTCGATCGCATCACCTTGCAAGCAGCTAAAATGGCCGTTAGTAATCCTCACGTTCTCCATCCGATTATGGAAACCCTGGCGCAAAATCGCATAGTTCGCATCGTGCACGGTAATCTGGTCAATCACCAGGTTACGCATGGTGCGTTTCTCTTTGCCGCCAATGTAAATCTGTGTGACAGGTACAAAACCGCTCATATCAATACCTTTGATAGTGCAGTCTGAGCCACGCACATCTAGGGTGATATTATTAAACCGCCCTCCCCTCTCCCCCAATACCTTGCAACTCTCCTGCAGTACAAAACGCCCTTTGCCATTGCCCTTTAAACCACCAGCGACATGCAACGTTTTGCCTTCAGGCATAAAAATCGCGGTATTGATGTTGTCACAAACCAAATCGGCCGGCACGAACACGGTATCAGCTGCGGAGAATGCTTGTTTGAATGCGGCAATCCAGTCACCGCTGTAGAATTTTTGCACGTTGACCTCGTTTTTAAGACCAGTGGCAAACGCACTGCGAGGTAAAATGAATGGCACCGCAGCCAGTACTGAACTGGCTTTTAGTAATATGCGGCGGGAGGGAGAAAAGGAGGTGTGGGGAGTTTTAAATGGTTTGCGCATACGTCCTCATAACATCTGTAACTGGCGGGCGAGTTGCTGGTAGATAACCTTCTGGTTGAATTCAGTTTCAACTTTTTCGCGAGCAAAGTTCAGCATAGGTTTCAGCTCATCTGCTTCGATGTTACCGAATGCCTGCAAAGTCTCCGCTAGTGCTGCCGCATCTTTCTCCGGCACCAGCCAGCCTGAACGCCCAGCATCAATCAGTTCAGGAATACCGCTATGTACGGTGGAGATAACCGGGATCCCCACAGCCATCGCCTCCATCAGTGCCACCGGAATGCCTTCCATATCGCCATCTTCCCCGGTTATCGACGGCAGTAAGAACACGTCGGCTTCATCCAGCATCGCTTTCACTTCGTGGTTAGGTTTAAACCCCGGCATAAACACCACATCATCAAGCTGATTTTGTTCGATAAGTGTACGCAGGCGCGTTTCCCACGGGCCAATACCGAGAATGTTGTAACGGAACTTCACGCCACGTTCTTTTAGCAACAGGCAGGCTTCAATTGCTACATGCAGACCTTTCTTCTCGGTCAATCGTGCTACCGAAATAATCCCCAGTGTTTTGGCCGGAGCTTTTACGCAGCGCTGCGAAAACCGCTCCATATCCACGCCCATACGCGAAACGGTAATTTTGTTGGCCGGGCAGCCCATTTTTTGCAAACGCCCCGCCCACAGATTGCTTATTGGCAGCATCAAATCGCCACGCATAAAGAGTTTTTGATACTCCGGGGCGTAGTGCGCAAGCGCCTCACGCCCTGAAATATCAATGCCATGGAAAACCGTAGCAATTTTCCCTTTAAGCAGCCCCAGTTCACGCAGCTTTGCCGCCGTCACTCCCGCAGGGCCGAAGTGGGCGATAAATACATCAGCCTGCACGGTTTGCGGGTTACGACCACAAATAGAGGAGAGAATCAGGTTGCGCGCCTCCTCGCCATAGCGCTTCGAATTTAGCGCACGCCAGGTCTGCGGGCGAAACGCGCCACGCAGAGTGTTCAAGGCTCGTGATTGCAGTTTTGCTGCCTTCCCCGAAGGTTCGTCCATCAGCCAGGTGGTTTTCGCAGCCAGGTCGTACTCTTTGAATGCCGCGTGCGTATTGGTCAAATCGCCCTTCTGGATGGCGACAATTTCCACCTCATAGCCCATATCGATAAATGCCGTTATCTGGTTGAGCACAAAAGTTTCGGATGCCACGGGGAATTTGAGCAGGAAGAAGCCAACTTTCATTTCTCCCCCTTAACACGCTTTAACACCGACTCAACCATGCGTAAACCATCTTCACGCTCTGCACGCACCGCATGAGCCAGACGCTCTTTTATTGCCGGTAATTGGCCGAGGACATCCGCTACCACACTCTGTAAAGAGCCGTTGAGTAACTGGCGAATTTCAATCGCCATCTCCGGCATACCGAGCTGCTTCATGATACCCGCGGATTTGTGTTCATAGTTAATCGCGATCGCAGGCGTGCCGAAGTTCATGGAGATGATGGCTGAATGCAGGCGTGTACCAACCGTCAGCTCGCATTCGCCGAGAATCTTGCCCATCTCAAGGTCGTTAAGTTCGTCCATCACCACATGGTATTGCTCGGGGTCGTTCACATACTGGCGTAGATTGAGTGCCACCATGCGGTCATCTTTGTTGTAGCTGTCGATACCCGTACAGGTCGACAACGCCAGCACCTGGTAACCCTGGTCAATGACACGATTCACAACAGAGGCGAACGCCTGTTCGTAGGCCTGCTGCGTGGTACCAAGGCGTTTGTCGAAAGGTGCCAGTTCACGCAGCGTAATGGCGACGGTTTTCTTGCGCTTGATCGTTTCCAGCCAATGCTGCACCGCGTAGCTCGGCACAAAGCTGTCATTGTGATGATCCACAAGCCAGGCGGTGTCAACGCCCTGCTCCACTTTGCTGCTATCAATATTGCTTTGCTTCATCAAGTCGAGGCTGACGGACTCACGCAAAATCAGCGATTCGGCATGGCCAAAAACATAGCTGGCAAGATGATTAAACTGCGGGTCCTGGAACGGCCCAACGCTATGACCAATCATGTACACCGGTTTTTTCGCCATAAAACTGCACAACGCATGCTCGAACTGAGAAACGCCGTATAAGTCGACAAAGAAAGAGCCGCCGACCTGAATAATTGCGTCATATTTTTGCAGCGACTTCACAAAATCAATAAATCCCTGTGGGATGGAGATATTGCGCAAACGCCCGTTGTCAGTGGCTTTTGCCAGCAAAACCTGGTGCTGATATTTACGGCGCAGCACTTTCTTTACCCGCCCCATCAGCCCAACGGCATTGTTGTGCTGCTTCATCTGCTTATACAGGCCGTCGCCCATCACCGGGCGGCCCAGCAACCATGCTGAACTCACCGGATAACGGCTCATCACATCAACCTGCACGGTTTCATCAATGGTGGTAATCGCATCGATCAGTCCGCGCAAAATGGCGCTGTCACCGCGGTTGCCGCAGGTGTGGTTGCCAAGAATCAATAATTTCATATAAATCAGACCTCTTATTAAGGGGTTTTAGCTTGCGCGAAGCAGTGTTTTTAAACGGTCGTTACGGCAAAACTGGCGCTTCATCTCCACCACCAGCGCATTACGTGAGAGCACCAGCATGACGATAAAGGCTAATGCGCCAGCCGCAATTTGTACGCCCACCAGTAAACCGAGCGCGAGATGGCCTTTCAGGGCAATCCCCAGCGCGCCGCTCACTACAATGGTTGGAATCGAAAGATAAAACGGTAGCCAGATGCTCTGAATGTACTGGCGGTAACTGGACCCCAGCACCGGCTTAATCATGATGAAGTAGCTCAGAACGGTGTTCACCACCTGCACGAATAAGAAGCCGAGCGTCACACCCAGTGCGCCAGCAAGATGGCCACCAACAATAATCGCCGGGATAAACAAGCAGGTTTTGAAGACATTAAATTTAAAGCTTATATCGACTCGCGCTTTAGCCATCAACAGCGACCCGATAGGGTTACCAATAGAACGCAGCAGCCCCACCACGCACAGCAGTTGCAAAATTGGGGTAATAAACTGCCACTTCTCACCAAATACCAGCGGCACAAAGTTGTTCGATATCACCAGCAGACCAAGCAGCGCGGGGAAGTTGATGATTCCGACAATCGACAGCAACTTGTAGAAATTGAGGCGTAATTTGTCGGTATCGTCCTGAATCTTGGCAAATGCCGGGAATAACACGCGGGTGATAATCGGGTTCAGCTTCATCGGTGGCACCACCGCCACGTTATAAGCAAGGTTGTAACCGCCGGCGATGCTCGCCCCCAGGATGCGCGCCAGCACCAACGTAGAGAGGTTGGTATTCACATAATTAATAATGCTATCTGCGGTCAACCACGCGCCAAATTTCAGGTTCGAGCAAACCGACTTCAGCGAAAAATGCAGACCTGGGCGATAAATCTTGCGGCCAAAGAAACCAAACAGAGAGGTACGCACCACGGTGTTCACCAGGTAACCGACGATGGCGGTCATAGCGAACGGGTAATACATCGCAGCCCCCACGGTCACGGTAAAGCCCGCCATCACTGAGACGGTTTCAATTGAGCCAATTTTTGAAAACTCGAGCTCTTTTTGCATAAGCGCGCGGAATTGCTGACCATGGGGAATGACAATAAAAGCAAATGACAGCATTTTAATCAGTGGCGCGAGCTTCGGTGCATGCAGCACCGAGGCAATCACATCGCTGAGCAAAAACACCAGCGCAAACACCACTAATCCCAGGCCAACGTTCAACCAATACAACGTGGTGAGTTCAAGGTGGCTGATTTCTTTGCGCTGGATAATCGAATTAGCAATACCAAAATCCGACAGCGTATCGGCCAGCGCGATAATTACCAGCGAGATGGTCAGCAGGCCAAATTCGTGGTTATCGACAATGCGTGCCAGCACCGTCATCTGCACCAGGCCAAGGCTAATGATTATCACCGTAGCGATGGCAGACCATTTTGCACCGCTGATGGTTTTTTCTCTCAGGCTCATTGTGTTATCCGTTAATTTGTCGGATGACGCTGCGCTTATCCGACCTACAAAAAGGTTCGTCACTTAATACGCAGCTTTGTTAACAAAGCCTTTAAAGATGGTCAGGAAGACAATTTTGATGTCAAACCAGAGGCTCCATTCACGGATGTATTCCAGGTCAAACTCAACGCGCTTTTCCATTTTCTCAAGCGTGTCGGTTTCACCGCGCCAGCCGTTGATTTGCGCCCAGCCGGTAATGCCCGGTTTCACTTTATGGCGCAGCATGTAGCCTTCAATCAGCAGACGATATTGCTCGTTATGCGCAACCGCATGCGGACGCGGGCCAACAATCGACATCTCACCCATCAGCACATTAATAAACTGCGGCAGTTCATCCAGTGAGGTGCGGCGCAGGAAATTCCCCACCGGCGTAATACGCTTGTCGCCTTTGGTGGCCTGAGTCACGACGGCATCGTTTTCCATCACTTTCATGGAGCGGAACTTCCATACTTTGATTGGCTTTCCATCCATGCCGTAACGAGTCTGACGGAAGATAACCGGGCCAGGCGAAGTCAGTTTTACCGCCGCACTGATACACAGCAGTACCGGGGAAATAAACAGCAGGATCATCGCCGACAACACGATATCTTCGAGACGCTTCAGAATCCGGTTGATACCGTTTAGTGGGGTAGCAAACAGCGGTACAACTGGCACACCGTTAACTTCTTCAGTGCGGGAGTTAAGAATATTGAAGGTGAAGACATCGGGGATTAGCATCACCGAACAGGTGGTGTCTGTGAGCTCACGCACCAGCGTTTTAATCTGTGCTTCTTCACTCATCGCCATGGCGATATAGATATTGTCGATTTGCCCCGCGCGCGCTTGTTCAACCAGGTCGGCAAAAGAGCCTGCATAATCACCGTGTGGAGATTCAGGCTGCTGATCGTCATACACCCCGGTGACATCAAAGCCTAACCACGGTTCGTTACGGAAACTTTCGGCCAGCGTGTAACCCACCGGCAGTGAACCTGCGATGGCAATACGGCGCGTGTTGTAGCCCATATTGCGCAACCAACCGGCACCGAAGCGAATAAACGAACGGCACATCACCATGCCGAAACTGGTCAGCACATACCAGGCCAGATACACCCAGAATGAGCCATCAAAGTCAGGGTTAAACGCCAGCAGGCCCGCGCTGAAAATCAGGCTTAAAGTCCAGTTTTGCAACAGCAGCATCAATTCACTGGAAATTCTCACTCCACGCCAGGAACGATAAAAATCAGTGATTCCACCAATCATCTGGAATACGACGAGTGCCAGCAACGCCATTAGCAAATGCATATACAAGAACGGTAACGCGTTGACTTTACATACCACCCATAAGCCAACAAACATAATGGTTATGTCAGAAAAACGTTGCACCATAGAGATTAACGATGCGTTAGTTTTTGGCAGCTCGCGCTTTTTTAGGTTTGTCATCGTTTTACCTTTATTAAAAGGGTGACGGATCCCCTTCTGCGCCTCTGTAGGGTGGATAAACGAAGTGCCATCCACCCTACAAATTCCAGAAGATCTCCGTCCCCACAAATCACTGATTTAACAGTTCCATAATTTCCTGTGTTCGCGCCTGCATCAGTTGTTCATTACTGCGCGATTCCACATTCAGGCGCACTACCGGTTCGGTATTTGAACTGCGCAGGTTAAAACGCCAGTCGGCAAACGCCATGCTCACGCCGTCGGTGTGGTCCACATCCGTCGCGTGCGGCGCAAAGTGCTGCTGCACACGCGCAATCGCGACTTTCGGGTCCGCCAGTTTGCTGTTGATTTCCCCACTCGCGGGCCATGCCGCCATCCGGTCGTGTACCAGTTCGCCCAGGGTTTTCCCTTTCAGGCATAACAGCTCCGTCACCAGTAGCCACGGGATCATTCCGCTGTCGCAGTAGGCAAAATCACGGAAATAGTGGTGAGCGCTCATTTCGCCGCCGTAAATCGCGTCTTCCTCTCGCATACGCTCTTTGATAAACGCATGGCCGGTTTTCGACATCACCGGTGTGCCGCCTGCCCGCTCCACGATATCTACCGTGTTCCACGACAGGCGCGGGTCATGGATAATTTTTGCGCCAGGTTGTTTTTCAAGGAACGCCGCCGCCAGCAGGCCAACGATGTAATAGCCCTCGATAAACTGACCGTGTTCGTCAAACAGGAAGCAGCGGTCGAAATCACCGTCAAAGGCGATCCCCATATCCGCGCCGTGTTCAATCACCGCATTGCGGGTATCGTCGCGGCACTCCGGCAGCAGTGGGTTCGGGATACCGTTCGGGAAATTACCGTCAGGCTGGTTGTGTACTTTGATAAACGTCAGCGGCACGTTCAGGGATTTAAAGCGGGCTTCGATGGCATCAACAATCGGGCCTGCCGCGCCGTTACCGGAGTTAATCACCAGCTTCAGCGGTTTGATGTTGGCGACGTTGATGTACGAGAACAGGTGGTCGATGTACGCCTCCACCACTGAAATCTTCTGGTAGCTGCCACGTTTCACCGCGTCCACCGGCGGGAAGTCGTTGGCTTCTGCCAGGCGCTGAACATCACGCAGACCGGTGTCGCCGCTAATCGGGCGAGCCCCTTCGCGCACCAGTTTCATGCCGTTGTAGTCCATCGGATTATGGCTGGCGGTCACTTCAATACCGCCGTCCACGTTCAGATGCCAGGTGGCAAAGTAGATCTCTTCGGTGCCGGACAGGCCGATATCCAGCACATCCACGCCTGCATCCTGCAACCCTTTCGCCAGCGCTAACTTCAATGCTTCGCTGGTCAGGCGAACATCGCCGCCCAGTACAATGGTTTTCGGTTTCAGGTACTCGCCATACGCGCGGCCAATACGTTCAGCAATCTCTTCGTTCAACTCTTCGCCCAGCTTGCCGCGAATGTCATAGGCTTTAAAACAGGTCAATTCAGTCATGTTTTACCTCTTTTCAGGCAACAGTCAGCCCTCTCCAGTACGGAGATAACTTTTTCTAAAATGTATAACCATTAGATTTCACGTTGCAGGAAGGCGGCAACTGCGTGCATCGCCGGGAGCTTAGTTAACTAAGTGACCGGTGTGCGCAAAGGAAGCCAACGCATCTGCAGCGTGAAATATGATGGTTAGATGCGTCCGTAGCGATCCTCGAAACGCACAATGTCGTCTTCTTCAAGATAAGTGCCGGAACGCACTTCAATCAGGTCGAGCGGGATCTTTCCGGGGTTTTCCAGGCAGTGGGTGACGCCCAGTGGAATGTAGATGGACTCGTTTTCGCCCAGCAGTTTCACCTCTTCACCCAGCGTCACTTTTGCGGTGCCCGCCACCACAATCCAGTGTTCGGCGCGGTGATGGTGCATCTGCAAAGACAACCCCTCGCCCGGTTTCACGGTGATACGTTTCACCTGGTAGCGTTCGCCTTCGTCGATGGAGTCGTATTTGCCCCACGGGCGGTAAACTTCGCGGTGGTTATGGTGTTCGTGGCGGCCATCGAATTTGATCTGCTCAACCACTTTCTTCACGCTTTGTACGTGGTCGCGGTCGGCAATCAGCACAGCATCTTTGGTCTGCACAACAATCAGATCTTTCACGCCAACGGTGGTAACCAGGCCGGATTCGGCATAGATGTAACTGTTTTCGGTAGAGTGGCTTATCACATCGCCGTGATGCACATTGCCCTGCTGGTTTTTGGTGCTGATTTCCCAAAGAGAAGACCATGAACCCACATCGCTCCAGCCGGCATCCATTGGCACCACCACGGCATCGGCCGTTTTTTCCATTACTGCATAGTCAATAGACTCATCCGGGCAGGCGAGGAATGCGGCTTCATCCACACGCACAAAATCGAGATCCGGATCGACGTTCGCCATCGCCTTTTCGCAGGCGCTGAGAATATCCGGGCGGAATTTTTTCAGCTCTTCGAGGTAGCGCCCGGCGCGGAACAGGAACATGCCGCTGTTCCAGTAATATTCACCGCAGGCGACGTATGCCTGCGCGGTAGCGATATCCGGTTTTTCGACAAACTGCGCCACACCAAACGCCACAGCATCCACATCTGGGGTATTCGGGTTTACCACTTCGCCACGGCGAATGTAGCCGTAGCCAGTTTCTGGCAGGTCAGGAACGATGCCAAAGGTGACCAGTTTTCCGGCTTCGGCATACGGCAGCGCATTACGCACCGCGTTTCGGAATGCCTCTTCATCCTGGATAACATGGTCGGCCGCAAGGATCAGCATCAGCGGATCGGTTTGCGGCTGGTTGCGAATTGCCGCCAGTGCCGCCAGTGCGATAGCAGGCGCCGTGTTGCGCCCGGCAGGTTCCAGCACAATATTTTCGGTGAGCTTGTTCAGCTCGCGCAGCTGTTCGGCGACGATAAAGCGGTGTTCTTCGTTACAAATCACCACCGGGCTTTCACACTCGACGCCGTTTAAACGGCTGACGGTGGTTTGCAACATTGTCAGTTCCCCTTTCAGGCACAGGAACTGTTTCGGGTAAAGCACGCGGGACAACGGCCACAAGCGGCTACCGTTTCCTCCAGCCATAATGACCGGATAGAGTCTGGAATTAGTCATAATTAACCCTGAATGTCCGCAATAAATTGATTCAGCACGCTGTTTTTCTCTAGCGTGCGCTCGGCATAGTCACATGCCACGATGTTATGTTCCGGCAGTTGCAGGCAGCGCTGGATGCCATCGGCCAGGGCATCAACCGACTCCGGCTCAACACACAGTGCAATTCCGGAATACGCCTCGCAAAGTTGGCCAAGTTCGGTGTCCGCTTCTGCGGTAATCACCGCATTGCCGCCCACCGCAAGAATGTTGGTCAGTTTTGATGGCAGAACCGCATCAGCCGCACCCCGGCGCTGAATAACCAAATGGCAATCGGCAAGCTTTAGCAACGCTGGCAGCGCGTCGTAAGGCTGCAACGGATGGAACACCACGTTGTGCAGCCCTTTATCCTGAGCCAGTTTTTGCAGGCGAGCTTTGCCGCCGCCCTGGCCGACAATCACGAATACATACGGCAGGTGGGCAAAACGTTCAGCCACTTCAATTACCGTTTCCAGGCCCTGCTTTTCGCCGATATTGCCGGAATAGAGGATGATTTTTTTATCAGCAGGCAATTGCAGGCGGTCACGAACCGCCAGAATTTCTTCACGAGAAATACCGCGAAAACGCTCTACTTCGGACCAGTTGGGGAAGAAGATCACTTTCTGCGGATCCACACCCTTTTCAGTCGCTTTGTTCATCATCGAGCGGGAAATCGTCGAAATGTTATCAACGTTGTGCAGGCCGCTTTGTTCAAAACGCTGCGCCAGACGTGCAACTTTGCCCTGCTTTTTGCCCGCCATCCCCAGGCCAAGCATGGCGTCCACTTCGTAATCCTGAATATGCAGCAGTGTGCGTGCGCCACTCAGTTTTGCGAGCAGGCGCATACCCGGTACGCAAAATAGCGTCGGCACCACGCCGATAATGCGATCCGGCTTCCAGCGGCGTTGCGCCAGCAGCGGGAATAAAGAGCTCAGCGCAAAGCTGCCCAAATGAATCAGGCGCTTTAGCGTTGAAGGCTGCTTTGGGACATACAGCGGGCAGCGCCAGACTGTGGCAGCACCCACTTCTTTCTTATACTTCCAGGCGGAATAATCGGGATGCACTTCCCAAACCGGATAGTAAGGTGGTGCGGTGATGACCCGCACCTCGTGGCCCTGGCGCGTCATCCACTCCACCATTTCGCCGGTGTATTTCCCAATACCCGTTAATTCCGGCGAATAGTTAATGCCGTAGACCAGAATTTTCATAATCCGATGACCTTTTCTTCCTTGTCGCCCAGAAAATAAGCACGGCTGTTTTCATGCACATCATCGTGAGCCAGCAATTGCTCAGGCGTTAACCATAGGTAATCGCTGTGCTGTGCTTTCGGCAATGGCAGATGTTCCGCGTCCACACGCAGACGAAATCCCAGCACGATGTAGTGCGTGGAAAAATCCGCTCCGGAGAAGTTGTCGTCATAAAAGTGCTGCCACACGCCATAGAACTCGCCGTCCTCCAACGTGAACGGCGTGCCTAATTCAGCTTCGGTTAAGCGTGCAAAAGCCCGTTCCAGCGTTTCGTCTTTCTGTACCCGGCCACCCGGCACGAACCAAAAGTTCTGCGCCGGGCGCTGAGTGCGTTGCCCCAGCAGGAACTCTCCTGCCTGATTTTCAACGATAAGATCGATTGAGATCAGTGGCGTTGCGCGGACAACGGTGGCGAAGTCTTCAGCACTCAGAAACATATTTACCCCCGGAACCGTTGCTGGTTTTCGAGGAACCACTGGTAGGTGCTGGCAAGGCCAGGCTCCAGGGTGATTTCCGGGTACCAGCCCAGACGGCGCAGGCGGGTAACGTCCAGCAGTTTGCGCGGCGTGCCATCAGGTTTGGTGGCATCAAACACCACGCGCCCACGGTAGCCCGTGACTTTGGCGATGGTTTGCGCCAGTTCGCGAATGGTACAATCCACCCCGGTGCCGACGTTAATATGCGAAAGCATCGGCTGGGTATTTTCCTGCCACACTTCACTGGCCATTTCCATAATGTGAATGCTGGCTGCCGCCATATCATCAACATGCAGGAATTCACGCATTGGCGTACCGCTGCCCCACACCACCACATCCGGCGAGTTTTGCTGCGTCGCTTCGTGGAAACGGCGCAGTAACGCCGGGATCACGTGCGAATTGCTTGGGTGGAAGTTATCGTTCGGGCCATACAGATTGGTTGGCATCACCGAACGATAATCGCGACCATACTGGCGGTTATACGACTCGCACAGTTTGATACCGGCAATTTTGGCAATCGCATACGGCTCGTTAGTCGCTTCAAGCGTGCCTTGCAGCAGCTCGCTTTCCGCCATTGGCTGGTTCGCCATTTTCGGGTAAATACACGAGGAACCGAGGAACAGCAGTTTGTTCACATTGTGCGTATGTGCGCTGTGAATAATGTTGCTCTCGATAATCAAGTTTTCGTAGATGAAATCAGCTGGGTAGGTATTGTTCGCGACAATTCCACCTACTTTCGCCGCAGCCAGGTAAACCTGGTCGATACGCTGTTCGGCAAAAAATGCATTAACCGCCGCACCATCTAACAGGTTTAGTTCGTCGCGACTACGCAGCACCAGTTCGACATCAGCACGTTGTTCAAGCTGACGGACGATGGCCGAACCGACCATCCCCCGATGGCCGGCAACAAAGATACGGTGTTTATTCATGCTCAGGACTCCAGCGCGATGGCAACCTCGTAACCGTGGGACTTAAGCAACGAGTGTTTTTTCGCCGCTTCCAGATCTTTAGCGACCATCTCGCCAACCATCTCTTTGAGCGTGATTTCTGGTTTCCAGCCCAGTTTTTCGTGTGCTTTAGTCGGGTCGCCCAACAGGGTTTCCACTTCCGCAGGACGGAAATAACGCGGGTCAACGGAGACAATCACATCGCCTGGTTTCACGCCCGGCGCATCGTGGCCCGTGACTGAAACAACAATGCCCTTCTCGTCAACACCTGTGCCTTCAAAGCGCAGTTTGATACCCAGTTGTGCGGCTGACATTTCCACGAACTGACGCACGGAATACTGCACGCCGGTGGCAATCACGAAATCTTCTGGCGTCTCTTGTTGCAGCATCATCCACTGCATTTTGACGTAGTCTTTGGCATGGCCCCAGTCACGCAGAGAATCCATGTTGCCCAGATACAGGCACTTTTCCAGACCCTGAGCAATGTTGGCGATAGCGCGGGTAATTTTGCGGGTCACGAAAGTTTCGCCACGGCGTGGGGATTCGTGGTTAAACAGAATGCCGTTACAGGCATACATGCCGTAGGACTCACGGTAGTTGACGGTGATCCAGTAGGCGTAAAGTTTGGCAACGGCATACGGAGAACGCGGATAGAAAGGCGTGGTTTCTTTCTGCGGCGTTTCTTGCACCAGGCCATAAAGCTCAGAAGTTGATGCCTGGTAGAAACGGGTTTTCTTCTCAAGGCCCAGGAAACGAATCGCTTCCAGCAGGCGCAAGGTCCCCATTGCATCAACATCTGCGGTATATTCCGGAGATTCGAAAGAAACCGCGACGTGGCTCATTGCACCCAGGTTGTAGACTTCATCCGGCTGCACTTCGGAAAGAATACGGGTCAGGTTTGAGCTGTCAGTCAGATCACCGTAGTGCAGATGGAATTTTGGATTGCTGGTATGCGGATCCTGGTAAATATGGTCAACACGTTCGGTGTTGAAAGAAGAAGCACGGCGCTTAATACCATGAACTTCATAACCTTTTTCCAGCAGCAGTTCCGCCAGATAGGAGCCGTCTTGCCCGGTTACACCCGTGATGAGAGCTACTTTAGTCATAATGGATTTTCCTCTGTTAAACCAGGTTCTTATTTGAAGGTCCGTAGGGTGGATAAACGCAGTGCCATCCACCGATTTGTCGGATGGCGCAGGCTTATCCGACCTACAGGGCTACAAAACTCGATCGCGTATTTTTACTGCTGGGTTACCCCGGCAAACGGCATTCGCCGGTAATGATTTATAAATGCTGCTGCGCGCGCCCACGACGGTGCCATTTCCAATATTCACACCAGGTGAAACAAATACATCGGTTGCCAGCCAACATTTCTCACCAATAACAATTGGTGAAGCGGTAATATCAAAATGTTTGCTCATATAATCGTGACTGCCGGTACATAAATAACACTTTTGTGAAATGACAGAATTTGCACCAATCGTAATTTCACCCAGCGTATATAACACGGCGTCATCGCCTACCCAGGCATAATCCCCGAGGGTTAATTTCCATGGGTAAGTAATTTTGACTGACGGACGAATCACCACACCTTTACCGATTCGTGCGCCAAACATGCGTAATAAAAATGCACGCCAGCGATAAAATATTTGTGGCGACCAGGCAAATAATGTTGCTTGTACTGCCCACCATAATTGCACTTTTATTCCGTTTGCACCGCGAAAGCCCCTCGGCACAGTAAAGCCGCTTAGGTCTTGCATAATATTTCCTTATTTTCGTCTAATGGCGCTTACGCTTATCCGACCTACGTGTCAGTCGTAGTTGTAAGGTGGATAAGCGCCAGCGTCATCCACCTTAGGCTTTGTTATAAAGCGTCTTTGTTTTTCCGGTGGTGCGTAAACGTAACTTATAAGACAATTCTGCAATAAAGCCTGGGACGTGTAATATTTTGCGCTGCACGCTTCTCGCATCACGGCACAATTCAATATTATTGGTGGTAGAAACACCGCCCATTGAAAACTCGGAGACAATCCCCTTGACGCGTTTAAATGCATAACCTTTTTTATACATCCGTGCGGCAAGCGCGTAATCCGATGAGACTTTATATTGCAGATCGTAAGGGTATTTACGCAGACCTGAGACAGGGAAAAATATGGCCTGATGGCTAGCTGGTAAACTGTGGTAGATATACCAGCCCTGCTTTGCACGGCGCTCTATTTTTGTACCATCACCAAAATCTAATAATGCATCGCCAATCACCATCGCATTATCAGTTGACGGCATAGCAGCCAGTTGATGCGCCACGGTTGCGATATCCTGATGGAAAATATCACCCGAATTAAGGAATAACGCATAACGGCCCTGAGCCATATCAATGCCTTTGTTCATCGCATCATAAATGCCGTTATCTTTCTCACTCACAAAACGTAAGTTGTACTGCCCATTCAGGTTTTCCAGAAACTCGGCGGTACCATCTTGCGAGCCACCATCAACCACAATCCACTCAAATGTGATACCAGGCGCCTTCGCTAAATGTGCCAGCGACTGCCAGGTTTTTTCTATTCCGGCGAGATTTTTATAAGCAACCGTTATGACACTTAATAGCATGATGGACCTCAACGCTGTGTAATATTAAGTGCCTTACGCAAAATAAACGGGCACACAATCAAAAACGCATATTCAGGGCTAAAAATTGAACCGGTAAAAAATAACGATACAGGTGTAAAAAGCCATAATTGAACGCGGTAATTTTCATTATTACCAAAAGCTGTGCGCATCATTTTAAAGACTTTCCACATATACCAAATAGTCAGTAATACCGCGAACCATGAAAAATAAATAATTAGCAGATACAAACCATTGTCTACTGTTTTACCGACATCCGCACCGTTAAAGATTCCGAATGATGCGACATATTCATATAAAGATCCGAAACGCACCACCCCGTCTATATTGGTTAATGAATACCCAACCATCGCTAACGGGCCAATAATACGATAATAAGATGACGAACCTTCCGTTCCCAAATCGCCAAGACGGGTCGCAATATAAGGGAACGCGAATATTAACCCTACTAAAAACACGGAAAGAGAAATAATTGCTAATGGCAACTTCTTCTTTATGGCACTTTTATTAAGGTACTGGAATGCCCATTCAAGAAGATAGAACAGGATAAAAGTCATTACCCCTGAAAATGAACCTGAAAGCACTATCCCTAAAAGAATCATACCATCTGTTTTCGGTGTTTTGATACCAAACTGTTTGATACTGAGCCAAATTGAGATTAACGCCAGAGCGAAGAACGCCGGTTCAAAATAGAGTGCTGTGGTACGCTTACCGCCGAAGCTAATAAAGTTCAGAACATAGCTATTACTGTATATAAGAAACTTCGAAATTTTCTCAATCAGGCTACTTCCACCGGTCAGAATAATCTGAGCCATTTCTGCCGCAGCAAGCATCACAATAATGCCCACCACCCCATAAAATAACCGCAGAATTTTATGGTGATTACGCTGTGAAATAGTTTTGAAACGGCAGCTCCAGGTCATCGCCATAATCAGCACGATATAGACGAACAATAATGTCGAGGTGACGTATTTGCTGGCATCAAGCGACTGGCCAAAGATGTAGTTAAACGCGGTGAGTCCCGCACCGATACCAAGCGCAATCATCAATTTTTTGACGCTGATTCGTTCTATGTACAAAAAGAGGATTGCAGGTAAGAAGGTAACTATCGTTATGGGGAAGCTTTCCCCCAATGAGGCCAACTTGACGTTGACCACCAGATAGATAAACGGTAACAGCAGATAACTACAGATTCTGATAGAACGAGACATACTCCTCCAGCATCTGTTGCCCACTAAACGCCTGGCGGCTTGCAGCTTTAAACGCCTGCAACTCTTTGCCAAACACCTGCTGTGCTAACTGCTCTTTTGGCATTTTCACCAGTTCGAGCACCCGAGCATCACTAAAGGTTTTGCCACCGACTTTACGCAGCACTTCATCTGCTGCATCGCTTTGGGTAGCAATAACCGGAACACCAATGGATAACGCCTCACACAAAATCAGCGGGTAGTTGTCGACCTGCGAGCTGAATACCAGTGAGTCCATTTCGTTAAGCTCGCTCATCAACGCTTTTTTATCGGTCATGTAACCGTGATTCACCACGTTAGGGCCATTGAATGGCGAGAACTTACCGAAGGTGTGCAACTCGATTTCGTCGTCCAGCGCCATCATGGCCTGTACGAGTTGCTGATTGGTTTTGCCGTCGTAACGTAAATCGTGCGCTACCACTGCCACTTTTGGCCTGGCGCCCGCAGCTTGCGTGAGGGGTAATTCAGCCAGAATCGCTTCGGTTGCCACATCAATACCGTTGTTGATGATTTTGCAGCGCCCTGCTCCGTAAATCAGATTAAAGGCGTCAGCCACATGCTGGCTTGGCGAAATAAACTTACAGCCCAGCGCCAGCATTTCGCGAAGCAACTGACGTTTGGTGTGCACCAGAAGATGTGCACGATCCTTTTTCACCGGCGGGTAGTTGTTTAGCGTCGGGCATTTCTGGCAGCCCGTTTTCCAGCCGTCGCAGCCATCAAGAAACGCACAGCGTCCGGTGATACTCCAGTGGTCGTGGAGCGTCCAGACAAAAGTGACATCCGTTTTATGCGCTTTTACACGCTGGCAAAACGTCACCATCTCTTCGAGGTTAAGCCAGTAACTGTGTACCACATGGAAATGCAGGACTACAGGCCCTTTCGCACGGGTCACTTTGCGATACAGATTATTCAGGTTGCCGAACGGGTCGCGGTTGAGAAAGCGAAACAGAATAATGTTGGCGATAGATGTCAGGCGCGGCGTGTGTTTTTCCACCCCCTGGAACTTGTCGTGGCTGGCGCTTTTTTTGCCGCCTTTGCCGTAGCCGTAAATAAATCGCGAGCTAAAACCTGCGGCATTTGCACGCTGGTGAAGATCCAGCGCAACACCCGCCGCACCGCCTTCAGCAAGGCGCACGTTAAATTGCATGATATTCATTTAATTATTTTTACCTGTGCTTTTTCGCCAACCACCAGCGCATTGTCTGGCACGCTATCGAGCACCACGCTTCCCGCGCCAACAATGACGTTATTCCCAAGCGTGATATCACCGATAATCACCACGTTGGCACCCAGTTCGACACCGTTGCCAATCACCGGGCAGGCGTTGCTTTTGCCACGATTACCGATGGTGACGCCGTGGCGAATAGTGAAATCATCCCCGGCGACCACAAATTTGTTAATCACAACGGCATAACCGTGGTGAATGGTGAAACGACGCCCAATGGTGGCACCTGCCTGGATTTCATAGCCAAACAGGCATTCGGTCACAAAGCGATAAAACAGGATTATCGGAGCCGCCCAAAGATTGTTGATAACGCTTTTTTTGCGCCATACCGAGCAAAAATGGGCAATACGGTAAGCCATCACCATGCAGCAAGGGCGAAGGCTCCAGGAATTTGCGCGTAGGTCTTCAAGCACCGTTATTTCCCCCGTAGTCCGTCTGCCAGTCGCTTGGTATTTCGCACGCTCAACAGCGCTAATAACGTGCGCAAAGACATTCGCTTATTGCGGATCTGGTAGAGGGTAAACAGCTGATACTTCTTGCTGGCACGGTCGAATTTGTCTTTGTGCTTTTGATAGAAGTGAAAGTACCCGGCAAACTTTTTCGGTGATTTGGTGATCTGCATTTCACCGTGATTGATATGCAGAATTTGCGTGGCTTCTTCCACTTTCCACGGCTGGCCATACTCCACAACCATACGCAGGAAAATATCGTAGTCCTGAGCTGCTGCAAGTGTTGTGTCGAACAGGCAAGCTTTGAAGCGGTCGGCATAAGTAAATACTTGATTACCTATGATATTACGCTTGTAAAACAGCTTTAATGAGAAGGGTGATTTAGGGTAGAGCGGCAAGCTTGCGGGCTGCGAATAGACTTGTCCCTCACAAACATAGTCGTTGGCATATAAAAAGGCGTGCGTCACCAACTGCTGTTTATGTTCCAGGAACGCTGACAAGCGATTGGGTGTCCACTCATCATCGTCATCAATACCAGTAATCAACTCCCCCGCAGCCTGGCGAATAGCCTGGTTGCGTACCGAACAGGCACCAGAGTTGAAATCATTACGGATGTAACGCACTCGCGAGTCCCCCAGCTCATCAACAAAGCGCTGAAGCTGTTCAAAAGAGGAGGAGCAGTCATCAACGATTAACATTTCCCAGTGTTCATAATCCTGGCGCAGTACCGATTTGATGGCGCGGATCGCCAACTGCTGGCGGTTCCATGTCGGCATATAAATAGAGATAAGTGGGCGTTTCATGGCGCTCCCCCCGAAAATCGTTTTTATTTATTGGTAGATGGCGATATCGCTTATCCACCCTACGGCTAGATTTGTAGGGCGGATAAGCAAAGCCTCATCCGCCAGTTGATGCCTGACTATTTCGCATCAGATTTATATTCGTACTCGTAGTAACCGTAATCCTCGTACCCTGCCGCACGGCGGAAGATGGAATTGAGGATCACGCCACGTACGGTGACGCCATTTTGTTCAAAGCGGCTGAGACTGGTTTCGACTTCTTTGAGCGTATTCACCGCATAGCGCGCCACCATCAGCGTGGTGCCCGCATGGCGGCCGACAACCGCAGCGTCGGTAACGGCGAGAATTGGTGGGGTATCAATCAACACCAGGTCATAGCTTTTGCTTGCCCATGCGATTAATTCCGCAAAGCGCTCGCTCATCAGTAACTCAGAAGGGTTAGACGGCACCACACCGCGCGGTACAAGGTCAAAATTAGGTACGGAGGTTTTTTGCGCACAGCGGGTAATTTCCGCCTGCCCTGAGAGCACCTCTGCAAGACCGTTGTTGTTGGTAGTGCCCAGTAGTTCGTGGGTATAACCTTTGCGCATATCGCAGTCGATAAGCAGCACACGCTTATTGGTCTGGCTAATTACGGCAGCCAGGTTGGCGCACACAAAGGTTTTACCAATCGACGGACTAACACCGGTCAGCATCAGAACGTTATTGGATGCCTGCATCATGGCGAAATGAAGACTGGTGCGCAGGCTGCGAATCGCTTCGATAGCCAGATCGGTTGGATTACCCACCGCCAGCAGTTGGCTTTGCTTATTGCGTTTCGCCGCTTTAACAGTGCGCACCGTGGCGTTGTCGCGGGATTTCTGCCATTCAGAAAGCGGGATGCTGGCATACACACCAATCCCTGCCTCTTCGAGTACCGCAGGACTTTCGATGCCACGATTGAACAAGGATCGTAACAGCACGCCCATGATGGACAACATCAGACCAAGAATAATACTGCCGAGAATGATCAGGGCACGTTGCGGTTTCACCATGCCTGGTTGAGCAATGGCCGCATCGACGATACGCACATCACCAACGGTACTGGCTTCGGTGATTTTCAACTCTTGCTGCTTGTTCAGCAGCTGCATGTATACCTGTTGACCAGACTCAACATCACGCGTTAAACGCACGATTTCCTGCTGCGTTTTTGGCATCGCGGTAACACGCCCGTTAAGGCGCGCTTTTTCATCGAGCAGCGTCTGACGTTTTTCCAGCAAGGTGCGATAAGCCGGGTGAACCTTAGTATAGAGTTTGGAAATTTCAGCCTCTTTGAAGGTCAACTCATTGAGCTGCGCATCAATATTTACCATGGTGTCGAGGACGGATTTGGCTTCCAGTGACAGGTCAACCGAGTCTTGCTGCTGGCGATAAGCGTTGAGTTTATTTTCGGCAGCATCAAGGCGGCTGCGGACTTCCGGCAGCTGTTGCGCTAAGAATTGCAGGCTTTTAGCCGCTTCTTCCGACTTACGCTGCACGTTCTGCGCCAGATAGTTACGCGTGATGCTATCGAGGATGGCGCGGATTTGGTCCTTGTCTTCACCGGTATAAGAGAGGCTTAACACGCCGGTATCTTTGCCATTTTCAGCTACGGTCAGGTTGCCCTGAAGCTGATTTATCATGCCAAGCGTGGAGTATTTACTGACGGTAAAGGTATCGCCCACTTGCGCTTTAATCGCGCTAACGGACAGCGTGATACCACCTTGATTTAGCGTTTTCCCAACCTGCCCTTTGGCACTAAACCCGTTATCACTGGTCAGCAAATACTGCGTTGGGCTCAGCACTTCCAGGGTAAATATATTTTTGGCCTGCCCTGCCGGAAGATTAAAGGTATCAACAACGACGGTATCGTTCTGGCGGCCTTGCAGCCTGTCCCAGCCCGCGCCTAACAGCCAAAAGCTGTTTTTTGCGACTGAAATATCCAGATTCAGATCGTCTACCGTTTTACCCAATACCAGGCGCGACTGAATCAGCTGCATCTCGGCTGCAGAAGCTGGCGGCTTGTTTGATAGTGCGGAACTGATGTCGTTAACCAGCGAGTTCCCGGCATTTTGTTCGATTTGCACCAGCGCATCTGCTTTATAGATTGGCGTGGCAAACATCGCGTAGACGGTCGCCAGTATCGCGAAAATTGCGGTGATCCCCAGGACCCACCAGCGGGCTTCAAGGACCGTCCCGAACAATCGGCCAATATCAATTTCGTCATTACCCTCAGTCGGGGCGCTCGAACGGCGTGCTTTTTCTGTCATTGTTATCCCTGATGAGCGTTGAGTGCGTTAGCCCATTTTTGGGCGTTCTGGTCCAGAAGACCGTAAACCGCTTCAAAAGCGTCGTGGCTTTTGCGATACGGGTCGGGAATTTCCCGTTCCGCATCCCAGTGACCAAACAGCATCACTTTGCCGCGCATCTCTGGAGCCATTTCGCAAAGTGCCGATATATGGCGTTTTTCCATGGCAAGAATCAGGTCGTATTCGCGGCACATTTTGCCGGAAACCTGTTTTGCGCAGTGCCCCTCCAGGGAGAGGTTATGCTGCTCGGCGACGCGAACAGCACCTGCATCAGCCCCTTTCCCCACCAAAGCCCCCAGCCCCGCAGAAGTCACGGTAAGCTGCGGGTGATAGCTTTTAAGTAACCGCTCAGCGGTTGGGGAGCGGCAAATATTCCCCACACAGACAACCAAAATTTTGTTGAACATAGCGCGTTACCAGGTATGGATATCTTTGGCAGTATCCGTCATATAACGAACACCACTGATAGTCGGCAGCAGTTGGTTGATCAGACGATTCCAACGCGTGACAGGTGCTGTGGTCACATACACCACATCGTAAGGTTGCAGCTGGAACTCGGTGCCCATCACCAGCGAGGTCGCATCCGACATATCAAGCTGATAAATGTTGGCGATTTTGCCGCCCTGCTTCTCTTTGATTGGGCGAATCACAAAGATGCCGCTGGCATTGGAAGCCGTCATATCCAGACCTTCTGCCTGGCCCAACGCTTCGGTCAGCGTCATGCCGCTGAAATCCATTTTCAGAGTGGTCTGTTTCTTCACTTCACCCATTACGAACACTTTCAGATCGTCATTGCGCGGCACGAATAAAATGTCGCCGGGATAAAGCAAATGGTTCTGGCTCAGGTCGCCGTTTTGCATCAGCGCTTGCAGGGAAATACGCTTTTCCTGGCCATTGTGTGTGAGGACCACATTGCGCCAGTCAGCGGCATCCGTCAGACCGCCTGCGGCGTTGATAGCATCAAGGATGGTGAGCGGCACGTTGGTAATTGCCTGTTGGCCGGATTTATTCACCTGGCCTGAGACATAGGCTTTTTGGGAACGGAAACCAGCGATATTAACGTCCACCTGCGGGTCAGCGATGTACGTCGCAAGGCGGCCGGTAATATCACTGCGGATTTCAGACAAGGTTTTACCCGCGACTTTTACTTTGCCGACATAGGGATAGAACATCGTGCCGTCTGACTGTACCCAGTTACCCGCATCGCTTGAACTACGGTATTGGCCCGCTGGGGTGGTGAGCTCCGGGTGATCCCAGACCGTGACATTCAAAACATCCCCTGGACCGACACGATATTGGTAGGCGGAGATCTCCTGATCGAGAGACATATTTGGCTGTGCGACCGCTGGACGTACGCGTAATTGTTCAACCAGACGCGGCGTTAATGGATACACATTTACCATCCGGTCCAGATCAAAATCTGAATCCTGTTGCTTGATAACATCTTTCCCCATCGTAGACATATTGCTACCGGGGAGCACTGTGCAACCACTCATCAGGGTTACCGACACCAATAAAGGCATCAATTTAAGTTTGTATTTAATCATTGAGTATTTATCACTATGGCAGAGTAATTATCCTGATCGAATAAAATAAGTGGCTCGTTAGGCTTATCAGTGAGATATAAAATTGGCCCCAAATGTAGATCTAACTAAATGGCATAATTCCTAAAAAGCACTTATTTAGACACAATGGCGACAGAATAACCGAGGCTTATTCTCTGGCCTTCAGGCATGCTACCGCCCCTGGCTTACAGTCACCAACCTACTGAAAAAAGACAATTTATAAGAAGTCACGATTCCAGGATGTAAATCCAAAGAATAATGTTCTGGAGATAAGCCCTATGGCACCAGGTTAAATATCACAGCTTCAGCGAATATAAAAAATACATCTAATATCAGACACCGATATCGATTGTTGCAGCTAACCCTATATCAGGCAAGGTTCCACAGAACGACACAGGGACTTTTAAGAATAATATTAACGCCACATTTACATGCGATTAGGAATTTCTTTATATTGACAGAATATTAATAAGTGATAAGTCACAATGAGATATACAGATATATCTCATGTGAAATTAAATATAATAAAGAATACCAGGCCGATATTTCACAAAACCATTAACTATTTACCATGGTTATTAAGTGGGATTAAGCGGGATATGCCTGGTATTTAAGATGAAGGAGATTTATCCCTGGCCATGATATTGCAATTTCACGAGTGATTATCCATTATTTCATTGTGACATTTGTCATCTAACAAGAGGTGCTATGCCCAAAAGATTTCAAGTTCTGAGAAGGCAGCAAACTAACGAATCCGCTGGCTTGAAATACTAAGGGTATAAAAGAATATGGAATGGATTGCCGATCCATCTATCTGGGCAGGTCTGATAACGCTGGTAGTTATTGAACTGGTCCTCGGTATCGATAACCTGGTGTTTATCGCTATCCTTGCCGAAAAACTCCCCCCATCCCAACGCGACAAAGCACGCGTGACCGGGCTCATTCTTGCCATGTTGATGCGCTTGCTATTGCTGGCCTCCATTTCATGGCTGGTCACGTTAACACGGCCACTTTTCAGAGTGGGTGAACTTGGTTTTAGCGCCCGTGATCTGATCATGCTATTTGGTGGGCTGTTTCTGCTATTTAAGGCGACCGTTGAGCTCAATGAGCGGCTGGAGGGTAAAGATAGTGAAACTCACACGCAGCGGCGGGGTGCAAAATTCTGGCCGGTGGTCGCACAAATCGTCATTCTGGATGCGGTGTTTTCTCTCGACTCGGTGATTACTGCGGTGGGTATGGTCGACCATCTGCCAGTGATGATGGCAGCGGTGATTATCGCAATTTGCCTGATGCTACTCGCCAGCAAAGCCTTAACGCGCTTTGTGAACAACCACCCTACCATTGTGATTCTCTGCCTGAGTTTCCTGCTGATGATAGGCTTTAGTCTGGTCGCAGACGGTTTTGGTTACCATATTCCGAAAGGCTATTTATATGCCGCTATCGGGTTCTCGGTAATGATTGAAAGTTTAAACCAGCTGGCAATATTCAACCGTCGTCGCTTCTTATCCGCCGATCAATCGTTACGCCAACGCACAGCAGAAGCCGTGCTGCGTTTATTGAATGGTAAGAAGGAAGAGGCTGAACTGGATGCTCAAACCGCATCGCTGATTGCTGACCACACCCGACAAGATGAAATATTTGAGCCGCAAGAACGTCTGATGATTGAACGCGTGCTAAATCTCAACCAACGCACGGTGAGCAGCATTATGACCTCACGTCATGATGTCGAACACATCAAACTCGCTGACCCGGAAGAACAAATACGTGCCTTGCTTGATAAGAACCAGCATACCCGCGTGGTAATAACTGGCGATAGTGACGAAATTCTGGGTGTTGTGCACATCATTGATTTACTTCAGCAATCATTAAAAGGTGAACCGCTTAATCTTGAGGTTTTGATACGACAACCGCTTATCTTCCCGGAAACACTGCCTTTATTGGCGGCACTCGAGCAGTTCCGCAACGCCAGAACACACTTTGCCTTTGTGGTTGATGAGTTTGGTTCGGTAGAAGGTGTAGTGACGTTGAGTGACGTGATGGAAACCATTGCTGGTAATTTGCCGAATGAAGCTGAAGAGATAGATGCGCGCCATGATATTCAGAAAAACCCTGATGGGACATGGACGGCAAACGGCCATATGCCGCTGGAAGATTTGGTCCAGTATGTGCCATTACCGCTGGATGATAAACGCAACTACCATACGATTGCAGGGCTACTGATGGAGGCGTTGCAACATATTCCGGTAACAGGAGAAGCTGTTCAGGTGGGGGATTTTCTGTTGCGGACACTGCAAGTAGAAAGCCATCGCGTACAGAAGGTGCAAATTGTCCCGAAGACCCGCGACGATGAGATGGATTTTGAGGTGTGATTTAAATTAAAGTCGGATGTCGCTGCGACATCCGACGTTTGAAGTGACTAAAGCTTATCCAGAAGATCTTTAACGTCTTTCGCTTTGCTGCTGTCTTTATGCTTGTCTAGCCAATCATTCAGGCGACGTTTCGCTTCACTCTGCAACTGTTTACGCAGTACCTGGTCCACTTGCAAAGAGTAATTCAACTTCTGCCATGGCCCATAAACTCGTAGTGGAATCGGGGTGGTTTTCAGCACCTCAACCAACTTACTATCCCCTTTCCAGCCGTCAACGACCGTGACATCAAAGCGGGTATCGCACTGCTGCTTAACAAGATCAAGAGTCCCCGAACCTGTCAGCGCCAACATGGAAGATTCACCCACCATTTTCTTGAGCGATAACTCACCGTTGTTGAGATTTGCTTGCGCTGAGAAATTATCCAACATGGTGACATTGTCATAATTTTCCTGGGCCTGGACATCATCATTGCTACGGGTAACCGCTTGCTGAATCAACTGTTGGAAGTTCATACCCTGCATTGTGGTATGTAGCATCGTGATGTTCGCATCCCCTTGCCAGCTACGGCGAAACGCTTCGGCGCTGAGTATGTCACCGGTAAACTCCCCTTCCATTGAAAGCAACCCAGACAACGCAATTGGGTAGTTAAACGCAGTCAGAATCGGCTCAATTTCTATGTTTTCAACTTTTGGGCTGAATGAAAGTTGCGGCTGACTCTTGCGCGCATCAAGTTCGCCAGGGAATGACATACTACCTTTGCCAAATTTCCCCATCAGTTCAGAAACCGTCAGTAAGCCGTAATTGTTGGTTATAGCCCCTTGAACATCAGTGAAATCCAGCCCTCGCCACACCACACTGGACGCGGCAATATTAACCTGGGCAGTAAAATCGCGCAGACTCTGGTAGTTGGTCTCTTCGCCACCTGAAGCAATGATCGGACGCGGTAGGGCACTTTGTTGCTGCGCCTGCTGCTGCACATTGATATTGGTCACTGAATTGCCAGCAACCAATCCATCGAGATTCAATTTACCTGAACGTAAATCGATGACCCATTGAGTTTTGTCTTCCAGCACAGCACTGGCGTTGCCTTGCAAATCGCTGTCATTGGCAGTCAGTTGCAGTTGATTAAGTTCAAGACGGCGCTGTGGCTCAAGCCAGCGAGCCGCAAAGGTTCCGCTGCCCGTAATCCCTTTAGCTGGAAGATCGGCACCTTGAATTTCGTAATCGAGTTTGGAGATATTGGCACTGAGTTGCTGTGGATAATTGCTGGCATCAAGATCGGCTACCAATGAAAAGGTCAGATCACGTTGGTCGCGATTAATACGGCTGCTCAGTTCAATGTGCGCTTGTTTTCGCTCATTCTGCTCCATTTGCAGATTGATATTGCGCACCGTAATTTGTTCGTCATTAACATGCTGGAAAACCAGCACACTGTCGGCAACTTTGAGTTTAGCTATGTCAAAAGACCAGCCACTGTCTTCATCTGATGGAGGCGTAGGAGCCGAAGGCCCGACAGGGGCATCTTTCGCACGGCGCTCTTCTGTCTGGGGAGTGAGTTGAATTACTGCACCTTTCAACATCACCTGGTGAACCTTAAGCTGGTGAGAAAGCAGAGGTAATAAGGCAACATCCAGGCGCATATTGTCGGCACGCACCAGGGGCTGACTAGCACCTGGTGCGGTTAATGACATACGCCCTGATAAAATACTAAGTTGTGGCCAGACGTGCCAACGCAGCGGCCCGTCTAAGGCCAGTTGATAACCACTGCGAGCCTCAACCTGGCGCACCATATATGCACGAAAATCATTGGGGTTAACCAATAACACCAACGCAGAAAGGCCGGCAACCAGTACAACCAGCAAAATCATCAGCGTGGTAAGTAATCGTCTCATACAATCCCCATACAGATGGCAACTCAGTCCTTATCAATACGACTCGCCACAGCCCCTTGCTGATCGCGATACTTTGCGTCCTGGCGACTGTTGTAAGGGCGTGCGGCAGGGCCTGAAAGCGGTTCAAAACTCAAAGCACCAATCATCATACCAGGACGCAAGGCTAATGGCAGCTTACCGGAATTATAGAACTCCAGAACGATGCAGCCATGCCAGCCAGGATCGATACGGTGTGCAGTGACATGGACCATTAGACCCAAACGCGCCAAAGATGAACGACCGTCTAACCAGCCGACTAAATCAGCGGGTATCGTTACAGACTCAAGCGTTACCGCTAAAGCCAGTTCGCCTGGGTGCAAATAGAATGCTTCGCCTTCATTGAGGACGATTTCGTCGCTCATGACGCGTTCTAACGCCTCGCTCACTTCATCTTTTGGACCGCTCAAATCTATAAACGGTGCAGTATGACCACTGAAGGTGCGGAATTTGTTCCCCAAACGCACATCGACAGTAGCACCGCTAATGCGTTCAACTGGCGGACGAGGGGTAATCGTTAAGCGCCCATCATCGAGCCAGGCTTCTATATCGCGGTCACACAAACGCATCAGTGATGCTCCTTATCTCAAGCTCAGTTTTGTTTACCCTGCCACAGCGGGGCTAAGATAGCCACGCTACGAAGGGTAAATACCGGGATTACATTACGTTTTTGCGAGCGAATAAGTAGAACTCGTCCGCGAAAGGCTGTTATGCCTGAAGATTATTCAAAGAACTGGCTGATTTTTGCCTTGAGGATATCAATGGCGATACGGTTTTTACCCCCGCGCGGCACGATAATATCGGCATACTGCTTGGAAGGTTCGATGAATTGTAAAAACATTGGACGAACGGTTTTCTGATACTGGGCCATCACAGAGTCCATTGAACGGCCACGTTCGTTAACATCGCGTTTCATACGGCGCATCAGGCAAATATCCAGCGGCGTATCAACAAAAATGGAGAAGTTCATCTCTTCGCGCAAACGAGCATCCGTCAGCAACAAAATCCCTTCCAGAATGATGACTTTCTTCGGCATTAAGTGAACCGTGTTACCGGTACGGGTATGTTCAACATAGCTGTAGACAGGCAGCTCAATAGGATTGCCTGATTTGAGCATTTGTAAGTGTTGAAATAGCAAGTTGTGATCCATCGCGTTTGGATGGTCGTAGTTGGTCTTAACTCGTTCTTCCATCGAAAGATGGCTTTGGTCTTTGTAGTAACTGTCTTCTGGAATAACACCAATGTGTTCATCACCAACTTGATCGCGCAGTTCGCGATACAGTGTGCTGGCAATAAGACTTTTTCCTGAAGCCGACGCACCGGCTATCCCGATGATGACGCATTGATGGGACTTGTCAGTCATGTTGTAACGAGCCTTGTTGACTTAAATGTTGAGGAAGGGCGACGCAAAAGACGTCAAACGCGGCAATTATAGGGAGAACCGCCCGCTGATACCAGAGTAATGCACACGCATGGGTGATTTTAACTGACAGGTAACAGGGATATGGGAGTCAACGGATAGCCATCTAAAAAGAATGGTTATTACCGGATGGTAAAAATAAGTATGTCAAATAACACTTTTTATGACTTCTTGATGTTAAATTATGACCGACCTGCATAGGAATTGTAAATTGTTTGTACTAGCATAAAACCGAAACTTATCTTTTTATTTGCATCCGGGCATGGCACCTGGCGGCACGCCTTAACGGATTTGCGGTAATGATCAAACAAAGCACAAAAGAGTTAATCGCAATGCCTTCCTTCATTTTGCCTGCGGGGTTGGGGTTTTTAAGCTTTATATTCACCTTGTACTCCCTGGAATTATCTTTGGTCGGTACTGTCTTAGCACCGCTTTGGTTCCCAACATCCATCATGATGGTGGCTTTATTCCGTAATCCAGTCCGTCAATGGCCAATGATCATTGTGGTATGTGCTCTCGGAAGTTTGTGCGCTTCTGCTATTTTGCAGCCCATACATGAGATTAATCTCGGCTATACCCTTATAAATATTATCGAGGCATTGCTTGGTGCATCGTTAATGCGGCGTTTCCTCCCACAAATTAACCCATTGCAAAACCTCAATAATTGGGTTCGCCTGGTGATATGCAGTGCAATAGTTCCCCCTCTTATTGGCGGTGTGCTAGCCGTTTGGCTTGCGGGTCCCGATGGCGGAAACATTGCTAAAACTTTCTTCGTTTGGGTCTTATCCGAAACTATCGGTACGTTGGCGTTAGTTCCAACAGCATTGTTGTTTAAACCAAGCTATTTATTACGCCATAAAAATCCGAAACTATTATTAGAAACAATATTCACTTTTGTTATCACCCTGACACTTAGCTATCTTGCTCTGCGTTATATGCCGTGGCCATTTACCTTTATTATTGTCTTTCTGATGTGGAGTGCTATTCGCCTGCCGCGTCTGGAAGCTTTTGTTATTTTCCTGGCCACATTAATGGTTGTCTCTTTAATGATGGCAACCAATAGCACGATCGACATGCAACCGCACACGGACATCATGAATAATGCCCCCTGGCTACCGTTCTTGATGATTTTATTACCAGCAAATGTGATGACAATGGTGATGTATTCGTTTCGCGAGGAGCGTAAACACATCACCGAAAGCGAAGCGCGTTTCCGTAACGCGATGGAGTATTCAGCCATTGGTATGGCGTTGGTATCAACCGATGGGCAATGGTTGCAGGTCAATAAATCGCTTTGCAAATTCCTCGGGTATAGCGCCGAACAACTGCGTTCACTGACATTCCAGCAGATAACGCATCCGGAAGATTTACACGCTGATTTACAGCAACTCAATATGCTGGTGAGCGGAAGTATCAACAGTTACTCGATGGAAAAACGTTACTACACCAGTAAAGGCGATGTCGTATGGGCATTGCTGGCGGTCTCTATCGTGCGGGATATCGACGGCACACCGCTCTATTTAATCGCGCAAATTGAAGATATTAATGATCTCAAGCATACCGAGTGGGTGAATAAACGCTTGATGGAGCGCATTACTCTTGCCAATGAAGCAGGTGGCATTGGCATCTGGGAATGGGATCTTGTCAGCGACATCATCAGTTGGGACAAACGTATGTTTGATCTCTATGAAGTTCCGGCGCATGTGAAACCCACTTATGCTCTGTGGCTTGAATGCATCGTCGCCGATGATGCGCCACTGGCTGAGAAAACAGTTCGCGATGCTTTGCAGGCTCGAGTGCCGTTCAAGATGGAATATCGTATTCATGTCAAAGAAGGCATCCGCCATATTCGCTCACTCGCAAACCGGGTGTTGAATAAAAACGGCGATGTTGAGCGCCTGCTTGGCATCAACATAGATATGACGGAAGTTAAACAACTGAACGAAGCGCTGTATCAGGAAAAAGAGCGTCTGCACATCACGCTGGACTCGATAGGTGAAGCGGTCATTTGTACCGATGTAGATATGAATATCACCTTTATGAACCCTATTGCCGAGAAGCTCAGCGGTTGGCCACAGCAACAGGCAATCGGTCAACATATTCTGACCATTCTGCACATCACTTTTGGCGATACCGGCCCGGTGATGGAGAATATTCATAGCGGCGATTATGCGCGAACGACCATTGAGCACGATGTCGTTCTCCATTGCCGCAATGGCGGCAGCTACGATATCCATTACAGCATCACTCCGCTAACAACGCTGGACGGGCAAAGCATCGGTTCGGTTCTGGTCATTCAGGATGTCACCGAATCGCGTAAAATGCTTAAACAGCTGAGTTACAGCGCCTCACATGATGGCCTGACCCACCTGGCAAACCGCGTCAGTTTCGAAAACCATCTCAAACGGTTATTGCAAAGTGCCGGAGAAAACCGCCAGCGCCATGCGCTCGTGTTTATCGACCTCGATCGCTTCAAAGCAGTGAACGATACCGCAGGACACGCGGCAGGCGATGCGCTGCTGCGCGAGCTCTCTTCTTTGATGCTAAGTATGTTACGTACTGGTGATTTCCTGGCTCGTCTGGGCGGCGATGAGTTTGGTTTGCTACTCCCGGATTGCTCTTCTGACAATGCGCGCCATATTTCTGAACGTATAATCCAAAGTATTAACGACTATCAATTTACGTGGAATGGGCGTTTGCACCGCATTGGCGCCAGTGCGGGGATAACCCAAATTGATGCCGATAACAGATTAGCCTCTGAAGTGCTTTCTCAGGCCGATATCGCCTGTTATGCCTCGAAAAATGGTGGCCGGGGTCGTGTGACCGTCTTTGAGCCTTCTCAGCATGAGATTCGCAAAGAAGACCAACATATGACCATGGATGAACAAAAGCGCATCATTAACGAGAACCCAATCCTGATGGTAGCCAGGGGTGTTGCCCCACCACGCGTTCCCGAATCAACCAGTTTCTATGTTGTGTCATTACGCTTCTGGGGAAGTGATGATGTCGTGATTGATGAATCCCCGTTCCGCGCAGCCGTTACCGACAAAGAGCTACAATGCGCTCTCGATCTGAGGGTTTTTAACGAATTCTTCAGCAAGTTTTCTCAACAAGTAGCCAGCAAAGGCTTTGGTATAGCGCTTCCTGTTTCTTCCTCGAGTCTCGCGAATGATAAAGTTGTCGACGAGCTATTAAGAGGCTTATCCCGCAGCCCACTACCTGCTCGACTGTTGCACCTGATGGTCAATTGCGAAGTGTTGCAAAGTGATGATGAGAAGATAGACAGTAACCTGAAAAGGCTGCGCGATAGTGGATGCCAGTTGATCCTAAGCCACGTCGGCCGAGACCTGGATATCTTTAAACACGTTTCACGCCAATGCTTCAGCTACATCATTGTGGATGAAGACCTGATTAGTCATGTTCACAACAACCTGATGGATGAAATGATGGTAACCATTATTCATGGCCACGCACAGCGTCAGTCGTTGCAAACGATAGCAGGGCCTGCAGATATGCCAATGGTGATGGATACGCTGTCAGGAATTGGCATCGACCTTATTTTCGGTGAAACAGTGACCCAACCAACGCCGCTGGAAATACTGCTGAACACCAGTTATTTCGCGATTAACTGATTCGCTATTAATTACCAGGCACCCAGCCATCACTGTACCAAATATGCAATAACGCATAGGAGCGCCAGGGTTTCCAGCGTTCGGCGTAACGGCGAATTTTAGTTGGCGTCATACCAGGGAATCGTTGCTTAATCAGATAATCGTCTGGTAAGAAAACATCATTTGCCTGCCAGCCACGCAAAGCAATGTAGTTTGCTGTCCAGCGACCAATCCCTGGATATGTGATGAGCGTTTTCACACCTTGCTCAATATCTGCAGGGGCATGGAGCGGAAACTCGCCTTTTACCATTAGTTGCGCCAGATGAATGATCGCAGCGCCACGTTTTAAGGGCATACCAAGTGGCTTTAGCTGTTCAGGGCTCAAAGATGCCAGTCGTTCTGGGGTGGGGAAAACTCGCCACTCAGGAAAATCCACCAGCGGTTCACCAAAAGTCTGCGCCAGTTTACTGGTCAGTTTTGCCGCCATTGCCACACTCACCAGTTGCCCTAAAATCGCGCGAACAGACTGCTCGAAGGTGTCCATGCAGCCTGGCAAACGAAGGCCTGGACGTGTAGTTGCTAAATCCCCAAGACTTTCAAGAATCATCTGTGGTTGGCAATCAAGATCCAGCAGTTGCTTTATTCGCTGCAAAACCTCGTTAGCGACGGGCTGCAAACCCGCACTCAACGTCACGTTGAGTTTGCAGGCCGCTTCGTCAGGTTCGAGTGTTAATAACCCCTGATGCTGCCCCAGAGCAAAACTACGGCAATAACGTGCTTCGCTTACAACTTCAATGCTCGCGACCGCTCTTCCTGCCAGGAAACCAAACATCCACTTCCAGTCGTAAGGTGAGTTGTACTCCAGTTGATACATTGTCTCTTCCTGTCATTAACTATCGCAATAGCATAGGTGTACGCCGCTAATAATGCCTTGCTTTGATATTCAGTTGCCCGATGCTTCACATTCCGCTAAAGTCGCCCCCCTTCTTCACCGGCATGGGGATTATATGCAATTTATAGGCTTCGATTATGGTACTGCAAACTGCTCCGTAGCAGTGATGCGTGACGGCGTTCCACAGGCGCTGGAGATGGAGAACGGCTCAAAACTGCTTCCGTCAATGTTATGCGCTCCGACGCGTGAATCAGTGAGTGAGTGGCTTTATCGCCATCACGAGGTTCCTGCAACGGGTGCTGAAACCCAGGCATTGCTGCGCCGCGCGGTATCCTTTAATCGTGATGAAGATATCGATGTCTTGCCCAACAGTGTGCAATTTGGCTTGAGTTCCCTGCGCCAGTATATGGAAGACCCGGAAGAAGTTTACTTCGTTAAATCACCAAAATCCTTCCTCGGTGCTACGGGCCTGAAACCTCAGCAAGTCGCTCTGTTCGAAGATTTAGTCTGCGCCATGATGCTACATATTCGTAATCAGGCACAAAGCCAGGTTGCCGAGCCAATTACCCAGGCCGTGATCGGCCGCCCGATTAACTTCCAGGGTTTAGGTGGTGATGAAGCAAACCAGCAGGCTCAAGGGATCCTTGACCGCGCAGCTCATCGGGCAGGCTTTAAAGATGTGGTGTTTCAGTTTGAGCCCGTTGCGGCAGGACTTGATTTTGAAGCCACATTAAACGAAGAAAAACAGGTTTTAGTCGTCGATATCGGCGGTGGTACGACTGACTGCTCAGTATTGCTGATGGGGCCACAATGGCGTGCTCGTCGTGATCGCGAACAGAGCCTATTAGGTCACAGCGGTTGCCGCGTTGGCGGTAACGATCTGGATATTATGCTGGCGTTTAAACAGCTTTCCCCATTACTCGGTATGGGCGGGCAAACCGAAAAAGGTATCGCCTTGCCGGTATTGCCGTGGTGGAACGCGGTCGCGATAAACGACGTCCCAGCGCAAAATGATTTTTACAGCAGCGCCAATGGCCGCATGCTTAACGAACTGGTGCGTGATTCGCGGGAACCTGAAAAAGTGGCCTTCCTGCAAAAGGTCTGGCGCCAGCGTCTTAGCTATCGCCTGGTACGTGCTGCGGAAGAGAGTAAAATCGCGCTGTCTGATAGTAAGCAAGTCGCCACCATGCTGCCGTTTATCAGTAAAGAACTGGGCTGCGAAATTACTCAACCGGATCTGGAAAGCGCAATCAGTCAGCCGCTGCAACGTATTCTCGAGCAAGTCACGCTTGCGCTGGAAAACAGTGCCGTGAAACCGGATGTGATTTATCTCACTGGTGGTAGTGCTCGCTCACCGTTGCTGAAACATGCATTAGCTCAGCAATTGCCGGGCATCCCACTGGCCGGAGGCGATGATTTCGGTTCCGTCACTGCGGGGCTTGCTCGTTGGGCTGATGTGGTGTTCCGCGATTAATCTAAAAAGCCGCAGGGAAAACTGCGGCTTTTTAAATATATAACGTTCCAGGTTTATTTCATTGTCCTCACCGCACATCTGCCAATTGTATTTATAGGCAGGCGACTATCTGACCACCATCGTACGAAGCATCTCGTAAAAAACCGCCATCTAAGACTTATCCATACAGTACTTCATATTTCCTCCATTTTTCCGCCGCCTTCACTCACTACACTAGTATCATTAGGCCTAACCCCTGAGTATGACGGGGATAATCGTTTCAGGAAGAGAAGACGTATATCTATGAAAGGCACATTCACCGCACGTTGGATATGGATTGCAGCAGCAGTCATTGTCGTTATCGCCACCGTTTTTTACTGGCGCCATTCGAGTACAGGTAACGACACCGCAGGTTCGCAATCAACTCAGCAGCGCCATCCAGGCAATCGCCAGGGGATGCGCGGCGGTGCATTAGCGCCGGTTCAGGCCGCAACGGCGACCATTGAAGCTGTACCGCGTTATCTCACAGGTCTTGGCACCATTACTGCCGCGAATACCGTTACGGTGCGCAGCCGTGTGGATGGGCAATTACTGGCGATTCACTTCCAGGAAGGGCAGCAGGTAAAAGCAGGTGATTTACTGGCAGAAATCGACCCAAGCCAGTTCAAAATCACCCTTGCCCAGGCGCAGGGGCAGTTGGCAAAAGATCAGGCAACGCTTGCCAATGCGCGTCGTGACCTGGCCCGTTATCAGCAACTGGTCAAAACCAATCTCGTGTCACGTCAGGAATTAGATGCGCAACAAGCGTTAGTCAATGAATCTGTCGGCACGATTAAAACTGACGAAGCCGCCGTTGCCAGCGCTCAGTTGCAGCTCGACTGGAGCCGTATCACGGCCCCGATTGATGGCCGTGTTGGGTTAAAACAGGTTGATGTCGGCAATCAGATTTCCAGCAGCGATACCGCCGGAATTGTCGTGTTGACCCAAACACATCCTATCGACCTGATCTTTACCCTGCCTGAAGGTGACATTGCCACCGTGGTTAAAGCGCAAAAGGCAGGAGCAACGCTGAGTGTCGAAGCCTGGGATCGTACTAATAAGCAAAAACTCAGCAGCGGTTCACTGTTGAGTCTGGATAACCAGATTGATGTCACCACTGGCACCATCAAACTCAAAGCCCGCTTTAATAATGAAGACGATGCACTGTTTCCAAACCAGTTCGTGAATGCACGTATGCTGGTGGATACCCAGCAAAATGCCGTGGTTGTTCCCACTGCTGCGGTACAAATGGGCAATGAAGGCAGCTTTGTCTGGGTGCTTAATAGCGAAGATAAAGTCAGTAAACATCTGGTGACAACCGGCATTCAGGATAGTCAGAAAGTCGTTATCACTGCGGGCCTTTCTGCAGGAGAGCGAGTGGTAACAGATGGAATTGATCGTCTGACAGAAGGGGCGAAAGTAGAAGTGGTCGAGGCACAATCAGCGAAAGCAAATTCTCCGCAGAGCAACAGCGAAGCCGCGCCAAAACACAAACGTAACGGAGCGACCTCCTGATGCAGGTGTTACCACCAAGCTCCACAGGTGGCCCGTCGCGCCTGTTTATCCTGCGGCCAGTTGCCACCACACTTTTGATGGTGGCCATTTTGCTGGCCGGGATTATTGGCTATCGCTTCTTACCTGTCTCTGCATTACCGGAAGTGGATTACCCAACAATTCAGGTGGTAACGCTCTATCCTGGAGCCAGCCCGGATGTCGTGACATCAGCAATTACCGCGCCTCTTGAGCGTCAGTTTGGCCAGATGTCGGGCCTCAAACAGATGTCTTCACAAAGTGCGGGTGGCGCATCAGTTGTAACGTTGCAATTCCAACTCACATTACCGCTTGATGTTGCCGAGCAGGAAGTACAGGCCGCGATTAACGCCGCTACTAACCTGCTGCCAACCGACCTGCCGAACCCACCGGTCTACAGCAAAGTAAACCCGGCAGATCCGCCAATTATGACTCTCGCTGTCACCTCAACGGCCATGCCGATGACGCAAGTCGAAGACATGGTGGAAACACGAGTCGCACAGAAAATTTCCCAGGTTTCAGGTGTCGGCCTGGTGACGCTTTCCGGCGGCCAGCGCCCTGCCGTGCGCGTGAAACTTAACGCCCCGGCGATTGCCGCACTGGGTTTAACCAGCGAAACCGTGCGCACAGCAATTACCAGCGCCAACGTTAACTCAGCAAAAGGCAGCCTTGATGGCCCGGAACGAGCCGTCACATTGTCTGCAAACGACCAAATGCAGTCGGCCGAAGAGTATCGCAACCTGATAATTGCTTATCAGAACGGTGCGCCAATTCGTCTTGGTGATGTGGCAACCGTTGAGCAAGGGGCAGAAAACACCTGGCTTGGCGCGTGGGCGAACAAGCAACCGGCGATAGTAATGAACGTGCAGCGCCAGCCGGGGGCGAATATTATCGACACCGCCGACAGCATTCGTGCGATGTTGCCCGCGCTAACCAAAAGCCTGCCGAAATCGGTTGAAGTCAAACTGCTCAGCGACCGCACTACCAACATCCGCGCCTCCGTTACCGACACTCAGCATGAGCTGATGCTCGCCATCGCGCTGGTCGTCATGATTATCTACCTGTTTCTGCGCAATGTTCCGGCGACAATTATCCCGGCAGTTGCAGTGCCACTGTCGTTGATCGGGACTTTTGCGGTAATGGTGTTTCTCGACTTCTCAATCAACAACCTGACACTAATGGCGTTAACCATCGCTACCGGTTTTGTGGTTGATGATGCGATTGTGGTTATCGAAAACATCTCGCGTTATATCGAAAAAGGTGAAAAACCGCTCGCCGCATCGCTGAAGGGTGCCGGTGAAATTGGGTTCACCATTATTTCCCTGACATTTTCGCTTATCGCAGTACTGATCCCACTGCTGTTTATGGGCGATATTGTAGGCCGTTTGTTCCGGGAATTTGCCGTCACGCTGGCTATTGCGATTCTGATCTCTGCGGTGGTGTCGCTGACGCTTACACCAATGATGTGCGCACGAATGTTAAGCCATGAATCACTGCGCAAACAGAACCGTTTCTCTCGTGCCAGTGAGCGCTTTTTCGATCGCGTCATTGCCGGATACGGGCGCATGTTAACCCGAGTTTTAAACCACCCTTGGTTAACGTTGGGTGTGGCTTTTGGCACCCTGGCGCTCACCGTTGTACTGTGGATTTTCATCCCGAAAGGCTTCTTCCCGATTCAGGATAACGGCATTATTCAGGGCACCTTACAGGCACCGCAATCTGTCTCCTTCGCCAGCATGGCGCAGCGCCAGCAGCAGGTTGCAGACGTGATAATGAAAGATCCTGCGGTCGAAAGCCTGACTTCATTTATTGGCGTGGATGGTACCAACCCATCGCTGAACAGCGCGCGTTTGCAAATTAACCTCAAACCATTGAGCGACCGTGACGACCGCATTCCGGTGGTGATTGAGCGCCTGCAAGCTAACGTGGCAAAAGTGCCGGGGGTCGAGCTTTACCTGCAACCGGTGCAAGATTTGACCATCGATACCACGGTTAGCCGTACGCAGTATCAATTCACCTTGCAGGCAACCTCACTTGACGAGCTCAGCACCTGGGTGCCGCAATTAACCGAAAAACTGCGGGCATTGCCACAACTGGCTGATGTCAGCAGCGACTGGCAGGATCAGGGGCTTGTGGCCTATGTCAATGTTGACCGGGCCAGCGCCAGCCGTCTTGGTATTTCCATGTCAGATGTCGATAACGCGCTCTATAACGCATTTGGTCAGCGCCTGATTTCCACTATTTATACTCAGGCCAATCAATATCGCGTGGTGCTTGAACACGACACCAGTACCACACCAGGCCTGAGTGGGCTGGATAATATTCGCCTTGCCAGCACCGATGGCGGTAGCGTGCCGTTAAGTAGCATTGCCAAAATCGAGCAGCGTTTTGCCCCGTTGACGATAAACCACCTCGACCAGTTCCCGTCGAGTACCTTCTCGTTTAACGTCACCCACGACCATTCGCTGGAAGATGCGGTTAAAGCGATTACCTCGGCGGAAAAAGATCTCGCCATGCCTGCTGATATCACCACTCAGTTCCAGGGCAGCACCCTCGCCTTCCAGGCAGCGTTAGGCAGCACCATCTGGCTAATCGTGGCCTCAGTGGTGGCGATGTATATCGTGCTTGGCGTGTTATATGAAAGCTTTATTCATCCAATAACTATCCTCTCGACACTGCCGACTGCGGGCGTAGGCGCATTGCTCGCGCTGATGCTGGCGGGAGCCGAGCTGGATGTGATTGCCATCATCGGCATCATTTTGCTTATCGGCATCGTGAAGAAAAACGCCATCATGATGATCGACTTCGCCCTTGCGGCGGAGCGTGAGCAAGGCATGAAACCGTACGATGCGATTTACCAGGCCTGTTTACTGCGTTTCCGTCCAATTCTGATGACGACCCTTGCCGCCCTGCTCGGTGCGCTGCCGTTGATGCTCTCAACTGGTGTGGGTGCAGAACTGCGCCGCCCGCTAGGGATTGGCATGGTCGGTGGTCTGCTGGTGAGCCAGGTATTAACGCTGTTCACCACACCAGTTATCTATCTGCTGTTTGATAATCTGTCGCATGCGGTGCGCCGCCGCTTTGGCCGTCGTGATGAGGAAGTGCTGTGAAATTCTTCGCACTGTTCATCTACCGGCCTGTCGCCACCATTCTGCTGACCGCCGCCATCACATTGTGTGGCGTGTTAGGCTTCCGCCTGCTGCCTGTGGCCCCGCTGCCACAGGTGGATTTTCCGGTCATTATGGTCAGCGCGTCACTGCCAGGTGCCTCACCTGAAACCATGGCATCATCGGTCGCAACGCCACTTGAACGGGCACTGGGGCGCATTGCTGGCGTGAATGAGATGACCTCATCGAGTTCACTTGGCAGCACGCGCATCATTCTGGAATTTACCTTTGATCGCGATATCAACGGTGCTGCGCGTGATGTGCAAGCCGCGATAAACGCCGCACAAAGCCTGCTACCAAGCGGAATGCCAAGCCGCCCGACCTATCGCAAAGCAAATCCGTCAGATGCACCAATCATGATCCTGACGCTGACTTCCGATACGTTTTCCCAAGGCCAACTCTACGATTTCGCCTCCACACAACTGGCACAAACCGTCGCCCAGATTGATGGTGTGGGTGATGTGGATGTCGGCGGCAGCTCATTGCCTGCTGTGCGCGTAGATCTCAACCCACAAGCACTATTCAACCAGGGCGTTTCGCTCGATGCCGTCCGCACCGCTATCAACAATGCCAACGTGCGCCGCCCGCAAGGTGCTGTGGAAGATAGCGCTAAACGCTGGCAATTGCAGACTAACGATGAACTGAAAACCGCTGCGGAATATAAGCCGTTAATCATTCACTACAACAATGGTGGTGCGGTACAACTGAGTGATGTCGCTAACGTCACCGATTCAGTACAGGACGTGCGTAACGCCGGGATGACCAACGCAAAGCCCGCGATTTTGCTGATGATTCGTAAATCCCAGGAAGCGAACATCATCGAGACGGTTGACAGGATCCGGGCAAAACTCCCTGAGTTGCGGGAAACTATTCCGGCGTCAATCGATTTGCAAATTGCCCAGGATCGCTCGCCAACTATTCGTGCCTCTCTTGCTGAAGTCGAGCAATCATTGGTTATCTCAGTCGCACTTGTGATTCTGGTGGTGTTCCTGTTCCTGCGCTCCGGGCGCGCAACACTAATACCCGCGGTCGCAGTTCCGGTGTCGCTCATCGGCACCTTCATCGCTATGTATCTATGCGGCTTTAGCCTCAATAACCTGTCGCTGATGGCGCTAACCATCGCCACCGGTTTTGTGGTGGATGATGCAATAGTTGTGCTGGAGAATATTTCCCGCCATCTCGAAGCGGGCGTGAAACCATTGCAGGCCGCACTTCAGGGCGTACGCGAAGTCGGTTTTACCGTGCTGTCGATGAGCCTGTCGTTAGTCGCCGTGTTCCTGCCGTTGCTATTAATGGGCGGGTTACCGGGGCGGCTGTTTAAAGAATTTGCCGTCACGCTTTCGGTCGCCATCGGTATCTCACTGGTGGTGTCGATTACGCTTACGCCGATGATGTGTGGCTGGCTGTTAAAGAATAAACCGCAGCATACCCCGACCCGCAATCGCGGATTTGGTCGCGTACTGGTCGCAATGCAACAAGGCTATGGGCGTTCGCTGAAATGGGTGCTAAACCATACGAAATTGGTGTGTGTTGTGCTGTTGGCAACCATCGCACTGAATGTCTGGTTATATATCGCAATTCCGAAGACATTCTTCCCGGAGCAAGATACGGGGCGCTTGATGGGCAACATTCAGGCCGACCAAAGCATTTCATTCCAGGCGATGCGTGGGAAGTTACAGGACTTTATGAAAATCGTCCGCAATGATCCGGCTGTGGATAATGTGACGGGTTTTACCGGTGGTTCACGGGTAAACAGCGGCATGATGTTTATCTCATTGAAGCCGCTTTCAGAACGTAAAGAGACGGCGCAACAGGTTATCGACCGCCTCCGTAAATCACTGGCAAAAGAACCCGGTGCGAGCCTGTTCTTAATGGCCGTGCAGGATATTCGTGTCGGCGGACGCCAGGCCAATGCCAGTTACCAGTACACGCTGCTGTCAGATAATTTGGCCGACCTGCGCACCTGGGAGCCGAAAATCCGCCAGGCGCTAGCCAAATTGCCACAGCTCGCGGATGTCAACTCTGACAGCCAGAATAACGGCGCGGAAATGGATCTGATTTATGACCGTGAAACCATGTCACGGCTGGGAATAAGCGTTCAGGATGCCAATAACCTGTTAAATAACGCCTTTGGACAGCGACAGATTTCGACCATTTATCAGCCGCTAAACCAGTACAAAGTGGTGATGCAAGTCGACCCGCGCTACACACAAGACATCAGCGCTTTGGATCAGATGTTTGTAATGAATAAAGAAGGCAAAGCGATTCCGCTGTCTTATTTTGCCAAATGGCAACCGGCGAACGCCCCGCTTGCGGTGAATCATCAGGGTTTATCAGCGGCCTCAACCGTTTCCTTTAACTTGCCGACTGGCGTGTCGTTATCGGAAGCGAGTGAGGCTATTGACCGCACCATGACCGCGCTCGGCGTGCCTTCAACCGTGCGCGGGATGTACGCCGGAACCGCACAGGTATTCCAGGACACTATGAAATCCCAGATTTTGCTGATTATTGCCGCCATCGCTACGGTTTATATCGTGTTAGGGATTTTGTATGAAAGCTATGTTCACCCGCTGACAATCCTTTCCACTCTGCCTTCTGCGGGGGTTGGCGCGTTGCTGGCACTGGAGTTATTTGGCGCGCCGTTTAGCTTAATTGCACTCATTGGCATCATGCTATTGATTGGCATTGTGAAGAAAAACGCCATCATGATGGTGGACTTCGCCATTGACGCGCAGCGCAACGGCAACCTGCAACCCGAAGAGGCGATTTTCCAGGCCTGCCTGTTGCGTTTCCGCCCGATAATGATGACCACACTTGCCGCACTGTTCGGTGCATTGCCATTGGTGCTTACCAGCGGAGACGGTGCGGAACTGCGCCAGCCGCTCGGGATCACCATCGTAGGCGGCCTGGTCGTCAGCCAGTTGCTGACGTTGTACACCACACCGGTGGTGTATCTGTTCTTTGACCGTTTGCGGATGCGGTTTGCGCGTAAGTCCACTTCAGTAATTGCAGGCGGGTGACGCTACGCTTAGCCGTCCTACAACACCTTGCTCTCATCGTTGTAGGGTGGATAAGCGCCGGCGTCATCCACCCTCTTTGAAGGATTGAATATATGACTGAACTTCCAGCGCAAGTCCGCTGGCAACTGTGGATTGTCGCCTTCGGCTTCTTTATGCAATCGCTCGACACCACTATCGTCAACACCGCCCTACCCTCTATGGCAGCGAGCCTGGGGGAAAGCCCACTGCATATGCACTCGGTTATCGTGTCGTATGTGCTAACGGTGGCGGTGATGCTGCCCGCAAGCGGCTGGCTGGCGGACCGCGTCGGCGTGCGTAATATCTTCTTCACCGCCATCGTGCTTTTTACTATCGGCTCACTTTTATGCGCCCGAGCTTCAACACTCGACGAACTGGTGATGGCGCGTGTCGTGCAAGGTATTGGCGGGGCGATGATGGTGCCCGTTGGCCGCTTAACGGTGATGAAAATCGTCCCGCGCGAACAATATATGGCGGCGATGACCTTCGTCACTTTGCCGGGACAAATCGGCCCATTGCTTGGCCCGGCTCTCGGCGGCGTGCTGGTGGAGTATGCCTCCTGGCACTGGATTTTTTTGATTAACCTGCCGGTGGGCATTATCGGAGCCATAGCCACTCTTTCGCTAATGCCGAATTACACCATGCAAACGCGCAAATTCGACATGATGGGATTTGTACTTCTGGCGTTTGGCATGGCGGCGCTGACCATTGCGCTCGATGGCGCAAAAGGTTTAGGCGTCACCCCTTCCACCGTATGGCTATTGGTAGGTGGAGGTGCGGCGGCCATGACGCTCTACTTATGGCATGCCAAAGCCAATGAAAACGCCCTGTTCAACCTCAATTTATTTAAGACAAAAACCTTCTCTCTCGGACTATTGGGCAGTTTTTGCGGCCGTATCGGCAGCGGCATGATCCCATTTATGACGCCGGTATTTCTGCAAATCGGCCTCGGATTTTCACCATTCCATGCGGGCCTAATGATGATCCCAATGGTATTGGGCAGCATGGGGATGAAACGCATCGTGGTGCAGGTGGTTAACCGCTTTGGCTACCGCAATGTTTTGGTCGCCACCACGCTCGGTTTATCGCTGGTCATCCTGCTGTTTATGGCAACAGCGCTACTGGGTTGGTACTACTTGTTGCCAGTGGTGTTATTCCTGCTCGGCATGGTGAACTCCACCCGCTTCTCGTCAATGAACACGCTCACGCTAAAAGACTTACCAGACGATCTCGCAAGCGGCGGCAACAGCATGCTCTCCATGGTGATGCAGCTTTCGATGAGTATCGGCGTCACCATCGCCGGATTGTTGCTGGGTATGTACGGGCATCACCAACTCACGGCGGATAGTGCCGTAGTCCACAGCGTCTTTATGTACACGTATTTCAGTATGGCGGTGGTTATTGCCCTGCCCGCGCTGATTTTTGCTCGCGTCCCGAAAGACACCACCAAAAATGTCGTGATTGCGCGACGCAAAAGGAGGAGCTCATGAAGCTCTGGCGGCCTGGTATTACTGGCAAACTGTTCCTCGCGATTTTCTCGACTTGCTTACTGGTGCTGGCAATCATGCATTGGGGTGTAAGACTCAGTTTCGAACATGGGTTTATTGATTACATTAAACGCGGTAATGAACAGCGCCTGGAGATGCTCAGCGACGCGCTGGGCGAACAGTACGAGCAGCACGGAAACTGGCAGTTTCTGCGCAATAACGATCGCTTCATGTTCAAGCTGCTGCGTTCATTCGAGCATGGCGATGTAGAAAATAACAACCTGCCGCCACACGGTTGGCGCACCCAATTCTGGGTTGTCGACCAGGATTACAAAGTACTGGTCGGCCCACGCGGCCCGGTTCCGACAGACGGTATGCGCCGGGCGATTAACGTTAATGGGCGTGATGCAGGCTGGGTTGTCGCCTCGCCGGTCGAACGCCTGACGCGCAACACCGATATTAATTTTGACCGCCAACAAAGGCGCACCAGCTGGATTATTGTCGGTCTGGCAACATTGCTCGCCGCCGCCGCGACCTTCCTGTTAGCGCGTGGCTTGCTGGCACCGGTTAAACGGCTGGTCGACGGTACTCACAAACTGGCCGCAGGGGATTTCACTACCCGCGTGGACTCCACCAGCCAGGATGAACTTGGCAAACTGGCGCAGGACTTTAACCAACTCGCCAGCACGCTTGAGAAAAACCACAATATGCGCCGCGCTTATATGGCGGATATTTCCCATGAATTGCGCACCCCGCTGGCGATTTTACGCGGTGAGCTGGAGGCAATTCAGGATGGCGTGCGTAAATTCACCCCGGAATCCGTCGCATCACTACAGATGGAAGTGGCCACGCTGACCAAACTGGTTGATGACCTGCACCAGCTGTCGATGTCCGACGAAGGCGCACTGGCCTACCAGAAGCAATCTTTGGATATCATTAATCTGTTGGAAATTGTCGCGGGTGCCTTCCGAGAACGCTTTAATTCGCGTGGTTTAAGCATTAGCCTGGCGCTGCCAGATAGCGCCACCATTTTCGGTGACAGCGACCGTTTAATGCAATTATTCAATAACTTGCTGGAAAACAGCCTGCGCTACACAGATGCGGGCGGCCAGCTGGTTATCTCAGGTGAGGTGGTGAATCAACGTTTCGTTATGCACTTTGCCGACAGTACGCCGGGCGTAAGCGACGAGCAGTTAACCATGTTGTTTGAGCGTTTTTACCGTGCTGAAGGTTCACGTAACCGGGCCAGCGGTGGCTCAGGCCTTGGCCTGTCCATCTGCCACAACATCGTTGCCGCCCATAACGGCAAGCTTTATGCCACGCATTCGCCTTTCGGCGGGGTAAGCATTACAGTAGAGTTACCGCTGGAGCCTGAATCGTTGAGACCTGTATGACCGAATTGCCGATTGACGAAAACACACCACGTATTTTAATTGTTGAAGATGAGCCGAAGCTCGGCCAACTGTTAATTGATTACTTACGTGCTGCGGGGTATGCGCCAGAGTTGATTACTCACGGAGACAAAGTGCTGCCTTTCGTGCGCCAGACACCACCGGATTTAATCCTACTCGATTTAATGCTACCGGGCACCGATGGCCTGACGCTATGTCGCGAAATTCGCCGTTTCTCTGAAGTTCCGATTGTGATGGTGACCGCTAAAATCGAGGAGATCGACCGCCTGCTGGGGCTGGAAATTGGTGCTGATGATTACATCTGCAAGCCCTATAGCCCACGCGAAGTGGTTGCACGCGTCAAAACCATTTTGCGCCGCTGCAAACGCCAGCGCGACCCGGTTGCAGCTGACGAAATCAGCCCGTTAATTATCGACGAAGGTCGTTTCCAGGCAAGCTGGCGCGACAAACTGCTGGACTTAACGCCGGCTGAGTTCCGACTGCTAAAAACCCTCTCCCACGAACCGGGCAAAGTCTTTTCCCGCGAACAGCTGCTAAACCAGCTTTACGATGATTATCGCGTAGTGACTGACCGCACTATAGACAGCCACATTAAAAACCTGCGCCGTAAACTCGAAGCGTTAGATGAAGAACAGTCGTTTATCCGCGCCGTGTATGGCGTGGGTTATCGCTGGGAAGCGGACGCCTGTCGTATTGCGTGAGGGTAGTTTCTGGAGTCAATAAGCGCTACAATTCCCGCCCTAAAAATGTGGCTAAGCCGCATATCTAAAAACCGTCTCACCGGGTGAGGCGGTTCTGACCTGACATCAGAACGAGAAAATCATGTTTAAACCAGAACTCCTGTCGCCAGCCGGAACGCTGAAAAATATGCGTTACGCTTTCGCCTATGGCGCGGATGCTGTGTACGCTGGCCAGCCGCGTTACAGCCTTCGTGTGCGCAATAACGAATTCAACCACGAAAACCTTCAGCTCGGCATCAACGAAGCCCATGAGCTCGGCAAAAAATTCTACGTGGTTGTGAACATTGCTCCGCATAACGCCAAGCTGAAAACCTTTATCCGAGACCTGAAACCGGTTATCGATATGGGGCCGGATGCGCTGATCATGTCCGACCCTGGTCTTATCATGATGGTGCGTGAAGCATTCCCGGAAATGGACGTTCACCTGTCTGTGCAGGCCAACGCCGTGAACTGGGCAACCGTGAAGTTCTGGAAACAGATGGGTCTGACCCGCGTCATTCTTTCACGCGAGCTGTCCCTGGAAGAGATCGCAGAAATACGTGAACAAGTACCAGAGATGGAACTGGAAATTTTTGTTCATGGTGCGTTGTGCATGGCTTACTCTGGCCGCTGCCTGCTGTCGGGTTACATCAACAAACGCGACCCAAATCAGGGCACCTGCACCAACGCCTGCCGTTGGGAATACAAAGTTGAAGAAGGCAAAGAGGATGTTGTCGGCAATATCGTGCATCTTCATGAGCCGATTCCGGTTCAGAACATAGAGCCAACTTTGGGCGCCGGCGCACCAACCGACAAAGTGTTTCTACTGGAAGAAGGCAAACGTCCTGGCGAATACATGACGGCGTTCGAAGACGAACACGGCACCTACATCATGAACTCCAAAGACTTACGTGCCATTGAACACGTCGAGCGCCTGACCAAAATGGGCGTGCACTCGTTAAAAATCGAAGGCCGCACCAAATCCTATTACTACTGTGCACGTACTGCTCAGGTTTATCGCCGTGCGATTGACGATGCAGCCGCAGGCAAGCCATTCGACCCGACTCTTCTGTCCACACTTGAAGGGCTAGCGCATCGCGGCTATACCGAAGGTTTCTTGCGTCGCCATAATCATGATTCTTATCAGAACTACGAGTACAGCCACTCGGTTTCTGAAAGCCAGCAATTTGTCGGTGAATTTACCGGCGAACGCCGTAACGGCCTGGCAGAAGTAAAAGTGAAGAACAAATTCCTGCTGGGCGATAGCCTGGAGTTAATGACGCCGCAAGGTAACGTCACCTTCACGCTTGAAGTGCTGGAAAATACCAAATCGCAGCCGATTGAAGTGGCTCCAGGTGATGGTCACACCGTATGGATGCCTGTGCCAGAAGATGTCTCGTTGGATTATGCATTGCTGATGCGCAATCTGGCAGGCTAAACCTCACGCGATCAACAAGCTAAATAGTTAATTTAAGTTATTTTTTACGCCAGGACATTTCTTAGAAACCGATCACATACCGCTTCGCTGTATACGGTTATTATCGCCGGGCTGAAAAACATAACCCATAAATGCTAGCTGTACCAGGAACCACCTCATTGGCCTGTGGAATCTCCCTTCCGCAGGCCTTCTTTTTTGTGGGTATAAAAGAATTTGACTTCAAGCACTAAGGATGTCGTGAAGCCGCTGTTACTGAGTGAGTACATCACTTCCAGCTCATCTTTGACGCGTTTAAATCCTGACACCGCGACCGATGTTTTCGGGTAGAGATCTACGCGCCCCAGACCTGGCTGATGGATAGTACAGGACATAACAGGTGTATTTATCTTTATTATGAATAAAAGGGGTAATTCATTCCCTGAGTGAATGTAAATATATTTCCTTAAATAAAAAACGAATTATCTATAGATGCTGAAGTACGAGACGGTTATTTTATTATGATAATTTCAGTTAACAAACAAGGAATAGTGCTATGGCAATACCCGCATATTTATGGCTAAAAGATGATGGTGGCGCACTCATAAAAGGTGGCGTTGACGTCAAAGGGCGTGAGTACAGTATTGAAGTAAAAGGTTTTCATCATAATTTGATGATCCCGACCGACAATGCAACCGGGAAAGTAACCGGCACAAGAATACACTCGCCCATGCTTGTCGTAAAAGATTTCGACTGCTCCAGCCCTTACATCTACAAAGCTGTAGCAACAGGTCAGAATCTGGAATCAGCTGAAATTAAGTGGTATCGCATCAACGACGCGGGTCAGGAAGTTGAATATTTTAATATGATGCTTGAAGGCGTTCGTGTGGTTTCAATCTCCCCCACTATGGCATCTCCAGAAGATAGCAACAGTAATCATCTTGAAACCGTAGAGCTGCGCTATGAAAAAATAACCTGGAAACATAACGACGGAAATATTATTTATTCCGACTCATGGAATGATCGTCAAACAGCATAAAGCAAAGGGGCTATTAAGCCCCTTAATCATATAACCATCGCCCCGCCGCCGCCGATTCAGCAAACATTTCAACCGTTAAAGGCTTTCTGGTTTTCTCCACTTCGACTCTTTTTGCTTTAAACCATCGGGTAAATAGCGGAGTATTTTCCCAGGGAAAATAACAAGCCCAATCGACAGCAGACAGATCAACTTTGAAGATCTCCTGATATTTATTTATAGCGTCTTCGAAGTCGTCACCAGGTGAATCAAACAAATCTGAGTCAAATTCCAGAGGGATTTCTTTCCGGTGTTTATCTAAATACCCCGGAATCTCCTCCCTGAACATCGCTAATACTTCGTCTTGTATCGTCATCAGAAATAAGTCCATTGTATGCGGTCTTTTGTTCGGGCAATCAGATTGTATTTGTTCTGAGTTTTGCGTGACACCTGATAAATCGCATTGATCAGGCCAATCCATCCAAGCCAGGGAACATAACGAGCAATAATGGCTGCAAGCTTATTCGTTTTCTGCATCCTGAATCCAACAGGTGTAGGAACCCTGATCCCAAAAGGCGTTCGCGCATCCCTCAAAAGCATCCGCCCATACTTTGAAACAACGCTTGTACCTTTGATTGCTGTACCGGGTTTTGTCCTGGTTTTTATCCATGGTTGACCCGCAAGAATAGCAGCCCCTGACTCAATGCCGATTCCCAACTCATCGCAAAATTGTTCTAAGAAGATCATGTCAAACAATTCGCCAGGCGTCAGGTTCGCTTGCCCATGATAAAAATAAGTGCCGCCGAGTTCTTCAACAGTATCCATTATTTAAGTCCATTTAATTTAGGGAACCGCATCATAACGCCTGATTAAAAGACGTACAAATACCAGGGCGATATCATCACACGAATTGATCGGCGCGAGCGATCAATAAGGGATAATTGAACGTTTATATCCATTATCTATCAGTGGGTATTACCACTATCGTGTTTACCATTCACGGAGGCGATGCGATGGAATATGTTTTGTGGGACGTGGCGGTACTGATCGGCTGGTTATTGTTCGGTTACTTCTGGTGTGTCTGTTTGTTAATGATGAAAACGATGAGTATCAGGAATGCCCGTATGACTAGCCCACATCACGTGGGCATTTCTTGGTCTGTCGGACCGAGAGCGGCGTTTGCAGCCAGCAATCTCTGGAGCCATTGAAATATCAATGCGGTTGAGTAACCGACGGTATTTTTCCACGTCATGAGTTGTGCGGTTTCTTCCTCTACCTCACTGAGGCTTGATCCACGATTACAGGCGTCATTGCCTTACTGGTAGGGGTTTTACTTTGCCGAATCCTTCGAGGTTCAACTCGTCTAGCACTAGGAAGGGTTACAGTACCACATCCGCAATATCCTTAAATCCCGCAAGATTGGCGTACATTTAATTTCTCCCGCGAGCCACTGCTGCTCGCGCAGAAAACCGGATAGGATAAAAATCGAGCAGCTCAGTGAGGTGGCGACTAAAGATAATTTCTTTAGCATCAAGAAAGCCGCCCCGAGGATTTAATGAGCGCGCATCGCGTACTACCGCGAATGATGGGTGTCATTCCTAGCAATACATGCGGGTTTGGATATATGGTAAAGGCCGCACAGGTGTTTGTGCGTAACGAGCTGACGCCATTGCAGGAAAGAATCAAGGAGGTGAATGAGTGGATTGGAACGGAGGTGATCCGCTTTAAGCCATACGAGCTGACACTCGCCGAATAACCCTCGATTTCATCCGCTCATGTAGCGGCTTTTTACGCCTTCATGAGCGCCTCATTGCACACTCACTGACAACCAAACCCAAGCGAAATGGCACACCACAAAACGGCCTCACGGTGCGCTCAGACGCAAACTAAATAAAATAAAATACCACGCCAGCGCGCAATGCTATCCCCGCCAAGCCTGCCAGCTTCATGGGCCACTTTTAATGCAGGTTCATAAGGAATCACAAACTGCATACTGACTAGCACTGCAGATAGAAAACAGGAGAAATGAACTAATGCGGAAGAATACATACTATGCATGTATTGCTCCCATAAGATCTAAGTCAAGGAAATTAAAAATTTTATGTGGAAGATCTCTACCATTTCCCACATTAAATGGATTTCAGGATGAGTAGGTCAGCGAGGCAGATACAAATGATCTGCGCATTGCGCGAATATGAAAGTGACAATAAAAATTTCACCATTGCAGATTTGGTGGCTAAAACTGGTTACAACGAAAATAGTGTACGTAAATATATTAATGAGAAGTTAAATGGCGTGCATCTGCATCAAGTAGATGAAAAAAATTGGCGCGCCGAGGGGGTACTAAAATTATCTAACGACGATTTCTGCCAGTTGATGTCTCAGTCATTAAAAGCAAAAGCCCTAACACCGGACATGCGCCTAAGTCGTAGCTTAATGAAACGCAGCCTCGATGCGTTTACTCTTGCATTAGAAGTATACAATCGTCCTAGCTTAGAAAACCGAGTTGAGGCTTTCTGTATTTTCTCAGTAAATGCTTGGGAACTGATGCTTAAAGCAATACTGATAAAATCGTCAGGCTCTGGTGCTGTTTTTCAAAAAAATAAACGTTCCATTTCTATTACTGATGCAGTAAATAAAGTTTTACTACAAAATGACCCTGTTAGAAAAAATATTGAAGCGTTAATTGAACTTCGGGACAGTGCCATTCACCTTCTAATCCCAGAGTTACAACCCCAATTGTCTCGATTGTTCCAAGCCAATGTTCTCAATTATCAACATCAATATACATCCGAGATGGGATGCTCACCACTTTCAGGTCAAAGTGTCGGTATGCTCAGTTTAGTTGTAGACGGAGCACAAAGTGAAGTTGCATTAATTAAAGAAAATTATGGCGATATGACAGCTGAAGCTGTAAGTGAGTTTTTAGAAAAGTTCAATAAAACTGCTGCAGAAACTAATTCTTTAGAGTTCAGTATCCCAATGGATTATCGTCTGACATTGAGTCGTAGCAAGAAAGATAGTGATTTGGTGCTAAGTACAGGTGATAACGGACAAAAGGCTATAATTATTAGGGAAACAAAAGATCCTGATACAACTCACCCGCATTACAGAACCGGAGCAATTTCACTGTTAAACTCTAAACAAGATACTCTTATAACCACATACTCATTTAATGCCGTAATAAAAAAACACGGCATTCAAAAAGATAGAAAATCAGAGATGCATTATGAAATTGATGGCCGCCATCGTTATTCTGATAAATTCATAAATTGGTTTATCTCTAACCTATCACAGCCAAGTTGGTTAAATGACGCCATTAAATCGTATAAAAGAAAATAACTATCATTCAATGACTGGGGCATTACTTTTTACTCCCTTTCGCTATTTTAGTTAGCGAGAATGATATCATAACCTTTGTTTACAGCCGCATTATCTGCGGCTTATTTTTATACACCACCTAAAGTTAACAAGTTAATATAATTCATCGTCCTTAAATCATTTATCTTTTTTAAGGTAAGGAGAAATAATATCATCCCAAGCCTCAAAAAATGGCAGACAAGTTAAATGTAAAATAAAACAACAAGCAAAAACAGGCGAAGGAGAATTACAATGATTAATGCTAAGCCTGCCGTGTGCTTGTTGATGTCTTAAACATGGACCGCCCTTCATATTGAATAGCAAATCCATAGTCAAAACTCTATTTGCGCCAAAAATCTCTTCCATATCACCTCTTAGATTAGAAAGCATCTGAGAAATACTCGTTGCTTCCTCAATTAGTTTTGGATCAATTTTTGTAGTTTCCTTATTTCTTGATTCCAAAACCCAACGAACCGAATTCTCAAGTTGAGGAATTAGCAGATAACATGCAGAAGCATAATCACCCTGCCATAATCTATAAAATCCCAATGAGAAAATATCAGCATAGCCAGGCGGTACAAATGGACTCTGCTGAGTAATAGGGTCAAACGTATTTTCATTAAGAGGATACGAACTAATCACCTCACGTCTAATCACTTCAAACACACCATTAACATAAATTTTATGTTCAACATGACAATTTCTAAGATAATTGTGGCAAGCAGCCTCTTTCGATATTCCTTTTGCTGAGTTTAATGGAGGGTTTTCTGCTATAACCCTACCTTTATCATCATAAATAGTTGATCCCGTCATACTAAGAAAAACAGAAATTTCAGAATCTTTTTTTGCTTGTGCTATAAGATGGTCAATGTCAGGACAATTAAATGTTGCGATTAATGTCTTTAGCGTCATCGAAAAATCCATTTCTTTATATGTATTCTCACTATCATTGATAACTTTTGTCAAATCCAATGGAGTTGAAAATAAATGCATATCGTCATAGATTAAATCTCTAACACCTTCCAATTCGCTTCTAATTAATCTTACTTTTTCTTCCATACCACCGATAGAACGAAACTCGCCAACTGCACTTCTCAACCAATGAGATTTAAGACTCGCTGATTGAGCTTTATTCGCTTGGTAAAGCGTAATTTCTGCATTTTTAATCTTACATCGTCTACTTGACGATTTATCAGCAGCTCTTTCATATAAATGACTGGCAAAGCACATTAATTGTTTCACCGCATCAAAGTATGCAGCATTAATATGATAATCCGCTATTTTCTCAGCATTCTGAGCCAATAACAATTTGTCTAACAACTCATGATTGCACAATATTTTTGACAACCTATGCACGCAATCAAAAATATTCAATTTCATTAGAACATGATATAATCTCAATGCTGCATCAGTAATGAATTTATCAGGAACATTTTTTCGACCATTTACTAAAACTGAAATTGCCACACCTCTTTCTAGAAAATCAACAATATCAAAAACATGTATGCCTGATGCATCACCTTTCTGAGTTAAATCATCACAAGCATCATTTATCATCGAAGAGTAGTTTGATATCGCGACTGTTGCTGCCAATTTGTTCTTTCTATTATTTGACCACAACACATCGTTTACTCGAGAGTTAATATAATAATTCTTACTTTTGTCTTTTAAGTATAATAATGTCTTTTCAAATTGTTCATCAAAATCTGAAGGTCTATAACCACGCTGAGGATATAATATTAACTTCGGTTCAAACCCAATAAGTTCGCCAGACCTAGAAAAAGAAAAATTAAAAATTGCATATAAGAAATAGCATAGTCGCCAAGAATTTAGATCATCATTATTTTTATATTCTAAAGACAAACTATAAAAATAGTTCTCCATTTCATGACAAGAGTAAAATCTCGGCGTATTTAATATTTTAAGAACATCGCTTTTATCAATGTCATCTGTAGAAATTTCAAATACCTCACTATTACTCATATATCACCCTTCAAATTAGCTTAACATTTTTACAAAATAATTTAACAAGAAACCCATCACTTACTTCACTCTAGCAATTATTTTCTACTCGTGGAACAATATTGTTACAATATAATAGAAAACACACGGCACTGAGTTTCAAAATCTTCCAAAACACAATTGAAAAGTTAAAGTGCCTTGGGGGTATCGCATAGCAGTCACATTGATTAGTAACCTTACCGGAAATAATTTATCTTGGGGATAGCAAAACCTAGAGAGGAATCCAAAAAACTTTAAACCTTCATCATTGAAAGGAAATATTTCCCTCTTTCTCACAAGATGAGAACACAAATAACCTATATGTTTTTACGCTAAATTCTGGTTCTATCGTTACTATTTTAAGTACCGCTTCAGCATTAGTATCATCTCAACTCACATCACCACTATTTATAAGATTTAACACCGCTACGCCGTTATCGGCCGCTGTAGGTATAATTTCCGTTTCACTGTTAAAACCACTCCACCCACAGTTATTGACAGGACTCCGAATCACGGCAGAGCCTCTTTTAAGGTCAAAGAACTAAGGTCAACGGCTTTAGCAACAATGCGCTATTAAGTAGTGCGAGTAGCATGCACATTGTATAACCATGATGCGGGGCAAAGATGCCAATAACCTTCTGCATCTCCTCGTCATACGCATTTATCTCGTCAGCTACTTTACGGGCGACACGGACGGTTTACGCGTCACATGGTACATTTGCCCCACCCTGTGCGGCAATGTACATATCAAAGTCTCCACCATCGGCTCGCTCATCAAGTTCACTGGCGATGCTCACACCTCTCGGTAATTTACGTAGTTCACGATAAGCGCCCATTGTCGATACACCAATCGGTTTAAATTGAGGGATGCGCCATGTGGACGCCCAGGCATTAACTGCAGTTGCAGTGTATTTTAACGGCTTGCCGGTGTCTTTTATCCAGTTCACCATCCAGCGAGTAACCGTCGATATTCTTCGCGATGTATTTTGCGATATAGCCCTCCGCCCCACCATTATTAATGGTGTTTACGTTCAAAGCGATTTTTTGCCGCGCCGCACTCATCACTATCTTCTTTTAAAGAGTAACGCCGCGTGATCCCAATAACCTGCTGACGCTGGTCAGCGTTGGCAGAAAATCATCATGTGCCAGTGCGGTGTACCGTCATGTTGAGGTTCGACGACACACAAGCCATACACATTGAGGCCATTATCTTTAAATGTAGCGTACATCTTGCTCCAGATACCACATAGATAGCGTTGACCATCTTTCGGGCTGTAGGATTCATCGTTCCATTTATGATTAAGTTGGACGGTTTTATCTGCACCAGTGATGCGAGTAGGGTGATATTTGGATGTGGTGGCGTATTTATATCAGCTAAAACCGCTTGCTCCTGTCGGTGTTCGTCACGTGTAACAGGCCTGTCATAAGGATCTCGCTAGATGGCCTCACGCGGAGCGTTTCAGGGATAACCATCGACGAATGATTTGCCGGTGCTTTGATTCAGAAGAGTGACAGAAGGAGTAATACGCCCCTGCTCATTACTGTGCATAAGTTTTAAAAGCGTTTTCACATACCGCACAATGCGCGCAATTTCTGCGATCATTGCATCAATAGAATCAACTACTGGTGACTGAATTTGATGATGGATCAGACCGGATCCGAGCTGGCTAATCTTCGGGTAATGCCGTGTTGCTCAATCCACTTCGTGGTGAAACTGAAGTGAAAAACGTCCACACACCAGTTGTTTTTGATAGCTTTCAGTGGTGTTAAGTACTGCGCAAACTCACATTGCACCGCTGAAAGCCTATGTTAGATACCTTGGAAAACGCCCTTCCGCAGGCCTTCTTTTTTGCTCAAACCCCGCAGACTCAGCCTGTTCTTACCCCCAAATCCCCCGCATAAGATACACTTAGAATTCAACTACATTTCCAGAGGTATGCCATGGAGCAGTTTCCTGTAACGTTCGTGATCCTTAACGGCAAAGGTGCCGACAACGACATTTTACGTAGTGCGGTCAACGTGATGCGTGATGAGGGATACACGTTACATATCCGTGTTACCTGGGAAAAAGGTGATGCTATTCGTTATGTTGAAGAAGCTTCGCGGATGGGGGCTGCTACAGTCATTGCAGGTGGCGGTGACGGTACGATAAACGAAGTGGCAACGGCGCTGGCGCAGCTTGCCCGGGAACATCGCCCGGTGCTGGGCATCTTACCTCTCGGTACCGCCAATGATTTTGCTACCAGTGTCGGTATTCCTGAAGAGCTGGACAAAGCTTTGCAGCTGGCGATTGTCGGCAAAGGCGTGGCTATTGATCTGGTGCAAGTGAATGAGTCGTACTTTTTTATCAATATGGCGACCGGTGGTTTTGGTACACGAATCACCACTGAAACGCCGGAAAAGTTGAAAGCGGCACTCGGCGGCATCGCCTATTTTGTTCACGGCCTGATTCGGATGGATACCCTGAAACCGGACCGCTGTGAAATTCGCGGCGAGGGTTTTGAATGGCAAGGCGATGCGCTGGTGATTGGTATCGGCAATGGTCGTCAGGCTGGCGGTGGCCAGGAACTTTGCCCCCAGGCGCTGATCAACGACGGGTTGCTTGAGTTGCGTATTTTTACTGGCGAAGAGCTGCTGCCCGCCATCTTTAACACGCTCACGCGCCCGGACGACAGCCCGAATATTATTGATGCGCGTTCATCCTGGTTTGAGATAACCGCCCCGCACGACATTACTTTTAACCTTGATGGCGAGCCACTGACCAGCCAGAAGTTCCGCATCGATATCCATCCTAATGCGCTGAACTGCCGTCTGCCGCCAAACTGCCCGTTGTTGGGTTAACACCAACGGGCAATCTGTGTCAGAACTTCGCCACCTGGTTTGCCATTTCGCGGCTATATTGGCGGCTGGCATTAACCAGCATTTGTGTATAAGGCACCCGTGCAGCACCGCTGATTAATTCATCGGTGCTTAATGCCTCAAGAATACGACCATGTTGCATTACCCCCACGCGATGGCATAAATGTGCAATGACGCCTAAATCGTGCGTCACCATTAAATAGGTGAGTTTCGATTCCTGCTGTAAATCCGAAAGTAAATTGAGAATTTCCGCCTGCACCGAAACATCCAATGCTGAAGTAGGCTCGTCTAGCAGCAGCACCTCCGGTTCAAGTATCAGCGCACGTGCAATTGCCACACGCTGGCGTTGCCCACCGGAGAGCTGATGCGGATAGCGACTACGAAACGCGCGGTTTAAACCCACTTTATCCAGCATCATATTGATACGCCGGTCGCGATCAGTGAATCCCTGGATTTGTAGTGGCTCCTCCAGAATATCGCCGATGGTATGGCGCGGGTGCAAAGATCCATACGGATCCTGAAATACCATCTGTACCATCCGACAGCGTTCACGGCTGATACGATGTTCAAGCTCCGTCCCATCAATCACCAGTTTTCCCTGCCAGTGGGTAAACAGCCCTGCCAGGCATTTCAGCACCGTGGTTTTCCCGGAACCCGACTCCCCTACTAGGCCAAAAATCTCACCCTCCCCAACGTTAAAATTCACATCGAACAACACCTGGTTGGTTTTCGCCCCTTCGCCAAAGGTTAAATTAAGCTGGCTGACTTCAATCATGGATGACATACGTTGCTCCTTATTCCGTTAGCCAACTAGCCTGGCGCTGTAGAACCGGTAGATGTGCCCGGCGCATATCCATATCCGGCAATGCGCTGATAAGCCCCTGGGTGTAAGGATGCTGCGCGTTATCCAGGTCTTTCGCGGCTATCGATTCCACAACGCGCCCGGCGTACATCACCAGCACGCGGTCGCAGAAACTACGCACCAGGTTAATGTCGTGACTGATGAAGATCAGCCCCAGCCCGCGCGACTGCACCAGATCATCGAGCAGCGCCAACACCTGCAAACGCACCGAAACATCCAGCGCGGACGTCGGTTCATCGGCAATCACCATTTCCGGGTCGGTGATCAGCATCATGGCAATCATGATACGCTGCCCCTGGCCGCCGGAAACCTCATGCGGATAGAGGTTGTAGACGCGTTCTGGCTGGCGAATACGCACCACTTCCAGCATCTCCAGCACCTTCTGTTTCGCTTGCTTTTGCCCCACGGGATGGTGCGTCAGCCATGCTTCAGCAATTTGATCGCCGACGCACATCACCGGATTTAGCGAATATTTCGGGTCTTGCATAATCATTGAAATACGTTTGCCACGCACATTACGCATTTGTGCGTCAGTAGCATTGAGCAGGTCAACATCACCAAATTGCATACACTCGGCGGTGATTCGCGCTTTTTTAGGGTGGAGCTGCAATAACGCACGGCCCACAGTGGATTTCCCGGAGCCGGACTCGCCGACGATGGCGAGTTTCTCGCGCCCGAGCTGGAATGAAACGCCACGCACCGCGTGGGTTTGCTGGCGACCATTAACGAACGTCACATTCAAGTCGCGCACATCAAGCAGTTGCGGCGAATTATTCGCTGCGAGGATCGAGGATGTCACGTAAGCCATCTCCCAAGAAGTTGAATGCCAGACTGTTGATTAAAATCGCCAGCCCCGGAATCGTTACTACCCACCAGCACTCCATCATGTAAGTGCGCCCGCTGGAGATCATCGCCCCCCACTCCGGCTCTGGCGGTTGTGCACCAAGGCCGAGGAAACCAAGTCCGGCGGCGGTCAGGATAATGCCCGCCATATTCATAGTGATGCGGATAATCACCGACGGCATGCACAGCGGCACAATGTGGCGCCACAGCACACGCAGCGGCGAAGCACCTTGCAGACGAACAGCAGAGATAAAGTCGGCTTGCCGTAAAGAGAGGGTTTCCGCGCGTGCCAGACGGGCAATCGGCGGCCAGGCCGTGAGCGTAATGGCTATCACAACATGCTCAAGGCCGGGGCCGAGTGCTGCGACAAACGCCAGCGCCAGTACCAGACTTGGGAACGAAATGAAGATGTCGGTTACACGCATCAATACCATATCGACTTTGCCGCCAAAATATCCGGCGGTCACACCGAGTAACAAGCCAAGCGGGCCAACGGTTATCGACACCAGTAATACGATGTAAAGCGTAATGCGTGAGCCATAAACCAGGCGGCTAAAAATATCGCGGCCAAACTCATCGGTGCCAAACCAGTGTGTGGCGTTTGGCGCAGTGAGCGCGCGATTGAGATCCTGCACCAGCGGGTTATAAGGTGCTATCCATGGAGCAAAAATTGCCACCAGCAACAACAGGAAAACAATCCCTCCACCAATTGCCGTCAGCGGGTTACGTGCCATTTTGCCAATAAACCCAACCGCTCGCAGACCGGCTCGTTTAAAGCGTAATGAACGCTCATCGGCAGCGGTGAGTTGAGGTGTTCCAAAGGAGACAGTCATGATTTTGTCCTCGGATCAAAGAGTTGGTAAAGCATGTCGGACAGCAGATTCAGCAACACAAAGATCACCCCAACCACCAGCACACAGCCCATCACCGCATTCATATCACCCAGCAGCAGACTGCCGGTGAGATAGGACCCAAAGCCCGGCCACGAGAAGACAGTTTCAATTAGCACCGCGCCCTCCAGCAGCGAGCCATAGGCCAGTGCGACCACCGTCAGCAACTGCACGAGGATATTGCGGAATGCGTGGTTCCAGATAACCTGGCGTTCGGTCAGCCCTTTCACACGCGCAGTAATAATGAATTCCTGCGACAGCTGCGCCAGCATAAAGCTGCGCGTCATACGGCTGATGTAGGCCAGCGAGTGGAAGCCCAAAAGAGAGGCCGGAAGAATCAGGTGATTGAGTGCGTTAAAGAACACCGTGCTGTTACCCGCCAGCAATGAATCGACCAACAACAACCCGGTGCGACGCGGCACTAAACCATCCAGCCCTAAATCAATACGCCCTGCGCCGCCCACCCAACCGAGCCAGGCGTAAAACAGCAGCAATCCCATCATCCCTACCCAGAAAATCGGCGTGGAATAACCGGCCAGGCTGATAATGCGCACCGCGTAATCCACCACGCTGTTACGACGAGCGGCCGCCCAAACGCCCAGAGGAATGCCCAGACCCGCACCGACAATTATCGCCACCGTCGCCAGTTCAAGCGTTGCCGGGAACACGCGCAGAATGTCGTCTACCACCGGTTTCCCGGTCAGCAGCGCATTGCCCAAATCACCATGCAGCAGGCCGCCGAGGTAAATCCAGAACTGCGTTGCCAGCGATTGGTCAAAGCCAAGCTGGTGGTAAACCTGCTGGTAAGTACTTTGGTCAGCATCCGGGCCGACAATCGCCAACACCGGGTCGATTGGCATAACACGGCCAATAAAGAAGGTCAGCAATAGCAGACCAAACAAAGTGACGACGACCTGGCTTAATCGTTTTGAGAAACGCCGGGCACGACCACCTGGCGCTAACAGGATCATGCTCATGATTTTTCCTCCCCAACAGACGTTTTATAAACATCGCGCAGGAAAGTAGTGGCCGACGGATGCGGCTGGTAGTTCTGCACTTCGTTGCGCACCACCACCGAATCCACCATTTGTGAAAGCGGCAATAATGCCGGGATCAACTCGTCGTAACGGGTCTGAATCGCCTGATACTCTTCACGCTGCTTAGTTGGGTCACGCTCCACCAGAGCTTTATCGATTTGCTGGTTCAGCGTTTTGTCATAGAAGCTGGTACGCCAGCCCTGGAAGTTAGTCAGACGCGCAGCGTCACTGTTATCCGGGTTGTAAACCAGTGCCCGTAGGCTGGAATGCGGATGCGGTTCTACGCCACTGCCGCCGCGCCCGACCAACATGTCGAACTTACGCTCGCGCATTGCGCCGTAAATCTGGTTGCCCGTTCCGGTGACGATTTTCGCGTTAATTCCCGCCTGCATCAGCGTGGACTGCACCGCAATGGCGATGTTAAGGAATGGTTGATCCGCAAGCACACGTAGCGTGGTATCAAATCCGTCCGGATAGCCCGCTTCCGCCAGCAGTTTTTTCGCCCGCGGAATATCCAGTGCATAACCAGGATTTGGCAGTGTTGCAGGCATTCCTGATTGAATTGGACGCTGGTGCAACACGCCATATCCCGGCATCAATGCTTTATTGATACCCTGATAATCAATCAGATAACGCACCGCTTCACGCACTTTTGGGTTGGCGAAATGCGGCTCTTTCATACTCATGGCGACATAATAAATCGTGCCTTTCTTAACTGCATCGACGGTCAAATCGGGATCTTTTCGCAAGGCGTTCACGTCAGATACCGCCATGTTGCTGGCAATATCCAGATCGCCCTTGGCAATCATCAGGCGTAAAGTTTGCGATTCCTGGAAGTGACGGAATACCACGCGGGAGAGTTTAGGGGCACCACGCCAGTAATCCGGATTGCGCTTCATACGCAATACATCTTTGGCCTGCCATACCTCAAGGCTAAATGGCCCGGAACCCGCTTCGTTAGTCGTCAGCCAGCGGTTGCCCCAGTCGTCATTTTGTACATGCTGCTCTACCGTTTTACTGTCCAGTACCACAACACTTCCGAGTGCCGCCAGGGAATAGATAACCAGCTGCGGGTCATTCGCTTTTGGTAGCGTGATTTCCACCGTTGAATCATCGAGCGCTTTCACATGCTCATCGATGTTCTTTTTGCTAAAACCATAGGATTTCCATACTGATGCCTGTGCCAGGTTGAGATGCAAAACGCGGCGCATTGACCACACCACGTCGTCTGCGGTGAGTAGATTACCGGAGTGAAATTTCACGCCATCGCGCAGATGGAACGTCAGGCGGTTGCCGTCCTCCGAGATATCCCAGGAGGTTGCCAGTGCCGGCCGCACGTTGGTGAGTTTCGCCGGATCTAATTCCACCAGCGGGTCATAAAGATTGACGACCAGCGCCACCACTTCATTACCGGTCATTGCAGCCGGGTCGAGGGTAAGCAGGTTATTCATATTCATGCCGATGATCAGCTGGTCAGGTGGCGTTTTCGCCACAGCCGAGCCACTACCGAACATGAAAAGGAGCGTGAGAATCCACGCCCCCAGTCGGGAGCTTCGATTCATGATAGATACCATTTTGTAGGGTAAGAATGACCCAGCGTCTTGCGCCGGGCTTATTATTGTTCAGCGATGAAAAGACCCTGACGGGTCAGTCGCGGCTGATGGTATGTGTTTCTATATATTCAAAATTGATATCTTCACCAAGCCCCGGCCGCTGCGGCAAATGCACAAAACCGTCGGCATCCATCGGGTCAACGATACTGTTCAGGTATGCGGCAGGCTCGTCATATTCGAGGAACGGGTGCAGTAATCCGCGCTCATACCAGCGGCAGTTACGTATCGCCCCGACTACAGCAAGGCTTGCCGCGCCGTTGCCGTGAACTTCGCAATCCATGCCGAAAGATTCAGCCAGTGCCGCCACTTTCATGGTTGGTGAAATACCACCAACGCCATTGGCACCGGCGCGCAGAATGTCGCACGCGCCTGCTTTCACCCAGTCCGCGCGGCTGTGATGCTTGCCACCAAGGCTTTCAGGCCCAACAACGTCAATAGATAAGTTCTCAGAAAGCCAGACGTAGGACGCCATGCTCTCTTCTTCCATGGGTTCTTCGAACCAGGAAAAGTTGAGTTTTTCAAGCTCCTTGCCGATGTACAGCGCCTGACTACGGCTGTACCAGTGGTAACCATCAAGCATTAAATCGATGTCCGGCCCCACGGCTTCGCGCACGGCGGCACAGGCTTTGACATCCATTTTGGGATCTGGTGCGAAGGCAACCGGCGGCATCCAGGTATGGAGTTTGATGGCTTTATAGCCGCGAGCCACCAGCTTTTCTGCGAACTGCCCAAATTCGTCTGGCGTGGATAATCCCCCTTCCAGTTCATCACCGCACATGGTGCTGCCATAAGCTGGCACTTTGTCGCGGAAACCGCCAAGCAATTTGTAGACCGGCACTTTCAGTTTGCGGCCAATTAAATCCCACAATGCTTGCTCAACAAACGAGAGTGCGCGCTCGGTGAGTTGGTGCGCACTACCGCGCTGCCAGTGCACCAGATCCTGCCAGATGCGTTCGCGGTTAAATGGGTCTTGCCCAACCAATACCTTGCGGAAGAATGCATTTACTACATATGGGCGCACCACTTCTGGCGGCGCGAAAGAGTAGCCGCAGTCCCCTTCATCTGTGGTAATGGTCAGCATTGCCATTTTCGCAAGGCTTTCCGGGCCAGGATGAGAGTGGCCTGCACTGTCAGAAACTCGGCGGGTTGGGTAAGTAAAAACGGTTACGTTCACGGATTCTATTTTCACGGCTGTTATTGTCCCTTTGTTAATTTAAAACAGCGTTTCACCACTTACTCTATGCGTAAAAAATCACCTTCGCCTCGTTCAAAGGTGCTTAAATACGAGTCATTATTTGGACATATGTCCAGGAGGGCGTGATGCTTTTCACAAAATGTTATGGAATTGTGATGAAGATTACTGATGGAGGCGGGGAAGTTTTTGGCGGGTGTCGCATGTGCTAACCCGCCAGGAATACGCAGAAAATCAGGCGATAGTGACTTTGTTGTTCAGATACACGTCTTGCACGGCATTAATCAACTTAACCCCCTCAGACATGGATTTCTTAAAGGCTTTGCGGCCAAGAATTAACCCCATGCCGCCCGCACGCTTATTAATAACTGCGGTACGCACAGCATCTGTCAGATCGGTTTCACCTCCAGCGGCACCACCCGAGTTAATCAACCCTGCGCGGCCCATATAGCAGTTGGCCAGTTGGTAACGCACCAGGTCAATCGGATTATCGCTGGTCAGTTTGGTGTACACACGGTCATCGGTATAACCAAAGTTTACCGCCTTGTAGCCGCCATTATTTTCCGCCATTTTCTGCTTCACGATATCCGCGCCAATCGTGGCGGCCAGATGGTTTGCCTGGCCAGTTAGATCGGCGCTTACGTGGTAATCCACACCGTCTTTTTTAAAGTCCGGGTTACGTAGATATGCCCAAAGCACAGTGACCAGCCCCAGTTCATGTGCGCGCTCAAACGCCACAGAAATCTCTTCAATCTGGCGACGTGACTCAGGCGAACCAAAGTAGATAGTCGCCCCTACTGCCACCGCCCCCATATTGAAAGCCTGCTCGACGCTTGTATATAACGTCTGGTCGAAAGTATTTGGGTAACTGAGCGTTTCGTTGTGGTTAAGTTTGACGAGGAAAGGAATGCGATGCGCGTAACGTCGTGACACCGATGCCAGCACACCATAGGTTGAAGCGACACAGTTGCAGCCAGCTTCAATCGCCAGCTCAACAATGTTTTTCGGGTCAAAATAGAGAGGGTTTGCCGCAAAAGATGCCCCGGCGGAGTGTTCCACACCCTGATCGACCGGTAAAATAGAAAGGTAACCAGTGCCAGCAAGCCGCCCGGTGTTATACAGCGTTTGCATGTTTCGTAGCACCGCAGGCGGGCGGTTGTTATCCACCATCACGCGGTCTACATAATCCGAACCTGGCAGATACAACTGGTCTGCCGGAATAGTCATACAACGATGCTGTAACAAGCTGTCGGCATCTTTGCCAAGCAGCTGTGCAATATCAGTCATAATACGCTCCCGTAAATTCAGCGAGCACCCTGCCCGCTGAGGATGGATTCTCCTGGCCTGCTTTCATTAAAACAGGCAGACATAATCCTGGCCGTGACTGACGGTATTCGCCACCTACGGGAGCACTTTCGGTTTGTTTTGCGGTGTAACGTTTTATACCCGGCGGAGATTTACCCCATTACCACCACTCGTGAAAATGATGCACTGGCCCAATTCCTTGCCCAACCTCCAGCGAATCCGCCTGTTTTAATGCCTGAGACAGCCACTTTTTCGCCGCTGTGATAGTTTGAGGCCAGTCGTTGTTGCGTGGATAAAGTGCCGCAAGAGCTGCGGATAATGTGCAACCCGTACCATGCGTATGACGCGTTTGCACACGTGGCGCAGTAAAACGTTGTGCTCCACTTTGGGTAAACAACCAATCAGGGCTTTCAGCATCATCAAGATGGCCGCCTTTCATCAGCACGGCCTTGCATCCCATTCCTAGCAATGCATCTCCCTGCTCTTTCATTTCACGTTCATTACAAGCTTGCGCCGTATTCAACAGAGCTGCCGCTTCGGGTAAGTTCGGGGTAATCAATGCCACCTGCGGTAATAACCTGCGGCGTAAACTTTCTACCGCCGAAGGGGCAAGCAACGGGTCGCCACTTTTCGCCAGCATTACCGTATCAAGCACCACGTTTTTCACTTTGTAAAATGCCAACCTCTCGGCCACAGCATCAACAATATCTGTTTCTGCCAACATGCCAATTTTGACGGTGTCGATGCGAACATCGCTCAGTACAGAGTCAAGTTGGGCTGCGACAAATTCAGGTTCGATACGATAAACCGACTGCACTCCTCGCGTATTTTGTGCAACCAGCGCGGTAATGACACTAGTGCCATACGCACCCAATGCCGAGAACGTTTTAAGGTCGGCCTGGATACCCGCACCACCACTCGGGTCGGTTCCAGCAATAGTGAGCGCATTAATGCGTTTTACTCCTTTCATATCAGGGCCTCCGCATTAAGTGCGTAAAGCGCGTCCAGAAAGGCTGGAGTGAAACTACCGGGCCCACGGCTTGCAGCAATTGCCTGCTCGCCAGCACATTTCATAAACTGGCAGGCGGAAGCAACATTATCTAGCCGGGAGCCAGGCAATGAACAACAGGCAGCCACAACCGCAGAAAGTGCGCATCCTGTGCCGACAACACGCGTCATCAACGCACCACCACCGGCAACGCTCCAGGCATTCTCGCCATCGGTGACATAATCTTCTTCACCTGTAACTGCAACAATTGCACCAGTCATCTGCGCAAGTTTGAGAGCGGCGGGTAGTGCGCAAAGCGCCTCTTCAGTGCTGTCCACACCTCGTCCGCCACCAGTTTCACCCGCAAGAGCCATGATTTCCGACGCATTACCACGAATGGCGGCCGGTTTTAATTCAAGAATGGTGCGTGCAAATTTTGTACGAAAATCCAGGCCACCGACGGCTACGGGATCCAGAACCCAGGGGGTTGATGATTGGTTAGCGGCATGAATGGCTGCAAGCATCGCAACGCTACGCTCAGAGGTAAGTGTGCCGATATTGATGAGTAGAGCGCAGGCTATAGGGCTAAATTGTGCGGCTTCTTCGGGCTCAATGACCATCGCAGGAGCCGCACCAATAGCGAGCAAAACGTTGGCGGTAAAATTCTGCACCACATCGTTAGTCATGCAATGAACTAAAGGAGAGACTTGACGTAAATTATGTAAAACCGACGCGGCAAGGTGGCCGGGTAGCAGGTCAGGCTGCATATTGAAAGCTCCTGCCCGGCGTGAAGAAGGGATGCCATGGCAGGCATCTGACTTCCCTACGCTGGCATTATCCAGATCAGGTGGTACGGGTATTTCTCAGCCTTCACAAAGAAGGGCACCCCGAGTCATTTAAATCAAAATCAACTACTTGCGAGTAACATCCCGTTAATAGCTGTTCAGGATAATGCCAGCGGAAAGTCTGACAGACAAGTTCTTAATGTCCGTGACCCCAGTGAAATGATGACCAACTTTCCCTGGCATCATCTTTATCAGGATTTGACTATTAATGAGAATACTCTCTCAAAACCTATTAACATAAATCTAAAAAATTAATTTATTATAGTTAACGAATTCACCAGTCGTTATTTTTGACCAACCAGTCAAAATTATTTCTATGGAGCTTTTAATTTTGCCAATAGCTGTTAATACACTGAAACAACTTGATCATTAAATGATCGCAATGTATTTAAAATATACTGAAAAAAACATCAACTCTACCTTGTTCGATATAATGAAATTGGCAACAGCATGCTTTATGTGTATAACTAGCAACAAATATTTGCCTTTGATCTTTTCTTATAAAAAAACATAAATCCAACATCCTATATGAATATCGAAAACAAAATCTCAACTAATAAAAACAGTATTGCAAAAATATTCAATTGGTTAATTACATGTATTTTTATTGTTTCTGGTCTGTTTGTCTCTGTGGCTCAAGCCCAACAATCAAAGACGATAGAGAGCATCACAAATACTCATCAGATAAACATCGCCTATCGTGATGCCCCACCTTTTTCTTATGCAGCATCGGATGGCAAAGTTGTTGGTTATGTCATTGATTTATGCAACGTTATTGTTAGTGATATTAGTAAACATCTGAATATACCTGACTTAAAGATTAATTATATTGATAACAAATATCTACCAGACAGAGATGCTTTATTGCGTGAAAAGAAGGTAGATATGATCTGTTCCGTTAATGCTAACGTCATTGAATGGAAAACGATTGCAGACTATTCAATCCCCTATACTTATTCATACACACGATTCGCAACGTTAAAGAACAAAAATATATCATCTATTGATCAATTAGCCGGGCACACTGTTAGTGTGACATCGGGATCAGTTGATGCCCTTGCTCTTAACCAGGCCAATCGTGAGTTGGGTCTCAATTTATTCGTCATTACTACTCCGACCATGGAAAAAGCTTTTGAGCTGATGCGCAATGGAAAAACATCCGCTGCCTTTATCAACGACATTTCATTAAAAGAAATCATTGAGGCTCAGAGCGATAAAACTTCATTTTCCATTAGTGATAAAGGGGTTGGAAAACCACAATTCTTTGTCATATTGCTACCGCACGATGACCAAGAATTTAAGTCACTGGTAAATCAGAGTCTTTGTAAAATAAGAAAATCACCTGATTTTGGAAAAATTCATGACATCTGGTTTAATAAACCAATTCCTTATTTAAAGTTAAATTTACAAAGCCCTTATTCACAAGAAATGGATAAAGCCTTAACGCAATTTGATGATTGTTCAAGTGCAGAACGATAAATAGTTAGTCGCCCACTACATTGGGTGGCTTGAAGAATGTATTGAACTACAAACCTTCCAGCAGAGACTCCTATTACGAGATACATTTCCAATTTCCTGACTTATACACACACTATTACCCAATGCAAATACAACGATCGATTTTTAAACCATAAACAAACATGAGAACACCATAAACAACATTCATAGCATGTTAATAACATATTGTTTTTGTCTAATCATACATTTCATTTGACTCGTCACTAAAATCCATATGAAAATTAATAGCAAATTATTGGTTTAGTGTTTGTTGGATGAATCACGGATAAGATTAAAAACCTCATGGCTATCATTAGACTTTATATAAACGAAAAGTAAACCATTGTGAGTAAGTAGCATGGGGCTTAGAAGTTTTCTTGAAAAAATGTACAAACCTGTGGTTATGGAAAATGAGTTAGCTAACAGAAACTCCAGGATCAACAAAAGTACAGTGGTTAATCAGTGGCGGAATTTTCCATTGATGTATTTAGCTCGCCCTAAAAACCTAAAAAAGTACATCACACTCTGCTTTTCATTTGTTCTTCTGTACTCATTTGCGGATAAACTGAGTAATAGCATTGAGATTTCTGGTACAACTATCAGGCTCTACGACCTCACGTTGCCCGTAATTTCCGCATTACTTATTTTGTACAACAAAAAGGCAATTCCGGTTCTTATTCTGTTTGCCCTGTATCGTGTTCATACACAGCCTTTACCCCAGGTCCTTGATACAATATCTCAACTCACAGCGGCTTTAATCAGCACAAAAGTCTATTTCTACGCCACTGGTAAGCGTGGGGCCGTCAGTTTCGGACGTAGTAGCCTCAGCGCCCAGCGCATACTGTGGTTGATATGTTTTAACACCCTTATTTTTACACTCTTTCAACAGTTTTTATTACTAAAGTTTAATTTTATATCAGAAATAAATATTTTAAGTATCCCCACTCTCATTAATATTCAATGGATGTTGACATCCTGTATTACAGGCACTCCATTTTGCTATCTCATTCTCAGAGCTTGTTACCAGCCACTATGGTTTTTCAACTACCTGAAAAAGTTGAAAGAATTAATTGTTTCTGGGCCACGTGCAATTTATCAATTACTCTGGGCAATGTTAGTAATCGGAATTATGTATTGCCTGATTTATGTACATGGCGATAGCTTAATATATACAGATTACACTATCGTATGGCTTTTACCGGTGATGCTCTGGGGAGCAATCTGTCTCGGCCATGCACTAATGTCCCCTCTTTGGGTAGTCATGCTCATTTTATTGAGTGACTACATTAATAATTATATATCAATAGATCATGAATTTACTTTTAACCATTATGTTAGCCATTTGGCTTTAACTTGCTCCATGATTTTTACCTTTTCTCTGACAATTGTTATTGTTGGGGTATTGGTTACGCGTATTCTAAAGCATATCAGAAGCCTCAAACGAATTTCTTTATCAGAACCACACACTGGGTTACCTAATCTTCTTGCTTTAAAAAATGATATCATTCGTTACCCACACGCTGGGTTGTGTATTATTCAATGCCCTGAGTTAAATACTCTAACACAAACCCATGGGATAATATTTCGCTTCGAATTCGTTAAAGCTGTTTTTTCTTATTTAAGCCCATTGCTTGTGGATAATGAAAAAATGTATTACAGCCCAGGGTATGGCCTTCTTCTACGCCTGAATAAGGTTGATGACGATATTATCCACCCTTACTATAAAGCGATGTCATCTTTTCGTTTTTCGTGGGAAGAAATGGAGCTGGGTCTCAATTTTGGCATGGCGTACATGGCATACGGAAAATGTATCAATAATCTCTCTTATGTCGTGGGCCAGCTTAATGCACGTACTTATGAATCGCTAAAGCAAGGTAAAGCAAAAGCACTTAATGTCTCGCATCACGGCGATCAGGCTATCAGTTCTGGAGCTATACGCCATCTTCTGCAAAAGTCGATAGATCGTAAATCATTTATGCTCGTTGCCCAGCCAATAGTTTCAACAAAAAACAGCAGCCAGTATTATGAAATTCTTATTCGCATGAAGACTATCAATAACAAAATATTCTTCCCGGATACTTTTTTGCCAGTGGCTGAAGAAGCGGGACTGCTTGCTGAAGTGGATTTGACTGTAATTGAGCAAACATTTCAATTTATGCAATCCCTCGATCAATCTAAATCTGATACTCGTTTTTCCATCAATTTGACACCTCAGTCCCTAAGCAGAAAAGATTTTCTGGATAGGCTGAATACTCTTTTAAAGAACTACTTAATACGTCCTGATCGCATAATATTTGAAATTATAGAATCAGATATTATCGATAGTATTAATGCATCCAGTGTATTGCAAGAGCTACGCAGATTAGGATGCCAAATTGCGATTGATGATTTTGGTACAGGAGCATCCAGTTACTCTCGTCTAAAGACATTAGAAGTCGACATACTGAAAATAGATGGATCCTTCATTCGTAATGTTGTTAACGATAAGTTTGATCGACTAATAGTCATGTCATTTTGTGAAGCGGCTAAATTTAAAAGTCTGCAAGTTGTCGCAGAATTTGTTGAAAATGAAGAAATAAAACAGATGCTTATATCGATGGAAGTAGAGTGGTTACAGGGATATCATACCGGGAAACCGGTCCCAATTGAGTCTCTGTGGTCGTAATTAATAAATTATCGAATTTATATGTAGCTCTATTTCATTGATAGTTAGATTAGGGTGTGGCTTGGTATGATACTTACGTTGAAGAACTTTTTCTATAAATTTTATCCAATGATAACTTTATTTATAGTCACTACACTGACAACCGTCATAGGTATTATTGAAAGAGTTCACGGCCCATTCTCTTTAGTTTGGCTGACCAATGCTATAACCATTGGCGTATTATTACGCTTTTATGAAAATGTTAACTGGCGGCATTATTTAATTTGTTGCGCCGGTATGGTATTGCCAGATTTATTAATCGGTACAAACCTTAATCAGGTTTTGCTAATGACCACTGCCAACATCATAACAATTTCAATAGGTTATATAACACTACAGCGTTTTGCAATGCGTACAGAAGAAGGCGAATGGCTTGGTAGCTTGCATAGCGTCCCGCAATGGTTATTACTCTGCCAACCCGCTCTTATTATAGGATCTTTAGTAGGCTCGCTGGCATTATTTACTCTGTATGATAATGCTTTTTTACAAACAGCATTTTACTGGTATTTAAACGAATCTCTTGATTTCATTGTGTTTTTACCAGTCATTTTGGCGGCGCCGAGAATACTTAAATCTTTCGACAAGGATTTGCTAGATGTATTTCTACATATTATCCCGTCTATTTTGTTATTATTCGCCTTCATTTTTATAAAGGATAAGATATATTTCTTGATGGCATCAATACTGATTATTCCAACCATAATATGGCTGGCGCTTTCAGGAAATCTATTTCTAACAACATTTGGTATTAGTATGAATGGTGCATTCTTTTTTATGTGGATCATTCACTCTACCCATGGTTATCTCCATTTTTCAGAGAATATCTACATCTCTGCTGTCAGGACGATTGTTGCAGTGCTGGCGCTTTGTGCGCTTACCATTGCGGTTGCTATTTCTGAACGAGATAAACTTTTTTCTAAATTATCCCAACTTGCTAATCATGATGATTTGACCGGAATTCTCAATCGTCGGGCATTTACTAAAGCTGCTGAAGCTCTCACTTCGTCATTGAAGAAGGGAGATATCTGTTCAATGGTTTTGATTGATATTGATTTCTTTAAGAAAATAAATGACGTATGGGGGCATCAAAAAGGCGATAAAGTTCTCGTTGCCTTTTGTAAGAGGTTAAAACAGGTTATCCCGGACAGTCAATTATTTGGACGCGTGGGTGGTGAAGAGTTTGCCCTGTTGCTCGCTAAAACTCCTGAGATAAACCACCAGGAATTAACGGCTACCATTGTTAATGAACTGTCCGAAAACCCGCTTACTATTGATAATGAGCCATTTCCGCTTACGATCAGCGCTGGGATGGTTACCTGGTCTGAAGGGCAGAAATATGAGACGTTGTTCAAATATGCTGACCTGGCTTTGTATCAAGCAAAAAATAATGGGCGCAATCAATGGCAGGAATACCTGTCTTGCCAAAAAATGAACCCTAAACCAAATTTCACGCCATCCTTATTATAGGCATTTATATCCAGGTGGTAACCGCCTGGATAAATAACAGCCTCCCTTCCCTTGGTTATTATTTTAAGAAACCCCTTATATTTATTTAAGTTAATTCTAATATCTAGCCTAATTTTTTCATGTCAGTATTTATTACAACAATATAATCGTAAGCTATATAAAATTAACTTACGATTATCAGTAGTATTGACAGAGAGTCTATTTGGCACTGACAGGTGCTGTTGATGAAAAAATATGGAAATGATGATTGATGCACCACTGACTCACGCCCGAATTGCTATTCACAGACCTTTTCTTCGCGCTGCGGGTTAATGAAGATTTGTACATAGCCGCGCGCAAACGTAGATTTCGACGCATCAGAAATGGCGATCTAACACATTTTCATAGCCGGTTGGCCCCGATTGTCTTTGATCGCATTGAGTCTCTACAACAAAAAATGTATGCAAAGCAGTTGCCGGAACCACTCGATATTATCCTCGTGACCAATGACTACTACTTATCACTGGCACTGACTGAGTACTTTTTTAAGTTCCAGCGAACTCACGTCTGCGCAAACCTGGAGGAAGCTGAAGCGATGCTTAAACAAACCCCACAACCGCGAGTGTTCATCGATCTCGATGGCGTAAACGAGCCAGCAATTGATGTGCTAAATATGATCAGGCAATGGCAAAAAACCTGGCCACACCTGAATATGATCCAACTGACTGCCTGCCGTTGTATTGAAGTCGCCCGACTGATCGATGCGGCATCAATCTTCCCTGTGGTGGAGCGGCGACTGAGAATTAGCGATCTGCTTGTTCTGCTGACTCAGAAGCGAGCCAGGCAAGATTGGTCCAATGCTCAGGATGGGTCACACCCAGTCCCATTTTCAAAGCGTGAATGGAATATTTTGCTGGCAGTAGCAAAGGGAGAGTCGCTGAAAACCATTGCCGCTTCATTTAATAAACCCTACCACTCTGTGGTTTACACCCTTGGGCGGATTGCCGCTCGTATTGGCGTCGGAAACAACAAGTCACTGATACATTTGCTGAATAAATTGTCCTGTGCGTCATCCGGTAAAGTGTAGCGCCGCAAACTAACCGCCTTCCGAGTGAAAGCCAGGAAACGGCTTATTTTCAATGCTATAATTTTGTTAAATTAGATCATTCTATTAACAATTACAACTATTCCTGGATAATCAGTTTCCCACAAACTATGCCTCTTTCCGATGATTAATCACGCAATCATTCTGCGCCATGGGTAACAAATAAGAAACATTCGAGACTTCACACTATTCTTCATGTTCAAAACAATCTTTTTTCCCAAATATTTCGCTTAACACAGGTACATGCCCCAAATAACAATTAATTAACCATTTTAATTAGAATTTAATCACAGCATTATTCCCTGAGCATAACAGTGGTCTTTTTCTCAAATAATATGGCTGTATAATCAACCTGGTCATTTATCTAAAATGAACAGGTTGATTTTCTTATTGAAATAATTATTTTCACTTTACCCACAGCCATTAGAAAATAGTACATATGAAGGAAGTTTTTAAGTTCAAGGGAGCATCTTGCATACATTATAAAATACGAAATAGTGAAACACCTTTTCACTTTCGCCGCCAGTGACTTTACGTCAATGCGATATGTTCCTCAAAAATTAGAGGCAAGAATATGAAACCTGCATCCGTAATTATTATGGACGAACACCCTATTGTCAGAATGTCGATAGAGGTACTGCTACAGAAAAATAAAAATATTGATGTGGTGATGAAAACCGACGACAGCCGGGAGGTGGTTAACTACATGCACTCCAATCCTGTCGATTTGGTGATTCTCGACATTGAACTGCCGTCCATTGATGGCTTCACTTTATTAAAAAGAATCAAGAGCATACAGGCCGATACTCGCATACTGTTCTTATCTGCCAAGTCTGAGAGGTTTTATGCGGGCCGTGCTATTCAGGCCGGGGCAAATGGGTTTGTCAGTAAAAGGAAGGAGCAGGAGGATATCTATCATGCGGTGGAAATGTTGCTTTCAGGGTATTCATTTTTCCCCTCTGAAACGCTGGAGTTAATCAGTAATCCGGGTTCACGCAACGGAGTTACTGACGATACGCCATTATCTAACAGAGAGATAACCGTATTACGTTACCTGGCGAATGGTTTATCCAATAAGGAAATTGCCGAACAACTTCTGCTGAGTAACAAAACCATCAGCGCGCATAAATCTAATATATTTTCCAAGCTGCATGTCTCATCGATTGTCGAACTTATCGATTACGCCCGAGTAAAAGGATTATTATAACTGCGCATCCCATCACTATTTGAAATTAAAAAAACCGGGTTGGCGCCCGGTTTTTATTTATTTTAATGATGCCGAATAGGCTTTCTAATAATAATTAATCATAAACGTGGCATCGGCGTCGGCTTGCCCGGCTTGTGGGTTATCGGCAAGCGCGATGTAATTTGCAAAAAAGGTTAATTCCGCATTTCCGTTGGCATCGACTGGCACATCCTGGCTTGCCTGCTCAAGGGGCAGGCGGGTTTTATCTTTATCGCGCAACTCAACGGCCACATTTATCGCCCCACTCGTGTTATTAAGCCCCAGTAAACCGGCGTTGCCTGTGGCTTGCTTTCCAGAAAAGGTGATTGACGCAGCACCCTGTGGGCAGCCGTTAAGCTTCAACGTGAACGGTATGCTTTGCGTCGTGCTGCCTGCGGTACGCAGTTGTTTGGTCGGCCAACGCCCAAGCTGCACTGTTTTATTGTCATCCCCCATTTCGACGTAGCAGCTGAAATCCACCACGTTGCCACGCAGTTCTATATTGATGGCGCCGAGCGAAGTGTCGGCCTGAGCATGACTCGCCAGGCTTGCTGCCAACCACAGCAGCATCGCAATTTTAGTCATAATCCACCCGCAAATAGCCCCGTGCACTAAATGGCCCTTCCGCCGGTTTGTTCCCTGTCACACTTACCGGCCAGGCCCGAATCCCCACTTGCGCCGCAGCTGCATCGTCGAGACGGAAATTGATTTTACTGCCCACATTATTAGGAATAAATGGCGTTCCGCCGCTATCGGCGACGATAAACCCGAGATCGTTATTATTGGAAACCATCATATTACCGGATGCTTTCTCCGCTTCTAACCGCAAAGAAAGATAGGCCTGCGCCGCCACATTGGTGCATTTAATAGCGATGGTTTTAGTTTGCGGTGTCACACCTTGCGGTCGATTCCCGGCTCCGGCCTGGCTGAATAGCGCAGCACCAATGTCGCCAAAATCAAATTCAACGATTTGCCCTGCGTTGATTTCACAGCTTTGTGGCACTTCAATTTTGCCGCTGTAGCTAATGGTATAAACCGGAGTGGTGAGCGGGTCGGTGTTTCGCGTCGTCACATATACCGTAAACATGGTCTGCCGTGGAATTGGCACCATATTGATAAAGCGCCGTGTCACTTTGAGTTTAAAAACCAGCTTAGAATCCTCAACCGGAAACGGCTGCTGTCTGGATACGTTGTCATGGATTCCCATCTGAATATAGTTGCGCGGTGGGTAAAATTGCCCGGCGAAGCTGTCTGTAATGCTCATCGCCCCTTCGAGATAATCATTGAGCTTGATGTACTGGTAATCGCCGATCACTTTTTGCACCGGCAAGGTACTCACGTAACTGCGCATCGTGGTATCGCCGGTGGTTCCTTGCGGGCAAGTGGCATTGACACCGATCCAACCCGACTTTTCCGCGAGGGTGATGATTTGCCCGACGTTATTGTTTGCGCTGGTGAAGACGTCAGACAGATCGTAAAAAATATCCGCTGGCACGCCATTGCTGTTTTGGCAGACTGTGGCAAACGCCGGGAGCACACATACCCATAGCGCCCCCCCTGCTAAAGATGTCATCAATTTCATAAACAGATCCCTGAATCCTATGAACAGGTCGCACTCGCCACGACGATCGCCTGAGTCTGGCTTTCAGGCGGTAAGGTAAATGGTGCGAAACACTGTGATCCTTTGCCCTCGCCCCACTGAATCAGCAGCTTTCCCTGGAGTGGCAAGCCGCTGAGGTAAATTTGCCCGTCATCGCCGACCATACTGGTGATACCCGTGGTTTCTTCGCGCACCACAGAGCCGAACGGTACCGCTCGCCCACCACGGGTTACGGTGATGATTGCCCGCACGCCCACGTGCGCCTTAAATTCCGCGCGCACCAATGCGCCTTCCGTAGGCACCACACTACTGACGTTGTTTTCAATGTCAGTGTGGTTATCCATGGTGTTGGTATCGAGAGCAATACGGTTGTGGCGATATACCGTGGCGTAAGGCATTACCGCGTATCCGCGCCAGTCGGTTTTCACCCCGGTCTGGTTTTCGACGCCAACCCCGCTTGCTCCCGGCGCTTTGATTAACACGTTGGTGTCACCAAGCGGCTGGCTAAACGTGATGCCATCGGCGTGCCCCACCACGCCGCCCGAAGCCTGCCAGTTGTAGTCGTGTTGGTCGCGGTCGTAGTTGTAGCCCAGCCCCAATGTGCCGTAAGTAGCCTGCCAGTTAGCCGTGACACTTCCGCTGTAACCGTTAGTGTTGCTGTGACCTTGAGTGACGCTGTAATTAAGGTTTCGGTCTTCAAGTAATGTGCCGCCGATACCTGTTTGCACGGTGGCATCGCCATCAGCGTTGTTACTGGCAGCAAAAGTGGCGTAAGCGCGATCGATGGTGCTGGTGCGCGAATAACCATGCCCCAGCAAGGTGCTAAATGGCACCGAAAGGTTAAAGGCCATAATGCGATCGCTATCGGCGATCCCGACGGATTTGCTCCACGACATCGAGAGTGAGTAGCTGATCCCGCGCCAGCCGCTGGCATATCCGGCCTGATACCAGGTGTTGTTCTGGCTGGTTTCCCAGTAAGTTTGCTGGCTGCCTGAAACATAGAGTGACCCGTAATCACCCAGTGATTGAGAAACGTTGATTTGAAATCGCCCGCGCTTGCTGTAACGCAAGTTGTGGTAGCTCTGCACAACCGGCTCATCTTTGCGTGCACCATCCGCTTCGTCGGCGTATTCGTAGCCTTCGATATTTTTGTATGCCACCTCATCAAGCGTATAAAAACCACGCGTGGAATAGCGGTAACCCAACAGCTGGAAGTTAGTGCCGTAACCGCTGAGGGATTTTGCATACAGGAATCGTAGCGACTGGCCTTGATGCTCGCTGTCATCTGCAAGTCGGCTGCGGGCGTGGGTAATATCCATTGAAAGTGCCCCCCACTCCCCGAGGTTTTTCCCGGCCCCCAGCGCAACGGAGGTGTAGTCTTCGGCAAGCTGAGTGCCACCATAGGCGGTAAAACCGTAGGGTAAACCCGCATTCAGCGTGGCCTGGGTGAAGAATGGCGTATCCTGCTGGTTGCTTCCGCTACGGAAATCCCCGGCTACCAGGTCGAACTTCAGCCGCCCTTCCCGTTGCAATAACGGAACGGTGGAATAAGGCACAGTGTATTTTTGCTGGGTACCATCTTTTTCTTCGACAGTGACCTCCAGGTCGCCGCTGGAAGAGGTGGAATTCAGGTCACTGATGGTAAATGCACCCGGTGAAACGTAGCTTTGGTAAATCACAAAACTGTTCTGGCGAATGGTGATTTTGGCGTGGGTACGCGCTATACCGCGTACCGTTGGCGCGTAACCTTGCTGACTGTCGGGGTACATACTGTCAGCCGAATAGATGCGCGCCCCGCGAAATCCCAGACTGTCGAACACATCGCTACCCGTGTTGCTGTCGCCTAATACCAGCTCGCTTTTGAGTGGAATAATCGTCCGTTGCGCATAGGTGCTAATGTTGTTCCAGCTGTTAGCGTGGTAGCCATCTCCACGAGTGTAGTTCCAGGCACCGCTGTTACGCAGCCGCCAGGCTCCGTAGTTCAGGCCACTTTGCAGGCTTAAATAATAGTTATCGTCGTCGCTGCCATGGTTGCCGGTAAAGCTGTAATTGAGCAGCGCAGCCGGAATCCCTTCGTCCCACTCCTGCGGCGGTATATAGCCCCGGGCGCTGTTAAGCAGCGATGCCTGCGGCAAGCTGATATCCAGGCGTAGTTTGGCAAAATCAAAATTCGTCTCAGAATCAGGGATCAGCAACGCGAGCGGCACACATTCCCCGGACTTAAACTTCGCAAGCGCCGGATAAGCGAGCATGTTCAGGCCCAGGCGCTTCAACCAGTCAGTGTCCAGGCACGGCACCAGGCCGCTCGATTTTGCTTTTCCGCCACTGGCATCGCTGGCAATAAAACGGAGATCCTGGGTCGAGATAAATTCAACGTTACGCCAGATGTCCACGCGATAAACACCCGGTGCCTGATGGCTGCCTTTTTCAAAACGCGACAAATCCGCCATCGCAGCATCTTCTACCGACAAAAACCCAGGGTTAAAGTAGCTTTCCCCGGAGCTGATTACTGGCCACAGCGCGGCCATTATCATCGCTGCAAGCGGGGTGACTGACTTGTTGATCATCTGCCAGATATCCTTATTGCGCAAATTACCTGCATTACAACATTACGCCCGCTTGCACAGGCGTCACCGCGCCATAGTCATTGACGGTCTGGAAGGAGATAGCACCTTTTAGCGCGGGCGAAACCGCCACTTGCGACACACTTTTTGGAGCCACCAGGGTATTAGCCAGTTTCTCGTTGCCAATTTTAAGATTGACGGTGCTGACATAATAAGGAGACGCGTTGTGAATGCTCAGTAGCTTGCCGTTGCGACTAAAGCGCAGTTGCTTCAGCGCCTCTTCTGGCTGCATTTGCAGGTTTTTAGGGCGCACAAACAGCTTGATGCGCGACAAAATTGCCAGTTGTAGTACGTTGCTGCCGTCGAGATTATTTTTATCGACCGAAGGAATCGCTTTCACGTTCACCCAGAAAATAGTTTCGCGGTCTGTTGGCAACGGTGGCCCGGCGTAAATAATCCGCAGTGTGTTCTCGCTCGATGGCTCACTAACAAAAAGCGGAGGCGTGACAATAAAACTTTTATCTCTGGCACCTGCACTATTTTCAATCCACGAGTTCACCAGAAAACGCTCTTTATTATCGCTATTATTAATTGAGAGCGAGGTTTGTTTTGCCTCGGCAGGATAAATAACCCGTGTCGCACCCAGAGCAACGCCCCCGGCAGCTTGAGCATTAAAGCACAGCATTAACAGGCACAACATTATGGCCGAGCCTTGTTTAAATAAAGTCGTCATCACACCGCACCATCATTATTACTATTATTAAAATGTTCAATTCAGGAATAATAAATTTCTGTTCGTCAATAAAAGAAGCCTCATTTCTGAGGCTTGCGTTATCCCTACAAAATTTGATTATTCGTATTTCATTACAAATGTCGCATCAGCGTTGGCCTGGCCTGCTGTTGCGATGGCTGCAGTAGATTTATAGCGTGCGGTGAACGGCAAGGTGTTCGTCCCGTCAATCAGAGTCTGCGCGGTGGAGAAGACAGAACCATCCGGGGTCAACACTTTCGATTTGCTGTCGAGGATTTCGATACCGACGCCGCCTGCCGTGGTGCTGTTGTCACTCGAGTTAACCGCCAGAAGCGTAGGGTCGGTGCCGTCTGTCTGGCCTGAGAATGAGACTGAAGCCAGGGTGGAGACCGTGGTGTCACAATCGTTAAGCACAATGGTGAATGGGATCTGCGCGGAGGTGTCACCCACTTTAGTAAACGCCGCCGTACGATATTGACCCAGTTTCACCGTTTGATCGGAAGACTGCGTGCTCACCGCACAGGCGGCATTCACCAGCTCACCTTTAAAGTGAACCGTACCGCCATTTACAGTGACTACATCGGCCTGTGCTGCACCGCTTACTAATGCAATACCTGCAACCAAAGAGGACGCAATTTTGCTGAATTTCATCGAGATTCCTTTAATTATTTAATTACCCTTTTTGAATAATGCATCCTTCATTATTCCAGTGAATAACCAGGGCCGTAGATAGTCAACCCCCTCCCCTCAATCCTTAAGGAGACATTTATTTATCGTCATCAATGAAGTCTAAATTAATATTTAAAACACCATCTCCTCGACGATGAATAATTTAAGTTAAATAAATATTTAATAATATGTGAAAAACCTTTATCTCATCTCAGTAATGTCCTATTAAGTTCTAAGATATCGGCCTGTGACTTTCGGATCGGTGAGTGATGCCAACGAAGAAGCACCATGAAGAGTGCTCCTGGTGAATGAAGTAGATAAAACCTGGTACACTTAGCGCCAATTCAAGATATTCTTAGCAAATTGTTTTTAAGCCGCTAATTTAATGATTCACTGGATCTGCCCTGATGATACCAAAAATGTTAAAAATGCCGCTGCTGCTGGCATTGTTGTCTTGTTTAATGGTGATGCCTTTTACGTCTCATGCGGATGACGCTACCGGGCAAACAGCCACTGAAGAGCCGGTTAAGATCAATGCCAGCACGGTAATTCCTGCGTTGCAAAAGCGCCTGGATTCGCTCAAGCAGCGAGTATCCACAGCAAAAACCGATAAACAATTCACCAGTCTCAATGACGATTCACAAAAATTGGTGAGTGAAGCCGATAAGCTTGCCGTTGCACTGGCACCGCAATTAACTCAGGTACAGGCACAACTGGATGTTCTTGGGCCCGCACCGGCACCAAGGGCACTGGCTGAAACGCCGCAAGTTGTTAGTCAACGCAAACAACTAAACAGCAGTAAAACCTTGCTCACCACACAAATCGAGCAAACCAAAGCCATTGCAGTTGCCGCGCAAAACCTCTCTTCGCAAATCTCTGGATTGCGCCGTGATGCGCTAAAAACACAAATTGCCCTAAATACCGGCAGTATTCTTGGTGAAAAATTCTGGTCACCCGTTTTTGAACCCAACGACAAAGACGCGGCACGCTTCGGTGAATTTGGCACTCAGATCAGTGATGCATGGGACCAGGCCTGGAGCGAGGGATGGCGACCAGGTACTGCTATCTATCTGTTATTAGCGCTGGGGATTGGAGTATTTGGTCGTTTCGGGCTGGATAAACCAATGAACTGGGTTCTGCCACGCTGGCTGCCGCAAGGCCGTTTTCGTCGCAGTTTCCTAGCCTGCTTCACAACCTTAAGTACCACGCTGACGCTGGGTATCAGCATGCAGTTGCTGTGCTACACCTTCACACGCCTGCCTGATACCTCACCCTGGGTTAATGAGTTTGCCGGACAACTGGTCGAGTTGACCTATTTTTCCGCGGTGATTGCCGGTCTTGGCATCGCATTACTTTCTAATAGCCATCCTTCATGGCGTCTGCCGGGTATTGCCGACCCGCTGGCAAAAACGCTTGCGTCATTCCCGATTTTACTGGCAGCCTTCATATTTATCTTCGGTATCATCGAGCAGTTGAACTCCTTGGTTGGCGCGAGTATCGATGCCACATTATTTGGTAATGGCCTGGCCGCTTTGCTGGTTGCGCTCAACTGCCTGATTGCACCTGTTCGCGTCAACCGGATACGCAGGCAAATGCGTGCTGAAGGTGAACAAACAGAAGCGCGTTCTACCGTTGCTGGCCTCATTCATCTCGTCATCAGCCTTACCGCTTTTGTTATCCTGCTAGCACTGTTGATTGGCTACATTCCACTGGCCCGTTTCGTCACCTTTGAATTGTTGTGGATTGGCCTGGTGGTTTGCAGCCTGTATCTGCTGATTCACTTTGTAGTGGACTTGTGTGAAGCGGTCTTCTCCCCGTCAACTCACAGCGGGAAAATCCTTAAAAGCACGCTGAGTCTCAACGATCGCCATCTGTCACTTGCCGCAACGTTGTTCTCAGCGGTTGGGAAAACATCACTGCTGGTGATGGCTGCGGTAGCCCTGCTTAACGGCACCTTCGGTACCACAACGCCGATGGAACTGCTGACGAAAATCGCGGATATGTGGGGCGGCAAAGGCCTCGAAGGGATGAACATCATCCCGGCACATGCACTTAATGCGGTGCTGTGTCTGGTGGTGGGCTGGTATGTGCTCCGTTCCACACGCCGCTGGCTCGATAACGATTTCCTGCCAAAAACAAATATGGACCGTGGCCTGCGTGCTTCGCTGGTCACACTGTTCACCAACGTCGGTTACGTGCTGATTATTATGCTCACGTTGTCGATGCTCGGTATTGAATGGAACAAACTGGCATGGATAGTCAGCGCCCTGTCGGTCGGTATCGGTTTTGGTTTGCAGGAAATTGTGAAGAACTTTATTTCCGGTTTGATTCTGTTGACAGAGCGTCCGGTAAAAGTGGGCGATCTGGTGAGTATAAGCGGCGTGGAAGGCGATATTCGCCGCATCAACGTACGTGCGACCGAAATTCAATTAGGCGACAAATCCACGGTTATTGTGCCGAATTCACAGCTAATTTCGCAAAACGTGCGTAATGCCACGATGGGAAATGCGCAGGGTGTAGCAACAATATCTCTGACTTTCCCATTGGATATCGACCCTGAGCAGGTGCGTAATTTACTGCTCGAAGCGTATAACCTGCATGAATCAATTCTGGAAAATCCTCAGCCCTCAGTCAGCTTTAAAGAACTGGGGCCTACCGGGATTGTGCTGAGCGTTACCGGTTATGTGAATAGTCCGCGAATGGTGAGTTCAACGCGCAGCGATTTGCTGTATGAGATCCTCAAAATGCTGCGCGCGGCAGGCATTAGCCTTAGCCAGACGCAAACAATGATCCTTGAGCAGCCTGCGAAAGTGGCGGTAGAGGAATAGCGCGAAACGCCGCTGATTGTTAGCAGTCAGTGGCGTTTCATGCGTTAGCGCCTCCATCAAAGACAGCGCAAAACATAATCACACTAAATAACTCAGCTTTATCTCATTCAGTAAATTGATTTAAGTCAACATTATGGAGGCTCGTCGGTCGCATTATCTCGCTCCGTAGATATTCCACTTCGTATATTCACAATCAGTGAATAGTGTGAAGGTAATTATTCAATAAGAGAGTTAATGATGAGCAAAATCAGCGTAATCGTAGCAGCCCTGGTGGGCGGTTTAGTATTATCCCCGGCAGCAATGGCGCTGGATCTGTCCAACGGCAACTGGCAAGGCGCAGGCGCTCCAGTAAAAGTGGCAGTAAAAAATAACCAGGTCACTATCAACGGTAAGAAAGCTACCCGCACTATCAACAATCCTGATTTCGCTGAGTGGAAAGGCGCGGGTTATACCCTGAGCTTTACCCGTTCAGAAAACCAGGTTTCCGCTGAATGGGCTAAACAACATGCGCATGGTGCGCTTGTACAAGCTGCAAGCACTGCAACAACCAGCAGCAAACAAGCGTTGAAAGCTCAGGATCTTAAAGGCCTGAACACCTCTGGCGTCGAAAAGAAATTGCTGGCTGAAGGCTGGAAAGAGGTTTACCCGTACACCGAATATACCCGCGACGGCAAACGTGTAAAAATTCAGTACCGTGCAGATTACGTTTCTTCTGTAACAGTAGAATAAAAAAAACCGGTCACGGAGGACCGGCTTTCAGAACATCGATAATTACGACAGCAATTCAATCGGCTCATCATTCCCGCGAGCGCGCCATAGCACAAACCAGCGTTGAATCGACGCCACCATAATCACCAGCCCCAACAGCACCATCACTATTGAAATCGTCCCGTTGAAGATGTTGAAGCCTTTGGCTGCACTATTGAAATAGACGTTTTTCACCATCCAGTAAGCTGCGTAGTTTACCGTCACATACAGATAAGACAGTGGCACCAGGCAGGTCAGCACGTACCAGCGTTTTTCTGACATACGCAGAATAATGGTTGCACCAATCATCAGACCGATTGAAGCCATTAACTGGTTAGAAACGCCAAACAATGCCCACACTGAGTTGATATCGCCTGAGTTCAGCAGATAGCCCCACAATAGACAAGCGACGATACTGCAACCAATGGCACCTGGCATCCAGTTAGTGCGTTTGAGCGGAGGCCAGATATCGCCGAGGAAATCTTGCAGCAAGTAACGCGCAACGCGAGTACCGGAGTCTACGGCTGTCAGAATAAATACCGCTTCAAACATCACTACAAACTGGAAGAAGTAGGAGGCCAGGTGGCTGAACCACGGAATACGCGTAAAGATATCGGCCATACCGACAGCAAGTGTTACCGCCCCACCAGTACGCCCATAAAGGTCAAGACCGATAGATTCGCTAAGTTGCGGCAAATTCACCACATCCATACCAAGGCCAGCAAACACTTCACGCGAGGAGTTAATGGCAAAGTAGTCAGCAGGATGTAACGAGGTAGCAGCGATAAGCGCCATCACGCCGACAACACATTCCGCAAGCATCGCACCAAAAGCAACGGGCAGAATATCGTTCCATTTGTCGATTTGCTTAGGCGTCGTACCGGAACCGATAAATGCATGGAAACCGGAAATCGCGCCGCAGGCGATGGTGATAGAGATAAACGGCCATACCGGACCTGCCAGCACAGGGCCATTACCATGGATAAACTGCGTTACCGCCGGGAACTGAATTTCCGGGTTAATGAACACCACACCCACGACCAGCGCACCGAACACGCCGATTTTCATAAAGCTTGAGAGATAACCACGTGGTGTCAGCAGCATCCAGACAGGCAGCGCGGTGGCAAAGAATGCGTAGAAAGGCAGGACCAGACTTACTGTAGAGGCACGCAGGCTCAGCCACTCACCAAATGAAGATTCCTGAATATACGGGCCAATTATCACGCAAGCGAAAATAACAATAATCCCCACCCAGGTCGCACCACGCATACTGCCGGTATAACGCTCCCAAAGCCCGACGCAAATCGCCACAGGAATAGTCATAAACACCGCGAACGTGCCCCATGGGTTACGTTCGAGTGCATGCACTACCACCATCGACAAACCCGCCATGGTAATGGTGATGATGAACAGCATCGCAAGCCCGGTACACCAGCCTGCCACCGGGCCAAGCTCCGCTTTTGCCACTTCTGAGAGTGACTTCCCGCGGTGTTTCATCGAGGCGAAAAGCACCACGGTGTCATGCACCGCGCCACCCACCACACAACCGATAAGCAGCCATAAGAAGCTCGGCAGATAACCGTATTGTGCCGCCAGAACCGGGCCGACTAACGGCCCTGCCGCCGCGATTGCAGCAAAGTGGCTGCCGAAGTTAACCCATTTTTTTGTCGGGACGTAGTCTTTGCCGTCCTCAAGAATATGTGACGGTGTGATTTCTGAGTCATCAGCATTCAGAACTTTACGGACGAAAAACACCCCGTAAAGACGATAACAGATGGTCAGAATACACAAAGTCGCGATAACAAAAGTTAGTGCGTGTTGCATAACCCACTCCATTGCCAAAGATAAAAAGTTCAGCGCTATGCTGGCATGGGTTTAAGAAGCAACAGGTGGGAGTTTTAGTGAGCGGTTAAATGGGGAGTTAAGCGGTTCGATTGCTGGGGTGAGCGGTTTTACTTTTCAAAATATCGGGTAGAGGCTTACGCCTTACCCGATCTACGGCAACTGAATGTAGGGCGGATAAGCGAAAGCGCCATCCGCCGCATTACATTACTTCTCTGGACGCAAAGCCTTCACCTGCTCGGCAGTCACATCCCCCGGTAAACCACCCCATGTTACGCGCAGGTAATTCACCAGTTCGGCCACTTGTTCGTCGTTCAGACGCTCGCCAAAGCCCGGCATGCTTTGCATACTTTCCCCGTTCGGGAAGTTCTGCGCAGGTAGGCCATCAAGTACCGAAACAATCAGGTTTTTAGCATCCGGTTGGCGCAGCGTTGCGTTGTTCAGCATCGACACTGCAACGTGCGGTTTGCCCTCACCTTCGCGAGCATGACAACCAGCACACTGGTCAAGATATGTCATTCGCCCGGCTTCGTTACCCTGACCGAGTTTCGCTGGGATTGCCGCCGGAGGTGCTTCGCCCATCAGGTAGGTCGCCATCGCTTTTTGATCGGCAGGCGTCAGATGCTGAGTACTCAGATCAACCACCATATGCATTTCGCTAAACGCGCTGCCCTGTGGTGCAATTCCAGTGGTAAGGAATTGCTGTACATCCTGCGGCGTCCAGCCACGTTGCGCTAACGCTTTTGGTGTGATGTCAGGTGCCATAAAGCGCCCTAACTCCCCGCCCTGCATCGCTTTATCGAGCTTCATTTGACCCAATAACCCGCGTTCAGTATGGCATTCGCCACAGTGCCCAAGCACATCAGCCAGGTAACGCCCACGATGCCAGTCGGCTGAGTTGCCGGTAGAAATCGCCGGAAGCGGATCTTTGTCATGGAACATAATATTCCAGCCAATCAATGCGATACGCTGGTTAAATGGGAAACTCATTTCGTTATCAGGCGTCTTAACATCTACTGCCGGTCGCGTCATGAGATAAGCATAAATATCGTCGGAATCCTTGCGCGAGATATTTTTATACGAGGTGTACGGCATGGCCGGGAACAGGTGACGCCCGGTTGGGGTAACGCCTTCGGTCAGCGCTTTGTAGAAATCATCTTTCGTCCAGCGGCCAATACCGTAATCGGCAGAAGGCGTCAGGTTGCTGCCGTAAATCGTGCCATATGGGGATTCCAGCGGATAGCCCCCCGCCAGCGGAGCACCGCCAGAAGCTGTGTGGCAAGCTGCACAGTCGGCAGCTTTTGTCAGATAACTGCCGCGTTCGATTTGCTCCTTGCTGGCGGTTACTTTTTGCACCGGCCCGTCATACGTGCGGTATTCTCGCCAGTACAAAATGGCGACAATGATGACCACAATAGCCAGCACAATCAGCGCGAGACGCTTTTTCATTTCACCGCCTCCTTCACCAGCCCCGGTGTTTTCAGCACCACGTCGCGCACCGCTTCGTAATAACGCACGTAGCCTGTGCAGCGGCAAATGTGATTTTCCAGCGCATGTGAAATCGCCCCTTCTAATTCGTCACGTTCGATAGGCTCACGTTTGAGTTTCTCAACGAAAATCGTCGCTGCGTTCACAAAGCCCGGCGTGCAGTAGCCGCACTGGAAGCTGTAGTGGTCGAGGAATGACTGCTGAATGGGCGACAGTTCAACCACTTCGCCCTGATCATCGACTTTAGCGTGCCCTTCAACGGTGCGGACTTTTTTACCGTTAAAGAAATGAGCTCCGGTGATACAGGTACGCACCTCTTCACTGGTGCCGCTTGGGTTATCAACAATCGCTACACACGCGTGGCAAATGCCCTGCCCGCAGCCCAGACGTGATCCAGTCAGATAGACATATTCGTGCAGGAAATCGATCATCATCAACCCTTCTGGCACATCAATTGGGCCATACGGTTTGTTATTGATGGTCAGGGTCATTGGTTTAGTTTTGATGCTCATGGTAATACCTCACGAATTTTTTCAGCACGGACGGGCAAATCACGGAAACGATGGCCTGTGGCATCAGCAATCGCATTCACAATCGCGGCAACAACCGGGATCATCACGACTTCAGCCATGCCTTTTGGTGGGTCGGTTTCCGAAAGCGCGGGCAGGATATCGCCAGTCTGTTTCCAGACTGCCACATCACTGGCACGCGGCAGGTGATAACGGTTGAAGTTCCATGTTCCGTTACCGGGTCCGTCTTCGTAGAGAGGTAAATATTCATGTAACGCATGGCCGATACCCATCGCCAGGCCGCCTTGCAGCTGCCCGGAGACCAGTTCCGGCACAATTAAATTGCCGCACTCCATAATTGAGTGGTGGTTGAGCAGTTCCACTTCGCCGGTGGCGAGGCTTACCGCTACTTCCGCCAGCGTGCCGACAGCGCTGTAGTACGTCACCGCAGCATTGTTGCGCTGCGTTGGCGGGTAATAAACATGTGTGCGCGAAAGTGTGGCGAAATCACCATTGCCGTAGCGCACCGCCAGGGCATCAATCGGCAGGCGTTTGCTTTGCTGGTTAAAGGTGAAATCGGCTTCCGCCCACTGCCAGCGGTTAAAGACGTGCACTGCGGCGCCAGTCATTAACCCCATTTCATGGGCTTTTTTCGCTACCCGTTCAAGGCTTAAAATTTCCATACCAGCAGCGGTTAAACCACCTTCCACCCAACGAGCATCTTCGATGCGCACCACCAGCGGTGCAGCCTGGCCACCACCGATTCCGGTGGACCAGATAGCCATTGCCGCCGGCCATAAGCCTTGTTCAAACACTAAACGCGCCGCTTCGAGCGTGCTGTGTGAGAAGTAATACGCCGAGTTACTGGCACTTGATGGCGAGCAGTACGACGGAGACCAGAATGGATTAGCAGCCAGTTTGTCCTGCTCTTCCTGAGACATTATGTACGGGTCCCCGCTGGTAACAACTGGCAGAGAACTCCAGTCAGTGACCGAGAAATGCGCTTCGTCTGCCGGTCTACCCAACCATTGTGCACAGAGCACCGATTGTGATGTTGACATACCAGTGCCCATTTCAGCACCGCTGTGGTACAGCGCAATACGCCCGTCAGCCGCCACTTCCACACGCGCAAAGGAGGTTTCAGCACCAGTACCAAAGTCTTTTTGCACGCAGCCAAAGCCTACGCCGTAACGCTTACCTGGGTTTTTCATTTCAAATTCGGCTTTACGTTCAGCACGTTTGAGCCAGATTTCATTTTTCGCCGCTTTCGCCAGCACTTCATCTACACGTATCGCACCAGCAGGAATCGCACCCTGGGTGTTTTTCATGCCTGATTTCAGCGCGTTGCGCATACGGAATTCAATCGGGTCAATTCCCAGCTCTTCAGCAATTTCATCCACCATCATTTCGGTGGCGGCCATACTTTGCAGCGTGCCGTAACCGCGAGCTGAACCCGCATCGATAGCGCGGGACGCCACACCGACTGCCGACAAATCGCTTTTCGGGAAGTAATAAATGGATTGTGCAGCCGTTGCGCCCACCATTGAAACCGACGGGGTAAAGTTGCTGCGTCCGCCGCCGTTAGCAGTCATATCACCTAAAAATGATTGCAGGATGCCGGTCTTTTTATTCACCGCAATGGTGTAATTCATGTCGAACGCATGGCGTTTGAGTGCGCTCTGGAACTGCTCGTAACGGTCGTTCGCCAGGCGCACCGGGTGACCGTCGCCATACATCGCGGCAACCGCGCCATAATACGGGAAGTTGTAGTGATCTTTGGAGCCATAACCCACGGTGTAACATGGATGGAGAATCAGTTGTTTTACCGGCTGCGTGCGTTTTGCCAGCATACGCGGCATTTCGTCGGCCACTTCCTGCGGAGATTGCGTCGGCACCACCATATGTAGCGTTTGCGTGGCTTCATCGAACCAGCCGTTGGCGTTATCCGGCTCAAGGGCAGCGGTGTCGATAGATTGTGTGGTGTAGCGGCGTTGTAGCACCAGCCAGTCTTCCGGCGGGTTCTTAAGTTCATCGGCAATCATGCCTGCGTAATACATACCTTCCTGATCCAGCTTGCCGCCTTCGCGCCCTTCAGGCCAAACGGGCAAATGCTTTCTCATCGACACCGGGAAAATCGGCATGTCTTTCAGGCTGGAGAAATGATCGTCGTCTTGTGACGTCGCGCCGCCGACGCGCACAAAGCGGAAGGTGCCCCACGGGTCACGCTCCAGCGGGCCGGTTTGCGCACCGTACTGAATCACTTCGTCTTTAAATTTCAGTTTATCTTTGGCAAAGCGGAAACGGGCAAAATCGTGGTAAATCAGAATGGCAACCGCCTGGCCGAGATAGGCCGGCGTTTTACCGGTTGGCAACAGCATGTCTTCGCCGTAGAACGCCGGGAATGCCAGGCCATCACGCGCCAGATCTTCAGCGGTGACGATGCGATCCGGTTTCAGGTCATCACCCAATAAAGAAAGATCGATACCGCTAAATAGCCTGTCGGCTTTTGTGGTGCGCAGAATAAAGGCGTGAGCCTGTTTCTGCGGCCAGTGAGGCATGTCTACTGCACGAATATCGCGGGCAAAGACTTTCTGGCCCATCACTTTTGATTTGCCGTCGATTCGGAAACGGATGCGCTTGTTTTTGGCATCCCAGTTCGGTGAGTGAAGGATTTTTTGTTCAAACAGCGCGGCATAAGCACGGCTATAGAGAGGGGCAAGATACACCGCGACTCCGGCGACCACCGCGTGTTTAATAAAACTGCGCCGTGATGGATTAAAATTGCTCATAAAACATCCCATTTAAAATTATTATTGTCTTTTTTTCAAACAATTATGCGTAGATTTTATACATTTCCGTAGTGAATATAAGTATATATATTTAAGCTAAATCATGTGAGAATTAACATCTCATTTTCATAAAAAAAACATTGTTGCGCAAATTACTCATCATATTGCGTAATCAAGAAGGCAGTGAGGAATTCCCCCTGAACATGAAAGCGGGCATCATTATTGCCGCCGCAGGCTGTGCAAAACGCTTCAAAGAAGCAGGTGGCGAAGGCAATAAACTTAACGCGTTGCTCAACAACAGCAGCGTGTTTGCGCAAACGCTACGTAATGCGCTGACTTCTGGCCTGCAAGTGCATGTCGTGACGCGCCCGGAAAACAGCCAGGTTCAAGCGTTGTGCCGCGCGCAGCAGATTCCCGTCACGCTGATTGAAAGTTCTGGATTGGGCGAGTCAATCGCTGCGGGTGTTCGCGCAACGTCGAACTGGCAAGGCTGGCTGATTCATCTGGCGGATATGCCTTTTGTTCCACCGGCGGTGTTTGTGGCGGTGGCAGAGGCAATGAAATCTCACACGCTGGTGCGACCATGCGTTAGCACGCAGCCGGGGCATCCGGTGGCCTTCGACCACAACTGGTACAGCAAACTCAGCCAGTTAACCGGTGACAACGGCGCACGTGAATTATTACGTGGCGAGTCAATGCACCTCATCGAAATTGAAGATGCCGATTCCCAGCGCGATATTGATCTCCCATCACAACTGGTTCAAAGGAGTGAATAATCATGCAACACCTTGATATTAGTGTGATTAACCAGGCTCATGAATGGCTGGAACAACGACCCGTCTGGTTATGTACGGTTTTAAATACCTACGGTTCTTCACCCCGCTCACCAGGAGCGTTAATGGTGGCAACAGCCGACAATCGCTTTTGCGGTTCACTTTCCGGGGGCTGTGTAGAAGAGGATTTTTTACAACGGATTGCGCAAGGTGAATACCAGCAAGCCAGCCAGATTGTACGTTATGGCGAAGGTGGGCTGGAGCCGGGTATTGCGCTGCCGTGCGGTGGCGTGCTGGATATTTTGGTCGAATATCTCCCTGCCACCCCTGGCAATATTAGGTATCTGGAAAAGATGGCCGCTGCGCTGAATGGTCATTTTGCCTTGCAGAAACGCCTGACGCTTCCCGAGCCTTGCCGCCACCTGGAAGTTACCGAATTTGCCGATATCACTCAGGTTGAACGCAACGGGCAGCAGATTACGGTGCATGTTGCCGCCGCACCGCGTTTACTGATTGCCGGGCTCTCAAGCGTTGCGTTGTACTGCGCCGATTTTGCCAGTGCGCTGGGTTTTGAAGTGTTGGTTTGTGAGAATCGACCCGACGCCTTAGAGAATTTCGCCGCCCAACTTAAACCAGGTATTACTCTGCTCAGGCAGTTCCCGGCGAATTATCTTGAGCAACACGCTTGCCACGCCAATACGGCGATTGTCGCGCTAACGCACGATCCGCGGATGGATGACCTGACAATGATGGAGGCGGTGAACACGCCTGCATTTTATATTGGCGCGATGGGGTCGCAGAAGAACAGTGCGCGAAGGCTGGAACGATTGCAGAAAATAGCGGAATTAAACCCGACTCAGTTACAACGCATCCATGCCCCTATAGGCTTACCATTGGGGAGCAAAACTCCTGCAGAAATTGCGCTGGCGGTGATGGCAGATATTGTGAAGCAGAAGAATGAAGCGCGGGGATAATCTTTGGGTGGATGTGCGCAAGCGACATCCACCGCAATAAATCTTACTTCTTCGCTACGTGTACGCGTGAAGTCAAACCGCGCAGGAAATAACGCAGGAACTGGTCACCACATTCGCGGAAGTTTTTATTCTCTGGTGCGCGCATCATCGCGGTGATTTCTGGCATAGAGATACGGAATTCTTGTGAGGTCAGAATTTCCAGCACGTCGTCGGTTTTCAAATCAAACGCAATACGCAGTTTTTTCAGGATGATGTTATTGGTCATCTTGCGTTCAATTTTTGGCGCAGGCTTGCTTTCGTCTTTGCCACGTTTGAAATAGATCAGCCCGTTAAGGAAGTTGGCCATCAGAATGTCAGGGCAAAGTTTGAAGTTCTCTTCGTCTTCTTTTTTGGTCCAGCTAACAATTTGCTCAGTGGTAACGGCAGTGTCGGTCAGGGCGAAAATTTTCACCATATCGTCATTGCCCAAATTCAGCATGTAACGCACGCTGCGTAATACATCGTTATTCATCATAGTGGTGATTCTCTCGTTCCAAATCTTGAAAGCGGGCAGTATATAGGGATGTGGCGGTAATGACATAAATACTACACCGCTTTAAGCCCTAAAGCCTCTTTGAGACTCTTCAAGTAGCGACGACTTACCGGGACAGACTGCCCGTCGCGCAGCATTAACTCGGCTTGCCCGCCATCCTCAAAGCGGATCTCTTTGAGATGCACCATATTGACCAGGTATTGTCGATGGCAGCGAACCAGCGGCGTGCGGCTTTCAAGCGTGCGCAACGTCAGCTCAGTAAAACCTTCAGTTCCCTGCGCATTGGTGACATATACCCCGCTCATACGGCTGCTGGCGTACATCACCTCTTCCATTTGTAGCAGGTAAATCCGGCTCTGCCCGGTACAAGGAATGAATTTAAGATCTTCCTGGTTTGGCTCAAGCAGTGTCATATCCTGATCGACGCGCTCATGACGCAAACGCTGTAGGGTTTTCTCGAGCCGTTTGCTGTCTATTGGTTTAAGTAAATAGTCGAACGCATGTTCTTCAAAAGCCTGCACCGCGTACTCGTCAAAGGCGGTAAGAAATACGATGTAGGGGCGCTGTTGAGGATCAAGCATGCTTACCATTTCCAGCCCACTGATGCGCGGCATCTGGATATCAAGAAACACCACGTCCGGATGCAAGCGATGCACCGCGCCAATGGCTTCCACCGCATTGCCACACTCCCCCACGATTTCAATGTCTGGTTCGTTTTGCAGCATGATGCGTAAATTCTCACGCGCCAGCGGTTCATCATCGACAATCAGCACTTTTAACATGGGGTTTCCTCCAGAGGTAAACGTAGGGTAATACGGGTAAATCGGTCTGACTCATAATCCACTTTAATACCGCAGGCATCGCCGTAACGGGCGCGCAGACGTTTATCTACCAGACTCATCCCAAGCCCGCTGGATGTGTTTTTTTCCTGATATAAACCTGCGTTGTCTTCAATAGAAAGCTGCAAATACTCCCCATTCTGGCAGGCATTAATCGTCACCTCCCCAACACCAAGCAACTGCGAAGTGCCATGCTTGATGGCGTTTTCAACAATGGGTTGTAGCGTGAAAGCTGGTAGCTGCACTTGCGACAGCTCCTGAGGCACATTCAGTTGCACGCGTAATCGTGACTGAAAACGCGCCTGTTCGATTTGCAGATAAGCATTCACATGCTCAATTTCATCGGCAAGTGTCACTATCTCGCTTGGGCGCTTTAAGTTTTTGCGAAAGAAGGTCGAAAGATATTGCACCAGTTGACATGCCTGTTCATTATCCCGGCGGATAACAGCCACCAGCGTATTCAATGCGTTAAACAGAAAATGCGGGTTCACCTGCGCGTGCAAAAGCTTGATCTCTGACTGCGTCAGCATCTGCTTTTGTCGTTCATATTGCCCCGCTAAGATTTGCGCAGAGAGAAGCTGCGCGATGCCTTCACCCAGCGTGCGGTTAATCGAGCTAAACAAGCGGTTCTTTGCTTCATACAGTTTGATCGTGCCAATCACGCGGCTATTTTCGCCATACAGTGGGATAACAAGCGTCGAACCCAGTTTGCAATGCGGGTGCAGCGAACAACGGTATGGCACTTCATTGCCGTCGGCATATACCACTTCACCGCGTTCAATTGCCTGCCAGGTATATTCAGAAGAGATTGGGCTACCTGGTAAATGGTGGTCGGCACCGATTCCGGTAAACGCCAGCAGCTTCTCGCAATCGGTAATAGCAACGGCTCCGATATCCAGCTCCAGATGGAGTACCTGCGCCACTTTCATGCTGTTTTCCTGGTTAAAACCCCGGCGCAGAATCCCTTCTGTCGAGGCCGCAACTTTTAATGCGGTTGCCGAGAATGCCGAAGTGTATTTCTCAAACATCGCTCGCTTATCAAGCAAAATACGCATAAATAACGCGGCACCCACGGTGTTGGTAATCATCATCGGAGCAGCGATACTTTTCACCAGATTCAACGCATCAGCAAACGGGCGAGCAATCAGCAAGATAATGCCCATCTGGAAGAATTCCGCCAGCAGCGTAATGCCACCTGCGGTCAAGGGATTAAACAGCAAATCGCTGCGCCCACGACGAATCAACAAACGGTGCAACAGCCCACCAAGCAACCCTTCAACAATGGTGGAAAACATGCAACTTAGCGCCGTCATTCCCCCCATTGAATACCGATGCAACCCACCGGTTAAACCCACCAGCCCGCCAACCAGCGGCCCACCGAGCAGCCCCCCCATTACCGCGCCAATCGCACGTGTGTTGGCGATGGAGTCGTCAATGTGCAGGCCAAAATAGGTTCCCATAATGCAAAAGATAGAGAAAGTAACGTAGCAAAGTAATTTGTGCGGTAAACGTACTGTGACCTGCATCAGCGGGATAAACAGCCGAGTTTTACTCATCAACCAGGCGATAACCAGGTAGACGCACATCTGCTGAAGGAGCAGTAACACCAGGTTAAACTCGTACATTGCGCTCGCCATTGAGTCTCAGAGGCGGCGTAACATACACGTTGGCGGCTTAACTTTCTTTGAAGGGTTTCAATAATTTTTGATTTAGTGGGGATGAAAGCAGAAATTAGGACAAGGATGGGGGTGTGTTTGTCGGGCAGGCGTAAACCCACCCGACATATTGATTTACACGGCGCGGAACGAGATATCCGCAGGGATCACTTCACCTTCCCAGTAAAGCTGCGCTGCAACGCTACCCGCCAGTTGACGGTAGATCGCGGTGAACTCGCTTTCCGGACGATTGATCACCGTTGGCTTACCGGCATCAAGATCCTCACGCAAAGTAATGTGCAGCGGCAACTGGCCCAGTAATTTGGTGTGGTATTGATCCGCCAGTTTCTGCGCCCCGCCAGTGCCGAAAATTGGCTCATTGTGACCACAGTTGCTGCAAATATGCATGCTCATGTTTTCAACGATACCCAGCACTGGCACATCGACTTTCTCAAACATCACGATGCCTTTACGGGCGTCGATCAATGCAATATCTTGCGGCGTGGTCACCACAACAGCACCCGTTACTGGAATATTCTGCGCAAGCGTCAGTTGAATGTCACCGGTGCCCGGCGGCATATCCAGCACCAGATAATCGAGATCCGGCCACATGGTTTCTTGCAGCATCTGCAACAGTGCCTTGCTGGCCATAGGGCCGCGCCACACCATGGCGTTTTCATCAGTGACCAGATAACCAATTGAATTGGTCGCCAGGCCATGCGCCAGAATTGGCGTCATATGCGTGCCGTCAGGTGAAGTTGGGCGTTCGTGTTCTGCCCCCAGCATCGTTGGGATAGACGGGCCATAAATATCCGCATCCAGAATCCCGACTTTCGCCCCTTCGGCGATGAGCGCCAGTGCCAGGTTCACAGCAGTACTCGACTTGCCAACACCGCCTTTGCCTGAAGTCACCGCAATAATGTTTTTCACACCGTTAATGCCGGGGTGATTTTTCACACGCTTTAAGGTGGCAATGTTGTGGCTGAGTTTCCAGTCCACCGCTTTCGCCCCAGTAATGCGCAACAAATCCGAACTGCACTGCTCTTGCAGGGCTTCAAAACCGCTGCGCCAAACGAATGGCATCAACAGCTCAACATGCAGCGTGTCGTCTAACATTGCGACATGATGCAGTGCTTTAAGCGCGGTCAGATTATGTTTGAGGGTTGGGTGCTGAAAATTGGCCAGTGTCCCGGCGACCATAGCGCGTAGCTGCTCGGGGGAACGACTTGACGGGGATTGCGAATTCATCCCGGCTCCTTATTGTTTTTTTAACAGATGATGCAGTTTGTTAAGCATACCAGATGCCATCCGGCACGATAAAATTTCCTTGTTCAGCTTGTGTGGTTTACCACAAGGCGGCTCTCAGTTAACATCTAAGGCCCTTTTCTATTTAGAAGATGCAATTTCTACTATGGCTCATACCGCGAAAAAATTATTGGTAACGTGCGCACTTCCGTACGCTAACGGCTCAATCCACCTTGGTCACATGCTGGAGCACATCCAGGCTGACGTCTGGGTCCGTTACCAACGAATGCGCGGAAACACGGTCAACTTCATCTGCGCGGACGATGCACACGGTACACCTATCATGCTGAAAGCACAGCAGTTAGGTATTACACCAGAGCAGATGATTGCCGAAATGAGTCAGGAGCATCAGACTGATTTTGCTGGCTTTAACATCAGCTATGATAACTATCACTCCACGCATAGCGACGAAAACCGCGAGCTGGCATCGCTGATTTATGGCCGTCTGAAAGAGAACGGTTTTATTAAAAACCGTACAATTTCTCAGCTTTTCGACCCGGAAAAAGGCATGTTCCTGCCTGACCGTTTCGTAAAAGGTACCTGCCCGAAATGTAAAGCACCTGACCAATACGGCGATAACTGCGAAGTTTGTGGCGCAACTTACAGCCCAACCGAGCTGATTAACCCGCAGTCTGTGGTTTCTGGCGCAACGCCGGTGATGCGTGATTCCGAGCACTTCTTCTTTGATTTGCCATCGTTTAGCGAAATGCTGCAAGCCTGGACTCGTTCTGGTGCGCTGCAAGAGCAAGTAGCTAACAAAATGCAGGAGTGGTTCGAGTCTGGTTTGCAACAGTGGGATATTTCTCGCGATGCGCCATACTTCGGCTTCGAAATTCCTGATGCACCGGGCAAATACTTCTACGTCTGGCTCGACGCGCCAATCGGCTACATGGGTTCATTCAAAAACCTGTGCGACAAACGCGGAGACACCGAGAGCTTTGACGAATACTGGAAGCAAGATTCCACCGCTGAGCTGTATCACTTCATCGGTAAAGATATCGTTTATTTCCATAGCCTGTTCTGGCCAGCCATGCTGGAAGGCAGCGGTTTCCGCAAGCCAACCAACCTGTTTGTTCACGGCTATGTGACGGTAAACGGCGCGAAGATGTCTAAATCGCGCGGTACGTTCATTAAGGCCAGCACCTGGCTGAACCACTTTGACGCCGACAGCCTGCGTTACTACTACACTGCGAAGCTATCTTCCCGTATCGACGATATCGACCTGAATCTGGAAGATTTCGTGCAGCGTGTGAACAGCGACATCGTTAACAAAGTGGTTAACCTGGCATCACGCAACGCAGGCTTTATCGCCAAGCGTTTTGATGGCCAACTGTCTGCTGAAATTGCTGACCCGGCACTGTACAAAACCTTTACCGACGCGGCACAGTCAATTGGTGAAGCCTGGGAAAGCCGTGAATTCGGTAAAGCCGTGCGTGAAATTATGGCGCTGGCTGACGTTGCAAACCGTTATGTTGATGAGCAGGCTCCATGGGTTGTGGCAAAACAGGAAGGCCGCGATGCCGACCTGCAAGCCATCTGCACCATGGGTATCAACCTGTTCCGTGTACTGATGACCTGGCTGAAACCGGTTCTGCCAACGCTTGCTGAACGAACTGAAGCTTTCCTGAACTGCGAACTGACCTGGGACAGCATCAACACCCCGCTGCTGAACCATAAAGTGAATACTTTCAAAGCGCTGTACAACCGCATTGAAATGAAACAGGTTGAAGCGCTGGTTGAAGCGTCGAAAGAAGAAGTGAAAGCGGCAGCCGCTCCGGTAACTGGCCCACTGGCTGATGACCCGATTGGTGAAACCATCGCATTCGATGATTTCGCAAAAGTGGATCTGCGTGTGGCACTGATTGAGAAAGCAGAGTTTGTTGAAGGCTCCGACAAGCTGCTGCGCCTGACGCTGGATCTTGGCGGTGAGAAACGTAACGTATTCTCCGGTATTCGTTCTGCTTACCCGGACCCAGCCGCACTGGAAGGCCGTTTGACCATTATGGTGGCAAACCTGGCACCGCGTAAAATGCGTTTCGGCATCTCTGAAGGGATGGTGATGGCTGCAGGCCCTGGCGGGAAAGATATCTTCCTGTTAAGCCCGGATAGCGGTGCTCAGGCAGGTATGGCGGTTAAGTAATCGCATATCAATAAAAGAGAATACCCCGGCATGCCGGGGTATTTTTTTGCTTGTGATAGGGGGATAAGTTGTAGGTTGGATAAGCGAAGCGTCATCCAACAGATAAAGCTAGACGTCCGTCCGATTACCCACGCTTTTATCTTTCAAAAATACAAACATCAAACCCAGCCAGATCACTCCGCCCAGCAAATTCAGCAGGCTAAACCAGCCATTACCACCAAGCAGATAAGCATGCTTACTGACTTCGATGCCGACGGTAAAAATAAGCATCTGTAGCATTCCCATTGCCGCTGAAACAGTGCCTTTGCTCATATCGCTCGCAAACAATGTCAGCCGCACCAGACCTGCGTTAGCAAGGCCAATACCAAATGCGTAGATACTCAACCCGGCCGTCATCCACAAATAAGCATGTGAAGAAGCCACGGTCGCCACGGCGGCAACAACCAGTCCAGGTACAATCCACCAGCCGCCAAGAATAATCAGCGAGCGTACACTACGACGAGACGTTAAACGTGCCAGTACCAGGTTACCCATAATCAGCGCACCAAAAATGGGGACCTGCAGCAATCCATACTCATAGGTTGAAAGCTTTTCACCGCTAATGATGATAATCGGCGATTGCGCAATCCATGTCAGAATCGGCAGGCTAACAAAACCAATGGCCAGCGATCCGGCAACAAAGCGACCGTTCTTAAGCACCAGCTTGTAATCATGGCCTAAATCGCGCAGTGAGAGCTTTTCGCCTAAACGCGTCGCAGTTTCCGGCATCGCACGATGCAGACCGAAGAATGAGAAGGCTGCCAGTGCCGCGAACAACACAAACATCGTTTCCCACGGCGCGTAGTGAATCCATGCAGCCCCAACCAACGGGCCGAGCAATGGTGCAATCAGCGCAACGTTGGCCATCAACGCGGTGATTTTGATACACACCGCCTCTTCGAAAGACTCCTGAATTGCCGCATAACCCACCGCGCCAATAAAGCACAGGCTAACGCCCTGCAAGAAACGCAGAATAGTGAACTGCTCAATATTTTGTGCCAGAAGTGTTGCGAGGCAAGTCACGATAAACCACACCACGCCGGTCAACATCACCGGACGGCGGCCAATACGATCCGACAACGGCCCCAACAGCCACTGCAAGAACATACCTCCCGCCAGATACGCGGTCATGGAGGTCGGTACCCATTCGATTCCCGCGTTGTATTGTTCGACAACCGCCAGCATGCCTGGCTGGATCATGTCGTTGCCGATATACGTAGAAAATTCATAGAGCACCAGGCACAGCGGGAATAGCAGTGCCTGGCGACCCAGTCGTTTATTATTTTGCATGAGTAACTCAAGAGAGAAGAAAAACGCAGGAAGTGTAATAAATTGCCTTCGCGGTAGATAGTGAATTGTTATTTAAGCAGAGCAATCGTTCGGTTGTTTAAGGTTTTCTTAAGAAGCTCAAAGTAGGCTGTCGTCCTATGGTCACGATGCAGGGTGTACGGCATCATTTCCAACCGGCTGATAAAGGAACCAAAGTAGATATGATCGAACAACTCAATCAGGCACTTTTTTTGCTGATCAATGCCACACCGGATTCACCCGAATGGTTGATTAAATTTGCCATTTTTATTGCCAAAGATTTGATTAGCATTGTGCCATTGTTGATTGCCATTCTGTGGTTGTGGGGGCAACGCCGCCAGATGAGCGCCCAGCGCGCGGTGGTGATTAAGACTGCGCTGGCGATCCTCATCAGCGTTTCGCTGTCGTGGATTATTGGCCATAGCTTTCCGCATGACCGCCCGTTCGTGACAGGGTTCGGCTATAACTTCCTGCACCACGCGCCGGATGACTCATTCCCAAGTGACCACGGAACGGTGATTTTCACATTCGCACTGGCGTTTTTGTTCTGGCACCGCGTGTGGTCGGGTGTGGTGTTATTTGTAATTGGCTGTGCGATTGCCTGGTCACGTGTTTATCTCGGTGTGCACTGGCCGCTGGATATGCTCGGCGGTTTGCTGGTGGGTCTGTGTTCTTGTTTACTGGCGCAAATGGCATGGAACTGGTTCGGGGTGCAACTTCACGCCCGTCTGCTTCAGGCTTATCGATTCTGTTTTGCCCTGCCTATCCGCAAAGGCTGGGTGCGTGACTAACTGTTTTTGCAAAGGTAAGATGCGTTAATCGAAACCCGGCGATGCCGGGTTTTTCATATTCAGAGGGCATCATGGAAACCCGGCGCGACGAACGCATCAACCGCCTGATTCAGGCGCTTAAACGCAGCGACAAAATTCATCTTAAAGAGGCTTCCGCGCTACTCGGTGTCTCTGAAATGACCATTCGCCGCGATCTCAACAGTGAACCCGGTCCCGTGGTGTTATTGGGCGGCTATGTGGTGCTCGAACCGCGTAGCGTCACCGCCAACCATTATTTGTTAAGCGATCAGAAAACCCGCCGTATTGACGAGAAACGCCATGCTGCGCGCCTTGCTGCAGCAATGGTTCGCCCACATCAGACGGTATTTTTTGATTGCGGCACCACCACGCCATACATCATTGAAGCACTGGACGATGAACTGCAATTTACCGGGGTGTGTTACTCATTAAACACCTTTCTGGCGCTACAGGATAAACCCGGCTGCCGGGTGATTTTGAGCGGGGGTGAGTTTCATGCCAGCAATGCGATTTTCAAGCCTATTAACTTCCAGGAGTGTCTGAACAATTTCTGTCCGGATATCGCCTTCTTCTCCGCAGCAGGCATTCATACTCGCCACGGAGCTACCTGTTTTAATCTCGACGAGCTGCCGGTAAAACACTGGGCATTAGCGATGGCGCAGCAGCGTGTGCTGGTCGTGGACGACAGTAAGTTTGGCAAAGTACGTGCAGCCTGTATGGGGCCGCTTGCTGCTTTTGATTTGATTATCAGTAATCAACAACCCGATGCGGCATTTATTGAATTTGCCGCGTCGGAAAGTATTCAGCTCGAGTGGTAATAAATAAGCTCTGCCCAAAATACTTCGAGCCGCAAATGCGGCTCGATGTTTGAAGAAGGGATTAAGAGAACCAGGAGCCGAACCATGAATGGAATTTCATCAACACAAAGTCCCACATCCGGCTAAAGAAACCACCCTCTTCCACTGCTTCCATTACCATCAATGGGCGCTGTTCGATTGATTTACCATTAAGCTGGAAATCGATGGTGCCAACCACCTGGCCTTTCTTCAACGGCGCGGTCAGCTGCGGTTCGGTCAGGGTGAAGCTTGCTTTCAGGTTCTTCAACTGGCCGCGGGGAATCGTGACAGAGCCACCTTCACCAGCCCCCAGATTCACTTCGCTTTTATCGCCAAACCATACGCGTTGCGTGACAAAAGTGGCGTCCGGTTTAATCGGTGTAACGGTTTCAAAGAAGCGGAAACCCCACGTCAGCAATTTCTCACTTTCATTGAAGCGAATACGATCGGTTTTAGTGCCCAGCACCACGGAGATCAAACGCATGTCACCCGAAGTCGCGGAAGCGACCAGGTTATAACCCGCTCCGGTAGTGGTGCCGGTTTTCATACCATCAACGTTAAGGTTTGAGCTCCACAACAAGCGGTTACGGTTCGGCTGCTTGATGTTATTAAAGGTGAACTCTTTCTCTTTGTGGATGGCGTACTCTTCTGGCACATCATGAATTAACGCCTGGCCGAGCAGCGCCATATCGCGTGCGGTACTGAATTGCCCTGGTGCGTCCAGGCCATGTACGGTTTTAAAGGTGGTGTTGGTCAGATTCAGTTTTTGCGCATAGTTGTTCATCAGGCTGACGAACGAATCCTGGCTGCCTGCCACATAATCAGCAATTGCAATGCTGGCATCGTTACCTGACTGAATGATGACACCTTTATTCAAATCTTCGACCGAGACTTTATCGCCCGGTTTCAGGAACATCAGCGACGAGCCACGCAGAGCCGGATTGCCGGTGGCCCAGGCATCTTTGCCGATGGTGACCATATCCGTAAGCTTGATTTTATCCGCCTTGAGCGCCTGCCCAACCACATAACTGGTCATCAGTTTAGTCAGGCTTGCCGGATCCAGTTGTAGATCAGCATTGCCTTCAGCCAGAACTTTGCCACTGGCGTAATCCATTAAGATCCACGCTTTGGCATCTACTTGCGGTGCATCAGCAGTCTGTTCTGCACTAACCGCAGGCGCGGCTACCAACAGCAGGGTTGTACCCGCCAGTAATGCTCGAAGCGAAGCAGGGATTTGCAAAGTTTTCATAACACCACCCAGTATCCATTCTATAAAAGTCACGACGCACGCCGTTACTTAATCATCAAGTTGCCAGTAAGCTAACGTGTGAATCCGCTTAAAGAAACAAAGCATTGGTAAAGTTTTTTAAGTTTATTCGATAACTGCGTGACTTGCCGCCACGTTGTCGAGTTTTTTAGCTGCTGTTGAGCTTACGTGCTGTTTTCTTCGCCAGCGCACGGCATACTGAAGTGCAAACTAACAATGAGGAAACAAAATGATCACAGTTTGGGGCAGAGACAATTCGACTAATGTGAAGAAAGTGCTGTGGTGCCTGGAAGAGTTAGGCGTGGAGTATCACTCAATTCCGGCAGGTGGAAAATTTGGTAAAACGCATGATGCTGAATATCTGGCGATGAACCCTAATGCGTTGGTGCCCTGCATTCATGATGATGCAACCAATCTGACATTATGGGAATCCAATACCATCGTGCGTTATCTGGCTGCGCAATATGGTAAAGAGTCGTTGTGGGTTGCTGAACCTGCCGCCCGTGCACGCGGCGAAAAGTGGATGGACTGGGCAGGAACCGCCCTCGCAGGCCCACATCGTGGCGTGTTTTTCAGCCTGGTACGAACAGCACCTGAATTGCGCGATGAAAAATTGATAGCCGATAGCATCGCGCAGTGCAACACGCTGTTTGCCATGGTTGATGCCGAACTGGCGAAACAGCCGTGGCTAGGTGGTGATGAGTTCGGTACCGGCGATATTGCGCTTGGTCCGAGCACTTACAACCTGCTTAATCTCGACATCCAATGGAATGATTTTCCCAATCTGCAACGCTGGTATCAGCAACTGACCCAGCGCCCGGCATTCAAGAAAATCGTGATGATTCCGTTAAGTTAATACATTAGGCTGACGGGCTAATTTTCAGTAATTGCCCGTCAGATTCGTCGGTCAGGACATAAAGATAACCGTCCGGGCCGACGCGCACATCACGTATACGCGCCCCGTGGTCGTCCAGCAACCGCTTCTGTTCCGTGACCTTATCGCCAGCAAGCGTCAGCTCAATCAGGTTTTTCTCTTTCAACGCACCAATAAAAAGCTTTCCCTTCCACTGCGGGAATTTGTCAGCGTTGTAAAACGCCATACCGCTCACCGCCGGGGAAACTTTCCAGTAATAAGCAGGCTGTTCAGTGCCTGCCACAATTTCGCCTTTCGCTTCAGGAATCGGTAAACCACTATAATTAATGCCCCAGGTTGCCAGCGGCCAACCGTAGTTTTTACCGGGCTGAGATACGTTGATTTCATCGCCACCACGTGGGCCGTGTTCATTGAGCCACAGCTCACCATTGGCAGGGTTAAACGCCAGCCCTTGTGGGTTGCGGTGCCCGTAAGACCATATTTCGCCACGAACTCCCTGCTTACCTGCAAATGGATTGTCCTGTGGCACTTCACCGTCTTGCGTCAGGCGTACTAATTTGCCCTGAAGTTTGTCCAGATCCTGAGCGGTAGAGCGCTGGTTATTCTCACCGAGCGCGATAAACAGATAGCCTTTGCCATCAAATGCCATGCGCCCGCCAAAATGGTTGCCGGTTGAGAGTTTTGGAGTCTGGCGGAAGACCACTTTGAAATTCTCCAGCCGCTGCATATTGCTGCTCAGCGTGCCATAACCCACGGCAGTACCCGCTTTGTCATCACTGTTGCCTTCAGCAAAACTCAGCCAGATACGGCGACTGTTTTCAAAGTCCGGTGCCAGAACCACATCCAGCAACCCACCTTGCCCATGCGCCCAGACCTTCGGCACACCAACAATCGGGTCACTGAGCCCTTCACCCGGCTGCCAACGGCGCAATTGCCCATCACGCAGTGTGATAAGCATCCCCTTGTTGTCAGGCAAAAAAGCTAAAGACCATGGGTGGTCGAGCTTGCTTTGCAGCACCTCAACTTTGACCTCCGCAGCCCAACTGAAGCTTGCTGAAAATAATAATGTTGCGGCGATGAATGAGCGTAATGGCGACCGTGGCATAACCTTCTCCTTATCGGTATACCCGATAAGGTTAGTCTTCCAGGATTGGTAGGATGGCAATTTTACAAAAACTTAAATTGGGGGAGTCTCCTCCCCCATATATCACGACTCTACGGCCAGTTGGTGGCCCATAATATCTTTCAGGCTGGCAGAAAGTTCAGACAGACAGCTTTCCAGTTTTTCGGCATCGATGGCGATATATTGTGGGCAATCATGGCGCCCGGTCATCAGGCAAACTCCGGCAGAACACACCGCACTCATACCCTGATTAATACTTTCCATTTCTTGCGCTGCAAGGTGGAATTTGAGGCGTAAAGCCTTCTCACGATACTCAGAAGACAAGTCGAACAAGTTATCGCGCAGATGCTCAGTTTCAATCACAGACATATAGCCTTTGGCTTTTCTCAAAGAGAGATAAGCGGCGATGTCTATTTTGGCGATAATCATCTTTTTCAAGAGATCTCGTTTGAGTGGCTCCCCAGTCATGCATTTATCCTCCATGTGGTTTGAATCGATAACACACACTTATAGTATGGATAAGTTTTAAGCTAACCGGTCTTTTTTGCCGTGTTTTTTGATCCCCGGCAATAACCTTTACAATGGCTAACAATCGCGGTGAAACAAAGGATTACGCAGCGGGATTGACACTACAGGTCGCAGCCTGGCGTTGTTCCTCAAGCATTTGTCGTAACACACTGTGCCCAAGGTTATTTTGCCAGGTGAAACTGTTTTGCAGCACCACAACAGCAAAATGATTCACGCGATCAATACCTATATAGCTGGAGTACCCACCAATATATCCCACCTGATAAGTGATGGATTGCTCGCCATAGGTATCTGTCACCCAGGCAATATTGGCGGCTTCTTTATCCCGTGGATAATAGATCTGCATCGTATCGTGAATCGCTTTATCAAGCGTAGCATCGCCAGTGCTGGCAAGATGCGCGGCGGCAAAAGTCAGTAAATCGGCCGTATCAGTATACAAACCACCCGCGCCAAGCATATTGCCGGTGAACTGCCAGTCAGGCACCACTTGCCCGCGTGGGATAAATTTCGGCTGGCTGCCCGCATGGCCAATAGCCCGTAGCGGATAGCTTTTCAGTTTTTGCGGGGTAAAACTGCTGTTATGCATCCCGAGAGGATCAAAGATGGCAGATTGCACCAGTTGGTCAGCTCGCTGCCCGGTCTGGTAGCGCAAAACATAATCGAGCACGGCATAACCCAGATTTGAGTAACGCGGTTCGGCATTGCCCGGTTTGCTAAATCCAGCCAGGTCTGCGACAACATCATCATTATCGAGATGTGAGTAGAAATTCTCACCGTTGCCAAGATAACGAATAAAAGCAGTCAGCATTGGCAAGTCCATGTTTTGCCGTGGCAAACCAGAGGTATGCGTCACCAGTTGAAGCAGCGTAATTTTTTTCGCATCGCGGCTTAACGCCACCGATGGTGGCAGCAACGTTTCGAGCGTATCTGACCAGTGCAAGCGCCCTTGCGCCACTAACACTGCGGTCGCCTCAGCAGACATCCCTTTACTCAGCGAACCCACAGCAAACAAAGTATGTTCGTTGACAGGTTTATTGTGCCCGGCATCGGTGACGCCAAAATGCCAGTAATGGCGCTGATTACTGGCATCAATCACCCCCACCACCATGCCGGGTGATTGCTCTTCAACCATGGCAGGCAACCATTGGTTGATATCACGCGTTGCGGGCTCCCCGCAGGCTCGCTGGGCTTTTTGCGGCACTTCAGCCTCAGGAGCAACGTTCGACAGCGTTCCACATCCCGCCAACATAAAACCGAGCAGCAGCGTACTCAGGCGACGGGGCGAGTTCATCAATTAGTTTGCCGCCACACAAGGTTTGGCATCAAGACCGACGAGCATCGTGCGGTTTTCACCGACTTTTTTCAGGCCGAAATTACTGCTGTGGTAGCGATAAAATGCCTGTCCGCCGCTCATACTTTGATAGGAGTAACGATCGCCGTTATACCAGGCGTAGTCGCCATCTATCGCGAGTTTTTCACCGCCACAAACAAACTTTTGCGCCGTCGCAGGTGGTGTATTGAGAGGGGTTGGGATCACATTACAGGCAGAAAGCAATGCAACCGCAGCCAGCAGTCCGGTAAGGGCTAAAATCTTGCGCATTAAATATTATCTCTATTAGTAGGGCGGATGTTTAAGGCGAGCGGGAAGATAATAGAACCAGCGCCTCAGGTAAGCAAAAACTAAGGCACTTCAATGATTCTGAAATTTCATCTTGTGTGCCGGGAAAAACAACCAGTAGAGCCACGCCCAAAACCCGTGTAGAATCGGCCGGTTTTTATTTTCTGTTTACTTTGTGAGCGTACAACCCATGCAACAACCCCGTATTGGCTTTGTCTCCCTCGGCTGCCCTAACAATCAATATATAGATTGTGTTTTAATTACAACCAATCGGCTATCTGATTGATTCTGATGTTAAAAAATGGAAGATTGCTGCTATAACTGATTCAATACTAATATTGCTTCTCCCAATATCTCGAAAGCCGGTAAAGATTCATCAGTAACGACTATTTCATTGTATCTAATATTATCACTATTCAAACTATACCCCTCAGAAACTATCTGTACTCTCTTATATAGATAGCTAGTGCCCTTACGCATAACGATCACTTTCCCTTCTCTCAGATTCTTTTGGCTCTGATCTATGATTAAGATGCTACCAACCGTAAATGTAGGCTCCATCACATCGGCATCAACACGAAGAGCAATGAGATGCTCAGTATTACCCTGAAAGCTCGGAAAATTTTTCAAATCCAGCAAAAGGAACTCATCACTTTCATTAAAAGGAACTTTGCATACATTGCTCTTCCCGGCATCGAGTACGAGGTTATGAGCTACCCCCTTAAATTCCTTGCCCGTAGCCAACCATTCTACTGATACGTTTCCAGCTTTTGCGAGCAATACAAGATTCTCAAGCGTGGGGCTTGATACAGCCTGAAGGTAGTTGTGGAAAGTGCTGTATCCGATACCCGCCCTCTTCGCGAATTCACGCCCTGAACCAGAAGGAACAATCGATTTCAGCCGCTCACTGAATTGCACAATGTTTTCTTTTTTGTCAGCCATTTATGTTCCAACATAATTCCAATTTAAGGAATTTTAGTTCCTTATTTTGATTTGACATGTACCTTATAATGATCAATCATATTCTCAATGTAAGTAACGAGTGGTCATTATGAGTATTCATAAACAATCAGGATGTCAGAAAAAGGAGCGAAGTGCCACTAATGAGAATTGGCATAGAGCCGACATACTCGCAGCCATCAAGAAGAAGGGAGGAACACTGGCACAGCTATCCAGAGCAAACGGATTACATGAAAGGACGTTATATAACGCACTTGAACGGCACTGGCCTAAAGGTGAGAAAATTATCGCTGAGTATATAGGAGTATCAGCCCATATCATCTGGCCTCAACGGTATTGACTATTTTAAGATAGTCAGTCGATCAGAAAGGTAATCCCATATGATTCAATCAACACTCAATAATACACAAATCCGCGTTAACCCTGGTGACTGGAAAAATACTGAACCAGGCTTGCTATACATGGGTAAATATCAGGTTGGTCGATTTAAAATGGGCAATAACTTTATGATTCAGTATATGAAACTAATCCACCACACATCTATTGTTATCGGTCATGAACAGGATAATACGACTAATGAATATGTAGTTATGTATATGCAGCATCACGGCATAATCGACAATAGCATCCTAATGCAAATGCGTGAAATGGTTAAAAACCCCAAAGTAGGTTTTTCTGTTTTTCAAAGAAACAATGTAGTCACAGCAATATATAGAGATATGAATAATGAATGAGCATACCGAGAATGTTAGCAACAAGAAGTTATTAAAGGGCGTAGGGATCTTCATTGTGATGTTTATTGCAATGTGTTGGATATTGACGAAAACAGAGGAAAATGATGGACAGGCAAAATCACAGCAACCCGTTATCACATCGGTTGCGGTCGAACCAACACCGCCACCAATTGAGGATAGTGCACCTGTTAGAACCACTTACCATTACACACCTGAAGAACTACAGGCCGAGTTTAAAGCTAACGAGGTACGAATCACAAACAAACTAGATAGCAACATATTGATACTACATGGAAAAATAAGTGATATAGGTTTATCTTTCGGTAAGCCCGTTGTGGGAATAGCTATTCCTGGTAGTCATGACACAATCCGAGCATTCTTTGAAAGCTACTTAAGTGATGATATTTCTGAGCTAAATGTTGGTGATTCCGTGCGGGTTAGAAGCAGAGATGTTTCCCTTAACCCATTTGGCGCAATACACTTGCGTAAATCATTGATAATGCCTGATACAAATAATTAATACATCACCAGCATAGTATGAATATCAGGAAACCAACATATATGGAATTCACAGATCAAGAACTGGAATTATTAGCCTGGTTCATTGGAAAACACTGGAATGAATTTTTCAGTGAGGCAGAAGAAATGGTGTCAATAAGCACCCTACATCGATTAGCTGAAAAGCTAGAACTCGAATACTCAAAGCAGGAAATATAGTATTTGCTTTATAGCAACCCGCCTTCTTAGAAGGCGGACAATATTAAACAATACTCGTCAACGTAGTTGCTAAACAGTCAGTTTTATTTCTTTTAATCATGAGTATTCTCACAACAAAGACTAGTTATCTGTAACTTGCGCTGGTGGTTTAGTCAACGGAATTTCTATCAACGCAGCATGGAACCATTGGTTACGTAGATTTGCGTGCTCTGTAACAAAGGCGTTGAAAACCTGAAAAAATCATTGAAAGATACGTGCGGCGGTGGCGCTTTTAAAAACCTGTTCTTATACGCAGAAGGAGAGAAGAAAGACATCTTGCAGATAATGCCATTCAGCCAGATAGCAGCGAAGGACGAGTTTACCGGCATCAAAGACGCCACCAGCGAGATATGCTTGTCGCGCATCGCGTTCCGCCTCATGGGGGTAATGCCAGACAACGCCGGAGGGTTTGGCTATGTAGAGAAAGCCGCTCGCGTCTTCTCTATCAACGAGCTGACGCCGATACAGGAAAGCCTGAAAGAGCTGAATGACTGGTTGGGTGTTGAGGTGATTCGCTTTAAACCTTACACCCTAGCGACCCCATCACCAGCTGCCTGACCATTCAAAAGATTAATGCCCCACCCTGCCAGATGATGAGCACAGACAGCCCGAAAGCCATATAAGCCCCTCAGCGCCACGCTATCAGGGGCTTTTCTTCCCCCCCTCACCTGAACACCACACAACCAAATTAAAACAAAGCCGCACTGACGCGAAAAAGGACATTAACAGGTTTACCCTCCTGGCTCCCTCAGCGCGCGATGGTTCCCCCGTCTCGCCCGCACACAAGACCCCTGTCTTTTTGTGCACATCTTAACATGAGCTCAATCTGCGCCAGTGCTAGTACGGGTGATTGTTTATAAGGTAAACAAAATATGCAAATTTGCGCACTCTAGTGCAGTAAAATATTTGGGTAGTATAAAAGAGTGCGTACAATAAAAGTTGCTTTTATGTGAACGAAGATCACTAGATAAACTGCAAGCTTCCTCCCAACTTCAAACCGACTTACTAATGATGGCAATCCCCCTTGCTTATCTACTCGCGAAAATTATTCATTTGTAAATAATTTCTGACTGCAAGCCTTACTCTGTGTTGTTCCCGTTGACGATACCATCACCATCACCATCACCATCACCATCACCATCACCATCACCATCACCATCACCATCACCATCACCATCACCTCTGTAAGATTAATTATTATATGACTCACACAACCAATTTTTTGGTAGTACTCGTGTATAAAAATTTGCAGTAGTATATTGAGTGGCATAAGACCATTAAGAGAATGATATTGTTATGAAAATTGCACAGCTAAAGTTGGTTAACTTCCGTGGATATCAGAATGTCTCCGTTAATTTTTCTGATGATTTTAATGTTGTCATAGGGCGAAATGACATTGGTAAGTCAACAATCCTTGAGGCAATGGAAATATTTTTCAACAATGAAATTGTTAAGATAGACATTAATGATTGCAACGTTTTTTGCGAAACAAAAATAATGTCAATTCAGTTATCATTTATTCCTGATAAAACTTCTTATACAATAGATACGATCCCCACCAACTTCAAAGATGAATACTTATTGGATGAAAATGGATGGTTAACTATAAAAAAAACCTGGGACTGCTCCAAAGACAAGCTAACTGCATCCAGCTTAAAAACTGCTTTGGTATCATTCTATCCAGATAACTTTCCAATTCCATTGGTCAATTTGAAGATAACTGAATTAAGAAAAATTTTGACTGATGATTACTCGTCAATCCTTGACGTTGATGCAGTAAAAAAGAATACCAGCTCGCAAATAAGACAAGCAATCTACAATTCTACTGAAAATATAAAACTAAAAACAACCGAGATTGATATAGACAAAGAGGACGGTAAAAAAATATGGACTGTTTTACAAAGTGATTTGCCTTTGTTTTTCTTATTCCAATCTGATAGAGAAAATAGAGATTCAGATAAAGAGGTTCAAAGTCCACTAAAAACCATAACAAAAACTGCGATAGCAGAACTAGAAGAAGAACTAGAACAAGTTAAAGAGAAAATCATCACTAAAGCCATTCAAATTGGAAATGAGACCCTTGAAAAACTCAAAGAAATGAGTCCTGAGATTGCAAGTGTTTTAAATCCTGAAATGACCAACAAAGCTTGGGATAGTCTTTTTTCATTCTCATTCAGTTGTGATGATGGGATTCCTGTCAACAAAAGGGGAAGCGGTGTAAGACGCCTCATCTTGTTAAACTATTTTAGAGCTGAGGCTGAAAGAAAAACATCCGGGAATCGCAATGTTATTTATGCCATTGAAGAACCAGAAACCTCCCAACACCCTGAATGGCAATTAAAACTCTTTCAAGCGTTAATGGATTTACCCAAAAACGAGCGAACACAGGTTATCGTAACAACTCATAGTCCTTCTTTAGCAAGTTTAGCTCCTGTAGATAAGATTATTTTTATCTTTAGGGACGATGGTGAAGTGAATATTCAAACTAAAAACTCAGTTGATCTTCAAGAAGTTGTTACTACATTAGGTGTCCTTCCTGACATCCCTGCAGAAGTTAACAATCCTTCTCTTAAAGTCATCCTATGCCTTGAGGGGCCAACAGATGTAGAATTCTTTGATAATATTTGTCACGTTTTTGGTATTAATATAAATGCAGATCCAAGGATAATGTCATTATCACTAGGTGGTGGGACACTTAAACATTGGGTGAACAAGAATTATCTCCGGAAATTAAACCTTCCTGAAGTTCACATTTACGACCGTGATGTTTCAAAATATGCTGATACGGTTGTTGAAGTCAACTCCAGACCTAATTGTTGGGCAGTTCAAACACAAATGTGGGAGTTGGAAAACTATATCCATCCAAGCCTATACTCTACAGCTTATCCAATACAGAGCCAATTTGTTGACTTAACATCTAACTGGAAGGCCGGTTGGGCCGATAGGAATATACCGAATGAGTTTTCCACTTTTTTGAAAGCTGAAAAAGCAAGTGGAAACATAACAATTATGAATGAAGGTTCCAGCTCAATTAAGAGTGTATTTTCCAATCAACTCTCGACACACATGAATGAGCAACTATTTAGAGATTTAAACGCCTATGAAGAAGTTAACGGTTGGTTCGATAGAATAAAAGTATATATTTAATTGCTAAACATAAAAGCTAAATCTCATGTCATAACTAGATATGAGATTTAGGCAATAAACTAGTGAATTATAGTTTTCTCCTGATAACCGTTCCATCGTCTGTGGCTTTGTAAAAGCCATGCTATGGGGAGCAAAACTATTAACGAAGAATAAATAATCATTGCCATTGAAAATCTACCAGCTTGACTAATGTAGGTCACTTAAACATTTTTATCAATAAAAGCAACGAAAAACTCAGACTCGCAGCGGTTCTCCCTCAGAGGACTACCTTCTGAGGTCCCAATTCTTTAAGTGGCAAGCATTAGCCAGCTTGTCGGCTTTTCAACATGGTGTTGCGTCATCAATTCCCTTTTCCAGAATTCCCATTTGGATCACACAAAAATCGATGACAGCCCCAACCATTTCTGGGTCTTTTTCATAATCCTGCCGCAGCTCTGCCCTTCTGTAATTCAACTTTTGCCCCTTATATTCCCAATCCCAGAACATCGTTAAAATCTGACCATTCCTTTCAAATCGTACACGCGCCTCTGGCTTAACCTTTCTAGCTTCTACAGTGAGTTGCCCTTCGATTGCCATATCTAAAACCTCATAGTTATAAGCGACCATAACAATATAGACGATAAAGCATCGCTTACTAGCTAGCGTCAACCTAGTAGAACGCCGCCATAATTGCTAACTAGTTCTAGGCGGAGAACGTTTGCGATCAGTCAAAAAAGCGGTTGATTTATTTTTTGTGGCGCACTCACCCGTATCACTAACTTGATAACAGACACTAAACTGGAATATAGGGTTTAGATATAGGGTTTCTTGACAATATAGGGATGAACCCCTATATTCCTAACAGTCCCGTAAGGGGCGTGTTCTTTAATAATTTACCTTTGAGGCTTGTCACTATGACAACTATCCAATGGACCGGTAAGGCCGCTAAGGACTTACGCTCTCTCCCCTCAATTGACAAAAAGATTATCAGCGCGAAAGTAAACGCTATGAAGTCTTACCCAGACTTAACGGGGCTAGATGTAAAAAAGCTCACGGATCAGAATGGGAAGTATCGACTGAGGGTTCAAAACTATCGTGTTCTCTTTGAGTTTATCAATGGGGAAACACTAGTGATTGAGATTCAGCGCGTTTTGCGCCGGACGTCCACAACATATTAAAGCGTGGCGGGGTTTCCCCGCCCCACTTTAAGCTCAAATGGTAAATAAAATATATCAATTACATAAGGAGTATTTAATGAAAACCAAATGCCTAACTGCGAGCCGAAAACCTTCTAATTCATTTAGATTAGCTTCTAATTCATTTAGATAAAGTTCAATAATATCAGTGACATAATCTAGGGTTAAAAGTGATGGCTAACATTCAATTTATCACTGACAGTAGAGGTAAAAGAGTCTCTGCGGTCGTGCCGATTGAACTGTTCGAGAGACTAACTCAAGATAGCGATATCGCAGAGTTATACGAGCCTGTTCAAGACGAAACCGGCACATCTGATGATGTTCGATATCCAAACGACGTTATCAACATTCTTGCTGAGAAAGGTTGCACCATGCAAGCCGCATGGCGTATCTACAGAGGCTTGACACAAAAACAAGTCGCTGAAGCTTTAGGTATAAAGCAATCTACAGTGTCGGAGTTCGAAAAGTCTGAGCGCCCTCGTAAAGACAACATTGAACGGCTGGCTACACTGTATAGATGCAGTCCTGAGCAACTTACTCTCGAGTAAAGTAAAATATGCCCCGGAAACGGGGCATTTCTTCATGTTTGTTACCATACACTCCTTACCTATTACCTTTCTCCAACGATTAACAAATGTTTCAGTCTTTTGCCTGGCGAGAGTCTTACGCCAGTGTATTTCCGTGCCGTTCATAATCAATTCCCCTGTAACCAGGTGTGCCCGATAGACAGTATCCAGTACAGAAACTTCATTACCGCGCGCAAGCTGGATGGCCTACGGTTTACTAATCTACACTTTCTTCAACTGCGCCCACTGCTGCACCAATCCAGCCAACCCTACGGTATCGAGCGATAGAACCTGCTCGGATTGCTTGATCTCATGGGCTGCCTTGAGGTAGCTCCCAGCCTTATTCTTGTCATAATCGGAACAGTCACCGATTGTTATTGCAATCGCCAGTGCCTCAAATTCACCGGCAGGCGATTTTTGCCGCTGCAGTTTATGGTTATGCAGACTCTCTTTAATCTGTTTCCTCTGTTCGCAAGTCAACTGACCAATTTCGAACTGTTCTGGCCCCGGACCCGTTGGCGTTCTCCCGCTTAAAATCGGTGAATTTTTAGCCTCAGTACAGTTATTGACACTAGCCCTAGAGGGCGCGGACACGCCCGAAAGGTCAACAGCCTGGCCTGAGTCGTATTGAACTTCCCGTTTCTTCCTGACAATACGGTATGAATGCAGACGGGTTTGAATTGGCGGAATGTGAACGGCTGGCATCATCAAACCTTCGTTTATCGACACCAGCAAACACCGGGGTTTTAAGTGTCATAAAAATAGTAAATTGACTTTATGATACCAGCGATCAATGATGATACCGTTAGTTGATACCAATTATTGATTCAGGAAGAAGATATGAGCCGTTTGTTTGCATACTGCCGTGTCAGCACGAATGAGCAGACTACAGAAAACCAAGTATTGGCTATTCGTCAGGCTGGTTACGATGTGGAATCCCATAGAGTGATTAGTGAAACAGTTTCTGGCGGTGTCCAGGCGATGAAGCGGAAAGAATTCGCTGATATGATTAACCACAAACTTGAAGCGGGTGATGTATTAGTCGTACTGAAACTGGATCGTCTGGGCCGTGATAACATCGACGTGCAAAATACCATTGCTATGTTAATAAAACGTGGTATCAAAGTTATCTCACTGGACTTACCAGTAAAAGATTTAACCAGCGCTGAGGGCAAGTTGATGTTGCAGATGCTCTCAGCATTTGCGGAGTTCGAGAAAGCTCGTATTACAGAACGGACTAGCGAGGGCCTGAAGCGGGCTAAACAACATGGAGTCAGGTTAGGCCGCCCTGTTGCAATAGATACACGTAAGCGTGTCCAGGAAGCAAAAGAACAAGGTCTTACTCAATCTAAAGCGTCAACATATCTGGGTTTGAGTATCGCTACCGTCAAACGGCATTGGAAAGAGGTGAAAACTTTCCAAACGTAGTAGATTAAGCCATTAAAAACAAATTAATAATCACAATGAAAACTATTAGCATGGTTAATATCTTTCATAATATCAACCTTGGCTAAAAGAACCAGCATTACGAGTCGCGTAGCGACGAAGTATCACGCAGTGAGCGAAGCGAGCAAGTGATGACCTAATAAAACTACCACATACAATTCACATCTACGCTGCGGCCTTCGGCCTACACGTACTTATTAGTATTTCTGGAAGAAAACCTAGCCAGAACAATAAGATCTTTAACATTTTATGTAATCTGCAACGTTTCTTTTCACTTCGGCTTCGCCTCGTGATACTTCGTCGCTCCGCGACTCGTAGTATTTATTTCTTAAAGTTTATTGAATATGATCTTACTCGCGAAGCGAGTTCATTTACAAACCCGAACTCCTACAACCCGTTCGCTTCGCTCACTCATGAATTAGCTTTTCGAGTTATCACGATTTTCAGAATGTATTGGCATGGTAGGAATCCAACGAGGCGACAGCCGAAGTTGACCACATAGTAATAAGAGGCAAAATTACCAATACAAAACAATATGTTAAAGAAATACAAGTAAAATACTTGTCACAAAACAAGCGTTATCAACCAAGGTAAATACATTTAATATCAATAGGTTATAAATGCATGTCTATACACGTCACTATAAGCGTGACATGTGTTACATTAATTGTCCCAAAATGCGTTACTAAATAGATATAACAAGAACAGATACGGATGTAGCGAATGAAACTTTACTTCACGATTTTCCCCAAAAAAACCCCACTAGAATCATATTTTTTGAGGGACTCAACGATTAAGCTTAATCGCCTCAACAAAAATGATGTCCAATCTTTATTTCGCTTCGAAAGAGCATTCTCGACAATTGCTCACAGTATAGGCCTGGATAAGACAGAGCAAGATCGTGTCCGTAAGATTGAACAACGACTACCAAAACATACATTAATCGGAGTAGCTCGGTGGGAAATTTCGATTCCTGGAAAAGCACAAACCGCTCTATGTTACCTTTTTGTTTGTGAAAATAATGTTGCTTATCTTTCCGCACCTGATATGACGTTTACTGGTGATATTAGGCACATAGAACCTACCAATAGGAGATCTGTGTATACGACGACCTATAAACTCACAAAGCCTGAAAGAAAATTCGGCTATGTCAATCTACGGTTTGATAATGAGTTTACTCTCCTCACACAACGGAGGGGAACCAGTAAAAAAGAATCTCATGCTAGAGAAGAATCGATAATAGAAAAGCTTACTGCTGAAAACGAAGCTCTAAGAAAAAAAGTCAAGGAATTACTAACAATTATACATTCAAACGAAGTAAAAACGGATACAGTGTAATACTGTCGATGTCAGGAGAAGTCATAGAGTGATAAATTGTGCATGCCCTAACTTTCTTATTTCTCTGTGAGTCGGAGCTTTCGAATCTGTTTAACAAGAAGAATCATACGCCACGTAATAGCTACTGGCTAAAACTAATTCTCTCCCTCCCTCAATGTGAGGGATAGTAACCTTGGCGCCAACCAAACACCACATTTACATTACGAGCGAAAATTCTTAACATCCTCTAGCAAGTCCTTCGCTTGTTTCCCGATTCGTCTATGAAAACGATAAGTTATTTGCTCTTCAGTTAATGTCTGACCTTCAACGTCTTTAGGAAAATACTTGTGGAGTAGCGCTAGTTTTTCTTTTAATTGATAGTCATCAAAATTAGGTATGTACTTGGTTTCATAACGTCTATGAACCATCTCCTCAAAAGCCCGAGAAAATCTTTTCGGAGTTATCGAAACATTAAATCTTTTTAACAACTTCCTAATGTAATGATCAAGCTCATGCAACAATGTTTTGTCATTTATTTCTGAAAAAAAGAAAAGCCATCCTTTACTTTTATTTTCAAACACACACCCTGTAATTCTTAAATCAAGACGCCATAATAGAAATTCTTCATTTTTTATTCTGGAATGTTTGTGAGCAGTGAATATCGCAGCTAAGGAATGCTTCAATTTTTCTATTGTAGCTTTACGAGCCGACACTCTTTCTCCATCAAATTGGTAGCCAAGATAGTTGAAGATACACCCAATTCGCTCTATAGAAGACTTTTCTGGCATCTTAATTGGATCATGAACTGTGAGTCCAATACGCCTAAAACGAGTTATGATATCATTTGCAATCATCTGAGCTTCTGAATAATCACAAAATATCAAAACATCATCAACGTATCGGTAGTAATCTATATTACTTATACTTTTTAAGTAATTATCTATATTAATCATATATATTGAAGCAAGCACATTGGAGACAGCCAGCCCTTGAGGAACCCCTATAGATGATTTTTCATCATGATGACTTGAGGTTATAACTGTTGGTGACGTGATTGCTGATTCTATTAGATTAATGATCTGTTCACTTTTAATACGTTTCCGTAATCTCGATTTAAGTTCACTATGTTGAATAGATGGATAAAAATTAGAAACATCTAACTTTATATATCCCGTATACATTTTTTTTGAAAGAGAATTTTTCACAGCCCTTATTGTAGCCTGAGGTAAATTCACCTCTAATGTTGGTTTAAACACTTCGGTCAATAAGTCATTCATTGCTCTAAGAGCTATGCGGTCTCGAACCGTAGGAATAGATATTTCTCTGGGAGATTTACCTCGCCCCTTACTTGCCAATTTTAATTTATATTTTGTAAAGCAGTAACTACCAGTGTATATTTTTCGACTAAGTATCGCTATTTGTTCATCTAATTGTTTTTTAAAACCCTTAGAATCAAGATTGTCAATACCTGTAGCGCCAGAATATAAAATATACTCATCGAATATCAACTTTAAATTTTGCTCTGAGAATTTACTCAGAAATTTCTCATAAATATTCATGATAAATATTTAATAGCGAATAAAATGAATACCGGAATCATGTATAGTACAGTCAAAACTACTACACGTTTGATTCGCCAGAATATGAACTGGGCCCAGTGATAAACTCCGGGCGCCCTATCGAATCCAGCTTTGAGATTCGTTCTAGTGTCGATGGATGCATTTGATGATGAATACTCAATACAAAGAGCGGTGTAGTAATCAACATCAGTATGGTTCTCACAAACCCCTAATAATTTGTTATACTCATTCGTGATGATATCTTTTTCATCGACTGTTCCTGCGGGTTTTTGTAATAATAAGTTCAAAGCCTCATAACTTTCTTTAACTAAACCGGCACGTTCTTTAAAAGAAAGAGCATTAATAAAACCGGACATACACAGAATTAAAACGGAATAGATTACCCATGAAACCCCTGACAAGTCGTCGTTATCTGAAAATTTAATGTAATAAATAGATATCGCAACGGAAAAAAAAGAATACCATAGTAGTATAAGCTGAGATTGAAAGGCATTCGCAAGAAGTCGCTTTTCAGTTTGAATCCTTGACTTTCTCGTCCACCATATGTTGTCTATCAGGGCCATTATAAATTAAAACACTCCGCTTTAAACATTATTGTATGAGGTTGTTCTTGGAGGTGATTTAGTTATCATAAAGTTAACACCCTTTTTTTTCAGGGCAAGGTTCGACAATTTGCTGCCAGCACCTAAGAGCTAATCACTCTTCCAAATTAGTTACACTCGCAATAATACCGAGTGGCTGATGTTTAATCAGCACCTCCAAGAACAGTGTTTCATCGTAGACTATATACCCGCCCCGAACAAGGTATTTTGTCATTTAATATCCTATGTTTATGGTATGCGCCCCAAAACTGAATAAGGGGATCTAGTTTTATCATAAGGCCCTAAAATAATCGCTAAAGAGATTAATATTGTTATCCAAAACCTAACAATAGTTTCTTTATTATACAAATGAGATCTATTGTATAACAAAGTTTGCATTATATCCCTCCATCCATAACTATCTATTAGGCCAAAAAGCCGAACCATCTATTGCAGGATAACCAACTGCCATGAGTATCTGATTTACTTTATCGAAATACTGATGATATGTGCTCTTCAAGCTGTGGAAATGTTCCATTGTCTCCGCGAACAACTCGCTTTCCAAAAAAGGACTGAATCGCGTGTCATCAGTATCAACACTACTATGTGTAGGTAGATCACCATTAACAAAACCCCAGTCATCTTCATCATACAGTTCAATATCAAACCGCCACTTCGGTTTACGAGTATGCCCTCCGAAGACCAACCACTGATCAGAACCACGGCATTTGATCTTTATGGTTATGCATCCATCAGTCTTATCGATAACAACATGCTCAATGATATTGTCAATGGTTGAACGTATCTTATTTCTCGATTCGTTTGCCAGGTCAGCAAAGACCCCCCATTGAATCAGGTTGATAAACTCCATCATGTTAATTTCGAATGAGCCTTTACGTTCGACGAGTGCCTTTCGCTCTTTAAGGCGATCAACCTCTTTAAGTAAAGTTTCTCGGTTCGCAGACAGCACTTTTAACCTGCTGACAAGTTCCAAGATGTTTGCACCACTCTCAATCGCATGCGCAATATTGCTTATGCTGATATTCAGTTCAGTTATGGCTTCTTCTTTTGCAACAATCGTCGCAGATAACTCAGTCGTGTCATGCCCCTCCTTGCGATTAGCATCCATGTAGCCCATTAAAAGAGCGACCATCACACAGTGCTCGACTAACGGGGCTGCGACAGACCAACCGACACAACCTTTCTGCAAATGCCGTCCATTAAGACAAATGTATCGGGGCTTTTCTCTATTCATGAAGCTGGACATCGTGCCACCGCACTTGCTACATCTCAAGATGGATAAGCCTGAAAGCAATTTGATGTTTTCTTTACTTGGATCTTTCTTCGACTTATGACCATTTTGAGTCTTAAGCTCTTGTAACTTAAGAAACTCAGTTTCATTTTTACATAACGCAGGATAGTAGTCATGCAGCTTATGAGTTTGCGCACCAATGGTTATCGTCCGTTCCCCGATCAATGCCCGGCTTTCACGCATCCGCTTGATAACCTGGTAATCCCATTCTTTTTCGTTTAAACCATTGGGATATTTTTCATCAAGATGGCGTTTAACTTTATAAATGCCATGCCCTTCAAGAAACATCTCAATGGCTTCACGCGCAATTGTCCAGTACTTAGGATGCTGTCGTACGGATTCATATTGAGATCCTGTATCGTCGATCCAAAAAGGGTGTTTACCACAAGACTTAATGTTTACTGGCAGACCTTGTTTATGTCGATCCACCAGCGCCTCGACATTCCCCACTGTACGGGTTTGTTTGGTTTTACTTTCTTCATACGCACGACTAAAAAGCAGGATTGATATCATCAGTTCTGTAGGATTTTTGTTTACTGAATCCAGCGTATAGATACGTTTGTCCATACCCGTAACGAGGGTAAGCCCTAAGTCAAGCAACTCGATGAATAATTTTTGTGCAGTAGTAATGTCTTGTCGAGTGAGGCGGTCCAGGTTCTCAACATATAACCATGTATCCGAAGGTATAACCCCGTTTTTTACCGCATCAATAAAATCTCCCAGCTTCCCATGCTGTTGGTTCTTACCTCTAAATGCACTAACACCAGGATCTGTAATTTCAACGAGTTCCAGTCCTTTCGATAAGGCAAACGCTTTTGCACTAGCCAGTTGACGCTCAAGGGTTGTCCCTTTTGCCTGACGATCTGATGACCAGCGGATATAGCTGTACAGCAGTGGCATATGTATAATCTCCCGATTCTGAGCAATGTATAGTACAAAAAAATGTCTAAGATTGGATTTTTATCATTAGGGTGCCCAAAAAACCTCGTCGATTCTGAACGAATTCTGACTGAGCTGCGCACCGAAGGTTACGATGTAGTGCCTAGCTATGATGATGCCGATATGGTTATCGTTAACACCTGTGGCTTTATCGACAGTGCCGTACAAGAGTCGCTTGAAGCGATCGGTGAAGCGCTGAACGAAAATGGCAAAGTGATTGTGACCGGCTGTTTAGGGGCCAAAGAAGATCAAATCCGCGAAGTGCACCCTAAAGTTCTGGAAATCACCGGCCCGCATAGCTACGAGCAAGTTTTGCAGCACGTTCACCACTATGTGCCGAAACCAAAACACAACCCGTTCCTGAGCCTGGTGCCGGAACAAGGCGTGAAGCTGACTCCGCGTCACTACGCTTACCTGAAAATTTCTGAAGGCTGTAACCACCGTTGCACCTTCTGCATCATCCCTTCTATGCGTGGCGATCTGGACAGCCGTCCGATTGGCGATGTGCTTTCAGAAGCGAAACGTCTGGTTGATGCGGGCGTGAAAGAGTTGCTGGTGATTTCTCAGGATACCTCAGCTTACGGCGTGGACGTTAAGCATCGTACCGGTTTCTACAACGGTGAGCCGGTGAAAACCAGCATGGTTAGCCTGTGTGAACAACTGGCTAAACTCGGCGTCTGGACGCGTCTGCACTACGTTTACCCATATCCGCACGTTGATGATGTGATTCCATTAATGGCGGAAGGTAAAATCCTGCCGTATCTGGATATCCCTCTGCAACACGCCAGCCCGCGTATCCTGAAACTGATGAAGCGCCCTGGTAGCGTTGATCGCCAGTTGCAGCGCATTAAGCAATGGCGTGAGATTTGCCCGGATCTGACTTTGCGTTCTACCTTCATCGTTGGCTTCCCTGGCGAAACAGAAGAAGATTTCCAGATGCTGCTCGACTTCCTGAAAGAAGCGCGTCTGGATCGTGTTGGCTGCTTCAAGTTCAGCCCGGTTGAAGGTGCGACCGCCAACGAACTGGCTGATCCTGTGCCAGAAGAAGTAAAAGAAGAGCGCTGGAACCGTTTCATGCAGCTGCAACAGCAGATCTCTGCTGAGCGCCTGCAAGAAAAAGTGGGTCGCGAAATTCTGGTTATCGTTGATGAAGTTGACGAAGAAGGCGCAATTGGTCGTAGTATGGCTGATGCTCCGGAAATCGACGGCGCGGTTTATCTGAATGGCGAAACCAAATTGAAACCAGGTGATGTGGTGCGCGTGAAGGTTGAAAACGCGGACGAGTATGACCTGTGGGGTTCAGTGGTTTAATTTCTGAATGTCGGATGGCGCATACGCTCATCCGACCTACGAAATAGAGTTGTAGGGCGGATGAGCGTACGCGTCATCCGCCTTTTTTCTTTGAAATTATCCTTTTATCTTCGGATCAAGCGCATCGCGCAGCCCATCTCCCAGCAAATTAAACGCCAGCACCGTCAGGAAAATCGCCAGACTCGGGAAAATCGCCACGTGCGGTGCAATCACCATATCGGCGCGCGCTTCGTTCAACATTGCCCCCCACTCCGGCGTTGGCGGCTGTGCACCTAAACCCAAAAATGACAGGCTCGCGGCGGAGATAATTGAGGTGCCGATACGCATGGTGAAATAGACCACAATCGACGAAACCGTCCCCGGCAGAATATGGCGGAAGATAATGGTCGCGTCCGATGCGCCGATACTGCGAGCCGATTCGATAAAGGTTTGATGTTTAAGCACCAGCGTATTGCCTCGCACCAGGCGAGCGAATGCAGGAATGCTAAAAATGGCGACGGCAATGATCACATTTGACATCCCGCTGCCCATCACCGCCACCACGGCAATCGCCAGCAAAATCCCCGGAAAGGCAAACAGCACATCGCAGATGCGCATGATAACCCTGTCCCACCAGCCTTCGTAATATCCCGCCAGTAAACCGAAGAAAGTACCAATCAACGCGCCGATTAATACTGAAAATACACCCGCTGCTAGCGAGATTTGCGCACCTACCAATACGCGGCTGAAAATATCGCGCCCTAAGGAATCCACGCCAAACCAATGCATCACCGACGGGCCATCGTTGAGCCGGTCATAATCAAAATAGTTTTCCGCATCGAATGGGGAAATCCACGGCGCAATCAGAGCAATAACAATCAAGAACAGTACGAACATCCCAGCAAACATTGCCACAGGTTGCTTACGCAAGCGGCGCAGAAATTCGTGCCAGGGCGTGCGCACCTGGTTTGGCCGAACTACCGGCATCGCATTCAGTACCGCCTGGCGTCGCCAGTTAAAGAGTCGCATCCTTACTTATACCTGATAGCTGGGTTAATGGCGGCGTAGAGCAGATCCACCACTAAATTGATAACAATAAATTCCAGCGAGAACAGCAATACTTCTGCCTGAATCACCGGGTAATCACGCATCTCAACCGAATCCACCAGCAGGCGCCCAAGGCCCGGCCAGTTAAATACCTTTTCGACCACAATTGAGCCGCCAAGCAGAAAGCCGAACTGTAGGCCCATCATGGTGACAACCGGGATCATTGCATTACGCAGCCCGTGTTTGATAACGACCAGCGTTTCACTCACGCCTTTAGCGCGTGCGGTACGCATGTAATCTTCTTGCAGCACATCTACGAACGAGGCTCGCGTAAAGCGTGCCATCACCGCCGCCACCGCTGCGCCAAGCGTCACCGAAGGCAGAATGTAATGTTGCCAGCTTTCCGCGCCCACCGTCGGCAGCCAGCCCAGTTCGACGGAGAAAACCTGCATCAGCAACATGCCAAGTGCGAATGCCGGGAAAGAGATACCGGAAACGGCAATGGTCATACTTAAACGGTCCGGCCAGCGGTTGCGCCAGACGGCAGCGATAATGCCGGTGAACAGGCCGAAAATAACCGCCCAAACCATACTGGTGATGGTCAGCCAGAAGGTCGGCATAAAGCGGCTGGCGATCTCTTCAGCAACCGGGCGGCGCGAGACCATTGATGTGCCAAAATCACCCTGCAAAATGTTGCCGATATAATGCAAAAACTGCTGCCACAGCGGTAGATCCAGGCCCAGTTGCTTGCGCACCATGTCGATAACGGTGGCATCAGCTTCCGGCCCGGCAATCAAGCGAGCCGGGTCACCCGGCAGCATATGAACGAACAAGAACACCAGCACCGCGACGATGAGCAGCGTGGGAATCAGGCCCAGCAGGCGTTTGAGGAAGTAGTTAAACAAATTCACTCCGTTAACGTAGGGCGGGTAAGCGCATGCGCCACCCGCCATATTCCCGGTAGATAGCGCGTACGCTTATCCACCCTACAACGAAAAACCTGCTGCTACTTCAAATCCGCGTCATCAAAACTAAACCCGGTATCCGGCATCACATAAAAACCGCTGAGGTTTTTGCTGTGTGCGGAAACCAATTTTTCAACTACCAGCGGCACCCACGGAGACTCTTTCCAGATGGTGTCCTGCGCGTCTTTGTACAGCTTCGCTTTATCATCACGATTGGTGGTTTTCAGCGCTTCAGTCAAATCTTTATCAACCTGCGGATTACTGTAGAAAGCGGTATTAAACAGTGTTGGCGGCCAGTTAGATGAAGCAAACAGTGGCGACAATGCCCAATCCGCTTCGCCCGTTGACGCCGACCAGCCGGTGTAGAACATTCTCACACCGCTCTCTTTTTGCCCTTTGGCTTCCACTTCCGCAGCACGCTGCCCGGCATCCATCGCCGTGACTTTCACTTTAATACCCACCTGTGCCAGTTGCTGCTGAGTGAACTGCAACACTTTCTGCGCGGTGCTGTGGTTGTGCGATGACCACAAGGTGGTTTCGAAACCGTTCGGGTAACCCGCTTCTTTTAGCAGTTCACGCGCTTTTGCCGGATCATACGGCCAGGGTTTGTACTTCTGCGCAAAGTCGATAGACGGCGGTACCACCCCTTCAGCTGGTGTGGCATATCCGGCAAACGCCACTTTCACCAGCGCCTGGCGGTTAATCGCGTAGTTAATCGCTTCACGTACTTTTGGGTTATCAAACGGCTTTTGCGTCACGTTCATGCTGAGATAACGCTGCATGATGGAGGGTGACGCCACCAGTTCCAGCTTGTCGTTTTTCTCAAGCACACCCGCCTGCTCATATGGGATTGGGAAGGCAAACTGCGCCTCGCCGGTTTGCAGCATGGCCGCACGGGTATTGTTATCGACCACCGGACGCCAGGTGATGGTATCCAGTTTCGGCAGGCCCTGTTTCCAGTAACCGTCGAATTTCTTCACCTTCACAAAGTCAGTCTGGTTCCAGGTGTCCAACTGATATGGGCCAGTGCCCACCGGATGGAAACCAATCTCTTTGCCGTATTTTTTCAATGCAGCCGGGGAAATCATCGCCGTTGCCGGGTGGGCCAGAATATTAATAAAGGCAGAGAACGGCTGTTTGAGGGTGATTTTAACCGTGTTGGCGTCAACCGCTTCGGTGCTTGCAATCGCTTTATACAGGTTATAGCGCTTGAGATGGTTTTCCGGATTGCTGGCGCGATCAAGGTTCACTTTCACCGCTTCGGCGTTGAAATCCGTACCATCCTGGAATTTAACACCTGGATGCAGTTTGATGGTGTATACCAGCCCATCGGCAGAAACGGTGTAGCTTTCTGCCAGCACATTTTGCAGTTTCATCTCTTTATCAAGGCCAAACAGCCCCTGATAAAACGACTTCGCCACGGCCTGCGAAAGCGTGTCATTGGCATCATATGGGTCAAGCGTAGTGAAGTTGGATGCTACGGCAACCACCACATCTTTTGCCGCAAATGCCGGGGCCGCCATGACAGAGGTCGCAAGCCCTGCCGCCAACAGCCACTTTTTACTCTCGAATACGGTCATTGTGTTCTCCTGATTATTATTGTGGCCGGGCAACAAAGTGCCCTGGCCCGACATTCACAAGCGTTGCAACGTGCGGTTCATATCCCAGCTTATGCGTGGTGCTGGGGATGTCATCAGAAAGCAAAACCGGTTTTGGACGACGATGTGCGGGATCGGCGACCGGAACCGCTGCCATTAATTTTCGGGTATAGGGGTGTTGCGGGTTTTCAAACACCGCACGCCGTGGGCCAATTTCAACAATTTGCCCGAGATACATCACCGCCACGCGATGGCAAATACGCTCCACCACCGCCATATCATGAGAAATAAACAAAAAGGCAATGCCAAATTCGCGCTGTAGATCGAGTAATAAGTTGATGATTTGCGCACGAATTGAGACATCCAATGCCGAGACAGACTCATCGGCAATCACTACTTTGGGATTAAGTGCCAGCGCTCGTGCAATGCAAATACGCTGGCGCTGGCCGCCAGAAAATTCGTGCGGATAACGCCAGGCATGTTCAGGCAGCAAACCAACACGCTCCAACAACCAGGCTACACGTTGCTGAGCCTGCTCTTTGGGCATCACGTTATGCACCAGTAACGGTTCCATAATCGAATAGCCCACCGTCAGGCGCGGGTCGAGCGAGGCGTACGGATCCTGGAAGATAAACTGGATGTCTTTGCGTACATGCTGCATGTCTGCATTGGACAGCGTGTCGATGCGCTGCCCGTTAAAGTGAATGCTGCCACCCAGGGTTTCCACCAGCCGTAATAATGCGCGCCCGGTCGTGGATTTACCGCTGCCCGACTCCCCCACCAGCCCTAACGTTTCGCCAGGCCATAAATCAAAACTCACTTTTTCCACTGCATGAACCCGGCTGGTGACGCGGTTAAAAATGCCGCTGCGAATATCAAAACGCGTCACTAAATCACGGATCTTAAGGATTGGCACAGCCCCTGGCGCAACGGTGTCTTGCTCAGTTTCTGTTTCTTGTTGCTGTGGATTATCTGGATTGATCAGTGGGAACTTACAGGGTAAATCGCGCCCATTCATCGCGCCAAGACGTGGCACCGCAGCCAGTAATGTTTTGGTGTACGGATGCTGCGGGGCATTAAAAATCTGCGCGACAGTTCCCATCTCGACCGCCTGACCGCGATACATCACCAGCACGCGGTCGGCGATATCCGCCACCACGCCCATATCGTGAGTGATAAAAATCACCCCCATTTGCATTTCATCTTGCAGGACGCGAATAAGCTGGAGAATTTGCGCCTGGATGGTGACGTCCAGCGCTGTAGTCGGTTCATCGGCAATCAGCACCGCCGGGCGACATGAGAGCGCCATGGCAATCATCACTCGCTGGCGCATGCCCCCTGAAAGCTGATGTGGATAGCGCCCTAAAATGGCTTTCGCCTCTGGTATCCGCACCCGTTCGAGCATACGGCGCGCTTCTTCCATCGCCGCGTGTTTATCAAGCCCTTGATGCAAACGAATAGATTCGGCAATTTGCTCACCCACCGGGAACACCGGATTTAGTGAGGTCATCGGCTCCTGAAAAATCATTGCAATATCCGCACCGCGCACATGGCGCATTTGCGATGAGCTTAACTCTGCTGGTTCAATGACCTGGCCATTTCGGCGGCGCAACAGGACTTTTTCGCTTTCAACAATACTCGAAGACTTGTCCAGCAAACGCATTAACGCCAATGCAGTGACGGATTTTCCTGAGCCAGACTCCCCGACAATCGCCAGTGTTTCACCGCGCTTTAGCGTAAATGACAGGCCAGACACCGCCTGGGTATCGACTTTTTCCTGGCGAAAGCGAACGTTGAGTGCACTGACAGATAGCACTTCATTATCGGGCAGTTCGTGACTATGGGGCATCAATGCTCCTGGCTGCTATAGATTCCGACGCTCGGAGCATCACCCACGTAACCGTAGCCGCGATACATCCCTTCGCTGTTAAAAGGCAGTGCCACATTGCCCTCGCTGTCGATGGCAATCACTCCGCCGCTGCCTTCTAGCGCCGGGAGTTTTTCCATCACCACACGTTCTGTCGCCTGATGCAGGCTGAGACCTGCATATTCCATCAGAGCTGCAATATCGTAAGCCGCCAACGTCTTCATAAATACTTCGCCGGTTCCGGTGCATGAGACCGCAACGTTTGCGTTATTGGCGTAACAACCAGCGCCGATAATCGGAGAATCGCCGACGCGGCCTGGCATTTTGTTGGTCATGCCACCAGTAGAAGTTGCGGCGGCAAGGTTGCCGTATAGATCGAGTGCGACAGCGCCGACGGTACCAAACTTGGTGTCCGGATTAATTGGCTCGCCGCCATCGTGATCCAGAACGGTTTGCTGGTTTGCATGGGCGCGCTGAAGTTGATCCCAGCGCTCCTGAGTAAAGAAAATATCCGGGGAAACCGCTTCAAGACCTTGCTGCTCGGCAAAGTTTTCCGCGCCACTTCCAATCAGCAACACATGTGGGCTGTGCTCCAGAACCTTGCGTGCGGCAAGAATCGGGTTGCGAATATGGCTAACACCCGCCACCGCCCCTGCTTCAAGGGTATTGCCGTCCATGATGCAGGCATCGAGCTCATGGGTACCGTCGTGGGTAAACACTGCACCGATGCCGGCGTTAAATAGCGGGCATTCTTCGAGTAACCGCACGGCTTCGGTGACAGCATCAAGTGCACTGCCTCCAGCGGCCAGCAATGCCTGACCCGCCTCAACAATGTCCGATAATGCTTTGATATAAAGCAGCTCTTTTTCGGGGCTAAGTTGCGCACGAGTGATGGCTCCCGCGCCACCGTGAATCGCGATTACTGCTTTGCTCATTTCGACATTGCCTTGTCAGAGTTCGTTGTATTCTCGGAGTCCGTTGCGTTGTCGGATGGCGCTTCGCTTATCCGACGTACGGAAACTACGAAAGCTATAAATATCAGAATAGTGACTGTTAACTAATACGATTTTTGAATATAGAAAGATGTAAATGTAATGTAAAGAGAAATGGCCTGGTCGATTACTCCCAATGGGACATTCAGCCACGGCCGTTTCTCTGCCATAATGTCCGACATATTTTTCCCGCGCCGCAGGAGCTTTCATGGAATTTACCGCCGGGCTTATCCCCCTTGAAACCGCAATGGAACAGATGTTGTCACGTCTGATTCCTGTCACCGAATCTGAGTCTATCCCTTTGCTAAAGGCTTGCGGGCGCATTACCTCGCATGCTGTCACATCTCCAATTGATGTTCCGGGGTTTGATAACTCAGCGATGGACGGTTACGCGGTGCGCCTGAAAGATATCGCGCTGGGCACAGCGTTGCCTGTCGCGGGGAAAGCTTTTGCCGGAATGCCTTTTACTGGCGAGTGGCCTGAAGGTACCTGCATCCGAATTATGACCGGCGCACCGGTTCCACCGGGGACTGACGCGGTGGTGATGCAAGAAGAAACCACAGTCACCGAAAGCGGCGTGCGCTTTAATGAAGATGTAAGAAACGGACAAAACGTCCGTCTGCGTGGTGAAGATATTCGCCAGGGCGCCAGTGTATTACCGGCGGGCAAAAAGCTGACTGCTGCTGAGTTACCGCTCATTGCCTCTCTGGGTATTGCTGATGTTGCTGTGCTGCGCAAAGTTCGCGCCGCTGTATTCTCAACTGGCGACGAGCTCCAACTGCCAGGCACGCCACTTGGTGAAGGCCAAATCTACGATACCAACCGTCTTGCGGTGCATATCATGCTCGAACAGTTGGGCTGTGACGTTATCGACTTAGGGATTATTCGTGATGACCCAGAAGCCCTGCGCGCCGCATTTATCGAAGCAGACAGCCAGGCCGATGTGGTTATCAGCAGCGGCGGTGTTTCAGTCGGTGAAGCGGATTACACCAGGCAACTGCTTGAAGAGTTGGGTGAAGTTGGCTTCTGGAAACTGGCGATTAAACCGGGCAAACCTTTTGCCTTTGGTCGCCTGAAAAACAGCTGGTTCTGCGGCCTGCCGGGTAACCCGGTTTCTGCGGCACTCACTTTCTATCAACTCGTGCAGCCGCTATTAGCCAAATTAAGTGGTCAGCAAGGAAATGCCCTGCCGCCACGCCAGCGTGCTCGCACAGTCGGGCGTTTGAAAAAATCACCAGGCCGCCTCGATTTCCAGCGCGGCATCATGCGCACAGGTGAAGATGGGCAATTAGAAGTGCTGAGTACCGGCCACCAGGGTTCGCATATTTTTAGCTCATTCAGCCAGGCCAACTGCTTTATCGTGCTGGAACGTGAACGTGGGAATGTTGACGCAGGCGATTGGGTTGAGGTTGAACCGTTCAACCACCTGTTCGGAGGCTAAGGATGAGCGCTGAATTAAGCGATCAGGAAATGCTGCGCTATAACCGCCAGATTATTCTGCGCGGTTTTGATTTTGACGGGCAGGAAGCGTTGAAAGCCGCGCATGTATTGATTGTTGGGCTTGGCGGACTTGGTTGTGCTGCCGCCCCGTATCTTGCCGCGGCGGGAGTCGGGCACCTGACATTGCTGGATTTTGACACTGTCGCGCTGTCCAATTTGCAGCGCCAGACGCTGCATCATGATGCCACCATCGGGCAGCCAAAAGTGGATTCCGCACGTGATGCGCTGGCGGCAATTAATCCGCATATTCAATTAGAAACGGTCAACGCGCTGTTAGACGAAGCGCAACTGCTGGAGCTGATTGCCCGCTACGATCTGGTGATGGACTGCACCGATAATGTGGCGATCCGCAATCAACTCAATCAGTGTTGCTTTACGCTGAAAAAACCGCTGGTCAGTGGCGCAGCCATTCGTATGGAAGGGCAAATCAGCGTATTCACTTATCAGGATGGCGAGCCGTGCTATCGCTGCCTGAGCCGCTTATTTGGTGAAAACGCGCTGACCTGTGTGGAAGCAGGCGTAATGGCTCCGCTGGTCGGCGTGATTGGTTCGTTACAGGCAATGGAAGCGATCAAACTGCTGGCGAATTACGGTACGCCAGCAGCCGGAAAAATCGTGATGTACGACGCAATGACCTGCCAGTTCCGCGAGATGAAGCTGCCGCGTAATCCTCAGTGTGAGGTATGTGGAATTCACTCGTCATAAAGTCCCACGCTACTGACCGCCGTATGGCTCTTGTTTGGGCGAATACGGCGTACTGACTCTCGCACCACCAGCATGCCATTGAGCAGTAAATTACCGACAGGTGCATCCGGACGGATTAAACGCTGCTGAAGTATATGCACAGCCTCTTCGCCAAGCTGGTCACGCGGGACATGAACCGAGGTCAGCGGCACATCATGAATAGCAGCCAGATTAAAACCGTCGATACTCATCACCGAAATATCGTGCGGTACGCGTAATCCCGCATTTTGAAGTGCGCTTACTGCCCCTGCCGCCATAAAATCACCACCGACTAACAAGGCTGTTGGCAGCTGATGGCGAGGCGTCTTTTCCAGAAACTCACTGATTAATCTTTCACTCTCTTTAGCACTGAAATTCTGCGCCGTAATCAAATGCTGCGTGTCATCAAATCGCAGATTGTTAGCATCCCAGGCATCACGAATCCCGGCAAGACGTAACTCCATTGTGTAGCGACGCAGGCAGAGCAAATTGAGCACCGCTTTATGTCCCTGCTCAAATAAGTAGCTTGCCGCATAGTCGCCAATCAATTGGTGATCGGGCGCAACACCAGGAAGCCGCATTTTGCGATCGCGGCAGTTGATCAACACGCAGGGTTTACCAAGATCGAACGCCAGATCGTGGATGTGTGGATCATCAATACCTAATAAGATCGCCGCTTCCGTCTCCGTTTCATTCATTTTGCTTAGAAACATATTGGCGTCGCTGTCGTTTTCTTCCAGAGCGCAATAACGCAGCCTAACTTCATGCGGTGCCAGCGCCTTACTCACCCCCTGTGTAACGCGATAATAAAAGACATCAGACCGCTCATCGAACGCACGCTGCGGGGCAAAAACAACCAAACTGTTAAGTAACATGCGCCCCGCAGCCATTCCTGCAAGCACACCTTTTTGCTCAGCGCAGTTCAGTACTTGCAGGCGGGCTTGTTCGCTGGTGTTCGATTTCCCAGCCAGAACGCGTGAAACGGTGCTGATTGAAAGCCCGGTTTCGGCAGCAATTTCGGCGATTTTTAGCTTTTTACTCATTTTGTGATCTGCGCCCATTTCGCTCATGAAAAAATTTTCACGATAAAGTGTATGGCTTAATCGCAGGCATTTTCGTTAACGAACGCACGAATTCTTCTTTCATATGAAAATTTTTGCATGAAAGTCGCTATTGAGCGTTTTATAACTGTTTTACGCTCTCTCCATTGCCGCATCTGCACCTGCCTCTTCGCGGCAAGAAGCAAATAAAATAATTATTAATCAAATGGATACAAGTTTACACAATCAAGGGATTGTTCACTTTTTCGATAGACACTGCTTCTACGTGGAGAACGACTATGAGTCATGGCATCAACCCAGGAGTCACCGCCGTTAAGGCCAAACGTACTATCCGTAACCTGCGCTGGTGGGTTTTGGTACTGTTCTTATTAGGCGTCACCGTTAACTACATTACCCGTAACTCACTGGGTATTTTGGCCCCTGAGCTAAAAACCAGTCTTGGCATTACCACCGAGCAATATTCATGGATTGTCGCGGCATTCCAGCTTGCCTATACCCTATTCCAGCCAATTTGTGGGTGGTTGATTGACGTCATCGGTCTGAAACTCGGCTTCCTGATTTGCGCGAGTATATGGGCTATCGTCTGCGTGATGCACGCGGGTGCTGGCAGCTGGATGCATCTGGCTATTTTGCGCTTCTTTATGGGGGGTGCGGAAGCCGCAGCAACACCGGCTAATGCCAAAACTATTGGCGAATGGTTCCCGAAAAAAGAACGTCCTATCGCCGCGGGTTGGGCGGGCGTTGGTTTCTCTATTGGTGCCATGCTTGCACCGCCAATTGTCTATTTTGCTCATGCCTCATTCGGCTGGCAGGGCGCGTTTATGTTTACCGGCGTGCTGGCGATGTTATGGGTTATTTTGTGGTGGTTGTTCTACCACAATCCTGAACAACACCCGAATCTGAGCAAAGATGAACTGGAATTCATTAAGCAGGATAACGAACCCGCTGCGGTGAAATTACCTTTCCTGACTGCACTGAAAACAGTTGGCAAAAACAAACGTTTCTACGGTATTGCGATTCCGGCATTTATGGCTGAACCCGCCTGGGCGGTACTGAGTTTCTGGGTTCCACTGTATCTGGCAAACGAACGCGGTATGGACCTCAAGCAAATCGCCATGTTTGCGTGGCTGCCATTCCTCGCAGCCGACCTCGGTAGTGTGGCAAGTGGTTATCTCACCAGGCTTTATACCCGCTGGTTTGGTTGCTCCCGCACAAACTCCATCGTGGCAAGTTCGGTTACCGGTGCGTTCCTGATGATTTCTCTGGCACTGGTTGCCATCACTAAAGATCCGTACGTCACCATCGCCCTGATTTCTATCGGCGGCTTCGGGCACCAGATAATCTCCTGCATGTTGAGTGCACTCGTGGTGGACTCCTTTGATAAAGGCCAGATGGCCACAGTCAACGGTATGCGTGGTTCTGCCGCCTGGATTGCCAGCTTCTTGTTCTCACTACTGATCGGTGTTACCGCCGACAAGATTGGCTACAACCCGCTCTTTATCGCCATGGGTTTCTTTGACCTGATTGGCGCTGTATTCCTGGTTTCTTTTATTGCTGAACGCCGCACCAAGCGTGCCTGAAACGGATTGTGAATGATGAAAATTTTGAAGACCTGGACACTATTGATGTCTGATGCCAACCATGTGGAACTGAGCGTGGATGGGAAGCACCGCCTGAACCTTTTTGTGTTGGAACAAGGCATGTTCCGCGTGCTGATTAAACGCGAAAACAAACTGGCGCTTAACCGTACGTGGAGTATCGCACCAGAAAATGATGTGCCATGGGAAGGGCGTAACCGCGAAAGTCTGGAAGGTTTTGCATTGCCGGGTTTCACTATAGAAGAACTCGGCGATACGCTGCGCATCAGCACCGATAAACTGCGTGTGACCGTTCACCAACCATTGTGGCTGGAGTGGGAATATCAGAACGAAGCCGCCGAATGGCAATTCCTGGCAAGTGACCGCCCAACGAGCGCTTATTTGCTCAACGCACATGGTGATGGTGTGGCGCATTATCAACGTCGTTATAAAGAAGAGCAGTATTACGGTTTAGGTGAAAAAGCGGGTCCACTTCAACGTACCGGTAAGCGTTATGAAATGCGCAACCTGGACGCAATGGGCTATAACGCAGAATCAACAGACCCATTGTACAAACATATTCCATTTACTATCACGCGCCGTCCGGATGTGAGCTTCGGGATGTTTTACGACAACCTGAGTAACTGCTGGTTGGATCTGGGTAATGAGATTGACAACTATCACCTGCCCTATCGCCGCTGGCAGGCTGAATCTGGTGATGTGGATTACTACATCTTCCTCGGCCCGCAAGTGCTGGATGTCACCAAAGCGTTTGTGCGACTGACGGGTAAAACGCTGTTTGGCCCGAAATGGAGCCTCGGTTACAGCGGCTCTACCATGCATTACACCGATGCACCTGATGCGCAAAACCAGCTGATGAGCTTTATCAAACTGTGCAACGAACATGCAATTCCATGCGATTCGTTCCAGTTATCATCGGGTTATACCTCGATTAACAACAAGCGTTACGTGTTCAACTGGAACTACGACAAGGTTCCACAGCCGAAAGTGATGAGCCAGTCGTTCCACGACGCAGGCATTAAGCTTGCGGCGAACATTAAACCTTGCCTGTTGCAGGATCACCCGCGTTATCAGGAAGTGGTTGAGCAAGGTCTGTTTATTAAAGATTCCGAGCAGGATAGTCCCGAAAAATCAGTCTTCTGGGATGATGAAGGTTCGCACCTTGATTTCACCAATCCGGCAACGGTGAAATGGTGGCAGAACGGCGTCACCACACAGTTGTTGGAAATGGGTATCGATTCTACCTGGAATGATAATAACGAATACGAAGTGTGGGATGGCGAAGCACGCTGCCATGGTTTTGGCGAAGAGATCGCTATAAAAAATATCCGCCCCGTGATGCCACTACTGATGATGCGCGCCTCTTTGGAAGCACAGCAGAAGTTTGCCCCAGAAAAACGCCCGTATCTGATTTCCCGTTCCGGTTGCGCCGGGATGCAGCGTTACGTGCAAACCTGGAGCGGCGATAACCGCACTAACTGGAATACGCTGCGCTATAACACCCGCATGGGCGTGGGCATGAGCCTGTCTGGACTGTATAACGTGGGACACGATGTCGGCGGTTTTTCCGGTGACAAACCAGAAGCCGAGCTGTTTGTGCGTTGGGTTCAAAACGGCGTGATGCACCCGCGTTTCACTATTCACTCATGGAATGACGATCAAACCGTCAACGAACCGTGGATGTACCAGTCTGTGACTCCGGCCATTCGCAGTGCCATCGAAACACGTTATCGCCTGTTGCCATATTTCTACACCCTGCTGTGGCAGGCCCATGCAGACGACGAGCCGATGCTTCGCCCGACGTTCCTCGATCACGAGCACGATGCGAAAACCTTCGAAGAGTGTGACGACTTTATGCTGGGTCGCGATTTGCTGGTGGCAAGCGTGGTGGAAGAAGGTCAACGTGAGCGCGAAGTCTGGTTGCCTGAAAATGGCGCGGGATGGTACGACTACTATACCGGTCAGTGGTATAGCGGCGGGCAGACTATTGTGGTTGATGCTCCGCTCGAACGCTTGCCGTTGCTGGTTCGCGCTGGTGCTGCATTACCCCATTCAGCACGCATCACGCATGTGAAAGCGAGCGAGGACAATGTACGCGAGCTGAAAGTGTATCCGCTGCAAGGCACCGGTGTTTCTCACGGTAGCCTGTTTGAAGATGACGGCGAGTCATGGGGTTATCAGCAAGGCAATGCGCTGTGGCTGAACTGGGAAATTCGCTGTACGGCAGAGGAAATCCGCGTGGAGTTCACCCGCAAAGGTGATTACTTCCCAGCATGGAAAGAGTTGGCGTTGACGTTGCCGACAGGTGAGAAGCGTCGCCTGGTCGTTAACGGGAAAGTGCAGGATAGCTGGGCGCTGTAGATAACAGGTGGTGGATGGCGCTTCGCTTATCCACCCTACGCTGCTCTGTAGGTCGGATAAGCGAAGCGCCATCCGACATCTCTACCACCAAAAAAAACCGCCGAATCCGGCGGTTATTTCTTTTAACCATCAATCCCTTTACTACGCAGGTAATCTTCGTAGCCACCGGTAAAGTCAATCAAGCGCTCTGGCGTAATCTCAATCACGCGGGTTGCCAGCGAGCTAACAAATTCACGGTCATGAGAAACGAAGATCAGCGTACCTGGGTACATTTCCAGCGCCATGTTCAGCGATTCAATGGATTCCATATCCAGGTGGTTGGTCGGTTCATCCATGACCAGAACGTTAGGACGTTCCATCATTAATTTACCAAACAGCATGCGGCCTTTCTCACCACCGGACAGCACCTTCGCAGGCTTTTTGATATCGTCCTGGCTGAACAGCAAACGGCCAAGGATGCTGCGCACCGCTTGCTCGTCGTCACCTTCTTGCATCCACTGGCTCATCCAGTCGAACACCGTCAGGTCATTTTCAAATTCGTATTCGTGATCCTGTGCGTAATAGCCGATTTGCACATTCTCAGACCACTTCACAGTACCTGCATCTGGAGTCAGTTCAGCAACCAGCGTTTTAAGCAACGTGGATTTACCCACGCCGTTGGTACCCAGAATGGCGAGTTTCTCACCCACTTCCAGCAGCATGTTAACGCCTTTGAACAGCGGGCCATTATCAAAGCCTTTCGCCAGACCTTCAACTTCAAGCGCATTACGGAACAGTTTCTTGTCCTGCTCGAAGCGAATGAACGGGTTCTGACGGCTGGATGCTTTAACTTCGTCCAGTTTGATTTTATCAATCTGGCGAGCACGAGAAGTCGCCTGGCGAGATTTAGACGCGTTGGCGCTAAAGCGGCTAACGAAGGATTGCAGATCAGCAATCTGCGCTTTTTTCTTCGCGTTATCAGACAACAGACGTTCACGCACTTGTGTTGCCGCTGTCATGTATTCGTCGTAGTTGCCAGGATAAACACGCAGTTCGCCGTAGTCCAGATCCGCCATGTGAGTACAAACCATGTTCAGGAAGTGACGGTCGTGCGAAATGATGATCATGGTGCTGTTACGTTCGTTGAGCACGGTTTCCAGCCAACGAATGGTGTCGATGTCCAGGTTGTTCGTCGGTTCATCAAGCAGCAGAATTTCTGGGTTTGAGAACAGTGCCTGCGCCAGCAACACGCGCAGTTTCCAGCCTGGCGCCACTTCGCTCATCGGGCCGTAATGTTGTTCTACAGGAATGCCTACGCCTAACAGCAGTTCACCTGCGCGAGCTTCAGCGGTGTAACCGTCCATCTCGCCGTAGAGGACTTCCAGGTCAGCTACTTTGTAGCCGTCTTCTTCGCTCATCTCTGGTAACGCGTAAATGCGGTCGCGCTCTTCTTTTACTTCCCAGAGTTCAGCATGGCCCATGATAACCGTGTCGAGAACGGTGAATTTCTCAAAGGCAAATTGATCCTGACGCAACTTACCGAGGCGTTCGTTCGGATCAAGTGAAACGTTACCCAGCGTTGGCTCTAAATCGCCACCGAGGATCTTCATAAAGGTAGACTTGCCGCTACCGTTAGCGCCGATCAAGCCGTAACGGTTGCCGCCGCCAAATTTGACAGAAATATTTTCAAACAACGGCTTACTGCCGAACTGCATTGTGACGTTACTGGAAACTAGCACAGAGATGTCCTGGTAATAGAAAGTTTGTAATATGTGAAATCGAGCACATTATGCCATAACTCAACGTGCAGATCGCTCTGCTTGTGCGCTGGCGATAAAATAATCAATGTGCAAAAAAGTGTGATTTAATCCACATCCGATTTCCCAGGCTGAGGGAATGCACATATAATGCGCGCTCAATTCGCTCCGTTTCTTCACTAACTAGCCTGCATGGCCATAAATACATTGCATAACATGAATATGAAACTACGCACAATTTTACTGGCATTTGTGGCTGTTGTGGCTTTTAGCAAAACAGCTTCTGCCGTGACCTATCCTCTGCCAACCGATGGCAGCCGTCTGATTGGTCAAAACCAGGTTGTCACCATTCCTGAAGGTAGCACCGCACCGCTGGAAGAATATGCAGCGCGTTACCAAATGGGCCTTTCCAACATGTTGGAAGCAAACCCAGGCGTTGACCCGTATTTGCCAAAACCAGGCACTATCCTGAACATTCCTCAGCAGCTCATCCTGCCGGATACCGTTCATGAAGGCATTGTTATCAACAGTGCTGAAATGCGCCTCTACTATTACCCGGCGGGTACTAACACGGTAATCGTGTTGCCTATCGGTATCGGCCAGTTGGGTAAAGACACCCCACTGAACTGGACGACTAAAGTAGAACGTAAGAAAGCAGGCCCGACCTGGACCCCGACTGCGAAAATGCATGCGGAATACATCGCTGCAGGTACTCCATTACCCGCCGTTGTTCCAGCTGGCCCAGACAACCCAATGGGTCTGTATGCACTCTACATTGGCCGCCTGTATGCAATTCACGGTACCAACGCTAACTTTGGTATCGGCCTGCGTGTAAGCCACGGTTGTGTGCGTCTGCGTAATGAAGACATCAAGTTCCTGTTCGAGAAAGTGCCGGTCGGTACTCGTGTTCAGTTCATCAATGAACCAGTGAAAGCAACTGTTGAGCCAGATGGTTCGCGTTACATTGAAGTACACAACCCGCTGTCTACGACTGAAGAGCAGTTCAACTCGACTGAAATCGTGCCAATCACGCTGAAAAGCAATGTGACCGCGATTACTGCTCAGCCTGATGTTGATAGCGCCGTGGTAGACCAGGCTATTTTGGGCCGTTCTGGTATGCCGGTTCGCCTGAACTAATCCATTGCTTGAGCAAAAAAGCGACCTGCGGGTCGCTTTTTTTATGCCTGCAAAACATGATGCTGTAAGAATGCCCAAAACATTCTGGAAAGTTCCTTTGAGGAATATTTGGTATGCTCATAATTCATGATGTGATCGGTAGCACATTTTAAGCTTTAATTGTATGATGAATGCGTTTCTTAAAGGGTAATCACCATGCGTAACTTGCTCACCGTAATTTGGCACTACCTGCGGTCTTTTATTTTAATTTACATATGCTTATATGCTGGCATCGCCATCTCTTCACTGCTACCAATCACCATTCCCGGCAGCATTATCGGCATGTTAATCCTATTTATTTTGCTGTCTCTGCAAATCATGCCAGCGAAGTGGGTTAAGCCAGGTTGCCATCTGCTGATTCGTTATATGGCGCTTCTCTTTGTACCGATTGGCGTGGGCGTTATGCAGTATGTCGATGTGATCAAGCAGCAATTTGGCCCGGTGGTGGTTTCCTGTTTTATCAGTACTTTAGTGGTGTTAGTCATCGTGAGCTGGAGCTCTCATTTGGTGCACGGCGAACGTAAAGTTGTGGGTGAAAGTGAGGGCAAAACAAAATGATGCATCATATCTGGTGGTCTTTACCTTTAACGGTGGTGACTTTCTTTCTCGCCCGCCAAATCGGAATGCGTTATAAGTCACCGCTGCTGAACCCGCTACTGGTTTCGATGATTGTTATCATCCCTATTCTGGTGTTTACCAGCACGCCTTATGATCACTATTTTGCCGGCAGTAAAGTGCTGAACGATTTGCTGCAACCGGCTGTAGTTGCCCTCGCTTTCCCACTGTATGAACAGCTTCACCAGATTCGTGCACGTTGGAAATCCATTATCACCATCTGTTTTATTGGCAGCATGGTGGCGATGATTACCGGTACATCCATTGCACTATTAATGGGTGCCACACCGCAAATAGCAGCGTCAATATTACCTAAGTCTGTTACAACACCGATTGCCATGGCTGTGGGTGGCAGTATTGGCGGTATCCCGGCAATTAGCGCCGTATGCGTGATTTTCGTGGGGATCCTGGGTGCAGTATTCGGTCATAGCATTTTGAATCTGATGGGTATTAAAACCAAATCGTCTCGCGGTTTATCGATGGGGGCTGCCTCCCACGCGCTGGGTACCGCACGATGTGCTGAGTTGGATTTTCAGGAAGGTGCGTTTAGCTCACTGGCACTGGTAATTTGCGGCATCATCACTTCCCTGGTTGCTCCGTTCTTATTCCCGGTGATTTTGGCTGTGTTTGGTTAAAACTTGCGAGAGATCGCGCAATTTTGTTCTTTATTTCATATGTTGCATTTGTAATTAGATAAAGATCACATATAAAGCCCATACAGACCCGTAAACTGCGGTTCAATTACTTGTTATGAGGCTACTACTTATGCGCTCACGTTTTCAGGCTGCTCTCGCACAGCTCCCGGCTTCTTTGCAAGCCGCTTTGCAACCCTTGATAGCTGATTCTCACTTCCCGGCAATGTTTAGTGCAACGGAAGTCGATTCACTGAAAGCCCAGACTGGCCTTGATGACGATGCACTGGCATTCGCTTTGCTGCCGCTTGCTGCCGCCTGTGCTCGTGCTGATTTATCTCAGTTCTATGTTGGTGCAGTAGCTCGTGGCGTAAGCGGTAATCTCTATTTTGGCGGCAATATGGAGTTTCTTGGCTCCACCATGCAGCAGACCGTTCATGCCGAGCAAAGCGCGATTACTCACGCGTGGATGCGCGGGGAAAAAGCTCTTGCTGCAATTACCGTTAACTACACGCCATGTGGGCACTGCCGCCAGTTTATGAATGAACTGAACAGCGGCGTGGCATTGCGCATTAACCTTCCAGGCCGTAAGCCTGCAACCCTCGGCGACTATTTGCCTGATGCCTTTGGTCCTCGCGATTTAGAAATCAAAACATTACTGCTTGACGCAATGGATCATGGCTTTGCACTGCACGGTGACGAGCTAAGTCAGGCGGCTATTGCAGCAGCAAACCGCAGCCATGCGCCATACAGTAACGCGCCTTCTGGTGTTGCACTGGAAATGCGCGACGGAACGATTTTCAAAGGAAGTTATGCTGAAAACGCAGCATTCAATCCTTCCCTGCCGCCACTGCAAGCTGCATTGAATCTGCTTAGCCTCTCAGGCTATGACTACAATGAAATTCAGCGAGCGATCCTTGCAGAAAAAGCCGATGCGCCATTGACGCAGTGGGATGCCACTGCCGCAACCCTGAAAGCGTTGGGCTGCCTGAATATCGACCGCGCACTTCTGAGCTAGAAACCACAGAACGGGCGTAAATGCGCCCGTTCTGGCGAATTTTAATTCAACCAACTCCACGAATCTTGCTCTTAACCACCAGGTAAAGTAGCCTTGAATAAAATTTCATCCCTTTATTGAGCTGCAAGCCCATGTTGAAGCGCTTGTTTTATAGCCTGTTGGTCATCATCGGCTTGGCTGTGATAGCTGCGCTATGTCTTGACCGCTGGATAAGCTGGAAAACAGCGCCTTACGTCTACGACGAACTTCAGGATTTACCGTACCGCCAGGTCGGTGTGGTGCTGGGAACTGCCAAGTATTACCGCACTGGCGTGATTAATCAGTACTATCAATTCCGTATTCAGGGTGCTTTAAATGCTTATAACAGCGGCAAAGTGAACTATCTGCTATTAAGCGGAGATAACGCCCTGCAGAGTTACAACGAACCGATGACCATGCGTAAAGATCTGATTGCCGGTGGCGTTGATCCTGCCGATATCGTGCTGGACTACGCAGGTTTTCGTACTCTGGATTCAATCGTTCGTACCCGAAAAGTGTTTGATACTAATGATTTTATTATTATCACCCAGCGTTTCCATTGCGAACGCGCACTGTTTATCGCCCTGCATATGGGGATTCAGGCGCAGTGTTATGCAGTGCCATCACCGAAAAATATGATGACTGTACGTATCAGAGAGTTTGGTGCGCGTTTAGGTGCGCTGGCAGATTTGTATATCTTCAAGCGGGAGCCACGTTTCCTTGGGCCGCTAGTCCCCATTCCTGCAATGCACGAAGTTCCTGAAGATGCACAAGCTTACCCGGCGGTAACACCAGAACAGTTACTGGAATTGCAGAAGAAAGATAAGAAGTAGAGGCAAGGTAAACGCATAAAAAAACCCGCACATATCTTCCTGTGCGGGTTTTGGTAAAACAATGAATATTACTTCTTACGAGCGTACTTCAGAGAGTCCAGGGCTACTGCGAAGATAATAATCGCGCCTTTGATAATATACTGCCAGTAAGGGTTTACACCGATATACGTCAGACCGTAGTTGATGACCGTAAAGATGATTACACCGGTCACTACGCCGACAACCGTACCCACGCCACCGCTGAATGACACGCCGCCTACCACGCACGCCGCAATCGCATCGAGTTCGTACATAAAGCCGAGGTTGTTGGTTGCAGAACCGATACGACCTGCTTCTAACATCCCACCGAAGGCGTAGAACACACCTGACAGCGCATAAATCATGATCAGGTTCAGTGCAACGTTAACGCCTGAAACTTTAGCGGCTTCCGGGTTACCACCGATAGCGAAGATGTTCTTACCAAAGCGAGTTTTGTTCCACAGTACCCACACGAACATCACAGCAAATAACGCATAGAAGGTAATGTAGGAAAGCCGGAAACTCCCTAACGCGATAAAGCCCTGGGTAAACGTCGAGAAATGCGATTCAAAACCAGAAACCGGCGATGCTCCCACGAAGTCGTAATACAGGGAGTTAATGCCATAAACGATAATCATGGTACCCAAAGTGGTGATAAACGGCGTGACGTTCAGGTAGGCGATGATAATTCCGTTCACCAGGCCAATGACCGCACCGATAGAGCACACGATCAGCAGTACTACCGGGATAGGCAGGCTGTGCATGTCAGGGAAAACTTTATTAACGTTATCCATTGATTGCAGCAGTGTAGCCGCGATTACTGCCGCAAGCCCCACCTGACGACCAGCAGAAAGGTCAGTACCCTGGGTCACAATCAGCCCCGCCACACCCAGTGCAATAATAATACGCACGGAGGATTGGGTCAGAATATTACTTAAGTTGAGTAAACTTAAAAACGTCGGATCCTGGAAAATAATAATTGCCAGTAGCACCAGCAAAACGACATAAATGCCGCCTTCTTTCAGATAAGTTAGAAAACTTTTCTTATTTAACGCACTCATTTTCAATAGCCCCTAAATTATCAAAGATGCACTGACGCAAGACGTAATATTTCGTTCTGCGTGGTTGTTTTAGTGTCTACAATTCCGGCAACAAGGCCATTACTCATTACCAAAATACGATCTGTAATCCCTAACAACTCCGGCATTTCGGACGAAATAATAATGATTCCTTTCCCTTTCTTAGCAAGTTCAGCAATCAGCTGATAAATTTCAAACTTAGCACCAACATCGATTCCACGAGTTGGCTCATCCAGCATTAAGATTTCAGGCTGTGTTAACAACCAACGCCCGATAATAACTTTCTGTTGGTTACCACCAGATAGCGAACCAATAGAAGTACGGTGGCCAGGTGTTTTTACACGCATTGAGTCAATTACCCATTGGGTATCACTTTTCATGCGTGAATTATCTAATAAGCCAACTTTGTTTTTATAATTGCGAATATTAGAAATCAGCGAGTTAAAACCGATATCCAGATAAGCGTAAATCCCCGTCGAGCGACGCTCTTCAGTCACTAACGCAAAGCCATGGTTAATCGCTTCATTCGCCGAATGGTTATTAATTTTTTTACCGTGCAGGTTAATAGTTCCGGCAGATTTTTCACGGATACCAAATAACGTTTCAACGATATCAGTACGCTTTGCACCAACCAGGCCGGCAATACCGAGGATCTCCCCTTTATGCAAATCGAAGGAGACATCACGAATTGAAGGCTGACGCAACGAGGTTAAATTACGCACCTCCAAAATCACGTCACCCGGCACGTTCTCTTTTGTCGGGAAGCGCTGGTTCAGAGAGCGCCCAACCATCATGGAAATGATTTTGTCCATATCCAGCCCTTCTAATGGCTGGGTGGCAATCCATTGTCCGTCACGCAAGATGGTTATTTCATCACACAACTGGAAGATCTCTTCCATTTTGTGAGAGATATAAACAATGCCGCAACCACGTTCTTTTAATTTACGAATGATTTTGAAAAGGTGGTTAACTTCCTTTTCTGTCAGTGAGGATGTTGGCTCATCCATAATGACGATTTTGGCATTGTAAGAGAACGCTTTAGCGATTTCGATCATCTGCATTTGTGAAACTGACAACGTACCAACGCGAGCACGTGGGTCAATATCAATATCCAGTTCATCAAAGATATGTTTGGTATCACGGTACATTTTGTCTTGATCGACAAATACACCTTTGGTTGGGTAACGCCCCAGCCACATGTTATCCATTACGGTACGTTGTAAAACCAGGTTAAGTTCCTGGTGCACCATGGAAATACCATTTTCCAGCGCTTCTTTGGTGCTGGAAAAATTAACTTCATTTCCCTGAAAAAGGATGCTGCCGGAATCTTTGGCATAGATCCCAAAAAGACATTTTAATAACGTTGATTTACCAGCCCCGTTTTCACCCATTAATGCGTGAATAGAATGAGGACGGACTTTTAAATTAACATTATCCAGTGCCTTAACGCCGGGGAATGATTTATTAATGTTGGTCATTTCCAACAAATATTCCGACGACTGATTTGTAATATTGTCGACCATAATTACGGTTCCAATAGTGTCACTGAGTGGATTGAGCCGAACGTAAATTACGTCCGACTCGACACCGTTAAAACAATATTCAAAATAATCCGAATTGCGCAAAGGCGACAAGCTCTTGAATCCCCGGAAACTTACTCAAGTAAGTGACCGGGGTGAGCGAATGCAGTTAACGCATCAGCGGCTCGAAGTATGAAGAATACTTATTTACCCGTAAATTCAGCCAGGTTGCTTTGATCAACGCCGACATATGGGATACGAACGATTTTGTCTTCGATTTTCCACTTAGTGCCATCAGCGGCAGGCTTACCAGCAGCCAGGTTTTTAGCCAGGTCGAAGGTTGCTTTTGCCTGGTTGTTAGCATCGTTCAAAACGGTACCGGCCATTGCGCCAGATTTAACCAGTGCCAGCGCTTCTGGCAGGGCATCTACACCAAATACTGGAATAGAAGATTTGTTGTGCGCTTTGAGCGCTTCAACTGCACCCATTGCCATCGCATCGTTGTTGGCGATAACCACTTCGATTTTGTTAGCGTTCGGGCCAGACAACCATGCGTCCATCTTATCTTTCGCCTGAGCGGTATCCCACATTGCAGTATCTAACTGCAGCTGTTGGGTTTTCAGACCTTTATTATTCAACTCTTTGATAACGTAGGTAGTACGCGCTTCAGCATCCGGGTGACCTGGTTCACCTTTGAGCAGTACGAACTGAATCTGACCATCTTTGTTCAGGTCCCAGGCCGGGTTAGCTGCCCAATGTTTTGCAATCAGGTCGCCCTGAATGATGCCTGATTCTTTAGAGTCAGTACCGACGTAGTAAGCTTTGTCGTAGCTATCGAGCGCTTTACGAGAAGGTTCTTTGTTGTAGAACACGATTGGAATGTTCTGGCCGCGTGCTTTTTCGATAACAGTGCCAGCAGCAGCCGGGTCAACCAGGTTGATTGCCAGTGCTTTCACGCCTTTTGCCAACAGCACGTCAATCTGATCGTTCTGCTTGGACTGGTCATTCTGAGAGTCGTTCATCAGCAGTTCTACGTCTGGCGAAGCTTTTGCATCTTTCTCAATCGCTTTGCGAACCACTGACATAAAGTTATCGTCATATTTGTAAATGGTCACGCCAATACGGGTATCAGCTGCATGAGCGGCTGCGCCAAACAACATGCAAGACATAACGGCGGACAGGGTCAAAACCTTCTTATTCATGGTATCTCCGGTTTTTTTGCAGGGTAGTTCTTAGGGGTATTCAGGCAGGCAGCGTTGTTACAAAAACGTTACTGAATGCCGAAAATTTTTCTGTTCTAAAAAACTCTTCCGTGTTCAATAACGTTCCATAACAGCTTTTATTGATAGTTTTTTGCCGAATACCTATACGTAAACTGATTATTCACCGTTACATATAGTTTCAGCTTATAAGACGCTGACATCATAGTCATCGCATTGTTAATTAACTGTGAATTTACTCACAAATTGAAACCGGTTACATAAAAGACTTTTTTCAGAGAGTGATCGGTGCCGCAATTTGCCGTGGAGCAACAGAATGGCGGCGAACTAAAGTCGGCATAAAACAGTGTGTTTCACCATGATCGAGCGTTCCTGCCGCACCCTGTAATGCCAGTTCAGTGGCCAGTCTTGCCATTGAAACAATGGGATAGCGCACCGTTGTGAGTTGCGGATCGGTGTAACGCGCAATAGGAATATCATCAAAGCCAATCACAGAGACATGATGTGGCACGACAATGCCATTGTCTTTCAACGCAGTTAACGCACCTGCAGCCATGCTGTCGTTATAGGCAAATACCGCACTAAGTTGCAGATTGCGGCCTAATAACTCGACCATTGCCGCTTCACCACCTTGCATATCGGGTGAACCCACACCGACCCAGCTTTCGGGCGGTACAATCCCCTGCTCACTCATGCCACGCAGCCATCCTTCCCGACGCTGCGCGTTATCTTCAATTGCATGGCTCGATGCCAGATAACCGATGCGCTGATGGCCTTGATTAAACAGCATTCTTGTTGCCATCAAAGCACCGCTGATATTATCCAGCCCGACACATCGATGTTCGTAACCCGGTACAATGCGGTTAACCAGCACCATGCCTGGAATGTGATCGAGGAACTCGGCCAACTCTTTATCACCAAGTGCTTTAGCATGAACAATCAATGCGTTACATCGTTGACGGATCAATACCTCAATAGCATGACGCTCTTTTTCTTCCTGATGGTAGCTGTTGCCAATGAGCACATATTTGTTGTGCTCCTGTGCCACAACATCCACCGCTTTGACCAACGCGCCAAAAAATGGATCGGAGACATCCATCACCACTACACCGATAGTATCGCTGACCTGCGTTGCCAGAGCCTGGGCGTTAGCATTCGGGCGATAGCCCAATTGCGCCACCGCCTGCATCACACTTTCACGGGTATCAGCACTGACCAGCGCGCTGTTATTGAGTACACGGGATACGGTCGCCACGGAGACGCCGGCGATTCGGGCAACGTCACGAATGGTGATCATATTTATCACCAGGCGAAGGAGGAATTAGTCTCATGAATGCACCCTGTATATGGCAAGGTGGCTATTCTGGCAGCGACTTGGGAATGACTACGTGAGGATGATCACATCAATGAAAACGCTTACATACATATCGTTAACGTTTGTGATGTATATCATTATCTTGCTGGATGCTTCAGTGATACCCCTGCAGCACGTGCGGTTAGTTGTCTCCAGAGCCACTCAACCGGCCCTTGACGGAAGTAACGCAGCCAGAGCATAGAGAATAAGATATTGATTGCCCAGACAAAAGGCACAATCCCCAACAGGCTCAGACGGTCAAACTTCATGAACCAGCCCATGCGGAAGAAGAAGGTGGTGCAAATAACTGTTTGCAGTAAATAGTTCGACAATGCCATTCGCCCGACATGCGCTATCGCATTCACCAGACGCAAGCGCGACAACTGTGGCCAGTAGCCAAATGCGAGTGCTGCATAGCCAATCGTTTGAAACGGAGCACTCAATTCCCGCGGTGCTTGCAGCAAGAAAGCGCACCAGCGATACATCCAGCCAAGGTGCCACTGGGCATAAATCGCAGGTATGTTAATTAGCATCCCAACCACAATCAGCCACACGCCAATGCGGCGATAATGATGCAGGCTAAATTCCCCTCGCAGCCAGCCACTGCGCATTAATGACGCGCCAATCAGCATCATCCCCGCCAGTTGCCAACCGTACTGCGCGCCCAGAGCAACGAGGTTTGATGAGAGCAAATCAATGCGATTGCTAATGGCCTCAGTCCCGCCGTTAAGCTTCCACCACTGCTCGTACTGCAAATTTGCGGCATCGGGGATCCATGAGCGGTTCGGTGCATCACCGGAAATAAATCCTAGCAATAACAGCACGCCAATACCGGTGAGATATAAGATAACGCCAGTATTAAATAATGAACGATTACCCGGCGCATCACGAATCAGACGCCAGCACACCAACCCCACTAAACCGTAGGCCAGCAAAATATCGCCATCCCAAAGGAAAATAGCGTGCATGAAACCGAGCAGAACTAATAACGTCAGACGTGACTGAATCCAGCGCTTGCCGCGATGTAACAACATCTGCAAACCAGCACCAAACAACAGAGCAAACAGAGTAAGGAATTTTACTTGGGCAAAAAGATCTAAAATCGCCCAGGTCCAGGCATCGTGGTCAGTAGCGGAGCCGGACCAGGCTGGATTAAGGTACGCCGCCTTCGGTAAACCGAAGGCCACGATATTAAGCATCAGGATGCCGAGAATAGCGACGCCACGGACAAAATCCAGCGTAACGTTTCTACTCATACATCCTACCTGGTTAATGTTAGTTATGGCGCACTGCGCGCAGGAATTCCTGGCGAGTATTCTGGCTGGATTTAAACAATCCACCCAAAGACGTGGTTGTCGTCGCACTGGTAGCATCCTGCACACCACGCGCTTTCACACAATAATGGACTGCATCAATAGATACCGCCACATTGTTGGTGCCAAGCAGGGTTTGCAGTGCAATCAGGATTTGCTGTGTTAAGCGTTCCTGAACCTGCGGACGCTGCGCAAAAAATTGCACAATGCGGTTAATTTTCGACAAGCCAATCACGGTGTCTTTCGGCAGATAAGACACTGTCGCTTTCCCGTCGATAGTCACGAAATGGTGTTCACAGGTGCTGGTGAGCGTAATGTTGCGCACGGTGACCATCTCATCAACCTTCATCTTATTCTCAATGACGGTGATCTTCGGGAAGTTAGCGTAATCAAGGCCGGAGAAAATCTCATCGACATACATTTTAGCGATGCGATGCGGGGTTTCCATCAAGCTATCGTCGCTGAGATCAAGATTCAGCAACTGCATGATTTCCGTCATATGCCCGGCAATCTCGCGTTTGCGGGTTTCGTTATCGAGCTCACGCAGTTGTGGGCGCAGTGGCGTTTCCAGGCCGCGTGCAACCAATGCTTCATGAACCAATGCGGCTTCTGGTCTTAGTGATGACATGTTATTTTCTCCTGCAGGTGTGGCTGACCTCGGCCCTACATGGGGCAAAGTGTGTGCTCATTGTGCGTGAGCACAGTCGCATAATCCAGTAGTGTGAACGTTAATTGCCCTAAATAATTATTGAAATCGTCAATACCTTCGCCAGACCAAACCGCCTGCGACTAATAAGGCAAAGCCCGCAACATATAGCGCAGGCTCAAGCTGTCCGATGAGCGAGGTCGATAATGCCGAGAGCATCGGCCCAACCAACTGCCCCATCGCATAACCGGTAGTCAGTAATCCCGCCATATAACGGGTGTGTTCAGGTGCCAGTTCGCGTCCATAAAGTAGCGATAATTGCACCGCACATAAGAAGCCACCACCCACCAGAAGCGAACCTAAAACCAACCCGGTCATACCGGGAATCATATCTGAGGCGAATACCCCAAGTGCTTGTAACCACAAAACAAGTGCCAGGCGTTGATAGCTTTGCAACTTTTGACGCGCGGCAATGCCGAGCAAAATACCGCACACTGCCGCTCCACCAAATATTGGCCAAACAAACTGCGCAAACGCGCTGCCAGGAAAACGTGCGCTGGCCATCTGCGATAAAAATGTGGCTGGCAGAATATAACCAAATCCAGCCAGGCTATAGCTCCACACCAGGCGTTTGAGTTGCGGCGTTAATACCAGCGGCTCAGGTGCCGTTTCCGGGCGGTGAAGCTCCCCTTTGCCAGGCAGGTTACGGGCGATTAATGCAATAAACAGCAGCGCCAAAGCGCCATAAACAAGCCAGGCATGACTTGCTGATAAGCCATAACTATGGATTGCCACTGCCATCAAACCGCTGATAAATATTCCAGCGCCAGGACCTGCGAACACCGCAGCACTTAACCCTGGCTTACCTAAATGCGCCAGCTGCTCATTGCACCAGGCGGCGATTAACACCATCGCCCAGCCGCTGGCGCAACCAATCAGAAAACGAATCAACGCATGCCACAGGGCTGAATCTACGGTAGCAGAAAGCAGCGTCAGGATGACCGCTCCCCAGACGCCAGCGTGCAAACGCAACTCTACCCGCCGGTGTGCGCGCATGGCATCCCATGCGCCAGCAAGATAACCGAGGTAGTTAATCGCTGCTACCAAACCCGCACTGGTTAAGGTAAGTTGCCCTTCAGTTATCATTAATGGGACTTGCGGTGTGAATGCAAATCGGCCAATGCCCATTGCAACCACCAACACCAGAAACCCAGTCAACGCGATACGTGCCGCCACTATCACCCCAAATGTTGCGATTTCGTTGCCAGCATGATGCCGCATGGCTAGACTGGGGAGAAGTGAAAGTTATTCATTGATCTTGAATATAATTAAGGGCCTCTGGATGGAACTCCTCGAAGAACACCGATGTTTTGAAGGCTGGCAACAGCGCTGGCACCATGATTCTGCGGTACTGAAATGTCCAATGACATTCAGTATTTTTCTGCCAACTCCTCGCACCACACCTCCACCGGTTCTGTACTGGTTGTCCGGTTTGACCTGCAATGATGAGAACTTCACCACCAAAGCAGGAGCGCAGCGTGTCGCTTCTGAATTAGGGATTGTGTTGGTAATGCCAGATACCAGCCCACGTGGTGAAAATGTGCCGAATAATGAAAGCTACGATCTTGGTCAGGGTGCAGGTTTTTACCTCAATGCCACTCAACAGCCGTGGGCTGAGCATTTTCGGATGTACGACTACATTAATGATGAGCTGCCAACGCTGATTGCCAATAACTTCAGTATCAGCGAGAAAGCCTCTATCTTTGGGCATTCAATGGGTGGCCACGGTGCATTAAGCATCGCATTGAAAAACCCAGGTCGTTATTGCTCCGTTTCGGCCTTTGCGCCGATCGTAAACCCAACGCGCGTGCCGTGGGGCCAAAAAGCCTTTAATGCTTATTTAGGAGCAGACGAAGAGAAATGGCGCGAATGGGATAGCTGCTGCTTGTTGATGCAGGCTGATAGTACCAACGCCATTCCAGTGCTTATCGATCAAGGTGATGCGGATCAGTTCCTTGCAGATCAACTGCAACCGGCACAATTTGCTGAAGTAGCACGTCAGAAAAACTGGCCGCTAACGCTGCGTGTGCAGCCGGGTTACGATCACAGTTACTACTTTATTGCATCGTTTGTTGAAGACCATCTGCGTTTCCATGCAGAGCATTTGGCGTAATTAATGCTCTCACCCCGGCCCTCTCCCTGAGGAGAGGGTTAGGGTAAAATCAGAACGTGTAATCCACCGCAGCAAAATAACGACGACCATCTTCGTTGTAACTGTAATCGTCACGACTCAGATCTTTATCACCGAGGTTCATCACCCCTGCACGTAGCTTGATGCTTTTCGTCGCCTTCCACGCGGCACCTGTGTTCCACACTACATAACCACCAGGTGTTGGTGAGCCGTCGGTTGTAGCACGTTGCTCACCGGTGTAGTTCGCGGAAACATAGAATGACCAGTCATCTAATGGTGCCCAATCTACCGTTCCGTTAGCGGTGTGGAATGGCAGAGATGCCAGCGGTTTGTTACCACCACCACTCAAATCACGGCCATCGTTATAGGTGTAGTTCAGTGTAAGTTTCCACTGCTCGCTGAACGGCACTTTCAACTCGGTTTCAACACCACGAACGCGTGCTTTGTTGACGTTGTAGTATTTGAAGATTGGGCGGCCCGCACTGTCAAATCCAACAAAGTTTGGATAAGACGGCGCTTCGGTACGGCTCGAAGTACGATTGATATCAATCATATCGTCAAGGTTGTTCTGGAAGGTAGTGATGCTGCCTGAAACCCCGTCCAGCAAGCCTTCATCACCTGAGTAGTACAACCCTAATTCGAAGCTTTCACTGGTTTCAGGTTTCAGATCCGGGCTGCCGACAATCTTACAAGAGCCACGGCAAGAGTTACTGGTCCAGTCCGGGCTAAGTTGTAGTAACGATGGTGCTTTAAATGCCGTTGCCCAGCCACCTTTCATGGTGATGGTATCTGTCGCGCTGTACACGAGGTATGCGCGTGGGCTCCAGTGATCGCCGTAGGTTTCGTGATCATCCATACGCACGCCGGTAGTCAACGCCAGCGGTTCAAAAATTCGCCACTCGTCTTCTAAGAACAATGCATACTGGCTGGCAGACGTTTCAGAGCTATTGCCACCCGTGAGGTTTACCGGGTCTGACAGCTTATCGTGTCGCCATTCCCCACCGAAGGTCAGTAACTGGTTAATTTCGCCCAATGGCAGAACCAGTTTGCCGTCGAGACTGTTATTGCGGGAGGTGATTGGCGAGCTATTGCCTGGATTGAGGTTATCAATCTTATCGCCATAAAAACGCAGTTCGGTATTGCCGTAATCCCAACGTCCATTATGGGAAATCGAGTAATCCTGGCGCTCCATGCGGTTTTTGTTCAGCGAGTCCGAATCACGGTCCTGGCGGTCAAAACCATAGCCAAAGCTCATGTCCTGATTTTCTGTTGGTGTCAGGGCAAATTCAGCGCTGCCGCTACGGGTGGTAAAACCTTCAATACGCGGAGTTTCACCTGTTGCGCTAGTGCTGGAAGTCTCTTGTTTATCTTTCTCGCGCTTGCCGAGGTTGCCGTAAACTTTCACCCCAAGCAGGTCGTCAATGATTGGGCCACTGGCAAAAAAGTTACTGTTATAGGAATCACCGCGATCGCGTTTTTCCTGAATGGTGGTATCCGCCGTTACGGTGCCATGCCAGGCTTTGCCAACTTTGCGCGTAATAATATTCACCACACCGCCTAACGCATCCGAACCATAGAGCGAAGACATTGGCCCGCGCACCACTTCGATACGCTCGATGGCATCAACCGGTATCCAGTTAAGGTCAAAATCATTGTGGCGGAATACTGCGTTGCGCGAGTTCACCCGCTTGCCATCAACCAGAATCAGTGTGTAGCTGCTGTCCAGACCACGAATACTGACGCCCTGGCGGTTATCCCCTTCATTAGTGAGCTGCACGCCCGGGACTTCCTGCAAGACATCTTTCAAATTCTGGATCGGTTTCTTTTTCAGGTCTTCCTGGGTGATGACACTAATACTGGCAGGAGCATCTTTGAGGTTTTGCTCAGTCGCAGAAGCAGTAACAACCATGGTGTCTTCGCGTTCTTCGGCAATAACCGGAAACGCAGCACTGATTATCGACGCGCAAAGTCCTCCCCGGACGATGGGATTCAACCTTAACATTCCTTTCTCCATGAGGTGAATGGCAAACAAAAACGATGGATTGCGCTCACATTCCTTAATGCGTTGCTGGCTACTTTGGCAAACAACTGCGCGCTGTACTCATCGACATCCAGCCGTGGTAAAGCGTGGCGACACCATAAATTAAACGAGAATGGTTATCAATCAAATTGTTAATGTTTGTAATGTCTCGAAAGGGATTAATGCAGAAGGATGATGCGAGAAGGGATAAAAAAGGGCGCGATAATCGCGCCCTTCAAAGTTACTTTTTAAACGTTTTCGGGAACGTCATTTCTTCATACTTCACGAAATGAGTGCCTTTCGTAATCTTATAGCCCCACCAGATTGCCAGGAACAATGGGATACCAATATAGGTAGCCGTTACGCCTGCCCAATCGATTTTATCGGCAAGAAATGCTTCGTAGTTCTGGCCGAGCGTGATGATCAGGCACAGTACGAAGGCAAAGATTGGCCCCAGCGGGAAGAAGCCAGAAACATACGGCAAATCGTTAAGACTAAGACCTTGTTTCACATAACCACGACGGAAACGGTAGTGGCTGATCGCAATACCTAACCAGGCGATGAAGCCAGTCATACCTGAGGTGTTAAGCAACCACAGATAAACTGTCTGGTTACCGAACATAGAAGTCAGGAAGCACAAGCCCGCTACAACAGTAGTTGCATACAGTGCGTTACGTGGCACACCGCCTCTGGAGAGCTTAGAGAAAATGCGTGGTGCTTTGCCATCGCAAGCCAGGGTGTAGAGCATACGAGTGGATGCATACATCCCGGAGTTACCCGCAGACAGTACCGCAGTCAGAATAACGGCATTCATTACCGCCGCTGCAGACAGCAGACCAGCATGTTGGAATACCAGTGTGAATGGGCTCACGCCGATATCTTTTACATCGTTACGCAGCAGGCTCGGATCGGTGTAAGGAATGATCAGGCTGATAATCAGAATCGCGAACACATAGAACAGCAGGATACGCCAGAACACCTGACGCACAGCACGTGGAATATTCTTGCCAGGGTCTTCAGATTCACCTGCAGCAACACCAATCAGCTCAGTCCCCTGGAACGAGAAGCCGACTATCATCGCGACACCAATCATTGCGGAGAATCCACCAGCAAACGGCGCATCACCAATTGCCCAGTTGCTCCAGCCAGCAGGTTGCGCACCTTTAAAGATGCCGAGAATCATCATTAAACCGACAATGATAAAGATGATAACCGTGGTCACTTTAATCAGTGAGAACCAGTATTCTGCTTCACCAAAGCCTTTAACGGAGATGTAGTTCAGCAAGAACATGATGCCAAGGAACAGTGCACTCCAGATCCAGCCCGGGGTGTCAGGGAACCAATAGTTCATCACCAATTGTGATGCGACCAGGTCAACAGCGATAGTTACCGCCCAGTTGTACCAGTAGTTCCAGCCCAGTGCGAAACCGAAGCCTTCTTCAACGTATTGTTGCCCGTAAGTGGCAAAGGAGCCTGAAACCGGCATGTACGCAGCAAGTTCGCCGAGGCTTGTCATCAGGAAGTACACCATCAGACCAATCAGCATATAGGAGAGCAACGCGCCGCCAGGGCCCGCTTGAGAAATGGTTGCACCAGAGGCAACAAATAGCCCGGTTCCGATAGAACCGCCGATGGCGATCATCGTTAAGTGGCGCGCTTTTAACTCACGGCGTAAGCCTGGCACTTGTGTTGTCTTATCTTGAGAAACCATAGAAAATTGCGGTCCTTCGTAAAAATGAGGCGCGATTGTAACAAATCATCCTTGTTCATCTAGCAGAAATGCCGCGTTATAAGAGAGCTTCATGATCGGCACTCGATTATTAGCAAAACCTACGATGAGCAGCCCGAACTGGCTGAGACATGATAAATGACCGCAGCGTTGGGACTGCGCTACGAAGGCACATTTTATTCTTTTCTCCCACAGACCTGGGCTGGGCCTACGCCCGCGCGCCAGAAGTTTGCCGGGAGCATGGCCTTGCGCCGCTTCATTCCTCGCAGTAGCGTAAAAAGCGCTGCAACGCGTTAGAAATATGCTTTTGACGGTGATGGATACGGTACAGCGTGCGCGTTAACCGGGGCAACGGCACCGCAACTTCCACCAGCGTGCCGGACTCGAGCTGCTCGGCAATCACCCTACGCGACAAGCAGCTGATGCCAAGACCATGGCGCACCGCATGTTTAATCGCCTCTGAATTCCCCAGCTCCATCCCAAGATGAAACTGCGGCAGATGTGAAAGCAGCAGATAATCGACGATTTCGCGCGTACCAGAGCCTTTTTCACGTAAGATCCACGGCTGTTCAGCCAGGCTTTCCAGCGTGACGGGTTTCTGTAATAACGGCGCGTCTGGCGGCGCAAACACGACCAGCTCATCTTCCAGCCACGGCTCGGTCACCAATTCGGTCATATGGCTCGGCCCTTCAATCAGACCAATATCAACCCGGAAGTCGGCAACTGCGTTAATCACATCCTGGCTATTGCCAACGCTCATTTCCAGCGGGAGATTTGGAAAAGCGCGGCGATAATGAGCAATCATTTCCGGCAGAATGTAATTGCCTATCGTGCTGCTGGCATAAACGCGAATAGCACCATTATCCTCTTTAAACAGTTGTTCGACTTCTGTTGCCTGCTCAAGCAAACCCACCACGCGCGGATACAGCAAACGGCCATGTTCATTGACAACCAGGCGCTTACCTACCCTATCGAATAATTGCACGCCTAACTGCCCTTCGAGGTCGGACAGCGCCGCACTTACCGCAGACTGAGACAACGCCAGCATTTGCGAAGCCTGAGTAGTAGAGCCGCTTTTGAGGACTTCAGCGAAGACTTCAAGTTGCCGCAGTGTGATATGCATAGTGGACACGCCTTAACACTTATTCAGATTGGTTATAAATATATAATCAATTTTATTTTTAAGCCACCAGGACTTACTCTTTTGCCAACACAAAGGAGAAGGTTATGGCTACGTTATCAATTCCCACTCATCGACATACATTGTGGCATTTCCTGCCAGGACTGCTGCTTGCAGGTGCAATTACTGCACTGGCGCTTTGGTTGGGGAATATTCCTTCCGTTGCAGGTCTTGGACTCGGTGCATTAACGCTCGCGATTCTGTGCGGGATGGTGATTGGCAACACGCTTTACCCGAAAATCTGGCAACACTGTGATGGCGGTGTATTGTTTGCCAAACAACATCTGTTGCGTCTTGGGATCATTTTATATGGCTTTCGACTGACGTTTTCGCAGATTGCGGATGTCGGCGCCAGCGGTGTCATCATTGATGTTCTGACACTCACCAGCACCTTCGCCCTCGCCTGCTGGTTGGGTCAGAAAGTGTTTGGCCTGGATAAACAAACCAGCTGGTTAATTGGTGCTGGCAGCAGTATTTGCGGTGCTGCGGCGATTCTGGCAACCGAGCCGGTTGTGAAAGCTGAAGCCAGTAAAGTCACCGTAGCGGTCGCAACGGTGGTGATTTTCGGTACGCTGGCAATCTTTATTTATCCAATGATTTATCCGTATGTCACACAATGGTTCACACCGGAGGCTTTTGGTATCTACACCGGTTCAACCATGCATGAAGTTGCACAAGTAGTGGCTGCGGGGCATGCAATCAGCCCTGAAACTGAAAATGCCGCAGTCATTGCGAAAATGCTGCGCGTAATGATGCTGGCTCCATTCCTGATTTTCCTGGCAGCTCGTGTCAAACAACTGGCTCCGGCGGGTCAGGCGCAGAAAAGCAAAATCACCATTCCATGGTTTGCGGTGCTGTTTATAGTGGTTGCGATGTTTAACTCACTGCACTTACTGCCAGCCTGGGCGGTCAATGCTTTGATAACACTGGATACTTTCTTGCTAGCAATGGCGATGGCGGCTCTGGGTTTAACCACTCATTTCAGCGCGCTGAAAAAAGCCGGTGTACGCCCGCTGCTGATGGCTCTGGTGCTATTTATCTGGCTGATTGTTGGCGGTGGCGCGATTAACCTTGGTATCCATCACCTGATGGCATAAAGAGGTACGGAAAATTACTGTCTAACCCGCTATCATTGTCCGTTTCCCGATAGCGGGTTTTGACAGGAGTAAGAATGATGAAGTTTATTGGCGCACATGTCAGTGCTGCAGGTGGTCTGGAAAATGCCGCAATTCGCGCGCACGAACTCGAAGCCACTGCTTTTGCCCTGTTCACCAAAAACCAACGCCAGTGGCGCGCAGCTCCGCTCACTGACGAAGTTATCAGCAATTTCAAACGGGCTTGTGAAAAGTATCATTACGGACCAGCACAAATCCTCCCCCATGACAGCTATCTCATTAACCTTGGCCATCCGGTTGAGGAAGCGCTGGAAAAATCCCGTGAAGCCTTCATTGATGAGATGGAACGTTGCATGCAGCTGGGTTTAACGCTGTTGAACTTCCACCCAGGCAGTCACTTGATGCAAATCCCTGAAGAAGAGTGCCTTGCCCGCATTGCTCAGTCGATAAACATCGCGCTGGATAAAACCGAAGGTGTGACTGCGGTAATTGAAAACACAGCAGGCCAGGGCAGCAATCTCGGTTTTCGTTTCGAGCATCTGGCCGCGATTATTGATGGCGTAGAAGACAAATCCCGTGTCGGTGTGTGTATTGATACCTGCCACGCCTTTGCAGCGGGTTATGACCTGCGCACCGAAGCAGACTGCGAAAATACCTTTGCTGAATTCGAAAGAATTGTTGGGTTTGAGTATTTATGTGGCATGCACCTTAATGACGCGAAAAGTGCTTTTGGGAGCCGTGTCGACCGCCATAACAGTCTGGGTGAAGGCAATATTGGCCACACGCCGTTTGCCTGGATTATGCGTGATAACCGTTTCGATGGGATTCCGCTAATCCTGGAAACGACGAACCCGGATATCTGGGCTGAAGAGATAGCCTGGTTGAAAGCTCAGCAGCGTGAAACTGCCGAAGCATAGACAAAAAAAAGCTCCCTGCAAATGCAGGGAGCTTTAGAGTGATGACAAAACTTTAAGCCGTTTTAGCTGCTAACTCTGCTTCCGGACGTTTCAGGAAGGCATAAGACAGACCCGCCAGCAATGTTCCTGCAATTATCGCAATCAGGTAACCCACAACCGGGGTAATCGCACCTGGGATTAACAGAACAAATAATCCGCCATGGGGAGCCATCAGTTTAGCGCCTACTGCCATGGAGATTGCGCCAGTCACCGCGCCGCCAATGATACAGCAAGGAAGAACGCGCATTGGGTCACGCGCTGCAAACGGGATAGCCCCTTCGGTAATAAAGCACAGACCCAGAACCATCGCTGCTTTACCGCCTTCTTGCTGAGCTTTGTCGAATTTACGACGCGCAATAAATGTTGCCAGACCCATCGCCAACGGCGGCACCATACCTGCAGCCATAATGGCAGCCATCGGTGCGTAAGTTTGGGTGCTGAGTAACCCGACACCAAATGCGTAAGCCGCTTTGTTAACTGGACCGCCCATATCAGTACACATCATACCGCCAAGGATTGCGCCCAACAGTACCGCATTCGCGGTGCCCATGGTTTGCAGCCAGTGAGTCAGACCTTCGAGGATTTTCGAAACCGGCGTACCGATCAGATAAATCATCGCCAGACCCACAATCAGGCTTGAGAACAGTGGAATGATAAGGATTGGTTTCAGTGCTTCCATACTTGGTGGCAGTTTCAGCTTAGTGCTAATCATCTTAGCAATGTAGCCTGCGAGGAAGCCCGCAATAATCCCGCCGATAAAACCAGAACCGGTGCTCACGGCTAACATACCGCCGATAAGACCCGGCGTCAGCCCTGGTCGGTCAGCGATAGAAAACGCGATGTAACCCGCCAGAACCGGCACCATCAACGCAAAGGCTGAACCACCACCGATTTGCATCAGTGCTGCAGCCAGCGTACCTGGCTCTTTAAATGCTTCGATACCAAAAGCGAACGACAGCGCGATACATAGACCGCCCGCGACCACCATCGGCAGCATGAAAGAAACACCGGTTAACAGGTGACGATAAGCGCCTGCCCCTTCTTTCTTCCCTTCTTTGGCGCTGGCTGCACTCTGCCCTGTCGCTTCGAAAGGTTTAGCCTCAACAACTGCTTTATCCAGTTCTTGCGCTGTTTTCTTCAGTGCCAGGCCTGTTGAAGTGCGATACATCGGTTTGCCCGCAAATTTTGCCAGGTCAACTTCGATATCGGCCGCAACAATAACCAGGTCGGCTTCCGCGACTTCCTCTGGTGTAATCGCATTACCTGCGCCAACGGAACCGCGGGTTTCAACTTTCACCCACCAGCCGCGTTTTTTCGCTTCGGTTTCAATCGCTTCAGCAGCCATAAAGGTATGCGCCACACCCGTTGGGCAAGCGGTTACCGCTACAACGCGTTTCGGCCCTTTAGCCAACTCGACCGGTGCAGCACTCGCTGGAGCGGTATAAGGCTTCGCTTTATCTTTCGCTTCACCTAAAAACAGTTCCGGATGCTGAACTGCACGGTCAATATCACCCAGATAGACCTTTTTGCCATTCAGCGAACTATCGGCAGGAATAGCAGTTCCCACAACGATCGCCATTTCGGCATCGTTAGGATTGTCGATAATCTGCAAGCGCGCTTTTTGCGCGGCTGAACCCAGCAATGTTTTCGCAAGGTACGCACGAGCTTGCCCAAGACCTGGTTCGATAATCAGCAGCGTTTTCATAGTTCCTCTCCTGCTGTCAGTTAAATGGTTTCAGATCAACACGAGCCATCATGGCCGCCAGTTGAGTACGATCTGTAATTCCGACATTGCTCTGGCTTACCGCCAGCGCTGCCACTGCCGTCGCTAAACGCAGGGTATGTTCGCTGGATTCACGCATTAACAGGCCGTAGATAAGCCCGCCGACCATAGAATCCCCCGCACCAACGGTACTGACGACTTCGCATACTGGCGGTTTCGCTATCCACTCACCCGATGCGTTAACCCAAAGTGCACCTTCGGCACCCAGCGAAATCACCACATGAGCAATTCCTTGCTCACGCAGCGCGTGGGCGGCTTCAATCACATCTTTCATTTCTGGCAATTTGCGACCAGCCCAAATTTCCAGCTCGCGGCGGTTTGGTTTAACCAGCCATGGTGCGGCTTTCAGACCTGCGACCAATGCTTCGCGGCTGCTGTCGAAAATGATGCAAGGGCACTGGCTACGTAGACGCTTCATCCAGTCAGTGAAAGCATCAGGTGAAACGCCCGCAGGCAAACTGCCACTGACACACACCATGTCAAACTGACCAAGCCAGCTCAGGGAGTCAGCAACAAAACGCTCCCAATCGGAAGGGGTTACATCAAATCCTGAGAAATTAAAGTCGGTAACTTCGCCATCTTTCTCAGTCAGTTTTACGTTGATGCGGGTACGGCCTTGCACCACTTGAAAACGGTTGGCAATACCCAATTCGCTGAACAGTTGCTGGAAACCATCCTGGTTATCTTTACCAAGGAACCCACCAACCGTGACATCGATGCCAAGGTCTTTAAGAACTTTAGCGACGTTAATCCCTTTACCCGCGGCATGCAGACCCGTAGTGCGTACGAGGTTAACTTCACCACGTTCAACTTCCGGGGTGTAACCGACCAGATCGTAAGCCGGGTTTAACGTAATTGTTGCGACACGACGACTCATGCTGCCCCCTCACCAAGACCAGCAGCAACCGCTTCACCAATGGCTTTCAGCGCAAGTTCAGCATCGTCACCCGTTGCCGTAAAGCGCAGGTGGTGGCCTTTTTTCACGCCCAGAGCGACGACTTTCATCAGGCTGCGACCATTAGCTGGCTTCCCGGTTCCATCAAGGTTTGTCACGGTAATCTCGCTATTAAATTGTTTAATGGTATTCACCAGCACCGTACCAGGACGGGCGTGTAGACCATGTTCATTGCGAATCTGGAAATCTGCACTCAGGCTATTTTGTTCCGCTGGGACATCAGTAGTCAGCAGCGTCAGCAACCCAGGCGCATCAGCATTCAGCAAACGGTCAGCATTGTTGTTTATCAACATATCGCTCAGGCGATTGAGAACTTGCAAGGGCTGGTCGTCGGCCACTGCAACCGTCATCAACAGCGATACCGGTTGGCCGTCAGCTTCAAAAGCTGATACTGGGCGGCTGATTGCCACAGCACTGGCAAGGTTGCCTTCGGTGCTGTCGTTAAGCCAGATTCCCTGCCCGAGATAGAGTGGTTTGCTGGAAACTACGTGGCTTACAAAAGCTGAGTTGGCAGCACCCGCCTGTTTAATGCGCCCGGCATTTAAAGCCTGAAGCGTCATCAGGTCGGTGGCGGTAACATCTAACGCCAATAATGAGTTATCAAACAGCAAAGATGCAGATTGTTTTTCGCCCATCAGCAATGCGCGAAGCTCTTCTGCTGAAGTAGCGGTTTTGAGTTGTTCAGCAACTTCGTCATCACTGAGCACATGCGTCAGCTGACGCAGCAAACCAAGGTGTTCGTCAGAACGAGCGGCAATGCCAATCACAACGTAAGCTTTTTGGCCTTCACCCCATTCAATTCCTTGTGGGAACTGGAATACCTTCACGCCGGTTTTCAGTACCAGATCGCGGGTATCGGTAGTGCCATGTGGGATGGCAATACCATTACCCAAGTAAGTGGAGGTTTGCAGCTCGCGAGCCAGCATACCTTCTACATAGCCAATACTCACGTTCCCTGCCTGCGCGAGCGCAGCGGCAACCAGACGTATGGCTTCTTCTTTATTTCCGGCACTTACACCCGGATGAATATCCTGCACAGATAACTGGAACATGGTTCTCCTCTCCTGCTGAATTGAAACGATTCAGCTGCAATGAGAAAAAATGCGCCATCCCACTCCTGAAACTAAATAAGACGACGCTGAAACGTTTCAAGTAGTGTGGAGAACCTCCGCGATTCAGGCAAGATATGTTGTATTTTCGTTACCGGAATTTAGAGGTTACGCACATTTTTTCTCCCATCCAAACCGAAAAAGTGAGCAGCATCACGTTACGTTCAGCACAAAATTTAAAAGCATCAGCTTTTGCTGAACATAACCAGGAACAGCGTTTTAACTTTTCGTGTCGCTTTTGATTTGAACAACTGTTTATTTCCAGGCAAGGCGCGTAAACTCCGCGCGTTCATTGACCACCCGACACTGAGAGCATGCAAAACTCCCCCATAACAGCAACACGCAAGCCCCTTGACTTAACTTCTACCGCCTTTTTGATTGTAGCTTTTTTAACCGGAATTGCGGGGGCATTACAAACCCCAACTTTGAGCCTGTTTTTAACGGAAGAGGTACATGTTCGTCCTGCTATGGTAGGTTTCTTTTTTACCGGCAGCGCTGTCATCGGTATTTTGGTCAGCCAATTTCTTGCAGGGCGCTCTGATAGAAAAGGCGATCGCAAATCGCTTATTTTTGTCTGCTGTTTGTTAGGCGCATTAGCCTGTGTGCTGTTTGCGTGGAACCGTAACTATTTTGTGTTGCTGTTTGTCGGTGTTTTCCTCAGCAGCTTTGGTTCCACTGCTAACCCGCAGATGTTTGCCCTGGCGCGCGAACACGCTGACCGTACGGGCCGTGAAGCGGTGATGTTCAGCTCAATTTTGCGGGCGCAGGTCTCCCTTGCATGGGTAATTGGCCCACCTATCGCTTACGCACTGGCTTTGGGTTTTGGTTTTACCACCATGTATCTGAGCGCGGCCTTTGCATTTGTGGTTTGCAGCGTGATGGTACGGCTGCTCCTGCCATCAATGCGTAAAGAGGTAGTAACTAAATCCACCACACTTGAAGCTCCGCACCGTAACCGCCGTGATGCCCTGCTGTTGTTCGTTGCCTGTACCATGATGTGGGGCTGTAACAGTCTCTACATCATTAATATGCCGCTTTACATCATTAATGAATTGCATCTGCCAGAGAAGCTGGCGGGAGTGATGATGGGAACAGCTGCCGGGCTTGAGATCCCAACAATGCTTATCGCAGGCTATTACGCCAAACGTTTCGGTAAGCGTTTTCTAATGCGCATTGCGGGAGTCGCAGGCCTGGCGTTCTACATTGGCATGCTGACGTTGCATAACGAATTCATGCTGCTGGGTCTGCAACTGCTGAACGCTATTTTCATCGGCATTCTTGCAGGTATTGGGATGTTGTATTTTCAGGATTTAATGCCAGGACAGGCAGGAGCGGCTACCACGCTATATACCAATACGACGCGTGTTGGCTGGATTATTGCTGGATCGATGGCAGGAGTAGTCGCCGAAATCTGGAACTACCACACCGTGTTTTATATCGCGCTTGGCATGATTGCTATCACCGCTTATTGCATGGTGAAAATTAAAGACGTTTAAGGGGCTGTCGCGGCTTCAAAATAAATCAAATAATCCATGGCCTGCTGGCGCGTCGTGCCGCACATTTCCATGGAGGCTTGCAGACTCGCGCAAACCTTAGGCCTTAGTGGCGAAAGAAAGATTTTACAGCGCATATCTGCGCCCAAGCTGAACACATGGAATATCAGCCCTGTAGTGTATTTTGAATCTATTACCAACATGCTCAGATGGGATAGATATCGGCACGTTACCTCCTCTAATAATGGTCTGGTTTGCTCTCTTAAATTGACTCATTAGCTCGGGAACTTCTGCCACAGCAAGCCAAAATGCTTCCCTGAACCGGTCAAAGTTACTGAGTTTTTTACCCCGCAATTTATCTGCAACCTGCGCTGGTACGGGAGCTCCCAGATCTGTACTGGCAGCTTCCAGCCATTTACCTGTTCCCGATAACACCTCACCTTTCCCGGCCGCTGTTCCCGGCTTATCCCTCGCAGACTTGAGATAAACATAAATCGGTTTAACCCATGAATCCGCAGGAAACACCAGTATATAGTCGTTGAAATTCTTCTCATCCGGGAACGGTGGCATGGTGCTCTCGCCCTGGTTTTCCGGGATCGGGTTGACCAGTATAGTGGCTGATCAAGGGCCGGAGCCGCACCACCAGTGTGCGCGCACCCGTTGCCGGAATGTAGAGGGCGGAATACAGTACTCAAACCCAGACAACCATCGGGTTCGCAGCCAGCATCCCGCCCACTCGAGTCATTACGCCGACTGTCGTCTATGTTACCTGTGCGCGTATCGCCACTTCGGTGCCATCGATCAGCGGTGTGTGCCAGCCGAGAGTGTCACCGGCATACGGTTTTGCCATCCTCAACCACAGGTACGCATAACCCGGCTCGCTGTTATTACGATCGAAATCCAGCTTCGAGCGTCGGAATCACCTTACCCTGCGGCTCCAGCACCTGGCCGGGGCTGAGCTGCGAAGCGTTACTGAACAGGTGGATGCGGGCGTAGAACGCACTGCTTTCCGCTCCTGGTCGCTGTCATCCCCGGCTTCCCGATACGGAGCGCTGTAATGATATTGTTCACCCGTTGTCACCGCGTCACTGTGCACCGACACGTTGACATCCAGCGGCGTGGTGGCGGTGCGGTAGTTGTAATCGCGCATCGCGGCACTGCCGCTCACCACATTGTGCCAGGTGCGCACGTCCTACACCGATTCTGCCGCCCCGTCAAACAGGCCCGACGGCTCGCTGTACGGCAGGCGCACATCAAACCGGTAACCCAGTTGGCTGTCGGCAAAAATAAGCGTCTCCTGCTCCGTCGCCGCCTGCATCTCTGAGCGGAACCAGATACCCACTTCCGCCAGCAGGCGCTGGACAAACTCAAGATCCGTTTCCCGCCACCGGGTGATAAGCTTCGATTAAAGTTCTGTCATCAACGGTAATAACCCAAGATCCAAAAGTTTTATTTCTATGTCGTTAGCTTTACCTATATGTTCTTTATTATTCCCATCGAATATTTCTTCGGTTGAAACAATAATTGTTCCTTTTTGTTTTTCACCATCCATAACTGGGACAACTCTGGCAGCCTCGGGAATTAATTCAGGCAAGAGCACATGAGGGATATATAGCATCCATCCTACACTTAACCGATCTGGGAAAACATTTTTATCAAAGAAACGATAACCTTTGCTATCAGCATTAATATATGAGCAATCTAAATAACATGCAATATTTGTGATTAGTTCAACAAAACGTTCCACATCAATGTTTTCGTTTTGAGACACCAAATGCAATTCAACATCAGCCCGATTAATTTGATCAAAAAACATTTTCCGATAATTTATTGAACTACTGAAATCACCTTTACCATCCCAGATACTTTCAACAAAAAGAGGAGAATCTTTTTTATATTTTCTTTCCCATTTCAAATATGTATTTTCACTAATTCTATTTTTCTCAAATGCTATGCGTGACAAAGCTTGTTTTTTCGAATACCCAGTTTCATACCATTCATAGCATTTACCAAGTAAACCATTTGATTCTATTACCAAAAATGAAAACTGTTCAATGATTTTTTCAAAAGTAATGTTCCCTGAACCAACTCTAAAAGAATAATTAACTGACATATCAATATTCATAATTATGGTTCCCAACGAACTATAATGTCATGCATACTTTGGAAAATGACTGTAAAGTATTTAGCACTTATGGGTTGCATGAAAATCCACATAACTTTCAAAGGGGGATTGACGGTTGCAACTGCCTGATGTCGAGCAGCTTGTTTAATCGCACTGGTGTCACCAGTCCACCATTCTTTTTTTCGTCCATCAGCCCTGAAAAACTGATCATACCGCGCCTTAGCCTCCCAGAACTGGCACAACTTATCCTTCCAGCCATCAAATGAGACACCGCAGTACTTAAACTCCTGGATCTGCTTCGTTTCTGGATTATAAAATGTACCGCAGACCCGTGTCTGGTAACTGATAGTCACCACACTCCAGCGGGAACAACGCCTCACCATAGGCAACACTTTTCCTTCCGGGGGGCAGCCCTCACAAGTTTTCTCATCTGTCTTTGTATGTGCCCCTATTTTGGTATCGACGCCTTCATAGCTCACGGATTCAGAGTAATCCATATCGTCTTCCCAATAATCACCGTGCGTCTCTGCACTGACTACCATGGGTTCGTCCAGGATCGGATCGTAAAGTTTTCCCTGATAATCAAACCCTCCGTTATGCTGATACTGCGTACTGCCTGAATCAGGATAAGACATATAATCATCCCAGCCCCCATCATTTCCCTTCCCGGGATGAGAGGATGAACCCACTGCACCACCTGCGACCCCGACACTCCCTGCCGCCGCTCCTGTACCCACACCAACCCAGACCATTAAAGTCCTCTCCTTTCCCTGTTTATCATCACATGCTTAAAATCTTCCACTCGCTGGTCAACCGAATAACCGTTCGGGGTTCTAAGCCATTTATCCACCTCGGGTTTCTGGTAAAAGCCCGGATAGAACGCTTCCAGCATTAAAAAATCACGTCTTACATTTTTTTCTTTCAGCGGCAGCGTGTTTGCGTAATCCAACGCGTTACCCAGACGAGCATGGAAAGTCTCATCCGGTTCGTTAATCATCGGGAATCTTTTCTTTATCTTTTGCGCCGTATCTCTGACAAAATCATCATCTTCCATTCTGTCAACACTGGCGCACTGTTCTTCAGACAGTTTCAGCATATGAATTCCCTTTGTTTAAATGACCAGACGCGGTCGCCCACTGTCGTCAGCCATTCCTGCACTGAATCTGTGAGTTCTTGGTGTTGCAGGCTATCCAGCATTTCGCCTAAACGAACCTGTACACGGGGGTCCTGGAAACGCAATAAAGCAGTACGTCCATTAGGCAGCCCGATGTTCATATTTTTCTTAAAATGCGAAGCCAGGTCACTCAGTCTCAAAGGCGACAATATCCATGACACAGAAGGCAACGCCACCTCCAGAGTGCACAATTTTTCTCTGATTTCCATCGATTCACACAGTTGAATAATCCACGGTCCGGCAAACGCGATGCGTGAATCAGGCCAGGTATCAAACAAGGGTATGGCAGCGTGTTGTGCAGACAGTTCTTCACCAAAATGCCGCTCGTATTGCAGACCGTCCACCAGGGAAAATAATGTCAATTTTGTGGAATGAATCAGGTGTTGTGCTGCGAGGCGAAAACTAAGACTGCTCATGACTCCCCTCTTACGACAAAAGTGTCACCATTCATCACCGCCTTCATCAGGCAGCTAAGGCAAATACCATTCCCGGCAACAGCTTCAAACGGCATGTCATTTTTCGCCCCCTTCACCGTCCGCTTCACCTTGCGCAGGTACTGGGTTGTCGTGCCGTACTCCACCTTCCCCGCCTCTATCTTCAGATAACTCCCTCCACCGCCTATCAGCGTGATGCGCTTCTTGCCCGCGAACAGAATGTCTTCGGTGCTGGTCAGCGTCAGTTTCTTCTCCGCAAACAGCCGCAGGTTGCCGTTCTGGGCCTGCATCTCCACCGGGCCTTCGCTCGCTTTCAGGCTCATCGGCCCGCTGCGCGCAAACATCCCCAGCTTTTCCCCCGTCAGCGCGGTCAGATTCCCCATCACGCCCACGCTGATATCGCCTCCGGCACTGATAGCCACGTTTTTGCTGGCCGTCATTTGCAGGTGTTTTCCGCTGGTAAAGGCCATCCCTTCCGGGGCTGAGACGTGCAGGATTTTATTCAGTGGTTCCAGGCGTTGTTCAAACATCTGTTTCTGGCTGTCAATGTCTGCCTTCAGCGCTTCGGCCTGCTCTGCGGCGGCAGCCAGCCGGGCCAGTTGCTGTTGCAGCAGGTCGATGGTCTTCAGCGCCGCGTCCATATCCAGCACCTGGCCCTGCGCTTTCGCCTGCCCGTCTGCACTGATAAACAGCCCCTTTGCTGCGCGCAGTGTGCCGTAGCCGTCGGTGCGCAGTTCGGTGCCCGTGCCACGGGGTTTGCCCTGCGCATCCACCAGGTGCCCGGTGTTGAGCTGGGTTTTCCCCGCCTCCGTCGCCAGCTTGATATGCTCTTCGCCGCGCTTGTCTTCCATGCGTAGCTTATTGTTCGCCGGGGTTCGAAGGATGTTGCGTGTATGGTTATCGCGGGTCACATGGTCCGGGTGGGCGGAGTCGTGCAGCGCATACGCAATGTACGGCAGGTCTATATCCCCGTTGCTGTAGGCTATCGCCACTTCCGTGCCGTCGGTCAGCGGCGTGTGCCAGCCGAGCGTGTCACCGGCATACGGCTTTGCCATCCTCAGCCACAGGTAGCTGTAGCCCCGTTTAGTCCCTTCCCGGTCCACATCCAGTTTCACCCGGTAGCGACCTGTCTCATCCAGGTGAGCGTAGATATCCCCCTTCTCACGGCTCTCGATTCTGGCCGGGAGTGTGCCGTGGATTTCCGGGCGCTCAGGGCACACCGGGCGGAAACAGTAACGTTCGGTGTAAGGCTGGCCCCAGACAGAGACATGCAGCCGTGAATCGCGGGAGCCGATAAACGTCACCAGCGTCATTATCACGCCTTCTTTCAGCGCCGGGACGACGTCACCCTGCGGCTCCAGCACCTGGCCGGGGCTGAGCTGGGAAGCGTTGCTGAACAGGTGGATACGGGCCGATTTATTCAGCTCACGCTCATGACCGAGACGCGCGTAGAAAGCACCGCTTTCAGTGGCTGGTTCCGGGTCGGCATCGTCACCCGCGTCCAGATACGGTTCACCGTAGCGGTACTGTGAACCTGTCGTGACAGCATCATTACGTACAGAAACGGTGGCATCCATCGGTGTTGAAGCAGTGCGGTAGTTATAGTGTTTCATCTGCACCGTTCCGCTCACTATGTTATGCCAGCTACGCACACCCCAGACCGAATCACGCGCCCCGTCAAAAAGCCCCGACGGCTCACCATAAGGCAGTTTCATATCAAACACATACTGCAACTGGCTATCACCAAAAATGACGATTTCCATTTCCGTTGAGGCATTCATTTCAAAACGGAACCAGATCCCCACTTCCGCAAGAATACGCTGGATAAATTCCAGGTCTGTTTCACGCCACTGGGTTATCAGTTCGCGTGTTGGATATTCACACGAAAGGCGAAATTCAAAATCCGGCCCTTCAAGTCCATGCGCACGAAGCACCTGTTCAACGACCTGCGGCACAGACTGTTCGGAATAAATGGCACTGCGACGGGTACGGGAAAATAAAGCGAGTCGGGATTCGAGGGTGATGCGGTAGTGGGATTCATCGGCATTTGTGGACAGCCATTCCAGCCGGGTAATAATGCCATGAACATTCTTCCCGTCACGCATCCTGAAACTGGCAAACTTCATCAGCGCCTGTTCGGGCCTGACGTTGGCCTGGGGCGATGTGAATTCAATCACCCAGCGAAACGGCTCGCTTAACGCTTCGCGTCCACGAAAGCGCAACACATCCGCAGAGAAATCGCCATTCCACATACCCAGCGAGTAACAGGACAGTGTTTCAAATTGAGTTGTCAACATGCCTTCCTTAGCCATCAGACTGATGGTTTCATGATAAAAATCATGATGTACTTAACGCAAACTGCCGAATAATCACACGATTTTATCCCCTCTTCCATAAGGGATATTTAAGGAGCCGTAAATTAAGAATTTTGTCGAAGAATTTTCAACTGAAGCTTTTACTCTCGCTGTCGGCATCAACAATAGTTCGTATTTTGACCACAAAAAGTTACCGAGATTAAGGTGATGTATCTGCTTCCAGATTAATCAAATAGGTCATAGCATCATCACGATGAGTGAAACACATTTCGCGACTAGCCTGTAAGCTCGCGCAAACCTTCGGGCGCAACGGTGAAGTGAAGATCTTGCACATGAAGTTATCCGCAAGCTGGACACATCTCACATTAGCTGGTTTTCCCTGTGGCATTCCTGGGATCGGACTTGAAATCGACGGAGCGATACAGCAAGCTCCGCAGTCAATACGGCATTCCATCAAACACCTCTATAGTGCACTCTAATTAGTAAACGACAGCAACAGGGCGCTAAAGCCGCTATCTACCGTATCCAGGACACAGAAAGCCAGGAAGCTCCTCACCAATCACAATCAATGACTTTTATACTGTGAATAATTGACTATTAGCTTTGCCACCTGGCATGCCGGGAATAGGACTTGATACAGAAGGTGCGGTGCAACACGCGCCGCAATCGGGACGACAGTCCATCAACAATACTCCGGTGGGCTGACAAGAATCAGGACTGTAGCAGCAGGAGTGCGGCTTTACTACGTAGATTTATGCACTATCTGCAATGAAATCCGCTTGCCTGAAAGACGCCTCCCGAGTAATTTGACGCAATATTTTCGCTCCTCAATTTTTTACAGGAAACATCGATGCCAAGAGCTAACGAAATCAAAAAGGGTATGGTACTGAATTACAACGGCAAGCTGCTGATTGTTAAAGATATCGATATCCAGGCACCCAGCGCACGTGGCGCAGCAACGCTTTATAAAATGCGTTTTTCTGATGTCCGCACTGGCCAGAAAGTTGAAGAGCGCTTCAAAGGTGACGATATTGTCGACACCATCACTCTGACCCGTCGTTACGTTGACTTCTCTTATATTGATGGCAACGAATACGTGTTCATGGATAAAGAAGATTACACACCGTATATCTTCACCAAAGATCAGATTGAAGAAGAGCTGCAATTTATTCCAGAAGGCGGTATGCCGGACATGCAGGTTCTTACCTGGGATGGCCAATTGCTCGCCCTTGAACTGCCACAAACTGTGGATCTGGAAATTATTGAAACTGCTCCAGGTATTAAAGGCGCGTCAGCAAGCTCCCGTACCAAGCCTGCAACAATGTCTACTGGCCTGGTCATTCAGGTTCCAGAATATATGGTGACGGGTGAGAAGATCCGCATTCATATCGCTGAAAAGCGTTCTATGGGTCGTGCTGATTAATAAGTGTTTTGCGGTTTAACCGACAAGATCTCAGACCCGCTTCGGCGGGTTTGTATTTTGGGAAAAATTATTTCTGTTATTTCTTAATAGGATAGCTTACCAAAGGTTTAATCTCCTTTAACACAAACATACTCTGCATTTCTTTAATCCCCGGAACCCAGCAATCATATTGAACTGGTAGCTATTGGGTTAATTGGGTCGAAGAAAAAAATCACCAGACTCACGGGTAACCTGGGTCTGTATAAATAGATTCCTGTAGCAACCATAAAAAAACGCGCCAGAAGGCGCGTTTTTACATAAATGTTCAGCTTACTTCAGCAAATCCGGGAACATGGTTTGTTTCAGCGCCAGTTCCACACCGCGAACTTCAGCGAGGCCTTTCAGACGACCAATCGCTGAATAACCTGGGTTAGTTTTCTTGTGCAGATCGTCAAGCATCTGGTGGCCATGATCCGGACGCATCGGGATCGGACGCAGATCACCGGCGTTTTTACGACGTTGTTCTTCAGTCAGAATCGCTTTCACCACTGCAACCATGTTCACATCACCTTGCAGGTGTGCGCCTTCATGGAAGGTTTTCGGGTTATCTTCGCGGCAGGTTGCGCGCAGATGGGTAAAGTGAATGCGATCGCCGAACGTTTCAATCATCCGCACCAGGTCGTTATCCGCGCGAACACCGTAAGAACCGGTACACATGGTGAAGCCATTATAAATGCTGTCGACAGTTTCTTTCAGCCACTGCATATCTTCAATAGTAGAAACGATACGCGGCAGGCCCAGGATTGGACGCGGTGGATCATCCGGGTGAACTGCCAGGCGCACACCGGCCTCTTCCGCTACCGCAACAATTGCACGCAGGAAGTACGCCATGTTTTCACGCAGCTGTTCTTTACTGATGCCGTCATATTCAGCAAGACGTGCACGGAACTGGTCAAGGGTGTATCCCTCTTCCGCACCGGGTAAACCAGCAATGATATTGCGGGTCAGCTTTTCTTTTTCGGCATCAGACATATTGTTGAAGTAGCCCAGCGCCTGACGCTGTTCGTCTTCACTGTAATCCGCTTCAGCACCTTTGCGCTTGAGGATATGCAGTTCAAATGCTCCAAAAGCAATTTGGTCAAAACGCAGTGCGCGCGAACCATCTGGCAATTCATATTCCAGATCGGTACGTGTCCAGTCCAGAATCGGCATGAAGTTGTAGCACACGGTGTCGATGCCACATTCTGCCAGGTTACGAATGCTTTGTTGGTAGTTTGCGATATGTTTATCGTAGTCACCGGTATGCGTTTTAATTTCCTCGTGCACCGGAATACTTTCTACCACTGACCAGGTCAGCCCTTTTGCTGCCAACACCGCCTGACGTTCTTTAATGTCAGCAACCGGCCAGACTTCACCATTTGGGATGTGATGCAGAGCAGTAACGACACCGGTCGCGCCCGCCTGACGCACATCATCCAGAGATACCGGGTCTTTCGGGCCATACCAACGCCATGTTTGTTCCATCGACAGTTCCTCAGTTAAGTTGTCATACCAATTCTATAATGCTGTATTGACTACTACCATACCGGATTCTTCTTTCTGGTCAAATTTTGCGGTGATATTGGTTGATCCAGCTCACATTAAAGGGATAAAGACAGCACACCAATTTGATTTGTTGTCATATAACTTTAGACTGGGCAATGTTACTAATTAGTTAACCAGGATTTGCATTTTATGAACACAATTGCTTCAGCCACGTTACCTGTCGATATTCAACAGCCTCTTTATGACCGCAAGGCTTTAAAAACCCGCATTGTTCATTTTGGTTTTGGTGCGTTTCATCGCGCACACCAGGCGCTGTTGACGGATCGAGTACTCAATAAATTAGGGGGTGACTGGGGCATCTGCGAAATTAGCCTGTTTAGCGGTGATAAGCTGATGAGCGCGTTACGTGCGCAGGATCATTTATACACCGTGCTGGAAAAAGGTCGCGATGGCAACCAGGCGATTATTGTCGGCGCGGTTAACGAATGCCTGAATGCAAAACTTGATGGGCTGGATGCGATTATTGAGAAGTTCTGCGAACCCCAGGTCGCGATTGTGTCTCTTACCGTGACTGAAAAGGGATATTGCATTGACCCGGCAACCGGCAAGCTTGATAGCAATAACGAGCGCATTATTCACGACCTGCAAAACCCTGAAGAACCGCACTCAGCTCCGGGCATTTTGGTGGAAGCTCTGAATCGCCGCCGCGAACGTGGGCTACGCCCATTTACCGTACTTTCTTGCGACAACATTCCCGACAACGGCCGCGTCGTACGCAATGCGGTCATTGGCATGGCGGAAACGCGCAGCCAGGAATTAGCGGACTGGATTCGCGAGCATGTCACCTTCCCTGGCACCATGGTTGATCGAATTGTCCCTGCGGCGACACCTGAATCATTGCAAGAAGTCACTGACACGCTGGGCGTGGAAGATCCCTGTGCCATTGCGGGCGAGCCATTTATCCAGTGGGTCATTGAAGATAACTTTGTTGCAGGCCGCCCAGCGTGGGAAGAAGTTGGCGTCGAAATGGTTGACGACGTGATGCCATGGGAACAAATGAAATTACGTATGTTGAACGGCAGCCACTCATTCCTCGCCTGGCTCGGCTACCTCGCAGGCTATGCGCATATCAATGACTGCATGGCAGATGAGCATTTCCGTAAGGCGGCACACCGTTTGATGATGCAAGAGCAAGCGCCAACACTGCGCGTTACAGGCGTAAATCTACAGCAGTATGCCCATAACCTGCTTGAGCGTTTTGACAACCCGGCGCTGAAACACCGCACCTGGCAAATCGCGATGGACGGTAGCCAGAAACTTCCACAGCGTATGCTAGAAAGTGTGCGCTGGCATCTGCAACAAGGCGATGAGTGGCCATGCCTGGCTTTGGGAATTGCCGCCTGGATGCGTTATGTCAGTGGCACAGACGATGCGGGTCATGAAATTGATATTCGCGACCCGTTAGCAGAAAAGATTAAAACGCTGGTTGCAAACAGCTCTATTAATGAGCGAGTTCATGCCCTGCTCAGTCTGCGTGAAATCTTTGGCACCGACCTGCCTGCTGATGAACAATTCGTTGCGCGCATTACCGCTGCGTGGAATGAGTTATGCAGCAAAGGTGCGAAAGCCGCGGTCGCAGATTTGGTCGCTTAATTTAACAATCAATGCCTTTAACCCCGCTTCACAAGGATGTGGAGTCGTCCGGGCTTCATTTTTTGGTAATTGTTGTTCAGGATAGTGATAATTGAACATTACGTAAGGTTCACTTAACCCGTCCGGAGCACTTGTGACTAAAACCAACCTGATTACCGGTTTCCTCGGTAGCGGCAAGACCACTACCATTCTGCATTTACTTGCCAATAAGCCCGAGCATGAAAAATGGGCTGTGCTGGTCAACGAATTCGGTGAAGTCGGAATCGACGGCGCGTTATTAGCCGACAGCGGTGCTTTGCTGAAAGAAATCCCCGGTGGCTGTATGTGTTGTGTAAACGGACTGCCGATGCAGGTAGGGCTCAATACTTTACTTCGTCAGGGTAAACCTGATCGTCTGCTCATCGAACCGACAGGGCTTGGTCACCCAAAACAAATCCTCGATATGTTGACTGCCGAAGTTTACCAGCCATCGATTGAACTCAACGCCACTCTGTGTCTGCTTGATCCACGCCAGTTGCTTGATGAGCGGGCAGTCAATAATGATAATTTCCGCGATCAACTCGCTGCTGCCGATATCATTATTGCAAATAAAGAAGACCGTTCCAGCGATGAAAGCCGCGCGGCTCTTAACGAATGGTGGCTGCGTGAGGGTACTGGGCGGGAAATGATCGCCGCGCAAAATGGCCATATTGATATTAGCCTTCTTGATAAACCACGCCAAAACCTGCGCGAGGTGCCATCCAGTCAGGACCATAACCATAGTCATGCAGCAACACGTGGGTTAGCGGCATTAAGTTTGCCTGAGCATCAACGCTGGCGGCGCAGCATTAATAGTGGCCAGGGTTATGTGGGTTGCGGATGGATTTTTGATGCCGACACACTATTTGACACAGTAGGGGTTCTGGAATGGGCTAGACTTGCTCCTGTCGACCGCGTCAAAGGTGTGCTGCGTATTGCGGAGGGTTTGGTACGAATCAACCGTCAGGGCCTTGATTTCCATATTGAAACGCAGAATGTCGCTCCACCTGACAGCCGCATAGAGTTAATACATAGCGGTGACGTTGACTGGAATGCGCTACAAACTTCATTGTTGAAGCTACGTTTAAGTTTGTGAGTCTACCCTTTCGTCTTTGTTAAAATATCTAATGATTTAGTATGAATAATATTCGATTACCTCTCATCCTTGTGCTCAATGCACTTGGGTTAGCACTATTTTTTAGTTGGTATCTGCCCGAAGGGCATGGTTTTTGGTTTACCCTGGACTCCGGGATCTTCCATTTCTTTAACCGCGAGCTGGTTAAGAGCCATGCGTTCCTGGTGTTTGTTGCCGTGACAAATAACCGCGTGTTCGATGGTATTTCGCTATTAGCGATGGGTGCACTGTTTTTCTGTTACTGGCGCACGGAGTCTGCGACAGGCCGCCGACGCATGATCATCATGGGTATTGTGATGTTATTTTGCGCAATTATTATCAATCAACTTGGCCATTTGATTCCCGAATCCCACGTCAGCCCAACGCTCTATTTCACGGATATTCACCGTGTTAGCGAATTGCTGCATTTCCCAACTAAAGATGCGTCTAAGGACAGTTTCCCTGGCGATCATGGATTAATGCTGCTGATTTTTACCGGCTTCATGCTGCGATATTTCGGTAAAAAAGCGTTTGCTATTGCTGTCGTTATTTTCCTGATTTTCATCATGCCACGCATGATGATCGGTGCACATTGGTTCACTGATATCTTCGTCGGCTCGTTATCTATTGCTCTCGTTGGGTTGCCCTGGGTTCTATTAACCCCAATAAGCGATGGGTTAATAAATCTCCTGGATCGTTATTTACCCGGCAAAAAAAGAACAATTCAATAACACCAAATAAACATTATTTTCAGCAATCATCAGAAACCAGAAATGATTGCTGCCTGTTTTTTATCCACGCACATGGAGTGTCTAATATTTAACCTGCCATCTTCATTAGACAAATGAAGTACCTGCGCAGATAAGCAACAGTTCTGGTTAACAACTACGCAATATTACTTTTTAACTTTTAACATCACAATTTCTTATAAAATTTCCGTGAAAACCGCTCGCCATGCCTGATTTGATGAGGTAACCTCGAATACGTTTTGCGCTGATGCCCAATTCATTTGTTATGTGAATAATTTTGTGCGACAAACCACAGTTTTGTTCATTAGCGTTTGTCTCATGGCGCGCAGGTAATTAGTCTCGTCACGTTGGTATTTTGTATAACGATATTTATCGTTAAGGACATCAAGGGATAACAAACATAATGGTCAAGTCTCAGCCTATTTTGAGATATATCTTGCGGGTAATTCCCGCCGTTGCTGTGGCAGTTATGCTGTCAGCATGTAGTTCGACAAACACCGCAAATATGCATTCTGAGACGCATGCAGTCGGCAATAAAGATGGTTTTTTACTGCAAGCTTCTCAGGATGAATTCGAAGAGATGGTCCGTAATGTAGATGTGAAATCACGTCTTATGGATCAATATGCAAGTTGGAAAGGCGTTCGTTATCGCCTCGGTGGCAGTAATAGAAGCGGTATTGATTGTTCTGCATTCGTGCAGCGCACATTCCGTGAACAATTCGGTTTAGAGTTGCCTCGTTCAACTTCTGAACAGCAGGATTCAGGTAAATCGATTTCACGTAGTAAATTACGTACTGGTGATTTAGTTCTGTTCCGTGCAGGTTCAACGGGTCGACATGTTGGAATTTATATCGGTAACAACCAGTTTGTACATGCTTCCACCAGCAGTGGTGTGACGATTTCAAGCATGGATGAGCCTTACTGGAAAAAGCGCTACAACGAAGCGCGACGCGTATTGAGCCGCAGTTAATGCGCACCTTGCAGACAGTTACTCCCTTGGCTGATCTGCAAGACACCAATATGACGAGACAAAAGAACGCTGCTTATGCAGCGTTTTTTATTGCCTGAAATTCATCCAGTTAAATAATTATGAAATGATGATAGTTTTCGTTCGAAACTTTATGACGTATCGATCGTTTTTGCGTTATAGTCCAAAAAAACGCAAATAAACGATCAGTCTCTTGCGCTTGCAGGAACCATTCATACATGTTTTCTAAAAATATTTTCTCACGTTACTTTACTTCTATCCGGCAAATAGCCGCCTTCAGTATTTTAGCCGGCGTGCTTGCCGCGCTAATGATTGGCGGAATAACCAGTCTGACATTACACAGTAAGCGTGAAGCCAACTACGACACACTGACTGAAGATATGCGTGAATATCTCAGCATCTTTTTCGAGGATCTACAGTCGACCATCAGCGGCATTCAACCGTTAACCCTTTCAGACTGCCATCAAGTCTCCGGCGAATTGACCTCGCGCGCAGCCTTTAACGCTAACGTTCGCGCCTTTGTATTAGTTCGTAACGGCAACGCCTACTGCTCTTCGGCTACGGGCAGCATGTTGATGGAGATGCACCAGCTCTCCCCAGATATCGATCTCAACAAGAATATTGACCTGGCTATCATGCTCGGTACCCCAATGATGCCCGGTAAGCCAACTATTGCCGCATGGTTTAAAAATCCAATAATTGAGGGGCGCGGTGTTTTCGCCACCCTGAATGTAAATCTTACACCGTATCTATTATTCACTACTCGCCAGAGCGATATGGTGTCGATGGCGATCATCGCAGGTGATAAAGCGCTAACCACAATATCCAGCAATGTGATGAATGCTGAGAATCTCCCGAAGCATCCTACACGCGTAATATCCATGGAAGATTATCCCATCAAGATAGCGTTGTATGGCAAAACCTGGCCCGTAGAAGACATTCAAATCTCGATTCTGACCGGGCTCGTATTCGGCATACTCGGTGGTGCGTTATGCGCCTATTTCCTGACGGTGCGCCTACGCTCTGGTAAAGAGATTTTGATGGGCATTAAGCGTGGGCAATTTTATGTTGTATATCAGCCGGTTGTTGATGCCAAAGAATTAAAAATGTCAGGCGTGGAAGTGTTGATGCGCTGGAACCACCCAATTGCGGGGCTTATTCCTCCCGATGCATTTATCGCGTTTGCCGAAGCACAGCAATTGATTGTTCCCCTCACCCGCCATTTGTTTGAATTGATTGCACGTGATGCCCAAAAGCTCCAGCATATCTTACCGGCTGGTGCGCGCCTCGGCGTGAATTTGGCTCCTAGCCATTTACACTCACCAACCTTTAAAGAAGATATTCAAGCTTTTGCCGCCTCATTGCCTCCTTATCATTTCCAGCTAATTTTCGAAATCACTGAACGAGATATGGTGAAAGAAAATGAAGCCAGTTGCCTGTTTACCTGGATGAATGAGCAAGGATTTCAAACTGCAGTCGATGATTTTGGTACAGGGCACAGCGCACTTATCTATCTGGAACGCTTTAAACTGGATTACCTGAAGATCGATCGCGGCTTTGTGAATTCTATAGGTTTAGAAACTGTAACATCCCCTGTACTTGATGCCGTATTAACCCTTGCTCGCAAGCTAAGTATGACGACGGTCGCTGAAGGCGTGGAAACACCTGAGCAAGCCAAATGGTTAATCGACCGAGGGGTAAATTATTTACAAGGTTACTATTTCGCCCGCCCACTCACTCTTGAGCAATTGAAGTCATGGGACGGTCAGCAAAAAACCTACGATGAGCTTGTTTGAGCCCAGCCAACACCGATGCGGCTTGAAGTATGGCAGCTATAACTTATGATTTATCATCATGGCGTTATAACGCGGCGGGGCGTTGCCTGGACACTGATATTGTTTCGGGAAGAAACGATGAGGTAAGCTCCTCCTCAACAAGGATTGATCTATACGATGTTTGCACGCATTCTCACCCTGCTAAGCCTTTGCCTGATTGCAGCCCCAGGCCTTGCTGAAAACATCAAGGAAAGCTACTCCTTTGCCGTTTTAGGGGAACCTAAATACGCCATCAACTTTACCCATCTTGATTATGTTAACCCTGCGGCTCCAAAAGGCGGGGATATCACGCTCTCAGCAATTGGCACCTTTGATAACTTCAACCGCTATGCTTTGCGTGGCAATCCTGGTGTAAGGACCGATACCCTGTATGACACGCTTTTTGCCAACTCCGATGACGAGCCGGGAAGCTACTACCCGCTGGTCGCTGAGATGGCGCGTTATCCTGATAACTTCGCGTGGGCCGAAATCGAAATTAATCCGCAGGCGCGTTTTCATGATGGGACGCCCATAAAAGCCAGTGATGTCGCCTTTACCTTCAACAAATTTATGACCGAAGGCGTACCGCAATTTCGTCTGGTTTATAAGGGCGCAAAAGTGAGGGCAATTGCCCCTTTAACGGTGCGCATTGAACTGGCAACACCCAGTAAAGAACGCATGTTAGGTTTGTTCTCGCTACCCGTGTTCCCTGAAAAATTTTGGAAGAATCATAAACTCAGCGATCCTCTATCTGCTCCCCCTCTGGCAAGTGGCCCCTACAAGATAACGGCCTGGCGCATGGGGCAATACATCACCTACTCACGTGTCAGGGACTACTGGGCCGCCAATTTGCCAGTTAACCGGGGGCGCTGGAATTTTGACTCTATTCGGTACGACTATTACCTCGATGACAATGTCGCCTTTGAAGCTTTCAAAGCCGGAGCGTTCGATTTTCGTAACGAAGCTTCAGCCAAAAATTGGGCCACGCGTTACACAGGGAAGAATTTTGCTAATCATTTCATCGTAAAAGAAGAACAACCCAACGATGCGGCGCAGGATGCACGCTGGCTGGCCTTTAACATTCAGCGCCCAATTTTTGAGGACCGGAAAGTGCGCGAAGCGATTGGCCTGGCCTTTGATTTTGAATGGATGAACAAAGCGCTTTTCTATGGTGCTTACAGCAGGGCAAACAGTTATTTCCAGAATACGGAATATGCTGCTCGTGATTATCCGCATGCGGATGAGCTCATCCTGTTAGCTCCCTTGAAAAAAGATTTACCGCCAGAAGTTTTCACCAGCGTCTACAACCCGCCAAAATCGAACGGCAATGGTTTTGACCGTGAGAACCTGCTCAAAGCGATGACGTTGTTAAAAGAGGCTGGATGGGAACTGAAAGACCAGAAACTCATCAATGTTAAAACTGGCAAACCCTTCACCTTCGAATTGCTAATAGGGGCCTCCGGTAACACACAGTGGGTTTTACCATTCCAGCATAATTTACAACGGCTGGGGATCACGATGGAGATTCGTCAGGTCGACAACTCGCAGCTCACCAACCGCATGCGCAAGCGAGACTACGATATGATACCAACGCTTTATAGCGCCATGCCTTATCCCAGCGCTGACGTGCAGATCGCATGGGCTTCAGAATACGTTGATTCCACATATAATGCCCCCGGGGTGAAAAGCCCGGTGGTTGACGAACTGATTTCTCAGATTGTGGCTAATCAAGGTGATAAACAAAAACTGCTTCCCTTAGGCCGGGCTCTGGATCGCGTACTGACATGGAATTATTACATGATCCCAATGTGGTACATGGCCGCAGATCGTTTCGCCTGGTGGAACAAGTTTTCAAAGCCGGCTATTCATCCGTTATACGCAACCGGGTTTGATACCTGGTGGTATGACGTCAATAAAGCCGCACATTTACCCGCTAACAGGCGTTAAGGGAATATATGGGAAGTTATCTGTTACGTCGCTTGTTGCTGATAATCCCCACGTTGTGGGCAATTATCACCATCAACTTTTTCATCGTACAGATAGCGCCAGGCGGCCCTGTGGATCAGGCTATTGCAGCAATTCAGTTTGGCCATGGTTCGGGTGTGCCGGGCATCGCCACTGACACTATGGGCAGCGGCCATGCGCGTGTTGGCGTGGGTAACGTTGGTGACAGCCAGTACCGAGGAGCACGAGGTCTTGATCCGGAAGTGATTGCTGAAATCACTCATCGCTATGGTTTTGATAAACCGATCCATGAACGCTACTTCAAAATGCTTGGCGATTATTTGCGCTTTGACTTTGGTGACAGCCTGTTTCGCAGCGCATCCGTTATCCATCTGATTAAAGAGAGCCTGCCGGTTTCTATCTCGATTGGCCTGTGGAGCACCCTGATTATCTATATTGTGTCGATCCCACTCGGCATACGAAAAGCCGTCAGTAATGGCAGCAGTTTTGATATCTGGAGCAGCACTTTTATTATCATTGGCTACGCCATTCCCGCATTCTTATTCGCAATTTTGCTGATTGTATTGTTTGCTGGCGGCAGCTATCTGGACTGGTTCCCGCTACGCGGGTTGGTGTCGACTAATTTTGATACCTTACCGTGGTACAGCAAAATTATTGATTACCTTTGGCATATCACGCTGCCGGTGCTGGCAACTGTGGTAGGAGGTTTTGCGACCTTAACCATGCTGACGAAGAACTCGTTTCTTGATGAAATTCGCAAACAATACGTGGTCACCGCCCGCGCCAAGGGGCTGAGTGAAAAGAAAATCCTCTATCGCCATGTGTTCCGCAACGCCATGCTATTGGTGATTGCCGGTTTTCCTGCCACGTTCATCAGTATGTTTTTTACCGGTTCACTGCTAATCGAAGTTATGTTCTCGCTAAATGGCCTGGGTTTATTGGGCTATGACTCAACTATTTCACGCGATTATCCGGTGATGTTTGGCACGCTGTATATCTTTACACTCATTGGTTTACTACTGAATATTTTGAGCGATATTACTTACACGCTGGTCGATCCGCGTATTGATTTTGAGGGCCGTGGATGAGCCGTTTAAGTCCTGTGACTCAGGCCCGCTGGGCTCGGTTTTGCCAAAACAAACGCGGCTACTGGTCGTTATGGTTTTTTGCCGTTCTGTTTGTGCTTAGCATAGGTTCAGAGCTTATTGCTAACGATCGCCCATTAGTCGTTCACTACCAGGAACGCCTCTATTTCCCATTTGTTGCCAATTATAGTGAAAGTGATTTCGGCGGGCCTTTAGCAACGCCTGCTGATTATCAGGACCCGTGGCTTGCAGAACGTCTGAGTCAAAAAGGTTGGGTAATCTGGGCACCGATTCGCTTTGGCTCTAATTCCATTAACTTTGCCACCAGGGTCCCCTTCCCATCACCGCCAAGTTCCCAGAACTGGTTAGGAACTGACGCCAATGGTGGCGATGTACTGGCGCGTATTCTCTATGGCACGCGTATTTCTATTCTGTTCGGCCTGATGCTGACACTCTTTTCCAGCGTGATTGGCATAATTGCCGGTACAGTTCAGGGCTATTACGGCGGGCGAGTAGACTTATGGGGGCAGCGTTTTATCGAGGTGTGGTCCGGTATGCCAACACTCTTCCTGATAATCCTGCTTTCAAGCGTTATCCAGCCTGACTTCTGGTGGCTGCTGGGTATTACGGTGCTGTTTGGCTGGATGAGTCTGGTGGGTGTGGTACGTGCAGAGTTTCTGCGCACCCGAAACTTCGATTACATTCGCGCAGCACAGGCGATGGGTGTCAGCGACAGGTCGATAATCACACGTCATATGCTGCCTAACGCCATGGTCGCCACTCTGACGTTCTTACCCTTTATTCTTTGCGGTTCGATTACCACTCTCACCTCACTGGATTTCCTGGGTTTTGGTTTGCCACTGGGTTCACCATCACTGGGTGAACTGTTGCTGCAAGGCAAAAATAACCTTCAGGCTCCATGGCTTGGCATCACCGCATTTCTCTCGCTGGCAGTACTGCTGACGTTACTTATTTTCATCGGCGAAGCAGTGCGCGACGCCTTCGATCCGAGCAAGGCGCACTGATATGACCACTCCACTGCTGTCTATTAAGAATTTATCCGTGGCTTTCCGTAGCGGCGACACCATTCGGCAAGTGGTGGACGATTTATCGCTTGAAGTGAATGCCGGTGAAACACTCGCATTAGTCGGTGAATCAGGCTCAGGGAAAAGCGTCACGGCATTATCGGTGCTGCGTCTGTTACCGGCACCGCCAGTTGTTTATCCGTCGGGTGAAATTTTCTTTAAAGGGCAGGAGTTATTACATGCTCCTGAACATACACTTCGAAGCGTTCGTGGCAACAAAATCGCCATGATTTTTCAAGAACCGATGGTTTCACTAAACCCGCTGCACAACATTGAAAAACAGCTTTATGAGGTGTTATCACTGCATCGCGGGATGCGCCGTGAAGCCGCTCGAGCGGAAATGCTGACGTGCCTTGATCGGGTTGGTATTCGTAATGCGGCAAACCGCTTAACTGATTTCCCCCATCAACTTTCCGGTGGTGAGCGCCAGCGTGTGATGATTGCCATGGCGCTGCTGACTCGCCCGGAATTACTCATTGCCGATGAGCCGACAACGGCTCTGGATGTCACGGTGCAGGCGCAAATTCTGCAATTACTCAAAGAGCTCAAACAAGAGCTGAATATGGGGCTATTGTTCATTACCCATAATCTGAATATCGTCAAAAAGCTGGCAGATAACGTTGCCGTCATGCGCAACGGTAGATGTGTTGAACAAAACTCCGCAACTAAACTGTTATCAGCACCGCAGCACCCTTACACACAACAACTGTTGGACGCAGAGCCTACGGGTAGCCCACGTCCCGTAGAGGAAAACAGTAAGCCGTTATTGACTGTTCAAGGATTGCAGGTCGCCTTCCCTATTCGCCGCGGGTTGCTTAAGAAAACCATCGGGTATAACTACGGAATAAAAGACCTAAGCTTTACGCTGCATGCCGGTGAAAGCATCGGTCTGGTTGGGGAGTCAGGATCAGGTAAAAGTACGACCGGCCTTGCGTTGCTACGCCTGATTAATTCCAGCGGTGAGATATGGTTTGATGGCAAACCACTGCATGAGCTTAATCGCAAAAAGCTGCTACCGCTGCGTCGCCGTATTCAGGTCGTATTCCAGGACCCTAATTCATCGCTGAATCCTCGTCTGGATGTTTTGCAGATAATTGAAGAAGGTTTACGCGTACACCAGCCTGCGTTAACTGCGGCAGAACGTGAGCAAAAAGTCATCGTGGCAATGCAGGAGGTGGGGTTAGATCCACAAACAATGCACCGTTATACGGCGGAGTTTTCTGGTGGACAAAGGCAGCGTATCGCCATTGCCAGAGCGCTGATTTTACAGCCTGAGTTAATCATTCTTGATGAACCGACTTCTTCGCTCGACCGCTCCGTACAAGCACAAATACTCGCATTACTAAAGTCGTTACAAGAAAAGCATCAGTTGGCCTACATTTTTATCAGCCATGACTTGCGAGTAGTGAAGTCGTTATGTCACCAGATAGTGGTACTGAGGCAGGGAGAAGTGGTTGAACAAGGAGCATGCCAGCAAATTTTTGCAGCACCTCAGGCGGAATACACACGCCAGTTACTTGCACTTGCATAAGCTACAAGCTTAAAAATCAAAAAGGATTAGCGCTGGAGAAAGATTCAGCAATAGCCACGCCGAAATTTTTAAGTCTGCACGTTGCTGTTTGCTCATCCTGACGATTAACGAACAGGCAGGGCTGACCTTCACATTCCACCACAGCAGAATCCACCTCGATATCTCTTAGCGCCATGCTTAATTTGTGCATGGTCGGCCAGGCTGAATCACTATTGCTATCGCTCAGTAATTTCAAACCTATCAGGCAATTTTCAGCGTTCTGACCATTTTGCGGAATCGGTTCAACTCTGGAACCTGCAAAACCCGCCAACCAACGATATCTATGTGGTAAGCGATGAACAATGGAAAGCTGTAACGTATTCACTGTGGTATCCCCAAAAAAATCCAAAATTATTTCACAAACAGTTTACATAAAGGTTAACACAATGTTGATGCTTTGTGTGTAAACAACCTAGAAACCGCTTACATCCGTTGTAATTATTTGTCTACCATTTCATATTTAACGTTTTATTTTTGTGGTGCTGCACACGTTTCGGCGCTATATGTAACGCTTTCCGCGATGTAACTCAACCTTTTTAACTACAAGAATGTGACTTTTTGTTGTTGATGTGTTTACATTTAAGAAACAAATTGTAGACGCTAATGGGGAATTTTCGTTGATTTAGATTAAACAACGGGCATCCAGGCGATACCCGTTTTAGAATTTTAAGACTATTTAGTGGCTAACCGAGGGCGACTTGCGTAGAGATAAAAAACAATAGAGCATGTTGCACACACCGCGATCGACCAAATCATCGGCCACGCAGAATTAAAAGTCGCAAAAGATAGCAGCGCGCCGGTTAATGCACCGATACCAAAACGAAACGTGCCAGCCAGCGAAGAAGCTGTTCCCGCCATATGTGGAAACTCATCAAGAATTACCGCCATTGCGTTAGACGACACCATTGAAACGCAACCAACAAATGCCGCCACGCCCAATACCATCGACCAAAAACCTAACCCCAGCCCCGTACTAAGTACCAGCCAGATAGCCATAGCAAACTGGACAAATAAGCCAAAGCGGAACATCGCCAGCGGGCCGAAACGGCGTACAAAGCGGCTATTAATTAGCGTCATCACAATTAAAAACAAAATGTTAAGCGCGAAGTAGTAACCAAAATGCTGTGGCGCAACATGATTGAGTTCAATGTAAACAAACGGACCAGCACTCAAAAATGAGAACATTGCAGCAAAGCTAAAACCACTCGCCAGCATGTAACTCAACACACGCTTATGGCGGAACAACGTCGCGAAGTTACCTATCGTTGTACGCAGGTGAAACTTCTGTCGACGTTCAACGGGTAGCGTTTCGTGGATCAGGAAGAAAATCATCGCTGATGCCAGTAGTGCTGCCAGTGCCAGGATCCAGAAGATTGCATGCCAGCTAAACCACACAAGCACTGCTCCGCCGACCATCGGTGCAATAAGCGGCGCAATTGTAGTTATCAGCATGACAAACGACATCATGCGCGAGAACTCTTCTTTTGGATAAATATCGCGCATCAGGGCGTTAATCACCACGCTTGCTGCGGCTGCAGAAAGACCATGCAGGAAACGCATTGCAATCAGATGATCAATGGTTTGTGAAAGCGCACAAGCAATTGCTGCCGCCGCAAAGATAAGCGTACCACCAAGTACCACAGGCTTACGGCCAATGCTGTCCGCCATCGGGCCATAAAATAGCTGACCGATAGCAAAACCAAGAATATAGGTACTTAACGTCATTTGCGCGCTGCCTGCTGGCACGCCAAACTCTGAGGCAATGACCGGCAATGCCGGTAAGTACATATCTATTGATAACGGCATTAACATGGCCAACAGACCAAGTATCACCACAATGCCAATAGATGAGTTTTGCTTACTACTCAACACTTCCTCCTGGAATTAACGTGGCGGCATGCCAACACTGGCAACTTCTTCTTCGGTTAATGTGCGGTATTCGCCTGGCGCGAGATCCGCATCCATAGCAATTGCACCAATGCGCTCACGGTGTAAGCCCACGACATGGTTGCCTACTGCCGCGAACATGCGTTTTACCTGGTGGTAACGCCCTTCGCTGATAGTCAAACGCACTTCAAGCGGGGTAATGACTTCAAGTGTTGCCGGCAACGTCAGATCTTTTTCATTATGCAGTTGAACGCCAGCAGCAAATTGTTCTGCTGTGTCATCGGAGATCGGATTCTCAAGTGTAACCAGATAGGTTTTCTCACAATGATGGCGCGGAGAAGTAATACGGTGCGACCACTGACCATCATCAGTCATTAAGACCAGACCGGTGGTGTCGATATCCAGACGCCCTGCTGCATGCAGTTTGTGCGCCATTGGCTCATCAAGGAAATACAGCACGGTTGGATGATCCGGGTCTTCTGTCGAACAAACATAACCCTGCGGCTTATTAAGCATAAAGTAGCGAGGGCCGACTTGTTGGGTCAGGCTTCTGCCATCAAATTCAACCTGATGTTCAGGTGCCAGCTTGAAGGAAGCATCACGTACCATTTCACCATCAATAGTCACGCGCTGCGCGCGGATTTCACGGCCAGCAATAGCACGGCTCACGCCAAGCTGCTGAGAGATAAATTTATCGAGTCGCATTAAATATATTGCCTGTTTATAGAAGTGCCAGCGGGAAGTTTGCTGACGGGGCGTTCAGCCCGCTTTTTTTTGTCAACGTAAACCCTAAATAATTCGAGTTGCAGGTAGGCGGCAAGGGAGCAAATCTCCAGGAGCTTACTAAAGTAAGTGACTGGAGTTTGTGAGTGCAGCCAACACCCCTGCAGCTCGAAATATGACGGGTAAATCATTTGCCTGTTAATTAGTTTGCCAGTATAGCCGGATAGAAAAGTCTCTCAAGCTAAAACCCCGTTTCATGGCATAATCTGCATTATTTTCAATTTATATAGCCTATAGATTTCGAGTTGCAGGTAGGCGGCAAGGGAGCAAACTCCCAGGAGCTTACTTAAGTAAGTGACTGGGATTTGTGAGTGCAGCCAACACCCCTGCAGCTTGAAAGATGACGGCTATCGAATCTGAGAGTTTATGTCCTTTACCTTACGCCCCTACCAACAAGAAGCCGTCGACGCCACCCTGCACTATTTCCGCAAGCACATCACACCAGCGGTGATTGTGTTGCCTACCGGTGCGGGGAAAAGCCTGGTGATTGCCGAACTCGCTCGCGTGGCGCGTGGGCGCGTGTTGGTGCTTGCACACGTCAAAGAGTTAGTCACGCAAAACCATGCTAAATACTGTGCGCTAGGACTTGAAGCCGATATTTTCGCGGCTGGTCTGCAACGTAAAGAGAGCCACGGCAAAGTGGTTTTCGGCAGCGTACAGTCCGTGGCCCGCAATCTTGAAAAATTCCATGGTGAGTTTTCACTGCTGATTGTCGATGAATGCCACCGCATTGGTGATGCCGACGATAGCCAGTACCAGCAAATCCTCGCACATTTACGCGCGGCAAATCCTAAACTGCGCCTGTTGGGGCTGACTGCTACGCCTTACCGATTGGGTAAAGGCTGGATTTATCATTTCCACTATCACGGCATGGTGCGCGGCAACGAAGATGCGCTGTTCCGTGACTGCATCTACGAATTACCGCTGCGCTATATGATCAAACACGGCTACCTTACTCCGCCAGAACGGCTGGATATGCCCGTGGTGCAATACGATTTCAGTCGTTTACAGGCACAATCAAACGGCTTGTTCAGCGAAGCGGATCTTAACCGCGAGCTAAAACAACAAAAACGCATTACGCCGCACATCATCAGCCAAATTATTGAGTTTGCAGCTGACAGACGCGGGGTGATGATTTTTGCCGCAACCGTTGAGCACGCCAAAGAAGTCACCTCCCTGCTGCCTTCAAACGACGCGGCATTAATTACCGCCGACACACCAGGCCCCGCACGCGATACATTAATAGAGGCGTTTAAAAACCAGCAATTCCGTTTCCTGGTTAACGTTTCCGTGCTCACCACCGGCTTTGACGCACCGCATGTCGATTTGATTGCTATTTTGCGCCCAACAGAGTCCGTCAGCCTTTATCAACAAATTGTTGGTCGTGGTTTGCGCCTGGCACCGGGTAAAAAAGATTGCTTGATACTGGATTACGCAGGAAATCCCCACGACCTCTTCACTCCAGAAGTGGGGGGAGCGAAAGGTAAAAGCGATAATGTGCCGGTGCAGGTTTTCTGCCCTTCCTGCGGTTTTGCTAACACCTTCTGGGGAAAAACCACCAGCGACGGCACGTTAATTGAACACTTTGGTCGCCGCTGCCAGGGCTGGTTTGAAGATGACGACGGCACGCGCGAACAATGTGATTTTCGCTTCCGTTTCAAAAATTGCCCGCAATGTAACGCAGAGAACGATATTGCCGCCCGTCGCTGCCACCAGTGCGACCATGTTCTGGTCGATCCCGACGATATGTTAAAAGCCGCGCTGAAATTGAAAGATGCTCTGGTGCTGCGCTGTGGCGGAATGACACTGCAACACGGTGGTGACGAAAAAGGTGACTGGCTGAAGATTACCTATTTTGATGAAGACGGTGCCGATGTTAGCGAGCGCTTCCGTCTGCAAACACCCGCCCAGCGAATGGCGTTTGAACAACTGTTTATTCGGCCACACAGCCGTACGCCAGGCGTGCCGCTACGCTGGATAAACGCCGCTGATGTTGTGGCTCAGCAATCTGCGCTCCGCCACCCGGATTTTGTCGTCGCACGCAAGAACGGCAACTTCTGGAATGTGCGAGAAAAGGTATTTGATTATGAAGGACGCTTCCGTCGCGCGAATGAATTGCGTGGCTAAAGGTTCTTTTCATTGAAGCTGGGGCCAGATATGGCTATAATCCCGCCCGCTTTTGCATCCGCAAAGCAGATCACTTACCTGTTGCTGGGTCGCCTGTAACAGGATTATTTAAGAGAGAAACAGTTAATGTTTACTATCAATGCAGTAGAACGCAAAGAGCAGGGCAAGGGTGCGAGCCGCCGCCTGCGTGCAGCTAACAAATTCCCGGCAATCATCTATGGTGGTTCCGAAGCTGCGATCTCAATCGAACTGGATCACGACAACGTAATGAACCTGCAAGCTAAACCAGGTTTCTACGAAGAAGTTCTGACTCTGGTTGTAGACGGTAAAGAAGTTAAAGTTAAAGTTCAGGCTGTTCAGCGTCACCCGTTCAAGCCGAAACTGGCTCACATCGACTTCGTTCGCGCTTAATTGCGAATTTAGTTCGAAAAAAAACCCGCCTCGGCGGGTTTTTTTATGGCTATTTTCCAGAACTGCGGCGCTGTAACTGGTCGCGCAAATTCGGTGGCGTGCCCTTAATGGTCAACGTGTCAGTCGCCGGATCCCAGTAAATACGCTCACCAAGTAGCATCGCATCAAAACTGATCGTCAACCCACCACCGCTACCGGAAAATTTGGTTAACTGGCGCAATGTGCCACGGTCAGCAGGGAAACTTTCTTCCAGTTCATAGCCTTTATCAGCGGTAAACTGCTGGAAGTTTTTGTCGTCAACAGCCCAGGGTAACTCGTCTGCAAGGGAAGAAAGTTCGATCTCTTCTCCCGCCTGAAGTTGTTCATTGCAGTAGGCATAAACCTGCTGACGTGCGGCCTGACGTTCGTTTTTATCCAGTTGTGCTTCGCTGGTGAAATCGTCCAGCGCTTGCAATAAACCTTTGTTTTGCGCTTTGGCGTTTAAACCTTCGCTTGCACCGAGGAAATCCATAAAGAAATCGGACACTTTGCGCCCCACTCGCCCTTTCAGGAAAGTCAGGTAACGCGTGGATTCCGGGTTAGTTTCCCATTCGGTCAGATCGATACGCGCCACGATATCGGCGTGGTTGATGTCCAGATGGTGCGTGGAACTGATATCCAGCTCTTCGTTGACGCGCATGCTGCTTAAATTGTTCAGCACTGCGACCAGTAAATACTCCACCGCCAGGTAACGATATTGGCAAAACAGCACAATGCCGCCATCAGCAAATGGATATTTTGCCAGCTCATCACGCAAACGGCCGGTCGCAGCGCGGCTGAAGGCGAGGAAATCCTCATCACCTTTTCGCTGTGAACGCAGCGCTTCTGCTAATTCACTCTCTTCGCTGAACAGACCATATGCTTTATTTTTTGCACTATATACGCGGTGCAATTCGGCCATCATTTCTTCTACGGCGCCGTTCGTTGCCAACAGAGAATCACGCAGCACGACTTCAAGTGTCTGTTCGCCGCGTTTGATCAACTGGTGTAAGGCAATCTGGTTGATATCCAGACTCATGATAAACTCTCCTTTTAGACCCGGCGGTATTCAACCATTGCCAGTAGCCTAGTGCAACCTCCCCTAAATAATTCGGGTGAGCGAAGGCAGCCAACGCACGTGCAGCTTGAAGTATGACGGGGAAAGATAAAAAAGCAGAAAAACAGGTCCTTCTACGGTAAGATAACGCCCTTTCCTGAATCTAATTGATTGTTAATTTATGCCACAAATATCCCGTTATAGTGACGAACGCGTCGAAGAACTGTTGAGTGAACTGGCGAGCGTGCTGGAAAAGCACCAAACGCCAACCGATCTTTCCCTGATGGTGCTGGGAAATATGGTCACCAACCTGATTAATACCAGTGTAGCTTCTGCTCAACGCCGCTCACTGGCTCGCTCTTTCGCAGAGGCACTGCAAGCCTCCGTGAGCGAAGACAAAGCTCATTAAGGGATTGTAGTTACACGTTATGGTGACGAATCGTCAGCGCTACCGCGAAAAAGTTTCCCAGATGGTCAGTTGGGGACATTGGTTCGCCCTGTTCAATATCCTGCTGGCAACGCTGCTGGGTAGCCGCTATCTATTTGTCGCTGACTGGCCGGCAACACTCACGGGTCGTATCTACTCCTGGCTGAGTGTTATCGGTCATTTTAGTTTTGTGGTTTTCGCCACTTACCTGCTGATTCTCTTCCCGCTGACCTTCGTTGTGATGTCACAGCGCCTGATGCGCTTTATCTCGGCTGCGCTTGCTACCGCAGGCATGACACTTCTGCTTATCGACAGCGAAGTCTTTACTCGCTTCCATCTCCATCTTAATCCGATTGTCTGGGAACTGGTGATTAACCCCGACCAGAGTGAAATGGCGCGAGATTGGCAGCTGATGTTTATCAGCGTACCGGTCATTTTATTGATTGAAATGCTGTTTGCGACCTGGAGCTGGCAGAAACTGCGCAGCCTGGGGCGTCGTAAACACTATGCAAAACCTGTTGTTGTGCTGTTTTTTGTCGCATTTTTCAGCAGCCATATTATGTATATCTGGGCTGATGCGAATTTCTATCGCCCGGTTACCATGCAGCGTGCCAACTTGCCGCTCTCCTATCCAATGACAGCCCGTCGTTTCCTCGAAAAACATGGCCTGCTGGATGCGAAAGAGTACCAACGTCGACTGGTGGAACAGGGTAATCCTGAAGCTGTATCAGTACAGTACCCACTGAGCGATCTGCAATTCCGTGATATGGGCGCGGGCCACAATGTATTGCTGATTACCGTCGATGGTCTGAACGCTGAATACGCGCCGAAAAACCTGCCGAATCTTAACGAGTTTGCGGCCAGTAACATTAACTTCAAGCAACATATGAGTGCAGGTAACGGTACCGACAGCGGTATTTTTGGCCTGTTCTATGGGATTTCGCCTGCCTATATGGATGGTGTTTTATCAGCCCGAATCCCAGCAGCATTAATTACTGCATTGAACCAACAAGGTTATCAATTGGGGCTGTTCGCTTCCGATGGTTTTGACTCGTCAATGTACCGCCAGGCCCTGTTGTCTGACTTCTCTTTGCCTTCAGCACAGAGCCAATCTGATGGACAAACAGCCTCGCAATGGATTAACTGGCTGACACAGTACGCATCTGATGACAATCGTTGGTTCTCATGGGTTGCCTTTAACGGCACCAGCATCACGGCAGATACTAATCAGCAAGCCTTTGCGCGCCGCTATGCGCGCGCAGCTGGTAACGTTGATGAGCAAATCAAACGTGTACTTGATGCGCTAGAAGCCTCAGGTAAGCTCCAGAATACAGTGGTGATTATTACCGCAGGCCACGGTGTACCTCTTGGTAAAGAGCAGCAAGACTCCTTCGCATGGTCACGTTCACGAATTCAGGTGCCACTGGTTATCCATTGGCCGGGCACACCTGCGCAGACCATTACGAAGCTCACCGATCACCAGGATGTCATGACAACGCTGATGCAGCGCCTGCTTCATGTCAAAAACCCAGCGAATGAATATTCACAAGGTGAAGACTTGTTTGCCGCGACACGCCGTAATAACTGGGTGGTTGGTGCTGATAACAACAGCCTTGCGATTACTTTGCCGACCATGACGCTGGTGCTTGATAACAATGGCAACTATCGGATGTATGATCTGAAAGGCGAAAGCATCAAAGAAACCAAGCCACAGCTTGGGTTATTGCTGCAAGTGCTGACGGATGAGAAGCGCTTTATTGCCAACTGATTGTATATTTATGAACCAGTTAGCAATAAGCCATCTTGCAAACGATCGCCAGATAAGTAGTATTATTTTTCATGCTTCGGCACGTAGCGCAGCCTGGTAGCGCATCGTCATGGGGTGGCGAGGGTCGAGAGTTCGAATCTCTCCGTGCCGACCAGTAACATCTTAAAAAGCAGCCTGTATGGCTGCTTTTTTATGTCTGTATTTTGAGTAGAGAGAAACTCTCCGGGCACTACCTCCCCCTTGTTACACTCTCAGCAAATCTGAATAACGCGTGGTATAACGTGGTGAGAGCATTGCTCTTTTCATTTTCCACGGTTGCTCAATCCCCTGCCCAGTAAAGTACAGAGTCCCTTTACCCTTCTTATTATTAATATCATCAATGACCTGCATAAGAGCTTCACTGTTGGCTCGAGGCGGATTCTCATCAAAGAGGTTGAGCTGTGCCACCCCCTGACTAAAAAAGTCGCCTAGCATAACCCCAGCTTTTTGATAGTGGAGGCCGTTTCGCCAAATGCCGTTCAGACAGCAGGTAGCCGCAGCGATAATGTCGCGCGTATCCTGCGTCGGAGTCAGGAGTTTCACCATCGCCTGGTTACCGTAATAACGTTCATTTGCTGAGAATGGTGATGTTTTGACGAAAGCCGAAATATGGCGGCAATACTGATGTTCAGCCCGCAGTTTTTCTGCGGCACGTGCCGCATAGCTACACAGCGCCTGACGCATGTGTTCGTACTCAGTAAGACGCTCCCCAAACGAACGAGAACAGATGATCTCTTGTTTCGTTGGCACAAACTCTTCAAATCCCAAACAAGATTCCCCACGTAGTTCACGTACCGTTCTCTCAAGAACCACGCTGAAGTGTTTGCGTATAAAACGAATGTCAGTCTCTGCAAGTTGTAAGGTAGTTTTGATACCCATGGCGTCGAGCTTTTTGCTAATCCGACGACCAATTCCCCATACTTCACTGACTGCCAGTTTCGCCATCAGTTTACGTTGCAGGTCGACACCAGACAGATCAACCACTCCTCCTGTTCGTATCTGCCATTTCTTCGCTGCATGGTTCGCAAGTTTAGCGAGAGTTTTTGTCGGAGCTATACCCACGCCTACGGTCAAGTGGGTATATAGCAAAAGCGTGGCGCGGATATGCCGCCCTAGCTCCGCCAGGTTGCGGCAATTATGCACGTCCGAGAAATAGCAAAATGCTTCATCAATAGAATACTTTTCAACGCTCGGGCATATTTCTTCCAGCGTTGTCATCACCCGTTCGGACATATCGGCATACAGCTCGTAGTTGCTACTAAAAGCAGTAACACCATAGTGATGAAAGAGTTCCTTCTGTTTGAAATAGGGACCACCCATTTGTACACCACAGTTTTTAGCCTCAGCGTTGCAGGCCACCACGCACCCATCATTGTTACTTAACACCACCACCGGTTTCCCTTTCAGGTCGGGTCGAAAAACCGTTTCACAGCTGGCATAGAAGCTATTTACATCGACCAGGGCAAACATCATTAACTCATCTGTTTAATGGCGTAAGTCACAACACCAAATATCTCCAGCGCTTCTTCACCGAGACGAATGGGCTGGAAAGAACGATTAAGCGGAGTCAATTGAATCACAGGCCTGAGCTGTAGTTGTCTGACGACAAATTCGCCATTAATCGCCGCAATGACAATGTTGTTATGCACCGCAGTTCTTGCACTGTCGATTACCAGCAGGTCACCATTGCCGATACCGCCCTCTTTCATCGAATCGTCAGATGCGCGCACGAAGTATGTAGCAGCAGGACGCTTAACCAGTAACTCATGAAGATCGATGCCCTTTTCAGCATAGTCCTGTGCAGGTGATGGAAAGGCTGCCATAGTCATTCTCCATACGTCGTTGATTGATAAAAAATTAAAAACGTTTGCGACATTTTGAATCCCATACGAACAATTTACTGTATATATATACAGTATCGTTAAATGAACGAGCCGATCAAGTCACTTGCAGGCAGATTCTTATAACGATTTGAAGAGGTGGAGAATTTAATTAGCCGAAACAGATCAAGATGAATCGCAACCCACATTTGCCCTACCGCTTCAGCCCTCACCGTTCTATGCTTAGTTAATGGAGAAAATGACTGAACTGAAACGCACCAAGCGCCTTGCGCTTTCCTTGCTGCTGATTGCGGCTGTGACTTTTGTGATAACCCTCTTTTTGCCACCGGGATTCTGGGTTAGCGGCTTAAAAGCGATTGCTGAAGCCGCTATGGTAGGTGCACTCGCTGACTGGTTTGCCGTTACCGCATTGTTTCATCGCGTGCCAATCCCCTTTATTTCCCGTCATACGGCGATTATTCCGCGCAACAAAGACCGCATTGGTGAAAACCTGGGTGTCTTTGTGCAGGAAAAATTTCTTGATACTCAATCACTAATAACGCTGATTCGCCGACACGAACCGGCGCATATGATTGGCCAGTGGTTTAGCAAGCCCGACAATGCACAGCGCGTTGGTCAGCATCTGCTGCAAGTGATGAGCGCATTTTTGGACTTAACAGACGATGCGCGTATCCAGCGCTTGATTCGCCAGGCGGTGCATAAGGCCATTGATAAAGTCGATTTAACGCATTCAAGTGCTCTGTTGCTGGAAAGCCTGACCAAAAATAACCGCCATCAGGAACTGCTTGATGCTGTGATTGCTCAAATGCTGGCACTGATTAAACGTGACAGTACGCGGGCGTTTATTGCCCACCAGATTGTGCGCTGGCTAGAAACGGAGCACCCGCGTAAAGCTAAATTGTTACCAACAGAATGGCTCGGGGAGCACAGTGCAGAGCTGGTTTCCAATGCGGTGAACTCATTTCTCGATGATATCAGTCACGATCAAGGCCACCAGATCCGCCAGGCATTTGATCGCGCCACATTAAAGCTCATTGAGAATCTTAAACACTCGCCTCAGATGGCGGAAAAAGCAGACAACATTAAGAGTTATTTGAAAGAGGATGAGGCGTTTAACCGCTATTTGGGCGAACTTTGGGGCGATTTACGGCAATGGCTGAAGGTTGATGTTAATGCTGAGGACTCGCGAGTGAAACAGCGAATTGCTGAGGCTGGACAGTGGCTTGGGGAAACGTTGGTTGCTGACAGCGCGTTACGCGCTTCATTAAACGAGCATCTGGAACAGGCAGTACAAAAGGTTGCTCCTGAGTTTGCTGCGTTCCTGACTCGCCATATTAGCGACACGGTCAAAAGTTGGGATGCGCAGGATATGTCGCGGCAAATCGAATTGAATATTGGTAAAGACTTACAGTTTATCCGTATTAACGGCACGTTGGTTGGGGGGGCAATCGGGCTGGTGCTTTACCTGCTGTCGCAAATACCGACGGTGCTGCCGTTACTGAACTTCTAATGAACTTAACTGAGTTGTATAGAGTATAAAGAAAACGCCCGCATCAGCGGGCGTTAGAAAATCAATGGTTTTGTTTCGGTTGGTCGCGATGACCGACTTTTGAGAAGACGTTAAAGACTTCACCCAATCCATAGATAAGACCGAGGATCACCGCCATAACGATTGGCACCATGACCACGGCAAACACCAAGCTTTTCAATAACTCTAACATGGATGCCTCCAACAAAAGTGAGAGCGGCTATTCTAACGAGCTGACAGAAAAACGCACTCTCCTTTTGTGCGATTTGCCCAACCCCGCGCAATAGAGGAAAATGGCGTTTTCATTATTGCGGAGAGGTTATGCAAGCTGAAATTTTACTGACGCTGAAACTCCAGCAGCGGCTGTTCGCCGATCCACGTCGTATCGCGCTACTTAAACAAATACAACATACCGGCTCAATTAGCCAGGGTGCAAAGCTTGCGGGCATCAGCTACAAAAGTGCCTGGGATGCTATCAACGAGATGAATCAGTTAAGCGACGAGACATTAGTTGAACGAGCAACAGGCGGTAAAGGTGGCGGAGGCGCGATACTGACACGCTATGGCGAACGTCTTATCCAACTGTATGAACTGCTGGCGCAAATCCAACAAAAAGCTTTTGATGTACTGCGTGATGACGCGCTGCCGCTCGATAGTCTACTCGCGGCAATCTCACGATTTTCATTGCAAACCAGCGCCCGTAATCAGCTTTTTGGCACCGTGCTGCACCGTGACAGTGAAAAAGTTCAGCAACATGTTGATATATTGCTGGCTGATGGTTCGACGCGCTTACAAGCAGCAATTACCCGTCAAAGCGCAGAACGCCTGGGTTTGAGCGAAGGCAAAGAAGTCCTAGTGCTGATTAAAGCACCGTGGGTAGAAATCACCACCGATGCAAAACGTGCAAGTGGCGCAGAAAACCAACTCACCGGCATTGTCAGCAATATTCAGCAAGGTGCGGAACAAAGCGAAGTTCTGGTGCAATTACCTGATGGACAAACGCTTTGTGCTACCGTTCCAAATAATGTAGTGGAAACCCAGCAACTGGTAGAAGGTGCTGAAGTCATAGCATTTTTTAATGCCGATCGCGTGATTATCGCCACTCTGTGCTAAATAAAACTGGCGAATTGACAACAAGACAGGCAATCCGTAAATCTGAGTTTAATGACTGCAAAAAATGGGATGAACTATGTCGACGTTGCAAATTTCGCAAGGGATCTTTCACCTTAGCGACACCCGAACTCTGGCCCTCAATGACTTAACCATTCGCGCCGGTGAAAGCTGGGCGTTTGTGGGTGCCAACGGCAGTGGGAAATCAGCCCTCGCCCGCGCACTTGCAGGCTCCCTTCCCGTGCAGAAAGGCAAACGCGAGAGTTCATTTTCGCGCATTGCTCATCTTTCCTTTGAACAACTGCAAAAATTAGTCAGCGATGAATGGCAGCGCAATAACACTGACCTGTTGAGCCCTGACGAAGACGATACAGGCCGCACGACGGCGGAAATTATTCAGGATGAAGTCAAAGATGAAAACCGCTGCCAGAAACTTGCGCAGCTTTTTGGCATTACCCCATTACTGACTCGCCGCTTTAAATACCTGTCGACGGGTGAAACACGCAAAACCTTGCTCTGCCAGGCGCTGATGCCGCAGCCAGATTTGCTGATTTTTGATGAACCGTTTGACGGGCTGGACGTGAAATCCCGCGAACAGTTGGCCGGATTATTGGGCGAACTGAGCACGCAAGGTTATACCGTTGTACTGGTGCTTAACCGCTTCGATGAAATCCCTGATTTTGTGCAGCACGCTGGCGTGCTGGCCGATTGCGCACTGATTGAAGTCGGCGAAAAACAAAAACTCCTTGAACAGGCGCTGATTGCCCAACTCGCGCACAGTGAAAAACTGGCGGGCGTTGCGCTGCCCGAAGCGGACGATCCGAGCGCGCGCTACACACTGCCGGAAGATCAGCCACGGATTATTCTGCGCGACGGCGTTGTGGAATATAACGACAGGCCGATCCTGCATAAGCTTTCCTGGACGGTAAACCCAGGCGAACACTGGCAAATCGTCGGCCCGAACGGAGCGGGTAAATCGACATTATTGAGTCTGATAACGGGCGATCATCCGCAGGGTTACAGTAATGATTTGACGCTGTTTGGCCGCCGCCGTGGTAGCGGTGAAACCATCTGGGATATCAAAAAGCACATCGGTTATGTCAGCAGCAATTTGCATCTGGACTACCGCGTCAGCACCACGGTGCGCAACGTTGTGCTGTCGGGCTATTTTGATTCGATTGGCATTTATCAGGCTGTTTCGGACCGCCAGCAGAAACTTGCCCGCGAGTGGCTGAACATGCTCGGCATGGATAACGCTATCGCTGATGCGCCATTCCACAGTCTGTCATGGGGCCAGCAACGTCTCGCGTTGATTGCCCGTGCGTTGGTTAAACACCCAACGTTATTGATTCTGGATGAACCTCTACAAGGGCTCGACCCATTGAACCGTCAGTTAGTACGCCGCTTCATTGATATATTGATTGGTGAAGGGGAAACGCAACTGCTATTTGTCTCTCACCATGCCGAAGACGCGCCTGAATGCATTACTAAGCGGCTGACTTTCGTTGCCGATGGCGATGCTTATCGTTACGAGTTTGAAGATTTATAGCCCCTGAACGATAAAGCCCTTTTCGTCGGGGTGGCGGCGTTTTCGTTTAGCCACCCTACTTTCAGACAACCCGCAGCCTGCTCATAGCTACCATTTGTTTTATAATCATTTTTGCTACTACAGAGCGCTGTTGAAATATCAGTGTAAACGATTCCACTAATTTATCCCATGTCACACTTTTGCCATCTCTGTTATGCTATGTTTAATACATACCATACGCGTAATGGAGAGCAAAATGAGAGTATTGGTAACAGGTGGTAGCGGTTACATTGGCAGTCATACCTGCGTGCAACTGCTGCAAAATGGTCATGATGTCGTCATTCTGGACAATTTGTGTAATAGCAAACGTAGTGTGCTGCCAGTAATTGAACGTCTTGGCGGCAAACACCCTCTGTTCATTGACGGCGATATCCGTGATGAAGCATTGCTGGCAGAAATTTTCCACGATCACCAAATTGATGCCGTAATTCATTTTGCCGGGCTCAAAGCCGTTGGCGAATCGGTTAACAAGCCGCTGGAATATTACGACAACAACGTTACCGGCACCTTGCGCCTGATTTCTGCCATGCGCGCGGCTAATGTCACCAACTTCATCTTCAGCTCATCCGCCACAGTTTATGGCGACCAGCCACAAATCCCTTACGTTGAAAGCTTCCCAACCGGCACACCTGCAAGCCCATATGGCCGCAGCAAGTTAATGGTTGAACAGATTCTGGCTGATTTGCAAAAAGCCCAGCCGAACTGGAGCGTGGCATTGCTGCGTTACTTCAACCCGGTCGGTGCACATCCGTCAGGCGATATGGGTGAAGACCCGCAAGGTATTCCAAACAATCTGATGCCGTACATTGCGCAGGTTGCAGTAGGACGTCGTGATTCACTGGCAGTCTTTGGTAACGATTACCCAACCCAAGACGGTACTGGCGTGCGCGACTACATTCACGTTATGGATCTTGCCGATGGCCATGTTGCAGCAATGCAAACCCTACAAGGCAAGCCTGGCGTGCATATCTATAACCTCGGTGCAGGTATCGGCAGCAGCGTGCTGGACGTTATCAACGCTTTCAGTACCGCTTGCGGAAAACCGGTGAATTACCACTTTGCCCCGCGTCGTGATGGTGATCTTCCCGCTTACTGGGCTGATGCAACCAAAGCCGACAACGAACTTAACTGGCGTGTCAGCCGTACTCTGCAAGAAATGGCAGATGATACCTGGCGCTGGCAGTCTCGCCATCCTCAAGGTTATCCAGACTAAGGAAATGTGATGGAGCAGTTTAACCCGGTGGATCATCCACATCGCCGTTTTAACCCACTAACCGGACAATGGATTCTGGTCTCTCCACATCGGGCTAAGCGCCCTTGGCAGGGAGCCCAGGAAACACCATCACAGGAAACATTACCGACGCACGATCCGGATTGTTTCCTGTGTCCTGGAAATACGCGCGTCACTGGTGATAAAAATCCGCAATATACCGGTACCTTTGTTTTTACTAACGACTTTGCTGCATTGATGACAGACACCCCAGATGCACCTGAAAACAGCGATCCACTTTTACGTTGTGAAAGCGCTCGCGGTACCAGTCGGGTTATCTGCTTCTCCCCAGATCACAGCAAAACGCTACCGCAACTTTCCGTGCCAGCACTGGAAGAAGTGGTCAAAACCTGGCAAGAACAGACTGCGGACTTGGGTAAAACCTATCCGTGGGTACAGGTTTTTGAAAACAAAGGCGCTGCTATGGGCTGCTCCAACCCCCATCCGCACGGCCAGGTTTGGGCAAACAGCTTCCTGCCAAACGAAGTGGCGCGTGAAGATGTGCTGCAGCGCGAATACTTTGCCAAAAATGGCTCACCGATGTTGGTCGATTACGCGCAGCGTGAGCTTAAAGACGGTAGCCGTACGGTGGTAGAAACTGAACACTGGATTGCCGTGGTGCCGTACTGGGCGGCGTGGCCGTTCGAAACGTTGCTACTGCCAAAAACACATATTCTACGCATCACCGATCTTAGCGCCGGGCAAAGCAGCGATTTGGCGTTGGCGCTAAAAAAACTGACCAGCCGTTACGACAACCTTTTCCAGTGCTCATTCCCGTATTCCATGGGCTGGCACGGTGCACCGTTTAATGGTGAAGAAAATGGTCACTGGCAGTTGCATGCTCACTTCTATCCGCCGCTGCTGCGTAGCGCAACAGTGCGTAAATTCATGGTCGGCTATGAAATGCTGGCTGAAACCCAACGTGATTTAACCGCAGAGCAAGCCGCAGAACGCTTGCGTGCCGTATCCGATATTCACTTTCGCCAATCCGGAGAATAAAAATGAGTCTGAAAGATAAAACCCAACACCTCTTCGCCGAACAATTTGGTTATCCGGCGACCCATACAATTCAGGCTCCAGGCCGGGTTAACCTGATTGGCGAACACACTGATTATAACGACGGTTTTGTGCTGCCTTGCGCTATTGATTACCAGACGGTGATCAGTTGCGCGAAACGTGATGACCGTCTGGTACGCGTGATTGCTGCAGATTACGATAACCAAACGGATGAATTCTCGTTGGATAAACCCATTCTGAGCCATGACACACAGCAGTGGTCCAACTATGTTCGCGGTGTCGTTAAGCATTTACAAAAGCGCGATAAAAACTTTGGCGGTGCCGATCTAGTGATCAGCGGTAACGTGCCACAGGGCGCGGGCTTGAGTTCTTCCGCTTCTCTGGAGGTCGCGGTAGGTACTGTGTTCCAGAAGCTTTATCACCTGTCGCTTGATGGCTCGCAAATTGCCTTAAATGGCCAGGAAGCTGAAAATCAATTTGTCGGCTGTAACTGCGGCATCATGGATCAGTTAATTTCAGCGTTAGGCAAAAAAGATCACGCGTTGCTGATTGATTGCCGCACGCTCGGCACTAAAGCGGTGTCGATGCCCAAAGGCGTTGCTGTCGTCATTATCAACAGTAACTTCAAACGTACTCTGGTAGGCAGTGAATACAATACACGCCGCGAGCAATGCGAAACCGGTGCGCGTTTCTTTACGCAGAAAGCACTACGCGATGTTGAGCTTTCCAAGTTTAATGAAGTGGCTCATGAACTTGACCCGATTGTTGCGAAACGCGTACGCCACGTCCTGACTGAAAACATCCGTACCGTAGAGGCCGCTGATGCGCTGGCAAAAGGTGATCTAAAACGTATGGGCGTGCTGATGGCTGAATCTCACGCTTCTATGCGCGATGATTTCGAAATTACCGTGCCGCAGATTGATACTTTAGTTGAAATCGTCAAAGCGACTATCGGCGACAAAGGCGGTGTGCGTATGACCGGCGGCGGCTTCGGTGGCTGTATCGTGGCGCTGATTCCGGAAGATTTGGTACCAGCGGTTAAACAGGCTGTCGAAAAACAGTACGAAGCAAAAACCGGTATCAAAGAAACCTTCTATGTGTGCAAACCTTCAGAGGGTGCTGGCCAATGCTAAAAGAGACTCCACAGCTCGCACCCGACGGGCAACCCTTCCGCATCTCCACCCTGCGCAATAGCACAGGGCTGATGGTCACCGTAATGGACTGGGGCGCAACCCTGTTGTCATGCCGTGTGCCAATGAAAGATGGAACCGTGCGTGAAACACTGCTTGGTTGCGAAACACCTGAAGATTACCTCAATCAGGCAGCTTATCTGGGCGCAACAGTTGGCCGTTATGCCAACCGCATTGCGAACAGCCAGTTTGAGCGCGATGGCGTCACTGTTAAGGTGACAGCAAATCAGGGCGCGCATCAGTTGCATGGTGGGCCTGATGGTTTTGATAAACGCCGCTGGCGGATTGTGCGCCAGAATGAGCATGAGGTGCTATATACACTTGATTCTCAAGACGGCGACCAGGGATTCCCCGGCGAATTGCGCGCAACTGCGCGTTATGCGCTTACCGAAGATAACTGCATCACCATCGAATTCCGTGCCAAAACCAGTAAACCATGCCCGGTAAACCTGACTAATCACGCTTATTTCAATCTTGATGGTAAGCAAAACGATATTCGTCAACATCGCCTTCAACTGCTGGCAGATAGCTATTTACCGGTCGACAGCAACGGTATTCCACAAGCTGGTCTTGCCGATGTTACGAACACAGGTTTTGATTTCCGCACGCCAAAAACTATCGCCAAGGATTTCCTGAAAGATAACGATCAGGTACTGGTGAAAGGCTATGACCACGCTTTCTTGTTGCAGGCGCAAGGCGATGCAAGCCAGGCCGCGGCGCATGTCTGGTCGAGCGATAATAAACTGCAAATGACGGTCTACACCACGGCCCCTGCCCTGCAGTTTTATAGCGGCAATTACCTGGACGGAACACCTGCAAGAGAACAAGGTACTTACAGTGCTTACCAGGGTCTGGCACTGGAAAGTGAATTCCTGCCGGATAGCCCAAATCATCCTGAATGGCCGCAACCCGATTGCTGGTTACAGCCAGATAATGAATATTTGAGCATTACAGAATACGAATTTATTACGCTTTAAACTTCTCGCCCTCCGCAATGGAGGGCGATTCTTATCCCGATCGCTGGATTTCCCGCCATTTAGCGACAAAAATATAACAACCATTCACATCCACCTTACACTCCACACTCTTTTTCGCTATGTTAAACGTTTAGCATTGCCGCTTGCCCCTTCGCGGCAATATAATGATAATCGTTATCATTAATCGCAGGCTTATTAAGGAGTAAACTATGGCTGTTACTAAGCTGGTTCTGGTTCGTCACGGTGAAAGCCAGTGGAACAATGAAAACCGCTTCACCGGTTGGTATGACGTTGATCTATCTGAGAAAGGTAAAACTGAAGCGAAAGCTGCGGGTAAACTGCTGAAAGATGAAGGCTACTCTTTCGACTTTGCTTACACTTCAGTGCTGAAACGTGCCATCCATACACTGTGGAATATCCTCGATGAACTGGATCAGGCATGGCTGCCAGTTGAGAAATCCTGGAAGCTAAATGAGCGCCACTATGGTGCACTTCAGGGTCTGAACAAAGCGGAAACTGCTGAGAAATACGGTGATGAGCAAGTTAAGCAATGGCGCCGTGGGTTTGCGATCACGCCTCCAGAACTGACGCGTGATGACGAACGCTTCCCTGGCCATGACCCACGTTATGCAAGCCTGACCGATAAAGAACTGCCAGTAACGGAAAGCCTGGCGCTGACTATCGATCGCGTTATTCCTTACTGGAACGAAACCATTCTGCCACGCATGAAAAGCGGCGAGCGTGTAATTGTTGCCGCTCACGGTAACTCCCTGCGCGCATTGGTTAAATTCCTTGATAACCTGAGCGAAGATGAAATTCTTGAGCTGAATATCCCAACTGGCGTGCCACTGGTATATGAGTTCGATGAGAACTTCAAACCACTGAAACGCTACTATCTGGGTAATGCTGATGAAATCGCAGCCAAAGCCGCAGCGGTAGCAAACCAGGGTAAAGCGAAGTAATTCGTTAGATGTGAAAAAGGCGTGGTGAAAACCACGCCTTTTTTATTGTTATCACGTTAAAGCTTAGCCGCGGCGTGCTTTTACCGCATCTGCTAGCTGGCGCAATACAGTTTCAGTATCTTCCCAGCCGATACACGCATCAGTGACGCTCTTACCATAAACCAGCGGCTCGCTGCCTTCGAGGTTCTGGTTGCCTTCAACAAGGTGACTTTCAATCATCACACCGGTAATTGCGGCATCACCACCAGAAATTTGCTGACAAACATCTGCGCACACTTCCATTTGCTTCTTAAATTGCTTGCTGCTGTTCGCGTGGCTGAAGTCGATCATCACTTGGGCAGGCAGACCCGCTTTTTGCAGATCGGATTTCACCTGAGCAACATGCGCTGCACTGTAGTTTGGCTCTTTGCCGCCGCGCAAGATGATATGACAGTCGCCATTTCCGCTCGTAGTCACGATGGCAGAGTGGCCCCATTTGGTCACAGACAAGAAGCAGTGCGGCGCACCAGCCGCATTGATCGCATCGATAGCAACTTTCATGGTGCCATCGGTGCCATTTTTGAAGCCAACCGGGCATGAAAGACCAGACGCCAGTTCACGATGAACCTGAGATTCTGTAGTACGTGCACCAATGGCACCCCAGCTCATCAAGTCCGCCAGGTACTGCGGGGTAATCATATCCAGGAATTCACCAGCCGCAGGCAGGCCTGAGTCGTTGATATCTAACAGTAGCTTACGAGCAATACGCAGGCCATCGTTGATCTGGTAGCTGCTGTCCATATGTGGATCGTTGATCAGCCCTTTCCAGCCCACCGTTGTGCGTGGTTTTTCGAAGTAGACACGCATAACGATTTCCAGCTCACCCTGCAATTCTTCACGCAGCGTCAACAAGCGCGCACCATACTCTTTCGCCGCTTTGATATCGTGAATTGAGCAAGGGCCAATGACAACCAGCAGACGATCATCATTTCCTTTCAGAATTTTATGAATCGCTTTGCGCGCGCCGGCTACGGTTGCGGCGGCTTTTTCAGTGGCGGGGAATTTCTCGAGCAGCGCTACTGGCGGTAAAAGTTCGTTGATTTCTTTAATACGTAAGTCGTCATTCTGATAATTCATGATATTTCCGGGAATGGCCTTGAGATTTAGCTTAGTTGCAATCCCTTCAATCTATCGCTTCAGACCGAAAGTGTAAACGGGCTTTTACACTTCAGGCAGAATATTCCTGGAAACGACCTAAAAAGCGCCAAAAAATGGTAAAAACACGGTTTCCCGCTACAATTTTTAATTGTTAACACTGAAAAACACTGAATTAGCAAAATTGTATTCTGATGCAGCTTTCCTGGCTGACATATTTAGCCGATAAAAGCACCATGCACAGAATAAAGTCAGTGCACTGTTGGAAGAAGTTATCCAGCAATAACGACCATAACAGGAGCATTAAATGAATAAATTAACTGCACTTTTCCTGACAGCAACCCTTTCTGTAGCAAGCAGTCTGGCAATGGCCGCTGAAACTAGCGGGAGCAATAATGGTCAGGCAAACGCAAGTGCCGAAGCAGGCCAGGTTGCACCAGATGCAAATCAGAATCTCGCACCGAAAAACGTCGATAACAGCAATATCAATAATAGCGGCACCATGCTTCATCCTAATGGCTCAACCAGCAGCAGCGGTATGACCAACGATGGAATGAGCAAAGATGAAATCCATAAAAATTCGATGTGTAAGGACGGGAAATGCCCGGATATGAACAAAAAGGTAGAAACCGGTAGCGGAGATGACGTGAACACAAAAGTGGACGGCACCTCGCAGTAAATTAAGCCCGGAAAGATAAGGGGGAGCTTAGGCTCTCCTTTTTTATGAGCGTTATTCAGCAAGTTAACAATGTTAGTGGTTATAATTAGCGCATTATTGCCTTACGGATATAGAGGAACCATGGCGCATACACATCAACATACCCCGAGTGATTCCAACTCCAGGCGCCTTCTGTGGGCCTTTGCTGTCACAGCGCTTTTTATGGTGGCCGAAGTCATCGGTGGTGTGCTTTCTGGCTCGCTTGCCCTGCTCGCTGACGCGGGTCATATGCTGACAGATGCAGCGGCATTACTGGTGGCTTTGCTGGCAGTACAGTTTGCGCGCCGTCCACCAAATACTCGCCATACCTTTGGCTGGTTAAGATTGACGACACTTGCAGCCTTTGTGAATGCAATTGCTCTGGTGGTAATTACCATTCTGATTGTCTGGGAGGCTGTAGTCCGTTTTTATCATCCGCAACCCATAGCGGGCTGGACGATGCTGATTATTGCGTTTGCCGGGTTACTGGCGAATCTATTTTCGTTCTGGATTTTGCATCGCGGAAACGAAGAAAAAAATATTAACGTTCGCGCCGCAGCCCTGCACGTTTTGGGAGATTTGTTAGGTTCGGTAGGAGCCATTGCTGCGGCACTGATCATTCTTTGGACAGGCTGGACACCTATTGACCCTATCCTTTCCATCCTGGTTTCGTGTCTGGTGCTACGTAGCGCATGGAATTTGCTTAAAGAGAGCGTTAATGAGCTTCTCGAAGGCGCACCTCATGCTTTTGATATTCCGGTACTGAAACGCAAACTTACCAGAACCATTCCGGAAGTACGGAATGTTCATCATGTCCATATCTGGCTAGTGGGTGAGAAGCCGTTGATGACTTTGCACGTTCAGGTGGTACCGCCGCACGATCACGATGCTCTGCTGGAGCGCATCCACCATTTTTTAAAAGAGGAATATCAGATTGAGCATGCCACGGTACAGATGGAGTATCAGCTTTGTCATGGGCAGGATTGTGATTTAAACGAGCATGATGAGCATGACCATCATGGCCATGCCCATCATCACCACTGATTAGGAAAACGCGCGTGAACCACGTTCATGCGCACTTTTGATCCACATGCGGCTACCGTTGAGCGCAATAAATGTCAGGATCAAATATTCCAGCGACATTGCATAGACGCCCTGTAAGGCAAAGATAACTACGCTAATCATGTTAATGATCACCCAAAGCAGCCAGTTTTCGACGTACTTACGAGTCATCAGAATCATCGCCACAATGGACAGCACCATCATGCAAGAATCCCAGAATGGAAACGCATCAGGCTGAAGATCAGGCATCGTGACATTCAGGCCCAGCGCCTGCATAACTGAAACTGCCGTACGCGTCAGGAAAGCAAATACCGGGTCGATGAATATCGTCATCAGCCCAATCGCGCCGACACAGAATACAATCCAGGCCAGCGCCTTAGGCAAGGGTAACCAGCGGATATGGAGTTCAGCCTGATTGTCACTGGTTTGTCTCGACCAGGCATACCAGCCATAAATATTAGCCGCAAAGAAGAACAGCTGTAGCAACAGGCTCGCATAGAGTTGAATCTGGAAGAAAATAATCGCAAATAGGGTAACGTTAATTAAACCAAATGCGTAATTACTAATTTTCTCAAGACTTGCCAGCCAGATACAGAGTAAACCCGCCAGTGTTCCGATCGCTTCAATCCACGATAAATCATACCCGCCTGCTCCGATGGGTATGTGAACCAAAATGTTCTGCGTGCTAAAAAAGTCCATATTCGCTCCTGAAGGTATACCCTTACGCATTACCCTTAATATTGCGTCGCAACTCAGCGGCAAAATCTAACATTCGATTTAAAGGCACCAGCGCTCCCTCACGCAGCGCAGCATCAACATGGATCTCGTGTGCCGCTCCGCCATGCTCCAGCCCCTCAGCGATGGCTTTCAGGCCGTTCATTGCCATCCACGGGCAATGTGCACAGGTACGGCACGTTGCACCTTCTCCTGCTGTCGGCGCTTCGAACAATTCTTTATCCGGGCACGCCTGCTGCATTTTGTAGAAAATACCGCGATCCGTGGCCACAATGAGTTGCTTATGCGGCAATGTTTGCGCAGCCGCAATCAACTGGCTGGTAGAACCAACCGCATCAGCTAAATCAACAATGGCTTGTGGGGATTCAGGATGTACAAGCACCGCAGCGTCAGGATAAAGCGCTTTCATGCGAGTCAATGCCTGAGTTTTAAACTCGTCATGCACGATACACGCACCTTGCCAGCACAACACATCAGCACCAGTCTGCTTTTGAACGTAATTTCCCAAATGGCGGTCCGGTGCCCAGATAATTTTCTCGCCCAGACTGTCAAGATGTTCAATTAATTCAACTGCAATGCTGGAAGTCACAACCCAATCTGCACGCGCTTTTACCGCTGCGGAAGTATTAGCATAGACCACCACTGTGCGATCAGGGTGTTGATCGCAGAAAGCATTGAACTCTTCAATTGGACAGCCGAGATCCAAAGAGCACTCTGCATTCAAAGTTGGCATCAGAACGGTTTTTTCCGGGCTCAAGATTTTCGAGGTTTCCCCCATAAAACGCACCCCGGCTACCAATAACGTGGTTGCTGGGTGATTGGCCCCAAAACGGGCCATCTCAAGAGAATCGGAGATACAGCCTCCCGTCTCTTCAGCAAGAGCCTGAATTTCAGGATCAGTGTAGTAATGAGCCACCATCACAGCATTCCGCTCTTTCAGCAGACGCTTGATTTTCTCACGGTAAAATTGCTTTTCATCCGCGCTCAAAGGCTGTGGTTTAGGTGGGAAGGGATAAATCGCTGCTTCTGGATCGAACATTACGCTCATAGTACTTTCTCGTTTGACTGACTTAACCAAATTAGCACTATTCTGGCGAAGATCTACCAGAAATGGCCACGGTTGTTTTGTATGCTAAACAAGATAGCGAATTACGGCGGAATTGTCGTGGAGAATTTAATTTCAACCTGGAATTGCAGATAGCAAAAAGGCGCCTTTAGGGCGCCTTTCTACATTGGTGGGTCGTGCAGGATTCGAACCTGCGACCAATTGATTAAAAGTCAACTGCTCTACCAACTGAGCTAACGACCCGAATGGTGGGTGATGACGGGCTCGAACCGCCGACCCCCTCCGTGTAAAGGAGGTGCTCTACCAACTGAGCTAATCACCCAAACTTCGGTACTACTTTAAAAACTGGTGGGGCGTGCAGGATTACTCGGCCTGTGGCCTCGCCCTTCGGGTCGTTTAAAGCAACGCTGTTTCGCTTTGCTCAACTCGAACCTGCTGCAGGTTCAAACCCTTCACGCTTTACTTATTACATTCCACTTATAAAGTGGTGGGGCGTGCAGGATTCGAACCTGCGACCAATTGATTAAAAGTCAACTGCTCTACCAACTGAGCTAACGCCCCGCAATGCGGTTTACTGCTTCTTCAAAAACTTACTGCATCGAAATTGGTGGGGCGTGCAGGATTCGAACCTGCGACCAATTGATTAAAAGTCAACTGCTCTACCAACTGAGCTAACGCCCCGCAATGCGGTTTACTGCTTCTTCAAATACTTACTGAATCGAAATTGGTGGGTCGTGCAGGATTCGAACCTGCGACCAATTGATTAAAAGTCAACTGCTCTACCAACTGAGCTAACGACCCAATTTCGTGTCACTTTCGGTTTGTTTGATATCCCTTGGCAACGGCGGCATATATTACTGATTTAAGATTTTGACGCAACAAGAATTTCGATCAAGATCACCTAATGGCTGGTGTTTTGTTCGGCTTGACCAGAAAAGCAGCAATATCTGGTCAGGCCGTACACGCTACATCGCATTCAGACGTTTTTGAGCCTGCTTTGCGCCATCGGTATTTGGGAATTGTTTGATCACTTGCTGATACACAGCTTTCGCTTTTGCAGTATCGCCTTTGTCTTGCATGATCACACCGACTTTATACATGGCATCTGGAGCTTTAGGTGATTTCGGGTAATTTTTCACCACAGAGGCAAAATAAAACGCCGCATCATCTTTTTTCCCCTTGTTATAATTCAACTGACCTAACCAGTAATTTGCATTTGGCTGGTAAGTTGAATCCGGGTACTTCTTAACAAAACTCTGAAATGCAGCAAGGGCTTCATCCTGACGGGACTTATCCTGCACCATGGCAATAGCCGCATTGTAGTCACTGTTAGCGTCACCACCTTGCACTGGAGCGGCTGCAGTTGGTGTTTCAGCGGCCGCACCAGCATCAGGAGTAGCTGCCGCTGCAGCTCCCTGATCGGTGCTACCGGCCGCTTGTCCTGCTGCACCACCACTACCAAGGCTGTCTATCTGCAATAAAATTTGCTTCTGACGCTCAACAACCTGATTCAATTGGTATTGGCTTTCCTGAATTTGACCACGCAGGGAATCAATATCATTTTGATTATCAGAGAGTTGTTGTTGGAGTTGGGTTAAAAGTTGACTATGAGCGTTAGAAATACGCTCGAGTTGAGTGACACGGTCTTCGACCGAGCCTGAGCCGACACTACTGATTGGCGCCTGAGCAGTAGCGGCCCAGGGGGCCGCTATGCCAACCAGTAACGACAGACTCAACAAGTGATGTCTGAGGTTACTGTTCATGCAGTTCTCTTAGTAAACCAGTACGGCACGACGGTTTTTAGCGTAAGCCGCTTCGTCATGACCCAGTACAGCTGGTTTTTCTTTACCGTAAGAAACGATGGAGATCTGGTCTGCAGAAACGCCTTTACCTTGCAGGTACATCTTAACAGCGCTAGCACGACGCTCACCCAGGGCAATGTTATATTCCGGGGTACCACGTTCGTCCGCATGACCTTCTACAGTCACTTTGTAAGATGGGTTGCTACGCAGGAAGTTAGCGTGCGCATCCAGCATTGCAGCGAATTCAGAAGAAACATCATATTTATCCAGACCGAAGTATACGATGTTGTTCTGTTGCAGCTGTTGCATCTGCAGGCGAGCCTGTTCTTCAGATGACATGTTGCCATTGCTACCGTTAGCGTCCATACCAGTGCCGGCGCCCAGCATACCTTCGCCGCTCTCGTTGTTGGCGCTCTTGTTAGAACTACACGCAGCAATTGCCATAACAGGCAGTGCCAGCATCAGCCCTTTCAGCACTTTGTTCAGTTGCATTTCGTTGATCCTTTAATATTTTATTATCACAGATACGGCGACCAGGCAGGAGATTTAACCTGACCATCGGTTGCCGGAAGACGCGCTTTGAAACGCCCATCTGTTGAGACCAGATTCAGCACAGATCCCATCCCCTGAGAAGAGCTGTAGATTACCATCGTGCCGTTAGGTGCCAGACTTGGCGTTTCATCCAGGAACGTTGACGATAAAGTTTGTACGCCACCCGCTACCAGATCCTGTTTGGCGATGTGTTGCTGCCCACTATTGGAGCTCACCATCACCATAAACTTACCGTCGGAACTCACATCAGCATTCTGGTTCTGAGGACCTTCCCAGGACAGACGCTGTGGAGCACCACCGTTGATATTCACTTTATAAATCTGTGGGCGCCCAGCCTGGTCAGATGTATAAGCTACATTCTGACTATCCGGGAACCACGTTGGTTCTGTATTGTTGCTGCGTCCATCAGTCACCTGACGAATCTGACCAGAAGCAATGTCCATAACATACAGGTTCATACTACCGGTTTTAGATAGCGTGAAGGCCAGTTTGCTACCGTCTGGAGAAAATGCTGGCGCACCGTTATGACGAGGGAAGGAAGCTACCTGACGAATTGCACCATTCGCCAGAGTCTGGATAACCAGAGCAGAACGGCCACTTTCAAAAGTTACATAAGCCAGTTTGCTGCCGTCTGGAGACCATGCTGGTGACATCAACGGTTCAGGAGAACGTTTGACAACATTGGTGTTGTAGCCGTCGTAATCAGATACGCGCAGTTCATACGGGAACTGGCCGCCGTTAGTCTGCACTACATAAGCGATACGCGTACGGAACGCACCTTTAATGCCTGTCAACTTCTCAAACACTTCATCACTTGCGGTATGGCCAGCATAGCGAATCCATTGTTTGTTCACCTTGTAGGAGTTCTGCGCAAGCACAGTACCAGGCGCACCAGAAGTATCAACCAACTGGTAAGCAACGGTATAGCTGCCATCACCGTTTGGTGTAACCTGGCCTACAACAACGGCATCAATACCCAGAGCAGTCCACGCGGCCGGTTGCACTTCCTGAGCGGAGCCAGGCTGCTGCGGTAAGCGTGAACGATCTAGTGGATTGAATTTGCCACTATTACGTAAGTCAGCAGCAACGATGCCACCAATATCTTCTGGCGCGGCACCAGGGCCTCCCCATTTAAATGGCGCAACACCAATTGGACGTGCTGAGTCCACCCCTTGGGTGATCTCAATACGAACTTCTGCGTGCAGTACTGCTGCCCACAGCATTAAAAAACTTAAAGCTACTCGAAATGCCTGCTTCATCATATCTCCCTTATCTGGACCCAAAGCCCACGATAATTTAGCAGAATGTTAACAAACTCAAATACACAAAACTACCAAAACCCTGTGACACAGCCTGGTTAGTTTTCCCCACTTTCGCGAGGAAAATTTTACTGTGGCTTAAAGTCGATAGGCGCGTTTTTGAAAGCTTCATAAACGTCCTGGCTTGGCGGCTTTGGAATCTTCGCCAGACGTGCTGCCGCAATGGCAGCCTGACACAGAGCCGGATCGCCACCTTCTGATTTGATATCAAGAAGTAAACCATCAGGAGCCAGTTTTATGCGCAATGAACAGGTCTTGCCACTGAAGGCAGGGTCCTGGTAAAACTTACTTTCTATTGCTGCTTTTATCTGACCTGCGTAACCACTGATTTCAGCACCAGAAGCGCCATTATTTTTAGTATTCCCTTTTCCAGCCGCAGCTGCGCTATTACCTTTCGCTCCTGCGCCAGTTTTCGGTGCATTCTTACCTGAGCTCAAGTCGCCAAACAGATCGTCAACACCCGCAGCGGCAGCTTTATCGGCCGCGGCTTTCTCAGCAGCAGCCTTTTTCTTAGCATCTGCAGCAGCTTTCTTATCAGCGGCAGCTTTTGCAGCAGCAGCCTTATCGGCCGCAGCTTTTTCAGAGGCAGCTTTCTCGGCAGCAGCAGCTTCTGCTGCTGCTTTCTTCTCAGCATCAGCAGCCTTTTTAGCGGCTTCAGCGGCAGCTTTCTTCTCAGCATCTTGCTGAGCTTTCTTCGCTGCAGCATCTGCGGCTTTCTTTTCGGCTTCCTGCTGAGATTTTTTCGCCGCAGCAGCGGCTTCAGCAGCTGCTTTTTTCTCTGCATCAGCGGCTTTTTTAGCTGCTTCTTCAGTGGCTTTCTTTTGCGCATCAGCTGCAGCTTTCTTCGCCGCTTCTTCCGCAGCCTTCGCCTGGGCGTCAGCCTGAGATTTTGCCTGAGCATCAGCCTGGGCTTTGGCGTCTGCTTTGGCTTTCGCCGCCGCTGCTTCAGCTTGCTTCTGTTGCTCCTGTGCTTCTTTAGCGGCTTCTTGCGCCTGTTTCTGCTGGTCTGCTTGTTGCTTCGCTTGTTCCTGCGCTTCCAGGCGTTCTTTCTCCAGTTGCTTCAGACGCTGTTGTTCAGCAGCCTGTTTTTCCTGAAGCTCTTCAGCCTGTTGCTGCGCCTGTTTCTCGCGTTGCTCAGCCGCACGTTTACTGCTCGCCTGCTGCTGTTGCTGACGATTATACTGCTGAACAACAGCACCCGGGTCGACCATGACCGCGTCAATAGCCGAACCCCCACCGCCGCCAGCACTGGCGTCGATGTGCTCGTCAAACGAACTCCAAATCAGGACTGCAATCAAAATGATATGCAGGATCACTGAGACGATTATCGCGCGCTTGAGCTTATCGTTTTCTATGGTTGCCTTTGACACTATCGGTTCCCAAATATCGCGAGATGGATCAGATTGGCTGCGTCATCAGACCGACGGATTTCACACCTGCGCTATGCAGCATGTTAAGTGCTTTGATAATTTCCTCGTAAGGAACATCTTTAGCACCACCGATCAAAAAGACCGTTTTCGGGTTTGCCTGTAAACGACGCTGAGCTTCCGCAATAACCTGTTCAGATGGCAACTGGTCCATACGGTCTTTCTCAACCACCACGCTGTACTGCCCTACCCCGGACACTTCAATAATAACCGGCGGTTCATCGTTACTGCTCACCGTCTGCGAATCTGTCGCATCAGGTAGATCGACTTCAACGCTTTGAGTGATGATAGGTGCCGTTGCCATAAAGATAAGCAACAGCACCAGCAGCACGTCCAGAAGAGGAACGATGTTAATTTCTGACTTTAGTTCACGACGACCACGTGTACGTCTGGCCATGACTTACCCCTTACTGCTTATCGCTGCTGGTAAAAGCCTGACGGTGCAGGATAGCCGTGAACTCTTCCATGAAGTTGTCGTAATTCAATTCCAGTTTGTTCACACGTTGGTTCAGGCGGTTATACGCCATAACAGCAGGGATTGCAGCGAACAGGCCGATTGCAGTTGCAATCAGTGCTTCTGCGATACCTGGAGCAACCATCTGCAATGTCGCTTGTTTCACCGCACCTAGTGCGATAAAGGCGTGCATGATCCCCCAAACCGTACCAAACAGACCGATATACGGGCTGATGGAACCCACGGTTCCAAGGAAAGGAATGTGTGTTTCCAGCGTTTCCAACTCACGGCTCATGGAAATACGCATGGCGCGAGATGCCCCTTCAACGACCGCTTCAGGTGCGTGTGTGTTTGCACGATGCAGTCGGGCAAACTCTTTAAAGCCTGAATAGAAAATTTGTTCAGAGCCAGCAAGATTGTCACGGCGGCCCTGGCTTTCTTGATAGAGACGGGACAATTCAATGCCCGACCAGAACTTATCTTCAAAGGCTTCTGCTTCACGAGTAGCAGCATTGAGGATTCGCGTTCGCTGAATAATGATTGCCCATGATGCAATGGAAAAACCAATCAAAATCAACATGATGAATTTGACCAAAAGGCTTGCCTTCAGGAACAAATCAAGGATATTCATGTCAGTCACTGCTTGAACTCCGCGACAATAGACTTGGGAAGCGCACGAGGCTTCATTAGGTGTGGATCAACACAGACGATCAGGACCTCAGCTTCATTGAGTACCTGATTATCGGCATTGACGATTCGCTGTGTAAATACCATAGAGGTACCACGCATCGATGTAATTTCACTTTGGATTTCGAGTAAATCGTCGAGTCGGGCAGGCGCCAAATAATCCACCGTCATTCTGCGGACAACAAAGGCGACGCGCTCTGCCAACAAATCTTGCTGGCTAAAATGGTGATGGCGCAACATTTCAGTGCGTGCTCTTTCATAGAAAGCAACATAACTGGCGTGGTATACCACACCACCGGCGTCAGTGTCTTCGTAATAGACACGAACCGGCCATCGAAACAGCGTTGTACTCACAATACATCCCGGTAATGCAATTTAACGTTGCTACTATACGCAAGAGGATGGGGGTTGGGAATGGGTTGCATTAAACGTTAGGTAAATATTTATGGGCTTGTTAAAGCCCATAAATATTCTATGAAAATCTTTGAGGTTAAAGAAGCATCAGAAGAAGAAAATAGCCAGTCCTGCCAGCAAGACTAATTGTGCAGGTAACGGGCTAAAAACCCCCTGCCACAGCACTTTACGAGGGCGAAAACCCACGCCATGAATCACACCGGTGCATACAGCCCACATCAGCAAAAAACCATGCCAGATTTCGAGGCTACTGGTTTTCGCCGCAAAGCGGGACGGGTCCCAAAATATACACACAGCAAGAACTAATGCCATTATCAAGGAAAGAGCCCTTAAAGGGCTCTTATCCATTACCGCATAGAGCTTCGCGATAATTGCTTCCATCAAATTTCTTCTTTACCGGCTTTAGCAGCTTCAACGTGCTCAAGTGCCAGGGCGGTAATGATGCCAAAAGCACAGGCAAGAAGCGTCCCCAGAATCCATGCAAAGTACCACATAATCAGCTCCTTACTTAGTACAGAGAGTGGGTGTTGCTTTCGATATGCTCTTTGGTGATTCGACCGAACATTTTCCAGTAACACCAGGTGGTGTAGATAAGAATGATCGGTACAAATACCGCAGCAACATAGGTCATCACATTCAGAGTTAACTGGCTGGATGTTGCATCCCACATAGTGAGGCTAGCATTCAACATGGTGCTTGAAGGCATCACGAACGGGAACATCGCCACACCAGCAGTCAGAATCACACACGCCAGAGTCAATGAGGAGAACACGAATGCCATCGCGCCTTTCTCAAGACGAGACATCAACACAGTCAACAATGGCAGAACCACACCCAGAGCCGGAATGAGCCACAGAATCGGCATATTATTGAAGTTCACCATCCAGGCACCAGCCTGACGAGCGACTTCTTTAGTCAGCGGATTCGATGCTGCATGGTGGTTCAGCTCTGAAGTCACAACGTAACCATCGATGCCGTAAATCACCCAAACACCAGCAAGTGCGAAGCACACCATCATCACCAGCGCTGAAATTTGAGCAGCGGCTTTAGCGCGAAGATGCAATTCACCCACAGTACGCATTTGCAGGTAAGTTGCGCCCTGAGCAAGGATCATGGAGACGCTCACGACACCAGCCAACAGGCCAAACGGGTTCAGCAACTGGAAGAAGTTTCCGGTGTAGTACAGACGCAGATACTCATCAACGTGGAACGGCACCCCTTGCAGCAAGTTGCCGAACGCCACACCGATAACCAACGGCGGCACAAAACTACCGATGAAAATGCCCCAGTCCCACATGCCACGCCAACGCATGTCTTCAATCTTCGAACGGTAGTCAAAACCTACCGGACGGAAGAACAATGAAGCCAGCACCAGAATCATTGCCACATAGAAACCGGAGAACGCAGCTGCATAAACCATCGGCCAGGCAGCGAACAATGCACCGCCAGCAGTAATGAGCCATACCTGGTTACCGTCCCAGTGAGGGGCGATGGAGTTCACCATGATGCGGCGTTCAACGTCTGTTTTGCCAATGATACGGGACAGCATACCTACGCCCATATCAAAGCCATCAGTAACTGCAAAACCAATCAGCAGAATGCCAACCAGCAGCCACCAGATAAAACGCAATACTTCATAATCGATCATTTGACGACTCCTGTCTTAGCGTGCCGGCTGAGAGGTCACATTGGACTGCTCAAAGTGATAGCGACCTGTTTTCAGACTGCTCGGCCCAAGGCGAGCAAATTTGAACATCAGGAACAGTTCCGCCACCATAAACAGCGTATAAAGGCCGCAAATCAGTACCATGGAGAAGATCAGATCGCCCACAGTCAGAGAGGAGTTAGCAACCGCAGTTGGCAATACCTCACCAACAGCCCATGGCTGACGACCGTATTCGGCAACAAACCAACCAGATTCAATCGCAATCCAAGGCAGTGGGATACCATACAGCGCCGCACGCAACAGCCATTTTTTCGAGCCGATTGCATTACGCGTCACCGTCCAGAAGGAGGCTGCGATGATGAACAGCATCAGGAAGCCACAACCCACCATGATACGGAATGCAAAGTACAGCGGAGCGACACGAGGAATAGAATCCTTAGTTGCTTTCTGAATCTGCTCTTCCGTCGCGTCAGAGACGTTAGGGGTATAGCGTTTAAGCAGCAAACCATAACCTAAGTCTTTCTTGACGGACTCAAAGTTATCGCGAACCGCCTGGTCTTTAGAGCCAGCACGTAATTGTTCCAGCAGGCTATAAGCCTTCATGCCGTTACGAATACGTTCTTCGTGTTGCACCATCAAGTCTTTCAGACCAATAACTTGCTTATCCACAGAGCGGGTGGCGATGATGCCAAGCGCGTATGGGATCTGGATCGCATAGCTATTTTCTTGCTTGTCCTGGTTCGGGATACCAAACAGCGTAAATGCTGCTGGAGCTGGTTGAGTTTCCCACTCTGCTTCAATAGCAGCCAGTTTGGTTTTCTGTACGTCACCCATCTCGTAACCAGATTCATCACCCAGCACGATTACAGACAGGATTGCCGCCATACCAAAGCTTGCAGCGATTGCAAAAGAACGCTTCGCAAATGCAACGTCACGGCCTTTAAGCAGGTAGTAAGAGCTCACACCGAGGATGAACATCGCACCACATACGTAACCAGACGCTACGGTGTGAACGAATTTCACCTGCGCAACCGGGTTAAGGACCAGTTCAGAGAAACTGACCATCTCCATACGCATCGTTTCGAAGTTGAAGTCGGAAGCAATCGGGTTCTGCATCCAGCCGTTTGCGACCAGAATCCACAATGCAGAAAGGTTGGAGCCAAGTGCCACCAGCCAGGTTACCGCCATGTGCTGAACTTTGCCCAGACGATCCCAACCGAAGAAGAACAGACCTACAAAGGTGGATTCAAGGAAGAATGCCATCAGGCCTTCGATGGCCAGTGGGGCACCAAAAATATCACCCACGTAGTGTGAATAGTAAGACCAGTTTGTACCGAACTGGAACTCCATGGTTAAACCGGTAGCCACGCCCAAAGCAAAGTTGATACCAAACAACTTGCCCCAGAACTTGGTCATATCTTTATAAATTTGCTTACCTGACAGAACGTACACAGTTTCCATAATGGCCAACAAGAACGCCATACCGAGCGTTAGTGGCACAAACAGAAAGTGGTACATCGCGGTCAAGGCAAACTGTAAGCGCGACAGTTCGACAATATCAAACATCTTGACTCCTTGCTCTTCGCATGAAGACTCCGACCGTGGCTCACCGTAAGGAAAACCACAACGCATGCCCTAATACAAAAACATTCGCTTCCAGACTTCATCCCTTCGTCATTTTATTTGCATGTGACGAAGAAAGATGAAAGGTTACAAACACGTTAATAAAAACCAAAAATAATCCGCAAATATATTACCCTGCAATTTCCCTACAATAAATAGGTAATTGCTTAGTGTTATTTACGTTTCTCGACAGTGATCAATTTATAGCGAAAATGTCCCTCAACAGCCAGTTTGATCTGCAACAATTTACGCTGTTTTGCATACCACTAGCCAGTTTTAGATATTGATCTAGCGCAATTTATTCCATGGTTGTTAATTTAGTTTCCCACTTAAATTAATAGTAAAGTTGATGTTAATGATATGTTTTGAACATATCACTAAGGTTAATAGAAAAATGACACCCATAAACAAAAATTATTTATTGCAGAGAAGTTAAAAAATAAATTCCGAGCATTAACAGCGATCGTTTTTTATCTGCTCTCGCTATTTTCATGAGGCTGTTTCTTTCCTTACCAAGGATTAACAATTAATTTACTTTTAGTGTTTTATTATTTAACAAGGCACTGTTTTTGATAAGGTTAGTCGTAAGGAGTGTAGTCCTTAAAAACATAAAACATTTAAAAACTGACCTTAAAAAAACCGCAGAATTACGGCCGACGAGCCATTACCAGATACGATTTTGACGGTAGGTGAAAGCGGAAAGGTTTGGACTCTCCTGCTCTTGCTGATTGTTGTTACAGTGAATTTTCATCCATTTTCCCTTTTTGATAACCAACATACCGGTAATGATGCTCCAGCATCGATGCTAACAGTCGAAGTGAAAACCTTTCAGCCTTTTAAGCTACTGAGGCTGCCAAATCGCTCAAGGTGTCATAAGTGGCTGTTAAGGGAAGACTCCAATCAATAACCGCAAATTTTGTCCATAAAAAAGGCCGCCCAGTGGGCGGCCAACCATGTCGAACATTTATCTCCTTCGCACCAGGAGCCGTAACAGCGTTAGCTGCTCTCACTTACCCGAATTACTGACTAAATTAAGCCCACGGGATAAGCTCGCTTGCTGCCTTGCTACAACTCCAACTGCTCAGGGGACTTACTCTTATCTCTTTGCTTACTGAGGCAAAATAGCTTTCAGTGCGTCACCGATGTCAGCCAGGCTGCGAACAGTTTTCACGCCTGCGGCTTCCAGAGCTGCGAATTTCTCATCCGCAGTCCCTTTACCGCCCGCGATGATGGCGCCTGCGTGGCCCATACGCTTGCCTTTCGGCGCAGTGACACCTGCGATGTAACCAACAACTGGCTTGGTGACATGCTCTTTGATGTAAGCTGCAGCTTCTTCTTCAGCGCTACCGCCGATCTCGCCGATCATCACGATAGCTTCAGTCTTCGGATCTTCCTGGAACATTTTCAGGATATCGATGAAGTTAGATCCAGGGATCGGGTCACCGCCGATGCCTACGCAAGTAGACTGGCCCAGACCGATATCAGTGGTCTGTTTAACCGCTTCATAAGTCAACGTACCGGAGCGGGAAACGATGCCCACTTTGCCCGGCAGGTGAATGTGGCCTGGCATGATACCGATTTTGCACTCGCCTGGAGTGATAACACCTGGGCAGTTTGGCCCGATCATGCGCACGCCAGCTTCGTCCAGTTTCACTTTCACCGTCAGCATATCCAGCGTCGGGATGCCTTCAGTGATAGTGATAATCAGCTTAATGCCTGCATCGATAGCTTCCAGAATGGAGTCTTTGCAGAACGGGGCTGGGACGTAGATAACAGATGCTGTTGCACCGGTTGCTTCTACTGCTTCACGCACGGTGTTAAATACTGGCAGGCCGAGGTGCTCAGTGCCGCCTTTACCTGGCGTAACACCGCCAACCATCTGCGTACCGTATGCAATCGCCTGCTCGGAGTGGAAAGTCCCCTGGCTGCCGGTGAAACCCTGGCAAATCACCTTGGTATTTTTATCGATCAAAATGGACATTATTTCCCCTCCACGGCAGCAACAACCTGCTGTGCTGCATCCGTCAGACTTTTCGCTGCAATAATATTCAGGCCACTATCTGCCAGTTTTTTCGCACCCAGTTCCGCATTGTTACCTTCCAGACGAACGACCACTGGAACGTTAACACCGACTTCTGCAACCGCACCAATGATGCCGTCTGCGATCAGGTCGCAACGTACGATACCGCCGAAGATGTTAACCAGAACCGCTTTCACTTTGTCGTCAGACAGAATGATTTTGAATGCTTCGGTTACGCGTTCTTTGGTTGCGCCGCCGCCAACGTCCAGGAAGTTTGCTGGTTCGCCGCCGTGCAGTTTAACGATGTCCATGGTGCCCATTGCCAGGCCCGCACCGTTAACCATGCAACCGATGTTGCCATCAAGCGCAACGTAGTTCAGTTCCCACTGTGCAGCCTGAGATTCACGCGCATCTTCCTGGCTTGGGTCGCGCATTTCGCGCAGCTCTGGCTGGCGGAACAGTGCGTTGCCATCAGCGCCCAGTTTGCCATCCAGGCACACCAGATCACCCTGCTTAGTGATAACCAGCGGGTTGATTTCGATAAGTGCCAGATCGCGCTCAAGGAAGATGTTCGCCAGACCCATAAAGATCTTAGTGAACTGCTGAACTTGTTTACCTTCCAGACCCAGTTTGAATGCCAGTTCACGGCCCTGGTAAGGCATTGGGCCTGCCAGCGGATCCAGTGCAACTTTGTGGATCAGGTGCGGGGTTTCTTCCGCAACTTTCTCAATTTCAACGCCACCTTCGGTAGACGCCATAAACACTACGCGACGGGAGCTACGATCAACCACCGCGCCAAGATACAGTTCTTTATCAATGTCAGTCGCAGCTTCAACCAGAATCTGGTGAACCGGCTGGCCATTTGCATCTGTCTGGTAGGTTACCAGGCGTTTGCCCAGCCAGTGCTCAGCAAAAGCACGGATATCTTCTTTGCTGTTGACCACTTTCACGCCGCCCGCTTTACCGCGGCCACCAGCATGAACCTGACATTTCACCACCCACGGACCTGCACCAATTTTTGATGCTGCTTCTTCCGCTTCACGCGGTGTGTTACAGGCGTAACCGACTGGAGCCGGCAGGCCATATCGCGCAAACAACTGTTTCGCCTGATACTCGTGTAAGTTCATGAGTTCTATCCATCCTTCAGGGTAATCGTTATAAACCTGTAGGCCGGTGCGCTATTCATGCCAGATGGTGCGCAGCTTTCGGCCTACAGTGCAGGTGATGCTTTAAAACTAAACGTCCAGCAGCAGACGAGTCGGGTCTTCGAGCAATTCTTTGATTGCTACCAGATAACCCACTGACTCACGGCCATCGATCAAACGGTGATCGTAAGACAGTGCCAGATACATCATTGGTAAGATCTCAACTTTACCGTCAACCGCCATTGGACGATCTTTAATAGCGTGCATACCGAGGATCGCGCTCTGCGGCGGGTTGATGATCGGTGTTGACATCAGGGAACCAAACACACCACCGTTGGTGATGGTGAAGTTACCGCCAGTCAAATCTTCAACAGTCAGTTTGCCGTCACGGCCTTTCACTGCCAGTTCTTTGATGCGTTTTTCGATGTCAGCCATACCCAGGGTATCAACATCACGCAGTACCGGAGTCACCAGGCCACGTGGCGTTGAAACCGCGATGCTAACGTCGAAGTAGTTGTGGTAAACCACGTCTTCGCCATCGATAGAAGCGTTCACTTCTGGATAGCGTTTCAGCGCCTCAACCACCGCTTTGATGTAGAAGGACATGAAGCCCAGACGCACACCGTGGCGTTTTTCGAAAGAGTCACCGTATTGCTTACGCAGATCCATGATTGGCTTCATGTTCACTTCGTTAAAAGTGGTAAGCATGGCGGTGGAGTTTTTCGCTTCCAACAGACGCTCAGCAACGCGTTTGCGCAGGCGAGTCATTGGAACGCGTTTTTCGCTACGGCCAGCAATTGGGGCAACCGGAGCTTTAGTTTCAACAGCTGTTTTCGCTGCCGCCGGTTGAGCCGCTTTCGCCTGGGTCAGATGCTTATCAACATCTTCACGGGTAATACGGCCACCGACGCCGCTGCCTTTAATGGCATTAGCATCCAGAGAATGCTCTGCAATCAGGCGGCGAATAGCCGGGCTGAGTGCGTCATTGCTCTGCTCTTCCAAAGAAGCCTGCTGGCGCTGTGCCGGGGTAGACTCTTTGCTTTCTGTTTTCGCAGAAGTCTCTTTACCGGAACTATTACCTTCACGCAGGCGGCCCAAAATTTGACGAGAAGTTACGGTTGTACCTTCATCTTCCAGTACAGCATCCAGAACACCATCTGCCGACGCCGGTACTTCCAGTACCACTTTGTCAGTTTCGATTTCCACCAGCACTTCGTCACGGGTAACGGTGTCACCCGGTTTTTTATGCCAGGTTGCAACGGTTGCATCGGCAACGGACTCAGGCAGGTCAGGAACTAGAATATCTACGCTACTCATTTTTTATCCTTTAATTAATCGACGTTCAGCGCGTCATTAACCAGATCTTGCTGCTGCTTCTGGTGAACGGACAAGTACCCTACCGCAGGTGATGCGGAGGCTGGACGACCTGCGTAACGCAGACCTGATCCAAATGGAACTACTTCACGGAAATGGTGCTGGCTGCAGTACCAGGCGCCCTGGTTAAGCGGCTCTTCCTGGCACCAGACAAAATCATGTACGTGAGCAAATGGTTTCAACACTTCCTGCATCGCCTGATGCGGGAATGGATACAACTGTTCGATGCGCACAATCGCCACATCTTTCTGGCCGTTCTTACGACGCTGTTCCAGCAAATCGTAATAAACCTTACCAGAACACATTACCACGCGTTTCACGCCAGCAGGATCCAGCTCGTCAACTTCGCCAATCGCAGGCAGGAAGGTGCCGTTAGCCAGTTCATCCATGGTGGAAACCGCCAGTGGATGACGCAGTAAAGATTTCGGTGACATCACCACCAGCGGACGGCGCATACCGCGCAGCGCCTGACGACGCAGCATGTGGTAAACCTGTGCTGGAGTCGAAGGCACACAAACCTGCATGTTCTGCTCAGCACACAACTGGAGATAACGTTCCAGACGCGCAGAGGAGTGCTCCGGGCCCTGACCTTCGTAACCGTGTGGCAGCAACATCACCAGGCCACACATACGTCCCCACTTCTGCTCGCCGGAGCTGATGAACTGGTCAATCACAACCTGAGCGCCGTTGGCGAAGTCGCCGAACTGAGCTTCCCAGATAGTCAGCGTGCGAGGTTCCGCAGTGGCATAACCGTATTCGAATGCCAGAACGGCTTCTTCAGACAGTACGGAGTCCCAGACTTTGAACTCGCCCTGGCTGTTGTGAACGTGTTGCAGCGGCGTGTAAGTTGAACCGTTAGTCTGGTTGTGAATCACAGCATGACGGTGGAAGAATGTCCCACGTCCTACGTCTTCACCCGACAAACGCACAGAAACGCCTTCATCAACCAGTGTTGCGTACGCCAGGTTTTCAGCCGCGCCCCAGTCAAATTTCTTCGCGCCGTTCGCCATTTCCATACGGTCACTGTAGATTTTCGCTACGCGTGACTGCATCTCAACAGTTTCAGGGGTACTGCTAATACGCTTAGCCAGCTCCTGCAAACGCTTCATCTCTACCTTGTTCGGATAGCTCTCATCCCACTCGTGGTTGAGGTATGGCGACCAGGTAAAGGAGTGCATGTTCATTGGGCGGTATTCTTCCACCACACACTCGCCAGCATCCAGCGCATCGCGGTAGAGATTCACCATTTCGGTGGCATCTTCAAGCGTTGCCAGTTTTTGCTGCTCCAGACGGTCTGCGTAGATCTTACGCGGCGTCGGGTGTTTCTTAATTTTCTGGTACATCACTGGCTGAGTTGCACTTGGCTCATCAGCTTCGTTATGACCATGGCGACGGTAGCAAACCAGGTCGATAAACACGTCGCGCTTAAAGGTGTTACGGAAATCCAGCGCCAGACGAGTGACAAACGCCACCGCTTCCGGGTCATCCGCATTCACGTGGAAAATCGGTGCCATCACCATCTTACCGATATCGGTACAGTAAGGCGTGGAACGAGCATCCAGTGGGTTGGACGTAGTGAAACCAATCTGGTTGTTGATAACGATGCGAACGGTACCGCCCACTTCGTAACCACGCGCTTTGGACATGTTCAGGGTTTCCTGAACAACACCTTGCCCCGCAACCGCTGCGTCACCGTGAATGGTGATTGGCAGAACCTGGTTGCTGCCTGGTTTATCTAAACGATCCAGACGTGCGCGCACAGAACCAATAACCACCGGGCTTACGATTTCCAGGTGCGACGGGTTAAACGCCAGCGCCAGGTGAACCAGGCCGCCTTCGGTTTCAACATCAGATGAGAAGCCCATGTGGTACTTCACATCACCTGTGCCGAGATGTTCTTTATGCTTACCGGCGAACTCGTCGAACAGTTCCTGCGGTTTCTTGCCGAGTACGTTGATCAGTACGTTCAGGCGGCCACGGTGCGCCATACCCAGAACCACTTCACGAGTGCCGCTCTTGCCCGCATGGCGGATCATCTCTTTGAGCATTGGCACCAGCGCATCACCACCTTCCAGCGAGAAGCGTTTTGCGCCGGGGAATTTTGCACCCAGGTAACGCTCAAGGCCTTCTGCTGCGGTCAGTTCTTGCAGGAAGCGTTTCTTTTCTTCAACGGTAAACGTTGAATGCCCAACCACTGATTCAATGCGCTGCTGGATCCAGCGTTTCTCTTCAGTGTTGGTGATGTGCATATATTCCGCACCGATCGAACCGCCATACGTCTGCTTGAGCGCATCAATCAAGTCAGCAAGCTTCATGGTCTCTTTGCCGCTGGCAAATGAACCTACATTGAAGGTTTCCTGAAGATCGGCCTCAGTCAGATTGTGGAATGCTGGGTCAAGATCGGGAACCGCGTCCTGTTTCCACAAGCCAAGCGGATCAAGGTTTGCTGCCTGATGGCCACGGAAACGCCATGCATTGATGAGCTGCAACACTTTGACTTGCTTAACGTCGGTGTCAGGGTCGGTAATTGCGGTGGAATAACGTGAGGCATCCTTCGCCAGACGACGGAAATAATCACGTGTTTTGGAATGGAATTGATCCGGTCTGGCCCCGGTTCCAGGTAATTGCTGGAACATTGAGCGCCAGTGCGCATCAACAGAGTCAGGATCGGTTAAGAAGTCTTCATAGAGCTGCTCTATCCAGGACTGGTTTGCACCTGCCAGGTAAGAGGAATCCAGCCAGGCTTTCATTTCGCCGTTCTGCATCGTGATCCCTTAAGCATTTTTATGCTTATTTCGCCGTGAATAACTATTACGTACAAAATTTGTACGCATTACCGGGGTTCACAACAACGAGCTATTCGCTTATCAGGTAGCTCGCGAAGGAACCTTTAAAAACTGTCGCAACTGGGCAGTTTTTAAAGGTTTCCTGCATAGCTCCCATCCGGGAGCCAGGCGGTGGATGGCACTTCGTTTATCCACCCTACATTTTTGCATTGTAGGGCGGATAAGCCTGCGTCATCCGCCATTTGTTTACTTACTAAGCACTCTTTTGTAGCAACATCGACTTAATGTGACCGATGGCTTTCGTCGGGTTCAATCCCTTAGGACAAACACTGACGCAATTCATAATGCTATGGCAGCGGAATACGCTGAAAGCATCGCTCATACCGTCAAGACGACTGGCGGTTTCTGTATCACGGCTATCAATTAAGAAGCGGTACGCAGCCAGTAAGCCTGCCGGGCCGATGAACTTATCCGGGTTCCACCAGAACGACGGGCAGGAAGTCGAGCAACAGGCGCAAAGAATGCACTCGTACAGACCATCCAGTTTTTCACGTTGCTCAGGTGATTGTAAATGCTCACGAGCAGGTGGATTTTGCCCATTATTCAACAAGTAAGGCTTAATCTTCTCATATTGAGCATAGAATTGCCCCATGTCCACAACCAGATCGCGTACAACCGGTAATCCAGGCAGTGGACGGATGACAATCTTCTGCTTTCCGTTACCCAATGCTGAGATTGGCGTGATACAAGCCAGGCCATTCTTGCCGTTCATGTTGACACCATCGGAGCCACAAACCCCTTCACGGCATGAACGACGGAACGACAGTGTTGGATCTTTTTCTTTCAGTTGCATCAGCGCGTCAAGCAACATCATGTCGCGCCCTTCTTCCCCTTCCAGGGTGTACTCCTGCATACGCGGAGCATCGTCAACATCCGGGTTGTAGCGATAAATAGAGAATTCGAGTTTCATCACTTTGCTCCGCTATTAATAAGTACGCACTTTCGGTGGGAATGCCGGACGCAGTTTCGGCTGCATGTTCACCTCACGGCGCGTCATGCTTTCCGACTCTGGCAGATACAGGCTGTGGCACAGCCAGTTCGCATCGTCACGGTCCGGATAGTCGAAGCGGCTATGCGCGCCACGACTTTCGGTGCGGAAATTAGCGGAAACGGCGGTCGCAAAAGCGGTTTCCATCAGGTTATCAAGTTCCAGACACTCAACACGCTGGGTGTTGAACTCGCTTGAAGTATCATCCAGACGGGCGTTTTTCAGGCGCTCGCGAATTTGTTTCAGCTGCTCAAGGCCTTTGGCCATGGCGTCACCTTCACGGAATACCGAGAAGTTGTGCTGCATACATTCCTGAAGCGCTTTACGAATTTGTACTGGGTCTTCGCCGTTACGGTTGCCGTTCCAGCGGTTCAGACGTTCGAGCGCAACATTGATTTCGTCTTCAGTCGCATCACGCAGTTCGCCTTGTTCTTCGATAGACTCCAGAAGATGCATGCCCGCAGCACGACCAAATACAACCAGGTCAAGCAGAGAGTTACCGCCCAGACGGTTTGCGCCGTGAACGGATACACACGCAATTTCACCCACGGCAAACAGACCAGGAATCAGAACGTCTTCGCCCTGCTCATTCACAGTCAGTGCCTGGCCGGTTACTTTGGTCGGGATCCCGCCCATCATATAGTGGCAGGTTGGGATAACCGGAATTGGCTCTTTAACCGGGTCAACGTGGGCGAAGGTACGAGAAAGCTCGAGAATGCCCGGCAGGCGGGACTCAAGAACTTCTTTACCCAGGTGGTCGAGTTTCAGTTTCGCGTGTGGACCCCATGGGCCGTCACAACCGCGACCTTCGCGAATTTCAATCATGATAGAACGCGCAACAACGTCACGGCCCGCCAAATCTTTAGCGTTTGGCGCATAACGCTCCATGAAACGCTCGCCATGTTTGTTCAGCAGATAACCGCCTTCACCACGACAACCTTCTGTGACAAGAACCCCAGCCCCGGCGATACCGGTTGGGTGGAACTGCCACATTTCCATATCCTGTACCGGAACACCGGCACGCAGCGCCATACCAACACCATCACCGGTATTAATGTGCGCGTTAGTAGTGGACTGATAGATACGGCCCGCACCACCGGTTGCCAGAATGGTCGCTTTCGCTTTGAAGTAAACCACTTCGCCCGTTTCGATACACAGCGCAGTCGTACCCACCACCGCGCCATCGGCGTTTTTCACCAGATCAAGCGCATACCATTCGGAGAAGATCGTGGTTTTGTTTTTCAGGTTTTGTTGATACAGGGTGTGCAATAAGGCGTGACCAGTACGGTCAGCTGCTGCTGCTGTACGTGCCGCTTGTTCGCCACCGAAGTTTTTCGACTGGCCGCCAAACGGACGCTGATAAATAGTGCCATCTTCAAGACGGGAGAACGGCAGACCCATATGCTCCAGTTCCAGAATCGCTTCCGGGCCGGTTTTACACATATATTCAATGGCGTCCTGGTCACCGATATAGTCGGAACCTTTTACCGTGTCATACATATGCCATTCCCAGTTATCTTCGTGGGTATTACCCAGTGCAACGGTGATACCACCTTGCGCAGATACGGTATGGGAACGGGTTGGGAAAACTTTAGACAACAAGGCACATGTCTGGCCGCCTTGCGAAATTTGCAGTGCGGCGCGCATACCTGCACCACCAGCACCGATCACGACTGCATCAAACTCTCTGACTGGTAAACTCATTACACACCCCACACCACAACGAATCCATAAATGACGTAAACCAGCAGTGCTACAACAATCACGAGTTGCAGCCCAAGACGAATCGCCACTGGTTTAACGTAGTCGGTCAACACCTGCCACATGCCAATCCAGGCATGGATCAAAATTGAGAACAATGTCAGCAGGGTGAACACTTTGGTGAAGGCAGAGCCGAAGAAACCACTCCAGACCTCGTAGGTTAAATCGCCGGTAACAGCGAAGAACCCGATCATATAAATGATGTACAGGGTGATGACGATGGCGGAGGCACGGACCAATATATAGTCATGCACGCCATTGCGACCTAATGCGGAGGCATTGCTTACCATACGAGGACTCCTGCGAGAAGTGAAAGCACGACAGTAATAACAAAGGAAATCATCGCGGATCGTTTGCCCGCTATCAGGGTTTCTTCCAGCATACCGGTATCCATCATGATGTGGCGGATACCCACAACAACGTGATAAGCCAGTGCTGTGAGGATGCCCCACATAATGAATTTAACAAAGAAGCTACTCATTATTGCTGATGCAACAAGAAAGCCTTCTGGAGATGAGAGTGACTGGCCTAATAACCAAAGTAGGATGCCTACAGCCACAAAGGTGATCACGCCGGATACACGATGGAGGATGGAAGCGATTGCAGTGACGGGGAACCTCATCGTTGTGAGATCGAGGTTTACAGGTCTTTGTTTTTTCGCATTTTTTATCATGAATAGCGCCCACATGCTGTTCTTATAGTTTCCTTCCTCCGGATCTGCAGGCGGGGTCAGACAGCGTGAACTTTCTATAACTGTGCGTCATGCAAAAACAGCTACATCCAGATGCCAAAAAACTGGCTACAACGCTGGGTGGCGCCCGGTGGCAGGGTATTCCGGAGACCTGGCGGCAGTATAGGCGCTTCACAAATTCATTACAATTAACCTACATATAGTTTGAAGGGTTTTGGTCGGAACAGTGAGCAGGATCACGATAACAACATTATTTTAAATTTTAATCATCTGATTTGACAAAAGTTAAACATTCTTGTTACAAACGATGCCAGAAAAGCCGTATAATTCGCAAAAGTTATAGGGTCAGCCTTTCACCTGAGAATAAGTTATGTAACAGTGTATCGGTATTGACCCAATCAATCAGGACCGTTATTAGTGGTACTTTCTCCTAAATAATGGGAGCTGTAGCAAGGCGGCAAGCTCATGAATAGCCGGGAGCTTACTTAAGTAAGTGACTGGTTTGAGTGAGTGAAGTCAACGCAGATACAGCTTCAAGTATGACGGGGAAACAGATTTGAATGATATGGACTGCTAACACCCTGATTTGCTGTTTTTTCGCCTGCGTGACTCGTGTTACCTGCAAGCGCCCATTGCTCTGTACCCTGCGTTACACTGATATCAAAACAGAGCTGAGAGCCAAATAAAAAACTGGTAAGCGTCACGGTTGGTTTGAAAGCAAGTCGGGCACCCGCAGTCTTATGAAATAAGGCGCTAAGGAGACCGTAAATGTCTGATAAAAAAGCAACTCTCACCTATAACGGTGATGATGCTCTGGAACTGAATGTGCTAAAAGGCACTCTCGGTCAGGATGTAATTGATATCCGTAGTCTTGGTTCTAAAGGCGTGTTTACTTTTGACCCGGGTTTTACCTCTACCGCATCGTGCGAATCAAAAATCACCTTTATCGACGGTGATGAAGGTATCTTGCTGCATCGTGGTTTCCCGATAGATCAACTGGCAACACACTCCAATTATCTTGAAGTCTGCTATATCCTGCTAAACGGCGAAAAACCGACTCAGGAACAATACGAAGAATTTAAAACCACCGTCACTCGTCACACCATGATCCACGAACAAATCACCCGTTTGTTCCACGGTTTCCGTCGTGACTCCCACCCGATGGCTGTGATGTGTGGTGTGACCGGTGCGCTGGCGGCGTTTTATCATGACTCCATGGACGTGAATAACCCGCGCCATCGCGAGATTGCCGCGTTCCGCCTGTTGTCCAAAATGCCAACCATGGCAGCAATGTGCTACAAATATTCAATAGGGCAACCGTTCGTTTATCCACGCAACGACCTGTCTTATGCTGGTAACTTCCTGAATATGATGTTCTCCACACCGTGTGAGAAATACGAAGTTAACCCAATTCTGGAACGTGCAATGGACCGCATTTTGATCCTGCACGCAGACCACGAGCAAAACGCGTCCACATCAACTGTTCGTACTGCTGGCTCAAGTGGCGCTAACCCATTTGCTTGTATCGCAGCCGGTATCGCATCCCTGTGGGGGCCTGCGCACGGTGGTGCTAACGAAGCAGCACTGAAGATGCTTGAAGAGATCAGCAGTGTTGAACACATTCCTGAATTCGTTCGTCGTGCGAAAGATAAGAATGACTCTTTCCGCCTGATGGGCTTTGGCCACCGCGTGTACAAAAACTACGACCCGCGTGCCACAGTGATGCGTGAAACCTGCCATGAAGTTCTCAAAGAGCTGAATCTGAAAGATAACAATCTGCTTGAAGTGGCGATGGAACTTGAGCATATCGCGCTTAACGACCCGTACTTCATTGAGAAGAAACTCTACCCGAACGTGGACTTCTACTCAGGCATTATCCTGAAAGCGATGGGTATTCCATCTTCCATGTTTACCGTTATCTTCGCGATGGCGCGTACTGTTGGCTGGATTGCGCACTGGAATGAAATGCACGATGACGGCATTAAAATTGCCCGCCCACGTCAGTTGTATACTGGCTACGAACAGCGTGATTTCAAATCTGATTTGAAGAAAAAGTAATCGTAAACTCTCTCCTTCCGGGAGAGTTTAAAGCAGTTGATGAACCCCGCGTTTAACGCGGGGTTTTGTCTTTTAGAGCAGAGCTTATTGTTTTGTTTCAGTATAGAGATCGTTGCCTGAGCTGCAATCCTGGAATTTGTCAGCGTTATGCCTGCGGGGTATCCGTCAGATTCGTAATACTCACACCCTGCGGTGTCGATGTTTGGGTTTCTGTCTGCGACGGAGTTGTTGGGGTCAGTTCGGTGACTTTCGGCATCTGAGTTTCCTGCGTCGTTGCTGGCGTGTCAGGTGTGACAACTGGCGTTTCTTGAGCTGCTACTGGTGCTGCAGGTGTTACTGTTGGCATTGCTTGAGCTGCTACTGGTTCAGCAGTCTGCGTTTGTTCGGCCGTAGCTGGTTCTTCAATTTGCTGCTCAATAACCGGAACAGATTCTACCGGAATCGTTTCTGACTTCGGTTTCGGAACCGGAGTTGACGCACGGACGATAAATGTCGGTTTGCTATTCGCAATAGAATACGTCACATGGCTGATAACATCGCTTGATGTCGACACTTCGACAGGCGATATGGTTACGCGACCAATCAGCGTACGGGCATAGCCGCCGACTTTATGTTTGCCCTCTGGCAGTTGAAGCTCAAGACTCTCACCAGTCCCCAGCGCACCGGCATCTTTGTCGTCAACGGTCACATAGATTTGGGTGCCATCGTCGGTTTTCGTCGGGATATGCGTCACGGTCACCCGCGAGGAGCCAAAATCGAAAGCCGGTGCCTGCTCGGCGGTATTTGATTTTGCGCATCCCGTCAGGGCAAAAACGGCTGCCAGGGCAGTCAGGGTGAAACGATAACTCATAGTACGGCGTCTTCCTTTAAGGGATTTTTGTGATCTGGGTGGCAATATACCCGATCTCCGCCCTGTGAGATAATCGGTATCTTCCGGATAATTTAATGCTGACAGCCAGGACACCAGTAAAAAGGCCGCGATGCGAGCATGGTTTTTTCAATGGTGCTGCCACAGCGCTCGCATTTCTCCCCAGCACGATGAAATACCCTGAAGCTAAAAATAGCCCCATGATGTCTGTTTTCATCCACATGACCACGCGTGTTGTATGACAAACGCGGAATATCCAGTAGCGCATGAGACAGTTTATCGAGCTGATCAGACGTTAAATCCCGGGCTTTGCGGTGCCCCAGCAATCCAACAATCCAAAGAATTTCTACCCGCAGATAGTTTCCAAGCCCCGCAAGAAACGCCTGGTCAAGCAATAATCCGCTGAATTGACGATTACGAAATCGCGCAGATAATAAACGTTCTTTGACTTGTGGAGCTGTCAGCGTCATATCCAATACATCTGGTCCCACTCGTTTTAAAAATGGATGTTCCGCCAGTTGTTCCTGGTCGAGTATGTCGATGTCCGAAGCGCTGTAGAGCAAAATAGTCTTATCGGCAGTTTGTAACTTTACGCGCAACACACGCGTGGTTTGTGGGATCTCACCGCTATCAATCACACGCCAGACACCATAAAGCTGGTTATGGCTATACAGGATTTTGCCGTTGGAGAAGTGCGTCAGCAACGCTTTGCCTCGAGTTTCTATTCGTTCGACTTTTTCGCCAACTAGCATGGATTCAAACGGTTTCAACTCAGGAAATGCAAACCAGACTTCGGTTAGCGCTTTATTTAAAACGGCGGCTTCGAGTTTATCCGCTGCTCGCCTTATTTCTGGACCTTCTGGCATCTCTTTGCCCTTGAAAATTAGTCTTCGTTATTCAGCCGCCAGGCCAGTTGCTCAAGATAAATTTGCTGCTCACGACGCGCTTTCAGCGCCTCTTCCAGCGTGCATTGCACGAAATGAACCGGCTCTCCTAAACGTAATTGCGCAAGGTTAAACATATCAGCTTCGATCACACAGGCAATCCTTGGATAACCACCGGTCGTCTGCGCATCGTTCATAAGCACAATAGGCTGCCCATTATGCGGCACCTGTACTACTCCCGGCAGCAAACCATGCGACAACAACTCGCGATCGGTAGTGCGCTCAAGCCGCTGTCCCTGCATGCGATAACCCATACGGTTACTTTGCGGGCTTAGCTGCCACGGTAAACGCCAGAATGCATCTTGCGAGGTGTGAGTAAACTCCTGATATTCCGGGCCCGCCAGCGCACGAATACGATTCCCCCACAAGAGCTGCTTTACGCCGCGTGACTCCCGGAACCGTCGGGTTGACGGTAATAGTGGAATTTCATCGCCATCTTTGAGTAAACGCCCTTCGATACCGCCAATTTTCGCTTTGAGATCGGTACTATAAGAGCCCAGTATTTCTGGAACATCCAGCCCACCTGCGACAGCAAGATAGCTACGCATACCTCGCTCAGGCGCTTTGAGCCTTAATTGCTGCCCTGCTTTCACTGGCAGCCGCCAGCCAGTCCAGACCGCATGGCCATCCAGTTCCGCGTGGCTTCCTGCGCCTGTTAACGCAAACCAGCCATCCCTGGTGAATTCAACAACACAATGACCGAGCGTGATTTCCAGCGCAGCACTATCTGGGGCATTCCCCACCAGCAAATTCGCAATTTTTAATGCTGGAGTGTCAAGAGCACCACAGCGGCTAACGCCCAATTGCCGATAACCAAAACGCCCTGCATCTTGTATCGACATATGCATTCCAGCACGGATTATTTTCAGCATACGCCCTCCTTTTGAGGCACGAAGCGGACTGTATCTCCTGGCACCAATAATGTGGGCACGTCATCAGCAGGATTAAATAATCTCAACGACGTCTGGCCGATAAGCTGCCAACCACCGGGCGTTGCTAGCGGATAAATACCCGTCTGGCTGCCACCAATACCTAATGAGCCTGCAGGAACCATCAGACGTGGCTCAGCACGACGTGGGGTGGAAAGAGTGGGAGCAAGGCCTGCAAGATAGGCAAACCCCGGTTGAAAACCGAGAAAATAGACAATGTAATCAACGGATGAATGCAGCTCCACAACCTGGCGTGCCGATAAGCCGCAATGCCCTGCGACTTCGTCTAAATCAGGGCCAAAACTGCCACCATAAATTACCGGAATATCAATGCGGCGGGATTCAACCACCATTGCCTCGCTCTCCTCCCACCAGCGCTGGAGCCGCTCAATACCATCCAGCGCCAGGCTTTGCGGTTCACGGAGCACCACAGTGATATTGTTCATTCCCGGAATCACTTCTGAAACAGCGGGAGATTCCAGTAGACGCTGGGTTAACCCCCAGATTCGTTGCTGGCTTTCCAGCGATAAAGGTGGTTCCAATTCAAGAACTACTGCACTTTCGCCTAACAGATAACACCGCGCTCTTTGCACTTTTGCTCCTCGGTCTGACGTTATGCCGGGTTCGGAATATCGATAAAGGTCACTTCCAAATCTGTCTCGCTATTGAGCCAGTCACTCAATGCCTGAATACCGCCACGTTCCGTAGCGTGATGCCCGGCCGCATAGAAATGCAGACCTTGTTCACGTGCAGAATGAATCGTCTGCTCTGAAACTTCACCGGTAATAAACGCATCAACGCCAAAACGTGCCGCGCTATCAATGAAACTTTGCCCGCCGCCAGTACACCAGGCGACACGGCGAATTTGTTCAGGACCAGTATCACCGCTCCACAGCGGTGTACGACCAAGACGCATCTCAATCCACGAAGCCAGCTCTACGCCCGAAAGCGGAGTTGGAAGCTCCCCCCATGGCACCAGGGGTTCAATCTCACCTTTGGTTTCAATCCCTAGCAACGCACCTAATTGAGCGTTATTGCCAAGCTGCGGATGTGCATCAAGCGGCAAATGCCAGCCGTATAAATTGATGTCGTTGCTGAGCAGTGCTTTCAGGCGGTTGCGTTTCATACCACGGATCACCGGAGACTCACCTTTCCAGAAGTAGCCATGGTGAACAATCACCGCATCGGCCTGTTGGCGCACTGCTTCGTCAATCAGCGCCTGGCTTGCGGTCACACCGGTAACGATTTTGCGGACTTCTTCGCGCCCTTCGACCTGCAAGCCATTAGGCGCGTAATCACTGATAGCAGCGCTGTTGAGTTTTTCGTTAATCAGGCGTTCCAGTTCGCTATTTTTCATCATCTTTCTCTTGAGGTTTACGGGCCGCTTCATAAGCGGCAAGTGTCGCGATACGTGCTTGTTTATGGTCAACAATGGGGCGCGGATAGTCCAGCGTCAGGGGCTGTTTATCAGCCCAAATCCAGGGGGTATGAATGTATTTATCCGGCACAGCGTTCAGTTCTGGCAGCCACTGGCGGATAAACTCCCCTTTCCCATCAAAGCGCTCGCCCTGAGTTGTCGGGTTGAAGATACGAAAATAAGGCGCGGCATCAGTGCCGGTCGAGGCCGCCCATTGCCAGCCACCATTGTTTGCGGCCAGGTCGCCGTCTATCAGTTGTGACATAAAGTAGCGTTCACCGCACCGCCAGTCGATGAGTAAGTCTTTAACCAAAAAACTTGCCACTACCATACGTAGACGGTTGTGCATCCACCCCGTGGTGTTCAACTGCCGCATTGCCGCATCGACAATGGGGAAACCCGTGCGGCCTTGTTGCCAGGCCATAAGCTGTGTTTCATCTTGCCGCCAGACAACGTTATCTGTCCATGGGATAAACGGCTGATGGCGGCAAAGTTTCGGCCATGCAACCAGTAAATGGCGGTAAAACTCACGCCAGATAAGCTCATTTAACCAAACCGTTCCTGCACCTCCATCCAGAGCCTGAGGATGATTTTTCAGTAAGCGGTGCAAACATTGGCGTGGCGAAAGCACGCCAATAGCCATATATGCCGATAGACGACTGGTTCCGTCGAGTGAGGGGAGATCACGCTGCTCCGCGTAAGCAACCACCGGCTGGCCGCAAAATTGGCGTAGTTGGTGAATAGCCTGCTGTTCGCCAACCGGGAAAAGGTTTACGTCTGCGGGCTGGAGCGGATAATCAAACGCCGTCAGTTTGTCAGGTTCAGGCAACATGCCTTCGCGAGCTTTCGGCGCCGATACACATTCCGGCAATCCTTCATGCAGCCGCTTGATGAACGCTTTACTAAATGGCGTAAAGACTTTGTACATCTCGTTATTACCGGTGGTAATGCTTCCCGGCGGCAGTAAAACGCTATCATCAAAGCCCTGGCAAACCACTTCGCGGCCCAGCATCTTTTCTACAGCCGCATCACGTCGCCGTTCATTGAGCTCATATTGATAATTGTAAAACAAGGCGTCGACTTTCCGCGCTTCACAGAAGTTTTTCAGATATTCGACTGACTCATCAAAGCCATCCACCTGGTGAATAGACAGTTCGATGCCACGCTCAGCAAGAGAGGTATGCAAGCACTGCAAATGCTGCCATATGAATTCAGCCTGCCGTGGCGACATTTCATGTTGCTGCCATTGACGCGGAGTTGCGATAAAAATGGCTATTACATGTGAGTGAGGGTCACGGCACGCCGCAGCCAGCGCCAGATTGTCATTCACCCGTAAATCATTACGAAACCAGACCAGATGCGTGGCCATACAACTCCATGTTTAATTAACAGAATACAATTATTGATGCGGCATTTAACTAAGTGTAGCAAAGCCGTAAATCAAAAAGGCTACCCGATTGGGTAGCCTTTACGTAAGTCGGGTTATCGGGTAGCAACCCGACAAATCTGACTGTTACATCATTGGTGTTGCCAGACGCACCAGCGTGATGAGCGGTTGCGGGTAAACACCCAGCAACAACACCAGCACGGCAGAGATCAGAACCACTACACCGCCAGCAGTAAACGCCCAGTTCGTTGGTGCATCGCGGCCCGGCTGTTGCGGTGCGTTCAGGTACAAACTCACCGTCACACGCAGGTAGTAGTACAAACCAATAGCACTACCCAGCACCACAGCACCGGTCAGCCACCACAGGTGAGACTGCACACCAACGGCAATGATATAGAACTTACCGATGAAGCCCAGCGTCATTGGGATACCCGCAAGTGAGAGCATCATCACGGTCATTACCGCTGACAAAATCGGCTTGTGCCAGAACAGACCACGGTAGGAGTACAGAGAATCTGCATCCGGGCCACGGTACGGGCTGGACATCAGGCTAACCACGCCGAACGCGCCGAGGCTGCTGAACAGATAACCTGCCAGATAAACACCTACCGCTTCCATCGACATGTTTCCGCTTTGCAGCGCAATCAATGCCACCAGCAAGTAACCGAGGTGTGAGATAGACGAGTAACCAAGCAGACGCTTGATATTGGTCTGGCTCAATGCCATCAGGTTACCGAAGATGATGGAGATAAAGGCGATAATCCCCAGTACCACACGAACTGCTTCGCTATCGCCAACTGGCGCGTAGAGGAACAGACGCATTACCACACCAAAGATGGCGATTTTGCTGGCGGTTGCCAGGAAAGTGGAAACTGGAGCCGGAGCACCCTGGTAAACATCTGGTGTCCACAAGTGGAATGGAACCAGTGACAGTTTAAAGCCAAGGCCAACAATCATCAGACCCAGACCCGCAAGCAGCAGAGGTTCGTGCAGCATGTTGTCTGCCAGGCTCTTACCGAGGCTCACAAACGACAGGTCGCCTGATTCTGCATATACCAGTGCCATACCGAACAGCAGGAATGAAGAGGCTGCCGCAGACAAGATGGTGTATTTGATGCTCGCTTCAAGCGACCGTTTCTGGCGGAAGGCATAACCAATCAAGCCAAACAGCGGCAGGGAAATCAGTTCAATACCGAGGAACAATGCCGCAAGATGGTTTGCGTTTGCCAGCAGAATACCGCCCAGGGCTGCAATCAGCACCAGCAGGTAAAACTCTTCGCGGTTGTCGGTATAACCCTGAAGCCACGGATAAGCAAACGTACAAGTCGCAAGGCTCGCCAGCAGAACCAGTCCAGTGTAGAGCATCGCATAGCCATCAACGCGCATCAGCGGCGTGACATCCATCGCGCCCGCCTGGCCCACAAACCAGAGCGAAACCAGTGCTGCGTTAAGGCCGACAACAGCCAGTGTTGCATTGACAAAATGGTCGCGTCGCCACGCTATGGAGAGCATCACAACCACCACCGTCAATCCGACGACGAGCAGCGGTAGCAGCGCGATCAATTGTTGAGGAGTTATAGTCATGGCGAATTACGGCCTTGTAGTTGGAATTGAACTGGTAAACCACTGCTGAATATTGCTCATCGCGGCATGCGAAGTATCCAGAATTGGCTGCGGGTAGAAGCCCAGCAGGACTAACAACACCACCAGCAACAGGATGATAAAGAACTCACGCAGCGACATACCTGCCAGTTGTTTATCACTGATTTCGCTTTTAGCTTTACCGAAGTAAGCACGATGAATCATCGCCAGAGAATAAACTGAGGCAAAGACCAGACCGAAGGTCGAGATAATGGTAATCATTGGCACGACATGGTAGCTGCCGAACAGAATCATGAATTCGCCAACGAAGTTACCGGTGCCCGGCATACCCAGCGTTGCCACTGCAAAGAATAACGACAGACCTGGCAGCCATTTAATTTTGTTCCACAGGCCGCCCATCAGACGCATATCACGCGTGTGCAAACGCTCGTAAATCTGACCACAGATGATGAACATACCAGCCGCAGAAAGACCGTGAGCAATCATCTGAATCACCGCACCCTGATAAGCCAGTTGGCTGCCGGTATAAATGGCAATCAATACAAAGCCCATGTGGGAAACGGAAGTGTAAGCAATCAGACGTTTGATATCAGTTTGTGCGAAGGCCATCCACGCACCGTAGAAGATGCCGATAACACCCAGCCACATGGCAATCGGTGCAAATTCAGCGGACGCTTCCGGGAACAGTGGCAGTGCAAAACGCAACAGACCGTAGGCTGCGGTTTTCAGCAAGATACCTGCGAGATCAACAGAACCTGCCGTTGGTGCCTGGGAATGCGCATCTGGCAACCAGCCATGCAATGGAACAACTGGCATTTTCACTGCAAACGCAATGAAGAAGCCCAACATCAACAGCCACTGAACACCATGGGACATTTCGGTATGCAGTAGTTGTTCGTAGTTAAACGTCCACACACCGGTTGAATTGTAGTGCACGAACACCAGACCAAGAATTGCAATCAACATCACCAGGCCGCTTGCCTGGGTATAGATGAAGAACTTGGTTGCGGCGGTAATACGTGTCTTCCCGTCGGAGGCTTTGTGGCCCCACAGTGCTATCAGGAAGTACATCGGCACCAGCATCATTTCCCAGAAGAAGAAGAACAGGAACATGTCGATGGCAAGGAACACGCCGATAACGCCACCGAGGATCCACATCAGGTTGAGGTGGAAAAAGCCCTGATATTTTTCGATTTCATTCCATGAGCACAGTACAGCCAGCACGCCGAGCAGACCGGTGAGCACCACCATCAGTAAAGATAAACCGTCCAGCGCAAGGTGGATGGTTATCCCAAAGCGTGGGATCCACGGGAGGATAAATTCAGACTGCCACTGCGGCAAACCAGCGGATTGCGTCAGTGAATAGCCACCGGCTAACCACAGTTGCAGCGAGAGAGCCAGTGTCAGTCCCATCGTTACCAGCGCAATCCAACGTGGCACTTTTACGCCGAAGCGCTCTGTTTGCCAGCAGAAGAAGCCGCCAATAAAGGGGATTAGTATCAGCCAGGGTAATAGCATGGCATTTGTGTCCCTAAGTCAAAATAAACCAAAACATCACTCACATTCCCTCCCCTTAGCGAGAGGAGGGAATGTTGAATTAGCGCAATACCAGCAGCAAGCCTACAACCACGACCGCACCGATACTCATTGATGCCACATACCAGCGCAGATAACCGTTCTCGCTCACCAACAGGCCGCGACCTGCAAAGCGTGAAAGAACTGCCGGAATGTTCATCAGTGAATTCAACGGATCGCTCTTGATAAGCCAGGCGATACCCAGGAATGGCTTAACAAAGACTTTGTCGTAAAGCCAATCGAAGCCCCAGGCATGGAACCACCAGGTACCGAAGAAGCGGCCAGGTGCGCTATTGGCAATCGCCGTTACCAGGGTACGTTTGCCCAGCCACAGCCATGCTGCAATCAGGATACCGGCGATAGCGACAACGCCTGAAGTTATCTCAAGTGCAAGCACGCTACCGTGCGCAAGTTCTGTCGTCGCTGGCAGAACGCCTGCAAGCGGCGGAACAATCATTGCGCCAACGAAAGTGGACAGCACCAGCAGCACAATCAGCGGCAGGTTATGAGTAATGCCTTTCAGCGCATGAGCGTGAATTTGCTCTTTACCGTGGAAGACGATGAAGATCATACGGAAGGTATACAGTGAGGTCATAAACGCACCGACCAGACCTGCAACCATCAGGTTCACATGACCATTCGCCATCGCCCCGGCCAGAATCTCATCCTTACTGAAGAAGCCCGCAGTAATGAGAGGCAACGCAGACAATGCAGCACCGCCGACCAGGAAGCAGATATACACCAGCGGAATGGACTTACGCAGGCCACCCATTTTGAAGATGTTTTGTTCGTGGTGGCAGGCAAGAATCACCGAACCGGATGACAGGAACAGCAACGCTTTAAAGAACGCGTGCGTCATCAGGTGGAAAATCGCCGCATCCCACGCTTGTACGCCCAGCGCAAGGAACATGTAGCCGATCTGGCTCATGGTCGAGTATGCCAGCACACGTTTGATATCGGTTTGTACCAGTGCTGCAAAGCCTGCCATCACCAGCGTCACCGCACCAACGATACCCACTAAATGCAGCACTTCAGGCGTCAGCAGGAACAGGCCGTGAGTACGTGCAATCAGGTAGACACCTGCGGTAACCATGGTCGCTGCGTGGATCAGCGCTGAAACTGGCGTTGGGCCAGCCATCGCATCTGCAAGCCAGGTCTGCAATGGCAACTGAGCAGATTTACCTACCGCGCCGCCTAACAGCATCAGAGTTGCCCACATCAGCATCTGGTTACCGGCCGCAAAGTGCTGCGGAGCCAGTTCAACCATTTCGCGGAAGTTCAGCGTGCCCAGTTCGTTGTAAAGAATGAACAGTGCGAAAGCGAGGAACACATCGCCCACGCGGGTCACGACAAACGCTTTCATCGCTGCAGCGCCGTTCTTCGGATCGGTATAGTAGAAACCAATCAGCAGGTATGAGCACAGACCCACGCCTTCCCAGCCGAGGTACATCAGCAGCAGGTTATCGCCAAGCACCAGAACAACCATGCTTGCGATAAACAAGTTGGTGTAAGCGAAGAAACGGGAATAGCCCTCTTCTCCACGCATATACCAGGATGCGTACATGTGGATGAGGAAGCCAACACCCGTTACCACAGAAAGCATGGTCAGCGATAAACCATCGAGGATCAGATTAAAGCCGATGTTGAAATCACCAACTGACATCCAGGTCCAGAGCGGCTGGCTAAAAGCTTCTCTTTCGTTGTTAAAGAAATCAACTCCGGCAATCGCGGTGACTAACGCCGCCAGCCCCACCGAGCCAACGCCAACCGTTGCAGAAAGGTTTTCTGACCAACGACCGCGAGAGAACGCCAATAATAAAAAGCCAATAAAAGGCAAAAGAATGGTTAACCAGAGAAGGTTCATCCACGCATCTCACTTACTGAATCGATATTCAGGCTCTGGCGACGACGATGAAGCTGCAATAACAGTGCGAGGCCAATACTGGCTTCTGCTGCAGCTAAGCTAATCGCGAGAATATACATCACCTGGCCATCAGCCTGGCCCCAGTAACTGCCAGCAACCACAAACGCGAGGGCAGCAGCGTTAATCATCACTTCCAGGCTAATTAGCATGAAAAGCAGGTTGCGACGAATCACAAGCCCCGTCAGCCCCAATACGAACAAAATGGCAGCGAGGATTAGTCCATGTTGCAGCGGGATCATACGTGCTCCTCCGTTTTTCTTTTCGCGGCTGCGTCAGCCTGGCGGTTGCTCAGCACTTCACCCGGACGATCTTCACGACCGAGGTGGAAGGCAACAACCAGACCTGCCAGCAGCAGCATTGAGGCTAATTCCACTGCCAGAACATACGGTCCGAACAGCGCAATACCCACCGCTTTTGCACTTACAGGTGTACCGTCAATTCCCTGCTCGTTCAGACCCTGGATTGCGTAAATCAGTACTGAAAGCAGGATGGCTGACAAAATCCCTGGTCCAATCCACAACTGCGGTTTCAACCATTGACGCTCTTGTTCAATGACCGAACCACCGAGGTTCAGCATCATCACCACAAAGACGAACAACACCATGATGGCACCGGCGTAAACGATAATCTCCAGCGCAGCGGCAAAATAAGCCCCCAGCGAGAAGAACACACCGGAGATAGCCAACAACGAGATGATCAAATACAGCAAGGCATGCACCGGGTTGGTATGCGTGATCACCCTGAGGGTGGTCCCAACCGCGACGAGTGCGCAAATATAAAAAGCGAATTCCATTGCCTTGCTCCTTTAAGGTAATAGGCCTTTGACGTCGATAGGCTTGGCTTCGTTTTCCGCTTCGCCCTTATCTTTGCCGTCGATTGCCATACCTGCCATCCGGTAGAAGTTATATTCCGGGTATTTACCCGGACCGGAGATCAGCAGGTCCTCTTTTTCGTACACCAAATCCTGGCGCTTAAACTCACCCAGTTCGAAATCTGGCGTGAGCTGAATAGCTGTTGTTGGGCACGCTTCTTCGCACAGGCCACAGAAGATGCAGCGTGAGAAGTTGATGCGGAAGAACTCTGGATACCAGCGGCCATCTTTCGTTTCTGCTTTTTGCAAAGAGATACAGGCTACAGGGCAAGCTACCGCACACAGGTTACAGGCAACGCAGCGCTCGGAACCGTCGGGATCGCGCGTCAACACGATGCGGCCACGGTAACGTGGCGGTAAATATACGGGTTCTTCCGGATACATCTGCGTTTCGCGTTTGGCAAACGCGTGCAGACCGATCATCCAGATACTGCGTACCTGGGTGCCGAAACCAACCGCTAACTCTTTCAATGTCATGGTTTTTTCACCCCTTATGGTGCCTGATAGAGAATGACCGCGGCGGTCACCAGCAGATTGACCAGTGTCAGTGGCAGGCATACTTTCCAGCCAAACGACATCACCTGGTCATAACGAGGACGAGGCAATGCTGCACGGATCAAAATGAACATCATCATGAAGAACGCGGTTTTCAGCGCAAACCAGATGAACGGAGGTAACCACGGGCCATGCCAGCCACCAAAGAACAGCGTCACAATCAGGGCAGAAACCGTCACGATACCGATGTATTCACCCACGAAGAACAGGCCAAATTTCATGCCGGAATATTCGATGTGATAGCCATCGGCTAGTTCCTGCTCGGCTTCTGGTTGGTCGAATGGGTGACGGTGACAAACCGCAACGCCTGCGATAGCGAAAGTAATAAAGCCAAAGAACTGTGGAATCACGTTCCACAAATCAGCCTGATTATTAACGATATCGCTCATATTGAACGATCCCGCCTGCGCGACAACGCCCATCATTGAAAGACCAATGAACACTTCGTAGCTAAGGGTTTGTGCTGATGCACGCATCGCCCCCAACAGCGAGTATTTGTTGTTACTTGACCAGCCTGCAAACAAAACGGCATACACCGCAAGGCCCGCCAGCATCAGGAAGAACAAAATACCAATGTTCAGATCTGCAACAACCCAGCCTGGGCTTACCGGCACAATAGCGAAGGCAAGCAACAGCGAGGTAAAGGCAATCATCGGAGCCAGGGTAAAGATGACGCGGTCCGCAAAGCGCGGAGTCCAGTCTTCTTTGAAGAACATCTTGATCATGTCCGCAACTAACTGGAGCGAGCCGCCCCAGCCAACACGGTTTGGCCCGTAACGGTTCTGGAACAGGCCCAGCAAGCGACGCTCACCAAAACTCATGAACGCGCCGCAGGTCACCACGACCAGCAGGATAACGACCGCTTTGAGAATGCTCAGCAGAATGTCGATAACGTCCGGTGTTAACCAACTCATTGGCCAGCCTCCTGAAGATTTTCAAGACGAGCACCCGCCAGTACCGGGGCAATGCCAGGCATACCCATCGGTAAACCAACCTGTCCTGCTGCCAGCCCTTCGGAAAGTTGCAGCGGCAGACTCAAGGTTTGCCCTTCATAGCTGAACGAAATCAGGCTACCTGCGTTAACGCCCAGTTTTGCAGCGTCAGCCGGGTTCAGTTTGATATACGGCTCAGCCATACGGCTCTGGAAGATCGGCGAACGCTGTGACATTTCATCGCTGCCAAACAGATGGTAGTACGGCGCAATACGCCATTTCCCTTCTTCTGCATGGAAGATTTCCGGCACGTCAGTGAAGTAATCAATACCCGTGTCGGACGCTTCAATCAGACGCACACCCGGGTCGCCGTGACGCAGTTTGCCACCCACTTCAGCCTGGAATTTGTTCCACGCCTGAGGTGAGTTCCAGCCTGGTGCCCATGCGAATGGGATTTGCTGACGATTTGCTGACGGGCTGTTGTTCCCTTCCATAGAGAAGGCGAACATCGTGTCTTTATCCTGTGGCTGACGCGGTTCGTGCACGCTAATGTTGGCGCGCATAGCCGTACGACCACTAGAGCGGATTGGAGAACGCGACAGTTTCTGACCACGGATGCGGAAGCTGGCATCAGGTGCCGCATCTTTGATCCCGGCCAGTTGTGGCAGCGCTTTCACACAGGCATCGATAACATCATCAAGCTGCGTCCAGTCCACTTCACGGCTTTCAACCGTGCTGTGCAGAGAATGCAACCAGCGCCAGCTTTCCAGCATCACAACGGAATGGTCGTAGTAAGCCGGGTCATAAACCTGGAAGAAACGCTGTGCGCGGCCTTCATTGTTGATAACCGTGCCGTCGCTTTCAGCGAAGCTTGCGGTGGAAAGCACCAGATGGGCTTTGTCCATAATAGCAGTGCGCTGATGGTCGATAACCATCACCAGCGGCGCTTTAGAAAGTGCTGCGTCAACGCGTGCCGCAGAAGCATGGCGATGCAGATCGTTTTCCAGCACCACTACCGCATCGGCAGCACCACTTTCCAGTTCGCTCAACGCTTCTTCAAGCGAACCGCCACCAATCAGGCCAAGGCCAACGCTGTTTACCGCGCGCGCAACCATCGTAATACCAACATCGGCACCACGACCTTTCAGTGCTTTAGCAACGTTTGCTGCCGCCTGAATCACCGCTTCGCTACCCGCGTTAGTACCGGAGACGATCAATGGTTTTTTCGCACCCGCCAGCGCCTGAACGATCACGTCAACTTTGTTTTTCAAGTCGCGATCAAGTTCAACTGCCGGGGAGTTGCTATCCAGCGCATTGGCAATCGCAAAGCCCAGACGCGCCTGATCTTCAACCGGCGCACGGTAAGTCCATGCGGCGATGTCATCAAGACGAGTGCTGTCAATGTTTGTGACGAACAGCGGGTGTTTCGCGTGCTGGCCGATGTTCATGATCGCCGCGATCTGCCAGTCAGCGACTTTCTGCGCTGCTGCCATTTCACGTGATTTGCCTTTCACTGCCTGACGCACAGCCAGCGCAACGCGTGCGCCGGTCTGAGTAATGTCTTCGCCGAGCACCAGAACCGCATCGTAGGTTTCGATTTCACGCAGTGCCGGAGTGTGAATGCCGCTTTCCTGCAACACTTTGAGCATCAGTTGCAGACGAGCTTGCTCACCGGTTGCAATACCAGTGTAGAAGTTGTCCGCACCCACTAGCTCACGTAGCGCAAAGTTGCTTTCAACACTTGCACGTGGGGATCCGATACCGATCACTTTCTTCGACTGGCGCAGAATATCCGCCGCGCCCTGCATCGCTTGTTCTGCATTCAGGGTGATCAGATCGTCGCCACGACGTTGGATCGGCTGACGTGGACGATCCTTCAGGTTAACGTAGCCATAACCAAAGCGCCCACGGTCACACAGGAAGTAGTGGTTCACGGTGCCGTTATAGCGGTTTTCAATACGACGCAACTCACCGTAACGCTCGCCAGGGCTGGTGTTACAGCCGATGCTGCACTGCTGGCAAATGCTTGGTGCAAACTGCATGTCCCACTTACGGTTATAACGCTCGGAGTGAGTTTTGTCCGTGAACACGCCGGTCGGGCAGATTTCAACCAGGTTACCGGAGAATTCGCTCTCAAGCGTGCCGTCTTCCGGGCGACCGAAGTAGACGTTATCGTGCGCGCCATAAACACCTAAATCGGTGCCGTCAGCATAATCTTTGTAGTAACGCACGCAGCGGTAACAGGCGATACAGCGGTTCATTTCGTGAGAGATGAACGGGCCGAGATCCTGATTACGATGAGTACGTTTAGTGAAACGATAGCGACGGAAGCTATGACCGGTCATTACCGTCATATCTTGCAAATGGCAGTTGCCGCCTTCTTCACAAACCGGACAGTCGTGTGGGTGGTTGGTCATCAACCATTCCACGACGCTTTCACGGAACTCTTTGGCTTCGCTGTCATCAATAGAGATGAACGTGCCGTCCGAGGCCGGTGTCATACAAGACATCACCAGGCGGCCGCGAAGATCTTCTGCGTTCTGATATTGCTTCACCGCGCACTGGCGGCAAGCACCGACGCTGCCTAGCGCCGGGTGCCAGCAAAAATAAGGAATATCGAGGCCGAGTGACAGACATGCTTGTAGCAGGTTGTCTGACCCGTTTACCTCATATTCTTTGCCGTCTACATGAATCGTAGCCATAGTCAGCATGCTTCCAGTTAATTATAAAATTTTTCTTACCTGCGCCTTTATCAGCACAGATATCACCAGCGTGCTTTTAACAAGTTCGGTTGAATGCCACTAATGGCACGGGTGTTACCGAAATCTTGTTTGGCAATGCCTGCTTCGAATTCTTCGCGGAAATATTTAATCGCGCTCTGCAATGGTTCAACCGCACCTGGCGCATGCGCACAGAAGGTTTTACCTGGACCAAGGAATCGACACAGTTGCTCAAGTGTTTCGATATCCCCTGGCTGGCCTTCGCCACGCTCAAGCGCACGCAGAATTTTTACGCTCCACGGCAAACCATCACGGCACGGTGTACACCAGCCGCAAGATTCGCGGGCAAAGAACTCTTCCAGGTTACGAACCAGCGGAACCATACCAATTTCATGGTCTACGGCCATCGCCAGTGCGGTACCTAAACGGCTGCCTGCTTTGCCGATGCTTTCGAATTCCATCGGCAGATCAAGATGCGATTCGGTCAGGAAGTCAGTCCCTGCCCCACCCGGTTGCCAGGCTTTAAATTTCAGTCCATCGCGCATGCCACCCGCGTAATCTTCGAGAATTTCACGTGCGGTAGTGCCGAACGGTAATTCCCAGACGCCTGGGTTTTTCACGCGACCAGAGAAGCCCATCAGCTTAGTGCCAGCATCTTTGCTGGTAGAAATGCCCTGGTACCACTCCACGCCGTTCGCCAGAATCGCCGGGACGTTACACAGCGTTTCAACGTTGTTTACGCAAGTTGGTTTGCCCCATACGCCGCTTGATGCAGGGAATGGTGGTTTTGAACGTGGGTTCGCACGACGGCCTTCGAGGGAGTTAATCAGCGCGGTTTCTTCACCGCAGATATAACGCCCGGCACCGGTATGCACGATCAGCTCAAAATCAAAACCTGAACCGAGAATGTTTTTACCCAGCAAGCCCGCTTCTGTTGCTTCGGCAATCGCACGGCGCAAATGCACTGCCGCTTCGATGTATTCGCCTCGCAGGAAGATGTAGCCGCGATACGCTTTCAGCGCGAACGCTGAAATCAGCATGCCTTCCACCAGCAGATGAGGCAATTGCTCCATCAGCAGGCGGTCTTTGTAGGTGCCCGGCTCCATTTCATCAGCGTTACACAGCAGGTAACGGATGTTCATGGACTCGTCTTTCGGCATCAGGCTCCACTTAAGCCCGGTGGAGAAGCCTGCGCCGCCGCGCCCTTTAAGACCGGCGTCTTTAACACGGTTGACGACTTCATCTGGTGCGAGGCCAGTCAGAGCCAAACGCGCACCTTCGTAGCCGTTTTTGCTGCGATATTCATCCAGCCAGACCGGCTGTTTATCATCGCGCAACCGCCATGTCAGCGGATGGGTTTCGGCAGTACGAATAATGGTTTTCATTTGTACTGCTCCAGCAAATCAGGGATCGCTTCCGGCGTCAGATGGCTGTGAGTGTCCTCATCAATCATCATGGTCGGCCCTTTGTCGCAGTTACCCAGACAGCAGGTTGGCAGCAGGGTAAAGCGTCCATCAAACGTGGTTTGACCCGGTTTGATGTTCAGTTTTGCTTCAATAGCAGATTGAATGCCCTGGTAGCCTGTAATGTGGCAAACCACGCTATCGCAATAGCGAATAACGTGGCGGCCTACCGGCTGGCGGAAAATCTGGCTATAGAATGTGGCAACACCTTCTACGTCGCTTGCTGGAATGCCCAGAACTTCAGCGATGGCATAAATAGCGCCGTCTGGCACCCAACCACGCTGCTTCTGAACAATCTTTAGCGCTTCGATAGAGGCTGCGCGAGCATCTTCGTAATGATGTTTTTCTTGCTCAATCGCATCACGCTCGAATTGACTCAGCTCAAAGGCTTCTGCCTGGGGTTGTTGTTTATCGTGCATAGTTAGCGATCCACATCAGACATTACAAAATCGATACTACCCAGATAGACAATCAGGTCAGAAACCAGGCTGCCACGAATCGCTGACGGGATTTGCTGCAAATGCGCAAAGCTCGGGGTGCGAATACGGGTACGGTAGCTCATAGTGCTGCCGTCACTGGTCAGGTAGTAACTGTTAATCCCTTTCGTCGCCTCAATCATCTGGAAGGATTCGTTAGCCGGCATAACCGGGCCCCACGAAACTTGCAGGAAGTGAGTGATCAGGGTCTCGATATGTTGCAGCGTGCGCTCTTTCGGTGGCGGCGTTGTCAGCGGGTGGTCAGCTTTGAACGGGCCAGCAGGCATGTTTTTCAGGCACTGATCAAGAATGCGCAAGCTCTGGCGAAGTTCTTCAACTTTCAACATCACACGGGTGTAGCAGTCGCTGATGCCACCGCCGACCGGAATTTCGAAGTCGAAGTTTTCATAGCCAGAATATGGGCGTGCTTTACGGATATCGAAGTCGATACCGGTTGCACGCAGGCCAGCACCCGTGGTGCCCCACTCCAACGCCTCTTTCTTACCGTAAGCCGCAACGCCCTGAGAACGACCTTTCAGGATGGTGTTGCGCAGCGCAGCTTTCTCGTAGGAATCCAGACGTTTTGGCATCCAGTCGAGGAACTCTTTGAGCAGGCGTTCCCAACCGTTTGGCAAGTCGTGTGCTACACCACCGATACGGAACCAGGCCGGGTGCATACGGAAACCGGTAATAGCTTCGACCAGATCGTAAATTTTCTGACGGTCGGTAAAGGCGAAGAACACCGGAGTCATTGCGCCCACGTCCTGAATAAACGTGGAGATGTAAAGCAGGTGGCTGTTGATACGGAATAGTTCAGACAGCATGACGCGGATAACGTCAACACGTTCAGGAACCTTGATACCCGCTAGCTTTTCAACCGCCAGCACGTATGGCATTTCGTTTACGCATCCGCCGAGGTACTCGATACGGTCGGTATACGGAATGTAGCTGTGCCAGGACTGACGCTCACCCATCTTCTCAGCACCACGGTGGTGGTAACCGATATCCGGAACGCAATCGACAATTTCTTCACCGTCGAGTTGCAGGACAATACGAAATGCACCGTGCGCGGATGGGTGGTTTGGACCAAGGTTCAGGAACATGAAATCTTCATGCTCGCTGCTGCGCTTCATGCCCCAATCTTCAGGCTTGAAGGTCAACGCTTCCATCTCGAGGTCTTCTTTCTGTTTGGTTAATTCAAACGGATCGAACTCGGTGGCACGCGCCGGGTAATCTTTACGCAGCGGATGGCCTTCCCACGTTGGCGGCATCATGATGCGCGTCAGGTGCGGGTGACCATTAAAGGTGATGCCAAACATTTCCCAGGTTTCACGCTCATACCAGTTAGCGTTCGGGAAGAGTTTGGTTACCGTTGGCACGTTCAGGTCGTTTTCAGACAGCGCCACCTTGAGCATGATATCGCGGTTGCGGTCGATGGAAATCAGGTGGTAGAAAACGGAAAAATCCGCAGCCGGTAAACCGTTGCGGTGGGTACGGAGACGTTCGTCCATGCCGTGTAAATCGAACAACATGACGTAGGGCTTCGGTAATTTCTTTAAGAAATCGACCACTTCCAGTAATTGTTCACGCTTAACCCAGGCCACCGGAACTCCAGTGCGGGTTGGCTGAACAGTAAAAGCATCCGGCCCAAAACGGTTACGCAGTTCGCCAATAACCGGATCATCTAAATGGTCACGGGTTTGCCAGGCTTCCTGGTTGGCATCATGCGCAGTTAAATCGGTCATAATTCTCACCATTGCAAATGGTACTGTGGTGACTGTCAGCAGTGGCTCCGCGCTAGTATTATTAATATGCGAAGTAAACTCACACTGCCTACAGGCGCAAATTAAATCTCGTCTGGTGTCCGCAAGTTGGTGACAGCAATACGCTCGCCACGTTTGCGCTCGCGCTCTGATTGCATGTTGGCGCGATATACACCTTGATCGCCAACCACCCAGGAGAGTGGACGACGCTCTTTACCAATAGATTCTTGCAGCAACATCAGAGCCTGCATGTAGGCTTCAGGGCGCGGCGGGCAGCCTGGGATGTAAACATCTACCGGCAGGAATTTATCCACGCCTTGGACTACAGAATAGATGTCGTACATACCGCCTGAGTTGGCACAGGCACCCATCGAGATAACCCATTTTGGCTCAAGCATTTGGTCATACAGACGCTGAATAACGGGAGCCATTTTGGTAAAGCAGGTTCCTGCAATAACCATCAGGTCGGCCTGACGCGGGGAAGCACGCAGAACTTCGGCACCAAAACGTGCCACGTCATGAACGGCGGTAAACGAGGTCACCATCTCAACGTAGCAGCACGAAAGGCCAAAGTTATAAGGCCAGATTGAGTTTTTACGACCCCAGTTCACCATATCGTGCATAGCATGTTCGAGCTTGCCCATGTACACACTGCGGTTGATTTCTTGGTCAAGGGGATCGGTTACGATCTCCTGTTTTTGCAGGGGGTAACGGTCGTTCTCACCGTCGGGGTCTATGCGGGTGAGCGTATAGTCCATCTTATTGCCTCATTATCACTGCGTATGACGGTTAGTAATACTGTCGGTTTCCGGGTTGATTTGGGCGCGGCGCGAACGCGCAGGAGTCCAATCAAGCGCGCCAATGCGCACCAGATACACCAGGCCTGCCAGTAGCACTAAAATGAAAATTGCGGCCTCGACGAAGCCTACCCATCCGCTTTCACGGATAGAAACTGACCACGCATAGAGATACAAGGCTTCCACGTCAAAGATAACGAAGAACATGGCAACCAGGTAAAACTTCGCGGAAAGGCGTAAGCGCGCTGTACCAACTGAGTCGATACCTGACTCGAAGGGAGTGTTTTTGTGCCGGCCCTTAGCTCTCCCGCCAAGGAACCAGGCCCCGAGAAGCATTACGCAACACAGGCCTATGGCAACAATAAGAAAGACTGCGAACGCCCAATGGTGAGCGATAACTTCAGTGGATGTTGACATACTCATTGCTTACTCATCAAAAGTGGCGCCAAAGTCTCTGCTCTTGCTGGCAGATGAACACCACATCGATTCATGGGGAGGAACAATAAACCTTACAATAACTGCTGGAATCAAAACTTTACCAGCAAATTGATGGGGTTTTTTACTCCTTTCTATAACCTTTTGTCAACTTTAACAAAAGTATCCACACATTAATTTACATGAGCCTAGTTTCATTAACATTTAGTGCGTTAAAAATCAGTAATGCCGAATTATTAACCCTATTTTAATGAAGGTGAATCGTGTCCATTAACGAGGAAAAAAATATCTACCGTTCTATTTTGGCAGGAAATCTCAACTATTCATCCCCCCTGAAGGGAGTATTTTCTTGATCTGAGACACGCTTCTGTTAATCCATCCAGGAAACCAACAACATTGCAGCGTATTTTTTAACAATTAACCGAGTGTTGACTCGAAGAAAGTACGTAGAAGGTAGGTATCTAGGGCGCTGTGAAGCAGATTGTTTTAAAACATGTTTTTACAAATTAGTAATAATGACAGCTTGCCATGATTAAAAAATAGGCCATTGAGCCAAAAAATGACCTCAATGACCTATTTTCGAATTTCATATTTTGTTACTAACAAACCGAAGGCGCTACTCGAAATCACGCTCCATGAGCACAGTGTCATCATCTTCATCTGACGAAGCCATGTAACGATATGGATTAGGGTTTGATTCCAGAGCGCTAAAGATAGCCTGAGCCAAATCATTACTGGTCTGCAAATTACGGCAGAGCAAGTATTGGGTATCTGGCATAACCGGTAAGCCATCAGCATTACCCAGTACACGTAATTCAGGGCTCATCATTTCAACAGGCCGGGCAGTTACACCAAGGCCCGCTTTCACTGCGGCACGCACTGCCGAAAGGGTGGAAGCAACATACGCAATACGCCATGGAATGCGCTCTGCATTCAAATGCTCAAGCATCATATCCCGGTAAGGACTCGGATCGTCGAGCATAACTAAAGGTACGGTTTCACCTTTCTGGAAAACGTAATCCGATGCGCAATACCATAAAGTTGGCGAGGTACGTAACACAATGGATTCAAAATGCGCGGGTTTTGATGTGGTGACAACCAAATCAACTTCCTGCTGATTAAGCATTTCAACCATAAATGGATTACGTTTAACTCGCACATCCAACGCCAGCTTTGGGTAAACCGAGCTTATTCGGTTAAGCAGGAATGGCAGAATGGTATCGGCTGTTTCATCAGATGCACCAATCGTGAGCACACCCTGCAAATTGCTAAACATTAGTGATGTACATGCTTCATCATTAAAACGCAGAATTTTTCGCGCATAACCCAGAAGCTGAATGCCATGTTCGGTCAGCAATTTATTTCGACCATGTCGGGCAAAGAGCTCTTTTCCTACTAACTGTTCAAGACGCTGCATCTGCTGGCTTACAGCCGATTGCGTACGGCAAACCGCAACTGCCGCCGCAGCAAAAGTATTCAAATCCGCTACGGCAACAAAAGTCCTTAGCAGATCGAGGTCGAGATTTAGTATCGGACGATTTGCGTTAATCATAATTTTTTCACTAGTAGGTTGCTCTTACGAGTCTGCCTTAGTTTTATTGCTGTGATTTATCAAAAAGATAAAGCAATTCCCTTTTACAGAACGTCTCCCGAGGGACCAAACCGTCATCCTGACAGTCGTTCTGATTTTTTATTTTTCATGCATCCCTGTGTATACGAACCAATAATGTAGTTCACATATTCCAGGAATATTATACCGCCATAACCAACATACAAACATTCGTCTTATTGTTCTAGTCACTTAAATTAAAACTGAGTAATTATTGTAAGCCTGCTTCAGAACTGAGTTTTATTTATTCAACTTTTTGTGGTTACGAGGGCAAGTGCGATGAAAGTTTTCTCTATGCCATTTTTGCAGTACGGACAATTACCAAAGTACAATGGTTATATACTAACCCGCAGTAAAACATAGAGTTTCATAATGTCCAAAAAAATACACTTGTCATTTTCAATGGCATATCTTACCGCAAATCATGCCACTCCATAAGTTTTGTTGCGAATTATCTGATCTCATTCTCCTTTTTTCATTTAACACTTCAACAGGTTATTCATAAAAATCCCTGAAGCGATACAAGGCAAAAGAGAAGTAACTTAACTCTATTCGTCAGTTATATTAATGACACTCACAGTTATTTTTATATACATATTATTAACTCACATTAGCGAGCTTCTTTTAAACTCAAGCATAAACATTCAATTTTCCTTAACTATCACTCAAATTAATTCTCAAATCACTCAGCATTACTCACTGCAACACAAGCACCACAGTAGTTAATGGAATTGCAAAATGGTTAATTATTTATATTTTTATCTGGATTAAATCAAATAATCGAAACTTTATACCAATCATTAGCTATTCAATTGGTTTTTCTGCTTAGTCCTAAATTGAAAGATAAATTACTGTCTGGCGCTCAGACTACCTTCAAATCTGGACGTGGCAGGAGTACATTTGTTGCCTGGTCGCTTCCACGGCAGGAAGTGGCGTTAACATTTAAGGTCAGGTTCATGTCCCCTATCGAAAAATCCAGCAAACTTGATAACGTCTGTTATGACATTCGTGGCCCAGTACTTAAAGAGGCGAAACGCCTTGAAGAAGAAGGGAATAAAGTCCTTAAGCTGAATATTGGCAACCCCGCCCCATTTGGCTTTGATGCCCCGGATGAAATTCTTGTCGATGTGATTCGTAATATGCCTACTGCTCAGGGTTACTGCGACTCGAAAGGACTCTACTCCGCACGTAAAGCCATCATGCAGCATTATCAGGCTCGTGAAATGCGGGACGTGACAGTTGAAGATATTTACATCGGCAACGGTGTTTCTGAGCTGATTGTTCAATCGATGCAAGCATTACTGAACAGTGGCGATGAAATGCTAGTACCAGCCCCTGATTACCCTCTGTGGACTGCGGCAGTTTCGCTTTCGAGTGGTAAAGCTGTTCACTATTTGTGTGATGAGTCGGCAGGCTGGTTCCCGGACCTTGACGATATTCGCGCTAAAATCACACCACGTACTCGCGGCATCGTGATTATTAACCCGAACAACCCAACCGGTGCGGTTTACTCTAAAGAGTTGTTGCTGGAAGTTGTAGAAATTGCGCGTCAGCATAATTTGATTATTTTTGCTGATGAAATCTACGACAAAATTCTGTACGACGCGGCACAACACCATTCAATTGCGGCACTGGCTCCAGATCTGCTGACAGTTACCTTTAATGGTCTGTCCAAAACTTATCGTGTTGCCGGGTTCCGTCAGGGCTGGATGGTTCTTAATGGGCCGAAGAAGCATGCTAAAGGTTATATCGAAGGGCTGGAGATGCTTGCGTCAATGCGTTTATGCGCAAACGTACCTGCTCAGCATGCGATTCAGACTGCACTTGGCGGCTATCAGAGTATCAGTGAATTTATAGCACCAGGCGGGCGTCTGTATGAACAGCGTAACCGCGCGTGGGAGTTGATTAACGATATTCCGGGTGTTTCATGTGTGAAACCTCAGGGCGCGCTCTATATGTTCCCGAAAATCGATGCAAAACGTTTTAACATCCACGATGACCAAAAAATGGTGCTGGATTTCTTATTGCAAGAAAAAGTGCTTTTGGTTCAAGGAACAGCATTTAACTGGCCGTGGCCTGATCACGTACGTATCGTGACCTTACCGCGCGTAGATGAGCTGGAAATGGCTATTAATAAATTTGGTCGTTTCCTCAGTCATTACCACCAATAATTCTCACGGGGGAGATGTTTGCATCTTCCCCCAACTCCCCGCACAATGGTTTTCTTTGCTTACGTACCGAGTGTATCTATGAGCCAAAGCCATTTCTTTGCCCACCTTTCACGCCTGAAATTAATCAATCGTTGGCCGCTGATGCGTAATGTGCGTACCGAAAATGTTTCGGAGCATAGCCTGCAAGTTGCAATGGTCGCGCATGCATTGGCCGTGATTAAGAATCGTAAATTTAACGGGCAAATTAACGCCGAACATGTCGCTCTGCTTGCGATGTATCACGATGCCAGTGAGGTGCTGACCGGGGATTTACCAACACCTGTGAAGTATTTCAACACGCAAATTGCTCACGAATACAAAGCCATTGAGAAGATCGCGCAGCAAAAACTCATCGACATGGTGCCGGAAGATTTGCGTGATATCTGGGCACCGCTTATTGATGAACATCAAAGCAGCGATGAAGAAAGAGCCATTGTTAAACAGGCAGATGCGTTGTGTGCCTATCTGAAATGCCTGGAAGAACTTTCTGCTGGGAACAATGAGTTTTTACTGGCGAAAGGCCGTTTAGAGAAAACGCTGGCAGACCGCCATAGCGAAGAAATGGACTATTTCATGACTGTGTTTGTGCCGAGTTTTCAACTGTCGCTCGATGAGATTAGCCAGGATTCTCCGCTTTAATCTGGCGAATGGCGCTTCGCTTATCCATCCTACATCGTCTTTGTAGGTCGGATAAGCGAAGCGCCATCCGACGTTTAAACACTAAAACGGAAACAACATCGGCACCATCACTACACTAACCACCATCACAATCACGGTAAACGGCACACCCATCTTCACAAAATCGCTGAACTTATAATTTCCAGGCCCCAGAACCAGCGTATTAACCGGCGATGATACCGGTGTCATAAAGGCAGCAGAGGCGGCAAGTGCGACGATCATTGCAAAGGGATAAGGGGAAACACCCATCGATTTTGCCGCAGCCAACGCAATAGGCGCCATTAACACCGCAGTCGCCGTATTTGAAATAAACAAGCCAATCGCGGCACACATCACGAACAGGCAAATCAACATCATGTGTGGGCCATAGCCGCCACCCAGATTCATTAACCCGTTTACAATCAAATCCACACCACCCGTTTTTTGGAGCGCAAGAGCAAACGGCATCATGCCAACAATCAAGATAATGCTTGGCCAGTGCACCGCTTTATAGGCGCTTTCCATGTCGATACAACGGAATTTCCCCATTAGCAAACAGGCAATAATCGCAGCGATTGGGTTAGGAATCTCATCGGTCAGCATCAAGGCAACCATCAATGCCAGACAGAAGATCGCATGTGGTGCCTGACTATGTGCAGGAGAGGCTTCCCCTTCTTCCACTGGCAAATTGAGTACCAGGAAATCGCGGCCTTTTTGCTGCAACTGACTAATCAGTTTCCAGTCACCAACAACCAGTAAGATATCGCCAAGCTGTAGAGCCTCATCGACCAACAGCCCTTCCATCGCCTCGCCATTACGACGCAGCCCAACAACATTTAGGCCGTAGCGGGTACGAAAGCCTATCTCGCGCAATGTCTGCCCTATCAGCTCGGAATCGGGGATCAACGAAACTTCGGCCATACCTACGTCCAGCGCCTGGTCCGAGAAATACTCGCCGCGCAGAATCATTGGCTCAAGCATCTGCTCGCTACAAAACTCGCGCAGATCGACTTCAGAAGCAGACATATCAATCAACAGTACATCGCGTGCGCGAAATTCAGTAACGCCAGTGACATTAACGATAACCCGGCGGAATTTGCGCCAGCGCTCAAGGCCGATGACGTTGGCACCATAACGCTCACGCAGTTTTAAATCATCTAAACGTCGGCCCACCATCGGTGAACCCGGACGGATTGCGAGGCGACGCGCACGGCCAGTCAGGCGATAATCTTTAATCAGGTCACGAAAAGTACGACGACGCCAATCTTGCTTGCCAACGTCTTTGTTCTGCCCTTTTAGTGCAAAGCGTGCAATCAGCATGTAACCAATACCCAACAACAAAATCACCAGGCCAATTGGGGTTACGCTAAAGAAATGGAACCCCTGCAACCCTTCGCGCAGCAATTCGCTATTTACGACCATATTGGGTGGTGTTGCGACCAGTGTCATCATGCCGCTAATCAACCCGGCAAAACTGAGCGGCATCATTAAGCGCGATGGCGACGTTTTCATACGCATGGAAACGCTGAGTACCACGGGAATAAATATCGCCACCACTCCTGTAGAACTCATAAATGCGCCAAGCCCTGCCACGGTGAGCATCAGTAAAACCAGCATTTTGGTTTCACTGCTGCCTGCAACATCCACCAGCCAGGAACCCATTTTTGTGGCAACACCGGTGCGCACAAGACCGTCACCAATAATGAAGAGTGCAGCAATGAGGATAACGTTGGGATCGCTAAAGCCTGAGAAGGCCTCGCTGAGAGTGAGTGTGCCACTGAGGACAAAAGCAATAATGACAAATAAAGCGACCGCATCCATACGTACTTTTCCAGTGGCGAATAACACCACCGCAATCGCTAATAGTGATAAAACCCAAATGAGTTCTGAGTTCAAAACAAATCCTTATGCAGTTGTCTCAGGGTTATACCCTTAGTACTCAAGTTGCAGCTAGCACCCGTGCAGCTTGAAGGATGATGGGTATAAAATCATGCCATAAAAAAGCCCCACTATCGCGGGGCTAAATCATGTGTTTAGTGTTTTCTCAGTACTTCAACTGTACCATCTGGCAGCTTCTGAACCAGAAGCTCAGTCAACGAATACAGAGCATAGTCGACATGCTCAAGCCGTGGCGTATCGGCCGGTGCATTGACCGCGATAACATGGCAACCTGCAGCAAGGCCAGAAAGCACACCCGCAGGTGCGTCTTCCACGACCACGCATTCCTCAGGCTCGAAACCTAATAATTGCGCACCAAGTAAGTAAGCATCCGGTTCAGGTTTCCCTCGGGCAACACGTTCAGCAGTAACAAGCACTTCAGGCTCTGGCAATCCGCCTGCAGCACGACGAGCTGAAGCCACAGGTAATGAACCAGAGGTCACTATAGCCCATGGAATACCCGCTTCGTTCAGATGAGTTAACAACTCCACAGCCCCTGGCAATGCCACAATACCGTCGGTGTCTTCAGATTCGATTTTTTCAAGACGTAAAAACTCTTTTTGAATCTCCTCCTCAGAAGCATCCGCCATAAAATGACGCAGCGACGTTATCGCCTGCTTACCATGAATAAAATCGAGTACTTCTTGCGGGGAAATATCGAAACGCTTAGCCCAGTTAATCCATGCACGCTCGACAGCTGGCAGGGAGTCAACCAAAGTCCCATCCAAATCAAACAAGAAACCTTTGCACTTCACGACGCGTCTCCCCTCAGGCATTAATAATCTGCGCGATCTCGTTCACACTTAAATGATACTGACGTGGGCAGGACTGCCACACTTTCAGCATACGCTGATATTTTTCCCACATTGGGGTCTGCGCGTTAAAGCCATGAGTGCCCGCGTCAAAATGCGCGTAACGGCCTTCAATATTCACCATGAACCGTACATATCCCAGGAACCGGGCTTCAGTTGCCGCATCGAAGCCGAGGAATGTGACACGGCGCTCGTCAATTTCCTGGTTATCCTTCAGGTTCGTCCAGGAGACGTGCAGCGCGTGGTACATTTCCATAATGTCGATGACAGTGCGGCAAGTTTCTTCCGTCAACTCACCGAACTCACGATCCAGTTCGCGCATTTGCAGGCCGTAACCGCGCTCAATGATCGTTTGCAGGCGACGATAACGCTCGGCGTTGTCTGGATCGAGCATGGTCATCATTTTGTACTGATTAGATAAAATCAGACGCTGGGCGTTAGTCATTTCCATTTCTTAGCTCCTGTTGCGCAGAATCACTCCTGCGAAAAAATATCCTTCTATATATGCGTAACGGCAGGGATTTTACAAATCATCGAGAAAAGTTTTATCCAACTGCTTAAACGCACGTTTCAGTACTTCAGCGAGCGCCTGGTAGTCTGGCTTACCTTCAATCGGTGTTAGCGCCTGCCCTGCTTCCTGTAATTTGCCACGCACTTCGTAGAACCAACTCAAAATGGTCGGCGGCAGTGGCGTAACTGAGCGCTTACCCAGCCACCATAAACCTTGCATTGGTAAGCTACAGGCGAATAACGCGGTTGCGACCGCTGGGCCAAGTTGGCCGCCAAGGGCAATCTGCCAGGTGAGCGTAAACACAGCAAGTGGTGGCATAAAGCGGATGGCAAAACGTGTAGCTCGGATAACACGATTTTCTATAAAGACTGGCGCGAGGCGTTTATCGACAGGCCAGGTCTTAGAATAGTGTTGCCCACGGCTGAACATGCTAAACCAGCTGGCGTGGCTATTTAGGGGTGTCGACATGGCTTTACCTCAACTTCACATATAAAAAATAAAATTTTTGTGCAAAACAACAACTCTAAATTACATGGTTCAAAATCTTTTGTCTTTAGCTGCTGCAATCGGGTATCCTGTGCCGGCCTTGATGGCCGTAGAAGGGAAACCGCAGGTTGTCAATTTTTTGCTCAGTCAGCCGTTGCCGAAAAAACGCGCAACATGGCGTAAACTCTAGAGTATTTATTCGTCATGCCAAAAAAACGCTTCTGGCATGACGTTAATCATAAATGTCTGTCTCATCATGCGCTACGCTGAGAGACTAACTGACGTTTTTTTAGCCACATATTAATAGTAGGTACTTCCATGTCGAGTAAGTTAGTACTGGTTCTGAACTGCGGTAGCTCTTCACTGAAATTTGCAATCATTGATGCAGTAAACGGTGACGAGTACCTTTCTGGTTTAGCCGAATGTTTCCATCTTCCTGAAGCACGTATCAAGTGGAAAATGGATGGCGGTAAACAAGAAGCGGCTTTGGGTGCAGGCGCCGCTCACAGCGAAGCTCTTAACTTTATGGTTAATACCATTCTGGCACAAAAACCTGAATTGTCCGAGCAGCTGACTGCTATCGGCCACCGTGTTGTTCACGGCGGCGAGAAGTACACCAGCTCCGTCGTTATCGACGAGACCGTGATTCAGGGTATCAAAGATACCGCATCTTTTGCACCGCTGCATAACCCAGCGCACCTGATCGGTATCGCGGAAGCACTAAAATCCTTCCCTAAACTGGCTGACAAAAACGTAGCTGTGTTTGACACCGCTTTCCATCAGACCATGCCAGAAGAATCTTATCTTTATGCTCTGCCGTACAAACTGTACAAAGAGCACGGCGTTCGTCGCTACGGCGCACACGGCACCAGCCACTTCTATGTGACTCAAGAAGCCGCGAAAATGCTGAACAAGCCAGTGGAAGAAGTGAACATCATCACTTGCCACCTGGGCAACGGCGGTTCTGTTTCTGCAATCCGTAACGGCAAGTGTGTTGACACCTCTATGGGTCTGACGCCGCTGGAAGGCCTGGTCATGGGTACCCGTTCTGGTGACATCGATCCAGCTATCATCTTCCACCTGCATGACTCCCTGGGCATGAGCGTTGACGACATCAACAAAATGCTGACTAAAGAGTCTGGCCTGTTGGGTCTGACTGAAGTCACCAGCGACTGCCGTTATGTTGAAGACAACTACGCGACTAAAGAAGATGCTAAACGTGCAATGGATGTGTTCTGCCATCGTCTGGCGAAGTACATCGGTTCTTACACTGCACTGATGGACGGTCGTCTGGACGGCGTTGTGTTCACTGGTGGTATCGGTGAAAACGCTGCAATGGTACGTGAACTGTCTCTGGGCAAACTGGGTGTTCTGGGCTTTGAAGTTGACCACGAACGCAACCTGGCTGCTCGTTTCGGCAAATCAGGCTACATCAACAAAGAGGGTACCGTTCCTGCGATGGTCATTCCGACCAACGAAGAACTGGTTATCGCTCAGGATGCATCTCGCCTGACAGCTTGATTCTCCTTACCGCCAGCCTTCGCTGGCGGTGTTGTTTTCTGAGTCTCACAAGCCCCGCTTGTGCAACAAAGAGGTTATACCGTGTCCCGTACTATTATGTTGATCCCTACCGGAACCAGCGTCGGCCTGACCAGCGTCAGCCTTGGTGTTATCCGTGCTATGGAACAAAAAGGCGTTCGCCTTAGCGTTTTCAAACCTATCGCCCAACCGCGTACCGGTGACGATACTCCAGATCAAACCACCAGCATTGTGCGTGCTAACTCCAGCATCCCAACGGCTGAACCACTGCATATGAATCACGTTGAGTCGCTGCTGTCGAGCAACCAACAAGACGTGCTGATGGAAGAGATCATCGCCAACTTCCACGCTAGCAGCAAAGATGCTGAAGTGATTCTGGTTGAAGGTCTGGTTCCTACTCGCAAGCACCAGTTTGCGCAGTCTCTGAACTACGAAATCGCAAAAACGCTGAATGCTGAAATCGTCTTCGTTATGTCCCTGGGCAACAACTCCCCAGAGCAGATGAAAGAACGCATCGAGCTGGCACGTAGCAGCTTCGGCGGCAGCAAGAACACCAACATCACTGGCGTAATCATTAACAAACTGAACGCCCCAGTTGATGAGCAGGGCCGTACTCGTCCAGACCTGTCCGAGATTTTTGATGACTCCACTAAAGCGAGCATCGCTAATATCGATCCTAAAGCACTGTTCGCTGACAGCCCGCTGCCAGTTCTGGGCTGTGTGCCATGGAGCTTTGATCTGATCGCCACTCGTGCAATTGATATGGCGCGTCACCTGAACGCAACCATCATCAACGAAGGCGACATCAAAACTCGTCGCGTGAAGTCTGTGACCTTCTGTGCGCGCAGCATTCCGCACATGCTGGAACACTTCCGTCCAGGTTCTTTGCTGGTGACTTCAGCAGACCGTCCGGACGTGCTGGTTGCAGCGTGTCTGGCTGCGATGAATGGTGTGGACATCGGTGCAGTTCTGCTGACCGGCGGTTACGAAATGGACCCACGCGTGAGCAAACTGTGTGAGCGTGCGTTCGCCACCGGTCTGCCACTGTTCATGGTTGACACTAACACCTGGCAGACTTCCCTGAGCCTACAAAGCTTTAATCTGGAAGTCCCAACTGACGACCATCAGCGTATCGAGAAAGTGCAGGAATATGTGGCAAGCCACATCGATGCAAACTGGATCGAGTCCCTGACTGCAACTTCTGAGCGCAGCCGTCGCCTGTCTCCTCCAGCATTCCGTTATCAGCTCACTGAGCTGGCACGTAAAGCCGGCAAACGTGTTGTTCTGCCAGAAGGCGAAGAGCCACGTACCGTGAAAGCAGCATCTATCTGTGCTGAACGCGGTATCGCAACTTGCGTACTGTTGGGTAACCCGGATGAAATCACCCGTGTTGCTGCTGCACAAGGCGTTGAGCTGAGCGCTGGCATCGAAATCGTTGACCCTGAAGTGGTTCGCGAGAGCTACGTTGCACGTCTGGTTGAGCTGCGTAAGAGCAAAGGCATGACCGAAGCCGTTGCGCGTGAGCAACTGGAAGACAACGTTGTGCTGGGTACTTTGATGCTTGAGCAAGATGAAGTTGACGGTCTGGTTTCCGGTGCTGTTCACACCACCGCGAACACCATTCGTCCACCGTTGCAGCTGATCAAAACTGCACCAGGCAGCTCTTTGGTTTCTTCTGTGTTCTTCATGCTGCTGCCTGAACAAGTTTATGTTTACGGCGACTGCGCGATCAACCCGGATCCAACTGCTGAGCAACTGGCAGAAATCGCAATTCAGTCTGCTGATTCCGCTGCTGCGTTCGGTATCGACCCACGCGTTGCAATGCTGTCCTACTCCACCGGTACTTCTGGTGCAGGTAGTGATGTTGAGAAAGTACGTGAAGCTACACGTATTGCTCAAGAAAAACGTCCTGACCTGGTCATCGACGGTCCGTTGCAGTACGACGCCGCGGTTATGGCTGACGTTGCTAAATCCAAAGCGCCAAACTCACCGGTTGCAGGTCGCGCTACCGTGTTCATCTTCCCAGACCTGAACACCGGTAACACCACCTATAAAGCGGTACAGCGCTCAGCAGACCTGATCTCCATCGGGCCAATGCTGCAAGGTATGCGTAAACCAGTTAACGACCTGTCTCGTGGCGCACTGGTAGACGATATCGTTTACACCATCGCTCTGACTGCGATTCAGTCTTCTCAACAAGACTAAGTTCTTCTGAGATGCAAAAAGGCCGCTAAATAGCGGCCTTTTTTTATGGTTTTTCCTACCCACACAGCGCGTGAAACTCTCATCATTATGTTTTAGCGGGCGCAGATTTACAAAAAATTACATATTCACACTATTTATCCACTTTTATAATATGGATATTGTAAGGGCACTTCTTGCATAAGCAATAATGATAGGGCCTTTTAAAGGGCTATTTCACTATCGTTCACAAAATACAAAAACCTCTCCGCTGCTATTGATTAAAAATGGATATGACAACAATGAGAAACAGGATCGTAAATAATTATATATTGGCATACCTAACCTATATGATTACACAATTAACATTTTCAGGTTGGTATTCCTTCAAACCGGGCATCGAGAATCCAGAGCTAACATTTATCGCTTCATTTTTTATAATTGGTATTTTTTTGACACTCAAAAACATCCAAAAGTTTGCTATCTGGATGTTCACCGACTAATTAAATCAAGAATATACTTAGATGATAAACAAAAGAGAAATAACATAGATTTGTGTGGTTTGTTCGCCCAGTTTTTCGAGATGTTTTAACCCAATCATGATACAGAGCAATGCGCTATCGCATGTCATCGTTGATGAAGATGAGTACATCGCTTTATTGCGAACTCGTGTTGAAAGCCTTGGACTACCATGGTTAATCGAAAAAGATACAACCTATTCCGATGCTAAAGAAATCCAGGAGCAAGGATTCGATATCATCCTTGCCATTCCGGGTTTGAAGCTAATGTTCGCCTCTCGGAAGTTTGATAAAAATAAAATCATTCATCTGGATTATTTTAGCTATGCGACAAAAGACGTGAACGTTGCCGTCCAGAAATTAAAGAGTGTGATTAATGCAAATAAAATATTTTAGTTTATTGAAGAGTCACATGTCGCATTAATCATAATAACTATTTTGATGATTAATTTAATGTCCATTTTTCTACATTTGCATTCACCCCGGAATTTATCTCCGGGGGAATTGCAGAATAAAATCAGAAATAAATCACTCAGCAATTACATGCTGGGATTCATTTTTAGCGTTGCGGGTCATCCACAGCGCCAGTGCTTTTAGAGAGTCCGGCGTAAAGTCGTCACAGCGGGCTGTAATCTCTTCTGGCGACATCCAGCACACTTCGCTGACCTCTTCTTCCTGCAACGCAAACGGGCCATGAGAAACGCAGCTAAACAGGCTTCCCCATACGCGACAGTTAGTATCCTCAAAATAGAACTGACCGTGCTCGGCAAAAGGTACACCGGCAATACCCAACTCCTCTTCTGCCTCGCGACGTGCTGAGTCCAGCAACTGTTCATCTGCCTGAACTACACCGCCTGCAGTGGCATCCAGCATGCCTGGCATAAAATCTTTGGTTTCAGTACGACGCTGCACCAAAATCTTACCCATACCGTCATGCACAACGATATAAGTCGCGCGATGGCGCAAACGCTGAGCGCGCATTTGCTCGCGGCTTGCTTGTGCGATTACTTCATTGTCTTCATTGACAATATCAACCCATTCCATGCCAACAAAATGACTCTGTTCCGCCATTGGGGAAACCTTATATAGGGCGCTCTTTGGCGCGTGATTCGTCTAACAAGCGGTAAGTTACGGGGTAATTCTCACCTGCGCAATAACCCCATCGTTATTCAGTGCGTGAACGCTCAGAACACCATCATTTAGCATGCCGTAACTCGGCTCAAACCCGCCTTTAGGTATGCTCACCGAGCCTGGATTAAAGAGATAGACCGTGTCTTGCTTTTCAGCCAGTGGCAAATGCGTATGGCCAAAAACCAGCACGTCATTTTCTAGCAGTGGCGGCAATTTTTCAGGGTTATACAGATGACCATGCGTCACAAATAAACGTTGGTCCGCCATCAATATTTGTTGCCACGGTGCAGTAATTGGGAAATGGAGCAGCATCTGGTCGACTTCGCTGTCACAATTGCCACGTACCGCAATAATTCTCTCTGCAATACTGTTAAAGCGCTCAGCAACAGCACCTGGATTGTAGCCCACCGGCAGCGCATTTCGCGGCCCGTGATTCAGCACATCACCCAGTAATATCAACCAGTTAGCACCACTGCGCTCAAAATGCACCAGCACCTGCTCAGTTGCGGGTAACGAACCGTGAATATCCGAGGCAAACATCAGCTTCATAAAGTCCTGATCCTGTTAATGGTAAGCAGAATTATCATAGCGAATTATGAGGCTAATCAGCCAGAATGCTTTGCGGAAAGTGCCAGAAAACGCTGCACTGATGCCCTCTGCCACTGGAAGGCGGCATACTCTTCGAGCCGCTCAGGAACTTCATCACCATTGAGAATTAAACGATTAAGCATCAACGCCAGATCGGTATCGGCAATGGACCATTCGCCGAAAAGATTTTGCTGGCCGACAGGCAGCAAGTTTTCTACCGCCGTTATAAGTTTTTGAGCCGCATATTGCCCTTTGTCTGTCAGCGGTGCTTTCTTCACGCCAGCGAAAACCACATCGGTTGAACGCTCTTCACGAATCGGCATTAAATCGCTGCGAATCCAGGCCTGAATTTGTCGTGCCCGGGCACGTTTTTCCAAATCATGCGGATAAATCCGTTCCCAGGTTGGTGGAGCAAAACGCTCTTCAAGATATTCAGTAATGGCAGAGGATTCACTCAGTAGAAAATCATCGACTTCTATAGCGGGAACGCGGCGCGTCAGATCATAGCCTTTCCAGCCAGGTTGCAGGTTTTGCCCACTATTCAGATCAATTGTTTGCAGGTTAAAGTTCAGGCCTTTCTCTTTTAGTGCAACGTAAACAGACATCACGTACGGGCTAAAAAAATTCGCATCGGACCAAAGTTTTATTGTCGGCTGGCTCATAATATCCCCCTTGATTTCGTTTCCAGGCTATTGAACATATAGCGGAACATGGCAACTGTCACCTGAGCAAACCTCATCTACGAAGCACTTTTTTCAAAAAGTCTATACTCCATAGGTTTAAGAAAAATACTGACATCAGGATGGGAACACCATGATTGACCTCTACTACGCACCGACGCCAAACGGCCACAAAATCACGCTGTTTCTGGAAGAGACGGGCCTGGACTACGCCATTCATCGTATTGATATTGGCAAAGGAGATCAGTTTCAGCCTGCCTTTTTAGCGATTTCCCCGAATAATAAAATCCCAGCGATCATCGACCACCATCCCATTGATGGCGGCGGTCCGCTGAGCTTGTTTGAGTCCGGTGAGATCCTGCTGTATTTAGCAGAAAAGACCAACGAATTATTAAGCAAAGATCTGCGCGAACGCGCTCACACATTGCAATGGCTGTTTTGGCAAGTGGGTGGCTTTGGCCCAATGCTCGGGCAGAATCATCATTTTAACCACTTCGCACCACAGCCCGTACCCTATGCCATTGAGCGTTACCAGGTTGAGACCCAACGCTTGTACGGCGTTCTGAATAAGCAGCTTGAGAAAACTCCATGGCTGGGCGGTAACGAATACAGCATTGCAGATATTGCGACTTATCCATGGACGGTTTCCCATGAGCGCCAACGTATAAACCTGGCGCACTTCCCTGCCGTTCAAAATTGGTTTGAGCGAATCCGATCTCGCCCGGCAACTGAACGTGCCTATGAGAAAGCGCAGCAAAACTAAACCCTGCGCGCCCGATAAGGCACGCAATTTTTTTCCTCATCTAATTTGGGTATAGTCTGAGAAGGAAAATAACTAAATGGAGCACACCTGCAATGACCCAACAACCAGACGCAATCATTCGAATCAAAAACTTACGCCTTCGCACCTTCATTGGTATCAAGGAAGAAGAAATTGCCAATCGCCAGGACATTGTCATTAACGTCGTTATTCATTACCCGGCGGACAAAGCCCGCGCCAGCGAAGATATCAACGATGCGCTGAATTACCGCACTATCACTAAACAAATCATTCAGTTGGTAGAGAATCATCGCTTCTCATTATTGGAAAAATTAACTCAGGATGTGCTCGACATCGCATGCGATCATCCGTGGGTATCTTATGCTGAAGTAGAGATCGATAAACTTCACGCGCTTCGCTATGCCGACTCGGTATCAATGACCATGAGTTGGCGCAAGTAAGCGCAAACAACTGGAGACGAGCATGCAGATACTGATCACCGGCGGAACCGGCCTGATTGGCAGCCATCTGGTACCACGCTTGCTGGAATTAGGGCACGATGTCACGGTCGTCACCAGAAACCCCGACAAAGCACGTACGCTTTTTGACCCCAAAGTCGAATTCTGGAAAGGGCTGAACGACCATCGAAATCTTGATGGGTTTGGTGCGGTAATTAATCTTGCGGGTGAACCCATTGCCGATAAACGCTGGAGCGAGTCGCAAAAGCAGCGCTTATGCCAAAGCCGCTGGCAAATCACCGAACGCCTGGTTGAGATGTTTAAAGCAAGCCAGCAACCGCCTGCAGTGTTTATCTCTGGCTCAGCCGCCGGATATTACGGCGACCTCGGTGAAGTGGTCGTCAACGAAGATGAACCGCCACACAATGAATTTACCCATAAGCTATGCGCCCGTTGGGAGCAAATTGCCTGTGGAGCACAGAGCGAGCATACCCGCGTCTGCCTGCTGCGTACCGGTGTGGTGCTGGCACCTAAAGGCGGGATTCTGGCAAAACTGTTGCCGATATTCCGACTAGGCTTGGGCGGGCCGATGGGTGATGGGCGGCAATATCTGGCGTGGATTCATATCGACGATATGGTGAATGGCATTCTCTGGCTGCTGGATAACGATCTGCGCGGGCCGTTTAACATGGTTTCGCCCTACCCGGTCCGCAATGAACAGTTCTCCCACGCGCTTGGCCATGTGCTAAATCGCCCGGCGTTTATGCGCGCCCCGGCAATGGTGGTCAGGACGATGATGGGTGAATCTTCGGTGCTGGTATTAGGGGGGCAACGTGCTTTGCCAAAGCGGCTTGAAGAATCCGGGTTTGGCTTCCGTTGGTATGATCTGGAAGAAGCGCTGGGAGATGTGGTGCGTTAACATTCAAGTCCCGCCGAAATGGCGGGACTTCCAGTATTACTTCAACGAGCCTGACAAGAACTGCTGCAAACGGGCGCTTTTCGGATTACCAAACAACTCTTCCGGCGTCCCTTCTTCTTCGATTAAACCTTGATGCAGGAAAATCACATGGTTTGAAACGTGGCGCGCAAAATCCATCTCATGCGTTACCACTACCATCGTTTTCCCCTCTTCGGCCAGTTTCTGCATGATACGCAGTACTTCGCCTACCAGTTCAGGGTCAAGCGCGGAAGTCGGTTCATCGAACAGTAACACTTCAGGTTCCATCGCCAGTGCACGGGCGATAGAGACACGCTGCTGCTGACCACCAGACAAATGCACCGGGTATTTAATCTGCTGACGCTCGTCAATGCCGACTTTCGCCAGATACTTAATTGCACGCTCTTTCGCTTCTTGCTTGCTCAAACCAAGCACTTGAATCGGCGCTTCCATAACGTTTTCCAGCACCGTCATGTGGCTCCACAAGTTGAAATGCTGGAACACCATCGTCAGACGAGTACGTAGTAAGCGAAGCTGATTTTTATCGGCAACTTTCAACTGCCCGTCGGTGTCGCGCACCAGATTAATGTTCTGGTTATTAACGACAATCGTCCCTTCACTCGGTTTTTCGAGGAAGTTAATACAGCGCAAAAAGGTACTTTTGCCTGAGCCCGATGAACCAATGATGCTTATCACATCACCAGCATTAGCCTGTAAAGAGACACCTTTGAGCACTTCATGTTGGCCGTAGCGCTTGTGCAGGTCGGTAACGCTTAATTTTTTATCAGTCATCGTTGAACACTCAATATGTTGAGCTTGGTTTAATATGCTGCAACCAGCGTTGCTCAGCCTTGCGGAACAATCTAATCAGCACATAAGAAATACACAGGTACAGCACCGCAGCAATCCCAAAAGCAGTAAACGGCTGGTAGGTTGCGGAGTTAATGTCACGGGCGATTTTCAGCAGATCCGGCACCGTGGCGGTAAATGCCAGCGCGGTCGAGTGCAGCATCAAAATCACTTCATTGCTATACGCAGGCAATGCGATACGCAGCGCCGATGGCAAAATAATGCAGCGATACATTTTGAATGGTGAGAAGCCATAAGCGCGCCCAGCTTCAATTTCACCATGCGGCACAGCACGGATCGCACCGGCAAAGATCTCAGTCGTGTATGCGCACGTATTCAACGTTAGCGCCAGCACCGTACAGTTCAGGCCACTGCGGAAAAACTCATTAAGCAGTACCGTACCCTTCACTACTTCCAGCGTGTACATGCCTGAGTAGAACACCAGCAGCTGCACATACAGCGGTGTGCCACGGAAAATGTAGGTAAACAGCCAGATTGGGAATGCGATAAATTTGTTGCTCGATACGCGGCCAATGGCCAAAAACAGCGCCAGAATCCCGCCCATCACCACGGATGAAATCAGCAACCACATCGTAATGGCAACGCCGGTAAACCGATAGCCATCGGTCCACAGCAATGCTTTCCAGTATTCCTGAATAATTTCGATCATAGCTCGGCCCTCTTCACGCCAACCGAGTAACGGCGTTCAAGCCAGAGCAGCACTCCATTCGATACCGTAGTAAAGAAGAGGTAAATGATCCCGGCGACAATCGCAAAGTAGAATGGCTGCCAGGTACTTTTCCCAGCAAGTTGCGTTGCTTTCACCACATCTTCCAGACCTAACAAAGATACAAGCGCGGTCGCTTTTAAAATAACCTGCCAGTTATTACCAATCCCAGGTAGCGCATAGCGCATCATGGCCGGGAAGAGAATTCGACGGAACGTTTGTGAGCCGGTGAAACCAAAGGCGGTTGCAGCTTCAATGTGTCCTCTCGGAACAGCCATAAAAGCACCGCGGAAAGTTTCGGTAAAATAGGCACCGTAGATAAAACCAAGCGTAATAATACCGGCAACCATGGGGTCGATATCAAACTGAGCAACCCCAAGCGAGTCGGTTAACGCATTGAGCGCCATTTGCAGGCCATAGAAAATCAGCAGCATCAGCACCAGATCAGGCACGCCACGAATTAACGTGGTGTAGCCTTCAAACAACATAGCTAACGGGCGATTTTTGGATAACTTAGCACCAGCTCCCGCCAGGCCAATAATAACGGCGAGGATAACGGAGCTTAGCGCCAGTTCCAGCGTGACGACAGCCCCTTTAAAAATGACTTCTGAAAAACCGTACAGCATGGTGCGTATCCTGTCGTCAGTGTCTGCACAAACTTAACCTGCCCACATAGGGCAGGTTTAACCACTGGTGACTGTTAACCACCGTAAACATCGAAGTCGAAGTATTTCTTCGCTAACTTCTCATAAGTTCCGTCTTTGCGCATTTCCGCAAATGCTTTGTTCAGTGCTTCACGCAGCTCAGTATCATCTTTGCGCAGCCCCATACCGGTGCCAACGCCAAATAGTTTGTCGTCTTTAACAGACGGGCCACCGAACTGGTAATTGGCGCCAACGGGTTGTTTCAGGAAGCCTTCGCTCGCAGCTACTTCATCCTGGAATGCGGCGTCAATTCGGCCTGCCGTCAGGTCAGCGTAAATAGAATCCTGGCCTTGATAAGAGACAATTTCGATGCCTTTTGGCGCCCAGTGCTCATTACCGTAGGTTTCTTGCGTGGTGCCTTGCAGAACACCGACACGCTTACCTTTCAGAGACTGAAGGGTTGGTTGAATAGGGGAACCTTTCGCGACCACTAAGCGGGAATCTGCGGCGTATAGTTTGTCAGTGAAGGCGATTTCTTGCTGGCGTTTTTCTGTAATGGAAAGTGACGACATAATCGCGTCAATTTTTTTCGCTTTCAACGAGGGGATCAACGCATCCAGTGGGTTTTCCACGAAGGTACAGTTAGTTTCGATGCGTTTGCAGAGTTCTTTTGCCAAATCAATATCAAAACCGACTAATTCCCCTTGAGCGTTTTTCGACTCAAACGGCGCATAAGTTGGGTCAGTACCAATACGTACATTCTTAGGAATTGCGGCGAAAGCTGTGGAAACACTGGAAAATGCCAGTACCAAAGAAAGAGCGATGATCTGCTTGTTCATAATTATCCTCGAGTAGACCGTATATTTTGCGCGATTGCTTTTTAACCGGATAAAATTGCATGTTTCATGCCAATTTATGCACACCAATATAGTGTTTTTTCAAGCGGATGGCGCGCCCTGTTTCAGGACAACTTTCACTTGAAAAGCACGTCGCACCAATAGGATGCAAGTAAAACATCATTTTGGTGCATCGGCAATAATTTGCACTAATGGAGTGCAAACAACTTCGGGTTAGATTGCAATTCTATTCAGCCCGGCCATGAAGCCACAACCGGGCTACAGACTACGGGATAAGGTTATTCACCGTAAACATTAAAATCGAAGTACTTCTTAGCAAATTTGTCGTAAGTTCCATCTTTACGCATTTCTGCCAGCGCTTTATCAAAGGCCGCTTTCAGCTCCACGTCGTCTTTACGCAAGCCAATACCGGTGCCATCACCAAAGTACTGTTTGTTTTTCACTGATGGGCCAGCAAACTGATAGCCTTTGCCCGCAGGCAGTTTCAGGAAGCCTTCGCTGGCAGCGGTTTCATCCTGAAATGCTGCATCAAGGCGACCAGCCGCCAGGTCAGAATAGATCAGATCCTGATTAGCGTAAGGCACCACATCGATACCTTTACTACGCCATTCAGCGTTGGCATATGCTTCTTGGGTAGAGCCTTGCAACACACCAATGTGCTTGCCTTTGAGCGAATCAAGAGTCGGCTGAATTGGAGATCCTTTAACAGCAATCAGGCGTGAATCCGCAGCATAAAGCTTGTCAGAGAAGGCAATCTCTTTCTGGCGCTTTTCGGTGATGGAAAGCGAAGAGATGATGCCGTCGATTTTCTTCGCTTTAAGTGATGGAATTAACGCATCAAAGTCGCTTCCTACCCATGTACATTTAGTATTGATGCGTTTACACAACTCATTGCCGAGATCGATATCGAAACCAACAAAATCCCCTTTCGCGTCTTTAGATGAGAACGGTGCATATGTAGTGTCCGTACCAAGACGAATGCTCTGCGGAATAGCTGCGAAAACACTTGCGGTGGCACTCAGGCCAAGCAGTAATGACAGAGCGAGAACTTGCTTTTTCATACATAACCCTCAAGGTGGCGGATCTTATTATGTGTAACGTCGTGTTGTGTTTTTTTGTGTTGCAGACCAGAGTTGCAGTTCCCATGCCACTTTTTCTTGCGTGAGAGAAAGTGTGCGGTTTTGTGTTAAATAAAAGTTACAACTCTGTCACAAGAATGAAAGATAGCAGGTCTGGTATGAGGGAAAAGCATTAACGGTGGAAAATAGCGGATAAATGTTCTGGAAGTGATCGAGGTTACAAAATCGCCCCATTTTGAGGCGAAGGGTTTTGTGATGCACCACACTGGCGCAATATTTATGCGCCGTTCCAGCGGGTGAACAAGTCCTGTGGCAGCTCAATATCAAACTGATCGAGTACCCGGTTGACCGTCTGGTCGATGATGTCCTGCACGCTTTGCGGACGATGATAAAAGGCCGGCATTGGCGGCATGATCACCGCACCCAATTCGGCGGCCTGGGTCATTAAACGTAAATGGCCAAGATGCAGCGGTGTTTCGCGCACACAAAGCACCAACGGGCGACGCTCTTTTAGCACCACATCTGCCGCACGCGTCAGCAGGCCATCGGTATAGCTGTGGACAATTCCTGAAAGGGTTTTAATTGAACAAGGCAATATCACCATGCCGTGCGTCTTAAAAGAGCCTGAGGAGAGGCTGGCGGCGATATCACGGGCGTCGTGAACCACATCAGCCAGAGCCTGAACTTCGCGCAGGGAAATATCGGTTTCTAAGGCAAGGGTCTGGCGAGCTGCATTACTCAGAATGAGATGAGTTTCGATATCGGGTAATTGTTGCAGTACCTGAAGCAGTCGCACACCGTAGATTGCACCACTGGCACCTGAAATCCCAACAATTAACCGTTTCATATTTTAGTTCGCCCAAGGAGTTTATCTGGGCTGACTTTGCCGCAAGATGGGCAGGGATGCAAGAAATGGTAACCCTCTCCTTCGAGGAGAGGGTTAAGGTGAGGATGGCTTTAACCCTCGTTGTGCATCTCTAAGTTTTCCACTTCGTTTTGACGCTGGATAGCTTTCGAATCGTCATTACGCAGGGACTCAAGATACTCAAGGTATTCGTGGTCCACGTCTTTGGTCACGTAGATACCGTTAAACACCGAGCATTCAAACTGCGTAATGTCCGGGTTCTCAACGCGAACAGCTTCAATCAGATCGTCCAGATCCTGGAAAATCAAACCATCAGCACCGATTAACTGGCGGATCTCGTCAACCTCGCGGCCGTGAGCAATCAGTTCGTTTGCGCTTGGCATGTCGATACCGTAAACGTTCGGGAAGCGAATTTCTGGTGCTGCAGAAGCGAGATAGACTTTTTTCGCACCCGCTTCACGTGCCATTTCGATAATCTGCTCAGAAGTGGTGCCACGAACGATAGAGTCATCCACCAGCAGCACGTTCTTATCGCGGAACTCAGCACGGTTAGCATTGAGTTTACGACGCACAGACTTACGACGCAGTTGCTGGCCCGGCATGATAAAGGTACGGCCAACGTAGCGGTTCTTCACGAAGCCCTGGCGATATGGCTTGTCAAGAATGCGGGCGATTTCCAGCGCGATATCGCAGGATGTTTCTGGAATAGGGATAACCACATCGATATCCAAATCTTCCCACTCGCGGGCAATTTTCTCACCGAGTTTTTTACCCATCTCAACGCGTGCGCTGTAAACGGAAATCTTATCGATAAAGGAGTCCGGGCGCGCGAAGTAGACGTATTCGAATAGACAAGGGTTGCTGGTTGGGTTGTCGGCACACTGGCGGGTAAATAACTGCCCTTTCTCAGTGATGTAAACCGCTTCGCCGGGTGCGATATCACGCAGGAATTCGAAGCCCAGAGTATCAAGCGCCACGCTTTCGGAAGCCACCATATATTCAGTGCGACCATCGTTCAAATCACGCTTGCCCATGACGAGTGGGCGGATGCCGTTTGGATCGCGGAACGCAACCATACCGTGGCCGATAATCATCGCCACACATGCGTAAGCACCACGAATCTGACGGTTAGTTGCAGCAATAGCTGCAAAAATATTGTCAGCCTCTAGCGGATAGTTGCGGAAATTATCCAGCTCGCTGGCGAAAATATTCAGCAGGATTTCAGAATCGGAAGTGGTGTTAATGTGACGACGCTTTTCTTCGAACAGCTTCTGGCGCAGTTCGTGGGCGTTAGTGAGGTTACCGTTGTGTGCAAGGGTAATGCCATATGGAGAGTTAACATAGAAAGGCTGGGCTTCAGAAGCACTGGAACTACCCGCTGTAGGGTATCGCACATGACCAATGCCCATGTTTCCTTGTAAGCGTTGCATGTGAATGGCACCAAATACATCACTCACCAGTCCATTAGCTTTACGCAGACGAAAACAGTTTAAAGCATCAATGGTGACGATGCCTGCGGCATCTTGCCCACGATGCTGAAGCACCGTTAACGCATCATAGATAGACTGGTTTACCGGCATGAAACCGGCGATACCGACAATACCGCACATGTTGTCTTTTCCTCATCGTGAGTCTGTTTTTCTGGCGTTATTTGAAAATAAAACAGCCAGAAAAATCAGACTCTAAGCCATAACCTCCGCCCTAAGGCCGAGGCAAGAAACTTGACGAGCTTTGCAGATAGTCAAAGAACCATCTGATGATGAAACTGAATTGCGGGATAAGCTGCGACTTTTGCCAGTCGTCACTCTTCGAAAAACCAGTAAACGTATCAAGAAAGAACAGAATGGCGGCGACGATCAATGCTCCACGTAAAGCACCGAAACAGATCCCCAACACCCTGTCTGTACCCGACAGGCCGGTTTTCTCAACCAGTGCGCTAATCACATAATTGACTATCGCACCAACAATGAGTGTCGCGATAAATAGTATCGCGATAGCTATTCCATTACGTACCAGTTCGTCTTCAAAGCCTGTGAACCAGACTGACAGGTAAGTGTAGTAATGACTGGCGACAAAGAAAGCACAACCCCAGGTCACCAGCGATAACGCTTCACGCACAAACCCACGAATAACACTAATCAGAGCTGAAAAACCGATGACTGCAATAATGGCGTAATCTATCCAGACCATGAACAAATCTCACGACAAATCGCCCTGACGTCCAGTTCGGGGCGCATTCTAACAGAAAAAGAAAACGTTTGCGTAGGGATTTCCTTCCCTCGCGTAAATAAATAATGGCGTTGAAAAAATGCTCAACGCCATTAAGAATTTGCCCTTGTGCCGGGGCTTCACTGAAGATTTCTTATGAATTTGTAAGGTAGATTTGTACCGCGACATCCGCCTGCGAGAACCCTCTCTGGCGGATGACACTTCGTTTACCAGCCCTACAGTTCAATCAACTTCAGAAAAATTATCTCGCCGTATAATTCATCACAACACCGTTGAGCCCGGAGATGGTACTCAGCTCGCCCAAAGACGATTTCAATTTGTCTTTTGAAGCATCTGGCCCCACCAGAATACGGGTAACTTTACCCTGCACTGGCGTAGACGGTGAGGTATAAACACGGAACCCGGCACCGCGTAGTTTACCAACAATTTCATTCACTTTGTCGGCATTCTTCAACGCACCGAGCTGTACAACATAAGCTTGCCCGGTTGGTGCTTTCTCCGCTGTTTCCTGCTTCGCGGGTTTTTCAGGCTCTGGCGGTTCTTCGTTCATCATCGCCAGGCGTTCTGCCGTTTGATCAATCTCAGCTTTGCTCTGCGGTTTCTCGACCTGCTTAGGTTTCGGTTTCTCAACGACAGGTTGCGGTTTTGGTTGAGCACGGGCGACTGGAACTTCATCAATACCCGCACCACCATCACTCGGCAGTGAGGCAATATCTAATCCTGGTGCCGCTGCCGTACCCGCTCTCACCTCTTCTGCTGCACCCTCAGGTGGTTGAGAAGGGAGTGCCTGCGTTGCCACCGGCAACATATCCGGCTCAGCGGTATCCCCTGGTTTTGGAACCAGAGGAATAGCTGCAAATTCATCCTGATAATGCTTTTTCTGACCATCAAGTAGCCCTGGCAGGATAATGACCCCCAGTGCGACCAGAATAATGGTTCCGACTAATCGATTTTGAAACTTACTCGCCACCTGTTTTCTCCGCGTCCAGCGCTTCCATTACGTGGGCTACTGTATGAAATGAACCACACACCAGCACGGTATCATCCTCTGTTGCCGCACTCATCGCAGCATTCCAGGCCTGCGTCACTGTGCCGTAGACCTCACCCTGGCCCAGATGCTCAATCAACTGTTCAGCACTCGCACCGCGCGGCCCTTCCAGAGGAGCACAATACCAGCTATCAACTTGAGGCGACAAATTTGCCAGCGTACCGGCGATGTCTTTGTCGTGCAGCATGCCAATAACCGCCAGTACACGCCCACGCTTAGGTAGCTGCGCCAGACGTCCGGCAAGATAGGCTGCCGCATGGGGATTATGCGCCACATCGAGAATAACCAACGGTGCCTGCGAAATAATCTGGAAACGGCCCGGTAACGTCGCCTGTTTAATCCCTTGAATAATAGCTTCATTACTGACAGTTAGCTGGCTTACACGCAATGCGGCCAGCGCGGTTGCGGCATTCGGCTGCGGGACTAGTGGCAACGGCAAGCCATGGAGTTCACCCAGAGCATCTTTAAAGCTCCAACTGCTCTCACCAACCTCATAAGACCAGTCGACGTCACGGCGCAGCAGACGAGCGCCCTTTTCAGCCGCCACATCAGCAATAGTGTGTGGCATATCTGGCTCGCCCACCACAGCAGGTTTACCACCACGGAAGACTCCTGCTTTTTCACGTCCGATACTTTCACGATCTGGCCCCAGCCAGTCAGTGTGATCAAGGGCGATACTGGTGACAACTGCCACATCGGCATCGACAATATTGGTCGCATCCAGGCGGCCACCCAGGCCGACTTCAAGAATCACCACGTCCACAGCCAGTTGCTTAAACAACAACAGCGCTGACAGCGTGCTGTATTCAAAATAGGTTAGTGATGTTTCGCCACGCGCGGTTTCAATTTGTGCAAATGCCGCCGTGTGGTATGTCTCATCCAGCTCTTCACTTTGTATGCGCACGCGCTCGGTGTAACGCACCAGATGCGGTGAACTGTAGACACCAACACTATATCCTGCCGCCATCAACACCTTTTCCAGAGTGCGACAAGTCGTGCCTTTGCCGTTTGTCCCGGCAACAGTAAACACCGTTGGTGCCGGTTTTAGCACATCAAGCGTAGCAGCAACTTTTTTAACACGGTCAAGGCCAAGCTCAATGGTTTTAGAATGGAGATTTTCCAGATAACAAAGCCACGTGGCCAGAGGCGACGTGGCTTGAGGAGTTTGAATTTTTTCCATGATGCCCGCTCTATCTACGGTTCAATCTACGGTTCAAGAAAAAGGGCAGGACCTGTTCGGCCTGCCCTTGTTAACAATCAGGCCTGGTGACCTTCTTCCGGTGCGGCCGGAACCACAATGGGTTCGCGCGGCGCTTCCGGATTAGGCGCTGGCTGATTTGTCAGTTTTGCCAGAACGCTTGCCAGTTTCAGGCGCATTTCTGGACGGCGGACGATCATGTCGATCGCCCCTTTTTCGATCAGGAACTCACTGCGCTGGAAGCCCGGCGGCAGTTTTTCGCGCACGGTCTGTTCGATAACACGAGGACCCGCAAAGCCGATCAATGCTTTTGGCTCAGCGACGTTGAGATCGCCTAACATAGCGAAGCTAGCAGACACGCCGCCCATAGTTGGGTCAGTCAGAACCGAAATATACGGCAGACCGCGTTCCTGCATTTTTGCCAGCGCCGCACTGGTTTTCGCCATCTGCATCAGCGACATCAGTGCTTCTTGCATACGTGCGCCACCGGAAGCGGAGAAACAGATCAGCGGGCAGTTATCTTCCAGAGCCTGTTCTACTGCACGAACAAAACGTGCACCGACAACAGAACCCATAGAGCCGCCCATAAAGGCAAACTCAAACGCGACAGCAACAACAGGCATGTTATAAAGCGTGCCTTTCATCACTACCAGTGCATCTTTCTCGCCAGTTTCTTTCTGAGCTGATGCCAGGCGGTCTTTGTATTTTTTAGAGTCTTTAAACTTGAGAATATCTTTTGGCTCAAGCTCACTACCCAATTCAAACAGCGAACCTTCATCTAACAGGCTATGCAGACGATCGCGCGCAGACATACGCATGTGGTGATCGCATTTTGGGCAGACTTCAAGATTGCGTTCCAGTTCGGCACGGTACAAAACCTGGCCACAACTGTCGCACTTCGTCCACACCCCTTCAGGGATACTCGCCTTACGGGTAGGGGTGATATTGCTCTTATTGAGAATTCGTTCAATCCAGCTCATTGATGACCTTTCTGCTTGAACCTGGTCGATGCCAGTTTTTCTGTGGCAGTAATACCTGCCCCAGACCATAAATGGTGCTCATTAAAACATAACGGCCCGCGACTTTGGATAAAAAAGTGGTCGAACCGCGCGATGGAGTTACTTTTGCAGGCGTTTGGCCGCACGTTTGTGGCGAATAATTTCAACCACACCAGGCAGGACCGACAACACGATAATCGCCACAATCAGTAATTTCAGGTTTTCCTGCACAATCGGCAAATCGCCGAACAGGTAGCCTGCGTAGGTAAATAACAATACCCACAGCAACGCACCGGCAACGTTATACATCGCAAAATGGCGATAGGACATATGCCCCATCCCGGCGACAAACGGTGCGAAAGTTCGCACAATCGGTACGAAGCGCGCGAGGATAATCGTTTTTCCACCATGACGCTCGTAAAAAGCGTGTGTTTTATCAAGATAACTACGGCGGAAGATTTTTGAATTCGGGTTACTGAACAGCTTTTCACCAAACAGCCGCCCAATAGTGTAGTTCACCGCATCGCCAACAATTGCCGCGATGATCATTAAAATCACCATGGTATGAACGTTAAGATCGTTAGTTGGCAGTGCCGCAAGTGCGCCTGCAACAAACAGCAGCGAATCGCCCGGCAGGAACGGTGTAACCACCAGACCCGTTTCACAAAACAGAATCAAAAACAGAATGGCATAAACCCAGACACCATACTGCGCAACCAACTCCGCTAAATGCACATCAATGTGCAAAATAAAATCAATAATAAAGCGGATAAATTCCATAGTTATCTACCTTTCTCGACTGGAGTCAGTCTGCCAAAAAAAGAGGCCCCATCGGGGGTTTAGGTAATGCAAAGTGGTCAGGGTAATCTACTGAAACTAAGTACAAGCCTTCTGCTTTTCCGGTGGCCGCTGCAAGCTTACGGTCTTTCGCAACCAGCAATTGGGCCATCCAGTTCTCTTCTTGATTGCCACAACCAATTTCCATCAGGCTGCCGACAATGTTTCGCACCATGTGATGCACAAACGCATTGGCTTTGATATCCACCACCACGTATGAACCATAACGTGTGACGTTGATGTGCATCAGATTGCGCCAGGGTGTGCGCGACTGGCATTGCACGGCGCGAAACGACGTAAAATCGTTCTCACCCAGCAAACATTGCGCGGCACGGTGCATGCGTTCAGCATCCAGCGGATGATAAAAATGCGTCACCCCCTGCCCCATCACTGCCGGACGTAGCCGCTCGTTATAGATGACATAACGATAACGACGCGCCGTGGCACTGAAGCGCGCGTGAAAATCATCGGGCACAGCTTTAACCCAACGCACCGCAATGTCACCAGGTAAATTCGCATTTGCACCAAGTGTCCATGCCGCATCTTTACGCTGCGCACGCGTTTCAAAATGCACCACCTGGCCGGTGGCATGTACACCTGCGTCGGTACGCCCGGCACAGAATACATTTATTGGCTCATCAGCCACTTTAGAGAGCGCTTTTTCAAGCTTCTCTTGCACGCTGCGCACTTCATTCTGGCGCTGCCAGCCGTAATATTTGCTGCCGTCGTATTCAATGCCGAGTGCAATCTTGTTGAGTGGGGTTTGGTGCAACTCGTCGGACATTAGTACATATACTCCTGCACTAATTTCTCAGCCGTTTTCACCGCCATCAATGCACCGCCGAAACGAACGTTATCGGCAACTGACCAGAATTGAATCTGCTCAGGCATACCGTAATCGTTGTGGATACAGCCGATTGAAAGATGTGCACTACCGGAGGCGTCAGCAACCTGAGTCGGGAAATCCCCTTCTACGGAAAGCTCGATATCTTCAAATTGACCAAATGCATCACGCGCTTCTTCAGCCGCCAACGGACGCATTGCTTCAAAATTGACCATCTGCGCATGCCCGTAAAATACCGGGGCCTGAACCATGTTGGCAGAGATCATGACACCTTCATCTTGCAACACTTTACGCACTTCGTTCACCAGACGACGCTCTGCAAGAACGCTACCTTCAGCATCCGGCACCAGCGGTAGCATGTTAAACGCCAATTGGCGACCAAATAGATCTGCCTCTTCGATTGGCAAGCCATTAAGCAGACGAGCACTCTGACCGGCCAGTGCGTCTACCGCACTTTTGCCACGCCCGGAGGCTGCCAGTAAATTGGTGACCTGAATACGTGATAAACCACCCTGTTCGATAAGCGGTTTCAGGGCAGTCAGAAGTTGGCTGGTCAAGCTATCAGCAACGGCAACCAGGTTGCGATTGCGGTATTCACCCAACACGAATGGATTCACATCAGGAACAACCAGCGGTACATCGTGTTCCATGGCGAACAGGCCGCTGGAGTCGATAACCAGGCAACCGGCATTCGTGGCTTCTTCAACATAACGTGTAGAAGCTTCAGCACCTGCAACGAAGAACGCCAGCTGAACCTGAGTCCAGTCAAATGATTCAGCATCCTGAACCATCACTGTTTTGCCTTCATAACGAATATTTTCACCGGCGCTTTCATTGCGCGCCAGGGCATACAATTCACCAACCGGGAACTGGCGTTCGGCAAGCAGTTCAATCACAGCTGCGCCTACGGCACCCGTGGCACCTAAAACGGCAATATTCCAGCCTTCAGACATGTTGGTTTACTCCAGACTTAAATAGCAGTATCTCCCAGGCGCAACACCGGGGAGATGAGAAGGATTTTTTAACGTGCTGCGTGATAGATAGCGTTAAAGCCTAGCTTTTGCAGCATTGTTGCTGCCGCTTCATCATCACATTGGATATACAGCGATGACCATTCACGGCGTTCCTGATAATTTTTGCGTAACTTGTCAAACTCACCCGGAATTCCTGCCACTTTACGCAGCGGAGCATCATCGCGGCGCACATCATACACCAGATGAACCAGTCTTTTGAGTGTTGCCTGATCGAGAGGGCCATGAAGGGTAATACGACCAAATTCCGGGGCAGGAAGCAGAGTGTCTAAAGCCACTTGTTGTTTCTGGCCAATAAACTCGCTAAATGCTTCAAACACTTGCGTGGTGCCACGCGCTTTACCTTCCAGCGTATAGCCCGCGATGTGAGCGGTACCGATATCAACTTTGTCGAGCAGAGCGACATTGAGTTCCGGCTCCGGCTCCCAGACATCAAGTACCACACTCAGATCCTGGCCATTCTCCAGGCATTTTAGCAACGCCACGTTATCCACAACTGGCCCACGGCAGGCGTTAATCAGAATGGAGCCAGGTTTGAGGCTTGAAATCAGTTTCTCGTCAGCAAGATGCAGCGATTTGTACGCGCCGTCTTTAAATAGCGGCGTATGGAACGTCAGAACATCCGCTTCGCGCACCAATTGTTCCAGTGACACAAAATCGCCTTTATCACCGCGATCGACTCGAGGTGGATCGCAAAGCAGCGTACGAACGCCAAAAGCTTCAAGACGCGCCTGCAAACGCGAACCGACATTACCGACACCAACAATACCCACGGTGCGGTCGGTAAGCTGGAAACCATCGCGTTCGGCAAGCATTAACAGTGATGAGAAGACATACTCTACAACAGCAATGGCGTTACAACCGGGGGCTGCCGAAAATGCGATACCCGCGCGCTGAAGGTAGTTTTCGTCAACGTGGTCAGTGCCAGCCGTTGCCGTACCGACAAATTTTATTCCTTTATCATCGAGTAAATCAGCATTCACTTTGGTGACAGAACGCACCATTAACGCATCAGCATCAGCCAATTCGGATACGGGAATTGGGCGGCCAGGGACGGCGGTTACGTCGCCAAGGCGACTGAACAATTCACGTGCATAGGGCATGTTTTCGTCAACGAGGATTTTCACGTTAGCTACCTGTTCGGTTAATCGTCGAGAATAAGCCCGATAGTGTGCCATAATCTGGCGTCCTGGCATACTTGAGCCAGGGATCGACAAAGGATTTAAGCCTATGCAACCCATTCAGGGGGCGACAGCACGTCCTCCGGGGGAACCACCCTCCCCAACTTCAGCGGCAGGTGAGTTTCCGCTTTCTACACAGCAACGTACCGTTCTGGAACGTTTGATTACACGAATTGTTGCGCTTAACCAGCAACAAAGTGCCGAAGTGTGGGCGGGATTAAAACATGACCTCGGGCTAAAAGGTGAAACGCCATTGTTATCGCGTCACTTCCCTGCGGCTGAACAAAATCTGAATCAGCGTCTCAGTAACGCTCAAACAACCCATGCAACGCGCCAGGTTGTACAACAGCTCAGCGAATTGCTATCGCAGGGCAATAATCGCCAGGCTGTGAGTGATTACATTCGCCAACAGTTTGGGCAAACAGCCCTTAGCCAGCTCACGCCAGAACAATTAAAAAGCGTACTGACATTATTGCAAAATAACCAGTTGGCAATCCCGCAGCCGCAACAGCGCCCGGCGACCGATCGCCCTCTGTTACCTGCTGAACATAATTCATTAAACAACCAGGTGGCCAAACTTACCGCCGCGACAGGCGAGTCTGGAAAGTTAATCTGGCAATCGATGCTTGAGCTAAGCGGTGTGAAAACCGGTGATCTGATTCCGGCAAAACATTTCGCCTTGCTGACAACATGGTTGCAGGCACGCCAGACATTGAGCCAGCAGACGACGCCAACGCTGCATACCATCCAGGCCGCGCTAAAGCAGCCTCTGGAACCAGCAGAATGGAGAGAGATTACCGATTATTCCCTGCAGCGTTTTCAGGCGGCGCCGCAGTCGTTACTTACCACTGCACAAGTGCAGGATATTTTGAATCAGATCTTTTTGAAGCGAGCAGAACGTCAGCCGGCCTCGCTTGAAGTGCAAAATATTCAGCCAATCGCCAGCCCAATTTGGGCGCCATTTATTGAACCGATGAAGTTAATAAGTGCTCGCCCTGGGCTGGCACTTATCGCATTGATTGTAGTGATGGTTTTGTTCTGGATAGTGATTTAACCATAAGCCACCCAGCCCTGGGTGGCTTGTGTTACTTGCGAAAGGCGATGAGTGTAACCACAATCCCGACTGACGCGGAAATTGCTCCAGCCAAGAATACTGACGGATAACCCATCGAGGTCGCTAACAATCCCGTCAACGGCCCTGCGACACCGTACGAAATATCCTGAAACGCCGCATAACCACCCAGTGCCGTACCGCGTACCTGAGCCGGGACGCGCTTCACTACTTCAACCCCCAGTGCCGGGAAGATTAACGAGCAACCACAGCCCGTCAACGCAGCACCAATTAGCGCAACGCCTGCTCCCGGGGCCTGCCAGAGTAGAAGCAACCCGGCGGTTTCAATCGCCAACGAGACCAACGCGACTCTTACACCGCCAAATCTGTCAGGCATCCAGCCAAATAGCACACGCATCAGCACAAAAGCGCCACCAAAGGCGGTCAGCGTAAAGCCTGCCCAGGCCCAGCCGTTGGCAGAGAAATAGAGTGAAACAAAGGTACCAATGACCGCAAAACCCACACCTTGTAGCGCAAGGCCCAGACCTGGTTTCCAGATAAGACCAATCACAGTAAACAGCGATGGGCGCTCGCCTTTATGCGCAGGCACCGCGCGAATACGGCCATTAAACGCCCAGGCAACCAGTGGTAGCGCAATGGTTGAAACACCCAGCGCGACAAACCCCCAATGGCTATTGAGCAGCAAACCCAACGGGGCTCCGGCAGCTAGCGCGCCATAGATGGCCATCCCATTCCAGGACATCACTTTGCCAGAACGCGCCGGGCCCACTAAGCCCAGCCCCCAGGTCAGGTTGCCGGTAAGCAGTTGGCTTTCACCAAAACCGAGAATCAAACGGCCAACGATCAACAGCCCGAATTTCGCCATCGGCTCAACGGGCAATAGCGCCGCCAGCAGATAAGCGACTCCTGCAAATGCGCATGCACACATGCCCTGTAACGTCGAACGTTTCGCGCCCTGCTGATCGGCCAGACGCCCGGCATAACCGCGGGTTAAAACCGTTGCCAGGAACTGAATGCCTACGGCAATCCCAACCATGGTGTTGCCAAAACCAAGCTCATGGTGAACAAAAAGCGGGATAACAGGCAACGGCAAGCCAACCGTCATGTAGGTGAGAAACACCGCGAAGGTAATGCTGAATAAGGACTTATTTTCGGATTTGCTATTTTTAAGCTGAGAATCAATCAATGCAGACATGCTGCTTACTCCATTTATCGCAGAGTAAGGCGAGGTAACCACCCACGCCCTTTCCCTCTGAACGTTCAGATTAAGGGTGCGTTGGTTGACGTTGAACGCTTACGCATTATCAGAACGATAATGTTATGGCGGGAATAGTGCCTTCAGCCATTGATGCTGTCAATAATTGTGAACAGCAAAAAAAAACGAGGCGCCAGAGGCACCCCGTTCGTCATTCTCACTGTCAGTGATGAGTTAAGCTTTAACTTTACGCATTACCAGCGTGGCGTTAGTCCCACCGAAACCGAAGCTGTTAGACATAACAGTGTTCAGTTGACGCTCGGTAGTTTCAGTCACGATGTTCAGGCCAGCAGCCTGCTCATCGAGCTGTTCAATGTTAATGCTTGGCGCGATGAAACCGTGCTCCAGCATCAGCAGAGAGTAGATAGCTTCCTGAACGCCTGCAGCACCCAGAGAGTGGCCGGTCATCGCTTTGGTCGCAGACATTGCTGGTGAGTTGTTACCGAAGACTTCTTTGATTGCACCCAGTTCTTTCACATCGCCAACCGGCGTAGAAGTCCCGTGAGTGTTCAGGTAGTCAATAGGGGTATCAACACCGTGCATTGCCATCTTCATGCAACGCACTGCACCTTCACCAGATGGAGCAACCATATCTGCGCCGTCTGAAGTTGCGCCGTAGCCAACGATTTCAGCGTAGATGTGTGCGCCACGAGCCAGAGCGTGCTCCAGTTCTTCAACCACAACCATACCGCCGCCGCCTGCGATAACGAAACCGTCACGGCTCGCATCATAGGTACGGGACGCTTTGTCCGGAGTTTCGTTGTATTTGGTAGACAGTGCGCCCATTGCATCGAACTCACAGGCCATTTCCCAGCACAGCTCTTCGCCGCCGCCAGCAAATACGATGTCCTGTTTGCCCAGCTGAATTTGCTCAACAGCATTACCGATACAGTGTGCAGAAGTCGCACATGCGGAGCTGATTGAGTAGTTCACACCGTGAATTTTGAACGGAGTAGCGAGACATGCGGAAACCGCAGAACCCATCGCTTTGGTCACAACATAAGGACCAACCGCTTTCAGGCCGCGCGGGCTACGCATTGCGTCTGCACCGAACACCTGAGATTTAGAAGAACCACCGGAACCTGCAATCAGGCCCACGCGAGGGTTGCTTTGATAAACTTCTTCTTTCAAACCAGCATCTTCAATAGCTTGCTGCATTGAAAGGTAAGCATAGACAGAGGCATCGTTCATGAAACGGACGACTTTACGGTCAATCAGGCCGGTGGTGTCCAGTTTAACGTTACCCCACACGTGGCTGCGCATTCCAGAATCTTTGAATTCTTGAGAGAAAGTGATCCCCGGGCGACCTTCACGCAGAGATGCCAGGACTTCCTGCTGGTTGTTACCGATGCTGGAAACAATGCCCAGACCAGTAATCACTGCACGTTTCATTCAATACCTCTTTTACTGCACTATTAGGATTTCGACAGGCACAATAGCGTACACTTGTACGCCGAACAAGTCCGATCAGCCAAATCGGTGTGAAATTTGCGCCGCTTCGCACACATCGTTATGATCGTCACACTGCCTGCCAGACGAGTAACTTACGTGAAACACTCCCCAATACAATCTGCCAACCTGGACTTTAATGAAGAGGGTACACCTGTATCCCGAGAGTTCGACGACGTGTACTTCTCTAATGATAATGGACTGGAGGAAACTCGTTATGTATTTCTGGGAGGAAACCGTCTAAATGAGCGTTTCGCTACCCATGAACGTTCGCTGTTTGTAGTCGGTGAAAGTGGTTTCGGCACCGGTCTTAACTTTTTGACTTTATGGCAAGCTTTTGAAGTTTTTTGCAAAAATCAGCCTCAAGCCCCCCTCAAACGCCTGCACTTTATTAGTTTTGAAAAATTCCCTCTGACCGCAAAAGATTTACACGCCGCCTATACTCATTGGCCAGAACTGGCCGATTTCGCACAGCAATTACAGCAACAGTGGCCGCTGCCAATCGCAGGCTGTCACCGCATTGTGCTGGCGGAAGGTCGCATTACTCTCGATCTTTGGTTCGGTGATATTAACGAACTGATACCGCAGTTAGATGACACTTTAAATAATCAGGTAGACGCCTGGTTCCTTGATGGTTTCGCACCATCAAAAAATCCGGACATGTGGACATCACAGTTGTTCAACGCGATGGCCAAATTGGCGCGCACGGACAGCACGCTGGCAACATTCACCTGCGCCGGGTTTGTACGCCGTGGCTTAATTGATGCCGGTTTCACGATGACCAAAACCAAAGGCTTTGGTCGCAAACGGGAAATGCTGGTTGGAGTAATGGAACGTGCGATCGAAACGCCTGCCCGCACGCCCTGGTACGCGCGCCCTTCGTCACCAGCAAAAGAGGTTGCTATTATCGGCGGTGGCGTTGCCAGCGCCCTGCTGTCACTCGCTTTGCTGCGTCGCGGCTGGCAGGTCACGCTCTATTGCGAAGATGTCGCTCCAGCACTTGGTGCTTCCGGCAACCGCCAGGGCGCACTTTACCCATTGCTCAATACTCACAGCGCAACACTGACAAACTTTTTCAGTGCCGCATTTACCTTTGCCCGCCGCGTATATGACTCATTGCCTGTCGAGTTTGATCATGCCTGGTGTGGCGTGACACAACTTGGCTGGGACGAAAAAAGCCAGCATAAAATCGACCAGATGTTGAGCCTGGAATTTCCCGATGACCTCGTTCATGCCGTCGACGCAGAAACAGCGACAAAACTTTGTGGCTTAGAAACCGGACACGGTGGCGCAACTTACCCTCTTGGCGGTTGGTTGTGTCCGGCACAATTGACTGCCGGTGCATTGGCACTGGCTGAAAAGCAGGGGCTAAAAACGCATTATCAGCATCGTGTTGAAGCATTAACTCAAACGCCTGACGGATGGGATTTATCAATTGCCGAGCAGGAAACAAAACGGCATGCGGCGGTGGTCTTAGCCAACGGTTTTAAAATCAGCAAATTCTCGCAAACCGAAAAATTGCCATTCTCAGCCGTGGGCGGTCAGGTCAGCCATATCCCCACCAGCCCGTCACTTTCAAAATTACTTCAAGTATTGTGCTACGACGGCTATCTGACGCCGCAAAACCCGAATAATCAGCAGCATTGCATCGGTGCAAGTTACCATCGTGGCGCGGAAGATATGCACTATAACGAGGAAGATCAGCTGCATAATCGCCAGCGTTTACTTAACTGCCTGCCGGATATGGACTGGCCTCGCGAAGTGGATGTCAGCGCCGCGCAAGCACGCTGCGGCGTGCGCTGTGCGACACGCGACCATATGCCTCTTATTGGTAGTGTCCCTCGCTACGATGCAACGCTTGAAACCTACGCAACACTTGTTGAAAACCATGACCACGCCGAAACCGCACCGGTTTATGAGAATCTTTTTATGTTGGCGGCTCTGGGTTCAAGGGGATTATGCAGTGCGCCACTGGCGGCAGAAATTCTGGCGGCTCAAATGAGCGATGAACCGGTTCCGATGGATGCTGAAACGCTTGCGGCGCTCAATCCAAATCGCTTTTGGGTGCGGAAATTGTTGAAAGGGAAAGAGGTGAAATAATTTTTTATGGTTACGTTTTCGTAGAGTGGATAAGCGAATGCGCCATCCAGCGGAATTGTCGGGTGGCGCTTACGCTTACCCGACCTACGATACTACACGTTCTCCCTGAGGGAGAGCGTGTATAACCGCTACTTAAACTTCGCCTGCTGATACAAATTATCCCACATCCCCAGCACTAAAGACTGGTCGCGTGGTGAAAGCTCACCAGCCTGAATCGCTTTTTCCAGGCTACCTGATACCGCAGTATTAAGCGCTTCCGGGCTGTGGTCTTCACCATGCTCCAGGTCAGCTACCGCCAGAGTCAAATGGCCACGCAGATAACCGCTGGCAAACAGCTCGTCATCACTGGCCGTCTCAACCATTTCATCAATTAGCGCCAGTATGCGTGTCTCAAATTCCGCGATCATCGTACTTCCTCTTTTTTGCAGGTAATTAGTTTAAATCTTCCGGCCACGGGAACAGATCTGCTGTCAACGGCGGCGTTTTGTAATAGTCACGCAGTGCGGCAATCAGGCGAGCCGGGCGCTCAGGAATACCCTTTTCAAGATACTCCATCACCTGCGCGTGAACGCGACGCTGGAATACCACTCTGTCTGGTTCAAAATCACCATTAAGGTTGTCGCAGCTTACGTTAAATGGAAAATCTGCCGCCACACAAAACAGCCAGTCCAGAGCCTGGGGTTTAATTTCTACATCTTCAAACTGGCACTGTGTTTGTGCATCACGCCCGTCCGGGCAATACCAATAGCCAAAATCAACCAGCTTGCGGCGTTCAGCTCCGGCAATACACCAGTGCGAAATCTCGTGAATACCACTGGCGTAAAAACCATGAGCGAAGACGATACGGTTGTACGGCAGCTCTTCGTCTGCTGGAAGATAGATCGGTTCGTCGTCGCCTTTAATCAGACGTGTATTAAATTCGTCTTTAAAGCAGCTATCGAAAATGTCGATAAGTTCCTGATAATGGTGTTCTGTCATTGTTGTCATATTTGCTGTCGTCATCTTAAGCTACCCCCAACCAATGGAGGATCTCCGGTCCATGGCTATCAAATAAGAGTTTGGCGCTCATCACCGCCGACACAATCACAATCATCGGACGGATCAGTTTTTGCCCTTTACTCAACACAAGACGCGATCCCATTCGCGCCCCTAAAAATTGCCCTGCCATCATCACAAAACCGGTACCCCAAATCACTTTCCCGCCGATGATAAACAGCAGCAGGCCGCCGAGGTTTGATGTGGCGTTAAGTACTTTAGCGTGAGCCGTAGATTTGGCGAGGTTAAAACCGCACAGCGTCACAAACGCCAGCGCGTAAAAAGAGCCAGCCCCGGGCCCAAAGAAACCGTCGTAGAAACCCACGCAGCCACCCGCAACCAGTGCAAACGGCAGGCCATATAAACGACGTTGACGATCTTCTTCACCGAGTTTTGGCATCAGTAAAAAGTACAGGCCAATGCAAATCACCAAGAGAGGTAAAATTTGGCGCAGCACGTCTGATTTCACGTACTGAACCAGCAACGCCCCGGTCGTTGAGCCGATAAACGTCATCAGAATATTGAGTTTCTGATCTTTCAGGCTCACCACTTTGCGACGAATAAAATAGATAGAAGAGGATACCGAGCCCCCGCATGCCTGAAGCTTATTGGTTGCTAAAGCATGCGCAGGTGACATTCCTGTGGCTAACAACGCGGGAACGGTAATCAAACCACCGCCACCCGCCAGAGAATCAATAAACCCTGCAAGCATGGCGACAAAAAACAGCACCACCAGCATCAGGGGAGAAACCATAAACCATTCCATGAACTTATCCGTTAGAGAACGTGCTCATCCAGCAAGGCCTGACAAGAGGCCGGTATTGGGGGAGGTGTTTTTTTCTTCGGCGGCGTGCTGCCTGGTGCAGGCGGCGCAAACCAACTTTGCAGTTCTGCGCCACAACCGTCGCCTGGCGGCGGTAATGGCTGATCTTCGCACTCAAGACTATCTGCCGGGCAACGCAGGCGCACATGCATATGCGCGCGGTGCGCAAACCACGGACGCACTTTACGCAGCCAGTCGCGGTCAGCACCCGCATCCAGGCACAGCTGTTGTTTAATCGCCGGATTGACGAAGATGCGGGTAACATCGCTATCTTTCGCGGCAAGCTTGATCAAACTGCTGATTTCTGGCTGCCACAAACGCGGCACCACATGCTGATTATCACTGGCGACTAAATCCAGCGCTTGCGGTTTGAGAAGCTGAGCTGACGTCCAGCGGGCTTTAGGAAGCTGCAAAAAGATATCAACATCCAGGCCGCTTTGATGGCTGGCATGCCCCGAGCTAAAACGCCCACCAGCCGCCATTCCCATGTCACCAATCAGTAGCGTGCCAAGACCAAGTTGCGTCGACTGGTTACTGAGACGTTGAATAAACATCACTAAATCGGGATGGCCGAAATAGCGACGTTGGTCCTGTCTCATCACTTGATAGCGAGGATCGTTGAGCGGCAACTCATGGGCACCAACGATACAACCGTTAGAGAATGCACCAATAGATTGCGGACTGCCCGCAATAGGATGACTAATTTTCTGCCACGGTGTGGCGGCAAAAGTAGCGGTGCTGGCGAGTAACACCAGTAGTCCCACGAGTCTGTTTTTCATCGCATTACCAGCGCGGCAAAGAGCAATTCACGTCAGCGTTTTGAGCACGCTGACGCAGCATGTGATCCATTAAAACAATGGCGAGCATCGCTTCGGCAATCGGAACTGCACGGATACCCACGCAAGGATCATGACGGCCACGCGTCACCATCTCCACTTCTTCGCCTTCGCGGTTGATGGTGCGTCCTGGGACCATAATGCTTGAGGTCGGTTTCAGCGCCATATTGGCCACAATCTGCTGGCCGCTGCTGATGCCACCAAGAATGCCGCCAGCGTGGTTGCTCTGGAATCCGTCTTTGGTGATTTCATCACGGTTTTGACTACCACGTAGATTAACCACGCCAAAGCCCTCGCCGATTTCCACACCCTTCACTGCGTTGATGCTCATCAGTGCGTGGGCAATATCCGCGTCTAAACGGTCAAATACCGGCTCGCCAAGGCCCGGTGGCACGTTATCCGCCACAACGGTCACTTTCGCGCCAATGGAATCGCCCTCTTTTTTCAGCGCACGCATCAGTTCATCAAGCGTTTCGATTTTGTCTGGATCGGGGCAGAAGAACGGGTTCTGCTCCACTTGATCCCAGTCTTTGATTTCCAGCGGCACGTCGCCCATTTGCGTCAAGCAACCACGAATAATGATGCCGTATTTATGCGCCAGATACTTTTTAGCAATTGCTCCAGCCGCAACACGCATAGCGGTTTCACGCGCTGAAGAACGGCCACCGCCCCGATAATCGCGCAGGCCATATTTTTGTTCGTAGGTGTAATCAGCGTGGCCCGGACGGAACACGTCTTTGATAGCGCTATAATCTTGCGAGCGCTGATCGGTGTTTTCAATCAACAGTCCGATGCTGGTGCCGGTGGTGACGCCTTCAAATACGCCGGAAAGGATCTTCACCTGATCGGGTTCACGACGCTGCGTGGTATAGCGAGAAGTACCCGGGCGGCGGCGATCGAGATCGTGTTGTAAATCAGCTTCGGTAAGCGGGATACCTGGCGGCACACCATCAACGATACAACCCAGTGCGATACCATGGGATTCACCAAATGTCGTTACGCGAAATACTTGTCCGATAGAGTTTCCTGCCATTTTTCACGGCTCCTTACCGTTGTCATTTTTGTTGTGTTGTAAGCAAAAGAAGACGGGCCGTAAGGCCCGTCTACACGATTAGTCTTTGTAAATGCTGAAATGTTCACGCGCATCAATAAGCTGCGATTTAGTCAGCATAAACACGCCGTCACCGCCGTTATCGAACTCAAGCCAGGTGAACGGAACATCAGGATACTGATCCATCAGATGCACCATGCTGTTCCCAACTTCACAAATCAGGATGCCGCCATCGGCGAGATAGTCCGGCGCACATGCCAGGATACGACGCGCCAGTTTCAGGCCATCTGTACCGGCAGCTAAACCTAATTCAGGCTCGAAGCGGAACTCGCCCGGCAGGTCAGACATATCTTCCGCATCCACATACGGTGGATTAGTGACGATAATGTCGTACTGCACTTTTGGCAGGTCACGGAACAGGTCGGAACGCATTGGCGTTACCTGGCTTTCCAGGCCGTGCTCAGCGATGTTTTGCTCAGCTACGGCCAGCGCATCAAGAGAAATATCGACCGCATCCACTTCCGCATTCTGGAATTCGTAAGCACAGGCGATAGCGATACAACCGCTGCCGGTACACATATCAAGAATATGGTGTGGTTCCTGGTCGAAGAGACCCGCGAAACGGTTGGTGATCAGCTCACCAATCGGCGAACGAGGCACCAGCACACGTTCATCGACATAAAACTCATGGCCGCAGAACCAGGCTTTGTTGGTCAGATAGGCCACCGGGATACGCTCATTAACGCGGCGAATAACACGCTCAACGATGCGATGACGCTCGCTTGGCGTCAGACGTGCGGTGCGCATATCTTCAGGAATATCCAGCGGTAGATAGAGGCTTGGCAGCACTAACTGAACGGCTTCGTCCCACGGATTATCCGTGCCGTGGCCATACCAGACATTGGCGGCGCTAAAACGACTGACTGCCCAGCGCAGCATATCCTGAATGGTGTGCAGCTCATTAACTGCCTCATCGACGAAAATTTTATCCACGTTGCCCTCCGCAGGCCGTTCGCGCTAATTCAATAATCGATTAGTTTGCCATGAAGGCCGCGACAAATCAGCATTTCAATCACTGACACTACGGTGAAAATTGCGTTTTATTTAGCGATGGACGACAAACCAGGTAAACTGGCGCTAATGCAGATGCGAGACGAGAAACAGATGAAGAAGAAAAATCCGCTCAGCGCTGACGATCAGAACCTTTTCCGTGATCTGATGAGCGGCACAAAAAAATTAACTCAGGACACCATTGTTCACCGTCCAATGCGCAAGAAGGTGCAGGAAGTTCCGGTGAAACGGCTGTTGCAGGAACAGGCTGATGCCAGCCACTATTTTTCTGATGAATTCCAGCCGCGTCTGGCGACGGAAGGCCCTACGCGCTATGTACGCGAAGACGTCAGTCATTTTGAGCTGAAAAAAATACGTCGCGGAGATTATTCGCCGGAGTTATTCCTCGATTTGCATGGCCTCACACAGATGCAGGCAAAACAAGAATTAGGCGCGTTGATTGCGGCCTGTCGGCGTGAGCATGTCTTTTGTGCCTGTGTGATGCATGGGCATGGTAAGCATGTGCTGAAGCAGCAAACACCGCTGTGGCTGGCACAGCACCCACACATCATGGCATTTCACCAGGCACCAAAAGAGTACGGCGGTGATGCGGCCTTGCTGGTGCTGATTGAAATCGAAGAGTGGCTTCCGCCGGAGTTGCCTTAAGATTATGTCGGATGACGCTGCGCTTATCCGACCTACGGTTTTGATTTTGTAGGGTGGATAAGCGCAGCGTCATCCACCAAAACCGTATCGTATGATCGTACAAATAATAAGAGCCGCATTGCGCGGCTCTTTTTTTCATGCTTACGGCTTTCAGATAGCTTTAGCGACCTTCAAATTACACGGGCTCATCTGCCAGTTGAACACCCCTTTCCCTGTTTCAGGATCAAGAGTGACATTAGCAATGGCCGAGGTACTGAACATCGGTGGTGTTTCCTCTGGGCAAAGCTCAGACACCAAATAACCGACTAGCGGTAGATGAGAAATCACCAGCGCCGACTCAACCCCTTCATTGGCAAGGGCTTGCAAATAGCAGCTCACCAGGCCCACATCGCCGCACGGCGTCAATTCCGGCAGAATGTCTTCTTTACCTGGAAGAACCAGTGCTTCCCGCACTACATCCAGGGTTTGTTCGGCTCGCAGATAAGGGCTCACCAGAACACGTTCGATATCCACAACCTGACCTTTCAACCAGGTCGCCATTACTCGGGATTCATCACAACCACACTGGGTGAGTGGACGTACCGAGTCACTGGCGGCATTGAGTGCTGCGTCGCCGTGACGCATGATAAAAACTTGCATATTGCACCGCTTTTGTTAACCAGGAATGCTTGAATTCCCCTGAAATCTGAGAGGAGAAATTCAGCAGCCGGGCATTGTGCCTTATCCGTACATCGAATGAAACGCTGTTTTTTACCTCAATGGTGCAAGTATAGTCAATCACTGTTTATAAAGTGAGCGACCAGCATCCATTCACCGAATCATATAATCATGATTCTTTGACTACATTTCCTTCACCGGGGTTCACTTTCCCCCAGAAATTTCGTTGCTCTTCCACCATTTGTAAAAGTCTTTCACAAGGAGTAAAACGCTCCCCGTACTGACTGGCCAGGCGTTGCAGTTGTGCGACGACTTCACCCGCCCCCAGGGTATCCATATAGCGGAACGGGCCACCAAGGAACGGTGGAAAACCAATACCAAACACGCCACCGATGTCACCATCGCGGGCACTGCGAACAACACCTTCATCGAGGCATCGAGCCGCTTCATTAAGCATCATCATCACGCAGCGTTGTGCGATCTCTTTTTCTGCCAGCTGCCCTTTAGGTGAAACGCCGAGAAGAGTGTAGATAGCAGGGTCGACCTGCTTTTTGCTTCTACTCCCTTTCCCCGAATAAAGATAGAAACCCCGCCCGTTTTTTCTACCTTTGCGATCGTCATTCAAGATTGCTGCAATTTCTGACGGCGCCGCAAAACGATCTCCGTAAGCTTGCTGAAGTATAGGACTAATTTTAGTACCCACATCAATTCCCACCTCATCCAAAAGTTGGATTGGGCCGACAGGAAAACCAAACGCCACCAACGCATTATCAATTTTATCGACAGGCTCCCCTTCCACGAGGCAACGCATCGCCTCGTTAACGTAAGGTGCCAGAATACGGTTGACGTAAAACCCTGCGCTGTCGCCGACAACAATCGGGGTTTTGCCTTGTTTTTTGGCAAGCGCAACTGTCGTGGAAATGGTTTCTGCACTGGTTCCTGCATGTGGAATCACTTCCACTAATGGCATTTTATCGACCGGACTGAAGTAATGCAGGCCAATCACTTGCTCTGGACGTGTGGCGTTAGCTGCAATATCTGCGATTGGCAGAGAAGATGTGTTAGAAGCAAAAATGGTATGCGGTGCGGCATTTTGTTCTATCTCCGCGACCATCTTTTGTTTGAGCGCGAGATCTTCAAAAACCGCTTCCACGACGATATCGCGGTTATGGAATCCGTGATAATCGGTACCACCGGAGATACGCGCCATTTCACGCTGGCGCTCAGCCGCTTTCATATGTCGGCGGCGTACTTTTTTATCCAGCAAGTCCCAGCTGTATTTCAACGCATGGTTAATGCCATCGTTATTAATGTCTTTGATGCGTACGGGCAATTTACCTTTAGTCGCGGTGACAAAAGCAATCCCTCCGCCCATTAGTCCGCCACCTAACACACCTACTGCATTTATAGCTCGTGGTTGTGCATCTGCTCCATGTTCTTTTTTAAGCTCGGTGCTGGCAAAGAATAACCCGCGCAGAGCCACCGATTGCGGGGTCATCGCCAACTCGCCAAAGGCTTTTGCTTCCGCCTCGTATCCGCTAAAGCTCCCCTGCCCGAGGCCAATCTTAATCACGTCGATAATGCGCTGGGTGGCGGGATAATTACCGTGAGTTTTTTGCTCGGTTTTCTTACTCACCATGCTGAACAATAAAGTACGCCCAAGCGGGCCGGCTAAAATACGCTCACGAATCGGCAATGTTCGCGATGCCTGGCGACCTTTGCCCACCAGCTCAACGGCTGCCGCCAGCAGAATTGACTGTGGCACAACTTCATCCACCAGCCCCAATTTCAGCGCCTGGCGTGGACGTAATTGTTTACCGGTCAAAATCATATCAAGAGCGTTACTAACGCCAATCAGACGTGGCAAACGCTGCGTTCCACCAGAACCTGGCAACAACCCAAGCTGTACTTCTGGCAAACCCAATTTTGTTTTTTCATCGTCGGTACAAATACGCGAATGGCAGGCAAGAGCCAGTTCCAGGCCGCCGCCAAGACAAGCGCCATGAATCGCCGCAACTACCGGAATCGGCAAGGCAGCAATTTCAGCCATAATTTGCTGCCCCTGATGTGCCAGGGTTTGTGCCTCAAGTGCCGTCTGGCAACTGGCAATCATGTTGATATCAGCGCCCGCAATAAAGTTATCCGGCTTGCCAGAGATAAATATCAGCCCCTGCAATGCTGTGTTATCACGAATCTGTTTAATGATGTTGTGCACTTCCGGGCCGAACGACGCTTTCAGCGTGTTCATCTTTTCGCCAGGCACATCAATCGTCACGACGGCGATATTGTCGAGGCGGATATGTAAGTGGAAAGCAGAAGTCTGTTCCATTATTCGGCCTCCAGAACCATTGCAGCACCCAGGCCCCCTGCAGCGCAGGCAGTCACCAGACCAAAACCTCCGCCGCGACGACGCAGCTCATGGAGCGTTTGCGTAATCATTCGCGCACCTGTTGCGGCAAATGGATGCCCGTAAGCAATCGAGCCACCCAGTACGTTAAATTTCGCATCGTCAACTTCCCCCGTGGCATGGGCGCGGCCCAATACATCACGCGCAAAACGCTCGCTGGCCAGCATTTTCAGATTAGCCAGCGTTTGCGCGGCAAAGGCTTCATGCATATCGAAAAGCGTCAGATCATTCAAGGTGATGCCCGCTCGCTCAAGCGCCAGCGGCGTTGCCCACGCAGGGCCCAACAGCATATCTTTCCAGACATCAACCGCGGTAAACGCGTAGCTGCGTAAGTAGCCTAAAGGCTTCAAACCCAACTCTTTGGCACGGGATTCCGTCATTAAAATAATGGCTGCCGCACCATCGGTTAGCGGTGTGCTATTTGCAGCGGTGACCGTACCGTGTTTGCGATCGAAGGCTGGACGCAGCTTCGCGTAATCAGCAATTGAGGAGTTTTGGCGAATGTTGTTATCTTCGTTGAAAGGTTGGCGATATGGCGGGATAAAGGCTGTCATCACCTCATCAGCCAGTTTCCCTTCTCTCCAGGCATTAGCCGCTTTGGTGTGGGAACGATGTGCGAGCGCATCTTGTTGCTCACGTGTAATCCCGTGAGTTTTCGCCATTTGCTCGGCAGTGTCCCCCATCCGTAAACCTGTTGAATATTCAGCAACAGCGGGCGGCACCGGCAATAAATCACGCGGGCGTAAACGAGAAAACAATTTTAAACGCTGGCCCAGGGTACGCGCTTTATTCACATCCACTAATGTGCGGCCTAGCTTCTTACTAACGCCAATCGGCAGGACCGATGATGAGTCGGCACCACCAGCGATACCCGCTCGGATAGTGCCCGCCATGAGGCTTTCAGCCACATTCGCTACGGCCTGGAAGCTGGTCGCACACGCACGGCTCACGCTATAAGCGTCGGTATGCACGCTCATTCCGGTACCGAGGACAATTTCGCGAGCAATGTTTGGTGCTTCCGGCATCTGGACGACCTGGCCGAAAACTAGCTGTTCGATAATTTCTGGGGGGATTTCGCTACGTGCCAACAATTCGCTGACCACCATATTGCCGAGATCCACAGCAGGTATGCCGTGAAATGCCGTAGCCTGACGGGCAAACGGTGTTCGTAACCCACTAACAATGGCAATGCGGTCACCCTGACGGGTCACCAGCGGAAGTGCCTGACTCATAACGCTCCCCTGTTCTACCCGGCATACTTCAAATTGTGTGGGTGTTGGCTACACTCACAAATCCAGCCACTTACTTTAGTAAGCTTCTGGAGATTTGCTCCCTCGCCGCCTGGCCACAATCTGAACTATTTGGGTATAAAATTTGTAAATGACCATTAGTGGTCTGACCTGATCACAGTTTTAACCAAAAAGTTACAATCAGCCAACCGGGGAACTAAAAATTTGGGAGGGGGAACACGCTTTAAGAAAGGAAAATGGTGCTCTCACAGATGAGAGCACCAGGAAATATTAACGCAGGCCCAGCTGGAAGATCATGGTTTCAGCCTGGCAGCTGAAAGTGAAATCGATATCCAGACGAATGCCATCAGCTTCTTCGGTATAACGCGGAACAATCTGGCAAGGTTCAGATTCTGCTGCACGAGCTTTTTCACTCAGTGCTGCCAGAGTTTCGTCAGCTTCAGCGCGGGTTGCGAACACACGGCTATATGTCGCTGTGCAGTCGGTGTTATCGATGATCGAGCCGACATCAATACAGCAGCAAACCGGGGTTTCATCAGCAGTGTTCTTACTCATTTTATGATTTCCTCTGTATTTAAAAGCAAAATTTTTTCAACGAATCTTGTCTATTTTACGCTCCCTGTTGAAGCGACTCCAGTCGTTAATCTTGTCAAAATCTACAAGTGACCCAAATCACACTTAAAAATGATCTGAAACAAGATTCGCCCGATTTGCTAGTGATGAACGCCTCGATTTTGCCAGGCAGATCTCGTTTCAGTGATCAAGTTTGAAAATTATTGGATACAAACTTGCAACATCCTATCTGGTCAGACCTATACTCTCGCCACTGGTCTGCTTTCTCTGTAACAGATCAGCCCCTACTATTCGCGCTCCTGTTACGGTATGTAACATTGTTTGTATAAAAATAAATCCAATATGAGGTTTTGGTCATGAGCCAGAAAAACCTGTTTACAAAGTCAGCCCTAGCGGTTGCAGTGGCAATTGTCTCATCGCAGGCCTACTCAGCCGGCTTTCAATTAAACGAGTTCTCTTCCTCAGGCCTAGGCCGAGCTTATTCAGGGGAAGGTGCCGTTGCGGATAATGCGGGCTCTGCCAGCCGTAACCCTGCAACCATCATGATGTTTGACCGCCCTTCCTTCTCCGGCGGCGCAGTATTTGTTGATCCAGACGTTAATATTTCTGGCACATCGCCAACAGGCCGTAGTACTGACGCAGATAACATCGCGCCGACAGCCTGGGTTCCAAACCTCCACTTTGTTGCACCTATTAATGAACAATTTGGCTGGGGAGCATCTGTTACCTCTAACTATGGTTTAGCAACAGAATTCAATAACGATTACACCGCAGGCTCAATGGGCGGTAAAACCGACCTGACCACCCTGAACCTAAATCTGAGTGGTGCATACCGTTTAAATAGCAACTGGAGCTTTGGCCTGGGCTTTGATGCTGTTTACGCTAAAGCGAAAATCGAACGTTACGCAGGTGATTTAGGTCAAATCATTGCAGGCTCCGGTGCATTGCCACCTTCACTTGCTCGTCCAGTATCCCAAATCCCTGCTGACACCCAAATCGCACACCTGAAAGGCGACGAGTGGGGTTATGGCTGGAACGCCGGTATTCTCTATGAAATCGACAAGAATAACCGCTACGGCTTCACCTACCGTTCAGAAGTCAAAATCGACTTTGACGGCGATTATAAGAGCAACCTGCCTTCAGCCTATAACCCGCTGTTGTCTAACTTCGGTTTACCGGCTGGCACCAACGGACAAACCGTTCCAGGCTCTCTGACACTGAATCTGCCAGAAATGTGGGAACTGTCCGGCTATAACAAAGTCGACCCACAGTGGGCTATCCACTATAGCGTGACTTACACCAGTTGGAGCCAGTTCCAGGAGCTGAAGGCCACCGGTACCAACGGTCAGACTCTGTTCTATAAAGATGAAAGCTTCAAAGATGCGTACCGTATTGCTTTAGGTACCACCTACTTTATGGATAAAAACTGGACCTTCCGTACCGGTATCGCGTTCGATGACAGCCCAGTTCCGGCAGACAAACGTTCAATCTCTATTCCGGACCAGGATCGCTTCTGGATCAGTGCTGGTACTACCTACGCATTTAACGATGATGCTTCTGTAGACTTGGGCGTTTCCTACATGCATGGTCAGCACGTAGAGATTAAAGAAGGCCCATATACCTTCCAGTCTGAAGGCAAAGCCTGGCTGTACGGTATGAACTTTAACTACGCATTCTGATAGTTAACAGTGACAAAAAAGGCGAAACCTGGGTTTCGCCTTTTTTATGTCTATGACCCACTCAATACTTACTGAGAGTCGATATCTTTTAAGTCATCTTCAATCGCGGCAGCATTCGGATTTGCTGCTGGTGAAAGCTTCCCACCGTTAGCAATAAAATCATGACGCTGGAAATAAGCTTCACGAACAGTAATGTACGGATCCGAAGATTGTTTGAGCAAACCATCAGAATCCAGCAACTGAGCACGCGTTTCGATACCTTCAACCGTCCATTTACCAATAGACATTGGCCACGTCAGCCATGAAAGCAGCGGATAGAGCGTATCGGCATAGTCACCACCTTCATCACGCAACGTAAAGCTGCCATAGAACGGTAGCTGCACATACGGACCATAGCCAACACCATAGTGGCCCAGCGTCGAGCCGAAGCGATGAGGTTCTTCGCGCTGCAGTTTCGGGTTCGCCATACCAGCAACGTCAATCAAACCACCCATACCGAGCAACGTGTTCAGGAAGAATCGCGTAAAGTGAACCATCCCTTGATACGGGTCACCCTGAATAAAATAGTTCACCATCGACGCGGGTTCTTCGAGGTTGCTGGTGAAGTTACTTATCCCATTACGAGCCGGTTGCGGCACATAATCACGCCACACCACAGCCACCGGGCGCACAACATACGGGTCCAACACATTAAAGTTGAAGTTGTACATTGTACGGTTGAACCCTTCAAATGGATCCGAGCGCCCTTGCGGTTGTGTATCGGCCGAACTAGCACACCCTACTAAAACCGTAGTCGCCAGTGCCAGCCCGGTCAGGCGGAAATTCATATATTTCTCCCTGTTATTATTACTCTACGCTTTCAGCTTTAATGCCATCTTCACCAGCTTGCGCCGCTTTAGCCTGTTCGATGCTTCTTTGCACCACAGCCCGACGCTGGTCGTTTGCCGGTAAGACTTGTAGCATTATTTGCCATGCACCAATAGCTTCGCGGTAATGCTGTTGTTCAAAAGCGTTGAATGCCAGCAGGCTCAATGCGCGAATATTGGTATGATCCACCTTGAGCAATTCTCGCAAAAGATTTCCACCCAACTGGTTATCCTGCGCATCTCCACTACGGGTCAATACTTCAGCATAGCCCAGCTTTGCATTACTGTTAGTGGGCGACAGATTATACGCATGAGCAAAAGCTTGTGTAGCAGTAGATGCATTATTCAGAACCATACCAATTCGCCCGAGCATCATCCACCCTTCAATATTGTCAGGTTCGTGCTGCAAACGGGTACGCAACCCAAGGCCAAGGTTTGCCATTTCGGGCATATTCAGCGGCTCCGCCTGTGGATCTAAAGCGCGTTGTAACAACTGTGGTGTCTGCCTGGTCACTTGTTGCCAGGCTATCACTTGCTTCCAGTCAGATGTTTTTAGATAAACCCCTACACTCACCACCACCAAAATCACCGCTCCGGGCGCAAAAAACCAGAAATGGGCTTTTCGGGTAATTGCTGGTTGAGTTTCATTTTCAGGCTCATCACTAAAGTGCACCCGCCGTTTACGACTGCGCATGACAATCACAACCGCGCCGCCGAGAATAAACAGCCCGGGAAGCACCCACAAAATGATAGTGGCAGGTGTTAGCGGTGGTTCGTACGTCACGAAATTACCGTAACGTTGCACCATGTAATCAATAATCTGCTGCTTCGTTTTACCCTGCTGCATCAGTTCATAAACTTTCAGACGCATATCAGAGGCAATCATCGCATTGGAATCCGCAATGCTGTTGTTCTGGCATTTCGGGCAACGCAATTGCTCAGTGAGCTGGCGGAACTGTTGTTCTTGCGCTTCGTCTTTGAACTGGAAAGTATCTATTGCCGCGAGCACATTAAACGAGAACAAGAATGCGATGAGAAATAGCCATACGCGTTTCATGCACCTGCCTCCTTGTTGTATTTATCCCACAGCGGTTTTAATTCTTGCTGCCAGACGCGATCGTTAAGATCCCCCGCGTGGCGATAGCGAATGATCCCTTTACCATCGATCAGGAAAGTTTCTGGTGCGCCATAAACGCCCAGATCTAACCCCAGCATGCCATTGCCATCAAACAGGCTCAGCGCGTAAGGGTTACCCAATTCATGCAGCCAGGTAATCGCTTTGCGGCGGTCGTCTTTATAATTCATACCGACCACGCGCACGCCTTGTGCCTTGAGCCCATTAAGATACTGATGCTCTGCGCGACAGGTCGGGCACCAGGTTGCCCATACGTTGAGTAATAACGGTTTGCCATCAGTCAGAGCTGACTGGTCATAAATCTTGCCCGGGTTTTCCAAAGACTCAAGTCGGAACACTGGCACCGCTTTACCAACCAATGCAGATTCGAGATTGGTCGGGTCATCGCCCTGCGCATTACGTGCCAGTTGCCACAGTAACATCGCGGCCAACAAGAGAAATAAAACGAGCGGGATAAATAATACTTTGCGCTTCATGCAGCCTCCGGCATGTTTTTACGCTGACGGTAACGTGGGTCAAATAAACAGAACAGGCCGCCGAGCGTCATCAATATTCCGCCCATCCAAATCCAGCGCACAAAAGGTTTGTAATAGAGGCGCACCGCCCAACTGCCATCATCTAACTCTTCACCCAGAGCAGCGTAGAGATCGCGCATCACACCGCCGTCAATTGCCGCTTCGGTCATCATGGCGCGGTTGCTGTTGTAGAAACGTTTTTCAGCATGCAGCGTGGCTTCAGGTTTGCCATTTCGCGTCACATCGATAATACCCACGCCACCACGGTAATTCGGGCCCGTCAATTCATGAACATCGCGGAACACAAAGTGGTATTGATGAATGTCGATGCTGTCGCCCGCTTTCATACGCACATCCCGTTCGACACTGTAATTCTGACTAAAAGCGATACCGACGACAGTTACCGCCAGCCCCAGATGCCCAAACACCATACCCCAATGGCTGCGCGGCAATTTCCATAACCCTTTCAGCAAACCATGGCGATGCGTGGCGCGATCAAAGACTTCGGTTAACGCCAGCACAAATACCCAGACCGCCATAAGTAAACCGATAACCGTCATCGCTTCGATACGGTCTTGCATCAACCAGGGCAAAGTTAACGCCAGCACAACGGTCACCACGACGGCAATCACCAGTCGTTTAATCAGCTTTTGCGGCTCATCACGACGCCAGCGCACCAGCGGGCCAATGCCGAGCAGCAGTGCGAACGGCGCCATCAACGCGGTAAACATCGTGTTGAAGAACGGCTCACCAATAGAAATGCTACCCAGCCCCAGTTGCTTGTGCACCAAAGGCAGCAGCGTTCCTAACAACACCACCAGCATTGCAGCGATTAACAGCACGTTATTGCCGAGCAAAAAGGATTCCCGCGACCACAAACTATTGCCGACACGTGAACGCACTTTACTGCCCTGAACCGCATACAGTAGCAGCGAACCGCCAATCACAATCACCAGGAACGCGAGGATAAACATGCCGCGCGCCGGGTCAGAGGCAAATGAGTGCACCGATACCAGCACGCCCGAGCGCACCAGGAACGTGCCGAGCAGGCACAGCGAGAATGCGGTAATTGCCAGCAACACCGTCCAGGCTTTGAAGCTGCCACGTTTTTCCGTCACTGACAGAGAGTGGATTAACGCAGTACCCGCAAGCCATGGCATAAACGAGGCGTTTTCTACCGGGTCCCAGAACCACCAGCCGCCCCAACCCAGCTCGTAATAAGCCCAGGCCGAACCTAAAACAATGCCGATGGTTAAAAATGACCAGGCCGCCAACGTCCACGGACGCGTCCAGCGCGCCCAGGCAGAATCGAGTTTTCCGGCCATCAGCGCGGCGATAGAGAACGCAAACGCCACCGAGAAACCGACATATCCCATGTACAACAGTGGCGGGTGGAAAATCAGCCCGATATCTTGCAACAGTGGATTCAGGTCGCGTCCTTCGATAGGGAAGTCAGGCAACGTACGGGTGAACGGATTAGAGGTGAAAATGATAAACAGCAGGAAGCCGAAATTAATCATCCCCATTACCGCCAGCACACGTGCTACGGCATCTTGCGGCATGCTGCGACTAAACAGCGCCACGGCAAATGTCCAGGCACTCAGCAACAATACCCAAAGCAGCAATGAGCCTTCATGCGCGCCCCATGTGGCGGCAACGCGATACCACACCGGCAGTTCGCTGTTGGAGTTATTCGCGACGTACTGCATGGTAAAATCATTCACCACAAACGCATTTACCAGCACCAGGAAACAGGCGCATAGCGTGATAAACAGCGCCCATGCTAAGGGGCGGGCAGAAGCCATTAACCGTGAATCATTACGCTTCACGCCCCACAGTGGGTAAACACTGAGTAACAATGACCAGCCGAGCGCCAGGCAAAGCAAAAAACTGCCAATTTCTGGCATCATGAGGCGTTATCCTTGTAGGCCTGCGGTGCGCGCTGGTGATTTTTATCCATCGCTTCTTTTACTTCCGGCGGGGTGTAATTTTCATCGTGTTTCGCCAGCACTTCTTTTGCTTCGATTTTATTGCCCGCTTCGAATACGCCCTGTGCGACCACGCCCTGCCCCTCGCGGAACAAGTCAGGCAAAATACCGACGTAGCTGACATCTACCACGCCGCTGGCATCATAGAGTTTGAAAGTCACTTTCAGCGTCTGGTTATCACGCTTCACGCTGCCGGGCTGAACCATTCCGCCAACGCGCAAACGCTGCCCCACTTCCGGCAACTGGTGGCTTTCGCCTTTGCCATACAAAATTTCACTCGGGGTATAAAAGAGATCGATATTGCTACGTAACGCATACAACACCAGCGTGATAGTAAGTCCTAACCCCACCAGCACAGAAAGCGCCAGATATAATCGATTTTTACGACGCGTGTTCATTCAGTTCCCTCTGCCTGGCGTGCTGCCTGAATCCGTTTTTCTCGCGCCTGTTGGTGCGTGACTGAATTTAAAATGGTGCGATGCTGCAAACGGGTATGCACCACCAGCATCAGTAATGGGATAAAGGTCAACGTGACGGCAAGCCAGACGTAAAACGCATAGCCACCCATGGCAAAAAAATCAGTCCAGCTTACAAATGCGCTGTTCATGCGCTTCTCCCTTTATTCGCCAGCGCCGTCACCCATGGGCGGCGCTGCTCCTGAAGCAAAATGAGGTTGCGCAGGCGCATTAATGTCAGCGTGGCAAACAGCATCAGAAAACCGAAGATAGTCAGGCGCAGCGGAGTGCGCATCGAAGGGTCAATACTTTGCTGCATATTGGTGGAACCCTGATGCAGGGTGTTCCACCACTCCACCGAGAAGTGGATAATCGGCAAGTTCACCACGCCCACCAGCACCAGAATACCTGCGGCACGCCCGGCCAGACGGCGGTCGTCAAAGGCGTTATACAGCGCAATCACGCCGATATAGAGGAACAGCAGCACCAGTTCGGAAGTGAGCCGCGCATCCCACACCCACCAGGTTCCCCACATCGGTTTGCCCCATGCAGAGCCCGTCACCAGCGCAATAAAGGTAAACACCGCACCCACCGGGGCCATTGCCGCCACAGCAAGGTCAGACATTTTCATCTGCCACACCAGGCCGATAAACGCCGCCACGGCCATCGAGCCATAGATGCCCATCGACCAGATTGCCGCAGGCACATGAAGATACATAATGCGATAGCTTTGTCCTTGTTGATAATCCGCAGGCGCGAAACCAAAACCCCAGACACAACCGACCACTAACAACACCGCGCTGATAAGCGCAAACCACGGCACCAAACGCCCACAAAGCTGATAAAGCCGCTCGGGTTTAGCGAGTTGATGTAACCATTTCCACATAATCGTTGCTCACAAAAAAGTTGCTTTGGTAGATGACGCTTCGCTTATCTACCCTACAACATATTGATATATCTTATTTTATTTAGGTCGGGTAAGGCGCAAGCCACCACCCGACATAATTTTATTGCACGCTAATGCGCAGTGCCGCTGCCGTGGCAAACGGGCTTAGTGTAGCGCTTGATGCCAGAAGCGCACCAAGAATGGCCAGGTAACCGTCAACAGGAAGATGCATAGAGGCTGCATCCATGGCGGCGGTGGCGAAAATTAACAGCGGGATAGTCAGTGGTAACACCAGCAGACTCAACAACACGCCGCTTCGCCGCAAACCTACAGTCAAACCCACGCCAGGTGCACCAAGAAAACTCAGCGTCGGAGTTCCAAGCAGCAACGTAAGTGCCATCACCTTCCAGGCGTAAAAATCTAACCCCAGCAAGAGCGCGGCAAGCGGCGAGAGGATCAGCAGCGGCAAACCCGTCACCACCCAGTGAGCGGTCACTTTTGCTAACACCACCATTGGCAAAGGGATTGGCAGCAACATCAATTGCTCAAGCGAGCCATCCTGAAAATCATCGCGAAACAATCTGTCCATCGCCAGCAGTGATGCCAACAATGCAGCCACCCAAATCACGCCGGGCGCAATTCGTGCAAGTAATTGCGGCTCCGGGCCAATGCCTAATGGAAACAGAGTGATAACTATCAGAAAGAACCACAGAGGGTTGGCGATCTCCGCACCTTTTCGGAACACCACGCGCAGTTCATGCAGAAAAATTCTGCGCATCATGCCAGTTTCTCCTGCAAATGGATCTGGCGCAGATTGCTGACTGCCAGCGGCTGATGCGTGGTGAGAATCACCATGCCGCCTTGTTCGGTATGCAGCTTGAGCTGCCGGGTGAGTTTTTCCACACCCGTAACATCAATGGCAGTAAAAGGCTCATCAAGAATCCAGAGCTTTTGCGAACTTAGCCATAATCGGGCCAGCGCCACCCGGCGTTGTTGCCCGGTGGAAAGTTGGTTAACCGGGACATCTTCAAAACCAAGTAAACCAACCTCAGTTAGCGCTTGCCAACGTAGGCTTTCCGCACTGTTTGCATGATAGAAGTTGAGATTTTCAAAGGCGGTAAGAACGGTTTTGATGCCCGGCTGATGTCCGAGCCACAACAAATCCTGATGATATTGATAGCGCGCACGGGACAACCCTTCCCCTTGCCACTTCACTTCGCCATCCTCAGGCTGTGCAAGGCCCGCCAGAATCCGCAATAACGATGTTTTCCCTGCCCCATTTTTGCCGGCGATTTGCACCATTTCACCCGGGCATACGGTGAACGACAAATCGCTAAATAACACGCGATCGTCACGTACGCAGGTCAGGTTAATGGCATCAAGCATTTGAGGAACACTCCTTGTCTCGGGAAACAAAATCATAACACATCATAGGCTTTGCTCCAGATGGGCTGCCGCATCTGCGGTACTCCAAAAGAGGTAATCCTCACACCTAAGATCAAAATTAAGTCGAATTCACCAGTGTTGCAGGGAATAAAGCCAAAAGCCGCTACGCTTAATGGAATAGTTAACCGGTGAGTAACCTAAAAAATGGATGAATTAAAAGAAGACAAAATCGACAAATCCACCGATGAGATTGAAGTCGAAAGTGACGAAAAAGACCACGGCGAAAAGATAGAAGTCGATGAAGAACAACTGCCATCGCGGGCTATGGCCATCCACGAACATATTCGCCAGGACGGTGAAAAAGAGCTGGAACGTGACGCGATGGCGCTGTTGTGGTCGGCCATTGCAGCAGGCCTGTCGATGGGGGCATCATTGTTGGCAAAAGGGGTATTTCACGTCAATCTGGATGGCGTGCCCGGCAGCTTTCTGCTGGAAAACCTCGGCTACACATTCGGGTTTATCATCGTCATTATGGCGCGACAACAGTTGTTCACTGAGAACACCGTCACCGCTGTGCTGCCCGTAATGCACAAACCAACCGGGTCAAACTTCCTGCTGTTACTGCGCTTATGGGGTATGGTTTTGCTTGGCAACATGATTGGCACCGGGCTTGCCGCTTATGCATTTGAATATATGCCGATATTTGATGAACAAACGCGCGATGCATTCGTGAAAATCGGCATGGATGTGATGAAAAACACCCCAGGGGAGATGTTCGCCAACGCCATTATTTCCGGTTGGATAATCGCCACTATGGTGTGGATGTTCCCGTCGGCGGGTTCGGCAAAAATTGTTGTCATCATTATCATGACCTGGCTGGTCGCGCTGGGTGATTTAACCCATATCGTGGTCGGCTCGGTGGAGATCCTCTACCTGGTCTTTAACGGCACCATTCACTGGAGCGATTTCTTCTGGCCATTCGCCCTGCCAACCCTCGCAGGCAATATTTGCGGCGGCACATTTATCTTCGCACTAATTAGCCACGCGCAAATCCGTAACGATATGAGTACCAAGAAAAAAGCCGAAGCAAAGGCTAAAGCAAAGCGCAAACAGGAAGTTGAGGATGGCAAAAGCGAAAAACAGACGCAACGCACATAAAACTGGTTACGTTTCAGGCAATCAACCTGCTTGCCCCTTAACGTCGCCCTAAAAGCGGGTATACTAGCGCCCGCAACACCCGCCCGCGCAGCCCGGCGGGTGTTAAGTCCTCTTAGTTAAATGGATATAACAAGCCCCTCCTAAGGGCTAGTTGCAGGTTCGATTCCTGCAGGGGACACCATTAAGCAATTTCACCTCGTTTCAATACCCTTCACAATCCCCTTAAAAAACAGCTATATCAGCTAAGTTACGTCTTAATTTAGTTTCAGGGCATTTCATGACATTACACACTTCTGATGGTATCGTTGATGGTATTAACCGGTTCGATATTCCGATACCATCATTCAATTGCCAGAGGCTTACTGCATATGGCTTTAAACGAGCTGTCGCCCAAAAAGGTAGAGAACGCCAAGCCCAAAGAAACAGATTACAAACTGACCGATGGTGGCAGTCTCTATCTGTTAGTCAAAAAGAACGGAACCAAAGCATGGAGAATGAATTATCGCTATAGCGGTAAACAGGCAACCCTTGCTTTGGGGGTATATCCTGACGTGTCGCTGGTCGTTGCAAGAAAACGTAGAGATGAAGCCAGGCAATTACTTGCAGATGGTCGAGATCCAAGAGAAGCAAAAAAAGCTACCGCAGATGAACCGACCTCCCGCACCTTCAAATCACTAGCGTTAGAATGGCATAAAGGCACAATGGGCCATCCTGAATGGAAGGCGATTACCCGTAATAAAATACTCAGAGAAATGGAGAATCACTTATTCCCTGCAATTGGGCATAAACCAGTAGACTCCCTTAAAACGAGGGATCTATTACCGGTACTCATTGCCATGTCGGATCAAGGTATTGGTGCGACTACTGGTAGAATAAAAACTACCATGGAGAGTATTTTCCGATATGCGGTTCAACGTGGCATCGTTGAATATAATCCAGCCCATGATTTAAAAGGTGCAGTCACCAACCCAAAAACTAAACATCGCCCAGCTCTGCCTCTTGAACGTCTACCTGAACTCACAACAAAAATATCCTTATATACTGGCAGGCCATTAACTCGACTAGCCGTTTTATTTTCTCTTCATACTTTTGTGCGTTCCAGTGAACTACGACATGCTCGTTGGGGTGAAATAGACGTGGATTCAGCAATGTGGACCATCCCTGGTCAGCGAGAAGAAATTGAAGGTGTGAAATATTCAGACCGAGGCGCAAAAATGGGTAGTGTTCATCATGTGCCACTATCAGTCCAAGCTATTGAGGTTTTGGAATCAATAAAGAAAATAAGCGGCGAATATGAACTTGTTTTTCCTGGCGACAGTAATCCATTTAAACCGATGAGCGAGAATACGGTGAATAAGGCTCTGAGAGGAATGGGCTACGATACCCAATCCGATGTTTGCCTTCATGGTTTTCGCGCAATGGCATGTTCTGCTCTAACAGAATCGGGTCTATGGTCACGGGATGCTGTAGAACGCCAGATGAGCCATTTGGAGCGGAATGAAGTTCGTGCAGCTTATGTTCACTTAGCCCAGCACATGCAAGAACGCAGAAAAATGATGCAGTGGTGGTCAAATTACCTTTCTGCAAATACCATCGATTATATAGCACCATATGAAATGGAATTTAATAACTTAACATTGATACATAATAAGGTATCCTGATGAGTAACAAAGCTGATAAAAACATATGGAAACACAAAAGAATAGCGCCTCTTGAATACTGCTCAATTTCCAGAGCTGCAAGTATCCTAGAATGTGAGGAATCAGATATTCTTCATTGGTGCTATACTGGGAAAATAAATTTATGCATTAACATTCAAAGAATGTATTTCTTTTACACACCATTTCTTCGAGATGATGGACCAATAAAAAACCAAATCGAAGATTTCAATAATGAAATCCTACCTAACGGGGATGGTATACCTTACGTTTTCTCAGATAAGTTTAAATCTGGATATTTTTACATACCAGAAAAATCTCATCTATTGGAAACACGAGATTATTATTTAGTTCAGACATATACTTCTGGGATATGGCCTATTGATACATCTGTTCTTTTAGCAATCTCTCAAGGATTGACAGAAAGCACAGAAATAAATCTATTTACGGAATCCAATCCAGAATTTAAGCCTAGCAATGAACCATGCCAAATAATATCTCCAATACTTATAAATAAACAATTTGTCGGAGAAATAGTAAATAATGAAGAAGGGGATGTTAAATATTTAGAATACCTTTGTGATCATGCACCTGACTTAAATGATAAAAGTTACAACCTACAAATAACTGGTTATAATATTGAGTATTTATATAAACATGCTATTTCTGGCGATTATATGCCCACTATTCGTAATAATAGTGATTCAAAACCTCTCACGTCGTATCAAAGTAGCGAAACACCACCAATACGCACAACTGCCAAACAATCAAACTATATTGCCGCATTGATGCATGCGCTGGGAATTTCAGAAGAAATGATGCGATTCGGCTCGATCAATCAAATCAGAGAGCTTCTTAGTCTTCGTGCAGGAGGAGATAGCTATCTACCTGAAATAACAGATGATACGTTAGATGATTGGTTGAAAAGAGCTGGGAAAAGATAAAGATTTTTGCATAACTCGGAAGAGTTTTCATAAACTCCGCGAAAAAATCCTCTCCAAAAAGTAGCCTGCAATCGTCCATTTCATGACGTTACATAAGATTGCAGGTGATTTCATATGACAACTTATCCCTTGTCCGGTAATGCCCGAGCTGTAAAAACAGCGAACTTTCTCAATATTAGCACGGTCACTCTTTGGCGTTGGACTAAAGCTAAACCTGATTTTCCGCAACCCGCTCGCCTTTCTCCAGGAGTTACTGTCTTTGATGCTCAAGAAATAAGGCAATGGATTGAACAGCAAAAAAATAAGTAATGGAGGGATATATGCAAGCTTTAAACAACTCGGGAAGAACTTATTTTCTCCCCGTTTGTTATCAGCCTTTAGGATTCTGCCCTCGGGCTTGTAATTCCTTGCGGAGTATTCGTTTAATCCAAGAAGCAAGAGCTGTATCGCCATCTTTCCGCATCTCTTCTTCTAGTTGTTGCCTGAACCCATCTGTTAAGCGCATTTGGAAAGGAGGAGAACGTTTCTCTTTGGGTGTTGACATGGTAATTACCATAACCTATATTGACCTACATGGTAATTACCATTGTAAGTGCCAACCCTATAAAAAACAATGCCCGACTGTGCTGGAACACAAATCAGGCATCTGACCAAACCGTTATAAGAGGTAACGTTGATGGCTACACAAAAGTTTACCTGGTTATTCGCGGCAATCAACCGAAACCAGCGTCACACTCGCCCTGTTATGCTACGGGTTACAGCAAGTGATGAGCATTCTGCCCGTCGCCGCCTGGCCCCAGACTACATACTTTGTTTTGCCGGCCGTCTTCCGCATTGTGGAGGCATCCATGCATAGCTACCCTCGCGCTGGCGAACGCTGGCAACATAAGAATGGCTGGACAGTCACAATTCTCGCGGTCAGAACTCGTCGCACTGATAGTGGCAAAATCATTCTCGAGTTCCAACGTGAAGTCGTCTATCGCTATGACAGTGATGACAAAGTGACAGAATCTCCCCTTTCATGGTTTATGGAAAATTACTCTTTCTTTCAGGTCGTTATAAAGAAAGAGCCATACAGCGACAACACAACTCGCGCTCAGTTACCTGCTTCTGTCCCGGTAATACGCTGGCGAGAACGCAAAACACGCCAACAAACAGCGTTAGATTCAGATCATTACTCTAACTTCCTGTAAACCGGACTAAATCAGAATCTGATCGGAGACTTCCATGAACATTACACACGGGCAATTCAGTGCCCAAGGCAATGCTTTGCCCTCAAAACAGAAAACACATCCATACGGAATGACAGAAGAAGGGCATGCAAAATTTCAACGTGCAGCCGCCGCTTGCGATTTTCTTCAGCTCCTTCTTTCAGAATATCCACGGCGCGACTGTATTCCATTAGGTGAAAGCGCCGCAGGGATGGCTGCAATTGTCGAATATATGCGTGCAGACCTCGCAGATGCAAAAAATGGCTGTGAGTTACTTACGGAGGGACATTTATGACCATTAATGAGCAGCTTTCAGTGAGCGATATTACTGCTGCTGCCAGAGGTCGCTGGCCTGCTATTTTGTCTGCTCTTGGAATTAATATCCCAGCGAACGGTCGCCACGGCCCGTGTCCACGTTGCGCTGGTAAAGACCGCTTCAGGCTTGATGACCTGGAAGGTAGAGGCACCTGGATTTGCTCAAACTGCAAAAATGGTGATGGCCTTGACCTAGTAAAATTGATTCGAGGCTGCGATGTCATGAGTGCAGCTCAGGAAGTATCTTCTACCCTTGCACTGCCGGAAATCCAGACAGCCCTTCAAGAGCCAGCCAGAAAAGAAGCCTCCGAAAAAACACCTGAATGGTGGGCTAACCTGTTTAGTAACACTGTGCAGGGGGAAAGTGCCTACCTCTGTGCCAAAGGGCTGACCGGCTATGCCTCCTTGCTGACACGCCGGGTCATGAAAGCCGGAGGTATGACCTTCCCGGTGGGTTCGCTGATGCTACCCATTACTGACACTGACGGTCTAACAACCGGTGCGCAGATTATCAGTCCTGATAAACAAAAAAGCCTGTTACCGGGGAGTAAAGCGGCTGGGCGTTTTGTATCGGTCGGAAAAATGCAGGATGACCGCCCTGAAAGAATTGTTATCACCGAAGGATATGCCACTGCATTAAGCGCATCGCTGCTGACGGATGGCTGGTGTGTGGCATCGCTGTCTAAAACCAATATGAAAAACGTTGCCACCGCCTTACGCAAGAAGTGGCCAGAAGCGCAGATCATACTGGCCGGGGATAATGATTTTGCTGACGGCAAACCCAATGAGGGACGTGAATGCGCGATTAAAGCAGCACTGGCCGTTAAGGGCTGGGTGACCATTCCGCCAGGGCGCTTTAAGACTGACTGGGATGACTACCGCCGTGAATTTGGCGTTCAGCGGTCACGGGATGCGTTTGCTGAAGAAATGATGAATCCTGCTGACACGGAAACACGGCTGCCACACGGATTCCGGCTGACAAAGGATTATCTCTGGTTTGACCGGCCGACCTCAGATAGCGCGGATAACGGACAGGTCAGGCAGGTTAAAATTTGCAGTCCCCTGCGTGTCAGCGCCATCACCTGCGATGCAGACGGTGGGAAGTTTGGACGAATGCTGTCATGGGAAGACTCAAACGGAATGCTGCATGAATGGGCGATGCCTATGACGGTTCTGGCCGGAAGTGGTCAGGAGCTGCGCGAGGTACTGCTTGATAATGGGCTGCACTTCATCAGCGTCAACGGTTCGGCGCGTGGCTATCTGATGGAATACATCTCAACGTGTCGCCCGGTACGTAAAGTCACCTGCGTGGATAAAACGGGCTGGCACGCTGGTGCTTATGTCCTACAGGATGAGGTTATCGGCAGTGATGCTGATAGCGTCATTCTTCAGTCCTCCTCATCATCAAAAAACGACTTCCGTGTCAGCGGCACAACGCAGGAATGGATACGGCATATTGGAGCCTACTGTGTAGGCAATTCACGCCTGGTATTTTGCGTCAGTCTGGCACTTGCTGCCCCTCTCCTCAGTCTGATAGGCATCGGTGGTGGGGGCTATCACCTTAAGGGGGAATCCACGGACGGTAAAACCACTACGATGAAGGTTGCAGCCTCGGTATGTGGTGGCGCTGACTTCTGGAAGACGTGGCGGGCAACGGGTAACGCACTGGAAGGTATTGCCCTGCGCCGGAATGATGCCGCACTGATGCTCGATGAAATCAGCGAGGTGGACGGGAAAGAGGCCAGCCGTATTGCCTACATGCTGGGTAATGGCCAGGGCAAAGCACGTGGCCGTGTTGATGGCAGTGTGCGTGACCCGGCAACCTGGACGATGCTTTACCTCTCCACCGGGGAAATATCTATCATGGAGCACGCCGCCGAAGCTGGAGAAAAGCGTACCGGGGCTGGGGTGGGCGTCCGTATGGTGCAAATCCCAAGTGACACCGGAAAGCATGGCGCATTTGAAAACCTGCACGGGTTTGATGGTGGCAAGGAGTTTGCGGAATATCTTGAACAGTCCTGCCGCCAGTATCATGGCGCACCGTTCCGCGACTGGTTGCGCTGGATTGCCGGGAATCTTTCCGGCATCACCGCACGGGCCAAGGCGATGAAAAAAGAGTATGAGCGTACTCTTCTCCCGGCTGATTCCGGCAATCAGGTTGGCCGTATCGTTGACCGCTTTGCACTGCTGGCCGTTGCCGGAGAACTGGCGACGGAAGCGGGAATAACGGGCTGGAAACCCGGCGAGGCCTACAATGCCGCACGAAACTGCCTTGATGCGTGGTTAAAGGATCGCGGCCATGCGGCTAATCAGGAAGAAGTTGACGCACTGGAGAAAGTCCGACGCTTCATCACTGCTAATCAATACACGCGCTTTGCTGACTGGTACGACGAAAAAAATCGCCCTGCAAATATGGTTGGTTTCCGCCGTGTCGATAAGGGCAGCAACGGCACTGAGCCGGGCACTATGTTTTATATTCTGCCGAGTGGGTGGAAAGAGATTTGCGGTACATCTGATACGGCCAAAACCGCGCGACTCTGCCATGATGCCGGATGGCTTGATACAGAGCTGGAAAGCGGCAGGTTGCAAAAAACCGTAAGACTACCGGAGACGGGTACCAAAAAGGTCTACGTATTCAGGAGTGAGGTTATCGGGTGAATAAGGGGCGCAATGCCCCTTTTAAGTATCTGTCACACGGGGAAAGATGCCCGCCAGGAAAGAAGTATTCGCGCGTATCCTATTTTTAGGTGGTAACAGTGGTAACACTGGTAACAAGATTGATTTATAAGGAAAAAATATGTTACCACCTACGTGCTACCACTGGTAACAGGTGGTAACACGTTTAAAATCAGCAAGATACAACCATCATTTTTCTTTTGTTACCACTACTGGTGACAGGTGGTAACAGGAAAAACTCTTTAATATCAATGCCGTTACCAGTGTTACCACTGTTACCACCTAAAACACCCATAAACATATAAATTCTGGCAAAAATGCTTCTTTCCTGGCTGGCCTCCCTGTTTTTTGTCTCTGATGTCTTACTTCCATTTGTATGGCCGGTGACACAATGCCGATTGCTCGTTCAATTGTGCGGTGAATGACACACTGACTTTCATCAGATGACGGAGAGCAAATCATGACTGACCAGCAACCAATTGATACCCAACTGAGTAACCACCAGGAAATGTTGTCCCCGGAATTACAGCAGGTAGTTAAAAAGATTCAGGACAATAAAACAGCATGGATCACAGCTCGTGAAAAGGAAAGCAAAGCAACGGAGCAGGTTGATACACTTCGCCAGCGCCAACAAAAGGCCATCTCTGACTACGAACTGATGAAAAATCAGCGTAGCGCCCTGCTTAATGACTCCAATGGTGAGTTCACACCTGAAGTGAAGAAATTGCGGGCAAAGATGATTGAACAGCGCGAAACAGCTGATGACCTGGAAGAGCTGCTTGCGCTACGGGAGAGCGATTTAACCACCCTGCCATGGGATACCGGTCACGCTGCAAGCGACTACGTAAGGGAGCATAACTATTTTGTCGATAAGCATGTAGATACGCTGCTGGGACGATTCTTATCCGAGCATGGCGCTGAACTGCTTGGTCTGCTCAATTTGAAATATCAGCATCTACGACGTACCAATAGTAAATATATTGATGGAGTAATTACTGGTGTAAATGATGCAGATATATTACTCAAAGATTTTATTTGTGAGACTTTTTTAAGACCAGCCAAAGAAGATCACGATGTCATCAATATAGACCCCGCTTTATCCATCATAGGTATATCTCCTGATGCTGAAGCATCTGCTGATTGCCACAAAAAACCTACCCCAGGGCAAATTCTCAAATATAAGAATCTCAAGCAAAGTGATGGAAGTGTTAATGCTAATAAGCATGATGCCCGTTCTAACAATCTTGTGGAGTTATAACCGGAGGATTTGTTATGAGCGATACCATTTTAGATGTAGCACTGACTGCATGGCGTGATGCCCGTAAGGCCTGGCAGGACAAATCGACCCATTATACGGATACCCAGAAGCAGCTCTCCGACCAGCTCAGTGCTGCAATAAAACCTGCTGACTATGACAAAAAAGTAGTGCTACTCCGTGAGGAACTGGCGGTCACTGTCTGGGAAGTGGCAGTCGCTGCCGACACGACACGTGCCGCACATGCGGGCCTGAAAGCAACCTGCATAAGGGAGGCACTGAAAACGTTCATGGCAACAAACGGCGAAGCGCTGACCGACGCCCTTTATCCTTACATTAAAGGTTCCGAGGGGCTGGAGCCGGCGATGACACTCCTGCATGATGCTGTGCTGGCGCAGATTGCCTCAAGGGAACCGCAGGTACTGACTGCTTACAGCGCAGCTTTAACAGAAGCTGGAATGAGTCTGGAAGAAGCCGTCTGGAAAGACAGTGGCGCTAATTACACCACTGCCGGGAATTATACTTTCCAGCTACGACGTGAAGCACTTAATAAGCAAAACAGCATTCATTAACTATTTAACAATAGCTGATGTCATAACGCTAATATCGTTAATATATTCATGCTTACGCCGGATATATAATGGAGAAAATAAATTATGATTAGTATCATGCTGAATAATCACTCAATTGAATTAACGGCCGATGAAGCGCTTAAATTATCGGAGACACTGATAGCATGCTCAAAAGAACCGGGAGCAAAGAAATCACTGACTGGAAAATACAGCTTCTGCACTGTGTCAAACAATGAATTGTCAGCGAAAGATAATCTCAAGTTTAGCAGTGATTTTGGAATCAAGACAAACTGTTAATGGATAATAAGTCATCCATAACTTTAGGAGATATTTATGGCAATGAAATGTCCTGAGTGCGGTAAATTAGCACATGTGCGATCGAGTGGATATTTGTCACCGACCGTAAAGTTAATTTATTATCAATGTCAGAATCTTTATTGCTCATGTACATTTAATACCATGGAATCACTTAACCGGGTACTCTGTAAAATGGCCCGCGAGGTCGATGAACCTGAGACACAACCGGTTCCTAAACTTCCTCAGAATCTGGGTCGCTACGGCGACAGTTTCAAACTCAAGGATCGACATCAACAACCCTGAGTGACTATCCTTTGATTTGTCTGTCAGAACATCCCCAGCGGGTTAAACCGGTGGGGATTTTTTATGCTTTTTCCTGACAGGCAGCCTTACGCTGTGAGTGCATGTCTATGGTGCATGAAAACGCATGAATGCCTGCACCGGCTTTACGCTGTTTAGGGCCAGTACTGGCGCGGCTTTGACACATTCATGCAGATGCATGAAAACCCATACGCAAAGCGGGCAGGCGAGGCGGGGCTACGATTGCGCGCGGCGGGGCAAAGCGCCAGCCAACGACATTTTTTCCTGCCGCCTCTGAACCGCAGGTTGTGTGACCACTGACACAGTAGCCGGTTCTCGTCAGATTGTGTGACCTCATACACACTGACTCTACATTGACAAGAGATGAGGACACTCTGATGAACGAACCAGTTAGCGAAAAAAATGAAAGCACCGTAACACTTGATACACCTGTCATTCGCGGCAATACCACGCTTGCGGAAATCACTGTCCGTAAACCTCACTCTGGTGCACTGCGTGGTATCAGACTCCAGGCGCTTATTGAAATGGATGTGGATTCCATCATGACGGTATTACCCCGTGTAACCACACCCGCGCTGTCAAAAACGGAACTGATGCTGATGGAGCCAAGTAACCTGCTACAGCTTGCCATGGCGCTGGTCACTTTTTTATTACCGAAGTCGGCATTGTCGGATTCCCTGCCGAATTAACCGTTGAAGATATGGTGGCAGATATCGCCACCCTGTTTCATTGGTCGCCATCTGTCACCGAGGAAATGACACTGACTGACGTGCTGGAATGGCGACACAAAGCATTAATCCGAAGTGGAGCCACTACAGATGAATGATCGTAATCTGCGCTTGCAGGTCGTGATGAGCGCTATCGACAAACTTACCCGCCCATTTAAACAAGCTCGAGCCAGCACTCAGGAGCTGGCTGCATCGGTCAAAAAGTCCCGTGATGCGCTAACGCAGCTCAGTCAGACCACAGCAAAACTGGATGGCTTCAAAAAACTTCAGGCAGAAAACCAGAAGCTGGGCGACCGACTCAACTATGCACGTCAGAAAGCCAGCCTGATGAATCAGGAAATTGGCGCATCCGGGCCGCCGTCGCAGCGCCAGATTCTGGCACTGGAAAAGCAGCGTCTTGCTGTACAGCGGTTGGAGGAACGCCAGGGGAAACTACAGAGCCGCACAGCGCAGGTTCGTGCCGAACTCTACCGCGCCGGTATTTCTGCAAATGATGGTGCCAGCGCCACCGCCCGAATCACCCGCGAAACCGAACGCTACAACCGCCAATTATCTGAGCAGGAAATACGGCTCAGACGAACCGGAGAGCAACAGCGGAAACTGGCTGCGGCCCGCGCTACTTTTGATAAAACCAGAGCATTACGAAATGAACTTGCGGGAAATGGTGCCGGAATGGTAGCTACGGGGGTAGCAACAGCTATGCCGTTACTGGCACCCGTAAAAGCCTACTCAGAATCAGAAGATGCAGCCACACAGTTAGCCGCTTCGATGATGGGATCCGGGGGCAAAGTTTTACCTGAGTTTGAAAAAATTAACCGTTTAGCCTTGCAGCTTGGAGACAGACTGCCCGGAACCACCGCTGATTTTCAGAACATGATGACCATGCTACGCCGTCAGGGCATGTCAGCCACTGCCATTCTGGGCGGCCTTGGTGAGGCAACTGCCTACCTTGGTGTGCAGCTCAGGATGCCTGCAACTGAAGCAGCAGAGTTTGCCGCCAAGCTTCAGGACGCCACCGGAACCGCAGAAAAGGACATGATGAGCCTGATGGATGTGATCCAGAAAGGGTTCTATGCCGGTGTTGACCCGAACAATATGCTTAATGGGTACGCGAAAATATCCAGTGCCATGGACATTATTAAGATGAAAGGGGTTGATGCAGCTAAGGCTCTGGCCCCTTTACTGATTATTGCTGACCAGTCAGGTATGGAAGGTGGCTCTGCGGGTAATGCCTATCGAAAAGTGTTCCAGTCCACCCTTGACGTTAAAAATGTCAGTGGCGTTAACGATGAGTTAAAAGCTAAATCTACCGGAATACATCTCGATTTTACCAATGGAAAAGGGTCATTTGGTGGCATTGAGAACATGTACAAGCAGCTGGCAAAAATAAACAAGCTGGATGATGTCATGAAGCAGTCAGTCATTAAAGACCTCTTTGGGGACGATGGTGAGACACTGCAAGTTATTCAAAAAATGATATCCACAGGGATTGATGGTTATCGGGAAGTTGAAGCAAAGTTGCAGGCCCAGGCATCCCTGCGCGAACGAGTTGATTCTCAACTCAAAACCCTGGGAAACCGATGGGAAGCGGCAAGCGGCTCTTTTACTAATTCTCTTGCTGCCATTGGTGGGACGGTTGCACCACAACTTAAACAAATGGCTGACTGGCTGGGTGAGCTGGCAAACAGACTGGGTGAATTTGTCAAAAAGCATCCACAGCTTACTTCGGTGCTGTTTAAAACCATCGCAGCATTTGCATTAGTCGCCACCGCAGGTGGTGTGCTGGCGCTCGCCATTTCAGGTATTTTAGGACCATTTGCATTAGCAAGTTTCTCTGTTTCAAAGCTGGGTGCTGGTTTGCCGGCTCTGACCAGGGGGTTTACCCTGCTATCTGATAGTTTCAAACTGGTAGGCAAAGGGTTGTTGGCTATGGGGCGTGCAGCACTGGCAAACCCAATACTTCTTGTTATCGCCGTTATTGCAGCCGCAGCATTTTACGTCTGGAAGCATTGGGATACGCTTGGACCGAAATTTAAAGCTCTCTGGAAGACAGTCAGCGATGGGGCTGAATATGCCTGGGCGTGGATAAAGTTGACCGCTGGTGCCGCATGGGACTGGATAAAACAAGCTGTTGCCTCTGCGTGGGAGTTTATCAAAAATATTTTCATGGATTACACCCTGCCAGGCCTTATTTATAAAAACTGGGATGCCATAAAAAGTGGTGTTTCTGAAGCCTGGACAGGTATCCAAAATTATATTTCGCAGAAATGGAATGACATAATTGCCGATGCAACTGCGTTATCTGAACGCTTTAAAACAGCAGGATCCGAAATGATTGACGGTCTGCTGAATGGAATTAGTGAAAAATGGGATAGTCTCAAATCTAAATTAGCCTCACTGACAGATTTAATCCCTGACTGGTTGAAGTCTGATGCGAAAACACCAGCCTTTAATCTTTATAACACTCAACCCGCAAAGCAGGGACTTAATCCCTATGCAGGCGCTTATGACATTGGCGGTAACATTCCGCACGGACAGTTCGGTATTGTGGGTGAAAATGGTCCTGAACTGGTTAATGGACCTGCAAACATCACCAGCCGCCGCCGAACAGCAGCGCTTGCCGCAGCTACAGCACTAGCTTTTGGTAGCCTTTCGCAACCAGTGGCCGCCAAGCCGCTACACCCTTACAGTTTGCCTAAATCGGAATATCAGAACGCGCAGCAACCCTCTATTTCAACTTCTCATCAAACTGCATCTATTGGGAAGGTTGAAATCCATATTCATCAACAACCAGGCCAAAGCCCCGCAGATGTAGCAGATGAAGTTATGAGACGAATTGAAGCAAAACAGCGGCAATTAGCTGCTCGCACTCGTAGCAGCTTCAGGGACCAGGATATGGATTTCTAAGGTAGTATTCGAGGATAGGTGTATACACGCTCTAGCCCAACGTTCATGCGGGTTGGAGTGTGTTTTCTTATGAAATGGTATACAAATTAGACAGTGCGGTGTATACCCCTTCTCACCATAGCTGGCGCGGCTCTTAGCTCTGCATTGCATAATGCGTGGGGTGTGATACCTTTTTTGATTATTTTACAGCCATAGGACAAGAGATTATGAGTCTCCTGGTCACTTTCTCGAGGCTCCCCCTGCCCGCCTTTGCAATCGTTGTTGCGGCCGAACTCTATGGCCACAATGAGCCGTTTTTTATCGGTTGATGGTATCCATGATGGTATCGAAAAAATAGACAGAATATTATTCCTTTAAATACATATAGATATTGCTATATTCGATTCCTGCAGGGACACCACTCTCGATATCAACAGAAATTTTCCCTTCTTTAGCATCAAAGACTCAGTCAACAATAAATATCACCGAGCTACTGCATGATGCTCATGTTATTGCGTCTCGTCGCAACCGAGCAAATTCCGGGCCATCGTATTAGCGAATTTTGGCAATGTTTGCTGCGTAACGGGAAGCTCTGATCATAGTGTTGATTAATTTATCCGCAATAAAGTACCGAATATTCACTTTCGTTCATTCTGGTTCAAATCAATCATTCCTGATGTTCGAAAAAAGAGAATACGCAATAAAAATGAGCGATTTAATTTTAACCACCTCTCAAAGTGCGGGTAAAAACCACCAACTCACATTTTGATGTGATTTTCATCACGTTTTATCAATCAGTTACCCCGCATAACATCCTCTCTGTCAGTCATTTGTGAGGTTGATTATGTCATTTGATACCCGTTCCACTCTGATGCAACTGTTGTCCCTGGACGCCATACCCGGCCACGAAACCGTTGTTGCAGACGTTATTGAGCCTCTTCTTGCGCAGGGGGCTATCAGTACACACCGGGATATTCTGGGCAATGTCATTGCACAGTTTGGTAGCCAGGATCCAGACGCGCTGCGGGTAATGGTGTTCGCCCATATGGATGAAGTCGGCTTTATGGTTCGCAAAATAGAACAAAACGGTTTTATTCGTTTTGAACGAGTAGGCGGCCCCGCGCAAATTACGATGTCCGGCTCCACGGTAAATTTACAGGGCAGTAAAGGCAGTGTGCCCGGTTGTATCGGGATCAAATCTTATCATTTAAGTAAAGGGGATGAACGAACCCACCAGCCTGCTATCGACCAACTGTGGATCGATATCGGTGCCAGCAGCAAACAGGATGCGCTGGCAATGGGCGTTAATGTCGGTACGCCTATCACCCTGAATAACCCACCGCGTAAGCTGGGCAACAATCTGGTGTGCAGCAAAGCGCTGGATAATCGTCTGGGCTGCACCGCTTTGCTGGGGCTTGCGGATAAAGTCGCTGGAAAATCGCTGGATGTAGCTTTGTTTATCGTTGCCGCAGTGCAAGAAGAATTTAACATTCGCGGCATCCTTCCCGCCGTAAACGCCATCCGTCCCGAGCTGACCATTGGCATTGATATCACCCCTTCATGCGATACCCCGGATCTCGCCGACTACGCTGATCTGGTGATAAATCAAGGGCCAGGCATCACCTGTCTGAACTATCACGGACGTGGAACGCTGGCCGGTCTTATTACCTCTCCCAAAGTGGTTCACTGGCTTGAGACGACTGCTGAGCAGCATCAGATCCCGGTTCAGCGTGAAGTCGCCCCCGGCGTGATCACTGAAAGCGGATATATCCAGCTTCAGCAAGACGGCATCCTCTGCGCGGGCCTGTCCATTCCTTGTCGTTACACCCATTCCCCAAGTGAAGTTGCCAGCCTGAGCGACCTGCAACACTGCATCGATCTGCTGGCACACCTGGTAGAGGCTAAAGCTGAAACCTTCCCGTTAACAACCAAAGAAAGGAGATCACCACAATGAAGAAGATACTTGTTGCCTGTGGCACCGGCATGGCGACGTCTACCATGATAGCCCAGAAATTAACCCGTTTTCTGGGCGAAAACGGAATTAATGTCACCACTAACCAGTGCTGCCTGAGCGAAATTCCACTCAATAAACAGGGCGTTGATCTTATCGTCACCTCCATGAAGACCAGCACGGATTACGGTGTCCCGTGTCTGAATGGCGCTGCGTTTCTGACGGGTATTAACGATGAAGCGCTCAAGCAGCAGTTGCTCGATCTGCTGAAATAACGCTGAGGATTCCATCATGATTGATTATATTTTATCCCTCGGGGGCACGGTCTTCGTCCCCATCATCATGTTTATCATCGCGCTTGTTTTCCGTATCCCGTTTTTTCAGGCAGTGAAAGCTGGCGTCACTATCGGCATTGGCTTTGTGGGAATGGGGCTGGTGATTGTCATGGCCATCGACAGCCTGAACCCAGCCATCAAACTCATGATCAACCGGTTCGGATTGCATTTGCATCTGCTGGATGTAGGTGCAGGCCCCGCCTCTGGTGTTGGTTATGCAACGGCTGTCGGGGCGGTGGTGATCCCGGTCGTATTCTTGTTCAACATTGTGTTGCTGGTCACGCGCCTGACCAAAACCATGAACGTTGATATTTATAACTACTGGCATTACGCCATCACCGGCGCAATTGCCAATATTCTTACCGGTAGCATGATCTATGGCGTGCTGGCTGCGCTATGCCATGCCGCACTGTCACTGAAAATGGCCGATCTCACCGCCAGGCGTGTACAAAGCATTGTTGGACTGGAAGGTATCTCTATTCCTCAGGGATGGGGCACCAGTTCAGTACCTATAGCGCTACTGTTGGAATGGGTCTATCAACGCATTCCGTTTATGAAAAATAACAATATTGACGCCAGCGAAATTCAAAAACGTTTCGGCATGATTGGCGATCCGGTGATTATTGGCGTGATTCTGGGGATTATCTTTGGTCTGGCGGCAGGTTACGGATTCAAGGATCTGGCGAGCCTGGTTATTACCGTAGCAGCCATTATGGTGCTGTTCCCACGCATGATCCGTCTGATTGTTGAAGGTTTGTTGCCCATTTCCGAGGGAGCACGCACCTTCTTGCAAAAACATTTTCATGGCCGCGAGTTTTATATCGGCCTGGACAGCGCCGTCACGCTAGGCCATCCCACCACCATTGCCGTGGGCCTGTTGTTGATCCCGATTATGCTCATCACCGCCGGTTTGCTTCCCGGTAACCAGGTGCTGCCACTGGCCGATCTTCCCGTTGCGCCATTCTTTGTCTGTATGGCAACGGTTATCCACCGGGGAGATTTCCTGCGCACGCTGATCACCAGCTTTATCACCATGATTTTCGTGCTGCTGATCTCTACTCATTTTGCCCCGTACTTTACCCAAATGGCCGCACAGGGTGGCTTCAGCCTGGCCAAAGACGGTTCGCAAATTACCGCGTTGTCTGTCGGTAACCCGTTTGGCTGGTCGATTACCGAACTGGTCGGCATGGGGACGATTGGCGTCATTGTTTGCATCGGTATCACCGCGCTGGTGGTCATTGGTCTGCGTAAACGCGAGTTATCCGCCTGATTTATCCCTTATTGAACAGGAGTAGTGAAATATGAGTTGGTTAAAAACTGTTATCGGTACTGAGAAAGCCGTTATTGCCATGTGCCATTTGCGCGCATTGCCAGGCGATCCGGGTTATGACAGCAAAAAAGGCATGAACTGGGTTATCGACAAAGCCCGCGATGATTTGATGGCGCTGCAAAACGGTGGTGTAGACGCCGTCATGTTCTCTAACGAGTTCAGCCTGCCCTATTTGACGCGCGTAAAAACGGAAACCACTGCCGCCATGGCGCGCGTTATCGGACAACTAATGGGCGAGATTCGGGTGCCTTACGGGGTCAATGTGCTGTGGGATCCGGTTGCGTCGTTTGATCTGGCCATGGCCGTAGACGCTAAGTTTATTCGTGAAATCTTTACCGGTGCCTATGCCAGCGATTTCGGCGTCTGGGACACCAACGTCGGCGAAACTATCCGCCACCAGCACCGTATTGGCGCATCACACGTTAAAACCTTGTTCAACATTGTGCCGGAAGCGGCGGTTTATCTGGGGAATCGGGATATTCGCGCTATCGCTAAGTCGACGGTGTTCAACAACCATCCAGATGCGTTGTGTGTTTCTGGCCTGACCGCTGGCAGCAAGACGGATTCCGCGCTGCTCAAAGTCGTGAAAGAGACGGTGCCAGATACCGTTGTTCTGGCCAATACCGGGGTCTGCCTGGAAAACGTGGAAGAGCAACTGGCGATAGCCGATGGTTGTGTGACCGCAACACATTTCAAAAAAGATGGGATATTTGACAACTTCGTCGTTGAATCGCGGGTCGCACGCTTTATGGAGAAAGTGCATCAGCTAAGAGGGTAAAACGAGGCCGTTTTACAACGGCCCCGACCGTCATCGCTAACGGCCCGGTGCCTTCGCCAAAAGTATACCGGGCCTTTATTTATCGCTTTTACATTACAGGTGTCAATATGCTGATACATCATTCCCAACAGGCCCAGGCCCGGAGAAAGGCATCAGGCTGGCAGCAGGCGGTTCAGATTGCACTTCAACCTCTCGAAGCCCTGGATTACATCACCAGCAGCTACTGCCAGGGCGTGATTGAAAATACCCTGCAATGGGGGCCTTACTATGTTATCGCGCCCGGAGTAGCCATGCCCCACGCCCGCCCGGAACAGGGTGCACGTGCGAATAGTATTGCTATTACAACCTTTGAGACACCGATCAGTTTCGGCCATGAAGACTGCGACCCGGTATGGTTAGTCATAGCCCTTAGCGCGACGGATGCGAATGCTCATCTGGAAACCATCCAGCGCATCACAACGTTGCTTGAAGACAGCGCTCTGCTTGCCCGTCTTCAACAGGCAACTACCGATAATGAGCTTTTCCAGTTGATCAGCAACCCCGCCCTACAGGAGCACTAAATATGCCCCATCTCCATCCCTCTCTCGCTTCCGCCGACCCACTTACACTTGGAGAAACGCTTTCATCATTGGCCTGTCTGGAGGTCAGCACCCTGCATATTGATATTGAAGACACCAGCTTTATCAGCAACATTACTTTCGGGATGAAGACTATCAACGCCATCGCGCAGGCAACCCTACATCCCTTGTCCTTTCACCTGATGCTGGCGGATCCTCGCCCCTGGCTATCATGGATTGCGCCGCTCAACCCGGCATGGATTTTTCTGCACGTTGAAGCGCTGGCAAATCCGTCTGAAGACCTGGACGCTATCCGTCAAACCGGAGCCAAAGCAGGATTGGCATTCAACCCTGCCACACCCGTTGCCCATTACCGCTACCTGAATCAACAGCCTGATGGCCTGTTGATCATGACCAGCGAGCCGGACGGCAAAGGACAATGCTTTATTCCGGCAGTTATAGATAAAGTGGCCGAAGCGGCGCGGTTATTTCCGCAAACTGAAATCTGGGTTGATGGCGGCGTCGATCTCAGCGTTGCCCCCGCGCTGATTCACGCGGGGGCTCACCATCTGGTACTGGGCCGCGCTATATTTGGCCATAGCGATTTAGCCCACGCACTGCGCCAATTTAAGGAGTAACGCTATGAGCCAACAACGTAGTGAACGTATCGGCAATATCCTGCACTACCTCTGGCTACACCAGCAGCTCAGTATTCAACAGGCACATGAATTATTAAATTATGCCGATGCCACCCTGAGGCGCGATTTTAATTATATTGCGCTTCACTATCCTGGTATGGAGCGTTACCACGGAGGGCTGCGCTTTAACGTCAATAGTGCGGATAAAGAATTCGTTTTCGACATGAAAAAGAATATTAATATCGAGGCTAAAAAACAGATAGCGCTACTGGCGAGACAGAAAATTCAGCCACATGATTTTATTATTCTCGATTCAGGAACTACCTGCCTTGAGCTGGCCAAAGCGCTGGAAATCCCCGCACGCGTGGTGACTACCGATGTCAATATTGCCCATCATCTGGCGCAAATGAGCCACCTGGAAAGCTATATTATCGGTGGCATGATCCGCCCTGGTTATTTTACCGTGGGAGAAAGCCTGGCTACGGATATGCTGAAAACCTTTACCGTCGAAAAGGCTTTTATTTCTTGCGATGCGTTATCGCTTGATGCCGGGATAACCAATGCCACGCTGTTTGAAGTTGGCATTAAAAAAACCATTATCCAACGCGCTAAAAAAGTATTCTTGTTGGCAGACCACAGTAAATTCGAGCAAACCAACCCTTATAACATCAGTACCCTTTCATGCATTCACTGTGTGATAACCGATGAGCATCTTCCCGATTCGCTGTTTAAACGCTACCGTCAAGCGGGCGTTAATCTGATCCGTTAACAGTCCATGGTAGATGATTGCCGTGCTGGTTTATTATGTCAGCCTGCACACCATGAACATTCACCTGTCGCACTCTGCTGCATTTACAACAATTTTGGTGTTAACCGCTCTATTTCAGATTGGTCATCAAATCATGAAGTATCCCATCTGCAAAAAAACAACAACACTACCTCGAGTATGAAAGGTATAATCCTGGTCACGATTTGATTCTTTTAGACCACGAACATGACAAAACTCACATTGCAAGAGCAGATGCTGAAGGCTGGCTTAGTCAGCAGCAAAAAAATGGCCAAAGTTCAGAGAACGGCCAAAAAATCGCGGGTTCAGGCTCGTGAGGCACGCGAGGCTGTGGAAGAAAATAAAAAGGCACAAATTGAGCGTGATAAAGAACTGAGTGAACAACAAAAGCAGGCTGCTTTATCCAGAGAATATAAAGCTCAGATTAAGCAGCTTATTGAAATGAACAGAATTGTTATTTCAAAAGGCGATATTGGCTATAACTTCACAGATAATAATTTAATTAAAAAAATCTATGTGGATAAGGTTACTCAGACTCAATTAACCAATGGCCGCCTCGCTATTGCTCGTTTGATGACAGATAAAAATCCTGATGGTGAATACGCGATTATTCCAGCAAGTGTTGCCGATAAAATTGCACAGCGTGATGCGAGCTATATCGTATTAAACAGTACTCTGAGCCAGGAAGCTCAAGACGAAGAAGACCCATATGCTGACTTTGTCGTGCCTGACGATTTGATGTGGTAACAACAATCTCCACATGTCTAGTTGAGCATAAGCTGTTAGGGCAATGGTTTAACCGTTGCCCTCTCTTCAATAAAGAGTCACCCTGCCAGTATCTGTGAATTTATTAGCACCAAACTCACCTTTTTGCGCGTTCCTTCATACTTCAAAAATACAACGCTGCAAACGTTAAAACCCTGCTTCCGTCTATTACCGCCAGGGTGCTCAATGAACTGTCCTAAGATTTACAACCCCAAAAATTCCGTCAGGAAAATTAAGAGATGCTAATAGAAAAAGCCCAGCTAAAAGCTGAGCTAAGACTATCAATCAACCAGTACCCGCTTGTTCGTGGCACCCCAAAGAATCGACATTTCGGTAAATAATGCACCGCTGATATCTTCTACTTCTGTCGCGGTAATCTCGCCTTTCCCTTGCTTACCAAACAGAACCACTTCGTCACCAGACGTAACACCTTTCAGGTCGGTAACATCAACCACCACGGTATTCATCGATGTTTTGCCAAGAATTGGAACGCGCTGTCCACGAATCAACACGTGCCCCGCGTTGCTGAACACACGGCGATAACCATCGGCATAACCCACCGGAATATTGGCCAACACGGAGTTACGTTTCAGCGTGTAGGTGCGGTCGTAACCCACGGTATTGCCTTTCGGATAACGGTTCACCGAGGCAATAGATGATTTCAATGTCATTACGCGTTTGTAGTCATTGCTGGCAATGGTATCGCCATAAAACACACCGCCAACGCGAACCATATCAAGCCAGGATTCAGGCACAGTGAGGGTCGCAAAGCTGTTAGCAACATGCATTGTTACGTCTTCACGTTTCAGACCGGTGATATCCAGAACCTGCTGTGACTGAACTTTAAAGCGCGCAAGATCTTTACGCACGGCCGCCGCATCTTCTTCAGGGTAATGCGACATGATGCCGACGATTTTCAGGTGACTCAGTTCAGAAATAGCTTTCGCATCGTTCAACCCTTCCTGGTTACTCACTTCCAGTCCGTTGCGCGACATACCGCCGGAGTTCAACGCCAGGTGAATACGCAGCGTTTTCCCCTGTTGTTGAGCAATCGCATCCAGGCGTTTAGCCATATCCAGATTGCCGATTAACTCTTCAGTGTCATAATCCGTCGCCTGGCGCATCTCTTCTTCGGTCGCATTTCTCACACGCAGTAAGCGTCCTTTAAAGCCGAGATCGCGTACGGTTTTGAGTTCTTCATTGCTGGCAACGCCAATACATTGCACGTTATTTGCCAGCATAACCGGCGTGACCAGCGACAGGTCGTGCCCGTAGGCATCCCCTTTCAGAATGGCGCACATGGTCGATTTATTGCCGAGCAGTTTTTGGACTTTTTGTACGTTGTATTCCAGCGCGCTACGCGAGATTTCAAGTGTTGAGTTATCAACGACCAGTTGTTGATGGTGATATCCCGCAGCAGAAAGCGTGCTTGTTGGAGGAACGGTGGTATTGGTGTGGCTATTACAGGCAGTCAGAATAAACAGAGGGATTAAAGCTAAACGGCGTAAATGCAGTGGCATGCTAACTCCTTAGCAAAGTTAAAAGGGTTCATAGCGAACCAAAAATCATCTAAGGAAACAGCTTATCTTCCTGATTCCCATCTTAATTTAATGGCCTTATCTCAAAGATTACATAGATGGCTGAAAATAAAAGAGCTTACTCACAATCAGTGGGTAAGCTCTTATAAATTGCTGGCGTCAGCCGTTAATATTGATGTTCAGGTTTATGTAATAAATGATCAAATGATGAGTGCTGCAAACTGTCCATCCCCGCAGATTCAGACATTATTGCCGGAACCATATGCGCTTTAGGATCGATAACCGTCGTTTCGCTACCCGATTGCTCAGTGCCTTTAATCAGGCTGGTAATATCAGTGCCATGTTCCAGCTCTTGAGCCAGGTCGCTCAAATTTATGCGAGCGTCAACATGTTGAGCCTTATCACTCCCCAGATCAGAAATACCGGATTGGTGTATGGCGCTATCCGCTGATGGGGCTGTTGCCGGAAGGAAAAGATCATCACTGCTTTCCAGCAAGTTATTCAGCGAATGCGACTGTTCGGCGTGGTGCTCAATTACAGCGTGACCGGTGCTTTCTTCAACCAACGGTGCAGGAGGTGCGGCAGACAGTAATGAGTGCTCAACAACTGATACTGGTGCATCCGAATGAGATATCGATGTACGGCCCTCATTTGGCGTATGGACAGTACCATCACCGTAGATCACACCTTCAAGATGGTTCATGCCCTGTAAATGAAGTCCCTGCCCTCCATTGCCCGTCACCGCCACATTATCCAGCGTGTTCACATTGTTCGGCGCATTGTTATTGCTGCTGAATGAGAATTCGAAATCGGACTCTTTTCCATCCTGCAAGAAGACGTAGTCTTTATGTCCACCGTCGACTGATTGTGTCGTGCCGTTAATACCGTTCAAACCCTGGTGGTTGCCACCACGTGTGTAGCCACTGCCCTCATGCACTACGAATACATCAGCATGACTACCATCACCATTAACGTTACCGTCTTTGTAATATTTTATCTGACTGTTAGAGTCGGCACACTTCGGCTCGGAATCGCCTTCACTCAGCCAAACATGCACATTTGAGCCAATACTGACAATTTTCCCATCCTGAACATCGAAGCCATCAGCTGATTCACTGCCACCATTCACATGGGTAATTTGGCTGTGTGGGGCTTCCGGAGTCAAATCCGTACTGTCCGAATTTCCGACAATCACGGTCGCGTCGTTGGAAACGTGGTGTTCAGTAATGCTGGCGTTCACATCATGATCTGGACTCGCCGGATGCTCAGTACTATCAGTATCACTAGACGAAGGCGCAGATGGAACCTGGTCATGACGAATATTTTGCTCTGTCTGCGCATGTAGCAGGTTGCCCGAATCATCTTTGACAGTAATGCTAACGTGTATAGGCAGACCCTCTTTCAGATCACCTGTTTCAATCCCAATATGGTAGCCGAGCTTCCCGTTACCCAGGTCAACAACTTCACCTTTATAGTGATGATCGTTGATGGTCAGCTTCACGATGTCGCCCAGCGCTACGTCACCCGTTACGGTACCGGTGACAATAGAGTGCTGCTCGCCAGGATTCGCTGCTGGTGTATCGGTTTCAACAGATGTACTCCCCTTATTTTGCGTGTGGACAGTACCATCGCCGAGAATTACCCCTTCGACATGGTTTATCCCCTGAAGCTGTAGGGAGTGGCCCATACCATCCGACCCGGAAATCGAAACGCTTTCCTGTGTATTTACATTAGTTTCCGAATTGTTATTGGTGCCGTCGCTAATTTGGTAATTCGTATCTTTGCCATCCTGCACGAAGACGTAATCTTTATGCCCGTTCTGCTCAGACTGCGTATTCCCGTTAAGGGAGTTCAGGGCGTGATAAGTACCATCGCCTTGCCTATATTGACTACCCGGATGGACCACAAAGATATCGGAATATTGCCCGTCGCCGTTCTGGTTACCGTCGTTGTAATACTGAATCTGGTGCTCGGGATCCGCACACTGCGGCTCAGGATCTCCCTCACTCAAATAAATACGCACATTTGACCCAATACTGACAATTTTCCCATCCTGAACATCGAAGCCATCTGGTGATTCACTGCCACCATTCACATGGGAGATCACACTATTCGGTTTATCCGTTGAGGGAGTTTCCACAGTTTCAATGGTATCAATAGTGATATTGATGTTGTGATTCTGATCCGTAGGTGGCTGCTCAGGCACAGGCGTATCAACCACCGGTGGTTGCTCAGGTACTGGCGTATCGACAACCGGCGGTTGCTCAGGCACAGGCGTATCAATCACCGGTGGTTGCTCAGGTACTGGCGTATCCACTACCGGCGGATGCTCAGGTACGGGCGTATCAACCACCGGTGGTTGCTCAGGTACGGGCGTATCGACAACCGGCGGCTGTTCAGGCACAGGCGTATCAATCACCGGTGGCCATTCGGGCACTGGCGTATCCACTACCGGCGGTTGCTCAGGCACTGGCGTATCAACCACCGGTGGCTGTTCAGGTACTGGCGTATCGACAACCGGCGGCTGTTCAGGCACAGGCGTATCCACCACTGGTGGCTGCTCAGGCACAGGCGTATCCACCATCGGTGGCTGTTCAGGCACTGGCGTATCGACGACCGGCGGTTGCTCAGGTACAGGCGTATCCACTACCGGTGGTTGCTCAGGCACTGGCGTATCGACCACCGGTGGCTGCTCGGGCACTGGCGTATCAATCACCGGCGGTTGCTCAGGCACTGGCGTATCCACCACCGGTGGCTGTTCAGGCACTGGCGTATCGACAACCGGCGGCTGTTCAGGCACAGGCGTATCAATCACCGGTGGCCATTCGGGCACTGGCGTATCCACTACCGGCGGTTGCTCAGGCACAGGCGTATCAACCACCGGTGGTTGCTCAGGCACAGGCGTATCAACCACCGGTGGCTGTTCAGGCACTGGCGTATCCACCACCGGTGGCTGCTCTGGCACTGGCGTATCAATCACCGGCGGTTGCTCAGGCACTGGCGTATCCACCACCGGTGGCTGCTCGGGCACTGGCGTATCCACTACCGGTGGCTGTTCAGGCACTGGCGTATCGACGACAGGCGGCTGCTCAGGCACAGGTGTATCGACAACCGGCGGTTGCTCAGGCACTGGCGTATCCACTACCGGCGGATGCTCAGGTACGGGCGTATCCACGACAGGTGGCTGCTCAGGTACGGGCGTATCAATCACCGGTGGCTGCGTCCCAATAACTTCCTCAGGTGGAGTCAGGATCGGCTGCAATGCTTCAGTCGTGGTAGATATACTTTGAGCAGGAAACGTTTCAAATTGATTGTTATCCAGAACCTGGGAAGCGAGACCATTGGTTGGAAACCCTGAAGTGGCATTAACCACTTCGCCGGTCAGTTCTACTCGTTCAATAAAATGCCCACCGCCACCCGTTCCAGGTTCGATTGGCGCTTCATTACCTGCTGCGGTTGCATCCAGTGCTTTGGTCGGGTCAACACCATCTGTAATTGCCTGCTGGAGTGCCGCGACATCATCAGTCGCGTGCTCAGTGTTAGCCGCGGCACTCACGCCGCTTTGGTCACTCCAGTGACTATTACGCCCCATATCCATTGTATGACCATCGGATAAGTTCACCGTTAATGCACCGTTAGCACCGGTTACGATTTCTTCTCCGGCGAAGATCCGATCCCCTTCATGCAATTCGCGCTGCGTTCCATCAACAGCAATAGCAAAAACCTGTCCAATGACTACTTTGACGATACCGAGTATGTTGTGCAAACCACTTGCCCCTGAGTATTGAAATTACATATACCCGTCATACTTCAAGTTGCATGCACGTTGGCTTTCCTCGCCCCGAAGGGGCCAGCGCAGGCGCTGTTCAAAAGCTAAAGTCTTTTGTTCTGCAACTCGAATTATTTTGGGTATAGATGCAACAAAATAAGAATTTCGATGTGTCACTTGTCTAAAAATGAACATCTTTTTTAATTAAAGAATTAATATTAACGTTTTATTTACAATAAAATCTGTCTAAAATATCCGCCATCCCCATATACGTAATAACTTACACTAAAAAACAAAGTGAGGAACATCTCGAATAATAAAAAATTCATTTCCCAACATGAAACAGACCGATTCATATGTAGGTCTACTAAGATAAAAAAACAATACCTCTATATTTGAATAGTTATGATATTCACTATATAAAAACCGGGCTAATCGAATAAATATCACACAGCAATGTTGTGCGGTTGCAACAGTGATGTTAACGAATCACAACCTAATGAGTAATGTCCATTATTCTACATTTCAAAACATGTTCACTTATATTTATCCCAGGTAATAAACCCATCCCTGATTTTAAAAACTATTAAATATATTCAGTCCGATATTGATACTTATTTCAATATGCCCGATGACAGAACCGTAATTTACATAATGCATCATACAAATCACTTAATGTATAAGCATTACATACTGAAACCACTTACATCTTCTATTTCTCTATAGTGCGATTAATATGTTCAGTTGTTACATGCCAGAATGTCGATATCTACAAACCTGCCTCATGAGTTCTGACTCTCATGGTGTGTTTGCTTAGCTTTTCCCGTGTTTCTCGCCAATGGCCCCTAATGCTGGATACTGGATGCTGGAACAGATATTTCTACAGTTACGAGGCAATCCGCAGAAATCACACACGTCAGTCCAAAGATATTGATATTTAACGGGTGTTTCGCGTACTCAATGCCATAACCGCGCTGCCCATGGTGAATAGCCCAATAATCCAGGACATCGTCCATGGCGTTCCATCACTGAGCAGCGCCAGCAGCAACGAAGAAATAATCCCGCTGCCATACTGCAATGACCCCATAAAAGCCGATGCAGAACCGGCAACGTTTGGCACTGAATCCAACGCGGCGGCAGTCGACGTCGCTGCAATAATGCCGTTCATCGAGAAGAAGACGAAAACCGCAGCCACAATCAAAATCAGCCCACCGATCTCCAGTTTTGCCGCAACAGCCAGAACCAGAGCGGCAACGGCAGCAGTCACAACCGCAAATTTCAGCAGCACTTCGAGCGAATAACGCTGCACCAGGCGGCGATTTATCACGCTCATGCTCATTAGCCCGACAATATTCAACGCAAATAGCCAGCCGTAGTGTTGCGGCTCCACGCCAAAGTAAGTGATATAGACAAATGGCGAGCCAGTAATAAACGCGTAAGCCGCAACGTAATAGAAGGTCAGGCACATTGTAAAACGCATGAAAGTGGTGTTGGTTAGCAGCGCATAGTAGTTACGAAATGCGCTGGGTAACGAGGCTTTCACCCGCTTTTCCTCCGGCAATGTTTCTGGCAACCAGAACAGTGAAACAAACATCAACCCGCCAATTACCGCCAGCAACCAAAAAATTGCGTGCCAGGAGGTGAATTTAATCATCTGCCCACCAAGCAGTGGCCCGGCGATAGGCGCAATCGCCATGATGATCATTAATGTTGATAGCATTTGCGCAGCACGCGTCCGGCTAAACAAATCACGGATCATGGCTCGCGCCAGCATCGGCCCAGTGCATGCGCCCAAAGCCTGGAACACACGCCAGAAAACAATCTGCGAAATATCAGTGGAAAGTGCGCAGCCCACAGAGCCAATCATAAACAGCGCCATACCAATAAATAGCGGTAAGCGGCGGCCAAAGTGATCGCTTAACGGCCCCCAAATCAGTTGGGCAAAACAAAAACCGATTAAGAAACCGGTAATCGTCAGTTCCGCATTGCCGTGTAGGTCTGCGGCCATTAACGGCATGGCAGGCAAATAGATATCGGTAGATAAAGAGGTGAACGCCATTAACGCGCTAAGAATAATCACGAAGGAGAGGCCAGCCGTTTTACTGGCTGCCGTCTGCACGCGCGCCTGAGAGTCAATCATAGAATTTCGTACCCGAATAAGTCAGGCGCTTATAGTAGCGGGTGCGCACGAAAAGATAATCCATGGTAATCGGATAGCCATTATGAATCGTACTCATGAATGTGTTTAACGCCAGGTTAAATCCTGGTTCTTTTCCACAGCCCCACAGTCTGGCGAGTATGTCCTATGCTTACTGTCTGCGTTTGTAATGCCAACAGGAGAAAAGTATGAGTGATAACAAAAGCATACCCACCCCCCGTAACGAGACGCACACCGATCAATTCCCCACACCGCCTTTTCCCCAGCAGAAGCAGCCTTTCCCAGGGCTTGCCGGGAAAATGATCCCTCGTCCCGATCATGGCGAAACCTCCTATAAAGGCAGCGACCGTCTGGCGGGCAAAAAGGCGCTGATAACCGGTGGCGATTCCGGGATTGGCCGCGCGGTGGCCATCGCCTTTGCGCGCGAAGGTGCCGATGTTGCGATCAACTATCTGCCCGAAGAAGAGGAAGATGCCAAAGAGGTTATCGAACTGATTCGTGCTGCCGGGCGCAAAGCCGTTGCTATTCCCGGTGATATTCGCGAAGAGTCGTTTTGCCAACGGCTGGTGAAACAGGCCGCGCAAGAACTGGAAGGATTGGATTTGCTGGTGAACAATGCCGGCCGCCAGCAGTATTGTGAATCAATAAAGGATCTCACCACGGAAGCCTTTGACGCGACCTTCAAAACTAATGTTTACGCCATGTTCTGGATAACGAAAGCCGCATTAGATTACCTGCCGCGTGGTGCATCTATTATTAATACTTCGTCGGTTCAGGCTTATCTCCCCAGTGAAATTTTGCTCGATTATGCCCAAACCAAAGCCGCTATCGTCGCATTCACTAAGTCGCTGGCAAAACAGCTTGGGCCAGAAGGCATCAGGGTAAATGCGGTAGCACCAGGCCCTTACTGGACTGTTTTGCAGTGCTCTGGCGGCCAACCACAGGAGAAAATTGAAAAATTCGGTGAGTCCGCGCCGCTTGGCAGACCAGGCCAGCCTGCGGAAATTGCCGGGCTGTATGTCACTCTGGCCTCACCTGAGTCGAGCTTTACGTCAGGCCAGGTGTGGTGTTCAGATGGCGGGACAGGAACGCTGTAAAATACTGGCGCAGAACGGAGATGTCTTTCTCCGTTCTGGAGCTTATTTAGATTCTGGCACGATGGAGATATGGCCGTTGGTTTCCAGAATCGCAAACTTAATCTCATCAAGCCTGGTAATACCGTGGTCAACTCTGGCCATTAATAAAATATCGTCACAGGAAATATCGGCTTTTTTCATTTTATCCTGAAAAAGATAGCCATTTTCCACCAGAATAACCGGCGTTCCATCAAGTAGATCATCCGCTCCCGGCAGATATTTTTTAATCATGCCAAACAGCATATCCACCACAATTAAAGTGACGATCGTAATCATCGCACCGGTGACTGAAAAATCATTTCCCAGCAGCGCCTGTTGGGTGGCCTCACTAATAATCAGCAATAGTATCAGGTCAAAAGAGGTCATTTGCAGCAAAGCACGCCGGCCCGCAATCTTAAAAACCACCATCAATATCAAATAAATGGCGAATGCCCTTAATACCATATCCATTGTCTGGCCACCTCAGGGATAGATAATTTGCCGAAACGTAATATCCGGTCCACCATCAACTGCTATCGTGCTTTTAATCACACCTGCTTTCATCGGAGTAAGACTTAACCACAGTGTTTGTTTTTCACCTGCTGTAGGTTTGTCATATTCAATGATCATTTCACCATTGCGGCTGTACATTTTATCCGGCTGCGGTTGCAGAGAATCAACGCGAAAACTCTCCATAAAATCACCGCCAAAAATAATACGGTTGCGATCGCCAGGGGATAAGACTGAAACAATTTCCATATCAGCATCACTCATCAGCCGATTGAATTTTTCATAATGGAGGGAAAGCGAGCCATTGGTATTGGAAAGGTGAGAATCACTCAGATAACCCTTTGAAAATATCCCGCACAAGGCGGCAACAACAATCAGCAACAGCAGGACAAAACCATAGCGCCGTACATGAAAGTCAAAGTTCAGCCAGAACGGTTTTTCAACAACGGGTGAAGATTTATCGGCGGGTGCGGTTTTCATGATTTTCATCCGGCAGAAAAGGGGCTGCCGCGAGAATAAGCTCACTGCGACTTTTTGAAGTCTAGTCAACGCATTGAAGGTGCGCCACCGTCGCGCTTTGATTAACTGGCCGCAAAAGCTCGAACCGCAATGCCCTTCTCTTCCAGCAGGTTACGAATCTGGCGAGCCATTTCGATGGCACCAGGGCTGTCGCCATGGACACAGATGGAGTCTGCTTTGATAGGTGTAAACTCGCCTTCGATAGAAGTCACGCCACCTTCGGTGATCAGTTGCAGCATACGTTGCGCGATGTGCTGTGCATCATGAAGCACGGAGCCTACCTCGCGACGAGAAACCAGAGAACCATTAGCGTGATAGGCGCGATCGGCAAAGGCTTCAGCAATCGTTCGCAGCCCCTTTTGCTGTGCCAAATCCAGCCCCCGGGAACCCGCAAGGCCCACCAGCGGTAAACGGTGATCAATGGCAAGAATAGCGTCGATGACCGCCAATGCCTGGCGTTCATCCTGAGCAATCGTGTTGTAGAGCGCGCCATGCGGCTTCACATAACGTACTTCGGTTCCAGCCGCTTTCGCCAGACCCTGCAGTGCACCAATTTGATAAATCACATCTGCGATTAATTCATCACGGCCAACGTCCATATTACGGCGACCAAACCCCACTAAATCGGGATATGAGACGTGTGCGCCAATTGTTACCCCCTGCTGGGCTGCCGATCGCAGTGTTGATAACAGTACCGCCGGGGAACCGGCATGAAAACCGCAGGCGACGTTGGCGCTGCTGACAAGTTTCAGAATCGCGGCGTCATCACCCATCGTCCACGCGCCAAAACTCTCGCCTAAATCACTGTTTAAATCTATCGCCGTAACCATCTCAGCCCTCTTCGCCCACACACTTATCTGGTGATAATTAGCATACCTTATTTGCGTAGCGGGACATCTTTCATCAGCAATGAGAGCAAAAATGCGAGCACCACAACGCACGCCGAAATCATATAAACCGAGTGCAATGCCGCACCAAATGCCTGCAAATAATCATTTTGCAGCGCTGCCGGTAGTTCATGTACCGCTTTAGCACCCAGTTGGTGTGGCAGTTGAACATCCGGAGGGATCAGCTCACTAAGTTTGTTTTGCAGTACATTAGTAAAAATCGCACCAAAAGCCGCGACACCTATCGAACCGCCAATCTGGCGAAACAGCGTAGTACTGGAGGTCGCCACCCCAATCAGTTTCTGATCCACGCTATTTTGTACCGCCAGTATCAGCACCTGCATAACCATCCCCAGGCCAAATCCCAGCAGTGCGATATAGAGATAAAGAGTGTGAATCGGCGTATCGATTTTTAGTGTACCGAGCAATGCCATGGCAATGAACGTCACCAGCGAACCAAGAATCGGGAAGATACGATAACGCCCAATTTTGCTGATAATGCGACCACTAATAATAGAAGTCAGCATTAACCCGCCCATCAGTGGTAACAGTTGAATCCCCGCTTCCGTCGGCGTGGATGACTTCACCACCTGCAAATAGAGTGGCAGGAAGGTCATGGAACCAAACAAAGACATCCCAATAATAAAACCAATCAGGCAACTTAACAGGAAGGTGCGGTCTCGAAACAGGCCGAGCGGAATGATTGGCTCAAAAGCCCGCTGTTCTTCATAGATAAAACCACCAAGCGTCACCACGAAGAAAGCAAATATGCACCACAGTTGGGGATCGGACCACGCCATTACCGTGCCGCCCTGGCTGGTAAACAGAATCAAACAAGTCAGTGAGGCCGCAAGATAGCCTGCGCCGAGGAAATCAATTTGGTGGCGAATACGCGCCGTTTGCGGCTTCAGCACTGCGCCTATGACCAGCAGCGCAAAAATACCCAGCGGCAGATTGATGTAAAAAATCCAGCGCCAGGAAAAATGCTCAACCAGAAAACCACCAATCAGCGGCCCAATCACAGTGGCTAGACCGAATACGCCACCAAACAAGCCCTGGTATTTTCCACGCTCAGCCGGAGGGATGACATCGCCCACAGCCGCCATCGTCACCACCATCAGGCCACCACCGCCCAGTCCCTGCAATGCTCGCATGAGAATCAGCTGCGTCATATTCTGCGCAAGTCCACACAATGCCGAGCCAAGCAAGAACAATACAATCGCGATTTGCAGAACGATTTTTCGCCCAACCAAATCGCCAAATTTACCGTATAGCGGCACCACAATTGTTGAAGAGAGCAAATAAGCCGTTACTACCCAGGAGAGTTTTTCCAGCCCACCCAACTCGCTGACGATTGTCGGCAAGGCGGTAGAGACGATGGTCTGGTCGAGTGCCGCAAGCAGCATGACCAGCATCAGCGCGGAAAACAGCAAACGAATCGATGTCGTTTGCTGTTGCGTTTCTGACTGGGGCGTTTCGGTGGCGGTCATTTTACCTGTCGGCTTGTAATTAATTAACTGGATAATTAATATAGTTGGATTAGTTTCACACGGTCAATGGAGTGCGCACAAAATGTCACCTGAAAACGCCCCTGATAAATCCGAAAATAGTATTGATAATAGCCAAAAAAGTCGCCGCCCTGGCCGCCCAGCGGGGACCAGCAAGAGTACCGATAAGCGTGAACATTTAATTGATATCGCTCTAAAGTTATTTTCAAATCAGGGGATTGCGCAAACACCACTGAGCGCCATTGCCGCTGCTGCGGGTGTGACGCCTGCCATGCTGCATTACTATTTCAAAACCCGCGAACAATTGCTTGATGTATTAATTGATGAGCGTTATATGCCAGCGCGGGCATCAATGGGTGGTGCTTTTGAGCAACACCCAAACGACCCGGTGGGTGCGCTGACCGCGTTGACGCAGAAATTCATTGATGTCTCGTTGCTATACCCGTGGTTTGCGCCGCTGTGGATAAGAGAAGTATTGAGTGAAACCGGGTTACTGAAGCAACGAATTGATGCCCGTTTCGGCTCGAAAGAGAAACAGTCGGCGGTGAACTGGATTCGAAAATGGCAGGATGAAGGCCGCTTAAACCCCGATCTCGACCCGGAGTTTCTGTTCATTTCTCTGTTCGGTTTAACGCTAATGCCGGTTGCCCGCCTGCAACAGGAAATTCGTAAAGGGGATACCAGCCTGAGCACTGAAAGGCTTTCGCGTCATATTGCCGCACTGCTGAAATCTGGGGTGGGTAATCAGCCCCCAGATTAAAATCAATTATTTCCAGCTCCATTCATCACTCACATCAATGATTAGGCTTTTTCTTAGTTTACCCCTATTAAAAATGATGGATTATGCACGCGCCAGATGATGGCGTTTCGCTTCGGCGGCTTCTTCTCAATTTTGGGTTAAACAGCAATGAAAAAAGTAATGTTGATGTTGGTTATGGCCACAGCACTGGCTGGTTGTAGTTCTCCTGCTCAGCGCATGGCTGATTGCCAGGCTCAGGGGATCAGTAAAGATACCTGTTATCTTGCCGAGCAGAACCGACAAAACTCCATTAATAACGCAGCGATGAAACAGGCAATGGAAAATGCCCACGACGCAGTAAAATAAGTCTGATTGTCATCGTTAACAGGCTCGAATGAGCCTGTTTTTCATCTTATTCCCGTCAGACACAAAATTGCATAACCATTTGAATTTGGTTGATTTTATAGCCACTTATTTATGCGAAATGTAAAGTTTAAAAAATGAATGCCTTAGCCGTTTGTTGACGCTTGTATTTAGCCTGATATGGGGAGTACATTAGCGCCGGCGAATCGATTAATCGCCATCAAAATGCAATATGAAACGGCTATATCGAGTGAAGTAAATCCCAAAACACCCGAACTGCGGTTTCATCTTTCTATACTGAATTTTTAGCAAGATTGCGCGGAAACACGCGCGGAGCAATGTAACGTGAAATATTTCATGATGGGCTTATCGTTCATTTTGTTAGTGTGGATTGGTACGTTTGTGATGATGGTTGAATAACCGGAATATCAAACAATGAGAGACAGGAGCCATAAGGCTCCTGTTTTCGTTTTTATTCGGCTAAATCTGAAGAAGATTTCTGCGTAGTTGGTAATAAGCTGTCCGCCCGGAACATCGCTTTAATACCTCGTACAGCCTGACGAATGCGGTCGCGGTTTTCAATTAGAGCAAAGCGAACATGCGTGTCGCCGTAATCACCAAAGCCAACCCCTGGCGAAACGCACACTTTCGCATCCTGAAGTAGCTTTTTAGCAAACTCAAGCGACCCCATTTGCGCGTACGGCTCAGGAATTTTCGCCCATACATACATCGACGCTTTCGGGCATTCCACCATCCAGCCCGCTTCATGCAAGCCCTTAACTAAGACATCACGGCGGCGTTTGTACTGCTCGGCAATATCTCGCACGCATTCTTGCGGGCCTTCAAGTGCAGCAATCGCCGCGACCTGCAACGGCGTAAATGTGCCGTAGTCATGGTAGCTTTTGATTCGAGCCAGTGCGTTCACCAGCTCTTTGTTGCCCACCATAAAACCGATGCGCCAGCCCGCCATATTGTAACTTTTCGACAGGGTGAAGAATTCAACAGCCACATCACGTGCACCTGGAACTTCCATAATTGACGGGGCTTTCCAGCCGTCATAGACGATATCGGCGTAGGCCAGGTCATGTACCACCAGCACATCGTAACGTTTAGCCAGCGCGACAACTTTCTCGAAAAACTCCAGTTCAACACACTGTGCTGTTGGGTTCGATGGGAAGCCGAGGATCATCATTTTCGGTTTTGGATAGCTTTCGCGAATAGCGCGCTCCAGCTCGGCAAAGAAGTCGACACCTTCCACCAGCGGCACCGAGCGAACCTGCGCACCGGCGATAACCGCACCGTAAATATGTATTGGATAACTTGGGTTTGGCACCAGTACCGTGTCGCCGTGGTCGAGCGTTGCCAGCATCAGGTGAGCCAGCCCTTCTTTCGAGCCAATGGTGACAATCGCTTCGCTTTCAGGATCGATTTCGACGTCATAGCGATCTTTGTACCAGCGCGAAATCGCACGGCGTAAGCGCGGAATGCCTCGGGATGTGGAGTAGCCGTGCGTATCTTCACGCTGCGCCACCGTACAGAGTTTTTCTACGATGTGCGGAGGTGTTGGGCCATCAGGGTTACCCATACTGAAATCGATAATATCTTCGCCGCGACGACGTGCCGCCATTTTCAATTCAGCGGTGATGTTGAACACATACGGAGGGAGACGATCGATACGCGAAAAACGACGTTTTGGACTGGAGTCAGCCATAAATTCCTCAGATTAACGTTAGCGCCCGGACCGTCCGAGCGACGCTGCCACGCGATGTGGCCTGCTTTGAAAATAACCTGAATGAAAATCATCTGTCGAGAGACCCGGTTAAATATTTTTTATTGCACACAAAAGAGGATGCTTCATTTGAAGCTTATCCCTATTTTATTTGATAGATGTGACTTATATTAACCATGTCGCAACAATCAAATAACTTTAATTTCAGAAGACGTGGAGTATCACCATGACCCTACACATCGATGACTTACCGCGCGCAATCCGTGAGATAAAACAAAAACTTCGCCACGAATTGCCTGACTACAGAGCCGTTTTTGAACAACTCGAAGCCGATATGAAGCGCCAGATTGACGCAATCCGTGATGAGATAGCCCGTGGTGAAAACCCGGTGCCACAAATTGACGCCGACGATATCGTCAACAATCGTGTCAGTGAGCAACAAAAAGCCCTGATTCGCCAGCGCGGTTGCTGCACTGTAAAAGGTGTATTTCCACAATCCCAGGCTCAGGCCTGGAATGAAGAAGTGGGAAATTACCTGGAGCGGAATAATTTTGTCGAAAAACTCAAGAATGCTGCAGAAGATAACTATTTCGGTAATCTTGCCGCCAGTAAACCGCAGATTTACGGTATTTACTGGTCTAAACCACAAGTCGAAGCTCGCCAGCATGCCCGTATGAAAGCGGTACAGGTTTTCCTGAATAATTTATGGGAAACCGAAAGCAACGGTAAACAGCACTTCGATCCAAATCGTGTCGTGAGCTACGCTGACCGTACCCGCCGTCGCCCACCTCGCTCAAACTCCCTGGGCCTGTCGCCACATGTCGATGGCGGTTCAGTTGAGCGCTGGCTGGATGAGAATTTCCGCCATGTTTATCGCCATGTGTTTGCCGGTGAATGGCAAAATTACAATCCATTTGCTGCGGAAGGCCGTACCGAAGTACGTGAGTTCCCATCCCCAGCAGTGTGTTCCATGTTCCGTACTTTCCAGGGTTGGACGGCACTTAGCCCTCAACGTAAACACGGTGGCACACTAACCTTACTTCCGATCGCAAACGCAATGGCCTATATCTTACTGCGCGCGCTACAAGACGATGTGCCTGAAGAATCCTTATGTGAAGCGAAGCCAGGACGCGCACTATCCATTAACGAGCAATGGCATCCCCTTTTATTAACAGGGATTTCCTCAATTCCGGATATGGAAGCAGGCGATACCGTGTTCTGGCACTGCGATGTGATCCATGCCGTTGAAAATGAACATCATGGGGAATTTGACAGTAACGTGATGTATATCGCTGCAGCTCCGTGGTGTGAGAAAAATGCTGCATACCTCGAGCGCCAATGGCCAGCATTTGTTGAAGGAAAATCACCGCCAGACTTCGCCGCTGATGATTTCGAAGTGGATTTCACGGGACGAGCCACTCCTGCGGATTTAACTGACGCCGGGCGAGAGCAATTGGGCGGGAAGTAATCGAATCAGTCGTCGGGTATCGCTACGCTAGTCCGATCGACAAAAAGCTGTAAGTCCGTTGTGGGGTGGATTAGCGCAAGCGACATCCACCTTCTTTTCACCAAAAGATACCTTTCTGGTAACCGCTGTGTAATTTCCTTATCATTGCCTTTCCATTCTTTGTCACGCGAGTCACCCGTGCACGAAATTTTTAATATGCTGCTGGCGGTATTTGACCGGGCGGCGCTGATGCTTATTTGCCTGTTTTTTTTGATTCGCATCCGGCTTTTCCGCGAGCTGCTGCATAAAAATGCCCACACGCCCAAAGAGTTATTAGCAGTCACTGCTATTTTCTCGTTATTTGCCTTGTTCAGCACCTGGTCTGGTGTACACGTTGAAGGCTCGCTGGTTAACGTGCGCATTATCGCAGTGATGGCGGGGGGGATCTTATTTGGCCCGTGGGTAGGTATTATCACCGGTATTATTGCCGGGTCACACCGTTATCTAATTGATATTGGCGGCATAACTGCTATTCCCTGCCTGATTACCAGCATCGTTGCGGGCATTATTTCAGGATGGATAAACCGTAAAATACCCAAAGAGAAACACTGGAGTGTCGGCATTATCGCCGGGATGCTATGTGAAACCATGACCATGGTGCTGGTAGTCCTATGGGCACCATCTGTTGAGCTCGGGATAGATATCGTTTCGAAAATCGGTATTCCGATGATCCTAGGAACAGTCTCTATTGGCCTGATAGTGGTGCTGGTGCAAAGTGTTGAGGGTGAAAAAGAGGCCAGTGCCGCGCGCCAGGCCAAACTTGCGCTGGATATTGCCAACAAAACACTGCCACTGTTCCGCAACGTTAATAGCGAATCACTGCGCCAGGTCTGCAATATTATCCGTGAAGATATTAAAGCCGACGCGGTGGCGATAACCGATATCGACAAAGTACTGGCCTACGTCGGTTTTGGGGAAAATAACTATAAACAGAATGACGACGGTATCAGCCCCAGAACGCAGCTCGCGATTCGAGAAGGCAAAATCATTATCCGCAATGATGATGAAGCTTACCGGACGCCGGAAATTCACTCGCTGATAATTATTCCGTTATGGGAAAAAGGTGTCGTCACCGGCACGCTTAAAATCTATTACCGCCACGCACACCAGATAACTTCCACATTACAAGAAATGGCGGTCGGGCTTTCGCAGATTATTTCTACTCAACTGGAAGTTTCTCGTGCGGAGCAATTACGCGAAATGGCAAATAAAGCGGAGTTACGCGCTCTGCAAAGCAAAATTAACCCTCATTTTCTGTTCAACGCCCTGAATGCGATTTCATCGTCTATTCGGATGAATCCAGATACCGCACGCCAGCTTATCTATAACCTGTCGCGCTATCTGCGTTACAACATTGAATTAAAAGATGATGAGCAGATCGACATTAAAAAAGAGCTTTATCAAATTAAAGACTATATCGCTATTGAGCAGGCGCGCTTTGGCGACAAGCTAACGGTGATTTATAACATTGAAGAAGAGGTTAACTGTCTTATCCCAAGCCTGCTTATTCAGCCGTTGGTTGAGAATGCGATTGTTCATGGCGTTCAGCAATGTAAAGGCAAAGGTGTCGTGACCATCAGCGTGGAAGAGAGTGGTAACCGGGTGCGTATTGCTGTGCGCGACACCGGGCATGGTATCGATCCGCAAGTTATTGAACGCGTAGAGGCCAACGAGATGCCAGGCAATAAAATTGGCCTGTTAAATGTGCACCATCGCGTAAAATTACTCTATGGAGAGGGGTTAATTATCCGCCGTCTTGAGCCGGGTACGGAAATTGCGTTTTACATTCCTCACGCCGCAACTGTCGTTCCGCCGTTATTGTCGCAGCAAGGAGGAAATACATGAAAGTTCTCATCGTAGAAGATGAAGTGCTGGCACAGCAGGAGCTTAACTGGCTGATAAAAGAACATAGCCAGATGGAAGTGGTTGGTATCTTTGACGATGGTATGGATGTCCTGAAGTACCTGCAACATCACGAAGTTGACGCTATTTTTTTAGATATAAACATCCCTTCTTTAGATGGTGTGTTATTGGCGCAAAACATCAGTAAATTTGCCCATAAGCCATTTATTGTGTTTATCACTGCCTGGAAAGAACATGCGGTAGAAGCCTTCGAGTTGGAAGCATTCGACTACATTCTCAAACCTTACCAGGAATCGCGCATTATTGGCATGCTGCAAAAACTGGAAGCGGCTTACCAGCAACAGAATGCTCCAGCGTCCGGGAATACGACAAACCGCGAAGCGTTGACGATTAACCTGGTGAAAGATGAGCGAATTATCGTCACTGACATCAACGATATTTATTACGCCGAAGCGCACGAGAAAATGACGTTTGTTTATACGCGACGTGAAGCCTATGTGATGCCGATGAATATCACTGAGTTTTGTAACCGTCTTCCGGAAAGCCATTTTTTCCGCTGCCATCGCTCGTATTGCGTGAACCTGAGCAAAATCCGCGAGATAGAGCCGTGGTTTAACAATACTTATATTTTGCGCCTGCGGGATTTGGATTTTCAGGTGCCGGTGAGTCGCAGCAAGGTAAAAGAGTTTCGTGCGTTGATGCGGTTGTAGAACGGGTGCAAGAAGTTACACACGATTTGTAGGGTGGATGAGCATAAGCGTCATCCACCCTTTTTTAGGCTACTAAAGAACCTGTCCCAGCGTCTGACGCAGATGCGCACCTGCGCCCAGCAGCCCCGGTTGATCGTGAACAATCAAGTAGACAGGGATATTTTGTACGTACTCTTTAAAACGCCCTTTGTCTTCAAAACCGCCACGGAAACCGGATGCTTTAAAGAATTCCAGGAAACGCGGCACTATCCCGCCTGCTATGTAAACACCACCAAATGTTCCCAGCGTCAGTGCCAGATTGCCACCAAAACGCCCCATGATCACACAGAACAAAGATAGTGCGCGACGGCAGTCGGTGCAGCTATCTTCCAGCGCTCGTTCAGTAATATCTTTCGGTTTATAACCCTGCGGCTCACGACCGTCTGATTTAACAATAGCGCGGTACAAATTGACAAGGCCAGGCCCCGATAGCACGCGTTCAGCAGAAACATGGCCAATTTCGGTACGCAGCTCTTCGAGGATAATCCCCTCTTCTTCACTGTTTGGCGCAAAATCAACATGACCGCCTTCACCCGGCAGGCTCACCCAGCGCTTATCAACATGAACAAGATGTGCTACCCCAAGCCCAGTACCTGCACCATAGACCGCAACAGGCTTACCTTCGACTGGCTCACCGCCGCCAAACTTGATCAGGTGCTCATCTTTGATCATCGGAATAGCCATCGAAACAGCGGTGAAATCGTTAATGATTTCCAGATGTTCAAAGCCAAGATTCTTTTTCATCTCAGCGGTAGAGAATGCCCAGGTATGGTTGGTCATCGCTACCCAGTCGCCGGTAATCGGGCAAGCAATTGCGATACAACCGTCAGTCACACTCACACTGTGCTCTTTGAGATAATGCACCACTACCGCTTCAAGGCTTGGGAAATCAAGGCCCGAATAGGTTTTTGCCTGAGTGATGTCGCCATTTTCTACGTTGCACAGTGCCAGACGTGCATTGGTACCGCCTACATCTCCTACCAAAGCATATTTTGTCATTCTTCCACTGCTCCGCTAAAGTCAAAATAAGTCCTGGCAACACTGTAAAATTAGCTAGCCTAAACAACAACGACCAGATGAGAAGTGCCTTGGGATTATAGATCTTCGTCACAAATTAGCTTGACCGTTTCAGCCCTTATTGCTGAAAGGTAAGATGTGTTATCTGGCAGACTGTATGCCGTGACGATTTTGCGTTAAAAAAATTTTAGTTAAGGAAAAATCATGCTCCATCCGCGAGCCAGAACCATGCTGGTTCTTTCAATTCCGGCACTGGTGATTGGGATCTGTTCCAGCTTGGTATTAATTGTGGTGATGAAAGTTGCCGCTGTCTTACAAAAATATTTATGGGTGTCGCTGCCCGCCCGATTTGATCTCGACATGAATTCCCCGATGTGGATTTTATTGATGCTGACCTTCACCGGAATTGCGGTTGGGTTGGTGGTTCGCTATATGCCTGGACATGCCGGCCCTGACCCTGCCACTGAACCGTTGATTGGTGCGCCAGTCAACGTAATGGCATTGCCGGGTTTGATTATTGCGCTAGTGCTTGGGCTTGCCGGAGGTGTAAGTCTCGGCCCTGAACATCCTATTATGGCGGTAAATATCGCGCTGGCTGTGGCTATTGGCGCGCGCTTGTTGCCAAAAGTCGGGGCGCTCGACTGGACGATTCTTGCCGCAGCCGGAACCATTGGCGCATTGTTCGGCACACCGGTGGCAGCGGCATTGGTATTTTCCCAAACGCTCAACGGCAGTAATGATATTCCCTTGTGGGACCGACTTTTTGCCCCCCTTATGGCAGCAGCAGCCGGAGCAATGACCACAGACTTGTTCTTCCACCCTGATTTCTCTTTGCCTTCTTTGCAATACACGGAGCTGCGCCTGGTGGATATTTTCAGTGGCGCCGTGGTGGCCGCTATTGCGATTGCATTGGGCATGGTGGCCGTCTGGTGCCTTCCACGTATGCACCGTTTAATGCACCAGCTAAAACATCCGGTGCTAATTCTTGGTGTTGGTGGCTTTTTGTTAGGTGTATTAGGGCTGATTGGCGGTGAGATCACATTATTCAAGGGGCTGGATGAAATGCGCCAGCTCACCACTGGGCAGCATTACTCTGTAGCAACATTGCTGATGTTTGCAGTGGTAAAACTGGCGGCGTTAGTGATTGCTTCTGCCTGTGGATTCCGTGGCGGGCGCATATTCCCAGTGGTCTTCGTTGCGGTGGCACTTGGGATGATGCTCCACCAGCATGTAGAAGCGGTTCCGGCAGCCATTACGCTATCTTGCGCCATCCTTGGCCTGGTGTTAGTCGTTACGCGTGATGGTTGGCTCAGCCTGTTTATGGCAATGGCTGTGGTACCTGACATCAAACTACTCCCGTTGCTGTGCATCGTGATGCTGCCAGCCTGGCTGATGCTTGCCGGTAAACCGGTAATGATGGCAGAGAAGCCCAGGGTTTAATCCTTAGCGGCGTTTCGCTTAGCCAGCGCGGCCGTAACGGCCTGTAATAATTCGGGAATATCTTGTTTCGGCAGAACGACTTCCACAAGCGTAAGTCGTTCTGCCAACGCCGCCTTCTGCATCACTTCTTCGAGCTGTACTTGCTCTGTTACTCGCCAGCATTGTGCAGGGTTGTGAATATTCATCGCCTGCGGAATTTGCGTCCAGTTCCATGACGCGATGTCGTTATAGCGCTGCTCTGCACCATGGATTGCTCGCTCAACGGTATAACCATCATTATTGAGCAAGAAGATCACTGGACGCTGCCCATCGCGCATCATCGACCCAATTTCCTGAATCGTAAGCTGCGCCGAGCCATCCCCCACCAGCAAAACGACGCGGCGATTCGGACATGCGGTTTGCGCCCCGAATGCGGCGGGCAGCGTATAACCTATCGAGCCCCACAACGGCTGGCTGATAAAAGTTACCCCGGCGGGTAAGGTCAGCGTTGCCGCGCCGAAAGCGGCAGTTCCTTGATCGGCAAGAACAATATCTCCCGCCCGCAGAAATTTTTGAATTGATTGCCAGAATGCATGCTGGTCTAGTTTCCCCCTACCCGCTTCGGGTAGCGCGGGTGGCTTTTGGTTTGATACGGGCCAGCCAGAAACCTGGTGTTTGCACAACTGATGCAAGACCGACACGGCTTCCCCCATAGTAATGCCGCTAAACCAGCGTTCACCTATTCGGGTGGCGTTCGGTTGAATATCTATAGTCTGCTGAAGGGTGAAATGCTGCGTGAATCCGGCGGTAAGCGTATCGGTAAACTTAACACCCACACAGATAACCAACTCGGCAGTTTCAATCGCCTGAATCACCGTTGCATCGCTGGCGGCGGCGCTGTAAGTACCTACAAACCCCTGCTGACCTTCATCAAACAACCCTTTGCCCATCAGCAATGTTGCATGAGGCATGGGAGTGTCATCCATCCAGTGTTGCAACGCTTTTTGCTGCCCAAAACGTAGCGCCAGAAAATCCCCCAATAAGGCCACACTACGGCTTTCCGCCAGACGCTCTTGGGCACAGGCGCGAAATTCTGCCAGTAATCCAGGATCGGTTGGCTGATGCGAGATGAGTAATGGTTTTGTCGGACGAGTAGCGAGAGCCTGGGAAACATCGCTCGGTAATAATAAATAACCAGGGCGACGTTGGGTGAGAGCTTGCTGCAAAACGCGGTCGATTTCGTAACAAGCATTTTCGACTGTGAGGGAAGCCTGGGCCACTGTCACTTCCTGCGCCATTCGCGCAAAGTGCCGGAAATCACCATCGCCTAATGTGTGGTGCATTAACTCGCCGCGCTGCTGTGCCCCAAGGCATGGCGCGCCGACTACATGGATAACCGGTAAATACTCAGCGTAACTTCCAGCGATGCCATTAATGGCACTTAACTCACCAACCCCAAAGGTGGTGAGCACCGCAGCTGCTCCACAACAGCGAGCATAACCATCAGCAGCATATGCCGCATTCAGCTCGTTGGCACACCCCACCCAGGCAAGGGTCGGGTTATTAATCACATTGTCCAGAAATTGTAAGTTGTAGTCACCGGGAACCCCAAACAGATGAGTAATTCCAACCTCGGTGAATCGGTCCAGAAGATAATCTGCGACAGTGTAAGACATAACTCATTCCTTCTCAGAGGGCTTACTGTGAGTATTGGGCATATGTGATCGCTGTCGAGGATCAATGAGAATAAGGGTGTGGAAAGAGGGATTTACACGTAACTGCGGTGTAGTCTGATAGTCAAAGATGTTGTGAAAACGTATACACTAAATTGGGCATTATTCACTTACCGGGAAACTAATATGGTCTATCAGGCAAATCCTGCGCGTTATGAATCAATGGAGTATCGTCGTTGTGGGCGCAGCGGACTCAAACTCCCCGCCATTTCTCTCGGCTTATGGCACAACTTTGGTGACACCACACTACTTGAGAACAGCCGGCAGTTATTGCACCGCGCATTTGATTCAGGGATTACCCACTTGGATCTGGCCAATAACTATGGGCCGCCTCCGGGGTCTGCTGAAGAAAACTTTGGCCGTATCCTGCGTGAAGATTTCCTTCCATATCGTGATGAGCTGATTATTTCGTCCAAAGCGGGCTACACCATGTGGGAGGGGCCATATGGAGATTGGGGATCGCGTAAGTATCTTATTTCAAGCCTTGATCAAAGCCTGAAGCGGATGGGGTTGGAGTATGTAGACATCTTCTATCACCATCGCCCGGATCCCGAAACACCACTTGAAGAAACCATGCGCGCACTGGATACCGTGGTGCGCCAGGGTAAGGCACTGTATGTTGGCATCTCAAATTATCCGGCCGAACTCGCAGCTCAAGCCATTGATATTTTGAACCATCTTGGTACTCCATGCCTTATCCACCAGCCACGTTACTCGATGTTTGAGCGTTGGGTTGAAGGCGGTTTGCTGAATATTCTGCAAGAAAAAGGCGTGGGTAGTATTGCCTTTTCACCGCTGGCGGGTGGCCAGTTGACGGATCGTTATCTGGACGGAATTCCAGCCGATTCCCGCGCAGCCAGCGGCAGCAAATTCCTTAATGCTGGCCAGCTCACCGAGGAAAAACTGGAAAAAGTGCGTAAATTGAATGCTATTGCGCAACGTCGTGGACAGAAACTGTCCCAAATGGCCCTGGCGTGGGTTCTGCGTGGTGACAAAGTAACATCAGTGCTGATTGGCGCCAGTAAAACCAGCCAAATTGATGATGCAGTCGGTATGTTAGCCAATCGCCACTTCACGGCGGCAGAACTAGCAGAAATTGAAGCTATTTTGGTGTAATCGCTATCACTAACTGGTTTAATTACGAGCTAAATTAGCAAAAAGTGCTCTCTTCAGCGAATTAGGAGTTGTGGTGATGAAACACTTGTTTACCACACCTTACTATTGCGTTAACAGACCGCCATGCGGTTACCGTGTTAAAGGAGAGAGTATGTTCAGGTCACTGATTCTTGCGATTGCATTACTGGCATCTGCACCAATGATGGCGAATGCGGGCGAAATCACCCTGCTGCCGTCAGTTAAGCTTCAAATTGGCGATCAGGATTATCGCGGTAATTACTGGGATGGCGGCGGCTGGCGTGACCGTGATTACTGGCATCGTAATTACGAATGGCGTGACCGTGGCTGGCACCGCCATGATAATGGCTATCATCGTGGCTGGTATAAAGACCGTGGCCGTAGCAGCTTTGAGAAAGGTTATCGCGCAGGCTGGAACGATCGTGACGATCATCGTGGCCGAGGCCATGGCGATCATGGTCGTGGGCATGGTGGCGGTCACCGCCATTGATGGAAATGATTTGAAAATGGGAGCTAAGGCTCCCATTTTTTATTACAGCAATTCTATTACAGCAATCGATAGTTTTTATCCGGGGTAATTTTTTCAGGAAGCCTCCCATCATGGATCATTTCCCGTAAATCAATTTCAATGGCATTGCAGATAGCATTCAAGGGTAAATCATTATCTTCCCGACCAAAAGGGTCCTCAAGCTCCGTTGCAATAGCATCAAGCGCAAGCAGTGCGTAAGTGGTAAATAATGAAAATAGCAGGGAAAGAAAGCCAAAGCTATCGATGATCAGCAATGGATAAATCGCACAATAGATATAAATGGTGCGATGTAAAATTAAAGAGTATGCAAACGGAATGGGCGTATTGCTGATACGTTCACACCCACCCTGAATAGTGCTGATATTATTGAGATAATGATTAAAGTTCTGGTAATCCAGAGAGTTTCGCTTATGGCTAAAAAGCCATTTACCAATCTCCTGAAGCAAAGCATTACATGGAGTGGCAACATTAAGCCCTTCAAGCATAAATGGGGCTTGCGAAGTGATCTCTATAGGCATTTTTTCATGTCGCAGCTTCGATTTTAGAATATTGCAATAACATACAATAAAATTGAGCACGACTTTCATCTCATCCTGACTAGCCTCTGTGGTACTTTTTATTTCGCGCATTAAAGAACGGCTTGTAATCAACAAATCGCCCCAAAGTTTTCTGGCCTCAGAATAGCGGATCCATGCAGCATTGTTACGAAAGCCAAGAAAAATAGAAATGGAGATACCAATAAAACCAATCGGGCTTTCTTTTGCTTCAATACCATGCATATGAAATAACGGGAGTAAAAATAGATAAACTATATTCAACATAGCGAAAAAGAGTAGCTGGCACGAGATTTTTCTCATAATAGATCCTCGCCATGAGAACAATCGTCTGAACCAGTGTTGTTCAGGTCTAACTATCATTATTTATCCTTTAAACATAAATTTGCCATATGTTCATAAACAGGAAGTAATTTATTTAAATAATGTTCAAAGATCTGTTTTTTATCAGAGAGAGAAATCATTCCATCCAGGAGTCCTTGTTGATTAATATATGAAGATGGTATGTCCATAATGCTATCTCCCTGAATCAGCGGATGATAGTTAATCATTATTGGTCCTAAAAAACCCGTGCGCTCAATACTGAGTTGTATCATCCCAAAAAGACTGATGGATAACTTATTACTTTGGCAGTTTGCCACCTGATGATGGTATAAACGCTCAGTTAATGTAATGTTCTTTAGCAAAATCAATGTATAGCTATTCCATAAACTATCAACATTCATTTTTTGGCTATAAATGTTTGAGGCATAATCTTTTAATGACAGATATTGCGGCATACCAAAGCGCTCCCACTTAAATTTGAGATTAAATAATAATAATGAAAAAGAAAGGTAGTGAATAATGAACTAACTATTCGGGTTTACTGGTTTTACCGAGTGCTTTGATAGCATCGCTCTGTAGAATAAAATCAATGTAATTACGCAATGTCAAAGTGTTATTTTTATTACTGGGGTAAATCATCCATAATTCAATTTTCTGCACACTCCAGTCGGGCAAAATAATTTTAAGTTGCCCATTTTTAATATAGGACTCCACAATGTACTCGGGCAAAATTGCCATGCCTGTACCTTGTAAAGCTTGTTGCAATATATAAGTCAGGTTATCGCTGGTATGCCGAGAACTCATTACTAATTTATAGCTACTATTTTCTTGAGAAAGAGTGACGCTCTTCCATGTTTGGTGAGTAATTAAATCACATGTAAGCAATTCATCAGGTGAGGTAAAACTTTGCTTTTGTGCATACTCCGGCGTCGCAACAATAAATCGATTAAAGGTTCCCAGAAAACGCCCAATGAAAGAATCATCTGAAGGCTTACCTATTCTGTAAGCAACATCAAAAGTGTCGTTCACCGAACCAAAGAATGAGTCTGCAGTGATCAGTTCAAGTTCAACCTGTGGATTTGCTTTCAAAAATTCATGATGAGGAGCAGGCAAGGCGCTGTACATAAACCCCGGAGGCGCTATTATTCTTAATTTTCCGTTTGGGCTTTCACGTAATAACTGAATGAGCTCATCAGCTCTGAATGCAACATCTATCACTTCCTGACAGTATCGCAAATAACTTTCGCCAGCATATGTCAGCGAGATCTTTCGCGTTGTTCGATTGAGCAACCGTAAGCCAAGATATTCTTCAAGCTCACTTATTTGCTGGCTGACGCGAGATTTCGTCATATTCAATTCTTCAGCGGTTCTTGTAAAATTGCCGTTTTTTACCAGCGCGGCAAAAAGAGCCATATGATTAAAATGTTTGAACATGACAAAACCCTGATGTTTCTAAACGTCAGCATAAATCATACATAACATGATGTGGAATGGACAGAGCTGATTGTTCAACAAATCATACTCATTTGTTCTGTAAGTAGTAGCTAATCAACAGTGTCTTAGTAGGTATGATTACCCGTGTTCTGGCACCAATATATACAAGGTAATCTATAAATAATGTGGACAATGATAGCTAATAGAAAACTACTGAGCATTCCGCTTTTGGGAATATTATTGCTCAATACATTTATTGACGTATTCTTGGGTGCTATTGCACTAGGGCATCACAACTTCATGATTGTTGGTGTGTTAGCAATCGCGTTTGCAATTCAGGGAATGTTTATGGTTCACGCAATCAGGAATATATTCTGCTGATTCAATGGGCAAAGGGATATCAATGGTTACGGCGTCATGCATGAATAAACAGATAAAGATGTAGCCTGCGACCACAAAGCTGTAGTCGCAGAAGGCGGTAAATCTATAACCCCAAAGCCGTACCAACCAGCAGCCACAAGTTAAGCGCCACCACTATAGCCACAATCACCCACCCCACATGTTTTACCAACCGGGTATTGACTAAATCCCCCATCAATTTCTCATTGCTGGTGAAAATCAGAAGCGGTACCAGCGCTAGTGCGATACCAAAACTGAGCAGTACCTGGCTCATGACAAGAACGCGCGTTGGGTCAAGTCCCATCAGGATGACAATAAATGAAGGTGCCATAGTGACTGAGCGACGAACCCACAGTGGTATATAGAAGCGCACAAACCCCTGCATCACGACCTGCCCTGCTAGCGTGCCGACAACAGTTGATGACAGTCCCGCCGCAACCAGACTCAATCCGAAGATAGTCGCCGCTGAATGGCTTAAAAGTGGCTCCAGTGTGAGATATGCCTCGTCAAGATCGGCAACGCCTGTATGTCCTGAGAAGTGAAACGCAGCAGCGGCCGTTGCCATCATCGCCAGATTGACAAACCCGGCAATCGTCATTGCAATACCGACATCCCATTTTGTCGCTGAGTAACGTTCAGCGCGGTTGCCGCCGTGTAGATGTTGAGTCAGTGACGAGTGCAGGTAGATGACATGCGGCATAATAGTCGCCCCCAGCACGCCTGCGGCTAAAAATACCGCTTCACTGGTCGGTAAACTTGGGATCAACATCCCTTTGCCCAATTCAGTCAGTTTAGGCTGCGAGAAAATCAACTCCACGATATACGCAGCAGCCACAAACAGCAGTAAACCGCCGATTACTTTTTCGAGAGGTTTTTGGCCGCGCCTTTGCAGCATCAATATCAGGAAAGTCGCAATCCCGGTCAGCACCGCACCTTGTAATAGAGAAACACCGAGGATCAACTTAAAACCAATCGCAGCACCAATGAATTCGGCCAGATCGGTCGCCATGGCAATGATTTCGGCTTGTATCCAGTACAACCATACAACCGGACGCGGATAGTGGTCACGAATCTGTTCGGCGAGGTTCTTGCCGGTGGCAATCCCTAATTTTGCCGACAGAATCTGGATGAGCATTGCCATCAGGTTCGCCCACACCACTACCCATAGCAATTTATAGCCAAAGCTTGCCCCGGCCTGAATGTTGGTCGCAAAGTTGCCAGGATCGATATACCCGATAGCAGCGATAAAAGCCGGCCCCATCAACGCCAGGCGTAATCTGCGCGCTGTGCGGGTGCCACTGTTGTCAACGCGACTGTTTGTCATCATCTGCCTCTGAGATATAGCCTTTGCTATGTTTCAAACTATCAAAAATGAGAATGATTATCAAATTCATTTAAGTGAGATAAACTGATTGCTCTGATAGATGAAAACAATGAGGGATTAGGGGTGACGATTTAGCATCGCCCGTTAATGAAAAAAAATTACGACAACCATTATGTTAAGGATGTGTGCACTGACGCAACTTTTACCTTCTTTACTTAACATAGCAGAAATGTATGGTTGATCACTAATTTTGAGTTTGGTCACATGACATCACTATAGTGTGCGATTAGTCTCGTTTTCTTATTGCTTGTTTCATAGAATGTGCAACGAAATTAAACCTGCCTCATGTTTGGAGCAAATATGTCCCGCGTTCTTCACTTTGTCTTAGCGCTTGCCGTGGTAGCGCTACTTGCTTTATTGCTAAGTAGCAACCGTAAGCAGATTCGTATTCGCTTTATCGTTCAACTGTTAGTGATTGAACTCATTCTCGCCTGGTTCTTCCTGAACTCAGAAATCGGTCTGGGCTTTGTGAGAGGTTTCTCAGAAATGTTTGAGAAACTGCTTTCGTTCGCTAATGAGGGGACAAACTTTGTATTCGGTAAGATGAATGACGAAGGACTCGCCTTCTTCTTCCTGAAAGTACTCTGCCCAATCGTATTTATCTCTGCGCTGATCGGGATATTGCAGCACATCCGCGTTCTGCCGATTGTTATCCGCTTTATCGGTACCGTTCTGTCTAAAGTGAATGGTATGGGTAAACTGGAATCCTTTAACGCCGTAAGCTCGCTGATTCTGGGACAATCAGAAAACTTTATCGCCTATAAGGATATTCTCGGCAAGATGTCACGCAACCGCATGTACACCATGTCCGCTACGGCCATGTCTACCGTGTCCATGTCGATTGTCGGTGCTTATATGACGATGCTCGAGCCAAAATATGTGGTTGCAGCACTGGTGTTGAACATGTTCAGTACCTTTATTGTACTGTCGCTGATTAACCCTTACCGCGTTGATGAGAGCGAAGAAAATATACAGATGTCTAACCTGCATGAAGGCCAAAGCTTCTTCGAAATGCTAGGTGAATACATTCTGGCAGGTTTTAAAGTTGCGATTATCGTTGCAGCGATGCTGATTGGCTTCATTGCCCTGATCGCGGCACTGAACGCACTGTTTGCAGCAATCTTCGGCATCTCCTTCCAGGGCATCCTGGGTTACATCTTCTACCCGGTAGCCTGGGTGATGGGTGTTCCGTCGCATGAAGCATTGCAGGTTGGTAGCATCATGGCCACCAAACTGGTTTCCAACGAATTCGTTGCGATGTTGGATCTGCAAAAACTGGCCGGTACGCTTTCCCCACGTGCGGAAGGTATCCTGTCTGTGTTCCTGGTTTCGTTTGCTAACTTCTCTTCTATCGGGATTATCGCTGGTGCGATTAAAGGCCTGAACGAAGAGCAAGGTAACGTGGTTTCTCGCTTTGGCCTGAAACTGGTTTACGGTGCAACTCTGGTGAGTATTCTGTCAGCTTCTATCGCTGGTCTGTTCTTGTAATTCTCACAGTAAAAAGCCGGGGCAATTTGCCCCGGCTTTTTTATGCCTGAAATTCATAGCGGATTTATCTACGTCCCAATCGCCTCGTCATCCTGCCAGCAGACCTGGTTTCTGCCTCGTTCTTTAGCGGTATACATCCGCATATCTGCAAGCGACTGGATTTGATCAAGCGTGTACTCCGGATATTCACTATGTGAAGCCACACCTAGCGACGCGGTAACCGGTAATTTGCGGCCGTCATCCAAAACCAATGCCGAAGACTCAAGTTCCCATTTAACTCTTGTCGCCACCATAATCCCCGCCTTGAGATCGGAATTAGGCAGATAAATACAGAACTCCTCACCGCCAATACGCCCCAGAATATCCTGACTGCGTATCGCACGCTGAATGTGTTGGGTGGCGTGTATCAACACGTTATCACCAACCAAATGCCCGTAAACGTCGTTCACTTTTTTGAAATGGTCGAGATCAAGCTGTACGAGAGTGTAATCCACATAATTAGGGCTAATTTGCGATGTTTTTGCGAAGAAACCGCGACGGTTTAACGCTCCAGTCAAATCATCGTGAAGCGCATGACGCTGCATCTCACGCTGCAAGCTACCCATATTGCGCACCAGGCGGCAAATCACTCGGTGCGATCCCCAAAGGAAAAGCACAAATATCCCCCACATCACGATCAACAAGATACTGAAACGGCCAAAGTCTTCATGTAAACCCTGGCTGAGAGTCTGAGTACTTATTAACACCGAACGCGTACCAACAACTCTGCCAAAAGTGATGAATACCGACCCATCGCGCATCGTGCCACGCGATGAGACCTCAAGCATTTCACGAATTGTTTGTAGATGCTGAGCAGTGAGTTGAAATTGATTGACCGAGCCTACGGCATTGGTTAGCGGGATTAGCTGTTCATCAAACAGTTGATATGCGCTCTGCGTATCTTCTGGTAAAGACCCCGCAAGGAATTTCTGCACCGCATCATTTTCAAACGCAATCCCCAGAAGCCCTATCCATTCACCACGAAAATCGACAGGAATGGCAGCATTAACCAGAGTGTCATCAGTTTTAGCGATATTTTGCCGTGTCCAGAAAGGTTCTCGCTGTGGATTGAGCAACGGCGAGGCCAATACGAAACTACCCTGTTCCTCATGCGGGTTGTAACTGCTCTCTAATAGCGAGTTCATCTCCTGAGATAAAGAGACAATAAATTCGCCATCACGAGAGATGTAGTACAAATCAGCAGTAAGTTCATTGGCCCCTGTGGCCAACGGGAAAAGACCTTGAATTTTCCGCAATGCATAGAGCTACTGGCGGACTTGTAGCGCATCCGCGCCGTGAAATTTGCTGTCTTCGGTAAGCGTATCGGGCAAAGGCAGCTCGCGGATCCACAATGGTGAATCGCCAACATCACCTGTAATTTCCGAAGGAACAGTTGCCACACCAGGGAAGAGTGGATCATCCATCGCTTCAATAAAAATTCTTTTTAGATAGCGAAGATTGTCAACTTTGTACTGTGCTTTACTTTCGATTCGGGCAATCACACTTTCCAGGTGACTCAGTTGGCTTGTACGGTAACCATGGCTAAATAGCTGTCCTTGCTGCCAGAATAAAAAAGTGGTCAGCGCAAAAACAAAAATGAAAACCAGATGGATAACCCGGAGTGTTTTTGCCATTGGCAGGCGAAATCTATTCGCTAATGAAGTGCTCACAAATCAGCCCTTTGATTATATGCTCGCAACATACTACTACCTTAATGTGTTGACTAAGGCCAGAGGCTCTGGTTTGCCTATCAAATACCCTTGTAAAAACTGTACGCCGAGTTCGCATAACAACCTGCGTTGTTCTTCTGTTTCAACGAACTCTGCAACAACAATCAATTGCTTCGCTTTAGCCATATCACATATAGATTTAACAATCAGAGGGTCAAGCGAATCCGATGTAATGTCTTTAATGAAACAGCCATCAATCTTGATAATGTCCGCTTGCAACCTTTTCAGTCGCTCGTAGTTGGCATAACCGGTGCCGAAATCATCAATGGCAATTTTAAACCCATAATCACGTAGTAGTGTAATGTTCTGCATTGAAGTTTCTGATTCCGAAAAAGCCTGTTCCTCGGTGACTTCAATAATCACGCTGCTCGTTGGCACCTGGAATTGCGTGAACAATGAAATAATATTCTGCGCAATATCCTTTTGCATCAACGTCAACGGCATGAGATTTACCGAGAAACGCGACTGCTCGTCCTTCTCGGGGTGAAGATACAAATAATTCACCAGCTTCTTCACCACCAACATATCGAAGCGCGTGCTGAGGTTAAATTCAGCAATGACAGGAATAAACTTATCTGGGGTAATTAGCTCATCATCAAAAGTGATGCGACTCAATATTTCGTGATATCCGTGCCCCATCTTATTAACAACAGGTTGGGCATAGAGTGTGACAGGCTCTTCTTCATTCAAGGCATGTTTGATTTTTTGCAGCAGCAAAACACGCTCTGTCGTTTTGTCAGAGACATATTCAACTCGGGTATTCAGGCTGAGCACGCGTAACGACTCACTCGCCTGATCGGAGAGAAAGCTTAATTGCCCTAAAGTTCGGTGTAATTCTTCAAGACTGTTGTCGATAACACTATAGGAAGCGCCGTACTCAATTTCCAGCATGGTGTTATGCCATGTTATTTTTTTGCTATTGAGTAAATCAACAATATATTCGAGCCGTGCATCAGTATGTTGTCCGCGGAGGAATATTAATAGTTCACTGCCGGGTAATTGAAATACTTGTTCGCCTTCATGCAGGAAAGGCGTTATCTGGCTGGTAACCATACGCTTACAATGAATTCGCATCATCATACCGTAATGGCGGCTTAGAAATTCCAGGTTCGACATCCGCAGGCAGCAAAGCGTCCCTTCCGGATAACATTGAACATGATGCTCCAGCGCACGTAAATTTGGTAATTGTGTTAATGGGTCGGTTAAAGCCTGCGAATGATAAATTCGCTTCATCCACTCATTTTTCTTAAACATCATCGTCATATACAACATACAGACGGAAAAAGAGATGAAAACAGAAAGAATGAATGACAGGGCAAATTCTGTATTAACCCCGTAAAGAAAACCCTCGTTATACGTCAGTAATAGCCATACGGATATAGCCCATAACAGCCCCATTAAACGCGGGCCAAAATGGCGGATACCCAGCGTAAATAGCACAAAGATAGCAGGCACGAGGTAACCCGAAACCTGTAACATGCCCCACGATGAGCACAGCACCGCCAGCAGCGTTATCAGGCATAACATCCAGGTGAAAGAATAAAAACGACGTGGACCAATGAAATCGCGCAACACGCAGCGACGCCAGAAGGCCCGCGCGTAATTTGGGTTCAGGACCATTCTGAGCGGATAATAAAACAGGAAAGTGAATATCAACGAGGCGGCAATTAAATTTTGAAAATCCACCACCATAAACATGAGTGAATTGTCACCAAAGTACGCAGCCACTGCTTGCGGAAATTGAATATATCGCCCCGCCAGATACATCAATAATTTAGTGCTAAACGGTGCGACAAACCCTAGCCAGAATATCCGAGTTCCCATTCCTTTATCGGTCAGTGCATAGCGCCACCTCGCCCCAAGGTAATGACGGGCAATAATGCTACAAACGATTATTGGAAATATCAGGCAAAAAACAAAGGACGCTAATGCCACAAATGAAAGATGAAGTACGAATGAGAATGTCACTACAGATGAAATTATTAGAGGAATAATCGCAGTCCGGCCATAGATAAACACCATGGCTATCAACAAACCCATTGGGAGATAAGCGAGATAAACCTGAACACCATCAATTGTCGTTAACGGTGAAATGTAGCGAGAAAAAGGGACAAGCAAAAGAGATAAAACCAGTGCTGTGAGGAATTTCTTGATAGATTTTTGAAAAATCATAAGCCCTGGTCTAAGGATTCTGTAATGGCTTTGCAGCATTATTCGGTGATAAATAATACGTTTATTTGTTGCGCAAATCAAGTTTTCGAATTATTGCATGTGGTTAAATTTATTAGTTTTTTATACAACCCAACAAAGAGAAATAGTTTGATATATTCATATTGAGAATACATCGTATTTATATATTCACTGAATTATATGAATCCGTGCTCAGGTCACTATTATGTAACATTATTCTGGCGCTGAAACGAAAAAACCCCCGCCATTAGGCGAGGGTTTCATATTTTGGTGGAGCTAAGCGGGATCGAACCGCTGACCTCTTGCATGCCATGCAAGCGCTCTCCCAGCTGAGCTATAGCCCCACGAATGGGTTTGGTTTAAACGATTCAAATCTTGCTGGTAAAGATTTGGTGGAGCTAAGCGGGATCGAACCGCTGACCTCTTGCATGCCATGCAAGCGCTCTCCCAGCTGAGCTATAGCCCCGTACCGTGAAACCGTGTCGTATCGACGGGCGGCATCATATGAAACCCATTCGAGAGTGTCAACGTCAAATTCAGCTTCGGCGATTAATCGACGAAAAAGCAAACAATACAAGCAAAAGCAAATGTATCTCGTCTTCCTGTAGTTAATCCTGTCACAGTTTCCAGTAAAATGATCCCCTAAAATGAACCCCTAAAATGAACCACTAATAACCCCTTTGGATTTAAGGAAAAACTGTGCTCAAGGAACGTATGACCCCGGAAGAGCTGGCGATGATTACTGGTTATAGTCGCCAAACAATCAACAAATGGGTACGCAAAGAAAGCTGGCTCACGAGTCAAAAACCCGGTGTTCAGGGAGGCAAAGCTCGCCTGATTCATGTGGATGAGCGTGTTCGCGATTTTATTAATAGTGCAAAACGTGTTTCGGAGAAACTCAGCAGCTATCACGTAAATGACACTTCACTGGAAGGGCTTTTGCTCAATTCGATGAAGCAGATGTCGATTTCAGAACAAGAAAAGATGTCAGCGCTGATTTTGCGGGAAGGCATTGCTGGGGTGTTAAAGCGTTTAGGCATTCGTGATGAATAAAATGGGTATGAAAAAGCCGGCATAAGCCGGCTTTTTAGCAACTACTCTTCAATTACTGAATTTCGCGTTACTGTTGTGCTTCACGTGCAGCGATAAATTCCAGAGCCTGATTAATACGAGCAATAGAACGTTGTTTACCAATCGCGTGAACAGTGACATCAAGACCAGGTGACTGCCCTGCTCCTGTAACAGCAACACGTAGCGGCATGCCTACTTTACCCATCCCCACTTCCAACTCATCAGCGGTTGCCTGGATTGCATTATGCACATTCTCTGCAGTCCAGTCGGTTAATGCAGCCAGTTTGTCGCGCACCACTTCCAGCGGCTGACGAGCAACCGGGCGAAGGTGTTTCTTCGCAGCATCTGCGTCAAACTCACTGAAGTCTTCATAGAAGTAGCGGCAAGTTTCAGCCATCTCTTTCAGAGTTTTGCAGCGGTCACCCAGCAATTTCACCAGCTCAGCCAGTTGTGGACCGTTGCGAGTATCAATATTTTGCTGTTCGATATGCCATTGCAGATGGGTCGCAACATATTCAGGAGCAAGGTGATTAATGTAGTGGTGGTTCAGCCACTGCAATTTTTCGGTATTGAATGCGCTGGCCGATTTGCTTACTGAATCCAGGGTGAACAGTTTGATCATCTCTTCACGAGTGAAGATTTCCTGATCGCCATGAGACCAACCCAAACGCACCAGGTAGTTCAATAGTGCTTCTGGTAGATAACCATCGTCACGATACTGCATAACACTTACTGCACCATGACGTTTGGAAAGCTTTTTACCGTCATCGCCATTAATCATGGAAACGTGCGCGTAAACAGGCACTGGCGCATTTAATGCTTTCAGGATGTTGATCTGACGCGGAGTGTTGTTGATATGGTCTTCACCACGAACAACATGGGTGATTTCCATATCCCAGTCATCTACTACAACGCAGAAGTTATAGGTTGGGGATCCATCGGTACGGCGAATGATCAGATCGTCCAACTCCTGGTTACTGAATTCGATAGGGCCACGGATCTGGTCATCGAAAATAACAGAGCCTTCTTGCGGGTTGGCAAAACGCACAACACATGGTTCATCAGCAGTATGGTGCTCATGGCCATGGCGGCAACGACCGTCATAACGAGGTTTGTCGCCATTCGCCATTTGCTCTTCACGCAATGCTTCAAGACGTTCTTTAGAGCAGTAACATCTGTACGCTGTACCAGCTTCAAGCATATCGTCGATAACCGCGTTATAACGATCAAAGCGTTTGGTCTGGTAATACGGACCTTCGTCCCACTCAAGGCTCAGCCAATTCATGCCATCCATGATAGCTTCAATAGCTTCTGGAGTTGAACGCTCAAGGTCAGTGTCTTCTATACGCAGCACGAACTCGCCCGCATGGTTACGAGCAAAAAGCCATGAATAGAGAGCAGTACGAGCACCACCAACGTGCAAATAACCAGTTGGGCTTGGCGCGAAGCGAGTTTTGATTTTCATTAAACGGCCTTAATTACGCAAAAGTACCGGGAAACCGGCAAATGCCAGGGAATATAGAGTGGAGAACATTCTACCACTGTGTACTGATTCCTCAATGTAGATACCCTTTCTTGTCTGCAATCCACATATTCTGGTGGCAAATCAACCATCAATGGATAATTCATGATCGCATTGTTTAATTTTACGACGAACAAACAAAATCTTTAGAAAAGGCGTTGACTCATTTTCAACTCTCCCTATAATGCGACTCCACACAGCGGGGTGATTAGCTCAGTTGGTAGAGCACCTCCTTTACACGGAGGGGGTCGGCGGTTCGAGCCCGTCATCACCCACCATTCATTAGTGAGTGATTCCGCAGTGTAGCAAGAGATAAGATTTGGGTGATTAGCTCAGTTGGTAGAGCACCTCCTTTACACGGAGGGGGTCGGCGGTTCGAGCCCGTCATCACCCACCATTATCTACTCTTGTAATAGCAGTACCGAAGTTTGGGTGATTAGCTCAGTTGGTAGAGCACCTCCTTTACACGGAGGGGGTCGGCGGTTCGAGCCCGTCATCACCCACCATTCGGGTCGTTAGCTCAGTTGGTAGAGCAGTTGACTTTTAATCAATTGGTCGCAGGTTCGAATCCTGCACGACCCACCAAATTCAGAAAAAAGCGCCTTTTGGCGCTTTTTTCGTTTCTGAAGCACAGAACCTCATCACGTAGGGTTCGAACCTACCGCAACGGAGACGAACCAAAGGGCGAGTCTCAAAGCCCCCACCTATGCATAAAAGCGCCTTTTGGCTATGCATATTTCTAATCCATCTCCCGTTAACCCTGCCAAAATCAATGGCTATCACCTTCTTCTCTCAAGATTTTTCTGCGTTTAGCCGATAACTGCTTAATCTAATCCCTCGAGGAATTATTATGAGCAACACTATCAATACCTCTACACCTTCACCACAAGCCAGCACAAGCGGTTCTTTAGCAAGCTCAGGCAACAGCCTGGCATCACAAATCAGCCGTATCACCCAGCAAATCACGAAACTAACTCAGCAAGCGAAAGATATTGCCAATGGCAGCGGAACAACAGAAGAAAAGCAAAAACAGCAGGAACTGATTCAGACACAGATTAAAATGCTGCAGGCGCAACTTGCACAACTACAACGCCAACAAGTAGAAGCCGCAGAGAAAAAACAGGAACAGCAACAATCCCGAATGGAAGGTGTAAATAAACCGTCTGTAGATCATCAGATTGATATCTATGTCTAATATTTATTAAAAAGTGGGTCGTTCAGGCGAGCAGTGGTTAACTGCTGCGCCTGTTGACGAACAACTTGCCAGATAGCCTCAGCAGCACGAGAAAGCGAGCGATTTTTCCGCCGTACCAACATCAATTGCCGATCGACAACTGGAACCAGGGGCCTGACAACAAGAGGGCGCTCTTTGGGTAATGGCAATGCCAATGCCGGAAGAACGCTAATACCAATTCCCGCCTCGACCATTGGAAACAGTGTCGCCGGGTGGCCAATCTGCTGAACTATATTAGCCTCGATACCCTGATGCATTAATGCATCATCGATCAACGGGCGGCTGCCTGATGCGTAATCCTGTAGTACAAGGTTTGCACCTTGTAATGCTTGCCATGGCACTTGTAATTGAGCGGCAAGCGGGTGGTCATTTCGGCAAAGTAACAAAAACGGCTCGGAAAGCACGACTTCGCAATCCAGGTCGTTGGCCTGAATAGGATCGATAACCATGCCAAAATCCACTTCTCCCTGGCGAATACTTTGCAACACCCACTGCTGCGGGCGGTCATGGAGCACAAAACGGATCGAAGGAAACTCAATAGCCGCAGCAGCGATAGATTGCGGCATTAAGTGGGCTGAGATAGTCTGGCTCGCCGCGACACGCACAATCCCGCTTAGCTGATGGCCAACGCTGCGTGTATCCAAAAGTGTGCTGGTCAACTCTTCCAGCAGCCGTTCAAGCCTGGAAGCCAATTGTTGGCCTGCTTCCGTCAGCACGACTTCTCGTGTTGTGCGGTCCAGTAGCTTTACACCTAGCTCAGTCTCTAACTCTTTTACACTGTGACTAACCGCAGATTGACTCAGACCAATCTGCTCCCCTGCCCGGCTAAAACTCCCGGCATGAGCCACAGCGACAAACACTTTTAACTGACGCAGCGAATAATTCATCTATTTAATTCATTAATGCATTCAATAAATCAATTTTATTTCTAAAAACATTAAAAGCACAATAGTTCTACAACAGTTTGAGGAATAATGATGAAACTCTTTCGCGTACTCGATCCCTTCACGCTGACGCTAATCGTGACCGTATTACTGGCGTCTTTCTTCCCCGCTCAAGGCGGCTTTGTTGGCTTTTTTGAAGGGCTAACGACCGCAGCTATCGCACTGCTGTTCTTTATGCACGGCGCAAAACTTTCGCGCGAAGCGATTATTGCTGGCAGCAGCCACTGGCGTTTACACCTGTGGGTCATGTGCAGCACGTTCGTTTTGTTCCCGGTTCTGGGCGTATTGTTCGCCTGGTGGGCACCAGTCAATGTGAGCCCGGAGATTTATACTGGCTTTCTGTATTTGTGTATTTTGCCTGCCACAGTGCAATCAGCCATTGCATTCACCTCGCTTGCCGGGGGCAACGTAGCTGCAGCCGTATGCGCAGCATCAGCTTCAAGCCTGCTCGGCATATTCCTGTCGCCGCTTTTAGTAGGCATGGTGATGCATGTTCATGGAGCAAGCGGAAGCTTACAGCAGGTCGGCAGCATCATGTTGCAGTTACTGGTGCCGTTTGTAGCAGGCCATCTTTCACGTCCATGGATTGGTGATTGGGTTGCACGCCATAAAAAATGGATCGGTAAAACCGACCAGACTTCTATTCTGCTCGTCATCTACACGGCGTTTAGCGAGGCGGTAAGACACGGGATCTGGCACAAAGTTGGCCTGGGTTCACTGCTGTTTATTGTGGTGGTAAGTCTGGTATTGCTGGCTATTGTCATCAGCATCAACATATTTGTGGCAAGGCGGCTGGGCTTTAACAAGTCTGATGAAATTACCATTGTATTCTGTGGTTCGAAGAAGAGTTTGGCGAATGGTATTCCGATGGCAAATATCTTATTCCCGGTCGCAACAGTCGGGATGATGGTGCTGCCGCTAATGATCTTCCACCAGTTGCAGTTGATGATATGCGCAGTGCTAGCCCGCCGTTATCAGAAAGAGACGCAGGTGGCAGCCAAAGCCGCCACCGATAACACTTAGTTAATGCCTTTTGAGGGGCTTCACCAGCCCCTCCAACCCTTCAGTCTTAATAAGCAAAGTGAGCCTCATCAGCTCACCAAGATGTCCTTGAGGAAATTCATCTTTACGCGCAAACCACAGCAAGTACTCTTCCGGGACGTCAATCAGCACGCGGCCTTTATATTTACCGAATGGCATCACGGTATTAGCAATCTCAATAAGCTGCTCTTTATCCATTTCATTCACCTAATAAGCGAATCATTTCAGCCTCATCAATCACATCAATACCTAGCTCTTGTGCTTTTGCAAGCTTTGAACCTGCAGCTTCACCGGCAATGACCAAATCGGTTTTCTTCGACACACTACCTGCAACTTTTGCACCCAAGGCCACCAAACGAGTCTTCGCATCATCGCGTGACATAATACTCAGCGATCCTGTCAGCACGACTGTTTTTCCTGCAAATGGGCTATCGATCTCTTCCGCTTTGATAATCACCGGTGCAGGCCAGTGAACGCCCGCTTCTTCCGTCAACTGACGAATAACTTCCCGGTTGCTCTCTTCAGCGAAGAAGTTGAACGTATGAGTGGCGACCACAATACCCACGTCAGGCACTTTTTGCAGATCTTCGATGCTTGCCGCAATTAGCGCATCCAGCGTGCCAAAGTGCGCGGCTAAACCAGCGGCTGTCGCTTCGCCCACTTCGCGAATGCCAAGTGCATAGAGGAAGCGCGCAAACGTGGTCTCTTTAGCTTTCTCAAGCGCATCAACTACGTTTTGTGCAGACTTAGGTCCCATCCGGTCAAGCCCGGTAAGTTTACCGGCAGTCAGTCGGAAAAGATCCGCAGGCGTATGAACGTATTCTTTCTCAACCAGTTGGTCGATTATTTTATCGCCCATGCCGTCTACATCCAGCGCGCGACGAGAGACAAAATGCTTAAGCGCTTCTTTGCGCTGTGCGCCACAAATCAGGCCGCCGGTGCAACGCGCAACCGCTTCTCCTTCAACACGTTCAACGTCAGAACCGCAAACCGGACAATGAGTTGGGAAGACAATCTCGGAGGTATTCTCCGGACGTTCGGACTCAACTACACCTACGACTTGCGGGATTACATCGCCCGCGCGGCGAATAACTACGCGATCGCCAATTCTTAACCCCAGGCGCTCGATTTCATCTGCATTATGTAATGTGGCATTGCTGACCAGCACACCTGCAACCTGAACCGGCTCCAGACGAGCAACAGGGGTAATTGCCCCCGTTCGCCCGACCTGAAACTCAACGTCACGAACAAAAGTCATCTGTTCCTGAGCTGGGAATTTAAACGCCACGGCCCAACGCGGTGCGCGAGCAACAAAGCCGAGTGTTTCTTGCAGCGCAAGTGAATCTACTTTGATAACCACACCGTCGATATCAAAACCTAATTTTGGACGTTCAGCTTCGACCTGGTGATAAAACGCCAGTACTTCTTCCGGTGTATTACAAAGGCGAATGCGGTCGCTCACCGGCAGTCCCCACTCTTTAAACTGCTGTAAACGTGCATGATGGCTAGCGGGTAATTCGCCGCCTTCAAGTAAACCAACGCCATAGCAGAAGAAAGTTAACGGGCGCTTCGCTGTAATACGTGGATCGAGTTGTCGCAGAGATCCGGCTGCTGCATTACGAGGGTTAGCAAAGATTTTACCGCCTGTGCGACGTGCTTCCTCGTTAATCTTTTCGAAACCAGCCTGCGGCAAGAACACTTCACCACGAACTTCCAGACGACGGGGTATATTCTCGCCACGCAGTTTTAGAGGGATAGAACGAATAGTGCGCACGTTGGCTGTGATATTTTCGCCAGTCGTACCATCGCCACGAGTGGCGGCACGAACCAAAACTCCATCTTCGTATAGCAGGCTTACCGCGAGGCCATCAAGTTTCAGCTCACAGCAAAAAGTAATGGCCTCTGCGCTTTTTAAGCGGTCCTGGACTCGTTTGTTAAACGCCAGGTAGCTAGCCTCATCAAAGGCGTTATCGAGCGACAGCATCGGCACTTCATGGCGAACCTGGGTAAATTCGCTTAAGGGAGCAGCACCCACGCGCTGTGTCGGTGAATCAGGGGTGATGAGTTCAGGATGCGCGTCTTCCAGAGAACGCAATTCAGCCATCAGGCGGTCATATTCCGCGTCCGGGATTTCTGGAGTATCAAGTACATGATAAAGGTATTCATGATGGCGAAGCGTGGTTCGCAGTTGAGTAATTTGTTGTTCGATTGTGTCCATATCGCACCATCAATATAAAAAACCCCCGACATGCGGGGGTTTAGGGAGAAACATGTTCAGGATTTGTATCAGTGGCTTGCGTTTGCTTCAACCACTTCGCGGATACGGTCCTGGTACTCACGCATTTTTTGCGGCGTCATCATACGACGTTGGTCGTCGAGCACTACACCACCGACTTCATCGGCGATGTGCTGTGCGGACTGCAACATCAACTTAAAGTTTTGCGTTGGGTCGCCATATGACGGCACCTGCATGAAAATTGTCACGCCAGGTGTGGCAAAATTCGTCATGCTTTCTGGGTCAAATGATCCAGGCTTAACCATATTAGCAAGACTAAATAGAACTGGGCCGCTGCCATCTGGACTAAGATGACGGTGGAAAATGTTCATTTCGCCAAAGATAAAGCCCGCTTGCTGAATACTGTTTAACAACACATCGCCGTTAATCATGCTGCCAGCATGAGCCGAAACGTTCAGTACAATCACCGTCTCTTTACGACGTACCGGTGGTTCCGGTGTCGGAGCAGGTTGTGCAACAACTGGCTCCGGCGCAGGTTCAGTATGCTGCACCGGTTGGACCGACACTTGCGGCGCAACTGGCTGAGGCGTTTGAACAGGCTGTTGTATCGGTTGATGGACAGCAGGTTGCTGAGGCGCTGGCTGATGTACAGGCGCAACAGGAACTTCCTGACGCGAAACAACCGGTTCAGGCTGACGCACAGGCGCACTCTGACGCGGCTCCGCAGAGGCGTAAGGTGGCTCATACTGATGTTGAGGAACATGCGGCTGACGAGGCATTTCTGGCTCGCGAGTCGTTGTTTCTGGCGCAGGATTAACCCGACGCACACGCACCTCACCTACTCCATCATCTTGCTCATCGTCAGCCTCATCGTCATCCGATTCGTATTCGTCACGCTTTGACTTCATGCGCTTCATTGGACGATCACGAAAAATGGAAGAACGTTCCTTACGACTTGTCCACAGGCCGTGAACCAGTAAGGCTATTATGGCGATCGCGCCAACAATGATTAATATCAGACGCAAATCCTGCATCATTATATTCTCTGTTGTTCTAACACCTTGCCACCGCGGCAAACATTTACTCACTAAGAGTATTTGCCCATCTGCTCAAGTGCAAGTCCGCACACTGTTTTCTCAGCATAAAGATGTACCAAAATCGATTTTTCGCTGTTTTTTCGACCATTTCTTAGTAAGTTTTTCTCCTGGCACTCAGTTATGATAACTCTGCACGTCATTGTAATGACCAAAAAGGAGTTCGTTCAGATATGGTTTCAAATTCAGGAGCCGGGCCACATAGTGGTGTTTATTACTTTTCGCAAGGCTGGAAGCTGGTACATCAGCCAGGAATCAGGCGCTTCGTGCTCTTGCCATTATTAGTCAATATTTTATTGATGGGTGGAGCATTTTGGTGGTTGTTTACTCGCCTGGATGTTTGGGTTCCTACCCTTCTTTCTTACGTTCCAGATTGGTTACAGTGGTTGAGCTATCTCATTTGGCCACTGGCAGTCGTGTCTATCTTGCTGGTGTTTGGTTATTTCTTCTCAACCATCGCCAACTGGATTGCTGCCCCCTTTAACGGATTACTGGCAGAGCAGCTCGAAGCTCGTCTGACTGGCGCAACACCGCCGGATACCGGTGTGTTCGGTATAATGAAAGATATTCCACGGATTATGAAACGCGAATGGCAAAAGCTCTCCTGGTATCTGCCGCGAGCGCTTGTATTACTGATTCTCTACTTCATCCCTGGTATCGGCCAAACCGTCGCACCTGTTCTATGGTTCTTATTTAGCGCCTGGATGCTGGCTATCCAGTACTGCGACTACCCATTTGATAATCATAAAGTGCCATTTAAAGAAATGCGCATCTCATTGCGTGAGAAGAAAATCATTAACATGCAGTTTGGCTCACTCGTCAGTCTGTTTACACTTATCCCTTTCCTGAATCTGGTTATCATGCCAGTCGCAGTCTGTGGTGCTACCGCCATGTGGGTCGACTGCTATCGTCCAAAACATGCTATGTGGAAGTGACTTTTTATACCTAAAATCATTCAAGTTGCAGGTAGATGGAAAGTGAGAGAATCCTCAGGTCCTTACTAAAGTAAGTGACTGGAGCGAAGGAGTGCAGCCAAGCTTACCTGCAGCTTGAAAGATGAAGGATATATGCCACTCCTTATTCCTTCTGGCTCCTGCTTATTTCCCTTCTACATATAGATATGCGATTTCTTTACTTCCGCATAACTTCTAAGCAGGTATGCTGAAGAGGTTTCCCAAATTTCATACAGTTAAGGACGGGTTATGAGCAAGATCTATGAAGACAACTCTCTGACTATCGGTCATACGCCGCTGGTTCGACTGAACCGCATCGGTAATGGACGCATCCTGGCCAAGGTAGAGTCCCGTAACCCGAGCTTTAGCGTAAAATGCCGTATCGGGGCCAATATGATTTGGGATGCCGAAAAACGCGGTGTGCTGAAGCCTGGTGTGGAGTTAGTCGAACCAACAAGTGGTAATACCGGTATTGCATTGGCATATGTTGCCGCCGCACGAGGTTATAAGCTCACGCTGACCATGCCTGAAACCATGAGTATCGAACGTCGCAAACTGCTGAAAGCACTGGGTGCCAACCTGGTATTAACTGAAGGCGCGAAGGGCATGAAAGGTGCCATTCAGAAAGCAGAAGAAATTGTTGCCAGCAACCCAGAGAAATTCCTTTTGCTCCAGCAGTTTAGCAACCCAGCCAACCCAGAAATCCACGAAAAAACCACTGGCCCAGAAATCTGGGAAGATACCGACGGTGAAGTAGACGTATTTATTTCGGGTGTAGGTACTGGCGGCACGCTAACGGGCGTGAGCCGTTACATTAAAAACACCAAAGGTAAAACGGATCTGATTACTGTCGCCGTAGAGCCTACTGATTCGCCGGTTATTGCTCAGGCACTGGCCGGTGAAGAACTTAAGCCTGGCCCTCATAAAATTCAGGGTATCGGTGCCGGTTTCATCCCTGGTAACCTCGACTTGAAGCTTATCGACAAAGTGATTGCTATCACCAATGAAGAAGCTATTTCAACGGCACGGCAGTTGATGGAAGAAGAAGGTATTCTGGCGGGTATCTCTTCCGGCGCTGCGGTTGCCGCTGCGCTAAAACTTCAGGAAGATGAAGCATTTACCAATAAAAACATTGTGGTTATACTCCCTTCTTCTGGGGAACGTTATCTGAGTACCGCTCTGTTTGCCGATCTTTTCACTGAAAAAGAACTCCAGCAGTGATGCCAATCAGGTGAATCAGTGTAAAAAAGCACCCAAACGGGTGCTTTTTTGTGGCATACGTCAAACTTTTGGCCTCCCTGCCATTGCGTCACTTCGCCATGTCTGGTATCTATCCAGCAAATTATTTTGATGCGCGAAATTAATCGAAAAACGTGACGTACATCTGCTGAATCGATTTAACGATTTGGTGCAAAATCACATTTCACGGCATAATGATTAATGACGAGCGAGCCGCGAAGCGCATGGTCGATACCAAAACACATTTCGTGGTTTCCGAAAGCATCCTGTGTCGCGTAGAGTTACAATTAACACGGCGCTAACTATACAGGCTAAAGTTTTGCCACCAGGCTAGACTTTAGTTCCACAACACAAAACCTATAAGTTGGGGAAATACAATGTTCCAGCAAGAAGTTACCATTACCGCTCCAAACGGTCTGCATACCCGCCCTGCTGCTCAGTTTGTTAAAGAAGCTAAAGGCTTCACTTCTGAGATCACTGTGACCTCCAACGGCAAAAGCGCAAGCGCGAAAAGCCTGTTCAAACTGCAAACTCTGGGTCTGACCCAAGGTACTGTTGTGACCATCTCCGCTGAAGGTGAAGATGATCAGAAAGCAGTTGAGCATTTGGTAAAACTGATGGCTGAACTCGAGTAAGTTCTGGGTTCTTCGTAAATATCAGTCACAAGTAAGGTAGGGTTATGATTTCAGGCATTTTAGCATCCCCGGGTATCGCTTTCGGCAAGGCACTTTTGCTGAAGGAAGATGAAATTGTCATCGACCGGAAGAAAATTTCTGCCGACAAAGTTGCGCAGGAAGTTGAACGTTTCTTAAGTGGACGCGCTAAAGCGTCAGCACAATTAGAAGCGATCAAAATTAAAGCTGGCGAGACCTTCGGTGAAGAAAAGGAAGCTATCTTCGAAGGCCACATTATGTTGCTGGAAGACGAAGAGCTTGAGCAGGAAATCATAGCCCTTATCACAGATAAGTTAGTGACTGCTGATGCAGCTGCTCACGAAATTATCGAAGGCCAGGCGGTCGCGCTGGAAGAATTAGACGATGAATACCTGAAAGAACGTGCGGCTGACGTACGTGATATCGGTAAGCGTCTGCTGCGCAATATCCTTGGTCTGGCAATTATTGACCTTAGCGCCATTCAGGATGAAGTTATCCTGGTCGCAAAAGATTTGACGCCATCTGAAACCGCACAGCTTAACCTGCAAAAGGTTCTGGGTTTCATCACCGATATCGGTGGCCGTACCTCCCACACCTCCATCATGGCGCGTTCTCTTGAGCTGCCTGCGATTGTTGGTACTGGTAGCGTGACCAACCAGGTGAAGAACGGCGATTACCTGATCCTCGATGCCGTTAACAATAAAGTTTACGTTAACCCAACCAACGAAGAGATCGAAGCTCTGCGTGCTGTACAGCAGCAAGAAGCTTCTGAGAAAGCTGAACTGGCGAAACTGAAAGATCTGCCAGCAATTACTCTCGATGGTCATCAGGTAGAAGTATGCGCAAACATCGGTACTGTTCGTGATGTGGACGGTGCTGAGCGTAATGGTGCAGAAGGTGTAGGTCTGTATCGTACAGAATTCCTGTTCATGGACCGCGATTCACTGCCGACTGAAGATGAGCAGTTCGCGGCGTACAAAGCTGTTGCTGAAGCCTGTGGCTCACAAGCAGTTATCGTACGTACCATGGATATCGGTGGCGACAAAGAGCTGCCGTACATGAACTTCCCGAAAGAAGAGAACCCGTTCCTGGGCTGGCGTGCAGTACGTATTGCTATGGATCGTAAAGAGATCCTGTACGCTCAGGTTCGCGCTATCCTGCGAGCTTCTGTATTCGGTAAATTACGTATCATGTTCCCAATGATCATCTCTGTTGAAGAAGTGCGTGCACTGAAAGCTGAGATCGAAATCATGAAGGCGCAGTTGCGTGAAGAAGGCAAAGCGTTTGACGAAACTATCGAAGTTGGCGTGATGGTTGAGACTCCGGCTGCGGCTACAATTGCTCGCCATTTGGCTAAAGAAGTCGACTTCTTCAGTATCGGTACCAATGATCTGACACAGTACACCCTGGCAGTTGACCGTGGTAATGATATGATTTCACATCTTTACCAGCCAATGTCACCGTCTGTACTGACTCTGATTAAGCAAGTTATTGATGCTTCTCATGCAGAAGGTAAATGGACCGGTATGTGTGGTGAGCTTGCAGGCGACGAACGTGCTACACTTCTGTTGCTGGGAATGGGTCTGGACGAATTTAGTATGAGTTCCATTTCTATCCCGCGCATTAAGAAGATTATTCGTAACACGAACTTCGAAGATGCGAAGGTGTTAGCAGAGCAAGCTCTTGCTCAACCGACAACGGACGAGTTAATGACGCTGGTTAACAAGTTCATTGAAGAAAAAACAATCTGCTAATCCACCGGATGCGGCCCAATTTACTGCTTAGGAGAAGATCATGGGTTTGTTTGATAAACTGAAATCTCTGGTTTCTGATGATAAAAAAGACACCGGAACCATTGAGATTGTTGCCCCACTTTCTGGCGAAATCGTAAACATTGAAGATGTTCCAGATGTGGTTTTCGCCGAGAAGATTGTTGGTGATGGCATTGCAATTAAACCGACTGGCAACAAAATGGTTGCTCCGGTTGACGGCACCATCGGTAAAATCTTCGAAACTAACCATGCTTTCTCTATCGAATCCGATAGCGGCATTGAGTTGTTCGTCCACTTCGGTATCGACACTGTTGAACTGAAAGGCGAAGGCTTCAAACGCATCGCAGAAGAAGGCCAGCGCGTTAAGAAAGGCGACGTAGTTATCGAGTTCGATTTGGCCCTGCTGGAAGAGAAAGCGAAGTCTACCCTGACTCCGGTTGTTATCTCCAACATGGATGAAATCAAAGAGCTGATCAAACTGACTGGTAGCGTGACTGTGGGTGAAACCCCGGTAATCCGCATCAAGAAGTAAGCTGTCCACACAATTGAAAACGGCACCTCTGCCTGAGGTGCCGTTTTTTTTTGCATGCTTTAGAATCAGATTCCTGAGCCTTGCGAATAACTCTCTTCGCCAAACACTCCAGTCGATAAATAACGATCGCCACGATCGCAGATAATCGCCACCACTACAGATCCAGGGTTTGCCTGCGCAACGCGCAACGCGCCAGCAACCGCACCACCCGAACTCACTCCACAGAAAATCCCCTCTTCACGCGCCATACGACGCATGGTTCTCTCGGCTTCAACTTGTGACATATCAATCACTTCATCAACCAGGTCAGGGTTGAAGATCTTCGGTAGCCATTCTTCAGGCCAGCGGCGAATCCCAGGAATACTGCTGCCATCTTCCGGCTGTAAACCAACGATGGTCACTTTTTTATCTTGCTCACGCATAAACTGACTCACGCCTGTTACCGTTCCGGTGGTGCCCATACTGGAGACAAAATGCGTGATGCGCCCCTGAGTTTGCTGCCAGATCTCTGGCCCGGTGGTGCTGTAGTGTGCATAGGGGTTATCGGGATTATTAAACTGGTCGAGAACTTTGCCCTCGCCACGTTCCTCCATCAAACGAGCGAGTTCACGGGCACCTTCCATGCCCTGCTCTTTGGTCACCAGAATCAATTCTGCGCCATAGGCTTGCATCGCCGCTTTGCGTTCCATGCTCATGTTATCGGGCATTAAAAGCTTCATTCGATAACCTTTTAGCGCCGCAATCATCGCCAGCGCAATGCCGGTATTACCGCTGGTCGCTTCAATGAGCGTATCGCCTGGGGAGATTTCACCGCGAGCTTGCGCACGTACAATCATAGAAAGTGCAGCTCTGTCTTTTACCGAGCCTGCCGGATTATTTCCTTCCAGCTTTACCCAGATTTCACTGCCGTTTTCGAGCCCGGTGCGCTGTAACTTAACCAGAGGCGTATTGCCAATCGTGCTTTCTAAGGTGTTCACTTGCCTATCCAGATATAAGAAAAGCGGCCACGTGGGCCGCTTTTGCGTGTCGTGTTGTTCAATAAACTTATCAGGCAGTCTGCGCCAGGTCTAGTTGGCCATTATAAGTAGGCTGAATTCGATTCTTCCCATCATACAAACGTGCATGTTGCAGGCCCACGAACAGTCGTTCACCGCGCACAGGAACATGATCTTCACGCAGAACCACCGTTAACGGTTCGTCGTACCAGCCAAGCGGCTGCACAACTAATTGCATGTAATGCCCGCGAGGACTGATCTCCAGCACTTGCACAGGCAATGGGGAATCCAGATTGGTACGGCGGCTGACATCCACTTCCCACGGACGCAGGAACAAATCCACCGCCCCCTGGTGAGCTGGTGTGAAGCCCAACGGCCAACGGTGTGCCCCAACGTGGAATTGGCTACCGCGAATAGTGCCTTTCATGCGATTAACTTCACCGAGAAATTCCAACACGAAGCGCGTCGCTGGTTCACGCCATACCGCTTCCGGTGTATCAACCTGCTCGATATTCCCCTGGCTCATCACCACAACCCTATCCGCAACTTCCATCGCTTCTTCCTGGTCGTGAGTAACGAACACACTGGTGAATTTCAGCTCTTCATGCAGTTGGCGTAACCAGCGGCGAAGTTCTTTACGCACCTGCGCATCCAGTGCACCAAACGGCTCATCAAGCAGCAGGATTTGTGGCTCAACCGCCAATGCACGTGCTAAAGCGACACGTTGCTTCTGCCCGCCGGAAAGCTGCGCCGGGAATCGATCTGCCAGATGGGATAGCTGCACCATCTCCAGCAAACGCGTCACTTTCTGTTTAATCGCTGCGCCAGAAGGACGTTCGCGGCGTGGCAACACCGTCAGGCCGAAGGCGATATTGTCGAACACCGTCATATGGCGGAACAGTGCGTAATGCTGGAACACAAATCCCACTTTCCGATCGCGTGCGTGAATGCGGCTCACATCGGTGCCATGGAAACTAATACGCCCGCTGTTCTGGTGCTCAAGGCCCGCGATAATACGCAGCAACGTGGTTTTGCCTGAACCTGACGGCCCCAGCAATGCCACCATTTGGCCAGAAGGGATATCCAGAGAGATATCATTCAGCACCTGGGTGCGACCAAAAGACTTCTTAATATTGGTAATATCAATGCTCATGATTTCCCTCCTGTTGCAGGCGTTTTTCCTGGCTATTCAAACGCCACTGCACCGCACTCTTTAAGAACAACGTAACGATTGCCATCAGGGTTAATAACGCAGCGGCGGTAAACGAGCCGACTGTGTTGTAGTCCTGCTGTAGCAATTCAATCTGTAACGGCAGCGAGAATGTCTCGCCGCGAATAGAACCGGAAACCACCGACACGGCACCAAATTCACCAATCGCACGTGCATTGGTTAACACCACGCCGTAAAGCAGCGCCCAGCGAATATTCGGTAAAGTGACACGACGGAACATCTGCCAACCGGATGCACCGAGTAAAATCGCCGCTTCATCTTCCTGGCTGCCCTGGCTCAGCATCACTGGCACCAGCTCACGCACTACAAACGGGCAGGTCACGAAAATAGTGACCAGTACCATACCCGGCCAGGCGAACATAATCTGGATGTTATGGGCATCCATCAAGCCTGCAAGCGGACCGTTCGAACCGTAAAACAGCAAATAAACCAGACCCGCCACCACTGGCGAAACCGCGAATGGAATATCAAGCAGTGTTAATAACAACTGGCGACCAGGGAAATCAAAACGTGTAACCAGCCAGGCAAGCAAAATACCGAACACCAGGTTTACCGGCACAGTAATCAGCGCAATCATCACGGTTAACCAGATTGCGTGCAGCATATCTGGGTCGACAATATTCTGCAGCGCAGGCATCAGCCCTTTCGAAAAGGCCTGAGCGAAAATAGAGGCCACCGGTAACACCAGCAGCAAAAACGAAATTAGTACGCCGAGGCCAATCAGTGTCCATTTGCCCCAGTTAAATCCCGTGCGGCGATAGCTTTTCAATTCAGTTACGTCCGTCATCAGTGACCTACCACGCGTCGACCAAAGCGACTTTGCAACGTGTTAATGGTAAACAGCAGCAGCAGTGAAGCGGCAAGGATCACCGAAGCAATCGCGCTGGCTGCCGGGTAATCGAACTCCTGCAAACGCACAAAAATCATCAGCGACGTCACTTCGGTTTTCCAGGCGATGTTCCCGGCGATAAATATCACCGCGCCAAACTCACCTAGGCTGCGGGTGAACGAGAGCGCAACGCCCGCCATCAATGCCGGAGAAAGCTCAGGCAAAATCACGCGGCGGAAACTCTGCCAACGCGTTGCCCCCAGCGTTTCTGCTGCCTCTTCATATTCCGGGCCCAACTCTTCAAGTACCGGCTGAATGGTTCGCACCACAAACGGAATGCTGGTGAACGCCATCGCAACGGCGATGCCCAACCAGGTATAAGTGACTTTAATGCCGAACTGCGCCAGCCATTCGCCGTACCAGCCGTTAACTGAAAATAGCCCGGCGAGCGTTAAACCTGCCACCGCCGTTGGCAGCGCGAACGGTAAATCCATCAGCGCATCGAGCAGGCTACGGCCAGGAAACTGATAGCGCGTTAAAATCCACGCCATCAGCATGCCAAAGAAACCGTTGAAGATAGAGGCCACGCCCGCCGATAGCAGCGTCACCTTATACGCGGCGACAACCTGCGGGTTAGTGATCACTTCCCAATACTGCGCCAGCGTCATCTCGGAAAGCTGCATCACCAGCGCGCTGAGCGGCAGCAGTAAAATCAGGCAGACAAACAGCAAACTGGTGCCAAGGCTTAAGGTAAAGCCCGGCAGCACGCGTTTGGAGGAAACAGCAAACATTTACTTATGCCCCGCCGCTACAAGCTTGTCGAACTCACCGCCGCTGGCGAAATGGGTTTTCATCGCCTCAGGCCAGCCGCCAAATTCATCTTCCACGCGGAACAGTTCCGTCTGCGGGAATTTATCCTTCAGCTTTTCCATCACCTGCGGGTTATTCACGCGGTAGTAATAATCGGTAATGATGGTTTGCGCCGCCGGGGTATACAGGAAGTTCAGATACTCTTTTGCCGCTTTTTCCGTGCCGTTGGCTTTAACGTTTTTATCCACCCAGGCAACCGGGAATTCAGCCAGAATATTGACCTTCGGCACCACCACTTCGTAGCCGTCTTTTTCGTACTGCTTGCTGATGTTGTTCACTTCAGATTCAAAGCTAATCAGCACGTCGCCCAGGCCACGCTCAACAAAGGTTGTGGTAGCGCCACGGCCGCCTGTATCAAACACTTCCACGTTTTTCAGGAACTGCGTCATAAACTGTTCAGTTTTGGCTTTATCGCCGCCGTCAGCTTTGTTTGCCGCGCCCCACGCGCCTAAATAGGTGTAACGCGCGTTACCGGAGGTTTTAGGATTAGGGAAAATCAGTTTTACGTCCGGGCGAACCAAATCGCTCCAGTCGTGAATATTCTTCGGGTTGCCCTTACGTACCAGGAAGGCCATGGTGGAGTAGAACGGCGAGCTGTTATTCGGCAAACGCTTCTGCCAGTCGGCAGGGATCAGATTGCCTTTATCATGCAAAATCTGCACATCGGAAACCTGGTTATAAGTTACAACGTCTGCTTTTAAACCCTGCAAAATCGCCAGCGCCTGTTTTGATGACCCGGCATGAGATTGTTTAATCACCAGTTTGTCGCCGCTGTTTTCCTGCTCCCATTGTTTCTGGAAGGCGGGATTGAGGGCCGCAAACAGCTCGCGAGACACATCATAAGAGCTGTTCAACAGTTCTGTGGCGTGGGCTGAGCCTGCCAGCAGTGCAGAAACAACAATCGCGCTCCAGACTTTTTTAACGGACGTTTTGGCCATTGGGCACCCTTATAAATGTGATAACGAGCATGTTTAATGGTTACCAGTGTATTTATAACGAGTGTCAAAGCTGTAACGGTTTTATATATCGTTTGGTGATTTGCAATAAGAAAGGGGTATAAGACGCGGGTAAGTCGTTGACGGAGGAAAAATGCCGGATGGCGCTGACGCTTATCCGACCTGCATCACCTGATATGACGTGTTTTGTAGGGCGGGTAAGCGCAAGCGCCACCCGCCATCAAAGACTACAGGCTTAACAACTTATCCAGCGATGGCGCGAAATAATAACCGCCGGTCACCGGTTTGGTGAAACGCAGCATGCCATCACGCTTACCGTCGGTTTCGCCAAACATACTCAGCAATTGCTGCTCAATGTTGTGTAAACGTGCGCAATACGCGATGAAGTACAGACCATGAGTGCCGCTGGCGGTGCCGTACGGCAAACTTTGGCGCACAATCTTCAGGCCTTTGCCGTTTTCTTTCAAATCAACACGGGTCAGGTGAGATGTATCCGGGCGTTCGTCGCCATCAATTTCTTCATTCGCCTCTTTGGTACGGCCAATGATCATCTCCTGATCGGACACACTCATGCGATTAAGCTGCTTGAGATTATGCTCCCAGCGCTGGACGAAAACGTAGCTTCCGCCCGCATCCACACCGTCATTAATCACCGCCACTTCGCGGCGAGTCTCTTCGCCCTGTGGGTTTTCGGTGCCATCAACAAAACCGCTCAAATCGCGATCTTCAACCCAACGGAAACCATGGATCTCTTCTTCAATTTTCAGTGCGTCGCCAAACGCTGTAAGCGCTGCCTGCGCGACAGAGAAATTCACGTCATGGCGCAGAGAAAGAATATGGATCATCACATCGTGCTGGGTCGCTGGCGCAAGGCCCTTGCCCAATGGAGCAAAGTTTTTCAACTCAGTCGCACCCACACCGCCACTGAGATCGCACCACAGGTCGTGACCAAATGCCACCACAGCCCCTAAATTCGCATCAGGGAATTTATCCTGAAACGTAATCAGTGATTGATTAAAGGTTTTACAGCCCTGGCGAATAGCATCGAAATCACCCTGAATACTCGCTTCCAGCCAAATGGCGGCGCGACAATGTTCTGGCAGAATGCCAGTTTGAACACGAGACATGAATCCTCCTAAAAAACACACGCCACTCTACGTGGCGTTTATTCCCTTATGATACCCAATTCCGGCAGCACCTTATTGAGAAGGCGCAAGCCAGCGGTTATTTTTATCGACGCCAGATAATTTTACTGATCTTCCAGTTTTTGAGCGTATCGTCAGACGGCATCAACTCCTGCCCGCCATGCCATTCGCCGCTAAAAATGTAGCTGATATGCTGGCTATCTTTGGCCTTGCACTCAACACCTGCGCTATCATCTTCAGTCCCTTTGACACACGCACCAAATGCTTTGTCATACAGAGAGCTAAAAGTGGTACCAATCTTCACGCCACTATCGGTTTCGATGTTGCTATCCATAACGTCAACGCGGCTTACTGTGCCTTTTTCGCCATTGACAACAACCATCACGGTTTTGTCATCCATCGCTTCATAGAAGCGAACAATCTCACCTTTATCGGTTTTCATGCCGCTGCGTAAACGGTAGTTATCATTCAACGCGCTGCTGACCGCTTTTTCATCCATTGGCGTGCTGGCATTTAACTCCCCTACGCCCTTTTCACTAACTTCAATCGACGAACCAAACCAGTTCCACGGATTTGCCGCAGACCAGTTGACGGATGACAGCGTCGAACAGCCTGCTAACACCAGCGGCAGCCCCAATAACATCAGGCGCAGTTTTTTCATCAGAAATTCCTTATTAAGCATGGATACGCGCTTTGGAGTGCAAACTTTCCCAAAAGTGCCCGGTTATTCACGATTGATGATGAAGTAATCCCGTAAACGACGACTGGTGGCTAACCACCACAAGGCAAATAAATCGGCAAGCAGCAGGAGCAAAGTTACTCCTGTCAGATCCTCACCTTGCCACAGCAGCAATAACTGCCAGGTCAGTAGCACCAATTGTGCTGCAATTAACACCCAGCGCACCGCTGCCCAAACGCGGGGATACAAATGTCGGCGACCACTGATCATAAAGGCCAATGCAGCAGGAACGCCAGGCAATAGCCCAAACCAGAAATTGTCGCGGTCAGGATAGAAAACACCAAGGATGGCATCGCCCTGTTGACGGGATGCCGCCGCCAGCACCAGAACAAACCAGGTTCGCGCCTGCAAAAGAAGGGTACACCAGAACAACAAAGGTGTTTTCAGATTACCGTGAGTATCGTAATCCGAAGGTGGATACAGCACAGGCATTAATATTCCTGGTCTTCAATCAATCGCTTGCCGAGTAGCATCACATCTTGCTGCTCATACTCGAGCCGCTCATACATGCCAATCACCAGGTCGTTTTCTTCACGCACCATGATTTGAATTTTTGGGCAGCCGCGCGCGATGAGCTTTTTCTCAAGACGGCTTAATAGCGCATTAGCGATACCGCGACCACGATATTCGGGATGAACTCCAAGATAATATGCTGAACCCCGGTGACCGTCATAGCCACCCATCAGCGAACCAACCACTTCACCGCCTACTTCTGCCACTAAAAACAGATCCGCGTCATGATTGAGTTTACGTTCAATGTCCATTTCAGGATCGTTCCATGGACGCAGTAAGTCGCAACGTTCCCAAAGCGTAATGACTTCTTCGAAATCATCCTGGCGAAAAACTCGTATTTCCATGGTATTAGCCACCCGAAAGTCTAAAAGAGTGATTATGGCGTTAAGTTTCTGTTTAGCCAATATCTGCCGCAAAACGAAGCAAAAAATGACATACTAGCCACTCATTCATTTTTGGTAATGAAAATCCCATAAATGCTTGTCGTTTACCCTTTGCCGATACGCTATAAATGCCTATCTGCAATTTTTAAGATAAAAATATTAGCCGCATGAGCAAAATTAAATCACTGACGCATCTGACTACCCGCCGCCAGTTACTGCTTACTGGATTGGCTGCTTTAACGTTAACGGGCGTAAATAAGGCTTTGGCCAGCTCGGAAACTAAACCTCTCAAAACCACCACTCATCACAGCAAGCCCAGCAAAAAATCGGGTGGCCGCCGGGTAGTGATGCTCGACCCAGGCCACGGCGGTATTGATACCGGCGCGATTGGCCATAATGGTTCTAAAGAGAAACATGTCGTACTGGCCATTGCTAAAAATGTACGAAACATACTAAAAAGCAATGGGATAGAGGCCAAACTCACACGTACCAGTGATGAATTTATTCCGCTGTACGATCGCGTAGAAATAGCCCACAAACACGGGGCCGATCTCTTTATGTCGATTCATGCTGATGGTTTCACCAACCCATCAGCTGCCGGTGCGTCGGTGTTTGCCCTTTCCAATCGAGGTGCCAGTAGCGCCATGGCAAAATACCTTTCTGATAAAGAAAACGCCGCCGATGATGTCGCAGGCAGCAAGGTCAAACATAAAGACCAGTATCTACAACAGGTGCTGTTTGACCTGGTGCAAACTGACACCATTAAAAACAGCCTGACGCTCGGTTCGCACATTCTTAAGCAGATAAAGCCAGTGCATAAACTGCATAGCCGCAACACGGAACAAGCGGCGTTTGTGGTATTGAAATCGCCGTCGATACCTTCCGTACTGGTTGAAACGTCATTCATCACCAACCCGGGTGAAGAAAAGCTACTAGGCACCGCCGCGTTCCGCCAGAAAATTGCTAATGCGATTGCCTCGGGCATCATTAGCTACTTCAATTGGTTTGATAACCAAAAAGCCCACAGTAAGAAACGTTGATACCTATGAACTTGCCAGATATTGAGTCCGTAAAACAATTCCTGCTGCAATTGCAGGACACCATCTGCCAGCAACTGAGCAATATTGATGGCGCTGCGTTTGAAGAAGATAGCTGGCAACGTGAAGGCGGTGGCGGCGGGCGCAGCCGGGTGTTACGTGGTGGGAATATCTTTGAGCAAGCGGGCGTTAACTTCTCCCACGTTCATGGCGAGGCAATGCCTGCGTCTGCGACAGCGCATCGCCCGGAACTTGCCGGGCGCAGCTTTGAAGCTATGGGCGTCTCCCTGGTGGTGCATCCGCTCAACCCGTACATTCCCACCAGCCACGCCAACGTGCGCTTTTTCATTGCACAAAAGCCAGATTGTGACCCGGTGTGGTGGTTTGGCGGCGGTTTTGACTTAACGCCTTTTTACGGTTTTGAAGAAGATGCCATTCACTGGCACAAAACTGCGCAAGACTTGTGCAAGCCTTTTGGCGATGACGTATTCCCGCGTTACAAAAAGTGGTGCGACGATTATTTCTTTATTAAGCATCGCAACGAGCAACGCGGTATTGGTGGCCTGTTCTTTGACGATCTGAACACCCCGAATTTCGAACATTGCTTCAGCTTTATGCAAGCTGTGGGTAAGGGTTACCTGGACGCTTATCTGCCGATTGTCGAACGCCGCAAGGCGTTGCCGTGGGGCGAGCGCGAGCGCGACTTCCAGCTTTATCGCCGTGGCCGTTATGTAGAATTTAACCTGGTGTGGGATCGCGGAACGCTGTTTGGTTTGCAGACAGGTGGGCGTACAGAGTCGATTTTAATGTCGATGCCGCCGCTGGTCCGCTTTGAATATAACTATCAGCCAGAAGAAGGCAGCCCGGAGGCTGCCTTGTATCGTGATTTCTTGCCGGTTAAGGATTGGGTTTAAATCACAGCGGAACGGTCTGCGCCTCAACAACTGCCAGCGCCACCATATTCACAATACGACGAACAGACGCAATCGGTGTTAACACGTGCACCGGTTTTGCCACGCCCATTAATACTGGCCCGACTGTCACCCCTTCGGAACTGGAAACACGCAACAAGTTGTAGCTAATACGTGCCGCTTCGACGTTTGGCATGATCAAGATATTTGCCGAACCTTTCAGTGGGCTGTCAGGCATACGTTCGTTACGAATGCTTTCCACCAGCGCCGCATCACCATGCATTTCACCGTCAATTTCCAGCTCTGGCGCACGTTCGCGTACCATCTCCAGCGTTTTGCGCATCTTGCATGCCGCTTTCGAATCGGAGGAACCATAGTTGGAATGCGACAACAACGCGACTTTTGGCTCGATACCAAAGCGACGCACCGTTTCTGCGGCTAACAAGGTAATTTCTGTCAGCTCTTCTGGCGACGGATCGTCATTAACATAGGTATCAGCAATAAAGGTGTTGCCACTTGGCAGCAGCAGCGCGTTCATCGCCCCCGCAGCTTTGACGCCTTCACGATAGCCGAACAGCTTTTCCACCACGGAGAAGTGCTCATGATACTCACCGATGGTCCCGCAAATCATGGCATCCGCTTCACCACGGTGCACCATAATTGCACCGATAACGGTGGTGTTACTAATCACCGCGCGCTGCGCCTGCTCTTGCGTAATACCGCGGCGTTTCATGATGTTGTAGTACTCATTCCAGTACTCTTTGAAACGCGGATCGGATTCGTTATTCACGATCTCAAAATCGCGCCCGGCTTGCATTTGCAGGCCAAGTTTTTTCAGGCGCATTTCGATAACCGCCGGACGACCAATCAGAATCGGTTTTGCCAAACCAAGCGTAATCAGCTCCTGAGTCGCATGTAGTACACGCGCCTCTTCACCTTCCGTCAGCACCACACGTTTTGGATCTTTGCGGGCCTGGGAGAAAATAGGCTTCATAAACAGGTTGGTTTTGTAGACGAACTCGGTCAGTTTTTCGCGATAAGCATCAAAGTCCTGAATCGGGCGCGTTGCCACACCGGTCTCCATCGCTGCTTTCGCCACCGCTGGTGCGATTTGCACGATAAGGCGCGGGTCGAATGGTTTTGGAATCAGGTAATCAGGGCCGAAAGTCAGCTCTTCTTCACCGTAGGCGGAAGCCACGACATCGCTCTGCTCAGCGTGAGCCAGTTCGGCAATCGCATGAACCGCAGCCAGTTTCATCTCTTCGTTAATCGCCGTTGCGCCAACATCCAGCGCACCACGGAAGATGAACGGGAAGCACAGCACGTTGTTAACCTGGTTAGGGAAATCAGAACGACCGGTGCAGATAATCGCATCAGGGCGCACTTCTTTTGCCAGCGGCGGCAGAATTTCCGGCTCCGGATTTGCCAGCGCCAGAATCAGTGGTGCACGCGCCATCTTCTTGACCATCTCCTGGCTCATGGCTTTCGGGCCTGAACAGCCGAGGAAAATATCCGCACCTTCAATCACTTCGTCGAGTGTGCGCTTGCCGTTATCTTCCACCGCGTAGGCCGCTTTGGTCTCAGCCATGTTCTCTTCACGGCCCTTGTAGATAACGCCTTTGGAATCACAGACAACGATGTTGTGTTTCTGGATACCTAGCTGCACCAGCAGGTTCATACAAGCGATAGCCGATGCGCCCGCGCCAGAAACCACTAAACGGACATCAGAGATATTCTTCTCAACTACACGTAGGCCGTTAAGCACCGCCGCAGTACAGATGATGGCCGTCCCATGCTGATCGTCATGGAACACAGGAATGTTCATGCGCTCGCGCAGTTTTTTCTCGATGTAGAAACACTCTGGCGCTTTAATATCTTCCAGGTTAATGCCGCCGAACGTTGGCTCAAGTGCAGCAATCACCTCAATCAGTTTGTCCGGGTCCATTTCATCGACTTCGATATCGAACACGTCAATACCGGCGAATTTCTTAAACAGAACACCCTTACCTTCCATCACCGGCTTGCCCGCCAGTGCGCCAATATTACCCAGCCCTAGCACCGCAGTGCCGTTGGAAATCACGCCGACCAGGTTGCCACGTGCGGTGTATTTGTAAGCCGCAAGGGGGTCTTTTTCAATCTCAAGACAAGGTGCAGCAACGCCTGGAGAGTAGGCCAATGCCAAGTCACGCTGGGTCGCCAGCGGTTTGGTTGGCGAAACCTGAATTTTCCCAGGTACAGGGAATTCATGAAAATCGAGGGCACTTTGTCTTAGTTGTTCGTCCATTTCTTCGTTCCTTTTTTATCATTCTCAAGGGTCGTAAGGTCACGTTAAGATCGCTTTAGGGCCACGTAGTATCACGCTTGCGCGCGTTCTAAACTTTGAACATCACCATAATATCAGCAACGTCTTGCAAAAATGTTAGAAAATCAGAGCCATTATGTTACCTGTCATTAACAACAATGCCATGCCTATCTGCTATGCTTTTTAGTTATGCCAACGATGGATTTTCATCGCGAGTGACATGGAACACTCAAATTAGACTTTGCATTTCAAGGAGATAGTCATGAATCAGTTAGACAGCATCAAGAAATTCACCACGGTTGTTGCCGACAGCGGTGACATTGAATCTATCCGCAATTACCAACCTATCGATGCGACGACCAACCCCTCGCTATTACTGAAGGCCGCAGGTCTGGCGCACTATCAAACGCTGATTGATGATGCCATTGCTTACGGTAAACAGCGTGGTGGCACGCGAGAAGCTCAGGTCGCTCAAGCCTGTGACAAACTTGCGGTCAATTTCGGTGCGGAAATTCTGAAAAGCATTCCTGGACGCGTCTCAACAGAGGTGGACGCTCGTCTCTCGTTTGATAAAGAAAAAAGCATCGCGAAAGCCCGCCATTTGATTGCACTTTACGAAGAGCTTGGCATTGATAAGTCGAGAGTTCTTATCAAGCTTGCTTCAACCTGGGAAGGTATTCGTGCCGCTGAAGAGCTGCAAAAAGAGGGTATCGATTGCAACCTGACGCTGCTGTTCTCTTTTGCGCAGGCGCGAGCCTGTGCGGAAGCCGGCGTGTTCCTGATTTCACCGTTCGTCGGGCGTATCTACGATTGGTATCAGGCCCGCAAACCGATGGACCCCTATGTGGTTGAAGAAGATCCGGGCGTCAAATCGGTGCGCAATATCTATGATTACTTTAAGCAGTACAACTACAACACCATCGTGATGGGCGCGAGCTTCCGCCGCACCGAACAGATTCTTGCGCTGGTGGGCTGTGATCGCCTGACTATCGCCCCTAACCTGCTGCAACAGTTGCAGGAGAGCGAAGAGCCGGTGGTGCGCAAACTGGTGCCGCTGTCACAGGGCTTCCGTCGTCCGGAACCTATCAGCGAAGCAGATTTCCGTTGGGAGCATAATCAGGATCCAATGGCTGTAGAAAAATTGGCAGAGGGCATCCGCCTGTTCGCCATTGATCAACGAAAACTGGAAGATTTACTCGCCGCCAAACTTTGAACAACAACCACGGAGTGAAACATGTCATCTCGTAAAGAGCTTGCTAATGCCATTCGTGCCCTGAGTATGGACGCGGTACAAAAAGCGAATTCGGGCCACCCTGGCGCACCGATGGGGATGGCAGATATTGCCGAAGTTTTATGGAACGAATTCCTGCACCATAACCCGACGAACCCCACATGGGCTGACCGTGACCGCTTTATTCTCTCTAACGGCCACGCCTCGATGCTGCTCTACAGCCTGTTGCATCTGAGCGGGTATGACTTGCCGATGGAAGAGTTAAAAAACTTCCGTCAGCTTCACTCCAAAACCCCCGGCCATCCGGAAATTGGCTATACACCCGGTGTTGAAACCACCACTGGGCCGCTTGGTCAGGGGTTAGCAAATGCGGTCGGTATGGCGATTGCTGAACGCACGTTAGGGGCGCAATTTAATCGCCCCGACCATGATATTGTCGATCACTTTACCTACGTATTTATGGGGGATGGCTGCCTGATGGAAGGCATCTCCCATGAAGTTTGTTCACTTGCCGGCACCCTCGGTCTTGGCAAGCTTATCGGCTTCTATGACCACAACGGCATCTCAATTGATGGTGAAACTAAAGGCTGGTTTACCGACGATACGGCAAAGCGCTTCGAGGCTTATCACTGGCATGTGGTACATGAAATTGACGGCCACGATCCAGAGGCAGTGAAGAAAGCGATTCAGGAAGCGCAAAGCGTAAAAGATAAACCGTCGCTGATTATCTGCCGCACCATCATTGGCTTTGGTTCGCCAAACAAAGCGGGCAAAGAAGAGGCGCATGGCGCGGCACTCGGCGAGCAGGAAGTGGCGCTTGCCCGTAAACAATTGGGCTGGAAATACCCTGCATTTGAGATCCCAAGAGAGATTTACCAGGCCTGGGATGCCAGAGAAAAAGGCGAGCAGGCAGAAACGGTGTGGAACGATAAGTTTTCCGCTTACGCCAAAGCTCACCCGGAACTAGCCGCTGAATTTAACCGCCGTATGCACGGTGAAATGCCAGAGGATTGGCAGGATCTCACGCAGCAGTACATTGAAAAATTGCAGGCCAACCCAGAGAAAATCGCCACCCGTAAGGCCTCACAAAACACGTTAAATGCCTATGGCCCTAGCCTGCCTGAATTGCTAGGCGGCTCGGCTGACTTAGCGCCAAGTAACCTGACCATCTGGAAAGAGTCCAAATCCATCAAAGAGGATGTCGCCGGGAATTACATTCACTACGGCGTGCGCGAATTCGGTATGACCGCCATTGCTAACGGGATCGCCCATCACGGCGGGTTTGTACCTTATACGGCGACTTTCCTGATGTTTGTGGAGTATGCCCGTAACGCGGCGCGTATGGCGGCATTGATGAAAGCCCGTCAAATCATGGTCTACACCCACGATTCTATCGGCCTTGGCGAAGATGGCCCTACACACCAGGCCGTGGAACAACTCGCCAGCCTGCGTATGACGCCTAACTTCAGCACCTGGCGTCCGTGCGATCAGGTTGAAGCGGCTGTAGCCTGGAAAGCGGCAATCGAGCGGCACAACGGCCCGACGGCACTGATTCTTTCACGTCAGAACCTTACGCAAATGGATCGTACTGCTGAACAAGTCAGTGCCATCAGCCGTGGCGGCTATATTCTGAAAGACAGCGGCGGTACACCGGATGTGATTTTGATAGCCACAGGGTCGGAGATGGAAATTACTGTGCTGGCAGCTGATAAGCTCACAGCCGAAGGCCATAAAGTACGCGTGGTTTCACTGCCTTCGACCGACATTTTTGAAGCACAGGACGAAGCGTATCGCGAGTCGGTGCTGCCTTCAGATATTGCTGCGCGAGTGGCAGTCGAAGCGGGTATTGCTGATTACTGGTACAAATATGTCGGCCTGAAAGGCGCGATTGTCGGCATGACAACTTACGGTGAATCAGCACCTGCCGATAAGCTGTTCCCGTTCTTTGGCTTTACCACAGAGAATGTAGTGGCGAAGGCGAAGAAGGTTTTGGGCGTCTAGTCGAAAATCAATATTGTGAATCCCTATCGTCTTTCAAGTTGCAGGACGATGGGGATTATTTGGTGACCCAAAGTGTCGGCCAGGATGCATTGCTGTTCCATTCATCGCACGCAGGTTCTTCGGCATAACGTACAAGTCGGAAACGCTGGCCGTCAAAACGCCAGCGCGTCGCAACACCACAATCCCCGATGCCGCGTCCTTTCGCCAGCGTAGTCAGCTCTTTGTTCGTTTCATCATACCCGGCGTTCATCAGCTCCAGTTCAGTGTTTCCACTCCCAGGCGTAAACGGCAGTTTTAAGCGAATTTGTCGAGCAGCAAAAGGTTTCTGCCGTGACACCACCCAGGCGAGATCGACCACGTTGTAAGCGCCCGCTTCGCAACCGGTCATCAACAATGCTTTATCATCACTGAGCGCAAACACCCGAACTTCACGACGGGCAGGATCCAGCGAACATTGGCTGTTGTTCATGCGCCATGTTCCGTAATCCAGCAGATCACTCAGCTCCACCTGCGTTAAAGGCGTTGGAGTTGGGTTTGTCAGTGTGACTTCTTTGAGCGCGGGTGCAGGCGGCACGCTCAGCGGCGGATCGTCACCTTTTTTAATCCAGGCCGTTTCACTGCCTACGCGTTGCTGCTGGCTATCAATAAACAACAGCGACGCTTTGAGCCCAACTAAAGAGATATTCCCCTGCCCTTGCGAGAGCGTAATCGCATCCGCGTTAACTACTTTTTCGAGGAAGCTGTTAATCGCATCGGTATCACCAGTTTTGAGATGGTGCGGCGTTTCCTGCCATTTCGCTAAGTCCAGAATTAGCGGCTCGCCTTCCACCAGCAAATGTGGAGCAATCGGCGGAGCTTTAGCTTCTGTGGTGGTCATATTGCCAAGATCTATTCTCAGCGTCGCGTCGGTATGCGCCCCGGCGCTACGGGTAAGCGTCATGACCAAGCCTTGATGCAGTCCAGTGTTACGGGCCGTGCAAAAATTTTGGTTGTTGCAGGTCACTTGCCAGTCGGAGAAAGATTTTTGTGCTGGTGCCGCGAAAACAGAGCTCGCTATCAAGAATAAAAAGAGAAACAGCGATTGTTTGCGCAGAAACATTGGCGACACATATCCTGAGAAGACGAAGAGAGTTTCACGTATACCCAAAATAATTCGAGTTGCATCACGGCAGCAACGGAACGAGTCCCAGGGAGCTTACATAAGTAAGAGATCAGAGTGAGACAACGTAACCAACACAGAGGCAACCTGAAGTATGACGGGCATACAAAAAGTGGCGATATCTTCGTCTGGTTAACGTTTGTACTCAATCGGATTTATCGGATAGATTTACTTAAAATCACCTATCCGTAATCCCTTGAATAACAAAGTTTTTAATTCATGATTCCGCGTAATTGCAGCTGTTGTAACAGAATTACTGTTTTTCCGTCACGAATTTCACCACTTGCTACCATCTCCAGCGCTTGTCTGAAGGGTATTTCAAGGACATCGATATCTTCGTCATCAATGCCTCCACCAGCATTCTCTCGCTGGGAATCGCTGTATTCAGCCATGTAGAAGTGAATAAGCTCCGTTACACCGCCAGGAGACATATACAACTCAAAGACTTTTTCGACTTCCCCAACTTCATAACCCGTTTCTTCGATGGCTTCTTTGCGCGCGCAAACTTCCGGCTCATCGGCATCCAACAGACCAGCGCATGCTTCAATCAGCATGCCATCGGGATTGCCGTTAACCCACGTTGCGACGCGGAACTGACGTGTGAGAACAACGGTGTTTTTATCGCGGTTATACAGCAGCATGGTTGCGCCGTTACCCCGGTCATAGACTTCACGTTTGTGGCGAATAGCTTCGGCTTCGTTACGGTATAGATCGTAGGTGATATTGCGCAGAATGAAGTAATTATCTGAGAGGACTTTATCTTTGATGACTTCGATTTTGATCGACATACCGTCTCCACAATGAGTTAGGGGAGCCGATCATCATAGGCTTTGATCTAGCATATCTGCAACGGGGATTTCCCTAAATAATTCGAGGTGCAGGCATGCAGCAAGACCGTAAGACCCCAGCAGCATAGATAACTATGTGACTGGGGCACTCGGATACAGCCAACACACCTGCAACTCGACGGATGACGGATGATCAGAAGCCGTTCTTCACTTCGCTCATATCCGGCAATTTATGCGCAATCCCCTTGTGGCAATCCACACAGGTTTGCCCATCTTTGACTGCTTTATCATGCATTTTCGCCGCAACGGTTTTCTGAGCAGTGAAATCCATAAAATCAAAGTTATGGCAGTTTCGGCACTCTTGCGAATTGTTATTTTTCATCCTGCGCCACTCGTTTTGCGCCATCGCCAGGCGGTGGTCATCAAACTTTTGTGGCGTGTCGATTAAGCCAAATGCTTTGGCATACAACTCTTTGCTGGCCTGAATTTTACGTAAAATTTTAGGTCCCCATTCGTGGGGAACGTGGCAGTCCGGGCAGGTTGCCCGCACACCGCTGCGGTTGTTGTAATGCACTGTCTGCATATATTCTTCGTAGACGTTGGCACGCATTTCATGGCAACCGATACAAAACTCTTCACGGTTGGTCATCTCCATACCGGTATTAAAACCGCCCCAGAAAATAATTCCACCAGCGAAACCAATCAGCAGTAATGTGCCCAGAGCCAGGCGGCTCGGGCGACGCCACCACTGCCATATGCGCTTGATGATGCCGGGTTTACGGGTTGATTTATCCATAATGACCTCTAGTTCCCAAAACCTTTAGACGGCGTGAATGTGTTTTCGACAATCGGTGCCGCATCAGTTTGAGGTACATGGCATTGCAGGCAGAAGTAACGGCGCGGTGCCACATTAGAAAGTACGTTGCCATCGCTATCCATAAAGTGCGTTGGGCTAACGCGCGGCGCACCTGTAGTCCGGTAATGTTCAACGCCGTGGCATTGCAGGCAACGATTAGTGTTTTTGGAAACCTGGTAGCCGTCAACACTATGCGGAATCATTGGCGGCTGGTTCACGTAATTGAGCGCCATTCTCCCCTGCTGTTTCGGCATATGGATTGAACCTTCCGGAGTACCAGAAACCTCTGGAGACTGGGTAAGATCGACACCATTTGCAGCCCATAAAGCCCCACTAACCAGCAGCGTAAATACCGCCAGCCATTGCAAGAACATCTTAGTCAGGATGGTTTTTTTCATGATTAAATCCCCTTACACCTTCGCCAGTTTTACAGCGCATTTCTTATAATCCGTCTCTTTCGAAAGTGGGTCGGTTGCATCCAGCGTCAGGTTATTCACCAGTTGCGCTGCATCGAAAAACGGCATGTACACCAGCCCTTGCGGCGGTTTGTTGCGACCGCGAGTTTCGACAATCGAAATCACTTCGCCACGACGGGAGATAACTTTCACTTTGTCACCACGCCGCAAATCACGCGCTTTAGCGTCAAGCGGATGGATAAACAGCACAGCTTCCGGGAAGGCACGATGCAATTCCGGAACGCGGCGCGTCATGCTGCCGGTATGCCAGTGTTCCAGCACGCGTCCCGTGGACAGCCACAGGTCATACTCCTGGTCCGGGGATTCTGCCGCAGGCTCAAATGGCAGCGCGAAGATCACCGCTTTGCCGTCTGGTTTGCCATAGAACCTAAAGCCCTCACCCGCTTTTACATACGGATCGTGACCTTCGCTGTAACGCCAGAGCGTCTCTTTACCATCGACCACTGGCCAGCGCAGGCCGCGCGCTTTGTGATAATCATCAAATGGTGCGAGATCGTGCCCGTGGCCGCGACCGAATGCAGCGTACTCTTCGAACAATCCTTTTTGCAGATAGAAGCCCAACTCGCGGGATTCGTCATTAAGCTGATCTTCTGCCAGTTCAGTGACCGGGAATTTGCTGACGTTAGAATTAGCGAACAGCACGTCAAATAACGTTTTGCCACGGTATTCGGGTTTCTGATCGAGCAATTGTGCAGGCCACACCTCTTCCACTTTGAAGCGCTTCGCAAATTGGACGAGCTGCCAGAGATCCGATTTTGCCTCGCCCGGTGCTTTAACCTGCTGGCGCCAGAACTGAGTGCGACGTTCGGCGTTGCCGTATGCACCCTCTTTTTCCACCCACATTGCGGTTGGCAGGATCAGATCGGCGCTCAATGCGCTAATCGTTGGGTAAGGATCGGAGACAATCACGAAGTTGCGCGGATCGCGCCAGCCCGGCATACGCTCTTCGGTAATGTTCGGCCCGGCCTGCATGTTGTTATTACACATCACCCAGTAAACGTTGAGCTTGCCGTCTTTGAGTGCACGATCTTGCGCCACGGCATGTAAACCCACTTTCGCCGGGATGGTGCCTGCTGGCAGTTGCCACATGTTTTCGGTGATTTGGCGGTGTTTCTCGTTTGTCACTACCATGTCTGCAGGTAGGCGGTGGGAGAAGGTGCCGACTTCACGCGCAGTTCCGCACGCCGATGGCTGACCGGTTAAAGAGAATGGCCCACAGCCTGGCTGGGAGATTTTGCCGGTCAATAAGTGAATGTTGTAAACGAGGTTATTCGCCCAAACACCACGTGAATGCTGGTTGAAACCCATCGTCCAATAAGAAATGACTTTCTTGTTCGGGTCGGCATACACCTTCGCCAGCGCTTCAAGCTGGTCTTGCGGCACACCACTCATTTCAGCGGTTTTTTCCAGCGTGTACTCGGCAACAAAGGCTTTGTAATCGTCAAAGCTCATTGGCTCAGAGGCATCTGAACCTGGATTTTTCGCCGCTTTTTCCAGTGGATGCGTCGGACGCAAACCATAGCCAATATCCGTCGTGCCCTTACGCAAATTCACATGCTGCTTAAAGAACGACTCGTTGATGGCATTGTTCTGAATGATGTAGTTGGCGATGTAGTTCAGAATCGCCAGGTCGGTTTGCGGCGTGAACACCATGCCGTTGTCTGCCAGCTCGAAACTACGATGCTGGAAGGTAGAAAGAACCGCGACTTCAACGTTTTCATTCGATAGACGGCGGTTAGTGATGCGCGACCATAAAACCGGGTGCATCTCGGCCATATTCGAGCCCCACAACACGAACGCGTCGGCCTGCTCGATATCGTCGTAGCAGCCCATCGGCTCATCCATGCCGAAAGTGCGCATGAATCCTACAACGGCTGAAGCCATGCAGTGGCGTGCGTTCGGGTCAAGGTTGTTGGAACGGAAACCGGCTTTGAATAATTTAGACGCGGCATACCCTTCCCACACCGTCCACTGCCCGGAACCAAACATACCGATCGCTTCCGGCCCTTTCTCTTTCAGGCTGGTCTTAAATTTTTGTTCCATGATGTCGAAGGCCTGATCCCAGGTGATGGGAGCAAACTCACCTTCTTTATCGTACTGTCCGTCTTTCATGCGCAACAGCGGCTGTGTAAGACGGTCTTTTCCGTACATAATTTTTGGCAGGAAGTAGCCTTTGATGCAGTTCAGGCCACGGTTAACTGGTGCATCCGGGTCGCCCTGGCTTGCAACAACACGTCCGTCCTGGGTACCGACTAATACGCCACAACCGGTGCCACAAAAACGGCACGGGGCTTTATCCCATTTAATGGCATCTTGTTTCCCGACAACCGCACGGGCAACGCTCGGTACGCTAAGGCCAGCAGCGGCCGCCGCGGCTGCAATAGCGTTCGCTTTCATAAAGCTACGACGACTGAGTTTCATGGTGTTTCCTCACCTTGCTCATCCTGCTGGTGATAAACCAGCGACACCGCCAACACGCCCGCAATATTGCGTGCCGACTCAATTTGATTCAGCAGCACGTCACTACGCTCTGCTTCCATAACTACGACCAATTTTCCGTGTTCAGCATCACTTGCCGCGACTTCACTACCCGGCAGTTCGTTCAATGCGGCACTGACTGCGAGAATATTGAGTGGTTGCGTCTGAACCACCAGGCCTGCGACGTGCCAGTTAGCTTGCATTTGCGTGCCTCATTTTGATGGCTGAAACCGGACAACCCGATATACATGCCCCGCAAGCGGTGCAATCGGTGTGATTGAGTAGAGGTTGTGCAATCCCCTGCAGAGAAGGGCGAAATGAAATAGCCTGCGTGTCGCAGATGTCCTGGCAGCTACGGCATTCGATGCTATTTTTAGCCAGGCAGTTATCGCCAATAGACAGTGTGTGTTCCCACGGGGAAACCTCACGAGCCAGGAAAAGTTGCTCCGGGCAGGCTTGCGCACAGGCGTAGCAAAAAGTGCATTCACCGTGATCAAAGTTAACTTCGGGATAGCCGCCCTGGCCGCGTTTCAGGACGCGGGTTTCACAGGCCGATAAGCAGGTATCGCAGCGAGTGCAATCCACCAGGAAATGGTTTTCATCTCCGCTCCAGGGTGGGCGGAAAGCGGTTGCGGAGCGTCGAAAGCTCCCGGTCAATAATCCACGTCGGGAAAAATCAGCCATAAGGCACATCCTTGCATCACAAATGCCGGCCTTCACAGTGTTGAAGCCAGCAAACACATCTGTGTTATCTCCGTAATTTTCTACGGGTTTTTATAGGGTGATACGTTATGTGACAAAGGGGGAGTAGAGGCATCACCCTTTAGGGGTAAATGCAGGGGTAGGATCAAAAAGGAATTCGGTTTGTAAAACAAACACTCACCCCGTCAATGAGACGGGGTGAAATTAACGACTAGTTAAGGCGTTGGGGCGGCACTTCAAGATATTCCATAATGCCCGCAGCAGCGTGGCGCCCTTCCGCCATCGCCGTGACCACCAGGTCAGCACCCCGGACCGCATCACCACCAGCAAAGATTTTCGGGTTACTGGTCTGGTAGAGTAATTTATCTTCGACACTGGCAAGGATTCTCCCCCAGCTATCAAGCTTCACACTGTGCTCTTCGAGCCATGGCATGCCATGAGGGTGGAAACCAAACGCCATAATTACAGCATCGGCTGGCATGATAAATTCAGAGCCTACAATCGGTTCCGGACGACGGCGACCTTGCTCATCTGGCTCACCCATTTGGGTGCGCAGCATACGAATGCCCATCACTTGCCCGCGGTCATCCAGTTCAATATTCAGCGGCTGCACATTGAACTCAAACAACGCCCCTTCTTCCCGCGCGTTTTTGACCTCTTTTTTGGAACCGGGCATATTGGCTTCATCGCGACGATAGGCACAAGTGACTTGCTGCGCACCATGGCGTAGCGAAGTTCGAACGCAATCCATTGCCGTATCACCGCCGCCGAGCACCACCACCTGCTTTCCTGCCATGTTGATATACGGCTCGTCAGGCAACTCCGGTAATCCCATTACCTGTTTAGTATTCGCAATCAGGAACGGCAGCGCATCGTATACACCTGGCGCATCTTCGTTCGGCAGCCCTGCTTTCATTGAACGATAAGTCCCCACACCAACAAACACCGCGTCAAAATCATCCAGCACCTGTTGTAGAGAAATGTCGCGACCAATCTCGGTATTGAGTTTGAATTCAATCCCCATCGAACTGAAGATTTCACGGCGGCGACTTAACAGCGATTTATCCAGTTTGAATGCAGGAATACCAAACGTCAGGAGTCCACCTATTTCGGGATGGCGGTCAAATACAGTAGCTTTAATCCCATTGCGCGCCAGAATATCCGCGCAGGCGAGGCCGGCAGGGCCAGCACCAATCACGGCGACGCGGCGACTAGTTGGTTTGACATAAGAAAGATCCGGCGTCCAACCGCTGGCAAAGGCTTTATCGGAAATATAACGCTCTATATTGCCGATGGTGACCGCACCATATTCATCTTTGAGGGTACAGGCACTCTCACATAAACGGTCTTGTGGGCATACACGGCCAGTCACTTCTGGCAGGCAGTTTGTCTGGTGCGAAAGTTCCACAGCTTCCAGAATGCGCCCTTCTTTGACCAATTCAATCCAATGCGGGATATGGTTATGTAGCGGGCAAGTCCACTCGCAAATACTATGCTCGCCACATTTCATGCAACGATCAGCCTGGCTTTTAGCCTGATTTTTATCAAAGGTGAGATAGATTTCATCAAAGCCTGTTTTGCGCAAAACCAGGTCAATTTTATCAGGATCCTGCCGCGCAGGAGTGGCACGCATTTTTTCCACTTTACTTGAATCAGCATTCACAGACAGCTGCTGTGCTGTTTGCTGGGCCGTGGTATGCCACGGCAGAGATTCCTGAGACGCCGAGCGTAAACGCCGGTTTTTTGCCAGGGCGGCAAGCGTCTCGCTATTAATTAATTTCAGCGCCTTACTGGGGCAATTTTCCACACAAGCTGGGCCATTTTTACGGTCATGGCATAAATCGCATTTATGGGCGTTTGCTTTAACGGAGCGCCCATCATTAATTGGAGTGGTGAGAACCTGCATCGCTCCAAACGGGCACGCTACCACGCAGGATTTACAGCCAATACACTTGTGTTGATTAACTTGAACACTGTCATTTACACGTGAAATAGCTTCGTTGGGGCAACTGCTTGCACACGGAGCATCTTCGCAATGACGACAAGTTACCGCATTGCGCCTTCCCTGATGTTTAATAACAGAGATCCGTGGCTGAAATTGTCGGGTGGTCAGAACATGCTTTTCATCATTGTGAGCCATTACGCAGGCGACTTCACATGCATGACAACCGATACAAAGCTGTGCGTTGGCAAGAACAAAACGATTCATTTTTACCCCTTTGCCCGTTATCACAAACAGGAGGCTATTTTTTATGGGGGTATGTTATGACCTGGCAAAGTCTTCGCTGGCAATGGTCATTTGCCCAGTTTGCTGCGAAATCTGCTAATAACCTGGTAAGGATCAATTTATTTTCGTGTTTAATGAAACATCGTTTTGCACCAACTTGTTATGCAACGGTTATGCTTCTGATGTGTGCTGGTTAATTCTGTAAGTTTGTTTTGGAAGATATGCCGAAATATAGCCAACAAGAATTTCTGACATCTTACGTTTCTGATACGTTTCGCTCTCAACTATTTCGATGGGTTATTATAAGTGATAGTAAAACGCTCGCTCTCCACAAGCCTTGCCCGAGCTTTCTTTTACATTATTCTGCTATCGCTGCTTTCCACAGGCATCGCGATGTTAACCCTTGCCAGCAGTTTGCGTGATGCCGAGGCGATTAACGTCGCAGGTTCGTTACGAATGCAGAGCTATCGCCTGGGATATGATTTGCAAGGCGACCGCCTCAATCTGGAGAAACATCTCGAGCAGTACAGCCAGTCGCTGCGCTCTCCAGCCTTGCTTAAAATTGAAAAATTCTGGGTTCCCGCGGAAGTACGTAACCGTTTTGCGGTGATTAACCATGCCTGGTCTGATATGGAAAACCATATTCGCCAGGGCGATTTGCAATGGTACAAGACCAACATTACCGGCTATGTGGCACAAATTGATCTGTTTGTCCTGGCCCTTCAACACTATGCCGAACGCAAAATGATGCAGGTGGTGATAGCTTCAGTGTTGGGTTTTATTGCCATTTTCACACTGGTTTTTTTCACCTTACGCCGCTTTCGCCACCAGGTTGTAGCGCCTCTGAACAAACTAATGGAAGCAAGTCGCACTATTGAACGCGGTGAGTTTGATTACCCGCCACTAAACTCACAGCTACCAAATGAACTGGGCTTGTTGTCACATACCTTCACGCGCATGTCAGGCGAGTTACACAAACTTTATCGTTCACTTGAAGAGAGTGTGCAGGAAAAAACGCTGGACCTGCAGGAGGCCAATCAGACGTTGGAAGTGCTATATGCCTGCTCACAAGCACTGACCGTCAGCACCATAGACAAGCACTGTTTTGAACGAGTGTTGCAGCAGGTGCGTCAGAAAACACCGGTCAATTATCTAGAGATGAAAACGGGTGAAAACTGGAAAATAGAGGAAGGCGTTCAACACGATGAGGAAGCATGGCAAACATTGCCGATTGTGCTTGAGAATAAAGAATTAGGTTTGCTCCGTTGGCAGGCTCCGGAAGGTGTTCCTCCAGAACCATTAATGCAAAGTCTGGCAAATATGTTGGGCCGTGGTCTCTACTTCAACCAGGCGCAAAAACACTATCAACAATTGTTGCTGATGGAAGAGCGCGCGACGATTGCCCGCGAATTACACGACTCGCTGGCGCAAGTGCTCTCTTATTTACGTATCCAACTCACGTTACTCAAACGTGCAGTACCGGCAGAAAACCAGGCTGCGCAGCGCATTATTGGCGATTTTTCCCAAGCTCTTAACGATGCGTATCGCCAGTTACGTGAGCTATTGACGACCTTCCGCCTGACACTTCAGCAGGCAGATTTACCCTCTGCATTGCAGGAAATGATTGCCCCGCTGCGCAACCAGACTAAAGCCGTTATTATCATGGAATGCGACATCCCCACTCAGGCGCTGGATGCCTCGCAACAGGTGCATTTGTTGCAGATTATTCGTGAGGGTGTGCTGAATGCTATTAAACATGCGCAAGCACAAAAAATATCCGTAAGCTGTAAAACATCCTCTAAAGGGATTCATACTGTGAGTATTCTTGATGATGGCACTGGAATTGCCAGCCTGACAGAGCCTGAAGGGCATTACGGATTAAATATCATGCACGAACGCGCAGCTCGCTTAGGTGGCGAGTTGGCTATTTCCCGCCCGGCAGAGGGCGGAACATTGATTACGATGACTTTTCGTTCGCCGCCATCAAACCAGGCAACGAACGAAACGCCGCTGAACCTATAACGATAATAATGTGAACAATATTGGGAGTTGTGATGAGTGAGAAAAATGTCTGCCAGGTATTAATCGTCGATGATCATCCGTTAATGCGTCGTGGCATCCGTCAGTTGCTGGAAATGGATGACAGTTTTAGTGTTGTAGGTGAAGCAAGCAGCGGCGCAGAAGCCATTAGCCTTGCGAATCGCTTGACCCCTGATCTGATTTTGCTCGATCTGAATATGAAAGGGTTGAGCGGATTGGATACATTAAATGCCCTGCGCCGTGATGGCGTTAGTGCCCGTATCATCGTGCTGACAGTTTCTGATTCACGCAGCGATATTTTCACCCTGATAGATGCCGGAGCCGACGGTTATTTGCTTAAAGATAGCGACCCCGATGTACTGCTGGAGGATATCCACCGGGGTGCAACCGAAGGAGAAGCTTACAGTGAACAAGTCGCTGAATATTTACGAACCCGCAGTACAGATAAACGTAGTGATGATCCTTTCGCGGTGCTAACCGAACGTGAACTGGATGTGTTGCAAGAAGTCGCTAAGGGATTGTCAAACAAGCAAATTGCCTCTGACCTACATATCTCTGAAGAGACTGTGAAAGTGCATATCCGCAATTTACTGCGTAAACTCCAGGTGCGTTCACGAGTCGCTGCAACCGTGCTGTTCCTTGAGAGCCGGGGCTTTTAAGCCCTGTTTCAACAAGTAAAACCGCTACATAGCGCGAAAATAATTTACAATATCTCCTTATTTCCTCCACGTTTGGACTTGCGGTTAAGGCTACAGTGACGACTGATATCAATAATCACAATGTGAAGTACTGACGAGGTCCTGACTGAATGGCGAATTTCTTTATTAATCGCCCCATTTTTGCCTGGGTGCTAGCCATTATTTTGTGCCTTACCGGTGCGCTGGCTATTTTTTCACTTCCCGTAGAGCAATACCCCGACCTCGCACCGCCAAATGTGCGTATCACGGCAAACTACCCAGGTGCATCAGCGCAAACGCTGGAAAATACGGTCACTCAGGTTATCGAGCAGAATATGACCGGGCTGGACAACATGATGTATATGTCGTCCCAAAGTAGCAGCGCAGGCCAGGCGACGATCACGCTGAGCTTTAAAGCCGGAACCGATCCTGATGAAGCAGTGCAGCAGGTACAAAACCAGTTGCAGTCAGCATTACGTAAACTGCCACAAGCAGTACAAACCCAGGGCGTAACGGTCAGAAAAACAGGTGACACCAATATCTTGATGGTGGCGTTTGTTTCGACCGATGGCAGCATGGATAAGCAAGATATCGCGGACTACGTTGCCAGTAATATTCAGGACCCGATCAGCCGAATTAACGGCGTTGGTGATGTCGATGCTTATGGTTCGCAATATTCGATGCGCATTTGGCTCGATCCTACCAAACTCACCAGTTTCCAGATGACCACCCAAGATGTGGTGGATGCAATCAAATCGCAGAATGCGCAAATTGCGGTAGGCCAGTTGGGTGGAACACCGTCTGTCGATATGCAGGCGCTGAACGCCACCGTTAACTCGCAGTCATTGCTGCAAACGCCACAACAGTTCAAAGATATTACGCTGCGTGTAAATCAGGATGGTTCTTTGGTTTCACTGGGCGATGTTGCAGATGTTGAACTGGGTGCCGAAAAATACGACTTCCTGAGCCGTTATAACGGACAACCTGCATCGGGGCTGGGGATCAAGCTCGCGTCAGGCGCGAACGAGATGGAAACCGATAAACTCGCGCGCGCAAAAATTGACGAGCTATCACAATTCTTCCCTCACGGTCTGGAAGCGAAGATTGCTTACGAAACCACGCCTTTTGTGAAAGCCTCGATTACTGATGTCGTGAAAACCCTGCTGGAAGCCATACTGCTGGTATTCCTCGTCATGTACCTGTTCTTACAGAATTTCAGAGCGACGCTAATTCCGACTATCGCCGTACCGGTTGTGCTTTTAGGCACTTTTTCGGTGCTCTATGCCTTTGGCTACAGTATTAATACCCTGACGATGTTTGCCATGGTTCTGGCTATCGGTTTGTTGGTAGATGACGCCATTGTGGTCGTCGAAAACGTCGAACGCATAATGAGTGAGGAAGGGTTATCACCTAAAGAGGCAACCCGTAAATCTATGGGCCAGATTCAAGGCGCATTGGTCGGGATTGCGATGGTGCTGTCTGCGGTGTTTGTGCCTATGGCATTCTTTGGCGGCACGACCGGGGCCATTTACCGCCAGTTCTCAATAACCATCGTCTCCGCGATGGTGTTGTCGGTCCTGGTAGCGATGATTCTGACTCCCGCTTTGTGTGCCACGATACTGAAACCACTGCATAAAGGTGAACACCATGGCCAGAAAGGTTTCTTTGGCTGGTTTAACCGTATGTTTAATCGTAATGCGGAGCGTTACGAATCAGGAGTGGGGAAAATTCTGGCGCACAGCCTGCGCTGGATTCTGATTTATGTGCTGCTGATTGGCGGCATGGTGTTCCTGTTCCTACGCTTGCCAACCTCTTTCTTGCCGCTGGAAGATCAGGGCGTATTTACCACATCGATACAATTACCAAGTGGTTCGACACAGCAACAAACAACCAAAGTAGTGGAAAAACTCGAACAGTATTATCTGACTAAAGAGAAAGATAACGTCTTGTCGGTATTCTCAACCATTGGCTCCGGGCCTGGCGGTAACGGGCAAAACGTGGCTCGTATGTTTGTGCGACTGAAAGACTGGGATGTACGTGATCCTAATACAGCCAGTTCATTTGCCATTATCGAACGGGCAACTAAAGCCTTTCGTGACATTAAAGAAGCGCGTGTAATTGCCAGCAGCCCACCAGCCATCAGCGGCTTAGGTAATGCCGCAGGTTTTGATATGGAATTGCAGGACCACGCAGGTGCCGGGCACGATGCGCTAATGCAGGCTCGCGATCAGTTACTGGATATGGCGAGCAACGAAAAACTGCTGACCCGCGTGCGGCACAACGGTTTAGACGATAGCCCGCAAATGCAGATAGATATCGACCAACGCAAAGCGCAAGCACTGGGTGTGTCCATTGACGATATCAATAACACGTTGCAAACAGCCTGGGGCTCGAGCTACGTGAACGATTTTATGGATCGCGGGCGCGTGAAAAAGGTCTATGTCCAGGCGGGTGCTAAATATCGCATGCTGCCAGAAGATATTAACCAGTGGTACGTTCGCAACAAAGACGGTGGAATGGTGCCCTTCTCTGCATTTGCCAGCACACACTGGGAAACAGGCTCACCTCGACTTGAACGTTATAATGGCTATTCAGCCTTGGAAATCGTTGGTGAAGCCGCGCCTGGCATAAGTACCGGGACCGCTATGCAGGTGATGGAAACCCTGGTGCAAAAACTGCCAACAGGGTTTGGCCTGGAATGGACGGGCATGTCTTATCAGGAACGGCTGTCAGGGGCACAGGCTCCCGCGCTATACGCCATCTCATTATTAGTGGTGTTCTTGTGCCTTGCGGCGCTTTATGAAAGCTGGTCAGTGCCATTCTCGGTCATGCTAGTTGTCCCATTGGGTGTGATCGGTGCGCTATTAGCAACATGGATGCGCGGCCTGGAAAATGACGTGTACTTCCAGGTGGGGTTGTTAACGGTTATCGGACTGGCGGCCAAGAACGCCATTCTTATTGTTGAATTCGCCAACGATATGAATGCCCAGGGCCGCGAACTGGTTGCCGCAACGCTTGACGCCTGCCGCCAACGTTTACGCCCGATACTGATGACATCTCTGGCGTTTATCTTCGGCGTGTTGCCAATGGCAACCAGCAGTGGTGCGGGTTCCGGTAGCCAGCATGCGGTTGGTACCGGGGTCATGGGCGGGATGATTTCAGCGACCGTGTTGGCGATATTCTTCGTACCATTATTCTTTGTGCTGGTGCGCAGAAGATTCCCACTCAAGGAACATTCAGATAGCTAACTAACAAAAAAGCGACCTTAACAGGTCGCTTTTTGTATGGCTCAAAGGATATTGAGAATTAGAACATCATGTTCCCATTGTTTTTTTACCCGGTTAGATCATTTACGAAGCATATCTTCAATGAAATCTTTCCAGTTCCCTAGTTCGTGCTCAATCATAACCGCCTCTCTTATAATTGCTTTAATTATACGTAATCCCTTCCATGGAGTGAAGCGCCATTACTTTTGCTGCTTCACTGGCTATCTATCATCAAATATTGAGAGTCGACTGCGTATGGACTTAATTATTAGCTCAGTAGGTATTTAATAATGTGATGAAACACTTGAAATAAAATGTTTCAGTGACTCAGAAGCCCTGAAAGCCACGAAAATCGGACTTTTCGTAGCAATCCAAGACGCTGAATTCTCCAGATGCCAAACGGCGATAAATTAATCAAATCAGCAAAAAGAAACTTTATTACCTAACTTTCAGATTAGCAATTGAGTTATATTTTTCCTTGCAACTTTTTTATCATTTTATTTATTCTAAATTCCTGCATAAATAATCACTGCCAAAAATAAGGATTTAACCCGTGATAATTCTCTACGGTATTAAAAACTGCGACACCATCAAGAAAGCACGCCGTTGGTTGGATACTCAAGATGTGGAATATCAATTCCATGACTATCGTGTAGATGGGTTAGATGCCGAATTATTGAATACTTTTATTACCGAATTAGGTTGGGAAGCACTGCTGAATACGCGAGGAACGACCTGGCGCAAACTCGACGAAGCACATCGCGCAAGTATTACTGACATCCAGACTGCAGCAACGCTAATGCTCGAAATGCCAGCAATCATCAAACGCCCATTGCTCTACGCGCCCGGTCAGCCTATGCTGCTTGGTTTCAATGAATCGAACTATAAGAAGTTTATCAACGAGGTATAGAGCTATGTCTTGCCCGGTTATTGAGCTGACGCAACAGCTTATCCGCCGCCCTTCTCTTAGCCCTGACGACGCTGGCTGCCAGGCGCTGATGATTGAGAGACTACGTGCCATTGGTTTTACTATCGAGCACATGGATTTTGGCGACACGCAAAACTTCTGGGCATGGAGAGGAAAAGGCGAAACGCTGGCGTTTGCTGGCCATACCGACGTCGTGCCTTCTGGTGATGCTGACCGCTGGATTAACCCTCCGTTTGAACCGACTATCCGTGATGGCATGCTATTTGGTCGTGGTGCTGCAGATATGAAAGGCTCACTTGCCGCGATGGTGGTTGCTGCAGAACGTTTTGTGGCACAGAACCCGCGCCACAAAGGCCGCCTTGCATTTCTCATCACGTCTGATGAAGAAGCCAGCGCCAAAAATGGCACTGTGAAAGTAGTCGAAACATTAATGGCGCGCCATGAAAGGCTCGATTACTGCCTGGTTGGTGAACCTTCAAGCACTGAAGTGGTTGGCGATGTGGTGAAAAACGGCCGCCGTGGCTCGTTGACGTGTAACCTGACCGTTCACGGGGTGCAGGGACACGTTGCTTACCCGCATCTGGCTGATAACCCTGTTCATCGTGCAGCGCCTATGCTCAATGAGCTGGTCAATATTGAGTGGGATAAAGGTAACGAATTCTTCCCTGCCACCAGCATGCAGATTGCCAACGTTCAAGCCGGCACCGGCAGTAATAACGTGATTCCGGGCGATCTCTATGTGCAGTTCAACTTCCGCTTCAGCACCGAACTGACTGATGAAGACATCAAGCAACGCGTTATTGCCCTGCTCGATAAATATGAATTGCGTTATACCCTCGACTGGTGGCTCTCGGGCCAACCGTTCCTCACTTCACGCGGAAAGCTGGTTGATGCGGTAGTGAATGCAGTTGAGCACTATAATGAAATTAGACCGCAACTGTTGACCACCGGCGGCACATCCGATGGGCGCTTTATCGCACGCATGGGGGCACAGGTGGTGGAACTTGGGCCAGTGAACGCGACTATTCATAAAATTAATGAGTGTGTTAACGCCGCTGACCTGCAAATGTTGGCTCGTATGTATCAACGCATTATGGAGCAGCTTGTCGCCTGACAGGCCGAACAAATTAAGTGAGGTATTGGCATGGAATGGCTATCGCACTATTGGTGGATTATCGTATTGGTACTGCTTCTCGGCATTTTCCTTAATGTGATTAAGGATCTGAAGCGTATTGATCCGAAAAAATATATGGCGAATAAACCTGAGCTTCCTCCACATCGTGACTTTAACGATAAGTGGGATGACGAAGACGATTTCCCAAAGAAAAAGCCTTAATCTGGCAAAAAGCCACTCATGCGAGTGGCTAATGAGATGGTCCCCACCACCCTGTGAGCGGTACGCTGGCAGGGTGTTTTTCTTTCTGGAGAAGGCCATCATGCAAAACGTTACGCTTATTGGTATCGATCTCGGCAAACATTCCTTCCACGTTCACTGCCAGGATAAATCAGGCAAAGCATTACTGCGAAAAAAATTTACCCGCACCAAACTTATTGAATTTCTGGCTGGGTGTACATCCGCTACCGTTGTGATGGAAGCCTGCGCCGGCGCCCATTTTATGGCTCGCCGGATCGCTGATTTAGGCCATGAAGCAAAATTGATTTCTCCGCAGTTCGTTCGCCCTTTTGTTAAGAGCAACAAGAACGATTTTGTCGATGCAGAAGCCATATGCGAGGCGGCATCCCGTCCCTCCATGCGATTTGTGCAACCACGAACCGAAGCTCAACAGGCCATGCGGGCACTTCACAGGGTCAGGGAATCGCTGGTCAGAGATAAAGTCAAAACGACTAATCAGATGCATGCTTTTTTGCTGGAATTTGGCATCAGTATGCCGATCGGAGCCGCAGTGATAAAACGGCTCTCAACAGTCCTTGCAGATAACGAACTTCCTCCCTATCTGGCACAGCTGCTGATGCGCTTACATGCTCATTATCTTTATCTTGTCGAACAGATCACGGAGCTTGAAACAGCGCTGGAACAAGAGCTGAGTCGTGATGAAACAGGACAACGTCTTCAGACAATACCCGGTGTTGGGCCGATAACTGCCAGCGTTTTATCATCGCAACTGGGCGACGGTAAACAATATGGCTGTAGCCGGGATTTTGCGGCCTCAACCGGCCTGGTACCACGGCAGTACAGCACGGGCGGCAAAAATACGCTTTTAGGGATAAGTAAACGGGGAGACAAAAATCTGCGACGGTTACTTGTCCAGTGCGCCAGAGTCTTTATCCAGAAAATTGATTATCAGTCAGGCAAGCTGGCTGACTGGGTCAGGGCACAACTGGCAAGAAAACACTCCTGCGTAGTGTGTTGTGCTCTGGCCAACAAGCTGGCCCGGATAGCATGGGCAATCACAACCCGGCAGACCGTGTTCGAAAGGTAACGATGACGCCAGTCTGACTGGCAGGTTAATCGTTAATTAAGCAGTTCCCAATCTGGTTTTGCGAAGACTGATTATTGATGACATGAACGGCCTATCGGCCTGATGAAAACCTAACATAAAAAATGGCTCTCTGAAGCCGCGTGGCTTTTTAGGCTTATCAGGTGCGGAACTCATCAAGGCGCGGGCATCGATGCCCATAGTGACGCCGGATAGATTTAGGCAAGCCACCATAAGTCAAAAATCAGTGTTGCAAAAACGGTGGGGACCATAGATTTTTATTCAAATAAACTCAACGATATCATCATTTGGCTTGCCGCCGCTGAGCGCTTCATCGAAATAGTGCTTTGGCACAGTATAACGCAGATGATCAAGCGCAATCTGAATGCTGCGGTCATCAATCGCATGCCCCAAATCGTCAATCACATCCAGCGTCACATCACCACCCAGCTGCATTAACTGTTCGTGGGCATCAAAAGCATGCTTCACATCAATCACCTTATCAACATCACCATGAATCAAATGAATGGTGGTCGATGTTGATGCACTTTGCGGAAGTTGCGCATATCGGCCATTAAAAGCCACCACGCGCGAAGCCAGTTCTGACTGTGCTTTCACGCCCTCAAGCGCCATAATTGCACCTTGCGAGAAACCAATCAGTGCTGTGGCATTGGCAGGCACACCGCTGTGTTTTTGCCAGTCATGCACCACATCTATAAATGTTGGCATGATGGCATCAACCCGCGCCTGGCGGTTTTCATCCGTGACGCCCATAACGGAAAACCATTCACGGCCTTGATATGGGCCGCTGGGTGCCGGGCCACCAATGCTGACCACCAGAGCTTCCGGGAAATGTGGCGCAAACCAGCTACCAATTTCCCCCATTGCTACCGGGTTATCACCAACACCATGAAATAACAAAATCAGTTGCTTAGCCTGATTGGCTGGGCTTTGAACTACAAAATGGTCGTGTTTCATGGTGTTCTCCTTTAGTTTCTGGAGATGACTATACGCCGGGATTCCATGATGACCATACCGTTTGACTGAACGAGTTAGTGGAAAAATTGCAATTGCAAAAGCGTATTTTTCAGCTCAATGCACTGTTGCTCATCGAGTTTTTCCAACGCATTCTGCACTTCCTGCCGCATCACAATTAACAACGCTTTACGTCCGGAAATGCGTAATTGCTGGCAAAGTGCTTCCACACTGAGACGTTGTTGTACCCGGCCACGTAGCGCCTTAAGGGGTAATTCGCTGGTGAGCAACAAACGATTCAGAGAGCCCAGACACGCCTCCACAGGGCGATGCCCAAAGGCGAATCCAGCCAACTCAAGCCAGTCATCACTGTTTAGCTCAGCCTTTTCATGAGGAATAACAGGTAAGGATTGGTCAATCCACGGTTGCAGCCACCTGATATCGCGCTGTAGCCGCTGCTGTTCGTGGCCAGTCAAGGATTCCCCTCGCTCAGTTAGCGGCAATAACGCCATCGCCGTATAGCAGCCACTGCTGGCCTCCCGGTGACTACCTACACGCACCAACCTGAAGCCACAGCTTTCCCAAAAACGCCACAGCTCGTTGGTAAAACCAAAACTCACCGAAAGATAATCAGCAGCAAAATGTACGTGAGATTTCACTTTGGCAATCATCTGCTGGCCGATTTGCTGACGCTGGCGCAGTGGATGCACAGCAATACGACTGACACGTAAACCTTTAAGCGTTGCGGCTAATGGACTGCCGCCATGTGCCGCCAGCGACTGCGCCACTAAATTGCCACGTGGACGCCGAAACCCACCCCACACCGCCCAACTAAGATCCTCATTTAGCTCCCCCTCCTCCACAAGCCAGGTCGCCCCAATAGTTTCCCCATGACTGGTTGCAGCAATAAAGTGCTGCCCCGGAGCATCCAGCATCCGACGCCAGTCCAGTGGTGAAGTACGATAATGTGCGCCAGACAGTAAGCGGTACATCTGTTGTCGTTGCGGCGATGGTTGCAAGGCGCTTGCGCGTTCAATGACCTGCAAAGAAATCGTACCTTGCGGTGCTGTCGTTATATCGATTTCATCAAAGAGCAAAACAGCGTCGATTAGCTTTTCCAGCGGATCATTTGCAGCCCAACGGATAGGAGTTGAAAGGGTGTAGCGCGTCAGTGCGTCGAGACTGGCGCAGAACTTGAGTACAAACCCGCGCCCTGTTCCTTCGTAACCCTGAACTGTGGTTATCAGTAAAACCCGTGCGAAATGGGATATTAATCTACGTAACTGAGGCGCCGGGAGCGCGGCTGCCTCGTCAATAATTAGCCAGTCAGCCTGAAATGCGTCGGCGTTGGCAAGCAGCGCGTCAGGTGCAACAAAATTGAAACGATCGCCTGCATGCTCAGCGAGTACATCCGTCGCCGCTTTTCCGGGAGCAGTTACCAGCCCTTTGCCTGCAATCCTTTGCAATAACATCCCTGCCAGCGCAGATTTTCCGTGTCCTCTCGGTGCGGTAACCACCGCAACGCCCACAGGCATATTCAAAAGCTCATCCAGAATAGCGGCCTGCTCTGCAAAAGGTGCACCATTGGCTGCATGCCATTGTGGACGCGGCGAGAAATCAGAAATTTGCAGCGGCTGGTGCTGCCGCCAGAGCACGCATTCGCTATCAATGCGGATACAGTGCTGTAGATGAGCGATAAAATGCGGGGTTGGAATCGCTTCCGCCTGTTCACTCCAGCGGCTTGAATCGCAATCCGGCTGCATCGGCCAATTGTTCCACTCAGGGGCCAGCAGAACCAACCAACTACCCGCTTTAAGCGTTCCTGCCAGGGCTGCCAGCGCTTCAGCGTCAAGCCCTTCTCTCGCATCAAAAACCGCATGCAGAAACTCACGACCCAATAGAGTGCGCATTGCCGACGTTGCACAATGAAGCGGCAGTTCCGGTGCAGCCCCAACCCATAGCCAGTCACCGGGTAATTGCCGGTTAAGCGACTGTACTTGCTGACTACTCCAGGTTTTCTCACCCGCCATGATGATCATACGGCGAATACCAGCATCAGCCATACTGGCAGTTGCTTGCCTTAGCAGTTCCATGGCTTGCATCCTTGTCACATCTCGTTATTTGACGGTATTACCAAAGGTATTGCACTGCGCCGGGTCACCGCTATCGAAACCGCGTTTGAACCAGGTATAGCGCTGTTCTGAAGTACCATGGGTGAAGCTATCGGGAACAACACGTCCCTGGCCCTGTTGCTGCAGTTTATCATCGCCAATCGCTTCAGCTGCGTTCAACGCTTCCTGTAAATCTCCGGCATCCAATACTTCTTGTTTTTGCATGCTGTTGCCCCAAACACCCGCGAAGCAATCAGCCTGCAATTCCATTTTGACAGAAAGACGATTTCCCTCCGCCTCGCTTGCGCCCTGCTGAAGCTGGCGGACTTTCGGTTCAATCCCCAGCAATTTCTGCACGTGGTGGCCAACTTCATGGGCAATGACATACCCTTGCGCAAAATCGCCATCAGCGCCCAGTTTGCTTTTCATTTCATCGTAGAAAGAGAGATCGATATACACCGTGCTGTCAGCCGGGCAGTAAAATGGCCCCATGACTGATTGACCCGTGCCGCAACCAGTGCGGGTCGCACCACGATACATCACCAGTTTTGGTTGCTGATAAGTACGGCCCATTTTCTGGAAAATCTCTCCCCAGGTGTCTTCCGTTGTAGCCAGAATAACCGAGGTAAATTTAGCCGCGTCATCATCATTTGGGCTAATGGAACGCTGTGTAGATTGCTGTTGTGGAACAGGCTGACCACCCAGCATTGAGGTGAGATCGACACCATAATAGCTCGCCACAACTACCACTATTAATAAGATGATACCGCCTTTACCGCCGGGTAAGCGGAATCCACCTCCGCCGCCCCCGAAGCTTGGGCCAGAAGAGTTGCTTCGTCTATCTTCAACATTGTCGCTTTCGCGACGACCTTGCCAGCGCATAGTCGACCTCATTATTCACAACTTGTAATAAGTAGATCGTAGGTGGTTAATTCCAGGATTACCATAGGAAACAAGATGTGAAAAAGCCGGATGTAAAAACACATCCGGCTTTAAAAAAATTCCGCAGACTTTTTACCCTAAATAGTTCGAGTTGCAGCAAAGCGGCAGCGCAGTGAATCCCCAGAAACTTGTTTGATTAAGTGACTGGGGTGAGCGAGGAAAGACAACGCCACTGCGGCTCAAAGTATGACGGGCAAACTTAGTCTAATTGAACGCCAAGACGACGTGCGACCTCTTCATAAGCTTCAATCAGGCCACCCAGGCTCTGGCGGAAACGGTCTTTGTCCATCTTGTCGAGGGTTTCTTTGTCCCACAGGCGGCTACCGTCTGGGGAGAACTCATCACCCAGTACAACCTCGCCGTTGAACAAACCGAATTCCAGCTTGAAATCGACCAGGATCAGACCCGCATCATCAAACAGTTTGCTCAGAACATCGTTAGCTTTGTAGCTCAACTCACGCATACGAGCCAAATTCTCTTTGTTCACCCAACCAAAGGTTTCACAGTAAGATTCGTTGACCATCGGGTCATGCATCGCATCGTTTTTCAGGAACAGGTCAAACAACGGAGGATTTAGTTCAATGCCTTCTTCAATACCCAGGCGTTTAACCAATGAGCCCGCCGCACGGTTACGAATAACACACTCCACCGGCACCATATCCAGCTTCTTCACCAGCACTTCGTTGTCGGAGAGCAGAGCTTCCATTTGCGTAGGAATGCCCGCCTCTTCCAGTTTAGTCATAATGAAATGGTTGAACTTATTGTTCACCATGCCTTTACGATCAAACTGTTCAATACGAGCACCGTCTCCTGCTGAAGTATCATTGCGGAATTCGAGCACCAACAGATCCGGATTTTCCGTGCTGTATACGGTTTTCGCTTTGCCACGATACAACTCAGCTTGCTTTTGCATCTTTCTTACTCCAGGTGTGATTTAACTAAAAATTCCGCTATCTGTGTCTACGCACACGTTTGCGTAGCCTAACAGAAAAAAGGCCAGAGAGCTCTGGCCTTTAAATGTTACTTGCTGAATGCTGCCTGGAATGCAGCTACCAGAGCATCGTTCTGAGACTGCGTCAGCGTGTGACCTTTCGGATCGATGAACTGCAGACTACTGCGGTTATCGAGGTCGCCCACTTGCAGTTTATAGTCGCCACTGGACAGACCCGGGTCTTTTGCCCCTAAATCTTGCCATGCGCTATCAGACAATGGTTTGTAAGTTACAGCCATACTGCCAGTTGAACGCGTAGAGTCGGTGACTTTCATGCCCACTTTCTCAAGCGTTGCCGGTAAACGGTTCCATACGACGTTGAATGGGCCACGCACCACCAGCATTGGCAGGCCAGTGTCATCAGCGGCACTTTGAACATCAAGCTGCGTTGCTGCACGGCTTTCTTTGGCGTTTTGCAGATCGGTCTGGGTTTTATCCAGTGCCGCACTGATGCTGTTAAGCATTTCTGCACTATAACGTTGCATAGATGCCGCATCAGCAATTGGCTTGCCGGCCTGTTCGAGATTCAGCAGCTTAACCACCACAGCTTGTTGATAGCCTTGAGGTTTCACACTGATTTGATAGCGCCCACGGTACTGCTGATCTTCATCAGCACGGTTCCATTGGACCCAGTCAGTAGTCAGCGTTTGGCTTGCATCGTCACGTTTATCAATGCCGTAATTTTTCGCCTGAACAGCGCTTACGACCTGTGGCCACAGCGTTGCACTACGCGCACTTTCAACCATCAGAGTTGCGGTGTCCCCAGTAAACTGAGTACGTGCGCCACTGACCAATGCCAGAGGTTGAGCTGGCGGACGGATATCCAGCTGTTTGCCTACTGCGCCGCTGCCGTTGGTGACCGGAATATTGTATTCACCATTCTGCACCGGCAGGATCATCCCCGCCGGGGAGTGGATTTCCGCGAGGGGTGCTGCATCCAGATAGGATTCGTCACCACTAACCTGGCGCTTATAACGCTGGTCGGTGCTACATGCTGCTAACAGCATGGCTAACGAAACCACTGCAACTTTCGCCACCGTCGACTTCTGTACTGAGTAAGCCATCAAATCTCCCTAAACTTTACAGCAAACCGGCATGCTTGAGCGCGCTAACAATCACCGGACGACTAGCTTCAGTCAGTGGTGTCATTGGCAGGCGTAAGGTATCGGTTGCCACAAGTCCCAACTCCCTACATGCCCATTTGACTGGGATAGGGTTGGGTTCAACAAATAATTTATTGTGCAGCGGCATCAAACGTTCGTTGATAACGCGCGCTTGCGCATATTGCCCATTGGCGGCCAGTTTACACACTTCTGCCATTTCACGCGCGGCTACGTTTGCCGTCACAGAAATCACACCGTGGCCGCCCAATTGCATAAAGTCCAGCGCACTCGCGTCATCGCCGCTAACCAGGATAAAGTCATCTTCAACCAGCTCTTTGATCTGGTTTACTCGTGTTAAGTTCCCGGTAGCTTCTTTGATACCAATAATATTTTTAATCTTCGCCAAACGACCCACTGTTTCAGGCAGCATGTCGCAACCAGTACGAGATGGCACATTGTACAGCATCTGCGGCAGATCGGTGCTTCCAGCGATGGCTTTGAAGTGCTGATATAGCCCTTCCTGGGTTGGGCGGTTGTAATATGGCGTTACCGTCAGGCAGCCAACAATACCGCTGTTTTCGAAACGCTTTGTCAGCGAGATAGCTTCAGAGGTGGCATTAGCGCCAGTCCCTGCGATAACAGGAATACGGCCATCAGCCAGTTCCAGCGTCATCAGTACCACATCACCGTGCTCGTCATGGCTCAACGTAGCAGACTCTCCAGTAGTACCTACCGAGACAATCGCCGAGGTCCCGCTGGCGACATGGTAATCAATCAGTTTTTTCAGGCTTGACCGGCAGACATTACCTTTCTCATCCATCGGCGTCACAAGCGCGACAATACTTCCAGTGAACATTGGCCATCCTCTGTGCTAACAAGTGTCTCAATGGTACGTTTGGTGCAGGATCAAAAGCAAGTCACCAGGTGACGCTACACGGTTGTACGCAACTTTTTTTTATGCTTTCCTTATGATATCTCACCGATTCACAGGAAGAATACGTTTGACTCCCTCACCACACCATTATTTGGTCATTACGGCCCTTGGGGCGGATAGACCTGGTATTGTTAATACCATCACCCGCCATGTGAGCAGTTGCGGCTGTAATATTGAAGACAGTCGCCTCGCTATGCTCGGTGAAGAGTTCACGTTTATTATGCTGCTATCTGGCAGTTGGAATGCCATAACCTTGATTGAATCTACGCTACCGCTGAAAGGTGCCGAGTTAGATTTACTAATCGTTATGAAACGTACCACCGCGCAAGAGCGCCCGGCAATGCCAGCAACAGTCTGGGTGCAGGTAGAAGTGACCGATTCGCCTCATTTAATCGAACGCTTCACCCATCTGTTTGATGTTCATCACATGAATATTGCGGAATTGAGTTCACGCACCCAGCCGGCTCAGGATGGCAATCCACCTCAGCTGTATATACAGATTACAGCCCATAGTCCTGCTGGCAAAAATGCGAGCGTTATCGAAGATGAATTCAAGGCCCTCTGTACAGAACTAAAAGCACAAGGCAGTATTAACGTTGTGAATTATCCACAGCAAGATGATTAAGACGGAGAGTTGTAATGAGCCCACTGAAAGCCGGTGACAGTGCACCGAAATTTAGCTTGCCTGATCAAGACGGCGAGCAGATAAATTTAACCGACTTCCAGGGACAGCGCGTTCTGGTTTATTTTTATCCTAAAGCGATGACGCCAGGCTGCACCGTGCAAGCATGCGGTTTGCGCGACAACATGGATGCGTTGAAAAAAAGGGGTGTGGAAGTACTGGGTATCAGCACCGACAAGCCAGAGAAGCTTTCACGTTTTGCTGAAAAAGAGCTACTAAACTTCACCCTGCTTTCTGATGAAGACCATCAGGTCTGTGAGCAATTTGGGGTTTGGGGCGAGAAGTCATTTATGGGTAAAACCTACGATGGCATCCATCGCATCAGTTTCCTGCTCGATGGTGAAGGGAAAGTTGAAAAAGTGTTTGATGATTTCAAAACCAGCAACCATCACGACATTGTGGTGAACTGGCTGAAAGAAAACGCTTAATAGCTACGCTAAAAATATTAAAAAAGCCGACTTTATGTCGGCTTTTTACTTTCTCTAGTTTGGCTTATCGTCTATCAACACACTATCCGGCCAGGCATGCACCACCGCTTTAATCAGGGTAGCAAGTGGAATTGCGAAGAAGACTCCCCAGAACCCCCACAGACCGCCAAAAATAACAACCGACAAAATGATAACTAATGGATGCAGGTTAACCGCTTCGGAAAATAATACCGGCACCAACAGATTGCCGTCTAATGCCTGAATAATTAAATACACGGCGAACAGCGTCCAGAACTCCGGCCCCACTCCAAACTGGAATAACGCCACGCACACCACCGGGATTGTCACGACAAACGCGCCAATATATGGAATCAGCACAGAGAACCCGACCAATACCGCCAGCAGCAGAGAGTAATTCAGGCCAAAAATCACAAAACCAATATAGGTCACCACACCCACAACCAGCATTTCCAGAACTTTGCCGCGAATGTAGTTCGTAATTTGCTGATTCATCTCCAGCCAGACCTGACCCGCAAGCCCACGGTTTCGTGGTAAAACCCGGCGCACGGCATTAAGCATCTGTTCTTTGTCTTTGACGAGGAAGAACACCATCAGCGGCACTAACACCAGATAAATGGCCAGCGTTAACAGCCCAACTAATGAAGCCAGTGAATATTTCACCACTTGATCGCCCATCCCCATCATGCGCCCACGCATGTTCTCGGCGATGGCATCAATGATGCCTGCATCAACCAGTGCCGGGTAACGTCTTGGCAGAGTGGCAGCATAATCAGAGAGTTTATTCAGCATCCCCGGCATATCACGTATCAGATTGATACCCTGCTGCCAGGCAACTGGCGCAACTACCAGCACCATCAACAGCAAAATGCCGACAAACAGCACTAATACAATCGTTGCAGCCCAGGTTCGGGAACATCCAACACGCTGAAGCCGTGCGGTTGGCCACTCCAGTAAATAAGCCAGCACAATCGCCACCAACAGCGGCGCTAACAATCCGTGGAAGAAGAACAGAATAACAAATCCTGCAACCAGAATGACTAGCAGTGCGATAGCCTCCGGATCGCTAAACCGTCGTCGATACCACTGCAACAACATTTCAAGCATACATCCCTTCCCTGACAGTATTGTGCGAGGAGAGATTGTATCTAAATGTCACTGTAAAGACTTTGCTTTTTATCTCTGTTCAATGGCGGTTTAAAATTGTCACAGATAAGATAGGTCTCAGTCATGCGGTGGGCTACAGTTCATCTTTGTATGCGAACAAATTCACGTAATACATGTCGAAGATTAACTTTGATTAAACAGGACAGGACGTATGTTCAAGCAGTTGAAAAAATCGCTGGTTGCAACACTGATGGCAGCTTTGCTTGCGGGTCCAGTAACTCCAGCCTTTGCGGACGTTAGCGACCAACTGCCAGATATGGGAACTTCAGCAGGAAATACTCTGTCAATTGGCCAGGAAATGCAGATGGGCGACTATTATGTTCGCCAGCTGCGAGGCAGCGCCCCATTAATCAATGACCCTTTGCTCGTGCAGTACATCAACAAACTGGGTATGCGTCTGGTTAGCCATGCCAACTCAGTTAAAACCCCCTTCCATTTCTTTCTGATTAATAACGACGAAATCAACGCCTTTGCTTTCTTTGGTGGCAACGTGGTGCTGCACTCAGCGCTATTCCGTTATGCCGATAATGAAAGCCAACTTGCCTCGGTTATGGCGCACGAAATCTCTCACGTCACCCAACGTCACCTGGCGCGAGCCATGGAAGATCAGAAAAAAAATGCCCCACTAACCTGGGTGGGTGCGTTAGGTTCTATTTTACTGGCAATGGCCAGCCCACAAGCGGGTATGGCGGCGTTAAGCGGAACACTCGCCGGTACACAACAGGGCATGATCAGCTTCACGCAACAAAACGAGCAGGAAGCGGACCGCATCGGTATTCAGGTGTTACAGCGATCCGGTTTCGATCCACAAGCGATGCCAACCTTCCTTGAGAAACTGCTCGACCAATCGCGTTATTCATCTCGCCCACCTGAAATTTTGCTTACCCACCCATTGCCTGAAAGCCGTTTGGCAGATGCGCGCAACCGAGCCAACCAAATGCGACCGGTGGTGACGCAATCTTCAGAAGATTTTTACATGGCTAAAGCACGTACTTTAGGTATGTACAACTCCGGACGTAACCAACTAACCAGTGATTTACTGGATAGCTGGTCGAAGGGAAATATTCGCGAACAACACGCAGCGACATATGGTCGTGCGCTTCAGGCGATGGGCGGTAATAAATGGGATGAGGCCCGTAAGCTTTTACAACCATTGCTTACCGCACAACCTACAAATGCCTGGTATCTCGATTTATCTACCGATATTGACCTTGGGCAAAATAAATTTGCAGACGCTATCAATAGACTGAAAAACGCGCCTGATTTGAAACAGAACCCTGTGTTACAGCTTAACCTTGCCAACGCCTATGTTCAGGCAAAACAACCGGAGCAGGCGGCAGCAATTCTCAATCGTTATACCTTCGCTCACCCTGATGATAGCAACGCCTGGGATTTGTTAGCACAAACAGAGGCAGATTTAGGCAATCGTGATCAAGAGCTCGCTGCACGCGCTGAGGTTATGGCTCTCGTTGGACGCCTCGATCAGGCAATTTCTTTGCTCAGTAGCGCCAGCGCTCAGGTGAAATTGGGTAGCTTGCAGCAAGCGCGTTATGATGCGCGAATCGATCAGTTCCGCGATTTGCAAAAACGCTTCCTTCCGTATTCTAAGATGTAACAGGAGTTACGATGTCTACAGCCGTTTCTATTTATCACAATCCGCGCTGCTCTAAGAGCCGTGAAACGTTAAGCCTGCTAAAAGCGAATGGCGTAGAACCCGAAGTGGTGTTGTATCTGGAAACGCCTCCAGATGCTAAAACCATCAAAACGTTGTTGAGCCAATTAGGTTTTGCCAGCGCACGCGAGTTAATGCGTCAGAAAGAGGATTTATATAAAGAGTTAAATCTGGCAGACAGTGCGTTAAATGAAGATCAATTGATTAAGGCGATGGTCGATAATCCGAAGCTGATTGAGCGTCCAATCGTGTTGGCTAATGGCCAGGCCCGTATTGGCCGCCCGCCTGAGTCCGTGTTAGAGATTTTGTAGTGGTCATGGCGGATGCCGCGCTGCGTATCCGCCAAATAAATTAAAGTCCCAGAATCTCTTTAACAAACGGGATCGTCAGTTTACGTTGCGCCGTGATAGAAGCATGATCCAGCTGATCGAGCGTCATAAACAGCGTACGCATTTCGCGATCCAGACGTTTTAACAGGAAGCGGCCCACATCTTCTGGTAGTTCAAAACCACGCAGTCGTGAACGCAGTTGCAGGGCCTGAAGTTTGTCTTCATCGGAAAGCGGTTGCAGCTTATAAATTTGGCCCCAGTCAAGGCGCGATGCGAGGTCGGGAAGTTGCAAATTGAGCTGGCGCGGAGGACGATCGCCGGTAATCAACAGACGGGTTTTTCCTGATTCAAGAATGCGGTTATAGAGATTAAAAATCGCCATTTCCCACAGTTCGTCGCCCGCTACACATTCGATATTGTCGATACACACAAGCGAAAGCTGTTCCATACCGTCCAATACTTCCGGGACAAACCAAGTGCGCTTATCAAGCGGCACGTAGCCAACAGCTTCGCCACGTTGTGACAGTTCCGCACAGGCGGCATGCAGCAAATGGCTGCGCCCTCCTCCTTCTCGCGACCAGAAATAGATATATCCGCTGTGATCCTGACGGAGCACGGACTGGAGTGCGGCGAGTAAAGAAGGATTATCACCCGGCCAGAAACTCGCAAAAGTTTCGTCATCAGGCAAATAGAGTGGCAGTGATAGCTGTGCCGGCGTATTCAGAATTACCTCAACCATAACAGGCAGAAAAACGCAGAGAGTCTAACACAGAAATGAGGATCAATAGAACCGGGCGAACGCGCCGCCCGGCTTGAGGAAAAACTACGATTTTACGTCGTTTTCTTCAGCATCCAGCACCACTTCTTCCGGGCGCAGCACGCTGATAAGTTTGAAGATCAGACTCAGGCTCACACCAACGACTGTCGCCAGCGCCATACCTTTGAGCTCAGCCGCTCCAATGTGCACTTTTGCGCCACTCACACCGATAATCAGGATGACGGAGGTCAGAATCAAGTTTTGCGTTTTGTTGTAATCGACTTTTGATTCGATCAACACGCGAATACCGGATGCACCGATCACGCCATACAGCAGCAAGGAGACGCCACCAATCACCGGAACCGGGATAATCTGGATCGCCGCCGCCAGTTTGCCAACGCAAGAAAGCAGAATCGCCAGAATCGCCGCGCCACCAATAACCCATGTGGAATAGACACGGGTAATGGCCATAACGCCGATATTCTCACCATAAGTGGTATTTGGTGTCGAACCAAAGAAGCCGGAGAAAATCGTCGAAATACCGTTGGCGAACATTGAACGATGCAGGCCTGGGTCGCGAATCAAATCTTTCTTTACGATATTAGCCGTGACGACCAGGTGACCCACGTGTTCCGCAATCACTACCAGTGCTGCAGGCAAAATAGTAAAGATCGCAAACCACTCGAAACGCGGGGTGTAGAAGGTCGGCAGTGCGAACCAGTGCGCGTTAATAATTGGCGTCACATCGACCACGCCCATGGCGAAGGAGAGTGCATAACCCGCCAGAACACCGATAAGAATCGGGATAATCGCCAGGAAGCCACGGAACAAAACGGAACCAAAGATGGTTACCCCAAGCGTCACCAGCGAAATAATGATTGTGGTTGAGTCAGGAGAAGTGCCATCAGCAGGTAGAAGACCGGCCATATTTGCAGCCACACCCGCCAGTTCAAGACCGATAACGGCCACAATCGCGCCCATCGCCGCTGGAGGAAACATCACATCCAGCCAGCCAGTACCGGCTTTTTTAACAATCAGAGCCACAATACAGAACAACACGCCGCACATGATAAACCCGCCCAGCGCCACTTCATAACCCAGCGGCAGGAGCAGGAGCACTGGCGAAATAAACGCAAAGCTCGAACCGAGATACGCCGGGATTTTACCTTTACAGATAAAGAGATACAGCAGCGTCCCAATCCCGTTAAACAGCAGCACCGTCGCCGGGTTAATGTGGAACAAGATCGGCACCAGAACGGTGGCACCAAACATGGCGAACAGATGTTGCAGACTTAACGGTATCGTTTGCAACAAGGGTGGTCTTTCACTCACCCCAATGGCGCGGCGTGTCATGTTGTTTTCCTCAGAATATTATTTTTAGAACAAACGGATCGAACAAATCAAAAAAAAGCCGACTATCGAAGTCGGCTCATTTTATTATTTAGTACCAAATATCTTGTCGCCCGCATCGCCGAGCCCCGGAATAATGTATCCGTGCTCATTCAGACCCTGATCGATAGAAGCGGTGAACAGCTCTACGTCCGGGTGCGCTTTTTCCAGCGCTGCGATACCTTCTGGTGCTGCGACCAGAACCAATACTTTAATGCTGGTACAGCCAGCGTTTTTCAGCAGGTCGATGGTTGCGATCATAGAACCGCCGGTTGCCAGCATAGGGTCAACCACCAGCGCCATACGTTCTTCAATGTTAGAAACCAGTTTCTGGAAGTAAGGAACTGGCTCCAGGGTTTCTTCGTTACGGTAGATACCCACAACGCTGATACGCGCGCTTGGAACGTTTTCCAGCACACCTTCCATCATGCCCAGGCCTGCGCGCAGGATTGGCACAACGGTAATTTTCTTGCCTTTAATCTGATCGATCTCTACCGGGCCGTTCCAGCCTTCGATAGTGACTTTTTCAGTTTCCAGATCCGCCGTGGCTTCGTAAGTCAGCAAGCTGCCAACTTCTGAGGCGAGTTCACGAAAGCGTTTGGTACTAATGTCGTTCTCACGCATCAGGCCCAGCTTGTGTTTGACGAGTGGGTGTTTGACTTCCACGATCTTCATACTCTTTCTCCCCGAGATAGTTGGCCACCATAAAAAAAATCGCCGGATTATACCGCTTTTTTAACACCGCGCCACCGCTTCGAGATCAAGTTGGGTGAAATGAGTATAGATTGATAATAATTACATCCCTCTGAACAAGAGGCTCGCAAACGTTTGCCTGCACTGTTAGAATTGCGGCGTTTTTTATTTCTAACCCATCCGCGGGGACTAAGCAGTGACCGACAAAACCTCTCTTAGCTATAAAGATGCCGGTGTTGATATTGATGCTGGTAACGCTCTGGTCGATAAAATCAAAGGTGTAGTGAAAAAGACTCGCCGCCCGGAAGTCATGGGTGGGCTGGGTGGTTTCGGTGCGTTGTGCGCGTTACCTCAAAAGTATCGTGAGCCTGTGCTGGTTTCCGGCACCGACGGTGTGGGTACTAAATTACGTCTGGCGATGGATTTAAAGCGCCACGACACTATCGGCATTGATCTGGTTGCGATGTGTGTAAATGACCTGATTGTTCAGGGTGCTGAGCCGCTGTTTTTCCTTGATTATTATGCAACTGGCAAACTTGAAGTCGATACTGCTGCCAGCGTTATCACCGGTATTGCCGAAGGTTGTCTGCAATCTGGCTGTGCATTAGTTGGCGGTGAAACGGCTGAAATGCCGGGCATGTACCATGGCGAAGATTACGACGTTGCTGGCTTCTGTGTTGGCGTGGTTGAAAAATCTGAAATCATCGATGGCTCTAAAGTAACCGACGGCGATGTTTTGATTGCTCTGGCGTCTAGCGGACCGCATTCGAACGGTTATTCTCTGGTACGTAAAGTACTGGAAGTGAGCGGTACTGACCCTCTGACCACTGAGCTGGAAGGCAAACCGCTGGCCGATCATTTACTCGAACCGACGCGCATTTATGTGAAGCCGATTCTGGAATTGATTGAAAATGTTGACGTTCATGCGATTGCACACCTGACTGGCGGTGGTTTCTGGGAAAATATCCCACGCGTTCTACCAGACAACACGCAGGCTATTATTGCTGAATCTTCATGGCAGTGGCCTGCGGTATTCAACTGGTTGCAAAAAGCCGGGAATATCAGCCGTCACGAAATGTACCGCACCTTTAACTGCGGTGTCGGCATGCTGATTGCCCTGCCTGCGTCAGAAGCTGATAAAGCGATAGAATTTTTGAATGCAAAAGGTGAAAACGCCTGGAAAATCGGTAGTATCAAAGCTTCTGATTCCTCCGAACGCGTGGTTATTGAGTAATGAGACGTATAGTGGTGCTAATTTCCGGCAACGGAAGCAATCTTCAGGCAATTATTGATGCCTGTAAGCTTAAAAAGATTAATGCCACCGTGGCGGCTGTATTCAGTAATAAAAGCGATGCCTTTGGTCTTGAACGAGCGCGTGCTGCGGAAATTCCTGCTCACGCGTTAACGGCTAGCCAGTTCGCCGACCGTGCAGCGTTCGATCGCGAGCTAATGCTTGAGATCGATGCCTACGCGCCGGATTTGGTGGTGCTGGCGGGTTATATGCGCATTCTTAGCCCAGAGTTTGTCGGCCATTACGCAGGGCGACTGATCAATATCCACCCTTCTCTGCTGCCAAAATATCCTGGCCTGAATACTCATAGCCAGGTGTTGGAAAATGGCGACGAAGTGCATGGAACATCCGTGCATTTTGTCACTGAGGAGCTGGATGGCGGGCCGGTTATTCTTCAGGCCAAAGTACCGGTGTTTGAAGGTGATGACGAAGAAGACATTACCGCCCGCGTGCAGAATCAGGAACACGCTATTTATCCGTTAGTTGTCTCCTGGTTTATCGAAGGACGCCTGCAAATGCGTGAAAATAGCGCCTGGCTGGATGGCAACAAACTGCCACCGCAGGGCCATGCCGCAGACGAATAAAACTAAGGGGCTACGGCCCCTTTTTCACGCCTCCGCCCTACAACGCTAACTAAACTTCATCACGATTTGTCATACTTTACGGCCATCGTTGGACATTCCACGGCAAAGCTCGCCATAATGACAGACGTGACGGCATTTTAACGTCCACGAAAACGGAGTGTGAGGGCTAATGGGTCAGGATAAGCTGTATATCGAAAAAGAACTGAGCTGGTTGTCTTTTAATGAACGTGTTCTTCAGGAAGCAGCGGACAAAATTAACCCGCTGATTGAGAGAATGCGTTTTCTCGGCATCTATTCGAATAACCTTGATGAATTTTACAAAGTTCGTTTCGCCGAGCTAAAACGGCGCATTCTGATCAGCGAAGAACAAGGTACGGCTCCTAACTCGCGCCATTTACTCAACAAAATTCAGGCGCGTGTTCTAAAGGCCGACCAAGAGTTTGATGGGCTTTATAACGATCTGCTGCTGGAAATGGCGCGTAATCAAATTTTCTTGATTAATGAACGCCAGCTTTCCCCAAATCAGCAAAACTGGCTGCGACACTACTTTAAACACTATTTGCGCCAGCACATCACACCGATCCTGATTAACCACGACACCGATCTGGTGCAGTTTCTTAAAGATGACTACACCTACCTTGCGGTAGAGATCATTCGTGGCGATGACATTCGTTACGCGTTGCTGGAAATTCCGTCCGATAAAGTGCCACGCTTTGTTAATTTGCCGCCAGAAGCACCGCGCCGCCGCAAGCCGATGATCCTATTGGATAACATTCTGCGTTACTGCCTGGATGATATTTTCAAAGGTTTCTTCGATTACGATTCGTTGAACGCCTACTCAATGAAAATGACTCGCGACGCGGAATACGATCTGGTCACGGAAATGGAATCGAGCTTGCTGGAACTGATGTCATCAAGCCTGAAACAACGTTTGACTGCCGAGCCTGTGCGTTTTGTATATCAACGTGATATGCCTGATGCGATGGTTGAAATGCTGCGTAACAAGCTGACTATCACCAATTACGATTCCATTGTACCAGGTGGTCGCTACCATAACTTTAAAGATTTCATTAACTTCCCGAACGTCGGCAAAGCCAATTTAGTAAACAAACCACTGCCGCGCCTGCGCCACATCTGGTTTGATAAATTCCGTAACGGTTTTGATGCGATACGTAATCGTGACGTGCTGCTCTACTATCCGTATCACACTTTTGAGCACGTACTAGAATTGCTGCGCCAGGCGTCATTCGATCCAAGCGTGCTGGCGATTAAAATCAATATTTATCGTGTGGCAAAAGACTCGCGCATTATTGAGTCAATGATCCACGCCGCGCACAATGGCAAGAAAGTCACCGTGGTGGTTGAGCTGCAAGCGCGCTTTGACGAAGAGGCCAATATTCATTGGGCCAAACGCCTGACTGAAGCGGGCGTACACGTTATTTTCTCAGCGCCAGGTCTGAAAATTCACGCCAAGCTTTTCCTGATTTCCCGTAAAGAAGGTGAAGAGGTGGTGCGTTATGCCCACATCGGTACCGGTAACTTTAACGAGAAAACCGCACGTCTTTATACTGACTATTCGTTACTGACCTGCGATGCGCGCATCACCAACGAAGTTCGCCGCGTATTTAACTTTATCGAAAACCCTTATCGTCCAGTGACATTCGAGCATCTGATGGTGTCACCACAGAACTCACGCCGCCTGCTTTACGATTTGGTCGATAAAGAAATTGCTAACGCGCAAAACGGCGAGCCGTCTGGCATCACGCTGAAACTGAACAACCTGGTTGATAAAGGGCTGGTTGACCGCCTGTATGCGGCGTCAAGCTCAGGTGTAAAAGTTAATCTGCTAATCCGTGGCATGTGCTCGCTTATCCCCAATCTGGACGGTATCAGCGACAATATCCGCGTAATCAGTATCGTAGACCGCTATCTCGAACATGACCGCGTGTATGTGTTTGAAAATGGCGGCGACAAAAAAGTGTATCTCTCTTCTGCCGACTGGATGACGCGCAATATTGATTACCGCATCGAGGTAGCCGTCGCTATTCTTGACCCGCGCCTGAAACAACGGGTGCTGGATATCATCGAAATATTGTTCAGTGATACGGTAAAAGCACGCTACATCGACAAAGAACTAAGTAATCGCTATGTGCCACGCGGCAACCGCCGTAAGGTACGCTCGCAACTGGCGATTTACGATTACATTAAATCTCTTGAACAACCTGAATAACGCCCTATGTCGACTATAAAACTATGTTGATGACAAAAACATGCCGATAAAAAAACATGCTCCACGACCGCAAGAATTCGCAGCGGTAGACCTTGGCTCGAACAGTTTCCATATGGTTATCGCACGTGTTGTAGATGGCGCGATGCAAATCATTGGTCGTCTGAAACAACGTGTTCATTTGGCCGATGGTCTGAATGCTGAAAACGAGTTAAGCGAAGAAGCGATGGAACGTGGGCTATCGTGCCTTGCGTTGTTTGCTGAACGCCTTCAGGGGTTCTCTGCGGAAAACGTCTGTATTGTGGGTACTCACAGTTTACGCCAGGCCGTAAACGCCGAAGAGTTCCTTAAGCGCGCCGAACAGGTTATCCCCTACCCGATTGAAATTATCTCCGGTAATGAAGAAGCGCGTCTGATTTTTATGGGTGTAGAACATACCCAGCCGGAAAAAGGCCGCAAGCTGGTTATTGATATCGGTGGTGGCTCAACGGAACTGGTGATTGGTGAAGATTTTGAGCCAATGTTGGTCGAAAGCCGCCGCATGGGTTGTGTGAGCTTCGCACAAAACTTTTTCCCAAAAGGGAATATCACCCCGGAAAACTTTAAACGCGCACGCCTTGCAGCGGTGCAGAAGCTGGAAAACCTCTCCTGGCAGTACCGCTTACAAGGCTGGAATGTGGCGATGGGAGCCTCTGGCACTATCAAAGCGGCTCATGAAGTGTTGGTAAATATGGGCGAAAAGGACGGGATTATCACCCCTGAACGCCTGGAAATGCTGCGTGACGAAGTGCTGAAGTACAAATCCTTCAACGCCATGAGCTTGCCAGGATTGTCGGAAGAACGTAAAGCCGTATTTGTTCCCGGCCTTGCGATTCTGTGCGGCGTTTTCGACTCGCTGGCAATTCGAGAATTACGTCTGTCTGACGGGGCTCTGCGCGAAGGTGTACTGTATGAAATGGAGGGCCGTTTCCGCCACCAGGACATACGCATCCGCACAGCGCAAAGTCTGGCAAACCAGTACAATATCGACAGCGATCAGGCTAAACGCGTACTGACAACCACTGAGCATATCTACCAACAGTGGGAAGTACAAAACCCGAAACAAGCTAACCCGCAAATGGCAGCGCTATTGAAATGGTCAGCGATGTTGCACGAAGTTGGACTGAATATTAACCATAGCGGGTTACACCGCCACTCGGCTTATATCCTCCAACACAGCAACTTGCCTGGCTTTAATCAAGAACAACAGATGCTCATCGCTTCGCTGGTGCGTTATCACCGCAAAGCAGTAAAAATTGATGACCTGCCACGATTTACGCTGTTTAAGAAAAAGCAGTTCCTACCGCTAATTCAAATTCTACGCCTGGGCGTGTTACTGAATAATCAACGTCAGGCAACAACTACACCGCCAACATTGGTGCTGGAAACTGACGAGCACCAATGGACACTGCGTTTCCCACATGACTGGTTCAGCCTGAACACTTTGGTATTGCTCGATTTAGAACGTGAACAGCAGTACTGGGATAACACACCTGGCTGGAAGCTTAAGATTGAAGAAGAAGCCAGCCCGGACACCACCGCCTGATTATTTACGTAACCAAACGCCCATCAGGGCGTTTGGTTACTCGGTATCTCGATTTTCCTGAATGACAAGCTTCTCGAGCAGAAGTGGCCGCCCAACCAAATACCCCTGGATATAATCAATCCCCAGGCTTTGCACGGCTGCTTTGACTTCCTCGCTTTCAACATATTCAGCAACCAACTGCATCTTTTTCATCCGCGCTAATTGGCAGATTGAGTGAACAATTTGGTAATCCAGACTACTGGTCAGTACATTGCGGATAAAACTACCGTCAATTTTCAGGATATCCGCGCTAATATCTTTCAGGCGCGCATAGCTGGCATACCCCGTACCAAAATCATCAATCGCAATCCGACAGCCCATATTTTGCAACATAGTCAAAGTCGCATTAGCCTGCTCAAGATTGGTTAATGAGTTGCTTTCGGTGACTTCGAAAATAAGCTGCCAGGGTTCAATTTTATAACGTTCCAGCAGACGTTTCACTTCGTTCGCAAACTGCAAACGCCCAACAGAAGCGGGGGTGAGGTTAATGGAGAAACGGCTACCAGGAAGCTGGCTCCGATATTTATTCATAAACTCAAGCGTCGCTTCTAATACCCATTTATCGATTTTAGAAGACAAGCCAAATTCATGTGCCACCGGCAAAAACGCATCGGGCATAAACATCGCATCCCCTTCGTTATCCCCTTTCATGCGCAGCAAGATTTCATGATACGAGTCGCCACGAATCCCTTCGATACGTTGCGCCATCAGGATGAAATTTCCAGAATCAATAGCGACTTGTAAGCGATTCATCATCGCCACTTTCTTTCTCACCGCATTCTGCACATGGTTGGTGCCTTGCTGCTGCAAGCTTTCGGGCTTTGATGTCGAAAGCGACAAATCAGCCATGGTGCTGAGCTCACCTAGCAGGAAATAAATATGGGTGACAGGTTGGCGTACATAACAAAAACTGATGCCGACTTGTGGCTGCATCGGCATACCATCCCACATAAAGCGGAACTGCTTAACACGATGGTCAAGGGCGTCGATACGCTCATGATAAGAGTCATAGTTCAACCGAACAGCCAGTTCATGGCCAGACAAGTGATAGACCCGCTCGTTAGGGGCTAATATCAGATGCAGATATTCATTGAGCTGCTGTTTGTATTGAATGCGGAGTTGTACTCCGTAATTACGACCTAAAAGCTCAAGTTCGGGTACACGTAGAAAAGCCAGCGCTGAACAAGGATAACGAGATAAGTCGCGGTTAAGCGCGCGCAAATTTGGCATTTGAACAATGGGGTCGATAAAAGCAACACGACGCGCTTTGCTATGCAAAAAACGCTGGCGTGTGGTGACAACTGCCATCAAATAGATGGTGATTGAAAACACAGCATAACAGGATGAAGCTATTGCCAGATGGAGCTGAAAGCCCATATATGGTGGCAAATAGTTATGAAAACCGCTGCACAGGATCGTAAGTATCACCGTCCATGACGTGGTGATAAACAGAAAACCAAAGCGCATCGCGCCCCATAACATTAGCGGCAGGATCAGCGTTAATGTGTAATCCGTTGTGAAAATGGTGCTGAAATCATTGAAGGGTACTAACAGCAGGCTAACCAGAACGACGACCAAAACAGCCCATAGCGTAATCTCAACTTTAGTCACACCCGACTGTATTTGAGCCTTCATCCGCGAGAAAAATGAAAAAATAAAACGCGGATTTCGACACATACGAATGACGAAATAAAAGAAAGGCATCCCCGTCAAACAGCCAATCAGCACTGCCTGAAAATTAATTAATGTCCGGGTATGGAGAGGGTTTTCAGCTCCGATATTGTTGGACACATCATACCAACCAAAGAAAACCCCTATCTGGTAGATAACTAAAAACGTTGCAGCATTAACTAACACCAACCACAACATGCGTTGAGCTGTAAATTTGATCGCGCCAAACATTACTGAGCTACGCCGTGGAACGAAAATACGGTAGCCACCCCAGCTAATCGTGATAGGGACGATAAAGTGAACTATTGCCAGTAATGCAGCAACTTCGCCTTTTAGGGGGACATATCGGAGGAGCAACGCAACAATAATTCCCGGAAGTGCAGCCCAACCGAAAATCAGCATAAACGCAGTCATTAAACCAAGTGGCATATAGACGAGGAAGACGCGCCCTCCGTCCATAATGGTATTAGCATTACACCATGCAGCTATAGGAAGCAGCAGACTCGGCAGCACCAGAGGAAGTGCCCACCATTGATTTTTATATTTGTTATACCAGCTTACCAAATGCATTAGTTATCGCCAAAAACCCTGTCGTCCAGCTCGGGTAAGTTTCAAACAGGCTTCCAACCTGGTCGATAAAACCATATCGCTATGGAATAGAGTGCAGATTCTAGTTAGGGATTGACTTACGAAGATGATCTAAATCAATTTCTTGATGGAGATTAAAGTACAAGAGTGAATAATTCAAAAAAATAACTGTATACATACTAATCAACTAATATTAAGAAATGTTTATATAACAGGGATAAATGATTTAGTGTGTTCTTCACCGATGACCCGGAATTGACCTTGGGGCATCACTGTGTATAAATATCCCCGTCGCCCGCAGTTGAAGGGTAAACATCAAGGATCATTTGCGTGACACAGGTTACGAGTATGCGAAGACGACATAAGTTTAACAATCGTATGACCCGCATTATTCTGCTCATCAGTTTTCTCTTCCTTTTTGGCCGTTTTGTCTATTCTGCCATCGGTGCCTGGTACCATCATCAGGACAAAGTAGAAGCACAGCAAAGCAGCCTGTCAGTGGATAGCACTAACCGGTAACGCCTTCTTTTAACTAAAAATTATTGCACTGACAACCGCCAGTGGGATTTTTCACGCCTATTGATCGGCCGATTTATTCATTATCCAACCAGTTGATGAAAAATTCGCTGAACATGGAAACCTGCAATGGCTGAAAGCGGCGCTGTGGGTAAACAAACTGGAGCCCCACCTGTTTTTTGTCGTGTCGGCTGAAGCCAATGAAACTGTCTGCCAACAACACCTTCAGACGCCCTTGTTCCACATCGCGTTTAACATCCCACCAGGATTTACTGGCAATACCGGCCCCGGCCAGCACCCACTGGCGCAAAAGTGCACCGTCGTTGCACACCATGGCAGGCGTAACACGTACACTTCGCGTTTCCCCTTCGACCTCAAAGCGCCACTCATTCATCAGCGTTCCACGTCGTTCCATCACCAGACACCGATGTTCATCCAGTTCATCTACTGAGGCGGGTTCTTGATGCACGGCAAGATATGCGGGCGATGCCACCAGCACACGGTGGTTTTGCCGAATGACTTTCGTTACCAGATTGCTATCGGGCAGGTTACCAAAGCGAATGCTCATATCAAGTCGCAAGGAAATCAGATCCACCACATCTTCACTGAGATACAGCGAACTTTTAACTTCCGGGTGTATGCGGGAAAAATCGAGTAGTGCAGGTGATAAATACTGACGCCCGAAATCAGACGGTGCGGCAATGCGTAGCGTGCCAGTGAGAATGCCCTCTTTCTGCATCAGTTTCGATTCGGCCAGTTCCACCTCCTCAAGTACACGCAGAGCGGCGTAGTAAAACTCCTCGCCGCTACGTGTTAGCGCAATGGCGCGTGTTGAACGGTTAAAAAATCGCGTCTGGTAGCGTTCCTCTAAAGCTTTCAGTCGTGCAGTCATAGTCGCAGGGGACAAATTCATCCGTCTGCCCGCCGCCGCCAGTCCACCGGCATCAACCACAGCAACCAGCAGGGTCATATCTTCGAGCTTTCCCATTATTCCAATTTCCTGAATAGACAATCAGATTTCAATGCCATTATCAAAACGACACCCCAGATGTAAAGTCAAGGCATCATAATTATCCCGGAGTCGAATAAATGAATTCACGTCACCTGTTTGAGGCCTCTCGTGTAGGGTCAGTTAAAACCCGTAGCCGTATTGTTATGGCACCGATGACCCGTTCTCGCTCCGCGCAGCCGGGCAATATCCCTACTGCGATGATGGCCCAATATTACCAACAACGTGCAAGTGCCGGGCTTATCATTACCGAAGCGACGCAAATTTCGCCACAGGGTCAGGGCTATTCCTGGACGCCAGGCATTCACTCGCAAGAGCAGATTAATGGTTGGCGTCAGGTTACGGATGCGGTTCATCAAGTGGGTGGGAAAATCTTCTCGCAACTGTGGCACGTTGGGCGCATGTCCCATGAAAGTTTTCACCCTGATGGCAAGCCAGTTGCACCTTCGGCACTGTCGCCGGATGCACAAGTTTGGGTCGTAGGCGAGGACGGTGTGGGCCGAATGGTGGACTGCCCCATTCCGCGCGAATTAACGCACGACGATATTTACAAGATTATTACTGATTATCGCCAGGCGGCACTCAATGCCATTGATGCCGGTTTCGATGGTGTAGAAGTTCATGGTGGCAACGGATATTTGATCGACCAGTTCCTGCGTCGCAGCTCCAACAAACGCACCGACGAATACGGCGGTAGCCTGGCAAACCGCGTGCGTTTTGCACAAGAAGTTCTGGAAGCGATTAGCGATGCCATTGGTGCAGACAGAATCGGTATTCGTTTGGCTCCGTTTATTACCCAACGTGGAATGGACGACCCGCAAGCCATTGAAGCGATTCTGGCACTGGCGGCCTGGTGTGAGCAAAAAGGCATTGCCTTTATCCACCTTGCGGAAGCCGACTGGGATGACGCACCTCAGGTACCGTATGAGTTCCGTGAAACACTACGGGCGACTTTCAGTGGCGCCATTATCGTGGCGGGGAATTACACCCAGGAGAAAGCAGAAAAGTATTTGGCAGCGGGAATCGTGGATTTGGTTGCTTTCGGTCGCCCGTTTATTGCCAACCCTGATTTCCCACGCCGCCTTGAGGAAAACTTGCCACTGGCATCTATTAGCAATCACGCAGCATTATTTGGCGGCAAAGATGTGGGTTATACCGACTATCCGGTCTGGTCTTCAGACGAAGTATAAATCCGTTGAATATCTGATAACTTGTTTCGCATACCAACGCTGAAAACATAATAAAGGGATCGCTATGAGTCAAAACGATAAACCGAATGCCCAGCCACTGGTCTGGGGTCATGGTCCACGTACATTTGAAGTTTTTCTTGAGCCGACCTGCCCCTACTCCGTTCGCGCTTTCAATAAGCTCGGTGCACTGTTGGAAAAAGTGGGTGAAGATAACGTCACGGTGAAAATTCGCTTACAGTCGCAGCCATGGCACATGTTTTCAGGTGTGATTGTGCGCTGTATTCTGGCGGCATCCACACTGCCAGAAGGCCGGGAAGCGGCGCTTAAAGTGATGCAGGCTGTTGCCGATCATCGTGAAGAGTTTGAGTTTGCCGATCATTGTAGCGGCCCAAATATGGATGCTACTCCGCAGCAGATTATTGATCGTATCGAAGGTTATAGCGGTGTGCAGTTGGCGCAGGCATTTGCCCACCCGGCTTTGCAGAATGAGATTAAATGGCACTGCAAATATGCCCGTCAGAATGGGATACATGTTTCACCAACCTTCATGGTGAATGGACTGGTGCAGGCCGATCTCGGCAGCGGTGATGATATAAGTGTCTGGGCAGAACGAATTTTAGCTTAAGCTGCGTAAAGAAAAACCCTCTGTAAAATGTGAACTGAGGGTTTTTTATTTCCCTTCATAACAGCGAATTTATGCTGCCCACTCTTAGGTTGTGAAATCAGAGCCGATGGCATCCTATACTCTGAAGACAGGAATTGTGACCAGGAGAGATTAAATGATACATGTCTTTGGCCATTTAAATCCGGACAGCGATACCGTCTGCACGGCCTATGTAGCTGCGCGTTGGCTAACGATTAAAGGGCAGCATGCTCAGGCGTTTCGCCTCGGCGAGTTAAATAGAGAAACAGCCTATATTTTCCACCATGCTGACCTGACGCCCCCACCACTGCTTAATGATTCTCTTGCTGGCAAAGATGTCTGGCTGGTTGATTTCACCGAACCCGCACAAGGACCGGCCACGCTCAATGAAAGCAATGTCGTTGGAATTATCGACCACCACCGTCTTGGCGGCCTGATCACTCAACTCCCTCCTGAAGTCTGGATTAAACCTGTCGGCAGCAGTGCAACATTATTATGGCAGTTGATGACCCCAGCTCATCGCCGTGAGATCTCCCCTAATGAAGCCATTTTGCTATTGGGCGCAGTGTTAAGTGATACCGTCGCCCTTCGTTCACCGACCACCACTGAAGAAGACCACCAGGCCGTTGATGAGCTCTGTGCTCTCACAAAAGTGGAGCGTGAAGATTTCATTCGTGATTTGCTAACGGCCAAGACAGATATCATCGGTTTGAGCGCGGATGAGTTGCTCAATAAAGACAGTAAAATGTTTGATATTTCGGGGAGTAAAGTCCTCGCCGCACAACTCGAACTATATTCTCTTGAGCAGGTAGAACCGCTTATTGATGAGCTTAAATCGGCGATGGAGCTGCGTGTCACTACATCAGGGGCTGGGTTGGTTGTATTGATGCTGACCGATATCAGCGCGGAGTGTTCAAGGCTCTATTTTGCTGGCCCGGCACTTGCCGATAATGCGTCCTGCACCATCGCCGGAATGCTAAGTCGCAAAAAACAGCTGCTGCCCTGGTTGCACACGCGACTCAGCCAAACGGCACCATAAAAAAAGCCCATTAAAAAATGGGCTTTAATTTGATGAAGAAACAACAGTTATTAGTGTTACCTAACGACTAATCATTCCCACTCGATAGTTGCTGGCGGTTTACCAGAAATATCGTAAACCACGCGGGAGATACCGTTAACTTCGTTGATGATGCGGTTGGAAACACGGCCAAGGAAATCGTATGGCAGGTGCGCCCAATGTGCGGTCATAAAGTCGATGGTTTCAACTGCACGCAGTGAGACAACCCAGTCATATTTACGGCCATCGCCCATCACGCCAACTGAGCGTACCGGCAAGAACACGGTGAATGCCTGGCTCACTTTGTTGTAGAGATCTGCTTTGTGCAGTTCTTCAATAAAGATCGCATCAGCACGACGCAGCAGGTCGCAATACTCTTTCTTCACTTCGCCTAATACACGCACGCCAAGACCTGGCCCCGGGAACGGGTGGCGGTAAAGCATGTCGTATGGCAGGCCCAGCTCCAGACCAATTTTGCGCACTTCGTCTTTGAACAACTCACGCAGCGGCTCAACCAGACCCATCTTCATCTCTTTCGGCAGGCCGCCCACGTTGTGGTGAGATTTAATGACGTGTGCTTTACCGGTCGCTGAAGCCGCAGATTCGATGACGTCAGGGTAAATGGTACCCTGCGCCAGCCACTTCACGTCTTCCAGTTTCAGCGCTTCTTCATCGAACACTTCAACGAACACGCGGCCAATGATTTTACGCTTCGCTTCTGGATCATTCTCGCCCGCTAACGCCGACAGGAAGCGCTCTTCGCCTTTAACGTGAACGATGTTCAGGCCGAAGTGGTCGCCAAACATATCCATAACTTGTTGCGCTTCGTTCAAACGCAGCAGGCCATTGTCTACGAACACGCAGGTCAGACGGTCGCCAATTGCGCGGTGCAGCAGCATGGCGGTAACGGATGAATCCACACCACCGGACAAGCCAAGAATCACCTTGTCGTTGCCGACTTGCTCACGCAGGCGAACAATCGCATCTTCGATAATTTTTGCCGGAGTCCACAGCGCTTCGCAGCCGCAGATATCCAGAACAAAACGCTCCAGCAGACGCAGGCCCTGACGGGTATGGGTCACTTCCGGGTGGAACTGCACGCCATAGAAACGTTTTTCTTCGTTCGCCATAATCGCAAACGGGCAAGTTTCGGTGCTGGCAACGGTAACGAAATCAGAAGGAATCGCGGTGACTTTATCGCCGTGGCTCATCCAGACATCGAGCAGTGGTTTGCCATCTGCACTCAGAGAGTCTTCAATGCCGCGAACCAGCGCGCTGTCAGTTACAACTTCAACCTGCGCATAACCAAACTCACGTTCAGTAGAGGATTCAACGTGGCCGCCAAGTTGCATCGCCATGGTCTGCATGCCGTAGCACACGCCAAATACCGGGACGCCTGCGGTAAAGACATATTCTGGTGCACGCGGACTGTTCTGCTCAGTGGTACTTTCCGGGCCACCAGAAAGGATGATACCGCTTGGATTAAATTCACGAATCTGTGCTTCCGTGACATCCCATGCCCATAGCTCACAGTAAACGCCCAGCTCACGCACTCGGCGCGCAACCAGTTGAGTGTACTGAGAACCGAAATCAAGGATAAGTATGCGATGTTTATGGATATTTTCCGTCATTGACGCTTATTCCGAGGCAAGTGAAACAGATAAAATAAATCGCCCTAAACAGTGGCTCTAAATAATTCGAGTTGCAAAAGGCGGCAAGCTCGAGAATCCCCCAGGAGCTTACATAAGTAAGTGACCGGGGGTGAGCGAGTGCAGCCAACACATTTGCAGCTCGAAGTATGACGAGCAATCAGGTCGAAAAGAATTAAGAACCCATACGGTAGTTCGGGGACTCTTTGGTAATTGTCACGTCGTGAACGTGGCTTTCCTGAATGCCCGCACCGCTGATGCGCACGAATTCCGCTTTGGTACGCAGGTCGTCGATGGTACCACAACCAGTCAGGCCCATGCAGGAGCGCAGGCCACCCATTTGCTGGTGAACGATCTCTTTCAGACGACCTTTGTAAGCCACACGACCTTCGATACCTTCCGGCACCAGTTTGTCGGCGGCGTTGTCAGTCTGGAAATAACGGTCAGAAGAGCCTTTGGACATCGCGCCCAGAGAGCCCATGCCACGGTAGGATTTAAAAGAACGCCCCTGGTAAAGTTCGATTTCACCTGGAGATTCCTCAGTCCCTGCCAGCATACCGCCAACCATCACCGCAGATGCACCAGCCGCGATGGCTTTCGCAATATCACCAGAGAAACGGATACCGCCGTCAGCGATTACGGGAATGCCCGTCCCTTCCAGTGCTTCAACTGCATCAGCTACCGCAGTGATTTGCGGAACACCCACGCCGGTAACGATACGCGTAGTACAGATTGAACCAGGACCGATACCCACTTTAACCGCGCTCACACCGGCTTCAGCCAAAGCACGTGCACCAGCTGCAGTCGCGACGTTACCACCGATGATTTGCAGGTCAGGATATTTGGCACGGGTTTCACGAATACGTTGCAGAACGCCTTCGGAATGACCATGAGATGAGTCAATCAGTAAAACATCGACACCAGCAGCCACCAGAGCGTCGATACGCTCTTCATTGCCTGCACCTGCGCCAACGGCAGCCCCAACACGCAGACGGCCCTGGTCGTCCTTACAAGCGTTAGGTTTACGTTCTGCTTTTTGGAAGTCTTTTACGGTGATCATGCCGAGCAGATGGAAATTGCTGTCTACAACCAGCGCTTTCTCAACACGTTTTTCGTGCATTTTGGATAACACGACATCACGCGCTTCGCCTTCTTTCACGGTAACCAGACGCTCTTTCGGCGTCATGTACACGCTAACAGGCTGGCTCAGGTCGGTAACGAAACGAATATCACGGCCAGTAATAATACCAACCAGTTCGTTACCTTCAGTCACGACAGGGTAACCCGCAAAGCCGTTACGCTCGGTGAGTTCTTTAATTTCGTGCAAGGTGGTTGTCGGCAGCACGGTCTGTGGGTCAGTAACAACGCCACTTTCGTGTTTTTTCACGCGTTTGACTTCAGAAGCCTGGCGTTCAATCGACATGTTTTTGTGAATGAAACCAAGTCCACCTTCCTGAGCCAATGCAATGGCCAGACGGGCTTCCGTTACGGTATCCATTGCTGCGGACAGCATAGGGATATTCAAACGAATAGTTTTGGTCAGTTGGGTGCTGAGATCGGCCGTGTTAGGCAGAACTGTAGAGTGAGCTGGAACGAGGAGAACGTCATCAAACGTCAGTGCTTCTTTAGCGATTCGTAGCATGGCAATATCTCAACCTGGGGTGAATGAGAACAGATAAAATATTGCCGCGGCATTATACAGAGCGGAATCGATTGCATCCACACTTTTTTCAGAAAACTCCTTGCCAAGTACGATATCGAAGGTACTATCGACCGAATAACTTGCTGATTTAGAATTTGATCCAGGTCACATGTCAACGATAAATACCCCTTCAATTTTTACTGTCAGCCGCCTGAATCAGACGGTCCGCATGCTGCTGGAACAAGAGATGGGGCAAGTCTGGATCAGCGGCGAAATTTCCAACTTTACCCAACCCTCTTCTGGCCACTGGTACTTCACACTTAAAGACGATACGGCTCAGATTCGCGGGGCAATGTTTCGCAACAGTAACCGGCGTGTGACTTTCCGCCCGCAACACGGGCAGCAGGTTTTGGTGCGCGCCACCATCACGCTTTACGAGCCGCGCGGCGATTACCAGATAATCGTTGAAAGTATGCAGCCTGCCGGTGAAGGGCTGCTGCAACAGCAGTATGAAGAATTAAAACAACGCCTCACCGTTGAAGGTTTGTTCGACCACATTCACAAGCAGTCATTGCCAACGCCTGCGCGCCAGGTTGGGGTTATTACTTCAAAAACTGGTGCTGCGCTGCATGATATTTTGCATGTGCTAAAACGTCGTGATCCCTCGCTGCCAGTGATCATTTACCCGACGGCGGTACAGGGCAACGATGCGCCGATGCAAATTGTTCGCGCCATTGAACTGGCGAACCAGCGCAAAGAGTGTGACGTGCTGATTGTTGGGCGCGGAGGCGGTTCGCTTGAAGACTTGTGGAGCTTCAATGATGAGCGTGTAGCACGAGCGATTTTCGCCAGTGCAATTCCGGTCGTTAGCGCCGTAGGCCATGAAACTGACGTCACGATCGCCGATTTTGTGGCAGATGTTCGTGCACCAACGCCATCCGCTGCGGCAGAGATTGTTAGCCGAAATCAGGTCGAACTGCTGCGCCAGATTCAGTCGCACCAACAGCGTATGGAAATGGCGATGGATTACTATCTCGCTCAGCGTACGCAGCGTTTCACTCGTTTATATCACCGCTTACAACAGCAGCATCCGCAGTTGCGTTTGGCGCGCCAGCAAACCGCGCTTGAGCGCCTGCAACAGCGCCTGAATGTCGCGATGGATGCAAAGCTGCGCCGTAGCACTCAACTACAGCAACGCCTGATGCAGCGTTTGAACCAACAGCAACCGCAGCCAAGAATTCACCGTGCGCAGACTCGCCTGCAACAGCTTGAATATCGTTTATCGCAGGTTGTTACCGCGCGTCTGAACAGTACTCGTCAACGTTTTGGCACAGCTATCGCGCAGCTTGAAGCTGTCAGTCCACTGGCAACTCTCGCTCGTGGCTATAGCGTGACAACGGCGACAGACGGCAAAGTGCTGAAGAAAACCAGACAGGTGCAATCCGGGGATACGCTAACTACGCGTCTTGAAGATGGTTGGGTGGAAAGCCAGGTCACCGGCATTACACCGGTGAAACCTGTTCGCAAGCGTAAAGCTGTAGCAAAAACTTAGAACTTAGTCAGCAACGGGCACGAACTCGACGCGTTTCTTTGAAATCAGCCCGTGGCCGTTCTGGCAGAAATAGTCGACTGCCCCACAGGCTTTTAATACTTCCAGTGGTCTGTGGCAATCCGGGCAGCGCGCTTCCAGGTGAAAATCCTGCTGACATGTTTTGCAGTGTGCACCTGAGTCTGTTTGCTGTAGCGGTTGTTCACACACGGGGCATTTAGTTTCCATCATTACTCCTGATAACACTTCTACGAAAGCTTGAGTTGTTGTCTTTGATGATAAAGACAAACATACAAATAAGCATCAATAACGCTCCTTGTCGCGTGTTCCCTCATTTGCTACTTATATTATAAGTATCCATTGAATATCACCGATTTCATCTAAAGGTTTGATAATGAAAAAGCTAACGTTAATAGCACTTGCCTTGCTTCCTCTGGCTTCATTTGCAGCTCCTCCACAAGCATTCAATTTTAGCTGTGGAAAAACAGGCGGCGTATACAGTGATGGTAATGGCGGCGTTTGGGTTGATGGCCAAAAAGCGACGATAAAACAGAGCAGCCCCACCTACTGGGAAGCAACCAGTGGAAAAACGGTTATCAGTATTGCGCGTTCAACAGACGGTAACCCTGACATTTCCTTCACAGGCCCGAATCGTACCCATGGGGTCTGTTTAGCCGAGGATGAAGTGAGTTTTGCCCCAACGGCACAGAAGACAACCTCAGCAAAATCTGGTCCTTCGTTTTCTTGCGCGGCGGTCACTAAAGGCAGTATGGAAGATCTTATCTGCCAAAGCTCCACGCTTTCCGCAATGGATCTTAAGTTAACCGAAACCTACAAACAGGCACTGGTAAAATCCCATAATAATACAACGCTTAAAGCTGAGCAGCGTGGGTGGATTAAGGGAAGAAATGAGTGCTGGAAAGAAGATGATAAAAACGCATGCCTTGCAAACTCTTATCAACAACGTTTGAGTGAGCTGCAAAGTAAGTATGATATCAAGGAATAACGGTTATAAAAAAACCCGGTGTAAAAACCGGGTTTTTCACTTTTCGTAAGCGGTAATCTGCGCGACGAATTATTTGCTTTTCTTGATGTGTTTAATCAAACGCTGGCGTTTACGCATCTGGTTCGGCGTCAGGGTGTTACGTTTGTTAGCAAACGGGTTCTCCCCTTCTTTGAACTGAATACGGATTGGCGTACCCATTACATCCAGCGATTTGCGGAAATAATTCATCAGATAGCGCTTATACGAGTCAGGTAGGTCTTTTACCTGGTTACCGTGAATAACAACGATTGGCGGGTTATAACCACCGGCGTGGGCATATTTCAGCTTAACGCGACGGCCACGTACCAAAGGTGGCTGGTGATCTTCAGCAGCCATTGCCATGATGCGGGTCAACAGCGCAGTACTTACACGGCGTGTTGAGCTGTCATACGCTTCACGAACAGATTCGAAAAGGTTGCCTACTCCGCTACCGTGCAATGCAGAGATGAAATGCACGCGAGCAAAGTCGATGAAACCAAGACGATAATCCAGCGTCTCTTTGACTTGCTCTCTCACTTCGTTGCTCAGGCCATCCCACTTGTTGACCACAATCACCAGTGAGCGCCCACTATTCAGGATAAAGCCAAGCAGGGAAAGATCCTGATCGGAAATACCTTCACGAGCATCAATCACCAGCAACACAACGTTGGCATCTTCAATCGCTTGCAGCGTTTTGATTACCGAGAATTTCTCAACAGTTTCAGTGATTTTGCCACGCTTACGTACACCGGCAGTGTCGATAAGAATGAATTCGCGATCATCACGTTCCATTGGAATATAGATGCTGTCGCGAGTGGTCCCCGGCATGTCGTAGACCACAACGCGATCTTCGCCAAGAATACGGTTAGTAAGCGTTGATTTACCTACGTTCGGACGGCCAACAATCGCCAATTTGATTGGTAGATCCTGAGGATTGAAAGCTTCTTCTTCCTCTTCTTCAATCTCTTCTTCGTCTTCAGTCACAATGCCATTTTTAGCATTGAATGCTGCCCAGTAGGCTGCATCTTCATCAATTTCTTCTTCCGGCTCACGCGGATTTTTTTCGTCAATGAAAGGAATCAGAACGTGTTCAAGGAGGGTTGTCACGCCGCGGCCATGAGAAGCAGCAATCGGGTGAATTTCACCTAAACCCAGAGAGTAGAAATCAATAACCGCCTGGTCTGGGTCCATACCGTCCGTTTTGTTCGCCACCAGGAAGGTAGGCTTCTGACGTGAACGTAGGTGTTTAGCGATAGCTTCATCGGCAGGCATCAGGCCAGCACGCGCATCAACCATAAACAGCACGACGTCGGCTTCTTCAATGGCCAGCAGCGATTGTGCCGCCATATGCGTTTCAACACCGTCTTCCGTACCATCGATACCACCGGTATCAATAGCAATAAATTCGCGACCTTCCACTTCAGCACGACCATACTTGCGGTCGCGAGTCAGCCCCGGGAAATCCGCGACCAGCGCATCTCGGGTACGCGTCAAGCGGTTAAACAACGTGGATTTTCCGACATTAGGGCGCCCGACAAGCGCAACCACAGGTACCATGATTAAAACCTCATAACTCAAAATTCATCTTAAAACGACGTCAAACACATCGTTTCTAAAAACAGGAAACGGCTCCTGGACTACCGGAACCGTTTCGCACTTAAAATTACTTCAGGCAAATTTAACGCTTGATAGCGTACAACGTACCGTCTTTCGCCTGAATCAACAGCTTGTCGCTGGCAACAACTGGCTCAGTCTGGAAGCCAGAACTGTCCACTTTTTGTTGAGCAACAAAGCGGCCATCATCGGCATTGATCCAGTGCATATACCCTTCGCTGTCACCTACAACCAGATAACCGTTGTACAGAACAGGAGAGGTCAGATTACGGTGCAGCAGATCGCTTTGCGTCCAGAGTGTTACACCGCCATCAGCATTCAGAGCTACAACGCGGTCATTCTGATCAACAAGGAAAATACGGTTTGCATCTACAATGAAGTCGTTTACTGAACCCAACTCACGTTTCCACATCACCTGACCTGAACGCAGATCAAGCGCTGTCAGGTTACCGTTATATGCCAGAGCATAGACCACACCGTTAACAATGACAGGCGTGGTATCAACATCGTTCAGACGGTCAATTTCGGTAGCACCGGTTGCCTGAGAGATACGCTGTTGCCAAATAAGCTGGCCTTGCTTCATTAACACTGCGCTAACGCGACCGTTATCACCACCAACAATCGCGGCACCAAACGCTACTGCTGGTGCAGATTCACCGCGCAGAGAAAGTGCTGGCATATCCAGGTTTACGGTCCATTTCACTGCACCGTCAGTTTCATCAAATGCCTGAAGCTGGCCGTTGCTGGTGTGAACCAGAACTAAACCGTCGCTGACTACAGGACGAGAAAGGACTTCGCCTGCAGCTTTGCTTTGCCACGCAATACTACCATCAGAGGTGTTAAGCGCATAAACCTGCGCTTTCTCACTACCAATGTATACGTGCGCACCATCAACAGTTACACCACCAGAAAGCAGTGCTGGCAGGTTGCTGGAATAGAAGTTTGTCTTTTCAGAAAGATCAACAGACCAGACTTCTTTACCATCATCCGCATTGACGGCTTTAACGGTACCACGGCGATCTGCGGCATAAATATTGCCGTCCTGCCACGCTGGATGCAGATTGGAATAGAAATCACCAATACCGCTACCAACAGAAGTACTCCATGATTTTTCAGGTTCAAACTGGTTTTCAACTGTCGGCAGTGGAGACATCTTTACCACGTCTTCTTCACCGCTAAACAGTGAACAACCGCTGAGCAGCGTCAGAGAAATCAGCCCTGGTACAAGTAGTTTACGCAATTGCATCGGGTCCCTCTTAGCTCGACAAATTATTAATTTTCATCTGCATCATTTCGCGCAGGGCTGGAGAAGCATCAGTTTGTGAGCCTTTGCTCCACGCATCGCGTGCACCTTGCTTGTCCCCTTTGCTGAGCAACGCTTCACCGCGCAAATCAGCAACAATCGCTACCCAACCTTCGCCTTTAATGCTGTCGAGGGTTTTCAGCGCCGCATCAGATTGCTTTTGTTGTATTTGAATACGTGCCAAACGCGCGTTGATCAGCGCCTGCAAATTTGCATCGCTGGTGCTGCTCAGACCTTGCTGCAATTGGGCTGCCGCTTTCGCCAGATCATTGTTATCAGCATATTTCTGCGCCAGTTCCAATGACGCTAAAGCGCCATATGTATTCTTCGTGCTGGCAGCAAATTTCTCTGCAGCACTCAGTGTTGCAGGTTGATCGGCACGCACAGCATCTGTCACAGTTTGATATTCCAGAGAAGAAGCCATCGAGCTTTCAACCTGATGGCTGTTCCAGTAACGCCAACCAACCAGTGCGCCAATACCTAATACGACACCAACCACTAGCGCTTTACCATTTTCAGCAAAGAAGCGTTTTACCGCATCAACCTGTTCGTTATCGTTTTCGTAAATTTCCACGCAGTCCTTCTCCTTAACGATTTATCACTGGGGAAATTAACCCAGTAGCGCCTGCAAATGAGCGACCGCGTTTGCTTGTTCAACGGTAGTTTGCTCACCTGTGCGCAGATCCTTCACGACGACCTGACCACTTGCAACTTCGGTTTCGCCCAGCACCAGGGCTACACGTGCGCCCCATTTATCTGCACGGACGAACTGCTTCTTGAAGTTGCCACCGCCATAGTTGGTCATCAACTTGATAGCCGGGACCTGATCACGTAATTGCTCAGCTAACAGCATCGCTGCCGCTTGCGTTCCCTGACCTGACGATATCAGGTAAATATCGACAACAGATTCTGCTTTAAATTCCGGGTTGATAGCCTGAACCAGTAAAACAAGTCGTTCCAGACCCATGGCGAAACCTACAGCAGGTGCCGCGCGGCCACCCAGTTGCTCGACCAAACCGTCGTAACGGCCACCCGCGCAAACGGTGCCCTGGGAACCCAGGCTGCTTGTCACCCATTCGAAAACGGTACGGTTGTAGTAATCCAGACCGCGTACCAGGCGCTGATTCACGGTATACGTGATACCGGCAGCATCAAGGTATTGGCACAGACCAGCGAAATGCTCACGGGACTCTTCGTCCAGATAGTCGCCAAGCGTTGGCGCGTCATCCAACAGAGCCTGAACTTCAGGATTTTTAGAGTCCAGTACGCGCAATGGGTTGCTGTACATGCGACGCTGGCAATCTTCGTCCAGCTTCTCTTTATGCTGTTCCAGGAACGCGACCAGCGCATCACGGTAGTTAGCACGTGCTTCAAGCGAACCAATTGAATTCAGTTCCAGGCTTACGTGCTGGTCGATACCCAATGCGCGCCACCAGCGTGCAGTCAGCATAATAAGCTCAGCATCAATATCTGGCCCTTGCAGACCAAATACTTCGACACCCAGCTGATTGAACTGGCGGTAACGCCCTTTTTGCGGACGCTCATGTCGGAACATCGGCCCGATGTACCACAAGCGCTGTTCCTGATTGTACAGAAGACCATGTTCGATACCGGCACGCACGCAGCCCGCGGTGCCTTCAGGACGCAGAGTCAGGCTATCGCCGTTGCGGTCCTCAAAGGTATACATCTCTTTTTCAACCACGTCGGTCACTTCACCGATTGCGCGTTTGAATAACGGGGTCTGCTCTACAATCGGCAAACGGATTTCACTGTAACCGTAGCTGCCGAGCACCTGTTTCAGAATGCCTTCAATGCGCTGCCAAATGGCGGTTTCGCCAGGCAGGTAATCGTTCATGCCGCGGATGGCTTGAATGTTTTTTGCCACGTTTATTCTCTACCGAATTTATACAAAAAATGAACCCGAAATCAGACTGTTTGCTGTCACAAAACGTCTGGCGGGTTCAATCATACACGGGAAGCCGAATGCTTCCCATGTTTCGCACTATTTTTCCAACTGCTGGATACTAATCCGCTGCGATTCATCGAGCATGGAAGCCTTGGCACGAATACGCGCTTCCAGCTGCGCAATCATGTTTTCGTTATCCATTCGCTCGCGCTGACGCACACCGTCTTCGTAGAAGCCACTCATCTTGTGGCCACCGGTCACACCTAAAGTGGAAACCAGCGCTTCGCCCGGCCCGTTCACCACACAACCAATAATCGAAACATCCATTGGGGTGATGATATCTTCCAGGCGCTCTTCGAGCGCGTTCACGGTACCGATAACATCGAACTCCTGGCGCGAACACGTTGGGCAGGCGATAAAGTTAATGCCGCGAGCACGGATACGCAAAGATTTCAGAATGTCGAAACCGACCTTGATCTCTTCAACCGGATCGGCAGCCAGTGATACACGCAGCGTGTCACCGATGCCTTCGGAAAGGAGTAAGCCGAGGCCAATAGCTGATTTCACTGAACCGCTGCGCATACCGCCCGCTTCGGTGATCCCGAGATGCAGCGGTTGATCAATTTGCTTAGCCAGTAAACGATAGGATTCAACTGCCAGGAAAACATCAGAGGCTTTTACGCTCACTTTGAACTGATCAAAGTTGAGACGATCCAGATGATCCACATGACGCATCGCCGATTCTAACAACGCCTGTGGCGTTGGCTCGCCATACTTTTCTTGCAGATCTTTTTCCAGTGATCCGGCGTTAACACCGATACGGATCGGAATGTTTTTGTCCCGGGCACAATCTACAACGGCGCGAATACGCTCTTCGTTGCCAATGTTGCCTGGGTTGATGCGTAAGCAATCAACGCCATACTCAGCAACTTTGAGTGCGATACGATAGTCAAAATGGATATCAGCGACCAACGGAACGTTGACCTGCTGTTTGATGAGCCTGAACGCTTCTGCTGCGTCCATCGTTGGCACGGATATACGAACGATATCAGCCCCAACTCTTTCTAAGGCTCGAATCTGGTTAACAGTGGCTTCAACATCCGTAGTACGGGTGTTGGTCATAGACTGAACGGCGATCGGTGCCCCGTCGCCGATTGGCACATTTCCTACGTAGATCCGTTTGGATTTTCTACGTTGAATTGGGGCTTCATTATGCATTACAAATCTCCACAATTACGCGTCATGCTGGCTGCAATTATTCAGCACTTACTGTCAGACGTGCAACCTGGCTAGTTCTGATAAAGCGACTCAAATCGACAGGTTTACCCTGGAATTGAATCTGAACCGCAGCGGGAGCACCAATTTTCAATTTGTACGGTGCCTGACCGGCTAAATTCAAATTGCCATCTTTACGCTGCATACCACTAAACAATTTCTTGCCGGTTGCATCAGTCACTTCAAGCCAGCAATCGGCGTTAAAGTTCATTACTAACGCATTCGGGTCAGCTGCAGGTGCCGTAGTCACAGCAGCCTGATCGGTAGGGAGTGCGGCATTTTGCGCCGGAGTTGCTGGTGTAGCAGTGGCTTGCGCATTATCTACAGGTGCCTGGCTTGGTGCCACTACTGCGGAAGGAGCTGCAGGGGTGGTTGGCTGAGCCGCCGTAGCCGTTGCCTGGCCTGCTGGTGTTGAATCAGTTGCTGGAGCAGATTGTGCATCCGGAGTCTGCACAGCCTGCTGCGCTGAGTCATCAGCAGCGGCAGAAGAAGAGTCACCGGTATTCAATGGAACTGATTGAGAGTTGCTATTGCTGGCAGAAAGTTCAGCTGAAGATTGATCGGCCATAGTCGAGATCTCTTCCTGCTGCGCTTTGTGGTTTTGCCACCACCACGCACCAGTCAGGCCGACAACGACAAACAAAACAAGCCAGGTGAAGCTCATCAGCCAACCGTCACGTTTCTTACGGCGTTTCCCCAGTGAAAAACTTTGCATCGGAGCCACTTTAGCAGCTCTGATAGGTGCCTGTTTTTCCATCATTGGCAACAGTTCTTCTTCCGGAATACGCACAAGACGCGCATAAGAACGGATATAACCACGCAGGAAGGTAGACGCTAACTCGGCAGGCGCCCTGTCATCTTCAATATCCCGAACGGTAGAAACTTTCAGGCACAGGCGTTCTGCCACGGCTTGTTGGCTAAGACCGAGTTCTTCACGGGCAACACGTAAACGTTCACCCGTGGTTTTTGCTGCATTTGATTCGTGAGTGGCTTCAGTATTCATTAGCTACAATTGCTGGGACTGTTCGATTAAGGAATTAGGCAGGAGTCCTGGAGCACCGCGTTTCCGCTTCACCACGCTCTCCCGCTTCGCGAAACAAATCTGTGTTCTGGAGAGTAAACTCCAGACAACATAACATTCAGCTCAAACTACTTGTTCACATAAACAGACTACTTTGTGTGAACGACTTAATCACTGATGAGTTAACCATAGACATCATTTTTAATGTTGTCAGTGAATTGCGACCAGCGATGGTTTAATAGATGCGCCTAAACTATTGTTGTACCGTTACATACTGCCTTAAAGCACGGTGAAACGCACCGTAATTATTAATCTTAAAGTCACTAGCCAAACTTGCATAACTGCCAGATATCACTATGTGTTTTTTGAACCCCGCAGCATCACTGCCACAGGGTTCTTATCTGACGAACGCAATAGTTTATCAGACTGCTTTAACATCAATAGGTTCACCCTGCATACGTTTACGCAATGTACGCTTGGTGCGGTCAATCACTTCGCCAGCCAGCTGACCACAAGCCGCGTCAATATCATCGCCACGCGTTTTACGCACGATGGTAGTGAAGCCGTAACTCATTAATACTTTTGAGAAACGGTCGATACGGCTGTTGGAGCTACGACCATATGGCGCCCCAGGGAACGGGTTCCATGGGATCAAGTTAATCTTACATGGCGTATCTTTCAGGCATTCTGCCAATTGATGCGCATGCTCTGTACCATCGTTGACGTGATCCAGCAGAACATATTCCACAGTGACACGACCCTGATTGGCGTTGGATTTCTCCAGATAACGACGCACAGAGGACAGGAAAGTCTCGATGTTGTACTTTTTGTTGATCGGCATGATCTGGTCGCGAATTTCGTCAGTCGGTGCATGCAGAGAAATGGCCAATGCCACATCAATCATGTCGCCCAACTTATCCAGCGCTGGAACCACACCAGAAGTAGAAAGGGTAACGCGACGTTTGGAAAGCCCGAAACCAAAGTCATCAAGCATGATTTCCATTGCCGGAACCACGTTGTTGAGATTCAGCAGCGGTTCACCCATGCCCATCATAACTACGTTAGTGATAGGACGTACGCCGGTTTTCTTTTGCGCGCCGATAATTTTCGCCGCACGCCATACCTGACCGATGATTTCAGAAACACGCAGGTTACGGTTGAAGCCTTGTTGGGCTGTTGAGCAGAATTTACATTCCAGAGCACATCCAACCTGGGAGGAAACGCACAGTGTGGCGCGGTCTTCTTCGGGGATGTACACCGTTTCAACAAGCTGATCAGCGATGCGAATTGCCCATTTAATGGTGCCATCGGCAGAACGCTGTTCTTCGGCAACTTCAGGAGCGCGGATTTCAGCGACTTCTTTAAGTCTGTTACGCAGAACTTTGTTGATGTCAGTCATTTCATCGAAGTCATCACTGCAATAGTGATACATCCATTTCATGACCTGATCGGCGCGGAAGGGTTTTTCGCCCATTTCGGCAAAAAACTCACGCAGTTGCTGGCGGTTAAGGTCCAACAGGTTAATTTTTTCGGACTTGCTGGAAACGACTGAAACTGGTGTCTCAGGAGTGACAATTTGCTCTGACATAATTTCTTCCGGCCTCGTTGTTACACGTTACGGCCCCAGGTGGGTTAAAAAGATACGCCCCGAAGAGCAGGCTCATCCGGGGCGTAGCATTGTACAAATTCTATGGCACAGAAGCCATGGCTGAAAGCGATGTACAGACAAATAAAATGTAACTGTCGCTTAACAGTTAATGCTTATTAGCGAGTGCGTGGGCAAACTTCGCCTTCAGCGAAGAAATAAGCAATTTCACGGGCAGCAGATTCAACAGAATCAGAACCATGAGTGCCGTTTTCGGTGAAGCTGTCAGCGTAATCTGCACGCAGAGTACCAGCCAAAGCATTTGCCGGGTTGGTTGCACCCAGGATGTCACGGTGACGCTGAACGGCATTTTCGCCTTCCAGTACGCTAACCATGATTGGGCCGGAAGTCATGAACGCAACCAGACCATCGAAGAAAGGCTTGCCTTCGTGCTCAGCATAGAAACCCTGAGCTTGTTCAGAAGTCAGGTGCAGCATTTTCGCGCCAACAATCTTAAACCCTGCGGATTCAAAACGAGCATAAATATTACCAATAACGTTTTTTGCCACCGCGTTTGGTTTGATGATGGAAAAAGTACGTTCAATAGCCATGATTACCTCTGTGTCTGTTCTGTTTGCCCGGCCCCTGAAGGGATAACCGGTTATGATTTGGCGCCGATTATAATGAGCAAGTCTCGCGTTGCCTATGGATGCAGGTAACATTTTTTTAAAATAAGATGAATATCGGCAACATTTTAATGCAAACGCTTAAAAATTAGACTAGCGCTCTACTGCAATACGAAATGAGCGGCAGCAATCTGCCCAGATTCATCTAGAACCAAAACCTGGTACGCTCCCGGTTTATCAAGATTTAGCGCGATTCCGCTACTCTTTCCACTAACCGGTTCACCGTTTAAAAACCACCAGCGATCGCCCAGGCCTCCCTGAACACTTAAACGAAGCGGTAAGCGCAACTCACCGGGAAGACGCTTCAAAATAGCGCCCTCGCGGACCCCTAACAACAATAAAGGCGTAACTTCATCTTTCTGCTGGGGTGGACATTGCTCTGACACTTCCGGCAAACGGGCCACTCGCCTCTCATTCATTGGTAACCATGGTTCAAGCGGCAGCGGCCACAAAGAGATAATCTGCTGCCTGGCTCCCGAGCAATCAGCAGCCACGCGTTTTCCTTGTTCATCTAACCAGACGACCTTTCTTAACCCCTGAATCCCTTCCTGGCCCGGTGCTTCAAGCGTGGGCGGCTCGCTATTATCGAGTAACCAGCCCGTTAATTTGCGCCGGCAGTTACTGTCCCCGGCTGGCAAATTCTGCCCACCCGGCCAGCAGATTTGCCCTTCGGAAACAGAAGGTGGCCGAGGATCTACGGGTAACCGCGCCTGCTGCACCGCGGAACTGGCTTGCAGTAAATTGTTAACTTGATTAAGCAACGGTACAGCACTGCCTAAACCAAACTGCCCGGCAACCGGTGTGCTATCCGGGCGCCCTGTCCAGATACCAATCAAATAACGCGGGTTAATTCCAACGGCCCATGCATCGCGATATCCATAGCTGGTGCCGGTTTTCCAGGCCAACGGCACAACGGCTGGCAATGTGGCATCGGGCTGCGGCTGCGCCTCTCCCGCCAGAATGCGGCGAATAATCCAGGCTGCACCAGCCGACATCAATGGGCGTTCGACTAATGGTTGATCTGGCTGCAAACGTAACTGCGCGGCTCGACCATGGCGAGCAAAAGCACTATATGCAGCGACAATCTGATCAAGACGCGCACCACCGCCGCCAAGAATCAGCGAGAGATTAGGTTCACTGCCTTGCGGGAACCGCAAATCCAAACCAATGTTTCGCAATTGTGCGGCAAAACGTTTAGGGCCGTATGCTTCGAGTACCTGAACCGCCGGAAGATTGAGCGAACGCACTAGCGCTTCACTCATACTCACCGGGCCATGAAAACCGGTATCAAAATTCCCGGGGCGGTAATCACCAAAGCGGCGCGGCACATCCTGTAATAACGATGTTGCATGAATCAGCCCATCATCCAGCGCCAGGCCGTAAACAAAGGGTTTCAGCACCGATCCGGGCGAACGAATTGCAGTGACCATATCAACGTGCCCGAAACGGCTTTGATCGTTGATATCGGCTGAACCAACCCAGCCACGCACTTCCATCGTGGTGTGATCGACGACCAGTATCGCCATTGATGAGCGAGACGGGAGCTGAGCTTTCCAGTTCAGTGCCAGTTCTTCAAGTTGGCGCTGCAACGGCGCATCGAGCGTTGTCGTTATTTTCTGATCTTTGCTGCGGTTCACCAGATAGCGTGAAAGCAACGGAGCCAATTGCGGCATTTGTCGTGGTGCCAGCCATACCGGTTCTTCGAGAGATTCTTTAACCTGCTGTGGCTCCCAGACAGCTTGCTCGGCCATACGCAGGAGAACTTTGTTACGTGCGGCTTGAGCCCGCTCAGGCCAGCGGTCCGGGCGCAAACGGCTTGGCGCTTGCGGAAGAACCGCCAGTAAAGCAGCTTCAGCATAACTCAGGTGTTGCGGGGACTTTCCGAGGTAAACCCAACTGGCTGCCCCCACGCCCTGTAACGTCCCGCCAAAGGGTGCGCGGTTAAGGTAGAGCGTGAGGATTTGTTCTTTCGATAGATGCCATTCGAGTTGCAAAGCGCGCCAAACCTGACGGATTTTCCCCCCTAATGAACGAGGGTGCGGGTCAAGTAAGCGGGCGACCTGCATCGTCAAGGTACTGCCACCGGAAATCACTTTTCCGCTAAGCAAATCTTGCCCAGCGGCACGCAATATCGATAGAGGATTAATTCCCGGATGATCCCAGAACCAGCGATCTTCATAGTTGATTAAGGCTTCGAGATAACGCGGTGAAACATCGTTTAACGTAACCGGATAGCGCCAGATCCCGTTCTCATCAGCGAAACGCCATAAGGGGGTGCCATCAGCCGCGACGACAACTCGTGCGGGATTCGCCTGAGAAAGCGGCAGCGGCCAAAGCCTGTCTGCCAGCCAAATCCCCAGACATAAAATAATTGGCAGCGCCACCAGGAAATAGCGGCGCCGCCAGCGAAATGGCTTTAGCATTTTGCCTTGCCAGTTATGGATGAACAGTCAGCATGCCGGTGCTGGTTCCTGTTGCCCGCCACTGCGGTACATACATCGACTCCACTTGCGAAACCGGCACGTTATAAGTGCCAGGAGTCACTGCGCGAGCAAGGTAAACCAGGGTCGCATGCTGCCCTTCATTGAGCGGCACCGCGGCAACAAACCGATCGTCACGGAACTCCATATGTTGGATATCTGCCTGCTGCATCTGGTTTAACAAACCCTGAACCTGGCTATCACTGTCACTTAGGCTGGCACTGCTTTCTGAAAGGTTCTGGTTTTCCAACTCAAGTCCGGCAGGCAGCAAATCAACGACCAGTGCATCAGGCACATTTTTATCTGCCCATACATCCAGCCAGACCATCACTAACTCACCACTTTTCAATTCTGACAACGACTTGCTGTTGCCTTTCGCATCAAGGAAATGGCGCTCGATGTGCAATACGTTGCTGTAAGGTGCTGGAGCCTGCTGCGGATAACCAACCGTATCTAATCGAAGATAGAGATTACCTGTCCCGGTATTAGTAATCTGTAGGCCAGCGAGTTGTTCAGCAGACAAATTACGTGTCACTGATTGAGTACCCGATAATGTCCCGGTTGCAAAAGACACCTGTGACTGCCAATCCCCTTTCGCCGTTTGCCAGTTGCGCCCTGCCAGGAACAACGCATTACTTTCCTGCGTGGAAAGCCAGCGCTGTGTATATGCAAGATTAGAGAGATCCATTAGCAATTGATTCTGCTGTTCTGGAAGCAATTTATTCTCTTCCAGCAGACTCAGCATCATCGCTTTATCACGCAACTCACTGCCATAGTCTGCCATCCAGATACGTTCGTCGCTACGACTGGTTTGCAAACCTAACTTGATAGCTTCGTCACCTCTTGGTGCATCCCCCATCAACTTCAATGCCACACCAAGTTGTACCAGCGGTAAGCCTGCACGAGCGCTGCTATGGCGCAACCATAGTTCACGCAAGGCACCCAATGGCGCTTTTTGCTGACGAGCTAACACCTGAGCGGCGTACGCTTGAACAGCAAATTTACTGGCAGCAGCATCGTCACTGTAGCGTAAAGCGATAACGCCTGAATCCTGGAGATAACGTTGCAGGCGTTGGTTAGCTTTATTTAGCGAATCAGTATTAACGCTATAACCTTGCTCACTCGCACGAGTGAGGAAATCAGTCACATAAGCTGTAAGCCAGTATTCTTCTGGCCCTTCTTTGTCCCATAGACTGAAACTGCCGTTGTCGCGTTGCATATCCAGCAGGCGAGTAATCCCCAGGTCGATTGCAGCGCGGCGCTGTTCATCGCTGGTTCCTGTAATGCCCAGAGCAGCTAACTGTGCCTGGTTGGTATAAAGCGACGGGAACAACCCGCTGGTCGTCTGTTCAAGGCAGCCATATGGATAAGCTTTCAGTTCTCGGATATAGCGAGCGAGGTTTAGCGGCGGCCGACCACTCACTAGCACCTGGCCTTCAAGCGTTGCAGGCGCCAGGCCGGAAATATGCTGCGGAGGAATATCCCACACTTCACCAGCCGCAAGCACCGCACCACTGTTGATGTTTTGCGCCGGGAACGGAGGACGCACACCTAATTTCCACTGTTTTTGCTGTGCGGCAAATGTTTCGCCAGGCAAGTTAAGCCCGCTAATTTGTGCAGTTAACTCACCATCACCGAAGCCACTCAACGCGCGAACCGGAATAAACACTGTTTTGCGCGCACCCGGTAACAGCGTAACGGTTTGTAAGGGAGCTGAATCCAGAGCCAGCAAACCTGTGGTTTTTAGGTTAATGCTCAGTTGCTGAGGTTGATCAGTCAGGTTCGTGAGATCCATCGCCAGGCGGCTGCTGTCCCCACTGGCCATAAAGCGTGGTGCTGCAAGTTCAGTAACCAACGGTGCTGCAACAACAACTTTTTCTTCGCTGTTACCAAAATGGTCTTCGGTCCAGGCTTGCGCCATCACCCGTAGCTCACCATTAAAATCACCGATAGGGAGTGTAACTGTGCCCTCACCCTTTTCATTCAGCTGTACCGGTTGAGCTTGCTGAGCAATGATAGTGACATGGTTTACCGGCTTTTTACCGCCACGGCTTAATTCGTCACCTTCATCGCCATCACCACCAAAACGTAAAGCGGCAAGCCGCCCTTCACCCTCAATGACCTGACCATAGATATCGTATAAATCCGCTCCATAACGTTTACGGCCAAAGAAGGCTTCCCACGGATCTGGGGTTTTGTAGTCGGTAATGTTCAGCACGCCACTATCAACAGCGGAAACCAGCACATGAATTTGCTTTGGTATTTCACCGTTAATCGGCTTGGTTTTTACTTTTACCGTGAGGTTTTGATTCGGACGCATTTTGGCTGGTGCTTCTAAAGAAAGCGCCAGTCTGCGGCTTTCGTCTCCCAGTGGTAGATGCAAAATCCCAACAGAACGTTTTGGCGTGGAGGCCCTACTCTTATCTCCAGGTCGAATAACAAGCGTGCTGAGATACAGATCATGCCGCTGCCAGCTTTTATCAACCGGAATAGCGATATCCAGACCTTTCTCCGGAACATCAATTTCTTTCCACCACAGTGGGCCATCACTGGATTCAACCATTGCATAGCCTTTGCCAGCCGCCGGGGCAGAAATATGCAGATTGATGGTGTCACCAGGCTTGTAACTCGGTTTATCAATTTTCAGTGTTACACGGTCAGGGCGCACAGCCCCCTCTCCATCGCTGTTGTCCTGCCAGCTGTAGCCTGCCCAAAAACGAATGCTGCTGACGATATTGGTGTCAGGGTCGCGAACTTCCAGACGGTAGGAACCCCACTCAACCGGGAAAGCCACTTTGCCCGTTTCACCAGCAGCAAGATCCAACTTTTGTTCAGCCTCTACGAGATCTTTCTGATCGTATTGCGACTGCCAGCCTTGTCCCTCTTCCCAGTTCCAGAAGTAATCTCGACGTTCACGAATTAAACGCACATCAAGGCCCGAAACCGCAAGTTTCTCGCCTTTAGCATTGGCATAAACAATATCAAAACCTGCGTTCGTATCCTCATCGACAATCGGTTGAGTTCGTGTGCTGTCAGTGCGGTAATCGTAGATTTCTTTACTGGCAAATTGAGGACGAATACCCGGCAGCGTTTCGGCAGGCCAAATAGCTTGCTCAGCACGGCGTGTTACCGGACGGCCACCTGATTCCAGCAAGCTTGCTTGCAATACCAACCTTAATGGAGAGTGAATATCTGCCCATTGGCTGTCTGTACTTACTGTCGTTTTGCCTTGTTCATCAAGCTGAAGCTGAACCTCATCAAGATTTCGTGTGAGGTTTTCCTCGTTAATGTCGCCAAACTGGAAGCCAGGTAAGGCCGATACAGCGTCACGTAATGGACGAAGGAACAATTGCCCCTGCAAGCTATTTCCGGAAGCAGGTGCACCATACAGATAACGCCCGGCAACCTGGAAACTCACGGACTCATCAGGGCCAACGGATTGTGATTGGTTCGTGATGTTGAGCGCCATACGCTCCGGCATGAAGTCTTCAACTTTAAAAGTCCAGATACGTGGCTGGTTATCACCCGTATTTACACGCACTTGCCAGTTGCCCGTTTGAACATCCTGATTCAGCGGATAACTGAACTGATATAAGCCATTTTCTGGTTGCCAGACCTGCGTTCTGGCGACCTGACCATCAGGTTTTACAACTTCCAGTTTTACTGGCTGTGCTGGTAATGCCTTCCCGTCACTATCACGTAACAATGCATTCAGAAGCACGGTTTCCCCAGGGCGGTAGAGATCCCTTGGGCCAAACATAAACAGCTCCTTACTGAAACCGGGTTCTCCAGCAATATTAAACTCGGCTAGATCCAGCGCCGGGCGGTTTAAGTCCAGCATCGTAGTCTGCTCGCTTGTTCTCGCCAGCAACAACGTGCCTTTTTCTATTTTTTCAAGGACCGCATGACCATCGCCATCACTCTTAGTCTGTGCCACCGTTTGCCCTTTTTCGTCAAGCAACGTGATGTCGACACTCGACTGCGCAGCGCCGTTTTCAAGACTTTGAGTAAATACGTCCAGGCGGTCATGGTAGCGGTGAGCTGACACCCCGATATCACTCAAAGTAAACAACGTCGCCGCGTTGCTGTAACTGTAATGGCCTGCCTGATTCATAATGGCGATATAAACGCCAGGCTGCTGCAGCGGCTTAATCTCACCTAACGGTAGCAATAATTTTTCGCGGGTATTACGCGCAGGATTAAGATCGAACCTGCCGCTATAAACTAAATCAGCAAGTTTCAATAAATTGTCCGATTCCCAATTAGAGACTGAGTTTCGGTATTGCCACTGACTAATAAAGGAACCTAGTGATTCACTTTTTATGCGGTAGAAATTGACATCAATTTTATCGACATTGAGCGCCATAACCGGCAAGCCAGCGATCACTTTGGTCGGAAGCAGTGACCCTCGGCTGGCAAAACCAACACTCGGTTGAATATCTCGTGTCGAAATTTGCTTCTCAAAAGTACTGTCGAATGTTGCTTTATTGAGTGCAAGAAGCCCACTATCAACGGTCAGAATCAGTTCACGCTTCGGCTCGAGATGGCGTAAACGCAATTCTTTGAGGTCGCCTGAAAGCTCCCACGCGCCATCAACTTTCCCGCTGGTTTTATCGACTAAATGCACCACCCGGGAGAAATCCTGGTTGGGATCTAAGGGAATAGAAAATGTGAGGACCAACGTGCTCGCGCCATCAAGTTGTACTTCAGAGGCATCCAGCAATTTCAGCGGTTTACCCGCAGAATCCTTGGCCAGTTTTTCGAGCTGCGAGGCATCAGGCTTAACAGGGGCTGCAACCTGTTGCTGAGTCGATGTTTCGCTCTTCGCCACAGGTTTGGGTTTGTCATTATTGTCACAGCCCGCAAGCGCCAATGCAGCCATCAGCGTCGCTGCCAGTCCTACCAGACGAATTGATCTCATTTTTATCCCTGGCCCATAAGGCCCATTAAATCACCAAGTTCTAGAACTATTATGCGGGTTCATCAGAAAAACGAAAGTATCCAAATTCTGCAATGCGTATTCGCTCGCAAAGGGAAGCTGGCATCGTGCAACGGTTTCATCAGCGTGTCGTTTCAAAGTGCAAGCGCGATCACAGCCTGAAAGGTTACATGTTACCTTATGAGTCATTTGTTTTTAAAACAACAAGATAGATGGATGCTCTCCCTTTTTCCTTGCTACATTTCGCTCTGAGTCGCTGCCTCAACGCGGTGTTTAGCCAAAGTAATAATAAGAGACTGCTAAATGAAAAGTGCCGTTAACGCCCTACAAAACTTCGGAAAATCACTCTACGGGCCTGTGCTTATTTTACCTATCGTCGGTTTATTTATCGCGTTCGGTAATGTATTGGGCAATGGCAACCTGGCCGAATATTTACCGTTCCTCGGCCATTCCTCTATTCAGCACACGGGCGTGTTGATTTCTAAATCTGCCGTTTCGGTTCTGGCGAACCTTGCGCTGGTATTTGGTGTCGGCATTCCCATTGGTCTTGCTGCAAAAGACAAAGGCTATGCCGCACTCATTGGTCTGGTCACATTTATCGTCTTCATTAATGCGATGAACGTAACATTGCAATTGCAGGGTGAGTTAGCGCCAGTCGACCAAATGCGTGCCGCAGGGCAAAGTATGGTTTTAGGTGTACAAGTTCTTGAGATGGGTGTCTTTGCCGGGATCCTCACCGGCGCGCTTTCAGGATATCTGTACAACCGCTATTCCGGCGTACAGTTTTCTGGCGCGATGGCCATTTACTCCGGCCACTGTTTTGTCGCCATTATTATGCTGCCTGTTTCAATGTTATTAGGCGTTGTGATGAGCGAACTCTGGCCGTTTGCTCAGCATGGCATTAGCGCACTGGCGATGGCGATTAAAGGTGCCGGGGCATTTGGCGTTGCCATCTACGGTTTCCTGGAACGTATTCTGGTGCCAACGGGCCTACATCATCTGGTTTATACCCCATTCCTGTATACCGAATTAGGCGGGACTGCTGATGTTTGCGGCAGTGTTTATCAGGGTGCGCGCAACATTTACTTCGCAGAAATGGCGTGTCCGAGCGTCCATCAACTTAGCAGCACCGTTGTGTGGGATGCGCGTGGCATCAGCAAAATGTTCGGTCTGCCTGCTGCGGCACTCGCCATGTATATGACCGCAAAACCTGAGCGCAAAGCAGCGGCCAAAGCCATTCTCATTCCTGCGGCGCTGACGTCCATGTTGGTTGGCGTGACTGAGCCGCTGGAGTTTTCCTTTCTGTTTGTCGCCCCACTGCTGTTCGGTGTGCATGCGGTACTAACCGGCATAGGCATGATGCTGTTCTATCTGCTGGGCGTACACGCCATCGGTGCCAACGGCATTATCGATTTCATTCTCTATAACCTGCCGCTTGGCACTGAAAAATCCAACTGGCCGATGTATATCGCCGTCGGGCTGACGATGTCGGTTATCTATTTCCTGGTGTTCCGCTTCCTGATTCCCCGTTTCGACATGAAAACGCCAGGGCGTGAGAGCGATGACCAGGAGACAAAGTTATATAGCAAACAAGAGTATCAAGCCAAAGGCAGTAATGACGGGCTTGGTGAAGCTATCGTGGAAGGCCTCGGTGGCCGGGCCAATATTGAAGTGGTCGACAACTGTTATACCCGCCTGCGAGTCACAGTGCGTGATGTGTCAGTTATCGACGAACCCCGCCTCAAATCAACTGGCGCGAAAGGGGTGATTAAACAAGGTAATAACGTTCAGGTGGTCTACGGGCTGCATGTCAAAAAAATGCGTGAAGCAGTAGAGACGTTTCTCTAAAGGAGTCAATGATGTTTAAACCCCCGTTTATTTTGTCCATTGCCGGTGGCGGTAGTACTTACACGCCGGGCATTGTTAAAAGCCTGATGGTGCGCCTGGCCGATTTCCCGTTAGCTGAAATTCGCCTTTACGATATTGATGGTGAGCGCCAGTCGGTCATTGCTCCGGTAGTTGAGAAAGTCATTCGCGACCATAGCCAGAGCATCAAATTTACCGTTACTACTGACCCTGAGGTGGCATTTAGCGGCGCTCATTTTGTCTTCGCACAAATGCGCGTCGGGCAATATAAGATGCGTGAACAGGATGAAAAAATTCCTCTGCGCCATGGTGTGGTTGGGCAAGAAACCTGCGGGCCAGGCGGGCTGGCATATGGCCTGCGCACCATTTTGCCGATGGTCGAGTTATGTGATTTTGTTGAGCGTTATGCCCATCAAAAAGCGTGGATTGTGAACTATTCCAACCCGGCGGCAATTGTTGCTGAAGGCGTGCGTCGCCTGCGCCCGAAAGCGCGAGTGCTCAATATTTGTGACATGCCGGTTGCGGCGATGCGCAATATGGGTGCCATCCTCGGGGTTGACCGCCACAAGCTCGAAGTTGATTACTTCGGCCTGAACCATTTCGGCTGGTTTACCCGTGTGCTGGTTGATGGTGAAGATCGCCTGCCAGAGCTGCGCCGCCATATCGCTAAGTTTGGCCTGCTGACAGAAGATGCCGCGCAAACCGATCCGCAGCATTCTGACCCGTCATGGGTGAAAACCTGGCGCCACATTAAGCCGATTATGGATCATTTCCCGGAATACCTGCCGAATCCATATTTGCAGTATTACCTGATGCCGAACGATATCGTTCGGCATCAAAACCCGGACTACACCCGGGCTAACGAAGTAATGAATGGGCGTGAGAAAAAACTGTTTGCCGCCGCCGCGGAATACAAGCAAACCGGTATTTTGCCGGATGCCTTCCACGTAGGTGTGCACGGCGCGTTTATTGTTGATGTCGCCTGCTCTCTGGCCTTTGATTTACGCCAGCGCCATCTGGTCATTGTGGAAAATAAAGGAGCGATTGCCAACCTGCCGTACGATGCAATGGTTGAAGTTCCTGCATATATCACTTCCGAAGGGCCAGAACCGGTGCGCATGGGCGCGGTTCCACTGTTCCATCAGACATTGTTGATGCAGCAGTTAGCCTCAGAGCAGTTGCTGGTTGAAGCTACCATCGAAGGCAGTTACGAGAAGGCGTTGCAGGCGTTTACGCTTAACCGCACCGTGCCAACCATGCAGCATGCAAAAGCGATTCTCGACGACATGATTGAAGCTAATCGCGATTACTGGCCGCAACTTCAACAGGCGTGGCGAAACGGGGAGTTAGTAAAAGTTTAAATTTACGGCACACCTCGCAGCGGTGGATATGGTTGCTTGTCGGTTTGCCGAAAAACACCGACAATCCGATAGTGAATAATCATTCGGAGGCAACCATGTCCACCTCTTTCTTCGTCGCGGGCGACTGGCTCGCAGAACATATTAATGATGAGAATATCCAGATTATTGATGCTCGCATGTTGCCTCCAGGCCAGGAGCATCGTGATATCGCTGGCGAATATCGTGCCGGCCACCTGCCTGGCGCGGTATTTTTCGATATTGAAGCCCTTTCCGACCACACCAGTCCACTGCCCCATATGATGCCACGCGCTGAAGCCTTTGCTGTCGCCATGAGAGAGCTGGGTATCAGTAGTGATAAACATCTGGTCGTTTATGATGAAGGTAATCTGTTCTCCGCACCGCGAGCATGGTGGATGCTGCGTACCTTCGGCGTTGAAAATGTGTCGATTCTTGCAGGCGGCCTGGCCGACTGGCAGCGCGAAGAACTGCCTCTACAACAAGGTGATGTTCAATTGCCGGAGGGCGAATTCGACGTGAATTTCGATCCAATGGTGATTAAGCGCCTGACCGATGTTCTGCTGGTTAGCCATGAAGGCACTGCGCAGCTTGTTGATGCCCGCCCTGCCCCGCGTTTTAACGCACAAGTGGATGAACCTCGTCCTGGTTTAAGACGTGGGCATATTCCTGGTGCTGTGAACGTGCCCTGGGGCGATCTGGTAGAAAATGGTCAGTTGAAAACTACCGATGAACTGAGTGAAATCTTTACTCGCCAGGGCGTGAGCTTTGATAAACCGATTATCGCTAGCTGCGGTTCAGGCGTAACGGCGGCGGTTGTAGTGCTCGCGCTCACCACTCTTGGCGTTAACGGTGTTTCACTCTACGACGGCTCCTGGAGTGAATGGGGTGCACGCGCAGATTTACCTGTCGAACCATCCCAATCCCAGTAATGGACAACCGACTAGCTGGTCTTCTTGAGCGCGGGGAATCTTTAACCCGCGCTGAATACCGCGTTCTTTCGCATCTGACAAACCATCCGCTGCTGGTTGGTAATATCACCGTGCGGGAACTTGCTCAGGTAACGTTTGTTTCCAGCGCGACCATTATGCGGTTGTGCCAGAAACTAGGATTTAGCGGCTTCAGTGAGTTTATCTGGCACTGTAAGCAACTGCTTTCCAGCACTCCGCATATTGCAAACCAGCCTGCCCAGCCCGCTTCCGCACTGCCGGTTTTATTCGACCAGTTTGTCGATAATTACCGCCAGACTTTCCGTTGGGTCACACCCGAACTAATGGCGAAGTTTGCTACGCTATTGCGCGAAAAAGAGAGCTTCTTTTTATACGGCGCGGGGTTTTCCTATTTATTCGCTGAATATCTGACTAAGAAACTTCAGGTGCTCGGAAAAACTGCCTTTATTTCCGGGCCTGGCGATAGCCGGGGAATATTTCTCAGTAATGCCTCGAAGTATCAGGTATTCATCGCCATTTCTCGAAGCGGTGAAACTGAGCAAGTTTTGGATAAGGCGCGAATTGCACAAAATGTGGGGATGTCGATCGTGGCATTTACACGGGCTTCGCCAAACAGTTTGTCCGGGCTGGCTGATGTGCACTTTCCACTGTATGACGAGGCAATCCACTATGCCGCTGAAGCCGCAGGGATCACCTCGTTTGAGTCGAATCTGGTGATGCTTATCGATTTATTGCTGTTGCAGGCAACAGCATAAAAAATCAGATAATCCGATTGGTTTTAAAATCGCGCAGGAAGCTTCCCCAACGGCGCTCATAGAATGGCGTTATGTGCGCCATCATAAAGTGACTGATACCCTTCTCACCTTCCACCACCTGGCAGATATCGACCGGTTCATCGCCAGGGATTGTATCCGTGGCAACACTTCCCGCCTGGCGAATAATCGCTTCGATATCACCTTCTGCTTCAATACCAATCAGCAGGTTTGGCTGTTCGTCGGCGTGTTCTTTAATCGAGCAGACAAAAGCACGCTTCACGGTTTTCAGGTTTTTAAACAGAGTAGTAAGCGAATCAACCATTTGTGCAGGTGGCTCACCGACTTCGGAAAGCAGCAAAGATGTCCCGCCATCCAGCACTTCCTGCTGAGTTAAAGGATCGCTTTCAGCGCTGATTAAGTGCGTAATTTCACGCGGGGTAAATTCTTTGCCAGTTGGCAATTTTGCATTCAGAAACAGCGTCGCGCCCTGCGTCATTTCAAACAGCGTGCGCACCGGCATCACAACAAATGCCTGCTCGTGGCTAATAGCTTGTTGAAGCGCCTCAACAGAGGTGAAGAACGGAATAACTGAGGTGCCATCGTCTTTTTCCCAGTGCTGTAATTCAACAGCACTATCGGCGTCAATGGCCTCGCCTTCAGCAGCAGTCCCCGGTACCCAAACGGTGGATTCCAGTAACACGCGGAAGAATGCCGGGCGATGAGCGGGTTCAGTGGCCGCCTGCTCAAGCAGCGTTTCAAGTTCGTTTTTGAGTTCTGACATGGTCGTTCCAGGGGAAAGCATAATTTGTAGGGTGGATTAACAAATTGCCATCCACCATTTACTTGAGAAGGTGGCGGATGGCACAAGCTTATCCGCCCTACAAAAGTCGTGTTACTTACTCACTAACAGATTCGCAATCGCGCGCACACCAATGCCTGTTGCGCCAGCAGACCACTGCTCAACAGCACCTTTACGGTAAGTAGCAGAGCAGTCAATGTGCAGCCAACCTTCGTGATAGTTTTCCACAAAGTGGGACAAGAACCCGGCAGCGGTGCTCGCACCCGCCGGGAAGGACGCGTTGGAAGTGTTGTTTAGCTCAGCAAAGTTAGACGGCAGTTGGTTGCGGTGGAACTCAGCCAGCGGCAAGCGCCAGAACGGCTCATTTTCTGCCGCAGCGCTTTCCATCAGGCGGTTTACCAGCGCATCATCGAAGCTGAACAGCGCATGGTAATCGTTACCCAACGCAGTTTTCGCCGCACCGGTTAAGGTGGCGCAGTCGATGATCAGTTCTGGTTTTTGCGCACAAGCGTCAATCAAGCCATCAGCCAACACCAGGCGGCCTTCCGCATCTGTATTCATGATCTCAACGGTTTTGCCGTTGCGATATTTAATGATGTCACCCAGTTTGAAGGCGTTGCCGCTAACCAGGTTGTCCGCGCAACAAAGGTACAATTTCACACGCTTATCCAGACCGCGAGTGATAGCAAAGGCCAGTGCACCGGTAATGGTGGCAGCGCCGCCCATATCGGATTTCATGGAGTCCATGAATGCGCTTTGCTTCATGCTGTAGCCACCGGAGTCGAAGGTGATACCTTTACCGACCAGGCAGGCATAAACCGGTGCATCCGGGTTGCCAGTTGGGTTGTAATCCAGTGCCAGCAGTACCGGTGGGCGCTCGGAGCCACGGCCAACAGTGTGGATGCCCATATAATTCTGCTCGCGCAGATCTTCGCCTTTGGTGATGCGGTAAGAAACGTTATCGCAGGCTACATCACACAGCAGGTCAACCGCGCGAGACGCGAGCTGTTCCGGGCCGAGTTCTTCAGCAGGTGTGTTAATAGTGTGGCGAACCCAATCGATAATTTTCAGGCGGTTGTTGAGTTCTTTTTGTTCTTCATCGCTCAGCACAGCCCAGTCAACTTTACGGGTGCCTTTTGGTGCACGATAACCCTGCCAGAATGCCCAGCTTTTCTCGACATCCCAGCCATCACCCGCCAGCTGTACGTGCTTCAAACCCTGGCCGTCAATTTTACGAGCCGCACGTTGGATTAGCCCCAGGTCATCTTTGCCTGTCAGGTGCAGGGTAATTCCTTCGTCATTAATACTATAAGCGGCTTTTTCGCCCCAACGCGCATCGGCAGGCGACGTGGATAGCGTGATTTTCATGGCTTCTGACATTTTCTTTTCCTTATACTTTTCAGCTCATGCTTCATATAAAAACGGGCCGCCTGAGGCAGCCCGCTTGGTTCAATTAATCAGTCTCATCTAACCAGACTAACAGAATCGCTTCCAGAATTTTTTCATTGGATGCGCCTGGATCGTCATCAAAATCTTCCAAATCGCAGACCCACTGGTGCAGATCGGTAAAACGTACCGTTTTTGGATCAAGATCCGGGCGGCTATCGTACAGAGCTTCACCAATTTCGCGGCTATCGGTCCATTTCAGTCCCATAAGCTACTCCTGTTAGTGCTCACGTGCATGGTTGATGGTGTAACGTGGCATTTCAACCACCAGATCTTCATCCGTTACACGCGCCTGGCAGCTTAAGCGGCTTTCAGGTTCGAGACCCCAGGCTTTGTCCAACATGTCGTCTTCGTCTTCCGTGCTTTCAGCAAGGGAGTCGAAACCTTCACGCACGACACAGTGGCAAGTGGTGCAAGCACAGGATTTTTCACAGGCGTGTTCAATCTCAATACCGTTGCGCAGCGCAACATCAAGAATGGTTTCACCGACATTCGCTTCCAAAACTGCACCATCTGGACACAAATCCTGATGAGGCAGAAAAACAATCTTTGGCATGTTAAACCTCGTCCACGGAGTGGCCTTTCAGCGCCTTACGGATTGATTCATCCATACGACGTGCGGCGAAATCCTGTGTTTGTTTGTCTACGTTTTTAATGGCTTGTTCAATCGCATCAATGTCATCACCGGCAGCGGCGGCATGAAGTGCCGCCATTGCAGCGTCGATATCTGCGCGTTCTGCACTGCTCAACAGCGCAGCATCTGTCGCTAATGCACCCTGCAAACTTTCCAGCACGCGGGCCGCATCGACTTTTTGTTCTGCGAGCATGCGCGCTTTCACGTCATGCTCGGCATAGCTCATGGAGTCCTGAATCATGCTGGCGATTTCGCCATCGCTCAGGCCATAAGAAGGTTTCACCTGGATAGACGCTTCAACGCCAGTGGATTTCTCCATGGCGGTGACGCTCAGCAAGCCGTCTGCATCAACCTGGAAGGTGACGCGAATATGCGCGCCGCCCGCAGGCATTGCAGGTATTCCACGTAGTGCAAAACGAGCCAGGGAACGGCAATCTTGTACCAGTTCGCGCTCGCCCTGCATCACATGAATCGACATTGCCGTTTGGCCGTCTTTGAAAGTCGTGAAGTCCTGTGCACGCGCTACCGGAATTGTGGTGTTACGTGGAATGACTTTCTCAACCAGGCCACCCATGGTTTCGAGGCCAAGCGACAGCGGAATAACATCCAGTAATAGCATTTCGCTATCCGGCTTGTTACCCACCAGAATATCCGCCTGAATGGCTGCACCAATGGCGACAACTTTATCCGGGTCAATGGAAGTCAGCGGCGTGCGGCCAAAGAATTCGCCGACGCGTTCGCGCACTAATGGCACGCGAGTTGAACCGCCAACCATGACGACTTCCAGCACTTCATCCGCTTCAACGCCTGCATCTTTCAACGCACGACGGCAGGCCAGCAAAGTACGCTTAACCAGCGCTGCAATCAGTTCGTTGAACTGTTCGCGAGTCACGGTGCCCGTCCAGCCAGCCACTTCTACGGTAGCCGTTTCAGCATCACTCAGGGCGATTTTCGCGGCAATAGCGGCGTCGAGTAACTGACGCTGAACGCGGTCGTCGCTGCGATCGGCAACGCCCGCTTGCTCACGCAGCCAGTCAGCTAACAGATGGTCAAAGTCATCGCCGCCCAGCGCAGAGTCGCCGCCGGTTGCCATGACTTCAAACACGCCGCGGCTTAAGCGCAGAATAGAAATATCAAACGTACCGCCGCCCAAATCGTAAACCGCGATAACGCCCTCTTTGCCAGAATCCAGACCGTAGGCGATAGCCGCGGCGGTCGGTTCATTAAGCAGGCGCAGCACATGCAAGCCAGCCAGACGCGCGGCGTCTTTAGTGCCCTGGCGTTGTGCATCGTCAAAATAAGCAGGAACGGTAATCACCACGCCATCAAGTTCACCTTCCAACGCTTCGGTTGCGCGCGCGGCAAGTGCTTTGAGGATGTCGGATGAAATACGAATAGGGTTCAGTAGCCCGGCCGGGGTGTCGATCATCGGCAGGCCATTTTCACTCGCTTTGAATGAATAAGGCAGATGCGGGTAACGAGTCTGGATATCAGCAAGCGAGCGGCCCATCAGACGTTTTACCGAGCTGATAGTGTTTGCCGGATCGGTTGCGGCTTGCGCTCGCGCGTCCCAGCCCACGTTCAGGCCTTGTTGCTGATAGTGCACCACAGAAGGAAGCAGATGACGCCCTTCATGGTCAGGCAGCGTTTCAGCTTGCCCGCTGCGAACAGTTGCAACCAGTGAATTGGTGGTGCCTAAATCGATACCTGCCGCAAGCTTACGCTGATGAGGTGCCGCACTCAGGCCCGGCTCACTAATTTGTAATAACGCCATATTGAGCTTCCAGTTAAAAATCGAGCAGCTTTTCTTCGAGTTGTTCTATTTGGCTGCGCAGTTTATCGAGAAAACGCAGTTTACGCACAGTATCCGCCGCCTGCGTCCAGTCCTGATTATCCAGTTGCTGTACCATCAAAGCCATGCGGTTTTTCACCATCGCATTAACATTGCCGCTAAAAGCTTCCAGGCGGTCGCTATCTTTGGCGTGCTCGATATTATCAAGCTCTTCGCGCAATTCGAGTTGTTCCATCAAAAACGCGGTATCACGCACGGTATGCTGTTCGTTCGCCAGATCAAAACCGTTGAGGGAGAGAATGTACTCGGCGCGCGGCAATGGGTGACGCAACGTATGCCAGGCCTGGTTGATGGTCGCAGATTGTTGGACCGCCAACAGCTGTTCCGCCTGAGGGCGGCTGGTGTATTTATCAGGGTGGAACTGGCGTTGCAGCTCCTGGTAACGGGTAGCAAGCAGCTCAGTGTTGAGGGCGAAGCCTACCGGTAACCCAAAGAGGGTGAAGTAATCCATAACAGACTCGGGGTTTCATAGTAGAGCGTGATACCCCGTACAACTAACGCTACACGGGGTATTTGCGAGTATCAGACGTGGAAGCTTTCACCGCAGCCACACTCATCTTTCACGTTAGGGTTAGTAAATTTAAACCCTTCGTTAAGACCTTCTTTGACGAAGTCGAGCTCGGTACCGTCTAAAAATTGCAGGCTTTTACCATCGATGACCACTTTCACGCCTTTGTCTTCGAACACGGTGTCTTCTGCCATCGGTTCATCAACAAATTCCAGAACATAAGCCATGCCAGAACAGCCAGAAGTACGAACACCTAAACGCAAACCAAAGCCTTTTCCGCGGTTAGCTAAGAAGGCATTCACACGATCGGCAGCGCTGTGGCTAAGGGTAATCGACATACAACAACCTCAATCAAATTTACTATTTAGCTTCACGCTTACTTTTATAATCCGCGATAGCCGCTTTGATAGCGTCTTCTGCAAGGATTGAGCAGTGAATCTTCACCGGTGGCAGTTCGAGTTCTTCTGCAATGTCGGTGTTTTTGATAGCCTGCGCTTCATCCAGAGATTTACCTTTAACCCATTCGGTTACCAGCGAGCTGGAAGCGATGGCAGAGCCACAGCCGTAGGTTTTGAAACGCGCGTCTTCAATGATACCGTCATTGTTGACTTTGATCTGCAACTTCATCACGTCACCACACGCTGGTGCACCCACCATGCCGGAACCGACGCTGTCATCGCTGTTATCAAAAGAACCAACGTTGCGCGGGTTCTCGTAGTGATCAATTACTTTTTCGCTGTAAGCCATTTTTTATTCTCCTGAATCCGATATCGACGCTCGAAACGAGCGATTAGTGATGAGCCCATTCGATGGAATTAATATCCACGCCCTGCTTAAACATGTCCCACAGTGGAGAAAGTTCGCGCAGACGGCCAATGGACTTACGTACCAGTTCGATGGTGTAGTCGATCTCTTCTTCAGTAGTAAAACGACCTAAAGAGAAACGGATAGAGCTGTGAGCCAGTTCGTCGGTCATACCCAGTGCGCGCAGCACGTAGGATGGCTCGAGGCTTGCTGATGTACATGCAGAACCGGAAGAAACCGCAAGGTCTTTAAGCGCCATAATCAGCGACTCACCTTCAACGTAGTTAAAGCTCACGTTGAGGATAGTCGGTACGCCATTTTCCAGGTCGCCGTTCAGATACACTTCTTCCATATCTTTCACGCCGTTCCACAGACGGTTACGCAGCGCACGCAGACGGGACATTTCGGTCTCCATCTCTTCTTTAGCGATACGGTAAGCTTCGCCCATACCTGCAATCTGGTGAACAGGCAGAGTACCCGAACGCATGCCGCGCTCGTGACCGCCACCGTGTACCTGAGCTTCGATACGAATACGTGGCTTGCGGCGAACATACAGCGCGCCGATCCCTTTCGGGCCATAGATTTTGTGACCAGAGAAAGACATCAGGTCAACTTTAAGGGTGCTCAAGTCGATAGGCAGTTTGCCCACGCTCTGAGTTGCATCAACGTGATAGATAATGCCACGCGCACGGCACATTTCGCCGATTTTCGCGATATCTTGCACCACGCCGATTTCGTTATTCACGTGCATGATAGAAACCAGAATGGTGTCGTCACGCATCGCCGCTTCCAGCACGTTCAGGTCAACAATACCGTTGCTCTGTGGTGCCAGATAAGTCACTTCAAAACCTTCACGCTCAAGCTGGCGACAGGTGTCCAGCACAGCTTTGTGTTCGGTTTTAACGGTGATGATGTGCTTGCCTTTCTTCTGATAGAAGTTAGCCGCACCTTTGATAGCGAGGTTATCAGATTCAGTTGCACCGGAGGTAAAGACTATTTCACGCGGGTCTGCACCAACCAGTTCAGCGATTTGGTTACGGGCGATATCAACAGCTTCTTCTGCCTGCCAACCGAAACGGTGAGAACGAGAAGCCGGGTTACCGAAGGTTCCGTCCATAGTCAAAAACTGCATCATTTTCTGCGCAACACGCGGGTCAACCGGCGTAGTCGCAGAGTAATCGAGATAAATCGGTAATTTCATTGCTCTTAAACTCCGTACATCACTCAATGCAATGAATCAGGCAACAGGCTGAATGAACGACCTTGTTGACGGAGCATGACACCCCGGCCTAATTCTGAAATCTATTTTATTTTTACCCTAAATAGTGCGTGTTGCAGCAAGGCGGTAAACTTGAGAGTCCCCAGGAGCTTACATCAGGTAAGTGACTGGGGCGAACAAGTGCGCCCAACGCAGTTGCAACCCGAAATATGACGGGTAAATTATGCGCGCAGTTTAACGTCGATTGCGTCTTGAGCGCGCGTGCTGCGATGGTTTTCACTGTGCTGACGGCCAGAGACGTCCAACACTTCCTGGTTATTCACCAGTTCACCCAAAGTGATGTTATTCAGAAAACCAGTCAGACGGTCACTCAGGTCGCGCCACAATGCGTGAGTCAGGCACTTATCGCCGCCCTGACAACCACCTTTACCGTCGCCACCTTTGCCCGCGCAACGCGTTGCATCGACAGATTCATCTACGGCACTAATAACTTCGCCGACTGCGATGCTGTTTGCTTCTTTACCCAGCAGATAACCGCCACCAGGACCACGAACGCTGGCAACCAGGCCATTTTTACGCAGGCGGGAGAATAACTGCTCCAGGTAGGAGAGTGAGATTCCCTGACGTTCAGAAATATCAGCCAACGGCACTGGACCTGATTCGGAGTTCAACGCAACGTCAAGCATTGCGGTCACAGCATAACGTCCTTTCGATGTCAGTCTCATGTCTTACTTAACCTCAAATCGCCCCTCGAACCGGGGGTTTTTTATAAATGTGATTGTCACATAGCAGGTCGCAAGTCTGACATTCCCGAGTAAATTGGTCAACTATTTAACCCAGTAATTTACTCAAGTATTATTTGCCGGATTTTTTCTCGTTATCAATAGAAGAAAGCATGCCACGCAGAATGTTAAGTTCTTGAGTTTCCGGGCGTGCACGGTTATATAAGCGGCGTAACTTGCTCATAATCTGGCCCGGATGGCTGGTGCGAATAAAGCCGGTTTTCAGCAATACTTGTTCCAGGTGAACGTAAAAACGCTCAAGATCGTCAGCCGATGGGTACTGAGTCTGGTCTTCAACAACGGCAACTTCTTTGCCCTCTTCTTGAGTAGCAAGCCAGGCGATACGTACTTCATAGGCAAGGATTTGCACGGCCATTGCCAGGTTCAGCGAGCTGTATTCTGGATTTGCCTGGATCGCGACGTGGTAATGGCATTTCTGCAATTCATCATTGGTTAAACCAACACGTTCACGGCCAAACACAATTGCCACGGGTGCATGTTGTGCTTCAGAAATACTCTTTAGACCACATTCGCGCGGGTCGAGCATCGGCCAAGGCAGCGTGCGTGAACGCGCACTAGTGCCGACCACCAGACTGCAACCAGCTAACGCTTCATCCAGCGTATCGACAATTTTCGCTTCACCAATAACATCACTGGCGCCCGCCGCGAGCGCGATTGCCTGAGAGTCAGGTTTTACCAGTGGATTAACCAGCCACAGATTTGTCAGCCCCATGGTTTTCATTGCACGAGCTACAGAGCCCATGTTGCCGGTGTGGGAGGTTTCAACCAGCACTATACGTACGTTTTGCAGCATCGTTGACTCATAGCCTGAAAAGATTATCGCGATATCCTATCATAACCCTGGGACATATTCCGAACGCTCTGCTATACTCCGCCGCGTTTTCCCGTTCTTTAACATCCAGAGAGAGACCGATGCATCCGATGCTCACCATCGCCGTGCGCGCTGCGCGCAAGGCGGGCAATTTAATTGCCAAGAACTACGAAACCCCTGACGCTGTAGAAGCGAGTCAAAAAGGGAGCAACGATTTTGTGACTAACGTAGATAAAGAGGCCGAGCGCCTGATTATCGAAATTATCCGCAAATCCTACCCGCAACACACCATTGTCGCTGAAGAATCAGGCGAACTGGCGGGTACCGAGCAGGATGTGCAATGGGTTATCGATCCTCTGGATGGCACTTCAAACTTCATCAAACGTTTGCCGCACTTCTCTGTATCTATCGCTGTTCGTGTTAAAGGCCGCACCGAAGTTGCCGTCGTTTATGACCCAATGCGTAATGAGCTGTTCACAGCCGTTCGTGGTCAAGGCGCACAGCTGAACGGTTACCGTCTGCGCGGCAGCAATGCACGTGACCTCGATGGCACCATTCTGGCAACGGGCTTCCCATTCAAGCTCAAGCAACACGCCACTCCATATATCAACATCGTTGCTAAACTGTTCACTCAGTGTGCTGACTTCCGCCGTACCGGTTCTGCTGCACTGGATCTGGCATACGTTGCGGCTGGCCGTGTTGATGGTTTCTTCGAGATTGGCCTGAAGCCTTGGGATTTCGCAGCTGGTGAACTGATTGCTCGCGAATCTGGTAGCCTGGTATGTGATTTCACCGGCGGCCATAACCACCTGACCAGCGGCAACATCGTTGCAGGTAACCCACGTGTTGTTAAAGCGATGCTGGCAACCATGCGTGATGAACTGAGCGAAGCGCTGAAGCGTTAATCTCAGAAAATGCCTTCCCGTCGGGAAGGCATTCAATTAAAACGGTCGAATCCCGCGCATTACCGGTTGAGCACTCAGCCACATCACCACTGCTGCTAATACTAAAATTCCACCGCCTGCAAATGCCAATGTTGCCCAGGCAACTTGCCGCCATAAAACGGGTGCTTTGTTACCACTAATGCGTACCGCAAGCTGACGGAAACCGTGGACTAAAAAGGCCAGGCCAGAAATGGTAATAGATGTGCCGGCAGCCATCGCAAGCGTCGACATCACTCCCCAGCTATACACACCAATCACTTTGCTAAATAGCAGCACCATAATTGCCCCAGAGCATGGGCGCATCCCCATGGATAAAACAATCATCATTCGGGCACGCCAGTCTTCTCCTGCTGCAAGCTGTTGCTGCGTGGGTAAATGCTGATGACCACAGCCACATTTTTCATCGTGTACATGATGAGGCGTGAATGAAGTGAAACGCTTCGGTTTTCGCAGCACACGTTGCAATTTACGTAGGGCTCGACCGCACAACATCACACCTAAAACCCCCACCAGCAAATAGCTTCCCTTCTCAAGCCAAAAACTACTCATGTGCAATTGGCGCGACGGCAACGCCAGAATACCCAGCACTACCGTTACCAACCCAATCGCCACCACCCCTTGCAATAAAGATGCTGCAAAAGTCAATTTAAGGCTGCTTTTCAGGCGCGAAGGATGTGTCGCAAGCCAGGTCGTAATAACTATTTTCCCATGACCGGGCCCTAATGCGTGAAGCACACCGTAAACAAAACTAAATGACAGCAACGACCAACCTGCACGCGTAGGGTTCTCGGCAACCTCACGCAGAAGTGTGCTCATTTGCTGGTTAATCGATTTCTGCCACATCGCACTGTCGATGAGGATTTGCGGCCAGTAATACCACAAGCTGTAAAGTGCTCCTGCACAAACCAGCAGGAACAATGCCAGCGGCCACAGGTGAAGCCAATGGCGTGAGTGGGGTTGAGCTGAAGGCATTACTGACATTGCAATATCACCTGTTGAGCAAACTGTTTACCCAGCTCCATATCCTCGGGAGGGGCATCGGCTTTATCCAGCGATTGCGCGAAGGCCAGCGTATCTTCGTTCGGCTGCGGGGTTTTCACCGCGATTTTGCAAAGTGAGTCTAATGTTTTCGGCAATTTGGCATCACTGGCGTTTTCATAACTCATATCGACAAAATAGGTCGGGTCGAACGTCGCAAACTGATACGTCTGCCCCTTCAATGGCTGCGGATGTGCAAGCGGCAAAACAAAGGTCAACACGGCCTGATGTCCTACTCGAGCAAGGCCATACTCAGGTGGCAGGTTATTAAAGGTCACTTTTTTACCGTTATGCCAAAATTCGGTGAAGTAATGCTGTCCCAAAACATTGGCCATGACTTCGGCTGCCAATTTCTTCCACACCGGTGAGTCAGGTTTGGCATTACCGGCGTCATACAGTAGATCTGCTGAAGTGATTTCATCCATCGTCCACTGCATTTTAAGGCCAGTAAGCTGGTCGTTTTCGGTCATCACCGTCGTCACAAGGGTGATAAAACTGTGTGGGTGTGCCAAAGCCACCGGACTAAAAAGCACGCTACTCAAGGCGAAAAACGCAATTCTGTTACACATTTTCCTGCTCATTATTCTCTCAAGCTTAAAATTCTGTGAGCCAGTCAGAATTACGTAATTAAAAAGCTCATATGTGGCTCTCTACGACAAAAGGTTTAGCTACTCTTAGCATTAATAACTTTGACTTGGTTACGCGGATGATGACACTGCTCTCCCCACCACCATCTGTACTCTCCAGTCCGCAGCGCCGCTGCCACCTGCTTTTGTTGCTTTACTTACCGGGCCAAACCGTCACTCCCGAGATCCTCGCAAGGCTCAACGGGGTCGATGACACCAAAGCCCTGCAAGATATAGCCGACACTGGCGATGAAATCCAGCGCTATCACCGGCTGAGGCTTATCACACAGCAGGATGGTAGCTATCGGATTGAGGGCACATCTTTAGACCGCCGTCTGTGCTTATTGCACTGGTTGCGCCGTGCGTTGCGTCTATGCCCACATTTTGTGCAGCAGCAGTTTACCCCTGCGCTTAAAACCCAGCTTAAACAGCAAGGGATCCTGACTGCGTTATATGACGAGAAAAACCTCCAGGCGCTGATCGGTCTTTGTGCACGACGCTTGCAACGGCAATTTGATAGCCGCGACGTACAATTTTTAACGCTGTTTTTGCAGTACTGTTTGCACCAGCATCATGCTGGGATCACACCAGAATTCACTGAGCAGCAACGCGCGTGGACGCAAATACGCCCGGAGTTTGTGGCAGCGCTTGAGATTGCCCGCCACTGGAAGCGTCGCATGTTGCAATCAGCCAGCGAAAACGAGCAATTATTCCTGGCGCTATTATTCCAGTTACTACGCACTCCCGACCCGATTCATGACAATCATGAGCAAGATTTACGCTTACGCTCGGCTATTTGCGGAATGATTGCGCGCTTTCGCGAGCTGGCGGGTATGTCCTTTAGCGATGAACAGGGTCTGAGTGACCAACTCTACATTCATCTTGCTCAGGCATTGGATCGTTGCCAGTTCGGTATTGGGATTGATAACAGCCTACCGGAAGAAATAACCCGCCTTTACCCACGCTTAATGCGCACCACACGTGAAGCGTTCAATGATTTTGAAAACCATTTTGAAATGCGTTTTTCAGATGAAGAAGTGGGACTGGTGGCTGTGATATTCGGAGCGTGGCTAATGCAGGAAAATGATCTGCATGAAAAGCAGGTTTTGCTGCTCACTGGCAATAATATTGAACTTGAACAGAGTGTTGAACAGCAGCTTCGCGAGCTCACGTTACTGCCGCTCAATATTAAACACCTGACGATTCACAGTTACCAAAAAGAGGGGGCGCCGAAAGAAGTGGTGTTGGTGATTACACCCTACTCCACCACATTGCCACTGTACTCACCGCCACTGATTCACGTCACGCTGCCGCTGGGTGAACATCAGCAGCAGCAGATCCGTAAGATTATTGAGTGTTAACGCAATATGAAACGGGGCGTGGCCGAATGAACAGTGCAGGCACGGCCACCAGCGCCATAACCCAGAACACATTGCCCTGCATGTGCTGATACAGATAGCCGGAGAACATGGTCATAATGGCAATCCCACCGCCCATTGCTACGGCTGAATAGACAGCCTGCAAACGGATCACTTCATTACCTTCGCGCGCGGAGATATAACGCATCGCCGCCAGGTGGCAAACAGTGAAACTACCGCAGTGCAGGATTTGCGCGGCAATCAGCCACGGCAAATCGGTGGTCCAGGCCATCAGGCTCCAGCGCAGTATTCCTGTCACACCAGAAAGCAGCAGTAAGTCCCGCGCACTCCAGTTGCGGAACAGCTTGTTGCTGAGCGCAAAAATCACAATTTCCGCGACAACACCCAGCGACCATAGATACCCGACAACCGAAGCAGAATACCCTGCGCCCTGCCAGTAAATCGCACTGAACCCGTAGTAAGCCGCGTGGGCACCTTGTAATAACGTTACACAGGCAAGAAAACGCCATGACCCAAGCACCAGTTTTTTCCAGGCAGGCCAGCCCGCACCTTCTTTATGGCGAGTTTCACCTTGCGGCATCACGGATGGGCGCAGCATCATGCCGATAAGCATTGATGCGACACCAATGCTCAACAGCACCAGAATCGCCTGGTAGCTAAACATGCTCACCAGTTTGCCCGTCATGGCGGAACCTATCACAAACGCCAGCGATCCCCACAAGCGTACACGGCCATAATCCATGGTGATTTGACGCTGCCAGGTTCCAGCCAACGCATCGGTAAGCGGCACCAGCGGTGAGAAGAACAGGTTAAAACCGACCATCACAATCAAAAGCCAGGTGGCGGTTTGCCCAAACCAGAAAGCAACGGCAAATAGCAAAGTGAGTAAGGCAAGTAAACGCAGAGCAAAGACAAGTCGGGAAGGGTCGGTAACACGAGGTGCAAGAAGCAAACTACCAAGGAAACGGGCGATTAATCCAGCCCCTAACAACAGTCCTATGGTTTCAGGTGGTAGACCAACTCCGGCAAGCCAGACACTCCAGAATGGCAGGAAAATCCCGTAGCTAAAGAAGTAGGTAAAATAACTGAGCGCCAGCCAGCGCGTTGAATGCAAAACCATGATCCCTCCCGTTTTGGAGGCGCTAGTGTGTCCGAGCGCTGGCGTGCTTGCAAGCATTCATTAACAGACTAATAACACGCAATAATTAAACGGCTTTATTGATTTACCTGGATTGATAAGCAGCAGCGCCATCCAACGGCATTCACGGATGGCACTCACGCTTATCCGACCTACAAAACCATGATTTCCATGGCTAGCCGTGTCGTTTCCCCTCCCTGCAGCAATACCAACCCCGGCTGCCCAGGCATGTTGTGGGCATTCACCGGGTGGTTTTGTGGCTCAAGGCAAATAAAGGGTTCGCCCGCCATACGGAACACCATCAAGTACGGCGTGGAACATTTTAGCTGCACCAGCAGGTCACCAGATTCAATCAACGCCAAACCATTCCAACCGGAATAGCCAACATTCAGCCATTGGTTGTCCGGGATTTTCGCCGTGATGAAATTGGTTTGCGCCGTCAGTTGGTCACTCCACTCAAGAGGTAAGTGATTCTCTCCTTCAGGCCAGAAACCCGTTGCTCCAAACTGCACGCGTGTCGCGGGTGTGAGATGGAAAAAGGGATGAAAACCCAGCCCATAAACTATCGGCTGACTCCCCCGGTGAGTGAGCTGAAGCTCAGCAATAAAACGCTTACCTTCCAGCCGGTAAATCAGCCGCGCGTGATAATCAAACCCGCACTCATGCCGACTATCCAGTGTCAAAACCACCTGCTTACTATCCTGGATTTCTACCTGCCAGCTTTTAAGCCAGCCGTCGCCATGAAGAAAAAACTGTTCATCGACAGGACTTTTCGGCAACGTGACCATTTCTCCGTGTAGCCGAAAGCAATTCCCGGCGACGCGGTTTGCCAGTGGTAGCATCGGGAATAGTGCTTTTTCACCTGCGTAAAGAATCGGTTGCTGGTGCTTTAACGAATCCAGGCTGAGGATTGCCGCCCCTTGCGGGGCGACGGTTAAACGTAAGTGTTCATTTTCAAGTTTCAGACTTTCCATAACTTAGTGCGCCGTTCTTTCAGCGCGGGCTTTTGCCGCTGCACCGTGTTGCTCTGCCATACGTTTTTCCAGCGCTTCCAGGCTCACGCCTTTAGTTTCTGGAACGTAACGGCGCACATAGACAAAGCCTGCCGCACAAATCACGCCATACAACAGGAAGCTCCCCGCAGCCCCAAGACTGGCGTTCAATAACGGGAAGGTGTAGGTCAACAGGAAACAGGCAATCCATAACGCCAGAGTGCCTAAAGACATCGCCAGGCCACGCACACGATTAGGGAAAATTTCTGACAGCAGAACCCAGGTAACAGGTGCCAACGTCAGGGCATAAATCGCAATCGCCGCCAGAACCAGAATTAACACCGGCAGCCCCATAATGCCGAGACCATATGCCGCACCAATTAATGCATAGATAATGGTCAGCCCCGCAGCACCAAACAACATCAGCTTACGACGGCCAATTTTATCCACCAGCGGCAGCGCGGCGAGGGTGAAGATAAGGTTAATCAAGCCAGTGGCCACAATAGATTTCAGGGTGCTGTTGATATCAAACCCGGCGGAGGCAAAAATCTCCTGCGCATAGTTGAATATCACGTTAATCCCACACCACTGCTGGAATACCGCCAGCACCATACCAATGATAATGATTGGCTTAACCTGTGGCTGCCATAACGCGCCCCAGGAGACTTTTTGCGTGTCATTATTCAGCGTTTGCAAAATGTCATTCAGGGTATCGTCGGCATATTTCTGGTTACCGATACGTTTAAGCATCTGGTGAGCACGTTCATTTTTCCCGGCACGCGCCAGCCAGCGTGGCGATTCAGGCACAAAAAACATCAGCACTAAAAATGCCAGCGCCGGAACCAGTTCTGCACCGAACATCCAGCGCCAACCAACCTGCCCGTTCCAGCTTTCAGTAATTTGCTGCATGGTCGCTGCGGTGCCAACCGGTTCAGCAATCAACAGGTTAATAAGCTGTGCTGCCAGCACGCCAATCACAATAGTTAATTGGTTGATAGCAACAAACTTGCCGCGTTTTTCAGCCGGACTCACTTCCGCGATATACATCGGGCTTAACGCTGATGCGAGACCAATCCCCACGCCACCGACGATGCGATAAACCACAAACATATCGAAGTTACTGGCCATCGCCGTACCCCAGGCCGATGCGGTAAACAGTATCGCCGACATGATAAGCGGTGTTTTGCGTCCAAACCGGTCAGCACACCAGCCGGAAATCAGCGCACCAAAAATACAACCCACCAATGCGGAACTCATCGCCCAGCCAGACTGAGCGGGATCGGTGATTGAAAAGTAAGCTTCGTAGAAGGGTTTGGCGCCGCCAATCACCACCCAGTCATATCCAAATAGCAAACCGCCACAGGCGGCCACCAGACAGATAGTCCATACATACCCCATGCGTAGTTGTGTCTGCACAGTTTTCATTGTTATTCCTCGCTTTGTAGAGATACAGAGGAGGCGGGATTTATTTCCCGCCGTTTATTGTTATTTCGGCACTCAGGCAAACACGCCGCGCTGCATAGCCAGATGCAGCAAGTGTGCTTTGTCGTGAGCCGGATTTTGTGACAGTAAAGCTTTCAATGCTGCTTCGAACTCGGAGTGTTCCCCCAATCCCAGATGCCCAAGGGCTGCGACAAACAGGCAGTGTTGCTGGTGTGCAGCCTGACGGTCGGCATCCAGCGCGACCAAATCTGGCAGTGATACGGCAAAGAAATCAGGTTCAGATGGGTCATTAAAGTGGGCATCAGCCCAGTGAATAAAGCTACGGAATTGCTGTTGCGCCCGCTCTTTATCACCAAGGCGTACCAGCGCCATGGCCTGGTAGAATAAGTAATCGACAGGTTGGTCGTTGTAATAACGCCCGGCTTCCAGAGTGGAGCCCCCTTCCAGCGCACGCTCGAAATAGAGCTGAGCACGTTCCTGCTGCTGGAGTTGTTGTGCACACCAGCCGAGCAGATACCAAATATCGTTATCGCTCTGGCCGACTAAACGCCCCTCACCCAAGTTTTCCGGGTAATTTAGCGCCTGCTGTAGCAACTCTTCTGCTTCGCCAAACTGGTTATTGGCAATGCACTCCAGCGCACGGTATTGCAGGTTGATAAGATACTGTCCGGTGACTTTGCCTTCCCCACCTTCCCATGGGTGGAATTTTCGCAGTGCCAGAACTTGTGCCGCCGCATCGGTTTCACCGTGAATATTCCACAAGCTCAACAATTCAGCGGTAAGGTCGTCGCGTTTAAGCACCACATCACGACGAGCTGCGAGATTCGCCAAACGTTGCCCGATAGCGCGCCCGTTAAGTTTTTGCAGGTAATCGAGTTCAAACAGGAAGCGGGCGTTATCAGGCTCAAGTTCAACCGCTCGTTGCAGATAACTTTCGGCAAGGCTTACATCATGTGTTTTATTCCAGGCATGAATCCCCAACACACGTTGTACTGCAGCGAATTCCGGGAGTTGCTGTGCTGCAAATTGCCAGCAGGAAACAGCTTCGTTATATCGGCGTTTGCTGTACCAGAAACAACCAAGCAGATATTGTGCGAAGCCATCGTGCGGCAATCGCTGTAACATTTGCACTTCATCCAGAGTATTTGGGAAGCGAACTTTACGAGCAAAATTCTCCTGCGCCTGCTGAATGAAAACGTGTTGCTCAGTACGGTCAGTGGTTAGCGCCGCACGCCATAAAAGCGGCATCGCTTCTTGTGAGTCAAGAACACCCAGCATCTCTTTCGCCGCCGAATCCTTGCCAAGGCTCACCAACCAACCGGCCAGTACACTGGCATTAACACCTCGTTTTCCGGTAACTCGCACCAGTTCAGCACGATCGGTTTCACTTTGCGTAATTGCCCAGCGGGCGTAGTACAACACGTAACTAAGCGGGTATTCCTCTAGTTGCTGCGCAATCCAGATCAGCGCATTTTGTGTTGCCCCTGTTCGATGTAAAACCAGTGCTTTTAGCCCCATAGCCAGATTATTGCTGGCGTTAAACTTGAGGCTTTGGTTCACAAACGCCAGTGATTGAACGACATCACCTTTACGCAGTGCCAGACGCGCCAGCGCGTAGAATGCAGCATCGCGGCAGTTGCCACTCCAGCTTGCTTTGAAGTAGTCGTCAAATGCGCCGTTGAAGTCGCCTTGCTTCTCTTTTGCCGCTCCACGCAACATGCTGGCATCGCCATTTTGCGGGTTCTTATTCAGACGATGTGCGCGTTTCAATGCCGCATCCGCGTACTGTTTAGCAAGCTCCCAGTTGCCCCGGTTAAATTCAAGCTGGCCGAGTGCTACGTTGCAGCGGTAATCCTCGGGATCTAATGCCAGCGCTCGCTGGTAATAATCCAGTGCTGAGCGGCTGGCGTGCAGATATTGCTCCAGATGTTGCCCGATAAAATACAGCTCATCGCAATTGGTGAGGTCATGTGGTTTAGCGGGCACGCTGGCTGGCTGCGGCAGAGGTAAATCTTCAGGGACATGTTCGCAATAGCTGAGAATGATATTGCCCTGCGGATCGCGCAAATTTAACGTCAGACGTTGTGGCCAGTGGTTGCCGAATTTTTCCTGCCACGCCTGCGCGGGTTGTAATGAAAGAGCTGATTTCCAGAGTGTTTGGCCTGCGGCTTCAATGTCGAGTGTAAAATCAGGCAGAGGCGCAATAGCGTATACACCAAGGTGCAGCTCGCCGTTGTGGCGTTCCAGTTTAATTGCCGCCTGAGTGTTGGCGTTTTGCAAAGTGCCAAGCTGGCTATATGGCAGGAAGTTCTGCACGAAGACTTTTTCTTCGTAAGGGGCAATCCAGGTGAAATCTGGCTGATTATCGGTAAACACACCGGTCATCAGTTCAATATACGGGCCATTTTCATCGGTTAGATTGCGGTCCCAGGCCTGGCCGAAATCGCAGTTTCCCCATGACCATTGTTTCTTACCCGGTGAAACATGGTGGTCCGCAATATGTAATAGACCGCCCTGCTCGCCATGATGGTAGGCACCCACAAAATCGTAATCTGATTTATCCGCCATATACGAAGTCGGCACCGGGATGTTTTTGTAGCGTGAGATATCCACACCAGCGGAATAATCAACTTTGTAGTAAGTACCGTGAGCAATCGGGAAGGCAGAAACATCGCGTTTACCGTGATCGAATACCGCCGTGACATCTGGCGGGAATACGCTTTGGTGATCATCACCACCTTTTACCGCCGGGTTTGCCCACCACAGGAAATGACCCGGCGTGGCGTTGCCATTGAATACTTTTCCGGTGATTTCAATCAGCGCTTTTTCTGGATAGAGCGTAAAACCTGTCATCACTTGTAGGCCACGCATTGGCTCAACTTCACCGAGCCATACGGTTTGCGCGCCGTTGTCATGTTTCTGGAAAGTCACATCCACCGGCATGAAGGTGGTTGGCCGATGATGCTGCGGCCAGTTAAATTCGATACCACCGGAAATCCACGGCCCAACCAATCCAACCAAAGCAGGTTTCACCACTTCGTTGTAGTAAACAAAGTCACGCTCCATCACTTTGTCGTACGCACGATGAATTCGGCCACCCAACTCAGGCAATAACATTACGCGGATAAAATCGTTCTCAATCCACACCGCGTTGTAATCACGCATCTCGCGAATACCAGTAAGTGTGTCGATAACTCCGTAAGGATAAACCGCACCGGAAGACCCCTGATAGACACGGTTTTCCAGAAACATCGGATTCGGATCTTCCGCACCGGTAGTCCAGGTGGGTAAAGCAATCGTCTCTTGCCAGACGCTAACGGCTCCGTACATTTCGCTTCTCCAGTAAACAAACAACAGTGAAATACGTTATGTTTGCAGTGTAGAGAACTCATTACGGCTTAGAGCGCTTAATGCTCACACAATAAAGTTAACGGAGTTTAGTGAAATGCATGATTCAGGGCTGAATAATCAACGCGTGCGCCAACTCAATCGCCAGACGATTATGAAACTGGTTTGGCAGCATAAGCGCCTAAGCAAATCACAGTTTGCGCAGTACACCGGGCTGTCCATTCCAGCGGTGAGTAAGATCCTTGAGGAGCTGGTGAGCGATGGGAAATTGAGCCATTCCAGTGAAAATCTCAGTAACCGAGGCATTAACAGCGGCAGTTATCAAATTCCACCTGATGGCGATTTCATTCTATGCATGAATGTCTCGCCCACCAGTATTGAAAGCCAACTGTGCGATGCACAGCTTTCACCGCAAGGGGAATTTGTACACATCCATGTGAACGCCACCACACCGCAGGCATTACTGGCCACTATTGAGAACATCTGGCGTAACCAACGCAAAATCTGGCCGAAAAAAGTCATCAATCTCGCTTTAGCTATTCATGGCCAAGTCGATCCTGTAACAGGCGTTTCGCAAACCATGCCGCAGGCTCCGTGGCGTGAGCCGGTGGAAATTAAATATCTGCTCGAGGAAAAGCTTGGTGTAACGGTAAGAGTCGATAACGACTGCGTGATGCTAGCACTGGCAGAAAAATGGCAGAATCCAGCAAATCGCCAGGATTTCTGCGTGATAAATGTCGATTACGGGATTGGTTCATCGTTTGTAATCAACGGGCAGATTTATCGCGGCAGTTTATATGGCAGTGGGCAAATCGGCCATACCATTGTGAACCCAGACGGCATGGCTTGTGACTGCGGGCGCTATGGTTGCCTGGAAACAGTAGCTTCGTTGAGCGCGTTAAAAAAGCAGGCACGCATATGGTTAAAATCACAGCCAGGAACGCCTAAGCTCGACCCTGAATCGATAACCTCAGCACAGCTTATTGCTGCCTGGCACGAAGGCGATGAACAGGTGTGCCGTTGGGTCGAAAGTGCCGCAAACGCCATTGGGTTAAGTCTGTACAATTTCCTCAATATCCTGAATATCAATCAGATTTTGTTTTATGGCAGAAGCTGTGCATTTGGTGAAAGCTGGCTTGCAACTATCGACAAGCAGATTGGATTTAATCCATTTGATCACGGCGACTCACTGAAGATGAACGCCACGCAGATTAGTTTTGGACAATTAAGCAGGCCACAGCAGGTCATGGGGATTGGGTATCTGTACGCAGAAGTTGCGTTAAACGAGATGTAATAACGTGCAGGCATAAAAAAACCCCGGCAAGCCGGGGTTGAGTCAGACTTTATACTCGTAAGCATTCGAGTTGCGGGTAGGCGGTAAGTGAGCCCCCTACAGCATGAAGGATGACGGGTATTACGCGTAAACAGGTAAGCGCGCGCAAATATCCAACACTTTTTGCTTAGTGCGTTCAATGACCGCTTCGTCGTTGATGCTATCAAGCACATCACACATCCAGCCAGCCAGTTCACGAACATCAGCTTCGTTGAAGCCACGACGAGTTACCGCTGGCGTACCGATACGAATACCAGAAGTCACAAACGGGCTCTTCGGATCGTTTGGCACGCTGTTTTTGTTCACGGTGATGTTTGCGCGACCGAGGGCTGCATCAGCTTCTTTACCCGTCAGGTTTTTATCAACCAGATCCAGCAGGAACAGATGGTTGTCAGTACCGCCAGAAACCACTTTGTAACCGCGGTCCAGGAACACAGAAACCATTGCTTTTGCATTCTTAGCAACTTGTTGCTGATAAGTTTTGAACTCAGGTTCCATTGCTTCTTTCAGTGCAACAGCTTTGCCCGCGATAACGTGCATCAGTGGGCCACCCTGCGCGCCTGGGAATACAGCGGAGTTCAGTTTCTTATACAGCTCTTCGCTGCCGCCTTTTGCGAGAATTAAACCACCGCGCGGGCCAGCCAGCGTTTTGTGTGTAGTAGTAGTAACAACGTGAGCGTGTGGAACAGGGTTCGGGTAAACGCCCGCGGCAATCAGGCCCGCAACGTGCGCCATGTCCACGAACAGTTTCGCATCAACCATGTCTGCGATTTCACGCATTTTCGCCCAGTCAACCACGCCGGAATAAGCAGAGAAGCCGCCGATGATCATTTTCGGCTTATGAGCTTTAGCTTGTTTTTCCAGATCTGCATAGTCGATATGACCAGATTCATCGATACCGTAAGGAACGATGTTGTACAGCTTACCGGAGAAGTTTACCGGGGAGCCGTGAGTCAGGTGGCCGCCGTGTGCCAGGTTCATACCCAGAACGGTGTCGCCTGGTTCCAGCAGCGTGGTGTATACCGCGAAGTTAGCCTGGGAACCGGAGTGCGGCTGCACGTTAGCATAATCAGCGCCAAACAGCTCTTTTGCACGGTCGATAGCCAGTTGCTCAACCACGTCAACATATTCGCAACCGCCGTAGTAACGTTTGCCTGGATAACCTTCAGCGTACTTGTTGGTTAACTGAGAACCCTGCGCCTGCATCACGCGCGGGCTGGTGTAGTTTTCGGAGGCGATCAGTTCAATGTGCTCTTCCTGACGTACTTTTTCTTGCTCCATAGCCTGCCATAAATCGGCATCATAATCGGCAATGTTCATTTCACGTTTTAACATTCGCTTCTCCTTCACTCAGCTAACAGCAAATATTTGCACAGCTTTACGGCCGCAATAAATACAACGGGCAACAGTGTAAACCGAAACGTTATCGTGTGATAGGTCTTGACATAGGTTTTTACGCAAACGATTGGCTTGGCGTCCCGCAAGGGTTTGAAGGGAAAAGTGGCAAGCTGTTTCAACGGATATTAATTCATCATCAACATGCAGAAATTTCACGTTATGTGAGCCGAATCGACTCAGTCAGTATCCATTTACACAGTAGTGCTTTTTTTTATTCTGATTATTTAATAAGATGCATTTAAAATACAACATTAACTTTAAACGTTAAAAATGGAGCTATCTCATGCTTGATGCACAAACCATCGCCGTTGTGAAATCCACCATTCCCCTGCTTGCAGCAACCGGCCCGAAACTTACCGCACACTTTTACGATCGCATGTTCAGCCATAATCCTGAGCTGAAAGAGATTTTCAATATGAGCAACCAGCGCAACGGCGATCAACGTGAAGCGCTGTTCAACGCTATCTGCGCATACGCCACCAATATCGAAAATCTGGAAGTGCTGTTGCCTGCGGTTGAGAAAATCGCGCAGAAGCACACCAGTTTCCAGATTAAACCTGATCAGTACGACATTGTCGGTGGCCATCTGTTAGCGACGCTTGATGAAATGTTCAGCCCAGGCCAGGAAGTGCTGGATGCGTGGGGCAAAGCGTACGGCGTTCTGGCGGGCGTGTTTATCAACCGTGAGGCAGAAATTTACCAGGATAACGCGGCGAAAAATGGCGGCTGGGAAGGGACACGCGCTTTCCGTATTGTGGCAAAAGAGCCGCAGAGCGCACTCATCACCAGTTTTGAATTTGCTCCGGTTGACGGTAAACCAGTCGCTGATTATCAGCCAGGCCAATACATTGGCGTGTGGCTGAAACCTGAAGGCTTCCCGCATCAGGAAATTCGCCAGTACTCACTGACCCGCAAGCCTGATGGCAAAACTTATCGCATTGCGGTTAAACGCGAAGATTTGGGCCAGGTTTCAAGCTGGTTACACAACCACGCACAAGTGGGCGATGAAGTGCATCTGGCTGCGCCTGCCGGTGATTTCTTTATGGAAGTGAACGCGCAAACGCCGGTTACGTTGATTTCAGCAGGTGTTGGCCAAACGCCGATGCTGGCAATGCTCGATACGCTGGCGAAAAATGCCCATTACGCACAGGTGAACTGGTTCCATGCGGCAGAACATAGTGACGTGCATGCATTTGCGGATGAAGTGAATCACCTGGGGGAACAGCTGCCACGCTTTGAGCGCCACGTATGGTACCGCAATCCAGGTGAAAGCTGCCGTACACAGGCGAAATTTGATAGCGAAGGTTTGATGGATTTACTGGCTCTGGAAAGCAAAATCAGTGCGCCAGAGATGCAGTTTTATCTGTGTGGGCCGGTGAGCTTTATGCGTTTTGCGGCGGAGCAGTTAGTGAAGCTAGGCGTTGGGCAGGAGCGAATTAATTACGAATGCTTTGGCCCGCATAAAGTGATGTGATCAAAAAACACGGTGGATGTCGCTTTCGCTCATCCACCCTACTTCAGTGTTCATAAGTCGGATGAGCAAAAACGACATCCGACATTAAACACACTTAAATCGCCGCGTCGTCTTCTTCGCCGGTACGAATACGCACCACACGCGCTACGTCAAAGACAAAGATTTTACCATCGCCGATTTTACCAGTTTGCGCAGTGCGGATAATGGTATCCACGCAGGTATCAACGATGTCGTCGGTGACGACAATTTCAATTTTTACTTTTGGCAGGAAATCCACCATGTACTCAGCACCACGGTACAATTCGGTGTGCCCTTTCTGACGACCAAAACCTTTAACTTCAGTTACCGTCATGCCGGTGATACCAACTTCTGCCAGCGCTTCGCGCACGTCATCCAGTTTGAACGGTTTAATAATCGCATCAATTTTTTTCATGGTATTTCCGGTTCCCGCACAACTCTAGTGTGCTGCCTGGTTACAGTAATCGTGGTTTCAAATTACCACAAACTACTCTTTAAAGTCATTGGCATCGAGTTCATGCCTTGAGAGTAATTTGTAGAATTCAGTACGGTTACGCCCCGCTACGCGCGCGGCCTGGGTGACATTACCTTTGGTCATTTGCAGCAATTTGCGCAGATAGTTCAGCTCGAACTGGTTGCGTGCTTCAACGAAAGTCGGCAGCGCAGTATTCTCACCCTCGAGAGCCTGCTGGACCAGCGCTTCGCTGATAACGGGAGCTGATGTCAAAGCTACGCACTGTTCAATCACGTTAACCAACTGGCGCACATTGCCCGGCCAACTTGCCGCCATCAGGCGTTTCATTGCATCGGTGGAAAAGCTGCGAACAAATGGCTTATGGCGATCGGCTGACTGGCGTAATAAATGATTCGCCAACAAAGGCACATCTTCTGCCCGTTCATGCAGAGCCGGGATCTTCAGGCTCACCACATTGAGGCGGTAAAACAGATCTTCGCGGAACTCGCCGCGCTCCATCGCTTTGGGTAAATCACGGTGGGTGGCGGAAAGAATACGCACGTCGATATCGAGATCGCGGTTACTGCCTAGCGGACGCACTTTACGCTCTTGCAACACGCGCAATAATTTGACCTGCAAAGGAATCGGCATATCGCCAATTTCATCAAGGAATAACGTTCCGCCTTCTGCGGCCTGGAACAGCCCTTCTCTGCTGCTGACTGCACCGGTAAACGCGCCACGCGAATGGCCAAACAGTTCTGACTCCAGCAACTGCTCCGGCAGCGCACCACAGTTAATGGCGATGAACGCTTTTTTGCTGCGCGGACTGGCGTTGTGAATAGCCTGCGCGAGGATCTCTTTGCCGGTCCCGCTTTGCCCGTTAATCAGCACGCTAACATCCGACTGAGCCACCATGCGTGCCTGATCCAACAAGCGCAGCATCGTTGGGCTGCGGGTAACAATAGTGTCGCGCCACATATCATCGCCGGCAGTGACCGTATGCTCGAGAGCATCGTCAATCGCCTTGTAGAGCGCATCTTTATCAACTGGTTTAGTCAGGAAACTAAAAACGCCCTGCTGTGTTGCGGCCACGGCATCCGGAATAGAACCGTGAGCGGTCAGAATGATAACCGGCATTCCCGGTTGTGCTTTCTGGATTTCGGCAAACAGCGCCATGCCATCCATCTCATCCATCCGCAGATCGCTAATCACTAAGTCGATTTTTTCTCGCCCCAAGAGACGCAACCCTTCAGCACCACTTTCCGCGGTGGAAACGGTATAACCTTCACTGGTCAGGCGCATACCGAGAAGTTTAAGCAAGCCCGGATCGTCATCAACCAGCAGGAGTCTTGCAGGCTTACGTTGCGTCATGGTTTCGCCTCCTGCGCGGGTTTTGTATTGTCCGGCAACTCAGCACCGGCAGGTTTGCGGCTCGAAAGCTGGCGTTCAATGTCCGTCAGGTTTTCTAGTTTGCGAGTCGTCAGGCTGAGCTGGCCTCTGAGACGTTGCTGTTGTTCACGCAACGTATCCAGTTCGTTGTCTGACGACTGTTGTAATTTGCTGTAGCGGGTACGTTCATCTGACAAAGCCAGCAACGACGCTTGCCCATCACGCCAGACCTGGAATAACGAGCGCACCTGTGAAGGCACCTCTGTCGTCATCGCATCCAGCTTAACCATGTAACGGCGGCGCTCGGTTGGGCTAATTTTGGCGTTCGCCAACAAAATTCCTCTTTTGAAGGTGTCGCGCCAACTATCAGATGGCCAGCGGCGTGCTTCAGCTCGCGCCTGAATAGGTGCTAAACGTTCTGCGCAGTCCATCGCCCGAAGCCAATACAGAGGGTTACTCATTGAGTCGTGGCTCTGGTTTTGCCAGATATCCTCACAATCTGTAGACAAGTAATCGGCCAGTTGCTGTTCCGGTTCTTCTGCTCGTTGTGGGTGTTTAACATCTTTCGGCACAGTATTCTGAACACAGCTCGCCAGTAGTAATGGCACAAGTAATGCGGACAGCGGGCGAATTGAAACTGGGCTGCGTAGGCATGGAATTAAGCCGTTACGCAACACGTGAAAAATAGTCGCTTTCATTTTTTATTTGTTCTCGGGAAAGACAGGTAACTCGATACGGAAGCAGACATCTGCCGTTTCATCATCAATCAGGTGTAATTCGCCATGCATACGACGGATACAATCCTGGGCGATACTTAATCCCAGGCCGCTACCTTTAACCGCACCTTTACGCTGGTGGCTTCCCTGATAAAAAGGTTCAAAGATCATCTCTCGCTCCGCGGACGGAATAGGGTCGCCTGTATTACCCACATCAATATAAAGCAAGTGGTCGACCTGCAAGCTTCGTAGATAAATGGTACCGGATTCAGACCCATAGTGCACCGCATTGGAATAGAGATTATCCAGCACGCTCATTAACAACATCGGTTCCGCCAGGCAAGCAACCGGGCTAATATCACACTCGGTACGCATCATTTTAGCCCGTGCAGGCAAACTGTGAGAGGCGATAATGACATCCACCAGCGGTGCCAATTCAACTTTACCCATTTCGAGTGGCACATCCGCCAGTTTACGGTTGTAATCCAGTAACTGCTCAATCAATTTTTGTAAGTGGCGGCTACTGTTATCAAGGATTTCCACCACCTCTTTTTGGTCGTTGGTCAGCGGCCCAACAACCTGATCGGCAAGCAGTTCGGTACCTTCACGCATACTGGCAAGCGGTGTTTTTAACTCATGGGAAATATGGCGTAAAAATTCGTGACGCTGGGATTCAAGCCAGGAAAGGCGCTCGCTAAGCCAGACAATGCGCTGCCCAACAGAACGTAGTTCACGCGGCCCTTTAAACAACACCGAATTGCCCAATGAACGCCCTTCGCCGAGTAAATTAATCATCTTCTCGATACCTTTCACCGGGCCGATAATCATGCGAGTAAAGATAATCACCAATGCAAAACTCAACAGGAATAATACCAGCGCCTGCCAGCCAAAGAACTGCCCGCGCTCGGCAATCTCTTGTTGAAGTTGCTGACCACGGGAAAACACCACCGCGCGGGTTGCTTGTACCATCTCAGCATTTTTGGCAGCGAAGTTTTCAAGATATGCAGCGGCAGCGGTGTCCGGGCCGCTATTTTTGCATTGTATGGTGGCAAGGTCGTTTAACGACTGGCGGAGATCTTTATAAAGATGGTTATCAGGCAAAACACCGGAATGTGCTTCGAGCATTTGCATGTAACGCTTACGCTGCCCCTGGTAAACCGTTTCAAGCGTTGCATCATCCAGCACACAATATTGGCGATAGCTACGTTCCATTTCCAGAGCAACGTTTGTCATGGCTTCGCTGCGGCGAGCATCAACCAGCGTGGTGCGATTCGTTAACGCAGCCTGATCGCTAAGTGCATTCAGGCTTTGCCAGGCTTGCCATGCCAGAACCAATAACGGAACCAGCACCAGCAAAAAGGCCATCATGACGAGCTGACGTAAGGATCGCGGGAAAAAATGCCACTGGTTCAATAGACTTATCTCATTGGGATTCTGGATAATTTGATGCTAGCGGGGAATGGCGGGAGTTTAAAGTATTGAACTCACAAAGAACATTTATACCCAAGTTACTTCATGATGCAGGTAGGCGGCAATTGAGCAAATCCCGATGAACTGACTCAAGCACTTAAAGGGCGACGGGTATAAAAACAACAAAGGCAGAGAATAATCTCTGCCTTTGTTCTGGAATCAGGCGGTGCCTTACTCAACGTTTCGCCCGGAGCATGATAAAGCAGTACAAGACTGGCAATAATCAAAAGTCGGACGGCAGGCACCTTGAGTGCATCATTCTATGGTTTATGTAGCACAACCCTTGCGGGGGCTGACATAAGAAGGTGAATGAGCCACTGCGCAGTATTATGCATTATATGTGCCATATTTGCTACAAATTACATACAGCAATGTTTCTATTATGTTTATTTGCAATAACACACGTGAATAACACAGACTATTTTTTATACACACCGTCGCTTTTTAGCAACACTACAAGAGCATCATTTCGCGCACCTTTAAAATCAATAGGTTAAGCGTCTCCATTTGGAGACAGTAAAAAGGTATGGATGTCGGGTTTTAGTGACAAAAAAATCCCTGCCGGAGCAGGGATTCTATTAAGGCTTAGCCAAGTTGCTTACGCGCATTGCGGAAAATACGCATCCACGGGCTATCTTCGCCCCACTCGGCTGGGTGCCAGGAGTTGCTGACAGTACGGAAAACACGCTCAGGGTGCGGCATCATAATGGTGACACGCCCGCTTTCGTTGGTTACGGCAGTGATACCGTTTGGTGAACCATTCGGGTTCGCCGGGTAATTCTGTGTGACTTTACCGAAGTTATCGATAAAGCGCAGAGCCACCAGGCCTTTGCTTTCCAGCGCCATCAGATGTGCCGCGTCACGCACTTCCACATGCCCTTCGCCGTGCGAAACCGCGATTGGCATATGCGAGCCGACCATGCCTTGCAACAGCAGCGATGGGCTTGACGTGACTTCAACCAGGCTGAAACGTGCTTCAAAGCGATCAGAATGGTTGCGCACAAACCGCGGCCACAGGTCGCTGCCCGGAATCAGTTCACGCAGGTTCGACATCATCTGGCAACCGTTACATACACCTAATGCCAGGGTTTGCGGGCGGTGGAAGAAGGTTTCGAACTCGTCACGTACGCGTGAGTTAAAGAGAATGGACTTCGCCCAACCTTCACCAGCACCCAGCACATCGCCATAAGAGAAGCCGCCACACGCCACCAGCGCCTGGAAATCTTCCAGACCACGGCGGCCCGCCAGTAAATCACTCATATGCACGTCGATGGCATCAAAGCCCGCGCGGTGGAAGGCGGCCGCCATTTCCACGTGAGAGTTAACACCCTGCTCGCGCAGTACGGCAACTTTTGGACGCGCACCTTTAGCGATAAACGGTGCCGCGATATCTTCTTTGATGTCGAAGCTGAGCTTAACGTTCAGGCCAGGATCGTTGTCATTAGCTTTCGCTTCATGCTCTTGATCGGCACATTCAGGGTTATCACGCAGGCGCTGCATCTGCCATGTGGTTTCTGCCCACCACATGCGAAGCGTGGTGCGGCTTTCGCTAAACACAGCGTGCTTATCGGCGGTCAGCGTGAAACGGTCACCCACAACAGCTTTGCCGAGGAAGTGAACGCAATCTGCCAGGCCGTGATCTGCCAGCGTTTTCTCAACCGCTTCGCGATCTGCCGCTTTCACCTGGATTACAGCACCTAACTCTTCATTAAAGAGTGCCGCCAGGTGGTCGCGACCTAACGTTGCGATATCCGCTTCCACGCCACAGTGACCGGCGAACGCCATCTCTGCCAGCGTGATCAACAGACCACCGTCAGAACGGTCGTGGTAAGCCAGCAGTTTCTGCTCGGCCACCAGCGCCTGAATCGCGTTAAAGAAGCCTTTCAGTTGTTCGGCACTACGAACGTCCGCAGGCTTGTCTCCCAGCTGGCGGTAAACCTGAGACAGCGCCGTGGCGCCCAGCGCGTTGTGGCCTGCGCCTAAATCGATAAGCAACAGAGCGTTATCTTCAGTACGCAGCTGTGGCGTAACGGTGCGGCGAACATCTTCAACACGGGCAAATGCGGTGATAACCAGCGACAACGGAGAGGTCATCTCACGCTGCTCGGTGCCCTCCTGCCAGCGGGTTTTCATCGACATAGAGTCTTTGCCGACCGGAATGGTCAGGCCAAGCGTTGGGCAAAGTTCTTCACCGACAGCTTTTACCGCTTCATAAAGACCTGCGTCTTCACCAGGGTGGCCTGCGGCGGACATCCAGTTTGCCGAGAGTTTGATGCGATTCAACGCGCCAATTTGCGTTGCGGCAATGTTAGTCAACGCTTCACCGACCGCCAGGCGACCTGATGCCGCAAAGTCCAGCAACGCTACCGGCGCACGTTCGCCAAGCGACATCGCTTCACCATAGTAGCTATCAAGACTTGCGGTAGTAACCGCACAGTTGGCAACCGGGATCTGCCATGGGCCAACCATCTGGTCACGGGCAACCATACCGGTAACCGAACGGTCACCAATGGTCACAAGGAAGGTTTTTTCTGCAACTGTTGGCAAATGCAGCACACGGTTTACCGCATCAGCAATCGTGATATTGCGGCAATCCAGCGCATCGCCCTTCGCTTTCAGGGTTTCAACGTTACGTTCCATTTTTGGCGTTTTGCCGAGCAGCACATCCAGCGGCATATCAATCGGCTGGTTGTCGAAATGGCTGTCGTTAAGCGTCAGGTGTTTTTCTTCGGTGGCTTCACCGATAACGGCATATGGCGCACGTTCACGGCGGCACAGTTCGTCAAATAGCGGCAACTGGTCTGGAGCAACGGCCAGAACATAACGTTCCTGGGATTCGTTACACCACACTTCTAACGGGCTCATACCCGGTTCATCATTCAGAATATCACGTAGTTCGAAACGGCCACCGCGGCCGCCGTCGCTCACCAGCTCAGGCATGGCATTGGAAAGACCGCCTGCGCCCACATCGTGAATAAACAAAATCGGGTTGGCATCGCCCAGTTCCCAGCAGCGGTCGATAACTTCCTGGCAGCGGCGTTCCATTTCTGGGTTATCGCGCTGTACGGAAGCAAAATCCAGATCCGCATCAGACTGACCGGATGCCATGGAAGATGCCGCACCGCCACCCAGACCAATATTCATTGATGGGCCACCGAGCACGATAAGTTTCGCGCCCACGGTAATTTCGCCTTTTTGAACGTGGTCGGCACGAATGTTACCGATGCCACCGGCCAGCATGATTGGCTTGTGGTAACCGCGTAACTCTTCGCCGTTATGGCTATTCACTTTCTCTTCGTATGTACGGAAGTAACCAGTCAACGCCGGGCGACCGAATTCGTTGTTAAACGCCGCACCACCCAGAGGGCCATCGGTCATGATATCGAGGGCGGTTACGATACGATCGGGTTTGCCGAAATCTTCTTCCCACGGCTGTTCAAAACCAGGGATGCGCAGGTTTGAAACCGAGAAACCAACCAGGCCAGCTTTCGGTTTGGCACCACGGCCCGTCGCACCTTCATCACGGATTTCACCACCAGAGCCTGTTGCAGCACCCGGCCATGGGGAAATAGCAGTTGGGTGGTTGTGAGTTTCAACTTTCATCAGGATATGCGCTTCCTCCTGGTGATAGTCGTAGCGACCTGCTTCATGGTCAGCAAAGAAGCGCCCTACCGAGGAGCCTTCCATCACAGCGGCGTTATCTTTGTAAGCAGATAACACGTAATCAGGCGTTTTCTCGAAGGTGTTTTTAATCATTTTGAACAGCGATTTAGGCTGCTCTACGCCGTCGATAATCCAGTCGGCATTGAAAATTTTGTGGCGGCAATGTTCGGAGTTCGCCTGCGCGAACATATACAGCTCGATGTCGTTCGGGTTGCGCCCCAGTTTGGTGAACGCATCCTGCAGGTAGTCGATTTCATCTTCTGCCAAAGCCAGTCCTAAACGGATGTTGGCTTCAACCAGTGCTTCGCGACCCTGCGTGAGCAGGTCAACACTTTGCACCGGAGCGGGCGTGTGATGAGAGAACAACTGCTGTGCATCATCAAGCGCACCAAAGACGCTTTCCATCATGCGGTCATGTAGCAATGTGGCAACTTCGTTGCGTTGTGCGTCGGTCAGTTGGCTTGCCGTCACGTAATACGCCACACCACGTTCCAGGCGCTTAACTTTGGCCAGATCGCAGTTATGGGCAATATCGGTAGCTTTAGAGGACCAGGGGGAGATGGTACCAGGACGCGGCGTGACCAGAATCAGGTGGCCTGTCGGGGCGTGGTCGGCAAGGGTTGGACCATATTTCAACAACCGTTGCAGACGGGCGTGCTCATCAGAGTCGAGCTGCGCGTCGAGATCGGCAAAGTGAACATACTCGGCATAAATGTCGCTGACCGGAAGGTTGGCGTCATTAAAGCGGGCCAGTAATTTGTTAATACGAAATGCCGATAAAGCGGGCGAACCACGCAGAATTTCCATCATCAAAGATCTCTCGTCTTCGAAACGCCAGGGGGACGCTTCAGTGGGCGCAAGGGGAAAACGGGCGCCATTATAGATAATCCATCGCCGTGACGAAACCGTTTGCGTATAAATAAGTGGATTACTTTTTATTGTTTAAAATTCAGCCAGAAATGTTGAATAAGTTGCGCAGTGGCGTTTTGTTAAGCAAAATGCGCCACACCTTTTTGTGCAACCTCAACTTTTGAAGCCTGTTGTTAGCGAAGACTCGACGCACCGCAGAAGATTAACTATTTGAAAAGATTTAAGATTAATTATCTGCTCATCGGTGCCGTAACCGTGTTGCTGGCAGTGGCGCTCTGGCCCTCCATACCCTGGTTCGGACAAACCGAAAACCGTATCGCCGCTATTCAATCGCGGGGGGTTTTACGCGTCAGTACGATTCAGTCGCCTTTGACCTACACCCTATATCAGGGAAAGAAGATCGGCCTGGATTACGAACTGGCCCAGCAGTTTGCTGATTATCTTGGCGTAAAGCTGGAAGTGACCGTTCGCCCCAATATCCAGGAGCTGTTTGATGACATTGATAATGATAATGCCGATGTGATTGCAGCAGGCCTGGTTTACAACACGCAACGTAGCCAACGTTACCAGGCCGGACCGAGCTACTACTCCGTTTCCCAGCAGATGGTTTATCGCATCGGGAGTTTCCGTCCGCGCTCTTTGGCGGACGTTAAAGAAAATCAGCTAGTTCTCTCACCCGGCGTTACGTCACTTAATGCGTTGAACAAGCTGAAAGCAGAAAAATTCCCGGATTTAAGCTGGCGAGTTGATGAACAACACAGCAGCACTGAACTGATGCAAAAAGTGGTTGATGGAGAGATTGCCTTTACTATTGCGGATTCTGTTGCCATCAGCACCTTCCAACGCGTTCATCCGCAGCTTGCTGTCGCTCTGGATGTGACCGACGAACAGCCTGTTACGTGGTTTAGCGCGTTGGATAACGATGATAGCCTTTCCGCAGCTCTACTCGATTTCTATAACCGCCTTAACAGCGATGGCACCTTTGCGCGTCTTGAAGAAAAATATCTCGGCCACGTTGGGGATTTTGACTACGTAGATACCCGTACCTTCCTGAAAGCGGTTGATACCGTGCTACCAACGCTTCAGCCGTTATTCGAAAAATATGCCACTGAAATAGACTGGCGTTTGCTGGCAGCGATTTCGTATCAGGAATCGCACTGGGATGATCAGGCCACTTCACCCACTGGCGTTCGCGGGCTTATGATGCTGACCAAAAATACCGCGCAAAGTCTCGGTGTTTCTGACCGGTTAGACCCAGAGCAAAGCATTGAAGGGGGGAGTCGTTATCTGAAAGATATGATGTCAAAAGTCCCTGAGAGCGTGCCAGAGGATGAGCGTATTTGGTTTGCTCTGACGGCCTATAACATGGGGTATGCCCATATGCTTGATGCCCGTCAGCTTACAGCGAAACAGAAAGGTAATCCGGACAGTTGGGCGGATGTAAAAACTCGGCTACCTTTGCTGAGTCAAAAACAGTATTACAGCAAAACCACTTATGGTTACGCCCGTGGCCATGAGGCTTATGCCTATGTAGAAAATATCCGTAAGTATCACATCAGTCTTGCGGGATATTTACTTGAAAAAGAGAAGCAGGCGGCGCAAGAAGAAAAATATGCTGAAGCTTACCCAGTTGTAACCCCTGTAGAGCTTGCTACTCCAGGCTACGGGCCTTTTCCTTTAGGGCCTTTTTCTCAAGACGGCGGACTCGAGAAAAAACAGATAACATTGCCGAGCACTCTTCTGCCAGTACGCCCTCAGTCACCGTAACCTGGTGACTCATCCCAGGATGGCCCGAAACATCCATTAGCGAAGCAATCATATTCTACTGATGCAGTGCGCCATCGAGGCACAAGTAAAGAAAAAATGGACAACCCTAAACGGAGTTGTCCATTTTATTTCTGATGAGAGCTTTCCATCATAAGTCATAGTAATACAAATAAAATATGCTCTCAGACACGTTGCCTTATATCAGGCATCAGTCGATTAGAGAGTTAATCACACACCAAGACGATCGCGCAGTTTGTAGTAGGCCGCCCCCATCGCGGTGAACGGGATACGCAGGCTGCGACCACCAGGGAATGGGTAATGCGGCAGGTTGGCAAACGCATCGAAACGCTCAGCATCACCGCGCAGAAGTTCGGAGATCAAACGCCCCGCCAGATGCGTACAGGTCACGCCGTGTCCGCTGTAGCCCTGCATATAATAGATGTTGTTATCCAGGCGGCCAAACTGTGGCATCCGTGAAAGAGTCAACAGGAAGTTGCCGGTCCAGCTGTAATCGATTTTCACGCCCTTTAGTTGCGGGAAAGTTTTCAGTAGGTTGGGCATTACCAGACGTTCAATATCCGCAGGGTCTCGAGCGCCATATACCACCCCGCCGCCATAGAGCAGACGGTTATCGCCAGTCAGACGGTAGTAGTCCAGCAAGTAGTTACAGTCTTCCACACAGTAATTTTTCGGAATCAGTGAGCGGGCTACGTCTTCACCCAGTGGTTCGGTGGTCAGCACCTGGGTACCACACGGCATACTGCGTTTTGCCAGTTCCGGCTCGAGCTTATCGCCGAGATAAGCGTTACCCGCCACAATGACATAACGTGCCGTGACCTGGCCTTTTGCGGTGCTGACAACTGCCGGGCTGGTGTGCTGGATGTTAATTACCGGTGACAATTCATAGACGCGGCCGCCGTTAAGGCGAATGGCATTGGCTTCGCCGATAGCCAGATTCAGCGGGTGAATATGGCCACCGCTATGGTCGAGCAAGGCGCCAACATAACGGTCGCTGTCCACTTCACGGCGTAGCTCATCGGTATCCAGCAGCTCCAGATGGATGTTGCCGTAGCGCTCCCAGTTAGCTTTTTGTTCTTCCAGGGTTTCCATCTGCTTGCGGTTCATGGCGACAAACAATCCGCCTGGACGGTAGTCACAGTCAATCTGGTAGCGTTTGATGCGTTCGCGAATGATCTCGCCGCCTTCAAACATCATGCCACCTAGCATTCTTGCGGCGTCTGGACCGTAAGTGCGTTCGATGACGTCGATGTCACGGCTGTAGGAGTTAACGAGCTGGCCGCCGTTACGCCCGCTTGCGCCAAAGCCGATGCGTGCCGACTCAAGCAGCACTACGTCATAACCCATTTCCGACAGATGAAGTGCTGAGGAAAGTCCGGTGTAACCTCCTCCGACGATACACACATCGCAGGAAACGGATTCTTCAAGCTGTGGAAACGGCTCATACTGATTAGCGCTGGCGGCGTAATAGCTGGTGGTATGTTCAGACATGATTAAGACTCCAGGGAGATCCAGATTGTTTTTAGTTCGCTAAATTTTTCCAGCGCGTGCAGGGATTTATCGCGGCCATTACCACTCTGTTTGTAGCCACCGAACGGTACGGTCATATCGCCATCGTTGTAGTTGTTGATGAAGACTGAGCCAGCTTTAAGGCGTCGGCTCATGCGATGAGCACGGGAAAGATCGCGGGTCCACACTGCAGCACCCAGGCCGTAGTCGCTGTCGTTAGCTAATTCCAGCGCCAGCGCTTCGGTGGTGAACCGGGTAATAACCAGAACGGGTCCGAAGATTTCATCTCGGCCCGGGCGAGTATTCGGATCGATGTCGACAAAAATGGTTGGGCCAATGGCAGCAGGATGTTTACCATCACGGCCGTCTAACACCAGCTTGCCCAGGCTTTCACCATCGCGGATAAAATTGTGTACGTTGTCGGCGTGGGCGTTATCAATCAGCGTGCCCATTGTGGTATTCGGATCAAGTGGATTGCCTGGCAGCCAGTTATTGGCCTGCTCTTTTAGCAGAGCAATAAACTCGTCGGCGATGCTATCTTCCAGCAGTAGACGAGCTCCAGCGATACATACCTGACCCTGATTGTAGAAAATCCCTGCGGCGGTATTGGCTGCGGCATTTTGCAGATCCGGGCAGTCGGCGAACACGATGTTGGCACTTTTACCACCCGCCTCCAGCCAGACACGCTTCATGTTGCTATCCCCCGAATCTCTCAGCAGCTGTTTACCCGTACGAGTTGAACCGGTGAAAGTGATAACGTCCACGTCCGGATGCTGTGACAGCGCCTGGCCGGCTTCATGACCGAAACCTGGGATGACGTTAAACACACCGTCAGGCAGACCCGCTTCTTTCGCAAGCTGCGCCAGACGAATTGCTGTCAGCGGGGATTTTTCAGAAGGTTTGAGGATCACGCTGTTACCTGTCGCCAGCGCCGGGCCGAGCTTCCAACAGGCAAGCAGCAGAGGAAAGTTCCACGGCACCACAGCGGCAACAACGCCGATCGGCTCACGTACGATCATCGCCAACTCATTCACGCCGGTGGAGGCGACCTCACCGTAAACTTTATCAATCGCTTCCGCGTACCAGCGAATGGCGCGGGCGGCACCTGGAATATCATCACGCAGGCTATGGCGAATAGGCTTACCGGTATCAAGTGTCTCCAGCAGCGCCAGCTCCTCGTGATGCAGCTCCATTAAATCAGCAAGTTTGCTCAGTACGGCTTTGCGTTTTGCAGGAGAGGCCTGCGACCAGTCACCGCGCTCAAAAACATCCCTGGCGGCACGTACAGCAATATCAACATCGGCTTTTTTGCCGCGGGAAACCTGGGTAAGCGTGCGCTGCGCGGCAGGATCGACAATGTCAAAAGTGTCATTGTCCTGAGCCTGGCAATATTGACCGTTAATAAACAGGCGGCTTTCAAGCGTGATATTTTTTGCTTTTTCCTGCCAGTAATTCAGATACTGAAAGTCCATAATTACTCCTTAGATTCAATAAGATAAAATGTCTTTCTTCGCTGTTGTCGGCAAAATCTGGCTGCAAGTTGCCCCAGGAAATAAATCCCGTAAAAAGTTTTTTAAAAAAGCGGCCTGAATAACTCAGGCCGAATGGACTTCAGAACGTGGTGGGAGTGTGGGCGCTGATAATGCGGCAGATGCCTGCCGAGGTGTTGCTGAAGCTATGAGGTATGCCGGTGTTGATGGCATAACTTTGCCCTGCAACCAGGTGATATGTCTGACCGTTGATGGTCAGTATCACTTCACCTTCCAGTATCGTGCCTATCTCTTCACCCTGGTGCTTGATCCTCTCTCCAGTCGTCGTACCGGGTTGATAAGTCTCGAAGATCATCGCCAGTGTACGGTTCGGATTTCCGTTGTGTACTAGCTTCATTGAAACGCCCTGACTACCGATCTCAATCAGGTCATCCTGATTGATAACCACTTGTGGTTCATCAGGTTTTTCCGGGTCCGCGAAGAACTCGGAGAGCGACAGCCCATAAACTTTCAGTAACTTCTGTAGCGTACTGATTGCAGGACTGACTTTATCCTGCTCTATGGTGCTGATGGCACTATGCGTTAATCCAGACAGTTCGGCGGCACGACGTTGTGAAAGACCCAATTGCTGGCGGATCGCTGACAAACGTTTTCCCGGCGCCAGGCCGTCATCGCTCATATTGGTATTTCCTTAACAGTAGTGGTCAGAGTCGCTGTTTTTCAGCGATATAGTTCTGACAAGCGTTGATAAAACCTTCTAGCAATAAACGCGACAGCGCGTATTCGCTACTGTTCCATTCTGGATGCCATTGTACACCAAGGGCGAATGGGTGATCGTGTACGCTGATGGCTTCCACCAGGCCATCCGGTGAACGTGCTTCCACACGTAACAGACGACCCAGCGATTTCGCGCCTTGTCCATGGAGTGAATTAACCCAAAACGAGTTGCAACCCGGTATTAAAGAAGAAAGTAATCCTCCCTGTTGAACCTGGACTTCGTGGGATGGGGCGTACTGCTGCTCCATCGGCAGTTCGTGATCTTCTCGGTGCTCGAGAAATTCGGGCAGCTCGTGTAGGCGACGATATAACGTCCCACCCGTAGCAACCACCATTTCCTGCAAACCCCGGCAGATGGCGAAAATGGGAATGCGCCTTTCAAGCCCGGCATTGATCAGCGCCAGGCTCAGTTCATCACGCCCGGGATCGGCGTCAGGCTCATCGCCGTTTTCACCATAGAGGTGCGGCTGTACATTGCTGGGGCTCCCCGGCAGAAAAATGCCATCAAGCTTAGGAAGAAATGCGTTCAGCAATTCTGGCTCCGCCAGCGCATGAGGGAGGGCAACAGGCAACCCACCAGCATTTAAAACCGCATTCAGATACTTTTCTTGCAACGTCTGGGTCTCATGACCCTTAAGCCTGTTTCTGCACATGACGACGCCAATAACTGGCCTGTCAAATATATTGCCCATGATCGACCTCACATTCTGGACTAAATTATTGCCAAAAGATTCCATTCCGCTCTATTCCGTTCAATATTTTATCAATCTAGCAGCGGTATAACCTATTTGCAAAGTTCATTTAACATTTGACAAACATTTAAATTGGCACCAATGTCGAATGGTGGACATTATATTTAACAGCAAAAAAACGCATCCAATGCAACGGTGGTCAATCATGGATACCAATATCGTAGAAGTTGAGAATTTCGTTCAGCATTCCGAAGAGAGACGAAGTAGCGCGTTCGCACGTGAAGTAAAAACCTACCTCGAGCGTTACCCCAGTACCCAATATGTTGATGTCCTTATTACAGATCTGAACGGAGGCTTCCGTGGCAAACGCATCCCGGTTTCCAGCCTACGTAAGATAGAAAAAGGCTGTTACTTCCCGGCATCCGTCTTTGCGATGGATATCCTGGGCAACGTGGTGGAAGAAGCCGGTCTTGGCCAGGAATTAGGTGAGCCAGATCGCAATTGTGTACCGATTCCTGGAACATTAACCCCGTCAGCGGCGGACCCGGAACTTATCGGGCAGATGATGCTGACCATGCTGGATGAAGATGGCGCTCCCTTTGACGTTGAGCCGCGCAACGTGCTTAACCGACTCTGGCAGAAGTTACGCCAGCGTGGTTTGCACCCCGTGGTAGCGGTAGAGCTGGAGTTCTATTTACTCGATCGCCAGCGTGATGCAGACGGCTATCTGCAACCTCCTTGCGCGCCGGGTACTGAAGATCGTAATACCCAAAACCAGGTTTACTCTGTCGATAACCTCAATCACTTTGCCGATGTGCTCAGCGATATTGATGAGTTGGGCCGCCTGCAATTGATTCCAGCAGATGGTGCTGTCGCCGAAGCCTCCCCAGGCCAGTTCGAGATTAACCTGCACCATACCGATAACGTACTGGATGCCTGCGATGATGCGCTGGCACTAAAACGTCTGGTCCGTTCAGTGGCAGAAAAACATAAGATGCACGCCACTTTTATGGCGAAACCGTATGAAGAGCACGCAGGAAGCGGGATGCATATTCATATCAGCGTCCTGAACGGCAAAGGTGAGAATGTATTGGCGGACGCCGATGGCGAAGACTCCGCACTTCTTAAACGTGCACTTGCGGGCATGATTGACCTGATGCCGGCATCTATTGCGATGCTTGCTCCGAACGTCAACTCCTACCGTCGTTTCCAGCCCGGTATGTATGTGCCGACACAGGCTTCGTGGGGGCATAACAACCGTACCGTCGCGCTGCGTATCCCTTGTGGCGATCGCGATAACCATCGTATTGAGTACCGTGTAGCGGGGGCAGATGCCAACCCTTATCTGGTGATGGCAACAATTCTTGCAGGCATCCTGTATGGCCTGGATAACGATCTGCCATTGCAGGAAGAAGTTGAAGGGAACGGCCTGGAGCAGGAAGGACTGCCTTTCCCTATTCGCCAGAGCGATGCGCTATGGGAATTTACCCAGAACGATCATCTGCGCGAGCTGTTAGGCGAACGATTTGTTCATGTCTTCCATGCCTGTAAGAACGATGAGCTGATCCAATTTGAACGAATGATCACAGAAACGGAAATTGAGTGGATGTTGAAAAACGCCTGAGTGTAGCCATGCCGGGGTAGCTTTATGCTGCCCGGCAGCAAAATTAAGCAGCATCATAAGGTCTGATCGGAGCCGGACCGGAAACGTTGCAGGGCTAACCTGCCATTTCCCTGAGTCGCATAACGGAGCACGCGGCAACGGGTCTTCAGTTAAACGACAGATTGTATGACGAGGAAATGAGATGATGCAGATGTTCAAATACCCGCACGGCGAAGGCGAATGCTGCTGCCATATTGATTACGACGGACCTGTTAATGGTCATAGCCCGATATTTACGCCTCTGGTTCCACGTTTAACCCCCAGCCTGAGCAGGTTTGCTATAACGACGATATTATCGCAAACCTCCACATGCATGGGGGGGCCAGGCCATGGCGACTAACACTTCTATTGAAAACCTTTCGCCGGCGGGAAAACCGCAACTGCGTAAATCTTTAAAACTCTGGCAAGTGGTGATGATGGGGCTGGCCTATCTCACACCCATGACGGTGTTTGATACCTTCGGGATTGTTTCTGGCGTCAGCGAAGGTCACGTACCGGCATCCTATCTTCTTGCACTGGCGGGCGTACTTTTTACCGCCATCAGCTACGGTAAGCTGGTACGCCAGTTCCCGCAGGCTGGCTCTGCTTATACCTATGCGCAAAAGGCTATTAGCCCCCATGTTGGTTTTATGGTGGGCTGGTCGTCGCTGCTGGATTATCTGTTCCTGCCGATGATTAATGTCTTGCTGGCGAAAATCTATCTATCGGCGCTGTTTCCCGACGTTCCACCCTGGATTTGGGTCATCGGTTTTGTGACTATCCTCACCGTTATCAACCTGAAAAGCGTGAACCTGGTGGCTAACTTCAACACTTTGTTTGTGTTGGTACAGATTTGCATCATGGTGGTGTTTATTATTCTGGTTGTTCAGGGGCTGCATAAAGGAGAAGGCGTTGGCACAGTCTGGTCGCTACAACCTTTCATCAGCCAGAACGCACATCTCCTCCCCATCATCACTGGCGCAACAATAGTCTGTTTCTCGTTTCTTGGTTTCGACGCGGTAACAACGCTTTCAGAAGAAACGCCGAATGCAGCGCGCACCATTCCTAAAGCCATATTCCTCACAGCGGTCTACGGCGGAATCATCTTTATCGCGGCATCATTCTTTATGCAGTTATTCTTCCCGGATAACATCCGCTTCAAGGATCCGGATGCGGCACTGCCGGAAATTGCCCTGTATGTGGGAGGGAAACTATTCCAGTCCATCTTCCTGTGTACGACCTTCGTTAACACGCTGGCTTCAGGCCTGGCATCCCATGCCAGCGTCTCACGACTGCTGTACGTTATGGGGCGCGATAACGTCTTCCCGGAGAAATATTTCGGCTACGTGCACCCAAAATGGCGTACCCCAGCACTGAATGTACTGATGGTCGGCATCGTATCGCTTTCCGCACTGTTCTTCGACCTGGTGACCGCAACAGCACTGATAAACTTCGGTGCGCTGGTCGCATTTACCTTCGTGAATATCTCAGTCATCAACCACTTTTGGCGCCGTGAAGGACGAAACAAAACCTGGAAGGATAAGTTTCACTATCTGATACTGCCGCTGACTGGAGCGATTACTGTGGCAGTGTTGTGGATCAACCTGGAAACAACATCTCTGACACTCGGCCTGATATGGGCAGCGGTAGGTCTGGGATATCTTACCTATCTCACACGTAGCTTCCGAAAGCCACCGCCACAGTTCAATGCTGCTAAGGCTGAGCGGGCCTGGGAGTAGTTAAAATAGTGGGTTAATTTATGAGGCGGGTTGCTTGAAAAGGCGGCTCGCTTTTTTATGAGAGAATATTGTTAAATAAATCGTACCCTCACCTACGAGCCAGGTGTTTAACTGTCCAACTTATTGGGGTTATTACCATTTCGGGCCTTTTCCTTTAGGGCCTTTTTCTCAAGACGACGGGCTCGAAAAAAATCACTTAACATTGCCGAGCACTCTTCTGCCAGTACACCCTCAATCACATTAATCTGATGATTCATTCCTGGGTGCCCCACCACGTCCATCAAAGATCCAATTGCCCCGGTCTTAGCATCACGTGCACCAAACACCAGGTTTCCGATACGTCCATGCACCATCGCACCTGCACACATAACGCACGGTTCGAGGGTGACATACAACGTGCTATCCAATAGACGGTAGTTTTGCAGCACCAAACCGCCCTGACGCAACGCCATAATTTCAGCATGGGCTGTCGGATCGTGTCGCCCGATAGAACGGTTCCAACCTTCACCAATCACCTGGTTGTTATGGACCAGCACTGCACCGACCGGAACTTCACCTTCTTCCCACGCGCGGCGCGCAAGGGTCAGCGCGTGGCGCATCCAGTGTTCGTGGGTAAATTCACTTTCTGACAAGAGAGGTCTCTCCGGGCACGTTTCGGGCGCGCATTATACACAGCTCCTTTTTGTACCCAAAATTATTCGAGCTGCTGTAATTGACCTTGCGGCGTAACCCGCCAGCGATGCTGGCAAAAATAGAGCAGCGGGTTGTCCTGGTTGCTGTCGCTGTAACCGCTGTAGAGCTGCAAAGGTGTGCCGATTTGCTGTTCCAGTTGCGAGACTTTTTCATGCCCAAGACAGCGTAATGTGAGCACCCACCCACCGTGAGAACGCTTGATTTGGCTGGCAATCAGCTTCACTTTCGGTAGCCATGGCGTGTCGAAATAAACCTGCTGCACCAACGGTTGCGGTGAACCGGTGATAAGCCAGACATCAGCATCTGAACTTGTCAGGTAATCGGTAAGACGCTGCTGCACCACCGGAAAAGCTGTAACTTGACCACGAAACCAGGTAACGAAGTTTGCTTCCAGCTGCTTGAGGCGCGTTTCACTATGTCCAAATGTCGCGCCCCACAGTAATAGACTCATCGGCCAGCGAGCAGCACGTCCTTTAATCAGCAACGCGCCACCTATCACCGGCAAAAGCGGAATGACAAGTAACAGATTGAGAGGTTGATGGCGCAGCAGGAAGCGCAAGAAACTGCCAAACATATCCTGCTGATGAAGCGTGCCATCTAAATCGAAAAATACTACCCGACGCTCACTCTGAGTTGTCAAACGTTACTCCTCTGGATCGTTAAAGCCCATAAACCATGTAAATAAGAACCCTGCGATAACCGCTATCAGAAAGCCTAACAGATAGAGCATCACTTTTCCGGTAACAATGGTTAAAGCCAGCGGTAAACCTGAAATGCCAAATGTAATAACCGTCGCGACTTTCCAGTAGCTGATTAATGCCCCGCCAACCGCGCCACCTAAACATGCACCAATAAATGGTTTACCAAGCGGTAAAGTCACCCCGAAAATCAGCGGTTCACCAATACCAAGCAGCCCAACGGGTAATGCACCTTTGATAAGTTTTTTCAGGCGCTGATTGCGTGTTTTAATAAAGACCGCAAGTGCAGCGCCAACTTGCCCGACGCCCGCCATCGCCAGAATTGGCAATAATGCGTTCTGCCCATGAGTCTGAATAAGCTCAACATGAATCGGCACTAGCCCCTGATGCAAACCAGAAAGCACCAATGGCAAGAACGCACCGGAAAGCACCGCGCCAACCACCAGACCACCTTTGTCGATAGCCATTGTTGCGCCATGGGCAATGGCATCGGAAATCAGGCCACCCAACGGTTGCAAAGCAACAATAGCAATCGAAGCGGTAATCAACGTGGTCAGCAGCGGGTTGAGAATCAGCTCGATGGAGCCCGGCAGCAACCGGCGCAAGCGTTTTTCAATCCAGCACATCAACGCCACCACCAGCAATACGGCGATAACCCCCCCGCGGCCAGGCTGGAGGTTTTCACCAAACAGGTGGATTTGCGCCAGTTGCGGGCTGGAAAGAATCCCCGCCATCACGCCACCCATCGCCATCGAACCACCGAAGACTTTCGCGGCGTTCACACCCACCAGAATATTCATGATAGCAAACACTGCGCTACCGAATATGGCGAGTAAACCGAGAATGTTCGGGTACTGGGTGGCCATATCGCCAACAATATCCGGGCGCTTCAGAATGTTGATAATTCCAGTAATCAGACCCGATGCAATAAAAGCAGGAATCAATGGAATAAAGACATTCGCCAGTTTGCGTAGCGCTTCACTCATCGGAGCCTGATAACGCGCTTTGGCTTGAGCCTTATTGTGCGCGATATCATCTTCACTTGAGATAGTCTGGTCGCTGCTTTGCAGCAGTTCGCGCATCGCGTCAACCACCTGGGCTGCACGCCCAGGGCCGACAATCAGCTGATGCTGCGAACCTTGCTTCACATAACCGCTGACGCCCGGCAGTTTTTTCAGGCGAGCAATATCAAGCAGGCTATCGTCCTTAAGCTCAACACGCACGCGGGTCATGCAGTTTTCAAGACGGATGATATTTTCCTGCCCACCGATGCCAGGCAAAATTTCACGGGCCAAAGTCGCTGTCTTATCCATGATTCAGTGCCTGCTTTTAGTTTTTTAAAGCGGTACGGAGATAGCCATCGCTGTCTGCCAGACGTGCATAAGCTGTCTGCGCATCCACACCGGTGAGTATCATAAGAATGGCGGGTTTTACTTCATAATCAGTTTGTTTGAGTGCATTTTCGGCATCGATACGAGCAGCACCAGTAGCTTCAACAACGATACGGCATGCCCGGTCCACAAGTTTGATATTGGTCGCTTTCATGTCCACCATCAGGTTTTGGTACACCTTGCCCAGCTTGACCATTGCACCCGTTGAAATCATATTCAGTACGAGCTTCTGTGCAGTGCCTGATTTCAGACGAGTGGAACCGGTCAACGCTTCCGGGCCAACGACGGGAGAGATTGCAATTTCAGCCTCCTGCGCAATAGCTGATCCTGGGTTGCAGGAAATGGCGGCAGTACGGCATCCGAGGTTACGCGCATAACGCAGGCCACCAATCACATATGGCGTGCGACCTGACGCTGCAAGCCCAACGACCATATCATTAGTTGTCAGGTCTAATGCCTTCAGATCGTCTTCACCCAATTGCTGGTTGTCTTCAGCACCTTCAACGGCTTTCAGCAATGCACCAGGGCCACCCGCAATTAAGCCAATGACCAAGCCATGCGGAACACCGAACGTTGGTGGGCATTCAGAGGCATCCAGAACACCAAGCCGCCCGCTGGTCCCTGCCCCCATATAAATCAAACGTCCGCCTGCCTTGAGTGATTCACTTGCGGCATCGACGGCAAGGGCAACTTCCGGCAATGTTTTTTCAACTGCCCCAGCCACCAGCGCGTCTTGTTGATTAAAACGCTCAACCATTTCGAGTGTTGAGAGGCAATCGAGATCCATTGTTTGTAGATTACGAGTTTCAGAAACGAGAGAGCCGAGATTCATCATGCACCTTTGAATATTTAATTCCTTACAGTTTCCACATAATGGAATATAAAATTCATTCAGGCGAGCGTAATTTACGTTATTATGGAGCGGCTCACATTATTGACCCGGCAGACTGGAGAGGACATGAACTGTTTACTGCGTATTCGAAGCCGCTACTCAACGCTTGCACAGAGTGACCGTAAACTGGCCGACTTTCTGTTGGAAAAACCCGACTATGCTCGCCATTTGAGTTCGCAGCAGCTTGCGGCTGAAGCCGGAGTGAGTCAGTCCAGCGTAGTGAAATTTTCCCAAAAATTAGGTTTCAAAGGCTTCCCTGCTCTCAAACTTGCCATCAGTGAAGCTCTCGCCAGCGGCCAGGAACCGCAATCAGTCACGGTGCATAACCTTATTCTTGGAGACGATCCGCTGCGGCTGGTGGGCGAGAAACTGATCAAGGATAATATGGCGGCGATGCACGCAACACTTGATGTCAACAGTGAAGAAAAGCTGCTGGCAAGTGTGAATATGCTACGCAATGCGCGGCGTGTGCTGCTGGTAGGCATCGGTGCATCCGGGTTAGTTGCCAAAAACTTTGCCTGGAAGCTGATGAAAATCGGGATTAACGCGGTAGCAGAGCAAGACATGCATGCGTTGCTTGCGACTGCGCAAGCCTCAAGCAGTGACGATGTATTACTGGCGATTTCCTATTCTGGTGAACGGCGTGAGATAAATCTCGCCGCCGATGAAACCCTGCGCACTGGCGCGAAGATCCTCGCCATCACAGGCTTTACGCCAAACGCACTACAGCAACGTGCAACCCTGTGCCTGTATACCATCGCCGAAGAACAGGCGACACGCAGTGCGGCAATTTCATCAACAAGTGCGCAGATGATGCTGACCGATTTACTTTTTATGGCGCTGGTACAGAGGGATCTGGAGCACGCACCGAAGCGCATTCGCCACAGCGAAGCACTGGTAAAAAAACTGGTTTGATCGGGGATTGGGCGTATAATGCCCGCCCTGTTTCTGATGTTATCGAGATCTTCCCATGGCGCTACTTATCACTAAAAAATGTATCAACTGCGATATGTGCGAACCGGAGTGCCCGAATGAGGCAATTTCCATGGGTGACAGCATTTACGAAATCAATACCGACCGTTGCACCGAGTGCATTGGACATTATGAAACGCCAACCTGCCAGAAAGTTTGCCCGATCCCAAATACCATTATCAAAGATCCAGCGCATACTGAAAACGAAGAGCAACTTTGGGATAAGTTCGTCCAGTTGCACCACGCCGATAAGCTTTAATCTTCGATAATAACCGTTGCGCAGGCGTAATGCCGCTCATCGGCAAGCGTCACGTGTACAGAACGCACGCCCATTCTTTCAGCGACTCGCTCCGCCTCTTCCCAAAAGCGTAGCTGCGGTTTACCAAGTGGATCGTTAAACACTTCGAATTGGTTAAACGCCAGGCCGTTACGAATGCCGGTGCCAAATGCTTTAGCCGCCGCTTCTTTTACCGCAAAACGTTTTGCAAGAAAGCGCACCGGTTGCTGGTGCGCCTGGTATTGCAACCATTCGTTGGCACTGAGCACACGCTTTGCCAGCCGATCGCCGGAACGCGAGATAACGCCCTCAATACGCGCAATCTCCACAATATCGGTGCCCAGGCCAAGAATAGCCATTAGCTACGCGCTTCCTGCATCAGGCGTTTCATTTCAGCCACGGCTTCTTTCAAACCGCTCATTACCGCACGGCCAATAATAGCGTGGCCGATATTTAGTTCGTGCATTTCCGGCAGGCGGGCAATGGCTTTTACATTGTGATAAGTCAGGCCGTGCCCGGCATTCACTTTCAGGCCTTTTCCAGCAGCGTAGGTCGCGGCTTCAGCGATACGAGCCAATTCTTTGGCCTGAGTCGCGTCGTCTTCAGCATCCGCATAGCAACCAGTATGAATTTCGATATATGGCGCACCAACGGCCACTGCGGCATCAATTTGCGCGTGGTCAGCATCGATAAACAGAGAAACCAGGATACCGGCATCAGCCAGGCGTTTGCAGGCCTCACGCATTTTATCCAGTTGACCCGCAACATCCAGACCACCTTCAGTGGTCACTTCCTGACGCTTTTCCGGCACAAGGCAGCAGAAATGAGGTTTGGTTTCGCAAGCAATACCAATCATCTCTTCGGTTACAGCCATTTCAAGGTTCATACGTGTATCAAGAGTCTGACGCAGGATACGAACATCACGATCAGTGATATGGCGGCGATCTTCACGCAAGTGAACCGTAATACCATCGGCCCCGGCCTGCTCGCAGATAAATGCGGCTTGCACTGGATCAGGATATGCCGTGCCGCGCGCGTTACGCAAAGTTGCGATGTGATCGATATTGACGCCTAACAGTAATTCAGACATGCCTTTCCTCGGGGTCAGAACGGTTTTAGTTGAGGCAGTTTACACCGGGTAAGGAAAGCGTGGCTACGGGCCTTGCGTTATTGCGGGTCTTGAGGTGATTTGAGTGGTCGAATTTTGGGCACAAACTGGCGGAACAATTCGCGGCTTTTGAGAGGCTTGCCACCAAGATAGGGTTTTAATGCCATACGCGTAAAACGTTTAGCAGCGCGCAACGTGGCTACGTCAGGGAACTCACGATTAGCAAGCGCTCTTAATTCATGGCCGGTAAAGCTGTAATGATCGACGACAAGGCTTGCGATAAAGCCTTTTTCTTCACGGTATCGATAGGTCATGGTGTCACTGACTTCTTCGCCACTTCCTGCACAATGCAGAAAATCCACGCCATAACCCAGATGCCCAAGCAGAGCTAATTCAAAACGGCGTAAAGCGGGTTCGGGTGAACCGCTGGTTCCAGCGAGAGCCTGAATACAGTGGAGGTAATCGAAGAATAATTCGGAGAAACGGGTTTCGTCTTCCAGTACACGTGAAATCAGTTCATTGACATACAGGCCGCTGTAAAGCGTGATACCACTCAGGGGAAGTGCAAGCGAGACAGCTTCGGCGCTACGTAGCGTTTTAACTTCACCACGCCCGCCCCAGCGAACCAGCAAGGGGGTAAAGGGTTGTAGAGTCCCTTTAAGATTAGAGCGGCGAGAACGAGCGCCTTTCGCAATTAAACGAACGCGCCCGGACTCTTCAGAAAAAAGATCAAGTAGAAGGCTGGTTTCGCTCCAGGGGCGACTATGCAGGACAAAAGCCCGTTGCCAGCCTTCCATTTTCTTATTTCAGATCGTCGGTATAACCCAGGCTACGCAGCGCGCGCTCGTCGTCTGCCCAACCGGATTTCACCTTCACCCACAGTTCAAGGTGGATTTTGGCTTCAAACATCTCTTCCATGTCTTTACGCGCTTCGATACCGATGGTTTTGATTTTGGCGCCTTTATTGCCAATAACCATCTTCTTCTGGCCTTCACGTTCAACCAGAATCAAACCATTGATGTCGAAACCACCACGGGCGTTAGTCACAAACTGTTCAATCTCAACGGTGACAGAATATGGAAGTTCTGCCCCCAGGAAACGCATCAGTTTTTCACGGATGATTTCAGAAGCCATGAAACGCTGTGAACGGTCAGTGATGTACTCTTCCGGGAAGTGATGAATCGCTTCTGGTAGACGTTTGCGAACGATGCTGGCGATGGTGTCCACGTTCATGCCGTTTTCCGCAGAGATAGGCACGATATCGAGGAAGTTCATCTGGCTGCCGAGGAATTGCAGATGCGGCAGCAGAACGCCTTTATCCTGAACGTTATCGACTTTGTTCACAGCAAGAATTACCGGCGCGCGCGCGTCACGCAGTTTGTTAAGCACCATCTCATCGTCGGCGGTCCACTTCGTGCCTTCAACGACGAAGATAACCAGCTCAACGTCACCGATGGAGCTGCTGGCAGCTTTGTTCATCAGGCGGTTGATAGCGCGCTTTTCTTCCATATGCAGCCCTGGGGTATCGACGTAGATCGCCTGATACGGGCCTTCAGTATGGATGCCCATAATGCGGTGACGTGTCGTCTGCGCTTTACGGGAAGTGATAGAGATTTTTTGCCCAAGCAACTGGTTTAGCAGCGTGGATTTGCCGACATTCGGGCGACCAACGATGGCCACGAATCCGCAAAAGGTTTGTTCTTCGCTCATTATTCCAGCTCCAGCTTGATAAGCGCCTGCTCAGCTGCAGCCTGTTCCGCTTTACGGCGGCTTGAACCAGTACCAATGACCGGCTCAGGCAGGCCACTCACCTGACAGTGAATGGTAAATTCCTGATCGTGCGCTTCACCACGAACCTGTACTACCAAATAAGATGGCAGCGGCAAGTGGCGACCCTGCAAATACTCTTGCAGACGCGTCTTAGGGTCTTTTTGCTTATCGCCTGGGCTAATTTCATCCAGACGAGATTGATACCAGGAAAGAATTAAACGCTCAACATTCTGGATATCGCTGTCGAGGAAAACACCACCAATTAAGGCTTCGACGGTATCGGCCAGAATAGATTCGCGGCGGAAACCACCACTTTTCAACTCACCCGGCCCAAGGCGCAGACATTCGCCCAATTCAAATTCGCGGGCAATTTCTGCCAGTGTATTTCCGCGCACAAGCGTTGCACGCATACGGCTCATATCACCTTCGTCTACACGAGGGAAACGATGGTAAAGCGCGTTTGCAATAACGTAGCTAAGAATGGAGTCACCCAGAAATTCCAGACGCTCATTGTGCTTGCTGCTGGCACTGCGATGCGTTAATGCCTGCTGCAACAGATCCTGATGTACAAAAGTGTAGCCCAGCTTACGCTGCAGCCTATTAATTACGATGGGGTTCATGCGATACCAATTAATGAATGCGTCAATTATTCAGCACACGGAACAGACCTGAAAAAGAGAACCAACGCTGTTTCGTTTGCCGTGGCTCCCTTGTGGGAGCCAACCTTAATACGGGGGGATATTCTATAGATAACGACATAGAAAGTCGTTATCTGAATAGATTTAATTGATCAATGAATTCCGCCAATACGACTTAAGCGCACACCCGTTGGCCATTCACCCTCTTGTTTCTCGAAACTCATCCAGATAGTGGTTGCTTTACCTACCAGATTTGCCTCAGGAACAAAGCCCCAATAACGGCTATCAGCGCTGTTATCGCGGTTATCACCCATCATGAAATAGTGACCCGGTGGCACAATCCACGTAGCAAGTTGCTGGCCCGGTTGCTGGTAATACATACCCAGTTGATCCTGGGCGATTGGCACAGTCAAAATGCGGTGAGTTACATCACCCAGTGTTTCTTTGCGCTCAGACAAGCGAATGCCATCTTCTTTGGTCTGGTTCAGCGGCAACTGGAAGAAACCAGAATTAGCTTCACTGCCATTACGGCGCGCAAAAGTCTGCACAAAATCACTTGGCTCTACATTGCTGTAGGTGATTGGCAGAGCGTTATCACATGCCTGGCCCGAACTGCAGTTTGGCTGAATAGTGACTTCTTTTGCCACTGGATCGTAACTGACGCGATCCCCCGGCAAACCAACGGCACGCTTGATGTAATCCAGACGTGGATCTTGTGGATATTTGAACACCACAATATCACCGCGTTTTGGGTGACCCGTTTCAATGAGCGTTTTCTGGTAAATTGGATCTTTAATACCGTAAGCAAATTTCTCCACCAGGATAAAGTCGCCAATTAATAACGTTGGCATCATTGATCCTGATGGAATCTGGAACGGCTCATAAATAAATGAACGCACAATCAAAACAATAGCGAGCACCGGGAATACGGATGCCCCCGTTTCTAACCAACCTGGCTTAGGTGCGACTTTTTTTAGCGTTTTGCTATCAAGTGCATCACCAGTGGCAGCTTGCGCTGCCGCCTGTTTTTCATGGCGCTTTGGGGCAAAGATAAACTTATCAATACACCATAAAAGCCCTGTTACCAGCGTCGCTATCACGAGGATTAGCGCAAACATATTCGCCATGCCAACTCCTTAATTTATTTGCTGTCTTTGCCGACGTGCAGAATGGCGAGGAACGCTTCCTGAGGCAATTCGACGTTACCGACTTGCTTCATACGCTTCTTACCGTCTTTCTGTTTCTGCAACAGCTTTTTCTTACGGCTAACGTCACCGCCGTAGCATTTCGCCAGGACGTTTTTACGTAACTGTTTAACAGTAGAACGCGCGATGATATGTGCGCCGATAGCCGCCTGAATCGCAATATCAAATTGTTGACGTGGGATTAGCTCTTGCATCTTCTCAACCAACTGACGGCCACGGAACTGCGAGTTGCCACGGTGGGTGATCAATGCCAGGGCATCAACACGATCGCCGTTGATCAGAACATCTACGCGCACCATGTCAGAAGCCTGGAAGCGTTTGAAGTTGTAATCCAATGAGGCGTAGCCACGGGATGTTGATTTCAGACGATCAAAGAAGTCGAGTACCACTTCAGCCATCGGGATTTCATAGGTCAGTGCAACCTGGTTACCGTGGTAAACCATGTTGGTCTGCACGCCGCGTTTTTCGATACACAGAGTGATAACGCTGCCCAGATATTCCTGCGGCATCAGCATATGACATTCAGCGATTGGCTCACGCAGTTCTGCGATGTTGTTCAGTGCTGGCAGCTTGGATGGGCTATCAACGTAGATGGTTTCGCCACTGGTGGTTTCGACTTCGTAAACTACAGTTGGTGCTGTGGTAATCAGGTCAAGATCGTATTCACGCTCCAGACGCTCCTGAATGATTTCCATATGCAACAGACCGAGGAAGCCACAGCGGAAGCCGAAGCCCAATGCGGTGGAGCTTTCTGGTTCATAGAACAGAGAAGCATCATTCAGGCTCAGTTTGCCGAGCGCATCACGGAAGTTTTCATAATCATCAGAGCTTACCGGGAACAAACCGGCGTAAACCTGTGGCTTCACTTTTTTAAAGCCTGGCAGCGCTTTGTCTGCTGGGTTGCGCGCGAGAGTCAAGGTATCGCCAACTGGCGCACCCAGGATATCTTTAATCGCACAGACCAACCAGCCAACTTCACCACAACCCAACACGTCGCGATCAACACGTTTTGGAGTGAAGATACCCAGACGGTCTGCGTTATAAACCTGGCCGGTACTCATTACCTTGATTTTGTCGCCTTTTTTCATGGTACCGTTTTTAATACGGACCAGAGAAACAACGCCAAGATAGTTATCGAACCAGGAGTCGATGATCAGTGCCTGCAGTGGCGCTTCCGGGTCCCCTTCCGGGCCTGGAATATCACGCACCAGACGTTCAAGAACATCCGTTACGCCAAAACCAGTTTTTGCCGAGCAGCGCACTGCATCAGTTGCATCAATGCCGACGATATCTTCAATTTCTTGCGCGGCACGTTCAGGATCAGCTGCTGGCAGGTCAATTTTGTTCAGAACTGGAACGACTTCCAGATCCATTTCCATCGCGGTGTAGCAGTTTGCCAGAGTCTGAGCTTCTACGCCCTGCCCGGCATCCACCACCAGCAATGCACCTTCACAAGCTGCAAGAGAGCGGGAAACCTCATAAGAGAAGTCAACGTGGCCTGGGGTGTCGATGAAATTCAGGTGATAAGTTTCACCATCAGATGCTTTGTAATCCAACGTAACGCTTTGCGCTTTGATGGTAATACCACGTTCACGCTCCAGATCCATGGAGTCAAGAACCTGGGCTTCCATTTCACGGTCGGACAAGCCGCCACAAATTTGGATAATACGGTCAGACAGCGTCGATTTGCCGTGGTCGATGTGGGCAATAATAGAAAAGTTACGTATATTCTTCATAGTTAGAGGTTTTATGCCTTACAAATCCGGGAAAGCTCGGCGCAATGCGCTGTACAGAGCATGATGTCAATGGCTGTCTTTTGCCTGAAACGCCGCATTCTACACTACAACGAGAAAGCGAGGAAACAGCTCATCATGCAAGCGTAGCTGAGTGATGAAAAGCCGATGGAATGAGTGTCAAATAGATAGTGGGCAGAAGAGACTTCACCGATCGTCCGCAGAAGTAACAGTTTCGACTCTCAGTACATCTGGCGGCAGAGCAACGCTGAGAATAACAGGCTGCCAGCTTTCACGACGGCTGAGCTTCAAAGAGAAGCCCCGCGCGATAAGAAAACCACCAACCCCACCCAGTAACGCCCCACAAATCGCTGCAAGGTTTGTCCCAAACAGAGCCTGGAAAAGGGCTGAAACCAGAAATAAACCCACCAGCGGAGACATGTAAACCAGTAAAGCAGAGCCAATCAGGCTGCCTTCAGCAATGCCTAATTCAACTTTTTGCCCCACCACCAGCGGTGTATCGCATGCAACTGATAAGGTGTGGCTAGTTTGTGGGCCAAGCTTGTTGAGTATGCGACTGCCACAACCTGCACGTGAAGCACAGCTATTACATGAGGTTTTGACGTCGCAGTTAAGTTGCGCTTCACCGTTTTGCCAGGAAACAACGGTTGCCCACTCTTTGATCATTGTACAGCCCTGAATTTGATACTGTCAGCAATGCGCTTTGCTGTTTGTGGAGGTAGTTCACCCACAATAGTGATCTCTGTTTTATCACGAACTTCAGAACTGACCGTACGGCGACCAGTACGTAATAGCTGATCGCTACTGTTACTTACAGCGCGGCTAATGTTGACCGAGAAGCTAAACAAGCCATCAGAATAGAGACGTGATTCAATCGGAACATCGACAGTGGGCAACGGACGACGGCTGCTGGATACTTCGCTAAAACCTTGTGGCAACCAAGTCGGTGTCCAGGAGAAATTAACTTTCTCAGCACCAGGCACTGACAACAACGGTGGTAAACTCGCCTTTGCCAGGCCTTGCATCATGCTATTGGCTTCTTTGCTAACGTTGAAAGAAATAACGCGGAATTGTTCCAGCGTTTCACCATCTCGATCCAGCAAATCAACACGTAGTGGTAATTTGGTTTCAGAGTCCATCCATACCATATAGCTGTATCGTGTGCCGTCTCGAGCCACGACACGAATCACTTCGCACAGGCGGTCGGCAATACGCGTCCGTCCGACAGAGATGAAGTCGTAATAAGGCGTCAGGCGTTTGAAATCGGTATAGACAATTGATGGGAGCGAATCAACGATATAGTCCCCGGTGAGCGTAAAGGGCTCAAGTCCCGGTTCAAAATAGCTGATTTCACTACCACGCTGAACAACTTCCCGGCGCGGACCATCCATCTGGAGCAATTGAGCAAGCGGACGATTATCAAGCCTTGCATGGCGATAGCGTAAAGACTCTATCCCTTGCTTGTTAATGCTGATAAACGCCAACTCATAATTGAGTGACTGACTCGCCTGGTTCATCTGCTGCAACAACGCCCCGGACGAAACAGTGTCCGCCGAGGCATTTGAGGTGAACAACAGGCTGCTTGTCATAAGAGACAGGGCATACCAAAGTTGCTTCATTACTGCGATTGAGTTCCTAAAGTTTGGTTTCCTGGCACTTGTACCGCAGCTTGCTGGGTTTGTGCCTGTTCAAACTGGAGTTGCTCGGCGTGTAAACGACGCTGCAATTCGTAATCTTGCAACATGGCATTGATACGTCGACGCTGTTCCTGTACCTGCTGCTGACCTGTGCTGGCTGTGCTGTCAGATGGCACACCCAAACTTACCGGACTCGCTTTACCCATCATCGGCAAGGTGTTAAACACCGGAGCCTCGGGCTGAGCAGGGTTGTCAGACTGGCCATTATAGTGCTGCACCCCGACGATTACCGCAAGCGATACGCATGCTGCAACGCCCATTTGGGTGAGTTGGCTGGCCCACGGACGAACCTTATTCCAGAATGACATTTTCTGCCATTGATGAGGTTCGGGCTGCTGTTCAGTAATGAGTGGCGTGACATTACGCACTGGCTCATTTTCAATCGCGGCCATGACATTGGCTGCAATATCAAAATGAAGTAATTCACTGGTATCGCCGCGCATAGTATCGCGGATTAGGTGGTAGCTCTCCCAGCTGTTCTGCAATGTTTTGTCTTTCGACAAAGTACCGAGCAGTTCGCTATCCAGAGTTTCCCCATCCATTAAAGCGGAAAGCTGTTCTTTCTGCATGCCTAATTACCCTTCCAGTAACCCGCTATCGTCAACGCCTGATAAGCGGTTGAACTTTATTATCAATAGCTTCCCGTGCACGGAAAATACGAGAACGTACAGTCCCTACCGGGCAATCCATGATGACGGCTATTTCTTCATAGCTCAAACCATCCAACTCCCGCAACGTAATTGCCATACGTAAATCTTCCGGAAGTGACTCAATAGTACGGAAAACTATTTGTCTCAGTTCTTCAGACAACATTAAGTTCTCAGGGTTCGAAATTTCTTTCAATGCGCTGCCACTTTCGTAGTTTTCAGCATCAATTGCGTCCACATCGCTAGATGGAGGACGACGCCCCTGAGCAACCAGATAATTTTTTGCCGTGTTGACCGCTATACGGTACAACCATGTATAAAACGCGCTATCGCCACGGAATGAATCCAGCGCACGATAAGCTTTAATGAAAGACTCCTGCACCACATCAGGAACATCTCCTGAAGGCACATAGCGGGAAACCAAACTCGCCACTTTATGCTGATAACGAATTACCAGTAAATTGAATGACTTCTGATCTCCCTTCTGGACCCGTTCGACGAGGACTTGATCCGTTAACTGCTCGCTCATCCGAGGTAATGTCTCCCCAAACCTATTTCCACGCGTAATTGAAAAGCCATCCGAACTCTGCATATCTGAGCAAGTTCACGGTTGGAGCGCTCGATTTGAGCAAAGTTCCCTTACGCCTTTGTTTTCCTGATCTGTTCCACGAATTATCTCTTCTTGATTATAAGTTTCGTGGCACAAACCGTAACACCTTTTTTATCCTAAAAGGCGATCGCTAAACTGCTTGCAGAGTATCGCATGAATCATGATTTTTCATCAGAAAATCTGCCACTAACAGCCGACCTTTAACAAATATGGCTTATCCAGCACATAATTCAGATGAAACTCAGATCTTCAGTTCTTTTGTTTAGTTCATATAACACTGAATTAAAAAAAGCGTGTTTGAGCCCACATCGGGTGATATGCTGGCCCAACCTTTGTTTAGTAAATTAAACACGATGAACGCAAATTCCGAACTCGCTTGTGATGTATTAATCGTCGGTAGCGGAGCTGCTGGCCTCTCTCTTGCTTTACGGCTTGCCGAAAACAGCAAAGTTATTGTTCTGAGTAAGGGCCCAATTAATGAAGGCTCAACTTTATATGCTCAGGGTGGAATCGCTGCTGTGTTCGATGAAACGGACAGTATCGATTCACATGTAGAAGATACCCTCATCGCAGGTGCTGGAATTTGTGATCGTGATGCGGTGGAGTTTGTCACCAGTAACGCACGCCACTGTGTGCAATGGCTAATAGACCAGGGCGTACTGTTTGACACAGAGGTCCAGGCAAATGGTGCGGAAAGCTACCATTTGACCCGCGAAGGCGGGCACAGCCATCGCCGAATTCTTCACGCTGCTGATGCCACGGGTAAAGAAGTTGAAACCACGCTAGTCGGTAAAGCGCTGAGCCATCCTAATATTCGCGTTATTGAACGCAGTAACGCCGTCGATCTTATTGTCTCGGACAAAATCGGCCTGCCCGGCACGCGCCGAGTTGTCGGTGCATGGATCTGGAACCGTAACCGCGAAAAAGTAGAAACCTGCCGCGCGAAAGCGGTGGTTCTGGCTACCGGTGGCGCATCAAAAGTTTATCAGTACACAACAAACCCTGATATTTCTTCGGGTGACGGTATTGCCATGGCCTGGCGTGCGGGTTGCCGTGTCGCAAACCTGGAATTTAATCAGTTCCACCCGACCGCTCTCTTCCATCCGCAAGCACGTAATTTCTTGCTTACCGAAGCGTTGCGCGGTGAAGGTGCTTATCTCAAGCGCCCGGATGGCACTCGTTTTATGCCTGATTTTGATGAGCGTGGCGAACTTGCCCCGCGCGACATCGTCGCACGCGCCATTGATCATGAGATGAAACGCCTTGGCGCGGATTGCATGTACCTTGATATCAGCCACAAGCCGGAAGAGTTCGTGCGCCACCATTTCCCAACTATCTATGAAAAACTGTTGGGCCTGGGTATCGATCTCACCAAAGAACCCGTGCCGGTGGTACCCGCTGCGCACTACACCTGCGGTGGCGTGATGGTGGATGAGAATGGTCGTACTGATGTTGACGGGCTTTATGCTATCGGCGAAGTGACATATACCGGCTTACATGGCGCAAACCGCATGGCATCAAACTCATTGCTTGAATGCCTGGTTTATGGCTGGTCAGCAGCCGAAGATATTATCAAACGTATGCCATACGCACGCATTTCTCGCGCTTTGCCTGACTGGGATGACAGCCGTGTAGATAACCCTGATGAGCAAGTTGTTATCCAGCACAACTGGCATGAGCTTCGTCTGTTTATGTGGGATTACGTCGGTATTGTGCGTTCAACACGTCGCCTGGAACGCGCATTGCGTCGAATTACTATGCTGCAGCAAGAAATCGACGAGTATTATGCCAACTTCCGCGTCTCTAACAATTTGCTGGAACTGCGCAACCTGGTGCAGGTTGCAGAATTGATTGTGCGTTGCGCCATGATGCGTAAAGAAAGCCGGGGCCTGCACTATACGCTGGACTACCCGGATTTGGCCGAAAACTCCGGGCCAAGCATTCTTTCACCACTCTACATAAATAAATAGAAATCCTGGGTCAGGCCGCAGTAACCTTCTGAATATTGTTGGTCTGGCCCACGAATGGTTAATCGCTCGGTAAAATACTCACCATCTGTTGGCGACAACGCCAGCATCACACGATGTGGCAAACGCGTTTCGTTATCGGCAACATCGGTACGATAGCGAACATGCCAGCCTTGTGTCTTCGCCAGTTCCGTAAATGCCGTTCCCGCCGTTTCAGGCATGATGACGCAGAAAAAACCATCCTCAGTAATTAACTGCGTTGCGCTATGCAACAACGCGCTATGATCCAGCGTAGTGGTATATCGAGCCTGAGCACGTTCAGGGGAAGCACAATTGCTACCTTGCTCAAAGAACGGAGGGTTGCTGACAATCAGCGAGTAACGCTGTGTCGCTTGCTGTGCCCATTCGCGAATATCTGCACAATGTACAGTTATCCGCGACGCCCACTGGCAGCCCTTTGCGTTTTCCGCAGCTTGCTCAGCGGCAATCGGGTCCAGTTCGACGGCATCAATAGTGACATTATCAGGTGTACGTTGCGCGAGCATTAACGCCAACAAACCACTCCCGGTGCCGATATCCAACACACTCGTCACGTTAGCAACAGGCACCCACGCGCCCAGCAACGTACCATCAGTACCGACTTTCATTGCACATCGATCGTGCGCTACGAAGAACTGTTTAAAGGTGAATCCATCACGACGTAATACTGCTTTTTGACTGCACATCTTAGCTACCCTGTAGAGAAACGGGTGTAGCATAGGGGAAACTCGTTGCCAGGAAAAGCGCCAGTTACCCACACAAACAGATGAAGATCGCAGCCATAACGTCTATAATCGGCGCCCTACATAGAGGAAGACCATGACTGTAACCACTTTTTCCGAACTGGAACTTGACGAGAGCTTGTTGCTCGCGCTCCAGGACAAGGGCTTTACCCGCCCGACAGCTATTCAGGCTGCCGCCATTCCACCTGCACTTGAAGGGCGTGATGTCCTCGGTTCCGCACCAACCGGTACCGGTAAAACAGCCGCTTATTTGCTGCCTGTGTTACAGCATTTGGTCGATTTCCCGCGTAAGAAATCTGGCCCACCACGTATTTTGATCGTCACGCCAACGCGTGAACTGGCAATGCAAGTGGCCGATCACGCTCGTGAACTGGCAAAACATACTCATCTTGATATCGCAACCATCACCGGTGGCGTGGCTTATATGAACCACGCGGAAGTGTTCAGCGAAAACCAGGATATTGTAGTTGCAACGACGGGTCGCCTGCTGCAATACATCAAAGAAGAAAACTTTGATTGCCGTGCGGTAGAGACACTGATTCTTGATGAAGCCGATCGCATGCTGGATCTGGGCTTTGCGCAGGATATCGAAACCATTGCTGCTGAAACACGTTGGCGCAAGCAAACCATGCTGTTCTCCGCAACGCTTGAAGGCGATGCGATCAAGAACTTCGCAGAGCGTTTGTTAGAAGATCCGGTAGAAGTTTCTGCAACGTCATCAACACGTGAACGCAAGAAAATCCACCAGTGGTATTACCGTGCTGACAACGTTGAGCACAAAACTGCATTGCTGGTGCATTTGCTGAAACAGCCTGATACCACACGTTCGATCGTCTTTGTACGTAAACGTGACCGTGTGCATGAGCTGGTAGCGTGGCTTCGCGAAGCGGGAATTAACACCTGCTATCTCGAAGGCGAAATGGTGCAGATGAAGCGTACCGAAGCTATCAAGCGTTTGACTGATGGCCGCGTGAACGTATTAATTGCGACCGACGTTGCCGCACGTGGTATTGATATTCCTGAAGTCAGCCACGTGTTCAACTTCGACATGCCGCGTACTGCTGATACCTATCTACACCGTATCGGGCGTACAGGCCGCGCTGGCCTCAAAGGTACCGCAATTTCTCTGGTTGAAGCGCATGACCATTTGCTACTGGGCAAAGTCACGCGTTACATGAAAGAACCAATGAAATCGCGTGTCATTGATGAGCTGCGCCCAACGACCCGTGCGCCGAGTGAAAAACTCACCGGTAAGCCGTCGAAGAAAGTGCTCGCTAAGCGCGAAGAGAAGAAAAAAGACGAGAAAGAAAAACCGCGTGTGAAAGTTCGTCTACGCGATAAAAAGAATGTCGGTAAGCGCCGCAAACCAAGCAGTGCTAAAACCGAATCAGCTGAATAAATCGTCAGTGAATATAGAAACCGTCTCAATTGTGAACTGACCCCATAAAGTTGGACGGTTTATATCAGGCGGCTATCTGGGCCTGGGTTCGGTACTCTACCGGACTCAGGCCTTTTAGTTTCTGTTTTATTCTTTCATGGTTGTAATAGTAGATATATTCGTCAATAGCATCCCGTAACTCCCTGATGCTTTTATACTCCTCCAGATACAGGCATTCCGTTTTCAGCGTGCCGAAGAAGCTTTCTATCACCGCATTGTCATAGCAGTTTCCCTTGCGTGACATACTCTGTTTCAGCCCTGCTTCCCTGAGTCGCTTCTGATAGTGCGCCATCTGATACTGCCAACCCTGGTCTGAATGTACCAGCGGATATTCACCTTCACTCAGAACCGACAGCGCCTTACTCAGCATATCGTCCACCATCGACAGAACGGGTCGATGCTCCATCTGATACGCCACGATTTCACCGTTATACAGGTCAAGGACCGGGGATAAATACAGCTTTTCCCCGGCAATTTTAAATTCTGTCACGTCTGTTACCCACTTCTGGTTGGGTTTGTCTGCACTGAACTGGCGGTTCAGCACATTACCCGCAGCTTTGCCATATCGCCCTTTGTAAGAGTTGTATTTCTTCCTTCTGATACAGGCGGTTAAGTCTAACTGCTGCATCAGTCTCTGAACCGTTTTATGATTCAGTGAACTCCCTTGCCGACGACCGGCCAGCGTGATACGCCGGTATCCATATCGCCCTTTATGCTTATGGAACAGCGCTAAAATCTGATGCTTATCATCAGCATATTTGTCCGGTTTTTTCGCGCAAGCCAGCTGCCAGTAAAACGTACTTCTGGCCAGCTCYGCCGCTTTTAACAGACGAGCCAGGGGATGCTGCGGCCTTAACTCATTCACGACCTGTGTTTTCTGCCGCGTTCTGGCGTGTTTTTTTCCCTGAGTAAGGCCTGAAGCTTTTTTAGATAAGCYACTTCGACGCGTAGCTGCTCGAGCTCCTCACGTTCGTCCGGGTTAAGGGGCGTTTGAGGCGTGTTGACTGATTTATTTCCAGGGGTATCCGGCATCGTTTTTTTCCTGCGGCGGTTATCTGTCAGGGCTTGCAGACCGCCTTCATCATACAGTCGTTCCCACTCACAAACCGTGGAAAAGGCAGGAATAGAGAATGTTGCACAAACTTCGCGAACAGACAGTCGATGCTCACGCATATACAGGATGACGGACTCTTTAAAGACAGGAGAGTAGGTGAAGCGTCGTGTGGTTAGCCCGGCTTCGCCATGAAGCTTCCAGACGGCAGACCACTTACGAACGGCACTGTGATCGATACCAAAACGCTTTGCTGTCGCTTTGTACCCTTCCAGACCGGAAAGATAGTGCTTCACAACCTGAAGTTTGAAGCTAAGAGAATATTTGCTCATAAAAAACTGCACCTTACTCGGTTGGGTGTCCAACTTTTTGGGTGCAGTTCATTGAATCGAGAGGCTTTTTCTATTATTTAAATCCTTTCGCCGTCTTAATCAGATCGTACGCTTTCTGGATGTCCTGCGCTTTCTGCTTGGCCATTTCCATCATCTCTGGCGGTAAACCTTTAGCAACAAGCTTATCAGGGTGATGCTCGCTCATTAATTTGCGATATGCACGTTTAATGGCAGTCGCATCATCCGTACTTTTGACACCGAGTACATTGCACGCATCTTCGAGTGTCGGACCACGTTGTTGCTGGAAACCACCGCCTTGCGACTGGTTGTATCCACCACCAAATTGCTGCCCGCCTTCCATCATGCGCAAGAACTGATCGAACTGAATGCGTGAAATGCCGAGTTCTTCCGCAATAACGTACAACACTTCCCGTTCGTTAGGATGCAAAGAGCCATCAGCAAATGCCGCCTGGATTTGAATTTCAAGAAACATCCGAATCAGGTCAAAACGGCCAAAGCACACGCTGCGTAACTGACGCATTTTTTCACGTAGCGGGTAGCCATTTTCTTTGCCAACACGAAACGCATGTTGTGCTGCACTACGCGCATCACCATGTAATTGCATGCGATCCATTAATAGCGAGGCTATCTGGATATCCGCTTCTGTGACGCGCCCTTTCGACTTAGTCAGGTGGCCCATCACTTCAAATGTGGTGCTAAAAAACAGTGACTGACGCTGTTGTTGGTTAGAAAACCAGGATTGACGACGGCTACGCACCTTATCGATGGCATGGCCAATCAGTAATCCTAAAACCACACCCCAGAAGCCACCACCCATAATTAGTGCTATTGCGACACCGAGTACTTTTCCCCAATACTGCATATACTCCCCAAATCGTCATGCCGTCGGCTAGAATTTGCTTTATCATACCCGTCATTGATAGCGGTGCCTAACGGCACTCTGCTGAACGGGAAGGATTAACACTAGCGCTGTGGTGATGAGTAAGTTAGTCTCTGACCGTTTGCCGACGCTAAGCCATTGATGATGGAACAACGAATAACACGTATGAAAAAACGTATTCCCACCTTGCTGGCCACCTTGATTGGCGCAGCGCTGTATAGTCAACAAGGTATGGCTGCCGATCTTGCGTCGCAGTGTATGCTTGGTATCCCAAGTTACAATCGCCCTTTAATTAAGGGAGATACCAACAACTTACCTGTCACTATAAATGCCGATCACGCAAAAGGAAATTATCCTGACGATGCGGTGTTTACTGGCAATGTTGATATTCAGCAAGGCAATAGCCGCCTACAGTCTGATGAAGTGTTGCTACACCAAAAACAGGTTGAAGGTCAGCCGGATCCTGTCCGCACGGTCGATGCTGTCGGCAACGTACACTACGATGATAATCAGGTTATTCTTAAAGGGCCAAAAGCCTGGTCAAACCTGAACACCAAAGATACCAACGTCTGGGAAGGTGACTACCAAATGGTAGACCGCCAGGGCCGTGGTACTGCTGATCTGATGAAACAGCGCGGCAATAATCGCTATACCATTCTGGAAAATGGCACATTTACTTCCTGTTTGCCGGGTTCTAATACCTGGAGTGTTGTGGGAAGTGAAGTGATTCAGGACCGTCAAGAAGAAGTTGCGGAAATCTGGAATGCCCGTTTTAAACTGGGCCCGGTTCCGGTCTTCTATAGCCCTTATTTGCAGTTGCCAATTGGTGATAAACGTCGTTCCGGTTTCCTGATCCCAAATGCGAAATACAGTACAAATAACGGCCTTGAGTTTTCCCTGCCGTATTACTGGAACATCGCACCAAACTTTGATGCCACAATCACTCCGCACTATATGGAGCAACGTGGTACTCAATGGCAGAACGAATTCCGTTACCTGACCAAAGCGGGTGCAGGTATTATGGAATTCGATTACCTGCTGTCTGATGAAGAATACAAAGACGATACCGCGAAGAACCCGGAAGGGGATGAACGCCGCTGGTTGTTCTACTGGAACCACAGTGGAGTAATGGATCAAGTGTGGCGTTTTAATATCGACTACACCAAAGTCAGCGATCCAAACTACTTCAACGACTTTACTTCACAGTATGGTTCCAGTACTGACGGTTACGCCACTCAAAAATTTAGTGTCGGCTATGCCGTTGAAAACTTTGACGCAACACTTGCGACAAAACAGTTCCAGATTTTCGATTCTCAACGTAATAGCGGTGCAAATTCATACAGCGCTCAGCCGCAGTTGGATATGAACTACTATCAAAACGACGTCGGTCCGTTTGATACACGTATTTACGGCCAGGCTGTTAAGTTTACAAACTTCAATAACAACATGCCGGAAGCTACACGCTTGCATGTTGAACCAACCATTAACCTACCGTTATCCAATGGTTGGGCAAGCCTGAATACCGAAGCCAAGCTGATGGCGACGCATTATCAACAGGATAACCTCGAAAAATACGAAAAAAATGTCAATAGCAACAGCAAGTTAGAATCTACAGTTAACCGTACCCTGCCTCAATTCAAAATGGACGGTAAACTGATTTTCGACCGCGATATGGACTCTGCAGCAGGCTGGGCGCAAACCCTTGAACCACGCGTACAGTATCTGTATGTACCGTACCGTGACCAAAGTAACATCAATAACTACGATTCTGCGTTGTTGCAATCTGACTACAATGGCTTGTTCCGTGATCGTACTTACGGCGGCCTTGACCGTATAGCTTCAGCAAACCAGGTCACCACGGGTGTTACAACTCGTGTTTATGATGACGCCGCTGTTGAACGTTTTAATGTTTCCGTTGGTCAAATCTACTACTTCACCAAGTCTCGTACTGGTGATGAAACGATTAACAGTGAAAAAGGTGACGAAACAGGTTCTGTGGTATGGGCTGGCGATACCTATTGGCGCATGACTGACCGTTGGGGTTTACGCGGTGGCGTACAGTACGATACACGTCTTGATAACATTGCTACCGGTAACGGCGTTATCGAATATCGTAAAGATAACGATCGCCTGGTACAATTTAACTACCGTTACGCAAGCCCTGAATACATCGGCGCTACTGTTTCCAACATCAACATCAATGCTGACCAGTACAAAGATGGCATCTCACAAGTTGGGATGACAGCGAGCTGGCCTATCGTTGATCGCTGGTCAGTTGTCGGAGCGTATTACTACGATACCAAGGCACAACAAGCAGCTGACTCCATGTTAGCCGTGCAGTACAACTCTTGCTGTTATGCGATTCGTTTAGGTTATGAGCGCAAAATTAACGGTTGGGAAGATAACCAAAGCAAATACGACAACGTAATTGGCTTTAACATCGAGTTACGTGGCCTGAGTTCCAACTACGGCCTGGGCACACAGCAGATGTTGCGTTCAAACATTCTGCCGTATCAGAGCTCGATGTAATTCACTTTGACTTGAATTAGCAGTCCGCTTTGCGGCTAAGAAATGGAAAAAGTATGAAGAATTGGAGAACGCTGCTTCTCGGTGTCGTCCTGGTGGCGAACACCTCTTTCGCGGCCCCACAAGTGGTCGATAAAGTTGCAGCCGTAGTGAATAACGGTGTGGTACTGGAAAGTGATGTTGACGGCATGATGCAGTCAGTGAAGACCGGTGCACAACAAGCCGGGCAACAGCTTCCTGACGACAACACTTTGCGTCATCAAATTCTGGAACGTCTGATCATGGACCAAATCCTCCTGCAGATGGGTCAGAAAATGGGCGTTAAAGTGACGGATGAGCAGCTTGATAAAGCCATTGCTGATATCGCAGCCCAGAACAAAATGAGCATGGACCAGATGCGTAGCCGTCTGGCCTATGATGGCGTTAATTACAATACTTACCGTGCTCAGATCCGCAAAGAGATGACCATTTCGGAAGTGCGTAATAACGAAGTTCGTCGTCGCGTATCTATTCTGCCGCAGGAAGTTGAAGCTCTTGCACAGCAAGTAGGCAGCCAGAACGACAGCAGCACCGAGCTGAACCTAAGCCACATCCTGATTCCTTTGCCGGAAAACCCTACTTCTACTCAGGTAGACGATGCGGAAAAGCAAGCGCGTGACATCGTTTCACAAGCACAAAGTGGCGCTGATTTCGGCAAGCTAGCCATAACCTACTCTGCTGATCAGCAAGCTCTGAAAGGCGGTCAAATGGGTTGGGGACGCATTCAGGAATTGCCATCTATTTTTGCTCAGGCTTTAACCTCTGCGAAAAAAGGTGACGTCATTGGCCCGATTCGTTCAGGTGTTGGTTTCCACATCCTGAAAGTGAACGATCTGCGCGGTCAGAGCCAGAGCATTTCAGTAACTGAGGTCCATGCTCGTCATATTTTACTGAAATCATCGCCAATCATGAGTGACGACCAGGCGCGCGCTACGTTAAACCAGATTGCAGCTGATATTAAGAGTGGAAAAACGACCTTTGCTGCGGCAGCAAAATCGTTCTCTGAAGATCCTGGTTCAGCAAACCAGGGCGGTGACTTGGGTTGGGCTGCGACCGATATCTACGATCCTGCCTTCCGTGATGCACTGTCGAAAATGCATAAAGGTGAGTTGAGTGCTCCAGTTCACTCCTCCTTCGGCTGGCACTTGATCGAACTGATGGATACTCGCAACGTTGATAAGACTGATGCTGCGCAAAAAGACCGCGCGTATCGTATGCTGTTCAATCGTAAGTTCTCTGAAGAAGCACAGACCTGGATGCAAGAACAACGCGCATCTGCGTATGTGAAAGTCATAGGTAGCAATGGCTAATATCCAACGTGTAGTCATCACTCCCGGCGAACCCGCCGGGATTGGTCCTGATCTGGTCATCGCGCTGGCACAGCGCGACTGGCCGGTCGAAGTGGTTGTCGCAGCATCTCCCGAATTACTCCTGGAACGTGCAGCTCTTCTCGGTCTTCCTCTTCAGCTTAATCCTTATTCGTCTGATACTCCTGCAAGCCCGCAAGCTGCCGGTACCCTTACCATACTGCCTATAGCATTACGAGCACCTGTCAAACCAGGGTTGCTTGAGGTAAAGAACGGTGAGTATGTGGTGGAGATGCTGGCTCGAGCATGTGATGGTTGTATCAATGGTGAATTTGCGGCACTGATCACAGGCCCCGTACATAAAGGCATCATTAACGATGCTGGCATTCCCTTTATCGGTCATACCGAGTTTTTCGAAGAGCGATCGCACAGCGAAAAAGTCGTAATGATGCTGGCGACTGAAGAGTTGCGTGTAGCTCTTGCAACCACACACCTGCCTCTCAAAGCCATTAGTGATGCAATCACGCCAGATTTATTACGCCAGATAATCTCCATCCTGTATCATGACCTGCAAACCAAGTTTGGTATCGCGCAGCCTCATGTCCTGGTTTGTGGCCTCAACCCCCATGCCGGGGAAGGTGGTCATATGGGTACTGAAGAGATTGATACCATCATTCCAGTATTGGATGAAATGCGCGGTCTTGGAATGAAACTTTCTGGCCCACTACCGGCAGATACGCTGTTTCAGCCTAAGTATCTCGATAACGCCGATGCAGTGCTGGCGATGTACCACGACCAGGGCTTACCTGTACTCAAATATCAGGGTTTTGGTCGGGCAGTGAATATCACACTAGGCTTACCTTTTATCCGCACTTCGGTTGACCATGGCACCGCGCTAGATCTAGCCGGTCAGGGGAAAGCCGAGGTCGGCAGTTTTATTACGGCGCTTAATCTCGCCATCAAGATGATTGCTAATACTCAATGAATACTCGTGTCCACCAGGGCCATTTAGCCCGTAAACGTTTTGGACAAAACTTCCTTAATGACCAGTTCGTTATCGACAGTATTGTCTCTGCTATTAATCCACTCAAAGGCCAGGCGATGGTTGAAATCGGCCCCGGCCTCGGCGCATTAACCGAGCCTGTGGGTGAACGCCTGGATGAGATGACCGTCATCGAACTGGACCGCGATCTTGCTGCTCGTCTGCAAACGCACCCATTCCTGGCACCGAAGCTGACTATTTATCAGCAAGATGCCATGACGATGGATTTTGGAGAGCTGTCGCAAAAAATCGGTCAACCGTTGCGCGTTTTTGGCAACCTGCCGTATAACATCTCCACGCCATTGATGTTCCATCTCTTTAGCTATACTGATGCCATTGCTGACATGCACTTTATGCTGCAAAAAGAGGTGGTAAACCGTTTAGTTGCTGGCCCTAACTGTAAAGCGTATGGTCGTTTATCAGTCATGGCACAGTATTATTGCAATGTGATCCCAGTACTTGAGGTGCCACCAACGGCCTTCACACCTGCACCGAAGGTTGATTCTGCGGTCGTGCGCCTGGTGCCACATGCAATAATACCGAACCCAGTTAAAGAGCTGCGTGTGTTAAGCCGCATCACTACTGAAGCCTTTAACAAGCGTCGCAAAACGATTCGTAACAGCCTTGGCCATCTTTTTAGCCCAGAGGTGATGGCGGAGCTGGGAATCGACGCAACCCTACGCGCTGAGAACATTTCAGTCGCACAGTATTGCCAACTGGCAAACTATTTGGCTGAGCACCCACAGCAGCAGCCAAAGGAGAGTTAACGATGTTAAATTCGCCCCGCGTATGCATTCAGGTACAAAGCGTTTATATCGAAGCGCAGTCCTCTCCGGAGAACGAACGGTTCGTCTTTGCTTACACTGTAACCATCCGCAACCTGGGGCGAACACCGGTGCAATTGCTTGGTCGTTATTGGCTTATCACCAATGGAAACGGCCATGAAACTGAAGTTCAGGGCGAGGGCGTGATTGGCGTCCAGCCGCATATTGAACCGGGCAACGAATACAGTTACACAAGCGGTGCAGTACTTGAAACACCGCTTGGCACCATGCAAGGCCATTACGAAATGGTCGACTCTCAGGGCGATGCTTTCCGTGTCGCTATTCCCGTATTCCGTCTGGCTATCCCAGCCTTTATTCACTGATACGATGTCTACATACCTGATTGGCGATGTTCATGGTTGTTACGATGAATTGGTAGCCCTGCTGCAACAGGTTGAGTTTACGCCTGGCAAAGATATTTTATGGCTAACGGGCGATCTCGTCGCACGTGGGCCTGGCTCGCTTGAAGTGCTGCGGTTTGTGCGCGGGCTTGGTGACAGTGCGCGCATTGTTCTCGGTAATCACGATCTGCATCTTCTGGCAGTTTATGCAGGCATTAGCCGCAATAAACCCAAAGATCGCGTTTCCCAATTGCTGGAAGCACCCGATGCCGATGAACTGCTGAACTGGTTACGTCGCCAACCTTTGATTCAGGTTGATGAAGAGAAAAAGCTTGTGATGGCACATGCAGGGATTACGCCGCAGTGGGATTTGAATACCGCAATGGCCTGTGCGCGTGATGTTGAAGCCGTGCTTTCAAGCGACAGCTATCCATTATTCCTCGATGCAATGTATGGCGATATGCCGAACAACTGGTCACCTGAACTTTCAGGGCTTGCTCGTTTGCGCTTTATTACCAATTCACTGACTCGCATGCGTTATTGCTTCCCGAATGGGCAACTGGATATGTACTGCAAAGACACTCCAGAAAGCGCACCTGCACCTCTTAAACCCTGGTTTGCTATTTCAGGCCCGGTTACCGATGAATATTCCGTGATATTCGGGCATTGGGCATCGCTGGAAGGTAAAGGTACGCCAGAAGGCATTTACGGGCTGGATACTGGATGCTGCTGGGGTGGTGAACTAACTTGCCTGCGCTGGGAAGATAAAACATATTTCACCCAGCCATCGAATCGCCAGCAAGATGTTGGCGGTGGAGAAACGGCTATCGCTTCATAATAAAAAAACCCGGTTAAATAACCGGGTTTTTTATTTAACGACGTTCCAGAACTTCGAAGCAGTAACTATGTGAGTTACTCTCATCCGCGTCATGGAATTCGCTAAAAGTAGACTGCCACTCGTCCGGTTCGTAATCCGGGAAGTGCGTGTCACCTTCTACTTCCGCATCGATATGCGTCAGATACAGGCGCTGTGCTTTCGGCAGGAACTGTTCGTACACACGCCCACCACCAATCACCATAATCTCTTCGGCGTCGCCACAAGCCTTAATGGCATCCTCAACAGATGAAACCCACTCCACGCGGTCATCGGTACCGGGCTTACTGCTAATGACGATGTTCTTACGTCCAGGAAGCGGGCGACCGATAGATTCCCAGGTTAAACGGCCCATAACGACAGGTTTATTCAGTGTATTACGTTTAAACCAGGCCAGATCGGCTGGTAAGTCCCAGGGCATGGCGTTTTCCATGCCAATTACACGATCTACCGCTAATGCAGCAATCAGACTGATCATTCTATTAACCCAAGGGTGGTGAAAAAATTGCCGCCACTATACGGAAAGCGCATTCTTTCGTCGACTATCCGCAAGCATGTCCGTAAGAATTTTTTTGTTCTGCGACTGTAAACCCGTAACGTATTGCTTCCTGTTATAACAGGAACAATGAGTTAGCGTAAAAGCGTCAGAAATAACGTAAAAGATTCTTAACTGCTCTTCGCCATATACTATAAGTTTATACAATAGCTGCGGTATAGTTCACATTTCTACGTCTTTGCAGGATACAACCATGCTGGAAACCACACTTTTTGTCGCCACCATTGCCACTTTGGGGATGTTATCTCCCGGGCCTGATTTCTTTCTGGTGATAAAGAACGCAGCTCGCTATTCACGTACTGCGGCAATGATGACTTCGCTGGGTGTCATCAGCGGCGTGGCAACGCACATGACTTATTGTGTTGCGGGTTTAGCGGTGGTGATTACCACCACGCCATGGTTATTCGACCTACTGAAATATGCCGGGGCCGCATATCTGATCTGGATTGGTTTCCATGCATTACTCGCACGCGGCAGCAGTAAAATGGATGTCAGCAACGTTGAGCGCCAACAAACGACACTTAAGAAAGCATTTCTACAGGGCTATTTGTGCAACCTGCTGAACCCCAAAGCGACCCTGTTCTTCCTTTCCGTTTTCACCCAGGTATTGAGCGTGAATTCAGGGACCATGGAAAAACTTTGGTACGCCGGAGTTATCCTGATGCTGTCCGTGGTCTGGTGGCCACTGTTGGTGGTGTTAATTCAAAGCGAGCCTGTTCGTCGCGGCCTGGCTAAGGCACAGAAAATTGTCGATAAACTGCTGGGCGGCATGTTGATTGCGCTGGGGATAAAAGTCGCCTTGAGTTGAGAACGAATCGGTGGATGGCGCGCAAGCGCTTATCCACCCTACAACAGCGTTCCGTAGGTCGGATAAGCGTTAGCGTCATCCGACACCACTTTTCGTTATTCCGGTTTCACTGGCGGCTCATCGGCCAATTTCCCCGAATGAAGCCCTTCTTCCGTCCCCTGCCAGCCGTGACGCTGAATCACATTCAGATGGATACGATCTTCGTTAATCACCTCAGTCAGCATGGCACTGGTGCGTTTGAGCACATCGGCTCGCGCTGACCAGTCTGGAGCCGGAACCATCTCTTCAACCATCTGCGTATTAAAACGTCGGAAGTGATCGGCTCGCTCACGTGCTTCATAGCTGCCAACGCCCAGACCTTCCAGTGCCCGGCGCCCCACTTTTAATGCGCCTTCAAATGTTTCACGCTCTGGTTGTTCAACACCCAACTGCCGCAGGCGAATGAAGTGGTCAAGATCGCGTGCTCGCGCAATCACTTTCAAATGAGGGAAATGTTCCTGCACCAGCTCTGCCAGCTGCATATTGGCATCAGGATCGTCGATAGCATTGATCAGCACTTCAGCTTTTGCTGCCCCGGCGGACTCCAGTAAATCCACGCGTGTTGCATCGCCGTAAAAAACTTTGGTACCAAATTTACGCAGTGTTTCAATATGGTCTGGGTCATGATCGAGAACCACCATTTTTACCCCACTGGTGAGTAACAAACGGCCGGCAATCTGCCCGAAACGACCGAAGCCTGCGATAATCACTCGCGGCTGTTCTTCATCGATTTCGTCCGCTTCTCGCGCCTGTTCTTTACCCGATTTCTCCAGGCGATTGAGTATTACCAGCAGCAGCGGCGTTGCCGCCATTGATAGTGCAACAGCAAGGGTCAGCGATTTCGCCCAACTGTCATCTAACACCTCAGCCATTCTTGCTGTACCAAAAATCACGAACGCAAATTCACTACCTTGCCCCAGCAAAACAGCAAACCAGCGCCGTTGTTTTCGTGGCACATTCAGCGGCTTCGCCACAATCCAAAGCGTTATGATTTTAATCGCCAGGAAGCCGAACAGCAGTGCGATGATTCGCAGAGGATTTTCAAGCAACGTACCAAAATCTATCGACATGCCCACACCGATAAAGAACAGCCCGAGCAGCAAACCTTTGAACGGTTCAATATCACTTTCCAGCGCATGGCGATACTCGGAGCTTGCTAGTAACACACCGGCAAGAAACGCGCCCATCGCCATCGAAAGCCCGGCCTCTTCAAGCAATAAGCCAAAGCCAAACACCATAAACAGTGCCATAGCGCTGAAGACTTCACGCAGGCCGGAACGCGCAACAAACCGCAGCAACGGGCGCGTTACATAACGGCCTAGCAACACAACGATGGCCAATGCACCGACCACTTTCAGAGCCGAAATGGAAAAAGCAGCCAGGGTCGTAGTCGCACCGCTACTGGCTAATAACGGGATCATGGCCACCAGCGGGATGGCAGCGATATCCTGGAATAACAGCACGGCAAAGGCACTACGCCCCATTTGTGAAACAGTGAGATTGCGTTCGTTCATCGCCTGCATGGCTATCGCAGTTGAAGAGAGCGCCAGCGTCAAGCCGATTAACACCGCCACTTGCCAACGCAGCCCTAAGAACATGCAGAACAAACCGAGCAGCAAACCACACGCCACCATTTGCAAAGCACCGCCACCAAACACCGAGGCGCGTAGCGTCCACAAGCGACGGGGGTCAAGCTCCAGACCAATCACAAATAACATCAACACCACGCCGATCTCCGCAAAATGCAGAATAGTTTCGGCATCCGTTACCAGACGTAACCCCCACGGGCCAATAATGCACCCGGCAATCAGGTAGCCAAGCACCGAACCTAATCCAAGGCGCACGGCAATCGGCACAATGATCGCAGCGGAGCCAAGATAAATCAGCGCCTGAATCATGCTGTGACTATCCATGGTTCGCCTCCCGCCATTCGAGTAACCGTTGTTTATATTGCTCGGCCTGAACTTCGAGCGTGTTCTCATCGCAAACGAAAGTGAAATGAACGGTGAAATGCGGCAGCCAGTTCATGCCGCAGTAAAGCGCGGTCGCCTGCAATGGTTGTCCAAGCACATCAAAGCCGGGATGGTCACCCAGATTAAAATGGTTATCGCCACCGCCAGTAGTAACCGCCCACATGACATTTTTACCGTGTAGTGCTTTACCGCCACGCCCGTAGGCCCAGCCGTGAGCAAGTACTTTGTCGATCCACAGTTTCATCAATGGCGGAGTGCTGTACCACTGCATCGGGTGCTGCCATATAACCAAATCTGCACGGCTTAATGCTTCCTGCTCGGCGGCAATATCAATGTTGAAATCGGGGTATAACTCATAGAGGGAGCGCACTTCTACATCGGGCAAAAGCGAGGCTTGCTCAAGCATTTTTCGGTTTGCGTGGGAGTGTTGCGGGTAAGGATGTGCATAAATAATTAAAATCATCAATTAGCCTGTTGTTTTACCGCATTCTTTTCTCAAAGAGTGTAGTCAGTAATTCAACAGGCTAATAGTCATAATTCCAGGCGAGCTAAGTGGGAAGACCTGAATTAATTATCCAGTTCGCCCATCGATTTAACCTGATCGCGGTTGATCTGCTCAGTCTTGCCGGATTCCGCATTTTTGTAAGAGACCAGGCCAGTCTCGTCATCAACCTGCGGCTTACCCTCTGTGACAATGGTTTTGCCATCTGTGGTTTTTACCGCTTGGTTAGACGAACAGCCCGCGACGGTCAGCAACGTTGCGGTAGCGAATAAGGACGCCAGTAGAATTTTGTTTTTCATGTTGTTCTCCCTGTTTGTAGTCATTTCTCATCTTCAGACTAAAAACATTAGCAGGAATTTCCGGCTTCGCTGGAAAATACAGAACACTCTGAAAGCAGACAGTTGTAAACCAGCCTGAGTGATTTAACTCTTTTGCGGAAAACCATCTTTATAAATGATGGTTTGCAGAACGTTGCCCTGGGCATCAAAGGTTTTCGCTTCGCCATTTGCCACGCTATCTTTGTAGGTGATGGTGGTGCGTAACTTGCCGTCCTGCGTATAACCTTGTGATAGTCCTTCGGCCTTACAGTTAATCAGCGGGGTATGGGTTCTTAGCGTGCCGTTTGGGTAATAAATATCCAGATATTCATTGAAACAACGGTTCTTAACAACCGTCTCGAACTTCTTCGCACCGTTATCGTATTTTTCAACGAGCTTACCGTCAGGTACTTTATCCGTCACACTAACAACAGGCACGGTCAGCTTTTTTTGCGGCTCAAGGTCGTCTGTTAATCCTTTTGCATAATCTGGCGTCATGCCCATTGCATCAATAGTTTTAGTGACTGAAGAGGAAAATTCTGCACAGCCAGATAGCATTATGGCTAGCGTTATCAGAGGAATTAAACGTTGCACGGCGAGCTCCTTTTTAAGTATTTCCGTAAAATGAAACTAACGATGCACGTAGACAACCCCCAAAAAAGGTAGGAAAGGCATTAAAAAACCCGCCGAAGCGGGTTTTGGGAGGAATCCGAAGAGACTACTTCGTAATTTGCGCGTGCATTTCCTGCACTGAAATCACTTTTTCTGTCGCGTCAGAGTTCAGCGCCATCGCGGTGGCAAAGCCGCCGTTCAGCGTGGTGTCGTAATGCACTTTGTATTGCAGTGCGCTGCGGCGAATGAGTTTAGAATCTTCAATCGCCTGGCGTCCCGCCGTGGTGTTGATGATGTAGGTATATTCGCCATTCTTAATACGGTCCTGAATGTGCGGACGACCTTCATGCACCTTGTTCACCAGACGCGGGTTAATACCTGCTTCACCCAACACCACCGCAGTACCGTGAGTCGCATCCAGTTCGAAGCCCTGCTTCAGCAATTTAGCGGCCAGGTCTACCACACGTTTTTTGTCGCCTTCGCGAACAGACAGTAGTGCGCGGCCTGGTTTACGCATGGTGGACTGGCTGCCCAGCATCGCTTTGGAGAACGCTTCTGCAAAGGTGCGGCCGACGCCCATCACTTCACCGGTAGAGCGCATTTCTGGCCCTAACAGTGGGTCAACGCCCGGGAACTTGTTGAACGGCAATACCACTTCTTTCACAGAGTAGTAAGGTGGGATGATCTCTTTGGTCATGCCCTGCTGAACCAGCGTTTGCCCAACCATTACACGCGCCGCCACTTTAGCCAGCGCCATGCCGGTTGCTTTAGAGACAAACGGTACGGTACGCGCAGCACGTGGGTTAACTTCAATCAGGTAGACTTCGTTATCTTTCACCGCAAACTGCACGTTCATCAAACCGCGAACTTGCAGTTCGAAAGCCAGTTTCTGCACCTGCTGGCGCATCACGTCCTGGATTTCCTGGCTCAGCGTGTAAGCTGGCAGAGAACACGCGGAGTCACCGGAGTGAACGCCAGCTTGTTCAATGTGCTCCATGATGCCGCCAATCAGCACGGTTTCACCGTCGCAAATCGCATCGACATCCACTTCTACCGCATCGTCGAGGAAGCGATCGAGCAGCACTGGTGCATCGTTAGATACACTTACTGCAGTCTGGAAGTAACGACGTAAATCCACTTCGTCGTACACGATTTCCATCGCGCGGCCACCCAGTACGTAGGATGGGCGTACAACCAGCGGATAACCGATGTGTGCCGCTTTTTCTACCGCCATTTCGATGGTGGTAACGGTGGCGTTGGCAGGCTGTTTCAGCTTCAGGCGGTCAACTGCGTGCTGGAAACGCTCGCGGTCTTCTGCACGGTCAATAGCGTCAGGGCTGGTGCCGATAATTGGTACGCCAGCAGCTTCCAGTTCACGTGCCAGTTTCAGCGGAGTCTGGCCACCGTACTGCACGATAACGCCTTTTGGTTTCTCAACGCGGACAATTTCCAGTACGTCTTCGAAGGTTACTGGCTCGAAGTACAGGCGGTCAGAGGTGTCATAGTCGGTAGAAACCGTTTCAGGGTTACAGTTAACCATGATGGTTTCATAACCATCTTCACGTAGCGCCAGAGAGGCGTGTACGCAGCAGTAGTCAAACTCGATGCCCTGGCCGATACGGTTTGGGCCACCGCCCAGCACCATGATTTTGTCACGGTCGTTGTTCGGGTTAGCTTCGCACTCATCTTCATAAGTGGAGTACATGTACGCAGTATCGGTAGAGAATTCCGCCGCACAGGTATCAACACGCTTATAAACCGGATGCAGTTTGTATTGCTCACGCAGTTTGCGGATTTCAGACTCGCGAACGCCAGCCAGTTTAGCCAGGCGTGCATCGGCAAAACCTTTGCGCTTGAGCATACGCAGGAAGTCATAGTCCAGACCGGTGATGCCAATCTCTTCGACTTTCTCTTCCAGGCGCACCAGCTCTTCAATCTGCACCAGGAACCAGCGGTCGATGTTGGTCAGGTTGAATACGCCATCGACAGACAAACCTGCGCGGAAAGCGTCAGCTACGTACCAGATACGCTCGGCGCCAGCATCTTTCAGCTCGCGGCGGATTTTGGTCAGCGCTTCCGGGTCATCCAGATTCACTTTCGGGTCAAAACCGGTCGCGCCCACTTCCAGGCCGCGCAGCGCTTTTTGCAGGGATTCCTGCTGCGTGCGGCCAATCGCCATCACTTCACCCACAGATTTCATCTGTGTGGTCAAACGGTCGTTAGCGCCGACGAATTTTTCGAAGTTGAAGCGAGGAATTTTCGTCACAACGTAGTCAATGGATGGCTCGAACGACGCAGGCGTTTTGCCGCCGGTGATATCGTTCATCAGCTCGTCGAGGGTGTAACCCACCGCAAGTTTTGCGGCCACTTTCGCAATCGGGAATCCGGTTGCTTTAGAAGCCAGCGCAGATGAGCGCGATACGCGCGGGTTCATCTCGATAACAATCAGACGGCCAGTTTTCGGGTTAACCGAGAACTGTACGTTGGAACCGCCCGTTTCTACACCGATTTCACGCAGTACCGCCATCGAGGCGTTACGCATGATTTGGTACTCTTTGTCGGTCAGCGTTTGCGCTGGCGCAACAGTGATGGAGTCACCGGTGTGAATACCCATCGGGTCAAGGTTTTCGATAGAGCAGACGATGATGCAGTTGTCGTTTTTATCACGCACAACTTCCATTTCGTATTCTTTCCATCCGATCAGGGACTCGTCAATCAGCAGCTCTTTGGTTGGCGAAAGATCCAGACCACGCTCGCAGATTTCTTCGAACTCTTCACGGTTGTAAGCAATACCGCCGCCGGTGCCACCCATGGTGAATGAAGGGCGGATGATGCACGGATAACCCACGTCAGCCGCAACAGCCAGCGCTTCTTCCATGTTGTGAGCAATACCAGAGCGCGCGGTATCAAGGCCGATTTTTTTCATTGCCACGTCGAAACGGCGGCGATCTTCGGCTTTATCAATGGCGTCTGCGGTGGCACCAATCATGGTGACGCCGAATTCTGCCAGTACGCCCTGGCGTTCCAGTTCCAGTGCACAGTTCAGTGCCGTCTGGCCGCCCATGGTTGGCAGAACCGCATCCGGGCGCTCTTTCTCAATGATTTTGCGCACCACTTCCCAGTGAATCGGCTCGATGTAAGTGGCATCGGCCATTTCCGGGTCGGTCATAATTGTTGCCGGGTTGGAGTTCACCAGAATGACACGGTAACCCTCTTCACGCAGCGCTTTACACGCCTGAGCACCGGAGTAGTCGAACTCACACGCCTGGCCGATAACAATTGGGCCTGCGCCGAGGATCAGGATGCTTTTTATATCTGTACGTTTTGGCATTTTCTTAGCTCCTGATTATTTAGCAGTAGTGCGGTAGTGCTTAATCAATTCGACAAAGTGGTCAAACAGCGGTGCCGCATCGTGTGGACCCGGGCTTGCTTCAGGGTGGCCCTGGAAGCTGAATGCCGCTTTATCTGTACGGTGGATGCCTTGCAGCGTGCCATCGAACAGAGACTTATGGGTCACGCGCAGGTTCGCCGGAAGTGTTGACTCCTCTACGGCAAAACCGTGGTTTTGAGCAGTAATCATCACGCAGTCGCGATCCAAATCTTTAACCGGATGGTTACCGCCGTGGTGACCAAATTTCATCTTCACGGTTTTCGCACCGCTTGCCAGAGCCAGCAACTGGTGGCCTAAGCAGATACCGAATACCGGCACGTCGGTTTCCAGGAAGGATTTGATGGCGCTGATTGCGTAATCACACGGTGCCGGGTCGCCAGGGCCGTTAGAAAGGAAGATGCCGTCCGGGTTCATCTTCAGCACTTCTTCTGCTGGCGTCTGCGCCGGAACCACCGTCAGGCGGCAACCGCGGTCAACCAACATGCGCAGAATGTTGCGCTTCACGCCGTAATCGTAAGCCACGACATGGAATGGTAAGTCTTCTTCTTTAGCTGCTTCAGGTAATTCACCTTCCAGCGTCCAGCTGCCTTGCTGCCAGGCATAAGATTCCTGAGTGGTCACTTCTTTCGCCAGATCCATGCCGTTAAGGCCTGGGAAGGCTTTCGCTTTCTCAAGAGCCAGAGAGGCGTCCAGGTTATCACCGGCAATAATGCAGCCATTCTGTGCACCTTTCTCACGCAGGATTCGGGTCAGCTTACGAGTATCGATATCGGCGATGGCCACAATGTTATGGCGCTTCAGGTAGGAAGAAAGGTCTTCGGTATTGCGGTAGTTGCTGGCAATCAGTGGTAGGTCACGGATAACGAGGCCTTGCGCATGTACCTGGGAGGATTCTTCGTCAGCAGCATTGGTGCCGACATTGCCGATATGAGGATAAGTAAGAGTGACAATCTGGCGGGAGTAGGAAGGATCAGTGAGGATTTCTTGATAACCGGTCAAAGAGGTGTTGAAAACGACTTCCCCAATGGCCGAACCCGATGCCCCAATGGCCCGACCGTGGAATTGGGTTCCGTCTTCCAGAACCAATATTGCTGACTTAATCAAAACGCCCTCCAGGGAATAAACAGTCAATTTATTTGCATATTAATTCAAAACGAATTCAGGAATCAATGCAAAACAGCCTGTCATTTGGATTTTTGACAAACGGCGGCATTCTAGTGAGAGGCCGGGGAAAAGTCTACCATAAGCGCAACTTTTTATGTGTTTTTTAGCGATCTGATGTAAAAAAGAGGAATTGACCGGTGAAATCAACAGCTAACTTACGGTGCGTAATCGGTTGCGGACCTGGATGAATGGGAATCTGATGGTAATCATGAAAAAAGTGGACCAAATGGTCAAAAATGATAAGAAAACAACAGATAAATGGCGGTAAAGATAAAATTATAAGAATTTCAAACAAAATAAATAGAGAAACAACCAAAATAACATTAAATAAAAAGGGCAATAAAATATTGCCCTATCAATCAAGTAATTATGATTGAAATAACCACATCACGATGGGTAATAACGATTACAAATTATTAAGATCAAGGACATCACGCATGTCATAAAGACCGCTTTTCATAGCACTCAACCATAATGCAGACTTAACCGCGCCATTTGCAAAAGTCATACGACTGGATGCTTTATGGCTGATTTCAATACGCTCGCCGATGTCCGCAAACATCGCCGTATGTTCACCAATAATGTCACCTGCACGCACCGTGGCAAAACCAATAGTGCCTGGAACGCGCTCGCCGGTGTACCCTTCACGGGAATAGACCGCACACTCTTTTAAGTCCTTATCCATCGCATGGGCAATGGCTTCGCCCATCGCCAGAGCGGTACCCGATGGCGCATCAACTTTATGACGATGATGTGCTTCAATGATTTCGATATCGGTATAGTCACCCATCACTTTGGCCGCTTTCTCCAGCAGCTTGAGCATCACATTCACGCCGACGCTAAAGTTGGCGGCAAAAACAATCGGTACTTCACTCGACGCATCTGTAATCGCCTGCTTACCAGCATCATCAAAACCCGTCGTCCCAATCACCATGCCCTTGCCATGTTGGCGGCAGAAAGCCAGATGGTTCAGCGTGCCTTCAGGACGAGTGAAATCGATAAACACATCGAAATCGTTGACCACGGCATCCAGGCTATCGCTCACGATAACGCCCGTTTTCGCTACACCGGCTAATTCACCGGCGTCACTACCAACTAGGGATGACCCTGTACGTTCAAGTGCTGCACCGAGTTTGATGCCATCCAGCTGTAATGCAGCCTGAATCAGTTGTCGCCCCATGCGACCACCCGCACCCGCGATTGCTACACGGACTTGTGACTCATCCATATTCATTCTCTTTTCTATATTAATCTGCATATATAACGTTCTCAGGTTAACCAGCCTGCTCACAAGCCGCCACTCGAAAACACCGATAATAAGAAATTTATGACAAAACGCAGAAGTTATCAGTAAAACCCATTATTCACCTGATAATCAAAAGGTTTTAAATCACCTATTATGCAAACCCACATGACTCCCGCACCACCAGTGTGGGCGGGAGAATAATGCGCTTTGGCGGCTCATCATTTCCCTGAATGCGGCTGAACAATAGCTCTCCAGCTTTACGGCCAATCTCTTTGGCGGCAACTGAAACGGTGGTCAGCGCAGGCTGTACCAGCGATGCTTCGGTAATATCGTCAAAACCTACCAGCGCAAAATCGATGCCTGGCTGGCGTCCCATTTTACGCAGTGTCTGCATGACGCCGAGTGCCACAATATCCTGATAACAGACAGCGGCCGTTATTTCCGGATACTGCCGGAATAGCTCTTCAGCCACGCGCGCACCATCACTTTGGCTGGCGAGTGACGAAACGACCCATTCACTTTTCGGCTGGATACGATGCTCTAGCAGTTTGCTGCTGTAGCCGCCGATACGCTGCGCTCGGCTAATAGAATTTTCACTGCCGCCAATAAATGCAATGTTGCGATGCCCGAGACGCAACAGATGTTGTGTCGCCAATTGAGTGCCCAAAAAGTTATCGGTGCCGACAAAATCGAAGTCCACATCGTCCATGGGGCGCACCACCATAATCGCCGGAATATTGCGGCGCTTCAGGGTTTCAAAAAACAGCGGCGGCGTTTCGCGTGCTGCGCACAGCACCATGCCGCAGGCGTTATTACGCATCAGAGAATCGACAAATTTTTGCTGACGCTCGCCGGACTCTTCACTGTTTGCCAAAAATAGCAGCAAATCGTGGCGCTCCATTTCCTGGCTTAGCCCGGCTGTCATTTCACCGTAAAAAGGGTTGGTAATGTCGTGCAGCAAGAGTCCGACCTGATTACTGGTGCGATTACGTAAATTGGCTGCCGTTTGGTTATACACGTACCTCAGATCATCCAGTGCTTTCAGCACACGGGTTCGAGTAGCGTCAGAAATTCTGCCCCGGTTACGCAACACCATTGAAACGGTAGCAGTGGAAACTCCGGCCTGCTTTGCGACTTGGGCAAGGGTTACGGTGCTCATTGGCACTCCTTGGTATTTAGCAATTATTCTCAGATTAATCGAATAACCAAAAAATTGCATATCTCCATGTGAAAGCCATCACAGATAACACATCTTCAGGCGACATCTTGCTAAAAGTGGTGGGTTAATCGCGTTTACCACCCTGTTCAAAGTCGGTTAATCGATTAATCTTAATTTATCAAGAACAGGGAGAAGACTATGCATCCGGCATCATACGATAAGTATCCCGAAGTCAGCGTTTCGGGATTTGACCATCACGCATGGCAGGGTTGGCCCGCTATCCAACAAGCCGTCAGCAAGCAACTTGCTCGCTCGGGAAAAACCGTGTTGGTTATTGACTGCTACCCAGGCGTTCAGCTCGAAGAACTTCACGTGCAACTCATTGCACAGCTCAACCCAACTCTCACCATTAACGCCGAATCCGCACGCTTAAGTGAACAACATCTGCATGATTTGCTGGCACGCAACCTGACGGATGACCGGGTGTTTGGCGTACTGTCTTGCCATGAATTAAATGAGTTTTTCTGCCCGGAAAAACTCGCCGTCGCACAGCAAGAGGTCGCTGAAATAACCGAAGGATTGGTCGTGGTCTTCGGCCCGGGAGCAACACTTATTCATCCAGGTGATGTTCTGGTGTACGCGGATCTGGCGCGCTGGGAAATCCAGCAACGTTTTCGTCGTGGTGAACTCGGCAACTGGGGCGCGAATAACACAGATGAAGATATTCTGCGCCGCTACAAACGCGCATTTTTCATTGAGTGGCGTGTGTTTGATCGCCATAAAACGCCGCTTCTGAAACGTGCAGATTTCCTGCTTGATACCAATAATGCCGAACAACCTGCGATGGTCAGCGGTGAAGCGCTGAGAAGCGCGCTGCAACAAACCACGCAACAACCATTCCGAGTAGTGCCATTCTTCGACCCAGGCGTTTGGGGCGGCCAATGGATGAAAGACAAATTCGATCTCGATCCCTCAAAGCCAAATTACGCATGGTGTTTTGACTGTGTGCCCGAGGAGAACAGCCTGTTACTGCGTTTTGGTGATGTGCGGATCGAGATCCCCTCTCAGGATCTGGTTTTGCTCTACCCTCGCCCGCTGCTTGGCGAGCGTGTTCATGCTCGTTTTGGTGCGGAATTCCCGATCCGCTTCGACTTCCTCGATACCATCGGCGGGCAGAATTTAAGCTTCCAGGTTCACCCAATAACCGAGTACATCCAGCAGCATTTCGGTATGCATTACACCCAGGATGAGAGCTATTACATGCTGGAAGCCGAGCCTGGTGCGGAAGTGTATCTGGGGACAAAAACCGGCATAGATCCACAGGAAATGCTCGACGATCTTGCGAGTGCGCAGCGGGGCGAAAAAGCATTTGATGATGAGAAATTCGTTAACCGCTTCCCGGCACATAAACACGATCACTTCCTGATCCCGGCAGGTACCGTGCACTGCTCTGGTTCCGGTGCAATGGTGCTGGAAATCAGCGCCACACCTTATATTTTCACCTTCAAGTTGTGGGACTGGGGCCGCCTCGGCCTGGATGGTTTACCGCGTCCGGTGCATCTGGAGCATGGTGCGCAGGTCATTGACTGGCAACGTGATACTCAATGGGTTACCGAGCATCTGGTGAATCATTTTGAGCCTATCGCGGAAGGTGATGGGTGGCGCGAAGAACGTACGGGTCTCCATGAACGTGAGTTTATCGAAACCCGCCGCCACTGGTTTACGCAGCCAGTCACGCACCACACTCATGGTGGCGTGAACGTGCTGAATCTGGTGGAAGGCAGTGAAGCGCTGGTTGAAAGCCCGACCGGCGCTTTCGAACCCTTTGTGGTGCATTACGCCGAAACCTTCATTGTTCCGGCGGCAGTCGGCGAATATCGCATTTCTCCATACGGCAGCGGTGTAGGCCATCAGCTTGCCACTATGAAAGCCTGGGTAAGAGGATAACAAGATGATCAACGTAATTCTGGCAACACATGGCTCGCTTGCCGAAGCACTACTGGCCGGTAGCAAAATGGTTTATGGCGAATTACCACATGTATTCCCGGTGATGCTAACGGAAAACAAGGGCATCAATAGTTTTGGCGATGAGTTTACCGCGGTACTGAAACAGGCCGCCAAAGGCGCTGATGGCGTGCTGGTGCTGTGCGATTTGCAAAGCGGCACACCGTGGAACATCGCCTGCCATCATGCGTTCGATCCGCAAACGCAGCCACCAATGGCGGTGTTGGGAGGCGTGAATTTCCCGATGTTATTGCTAAGCGATGAAATAAAAGATCTGACCGACGTTTCGCAAGCGGCGGCAGTTTTACTGGAAGAATCGCGCGACTCGCTGGTTCAGGCCCAACTGGCTGAAACCACACAATCTGATGATTTCTAAGGGGCAACGATGAGTATTTCTTTTGTACGCATTGACGATCGGGTGATCCACGGCCAGTTGATCACCCGCTGGGCAAAAGAGTTGCCGTGCGATGGGATCATCGCCATTGATGATGCTGTCGCCGCCGATCCGTTGTTGTCTTCGGTAATGAAAGGTGCGGTGCAGGACACCAAAGTCTGGTTGTTTGATACCGCCACCGCGATTGAAAAACTGCCGAAGATCATCGCCAGCGAGAAGCGCTATTTCGTGATTGGTAAATCGCCCGTAACTCTAAAACGCATTGAAGAAGCGGGTATCAGCCTGCAAAACAGCAATAAGAAAATTAACGTTGGCCCGATGAGCGCACGAGCCACCACCACCACCATTGGCCCAAATCAATCTGTGAATCCGGAAGAGATAGCAGCGTTCGACTATCTCTCGCTGCGAGGGCACCAGATTGAATTTCAACTGGTACCCGATGCCAGCAGTTACAGCTGGCAGGATGCTCGACAAAAACTCAAATAAAGGAGTGCATTATGGCTTTCGAAGCAGCTCTAATCGGCATTCTCTGTTACCTCGGTGCACTAAGTAGCCCATGGCTACTGGGGTTGACCGGGGGCTGGTATCTGATTACCCGCCCACTGGTTTCAGGGATGCTGGTAGGTTTTATTCTCGGCGATGTGCAAACCGGGATTATCATCGGCGTAGCGGTTCAGGCCGTGTATATCGCGATGGTAACCCCCGGTGGTTCTATGCCTGCGGATCTCAACTTTGTGGCCTTCCCGGCCATTGCTCTGGGCATTCTTTCCAATAAAGGCCCGGAAGTGGCCGTGGCGCTGGCTGCCACAATCGGCATTGCGGGCACCGTGTTATTCAACGCCATGATGGTGCTCAATTCCTGGTGGAACCACCGTGCTGATGTCGCGCTGGAAAAAGGCGACGAGCGCGGCGTGTATCTCAACAGCGCTATCTGGCCGCAAGCGACTAACTTCCTGATGCGCTTTATTCCGACATTTATCGCGGTCTATTTCGGCGCTCAGTACATCAATGCCTTTATGGACAGCCTGCCGCACATCGTTCTTTCCACCATGAACGTGCTGGGCGGAATTCTGCCAGCTGTCGGTATCGCCATTCTCCTTAAACAAATCATCAAGAATTACAGCATGTTGATTTACTTCCTGGTGGGGTTTATCTGCATTGTTTTCCTGAAGCTAAACATGGTGGCGCTGGTGATTGTCGGCGCGTTACTGGCGCTGATTCACTACAACTACAAACCTGAGCCACAGGCTGAACGTGCAGCCTCTAAGCCCGCTGATGATGAGGATGAATTCTGATGGAAGAACGTAAACTCACTCGCCAGGATCTGCGCCGTTGCTGGCGCAGTTGGATGATGTATAACCTCTCGTCAATGAGCTTTGAGCGCCTGGAGTCATTCGGCTTTTGTTTGAGTATGCTGCCGGTGGCGAAAAAGCTTTATCCCGATGATGAACAACGTAAAGAGATGCTCAAACGCCACGCATCTTTCTATAACACCGAGCCGCAGTTGGGTGCGATAGTCAACGGTATGGTGCTGGGTCTTGAGGAGAAACGCGCCAATGGTGAGCCAATCGACGGCGAAACTATCAATACCCTCAAAGTTGGCCTGATGGGGCCAGTGGCTGGGATTGGCGATTCAATGATTCCGGGGATGTTAATCCCGATTCTGCTCAGTATCGGTATGGCGCTAGCGGCGGGCGGGAATATCCTCGGACCACTGTTTTACTGCGTGGCGTGGCTGGCGATTATCATCCCGGGCTCATGGTTCCTGTTCCTGAAAGGCTACCGAATGGGATCGACTTCCGTTGAAATGCTCGTGAGCAGCAAATCGACTCGCCTTCGTGAAGCGCTATCGTTATTAGGCGTATTCGTGATGGGTGGCGTGGCAGCAAGCTACGTGAAGCTCGGCACCGGACTTGAGTTTGTCACCAAAGATGGCGTGAATATCCATGTGCAGCAGATGCTGGATGGAATTTTCCCAAACCTGTTGCCGCTTTTAGTGGTGATTGGCACCTGGTATTTGATGGCGAAACGCGGTGTATCACCGGTGAAAGCAATGTTGTTATTGCTGGTATTGGCGGCAGTCGGTGTGGCCGTGGGGTTGTTCTCGTAAAAAGCGCTGGATGACGCTTCGCTTATCCCCTACAACACTAACCGTAGGTCGGGTAAGCGCTGCGTCACCCAACATGATTAAGGGTGGAAACCCACCCACTTCTGACTCACCATTCCTGGTTTTGAAATAAACTGAAAACGCGCAGGATCATCAATAAATTGTTGATATAGCGGCTCATCGGTAATCCCAAATTCGGTATAGCTTCGTGGTGAAGTCACCTGCAAACGCCCCGGCATATAACGGCGGTTATGCTGCCAGGCAATATGCTCATCCTGCAATAACGGATACCACGCCAGCCCTTTGTATGCCCGCACGGCTTCGTATTCAAATCCATATTCCCGGTCACACCAGGCACCAAATGTCAGCGGTTCATCCGGGGAAGCAGAGATCGTGGCATGCGCCCAGCCCGGCGGCACCAACACTTTTTCACCAGGCCCGGCCACGATCGCAAAGCAGCGGCCAGGATCGTCGGCAACATATTCCTGCATATATATAATCGCTTTACCCTGCCAGATTTCATATAGCTCTGGCGGCGACCAGCCACTGTGCGCACTAATTCGGTGAATATGCCCCTGGCTGCGGATCGGTTCATCGCCCAACCGCCCGGAAGCGTAAGTCACCACGCCAAACAGTAACATCCGTTTTTTAAGCTCTTCTCTGTCCTGCAAGCGCGCAACATCCATGACGATCGCATAAACATCCTCCGGCCCCTGGCAAAGCGGATCACGTAACGATGCACGGAACTGATCGAGTTTACGGATCTCCGGCACAGGCCCGATCACCTCTTCGCCGTAGCTAAAACCCATTGGCTGCTGATGGACCTGCATATCCAACCCAAAATTGAGGAGCGGCTCAGCCATTTTGCACCTCCTTCGCCTGAATTTTGCCACCCTGCTCTATAACGCGCAGCGCAAAGCCTTGTGCCAACGTCGCGTAATCATGCCCGGCAATGGTTGGCCAGACAGCCAGTGCTGAGAGAATTTCCGCTCCGGTGTTGATGAGACGATGTGCGGTAAAACCTGGAATGATGTGGACAGAGCCTGGGAATACTTGCTCCAGCTTCGCCTCACCCTGCTCGTTTTGCAGCAATAGCAATCCGCTGCCGCACAAGCCGAAATACACCTCGCCTTGCTCACGGCGCTGATGGAAATGCCCTCGCGTCATATAAAACTCATCGCCAACACGCCCCGGATTCAGATGCGTAGTACCCACATAAAGCTCGCCCTCACCCTGCGCTGAACTCAGCATTTCAACCTGGTAAATTGGCGTTTCTGAAGGGATCGCTCGCCAGGCAGTTTGATCGTGGAATATGCCAGCCAGATCCCCGCTGTGCGTGACCTTAGTAATGATATTTTCAGCCTTGAAATGGCCGTTAGTGAACGCCACGCCAGGTGGCATAAAGAAAGGAAAAGTCATGTTGTTTCTCCGGCCCAAGGAGAACTGCAAAATAAGCATAGCAGGTTAATCGATTAACCCTATAGTCAGGCCGAAGAAACTCGATCTACATCGCGTTAAATATTTAAGGTGCGAGTGCCAGGACTTCGGCAACCCATGTCTGAAAACCGGCAACATCGAGATCCAACGCCACATGGGCGTTTGGCTCGCGCTGATAGCGCCCTTCAATATCCACAACCGTCGTGCCAGAAGTAAATTCTCCGTGGGTTTCAACCGCCACAAAACACGGTTGAGTCTGGAATAGTTCCGGTTTAACCAGCCAGGCAATGGCGCATAAATCATGCATCCGTAAACCTGTCACCATGCTGCCGCTGCGATAATGACTAAATAGCGCGTGTAGCATTTTTCCGGTTTGGTTGAGAGATGGGAGCTGCGCTAAATACGCCGGGCTCAACATCGCCTGGTTGGTGACATCCAGGCCGCACATCACAATTTCCAGCCCGCTTTCGAACACCCGTGCGGCAGCTTCTGGATCGATGGCAATATTAAACTCGGCATTTGGCGTGAAGTTGCCGCGCCCCGCCGATCCGCCCATGATCACCAGCCGTTTGATCTTCGCTTTGCATTTCGGGTATTGAGTGAGCAGCAGCGCAATATTGGTCAACGGCCCAATAGCCACCAGCGTGATAGGTTCAGGGCTTGCATTCAGGCATTCATAAATAGCCTGAAAAGCGGGTTTTTCCAGCGGCTGGCGTTGGTGATCGACAAACGCATAACCTTCCATGCCCGACTCGCCATGCACATAGGCCGCATCGCGCAATTTACGCACCAGCGGCGTGGCAGCCCCTTGAGCAACAGGAATATCTTTGTGCCAGAAGTGCATCAGTTGCAGCGCGTTGCGGGTAGTTTTCTCGACGCTCACATTCCCGGCGACCGTGGTCAGCAACTTCAAATCAAGCTGCGGGGCAAAAAGTGCAGCGGCAATGGCTACGGCGTCGTCAATGCCTGGATCGGTGTCGAGAATAATGGGCGTTCTGTTCATACGTTGCTCTCTTATCTTTTAAGTACATACGGTGCGAATACGGCTCGTTTAGCTTACTATGTAGCTCATTTCCATGTTCAGACACGGCCGAGAAAGTGTAATGAAAGTCCCACAGACAAATATTTCAGAATCTGTCACCCAGCATCTTGCACGCCGTATTATGCATGGCGATCTCGCGCCGGGGCTTTCTTTACCAGGTGAAAACGAGCTGGCCGTGGAATATGAAGTTTCCCGCACGTCGGTGCGCAACGCCCTTCAGGTTCTTGCCGCAAAAGGGCTTATTTCAATTCAGGCCAAAAAACGCAGCACGGTGAATAGCCGCGAGCAGTGGAGCCTGTTGGATATTGATGTGCTCGGCTGGCTGTCTGAAGGTGAAGTTGACCTAAAACTAGTTGAACAACTGATTGTGACACGCCTGATTTTCGAGCCAAATGTGGCAACACTCGCGGCATTAAACGCCAACGGACATGATTTGGCAGCGATGGAAGACGCACTCCAGTTGATGCGTAAAGGCCAGGTTGAAGCGCAAAGAGCCTTATTTGAAGAAGGCGATCTGGCATTTCACCATGCGCTGCTGCGTGCTACACATAATCCTTTCCTACTGGCACTCGGTAATGCACTTTCCGCAGCCATGGAACTCTCTTTCAAACAAACAATTGAGAAAGATGTTCGCCAAACCAAAGTCGCCGTCGATGATCACTTTCAATTGTTTGATGCTATTCGCCTGAAACAAGTCGAAACTGCCCGCCAGCAAATGCGCACCATCTTATTAAATGCTGCCAAAAAACGTATCTGGCAAGATCGCCCGGAAATGTTCGACCACATTATTTGATCCTCATCTGACGTAATTTCGATCTCCCTCACACACTGTGATGTTTTTTTGCTCTAGCATTCTTGTATTACAAGATTGCATGGTTTGTATTACTTGAATGAAAACTCACTGGATTGCCATCGACTGGGGAACAACCAACTTCCGTGCATTTTTGATGCAGGGTTCAAAGCAGGTTTCCAGAATTAGCCAGCCTTGCGGATTGTTATCCGTCGAGAAGGATCAATTTGCACCTACGCTGCAAAACCTGCTGCAAACGTGGCTTGAGCAATATGGCAATTTGCCGATTGTGATGGCAGGAATGGTCGGTTCGCAGCAGGGTTGGCATGAAGTACCTTATGCGCCGCTACCGTGCAATGCGCAGGATTTGGCATCGCGCACGCTGGCGTTTACCACACCCTGGGGCAGCCAGGCATGGCTGATTCCCGGCGCTAACGGCACCAGTCAGTTTGGCCAGCCAGACGTGATGCGCGGTGAAGAAGTGCAGCTTTTCGGCTTGAGCGCTTTACATCCCGCCGATGAACATTTCGTTTTACTGCCGGGCACACACAGCAAACATGCGCAACTGCGCCTGGGCGAAATAACGGCTTCCTCCACGTTTATGACTGGCGAAATCTTCTCGCTGTTATCCCAGCATTCCATTCTTGGCCGCGCATTGCCGGAGCAGCAGGAAGATAACGAAGCCTTCCTTCTGGGCGTGAGAAAAGCGATGCAAGGCGCGCCATTCACCCATTTGATCTTCTCAGCACGCACTCGCCGCCTGGCCGGTGAAATAAAAGAAGCCAGCGTTCATAGCTATCTGTCTGGTTTAACCATCGGTTATGAATTGCAGGCGCTACCCGCAGCGCTTCACGCATGGTTAGTCGGCAGCCCGTCGTTGACCGCCCGCTATGAGCTTGCGGCAAGTCTGATGGATCTCAATTTCTCCCCGGCCAACGGCGATGACTGCTTCATTCATGGCCTGTGGCACCTCTTCACCCAACTCCAAGGAAACCGATCATGAGCCCGGAACAATTTATTACTCATTGGCAACAAGAGCCTCTACCGTTGATTGCCATTTTGCGCGGTATAACGCCGGAGCATGCTGTTGAAGCCGCAGAAATTCTGCTGGAGTGCGGTTTCCATTACCTGGAAGTCCCCCTTAATAGCCCCTCGGCACTGAAATCAATTCACCTGATGAGAGATACCGTAGGCAACCGTGGCTATGTCGGTGCGGGCACAGTGTTAAATGTGGAACAAGTGGATAGCGTTGCTGAATGCGGCGGGCAATTGATCATCTCCCCAAACTGTAATCCCGATGTGATTCGCCATTCAGTGAAACGCGGCTTGATAAGTCTCCCTGGCATCATGACACCAAGCGAGGCTTTTAGCGCCATAGATGCCGGGGCGAGCGCTCTGAAATTATTCCCGGCTGAACATATCACCCCAGTAATAACCAAAGCGTTCCGCGCAATTATCCCACGTGAAGTGGCCTGTTTACCCGTCGGTGGTATCCAACCTGATGCCGCGCAAATGCGTAGCTATATTCAGGCAGGAGCCAATGGTTTTGGCTTGGGCGGCGGGTTGTATCAGGCAGGTATGAGCATGGTTTTATTACGTGAACGAGCACAGGCGTATCAGCAAGCCTGGCTTAAACAATAGAACATTAAATTCCCTACACAATAAAAAAACCTCTTACCCTGAATTTTCTGGAGATAGAACAATGAGCAAAACTCTGGACAACAAACCCACAGCTTCGGTAGCGGAGTCAAAGGTTTATAGCAAGATTACACGACGCCTGATCCCGTTTTTAATCGTATGCTATTTCTTCGCCTACCTGGACCGCGTTAACGTCGGGTTCGCCAAACTCCACATGCAAGATGCGCTGAATTTTAGCGATACAGTATATGGACTCGGAGCGGGCATCTTCTTTATCGGCTACTTCCTGTTTGAGATGCCGAGCAACCTGCTGATGCAACGCTTTGGGCCACGCTTCTGGATTGCCCGCATCATGGTGACCTGGGCGGTGCTTTCGGCAGGCATGATGTTTGTCACCACGCCGACACAGTTTTATGTAGTGCGTTTCTTACTGGGCGTGGCGGAAGCCGGTTTCTTCCCTGGCATCGTGTTCTATCTCACGCTGTGGTTCCCTTCGTGGCGCTCCGCCCGCACCCTCGGGCTATTTATTCTGGTAACACCGCTTTCAACAATTATTGGCAGCCCGCTTTCCGGCCTGATCCTTAAGCTTTTCGAGGGCGTAGGTAGCCTGCACAACTGGCAGTGGCTGTTCCTGGTTGAAGCTATTCCCTCTTTCCTGCTCGCTTTTGTGGTGCTGCGTTATCTTGATAACGATGTGAAGTCGGCGAAGTGGCTGAGCGATGCTGAAAAACAGGTCGTCATTAACGATCTGGCAAAAGATGCAGCCAACCGCGAGCGCGCCAATAAAGGGAAAGTAGACAGCAGCCTGAAAGGCATGCTGAAAAATGGCTACGTCTGGCTGCTGGCGGTAGTGTTCTTTAGCTTCAATATCGGCTACTACGGTATCAACTTCTGGCTGCCGTCGATCATCAAAAGCTCCGGCGTGAGCGACGATTTCCATATCGGCCTACTCGCTGCACTGCCGTATGTCTTCGGTGCCTGCTTTATGGTGTGGAACAGTCGCCATTCTGACCTGAAACAAGAACGCCGTTGGCACATTGCTATTCCAGCCATGATTGGTTGCGTGGGGCTTGCGCTGAGTGCTTATTGCAGCGGTTCTACCTTCTGGATGATGGCGTGGATTTGCGTGGCGATGTCCGGCACTCTGGCATTGATTCCAACCTATATCAGCCTGCCTGGCGCCCTGCTTTCGGGTACCGCTGCCGCAGCGGGTATCGCTTTCGTTAACTCCATCGGCAATCTGGCGGGTTTCTTTGGCCCGACAGTGCTCGGCTGGCTGAAAGACACGACCGGACGCACCGACACTGGTTTATATATTCTGGCCGCCTTCTTGCTGCTGTGTGCGCCGTTAATTCTGACTCTGCCTGCTCGCCTGGCAAACCCCAAAAAAGTGATAACAGCCCTCGAACAGACAACTGAGCAGCCTGACGCTGTGCAGCCTTTCAACGCGACTATCGATCGCTAACGTTTAGAAGAGATGAAAACTATGAGTGGATGTGGCGGATGTGTCAGCTGTGGCACGCATTTCAACCCAATCCTTGAAGGTGATGACGGCGCGCTGAAACGTGCGCTGTATAAATCAATGGGTCATACCGATGAACAACTACGCAAACCTGTTATTGCGGTGGTGAACAGCTACACCAACGCGACGGCAGGTCATGCCAACCTCAATGAGCTAACAGCCAAAGTGCTGGAAGGCATTGAAGAAGCCGGAGGCGTGGGCATGGTGTTTGGCACCATTGCCCCTTGCGACGGTATCGCCGAAGGGCATTTAGGGATGCGCTATATCCTCGCCGCCCGCGAAGTGATTACGGCCTCAATTGAAGTGATGATGCGCGCCCACCGTTTTGACGGCATGGTGCTGCTCGGTTCGTGCGACAAAATCGTTCCGGCGATGTTGATGGCGGCAGCGCGATTAGACATCCCGGCGATTATGGTCAACGGCGGCCCAATGTATCCGGCTGAATACAAAGGCAAACACTGGGACGGCAATATCGTTACCGAAGCCATTGGCTGGAAAAAGCGTGGTGAAATCAGTGAAGAAGAGTTCGCTCATATCGAAAATATCGCCGAACCAGGCCCGGGTTCCTGCACCATGTACGGTACAGCCAACACCATGTGTTGCATTGGTGAAGTGCTGGGTATGAGTTTGCCGGGTAGCAGCACGCTACCTGCAGTGTCGCAGGAGCGCCGCGACTGCGCCGTTGAAACTGGCCGCCAGGCAGTGGAGCTGGTGCTCAATGGCGTGAACGCGCGCCAGATTATTACCGCAGAATCCATTCACAACGCGATGGTTTATCTGCTGGCTACGGGCGGTTCCACCAACGCGATTTTGCATCTTCAGGCTATTTACTACGAAGCGGAGTTGGGTCACCTGCCGCTGTCTGCTTTCGATGAGTTAAGCCACCGTGTCCCGCTGGTCGCCTCACTTTATCCGGCGTCCGAGCACGATATGATCGACTTCTGGGAAGCGGGTGGCGTGCAAGCGGTCGAAGTAGAAATCAGCAAGCTGATGCACCTGGATGCGCTGACCGTTGCTGGCAAAACCAAAGCGGAACTGATTGCCGAAACAAAACCAAGTTGCCGCCCGGAAGTGATCCATACACTTGCCATTCCGGTACGTAACGAAGCGGGCGTTGCGGTGCTGCACGGTAACCTTTCGCCGCTGGGTTGTGTGGTGAAACCTGCCGCTGTACCGGAAAACCTGATGGTATTCCGTGGCCCGGCGGTAGTGTTCAATAGCGAGCAGGAATCCGTGGAAGCAATTATGTCCGGTCAAATTCAGCCGGGCAGCGTGCTGGTTCTGCGCTATGAAGGCCCGAAAGGCGGCCCTGGCATGCCAGAAATGTATAAGCCGATGAAATCGCTGGAAGGTATGGGCCTTTCTGACACCTGCGCACTGATTACCGACGGGCGCTTCTCCGGCTCGAATCGCGGTTTGTTCGTCGGACATATTTCCCCGGAAGCCGTTGATGGCGGCGAACTGGGCCTGGTAGAGGATGGGGATGAAATCTCCATTGATATTCCGTCCCGCACGCTGACATTGCATGTTGAAGAAACCGTTCTGGCTACGCGCCGTGAAAACTGGAAGCCGGTCGATAAAGAAGTTCCACGCGGTTTCCTGCGGTTGTATCGCCGTTGGGCACTCCCCGCCGCACAAGGTGCCGTGTTGGCTGACAGGGAGGACGACTGATGACAATGCACTATACGGCACAAGATATTGGCGGTGTGAACCCTATTGTCGCAATGCCTTTTACCACTAGCGGCGAAATTGATGAAGTGAGTTTTGTTCGCCTGCTGGAGCATCTCGCGACGACGGGCGTGCAAGGAACCACTCTTTTTGGTATCGCTAGCGAGTTTCCCAAACTGGAAGACAGCGAGCGCAACCGGCTGGCACAAATGTTTATCAGAACTCTTGCGGGCAGTTCGCTGTATCGGGCAATGTCGGTGACCGACCACAGCACGGAAGTGGCGGTAAAGCGCGCTCGTTTCTATGCCAGCCTTGGCGCAGATGCGCTGATGCTGCTACCACCGTTTTTCCTCAGCCCTAATCCGCAAACAATTCAGGCACATATTTTTGCCGTGCTGGAAGCGGTGGATATTCCGGTGATGGTGCAGTACGCGCCGGGTGAAACCGGGCTGGCGATAACGCCGGAACAACTGGCGGCAGTTGCAGATCGCTACCCGCATGCGGTATTCAAAATCGAGTGTAACCCACCCGTAGACTATACAAGGGAGTTTCTCGCTAAAGCCTCACAGGCCAGCGTACTCAACGGCTACGCCGGGCTGTATATGCTGCAAATGCTTGCGGCTGGAGGTAAAGGCGTGATGCCGGGCTGTTCTTTTACTGAAGTGTATGTGCGGATTTATCAGCACTGGCAGCGGGGCGAAACGGCACAAGCCGAGGCACTACATCAGGCGTTGTTACCTTATATCCAACGCTGGATGACGCATTGCGAATACATCATTCAGGTTGAGAAAACGATTTTGATGAAGCGTGGAATTATCGCAACAGACTATTGCCGCAAGCCTGGCTGGCAACTTTCCAGTGAAGACCATCAGATCATTGATCGCTTCCTGACTGACTTCCAGCTGTGAGGAGTGACACTTGATCAAAAAAGGGGAGCATAAGCTCCCCTTTTGAATTTGGTGTTTGCGATGGATGCCGATTACTCGACTTCTTTCACATCCATACGCAATTCACGCGGCACTTCGAAAATAATGTTTTCTTCACGCCCCACCAGCTCACGGGTTTCGCTGCCGCCTAATTCACGCAGGCGAGCCAGAACGTTTTGCACCAGAATATCTGGCGCAGACGCCCCTGCCGTAACACCGACGCAAACCGCATCTTTAACCCATGATTCCTGGATATCAGTCGCATCGTCAATCAGATATGCGGCCTTGCCCATGCGCTGTGCAAGCTCTGCCAGACGGTTGGAGTTGGAGGAGTTTTTCGAGCCAACAACCAACACCACATCTGCTTCATCAGCCAGCGCACGCACAGCTTCCTGGCGATTGGTGGTGGCATAGCAAATATCGTCTTTACGTGGACCGATGATTTTCGGGAAGCGTTTACGCAGCGCATCAATCACGTCAGAGGTGTCATCAACAGAGAGCGTGGTCTGCGTCATAAACGACAGTTTGGCTTCGTTTTTCACATCCAGTTTGCTGACATCTTCCGGTGATTCAACCAGGTACATGCCACCTTTCGGGTTGCTGTACTGGCCCATGGTGCCTTCCACTTCCGGGTGACCAGCATGGCCAATCAGAATGGACTCTTCACCACGACGGCTGGCGCGAGCGACTTCCATATGCACTTTAGTCACCAGCGGACAGGTCGCATCAAACACCGTTAAATCACGGCCTTTAGCTTCGTTGCGAACCGCCTGGGAAACACCGTGCGCTGAAAAAATCAGGATTGCGCCATCAGGCACTTCACTGATTTGCTCGATGAAAATCGCCCCGCGTTCCCGCAGGCTATCAACCACGTAGCGGTTGTGCACCACTTCGTGACGGACATAAATCGGCGCACCGTAAATGGCCAGCGCGTTTTCAACAATGCTGATAGCGCGGTCTACCCCGGCACAAAAGCCGCGAGGGTTAGCCAACAGGATCTGCATTCAACGCCTCCAGTACCGGGTCGATTTCCAGTACTTCGATATCAAAATGAATGGTTTGCCCGGCGAGTGGGTGGTTAAAGTCAACGGTGATGGAATCGCCGTTGACTTCACGCACTACACCTGGCATCTCGCTGCCATCCATTGCGGTGAACAGCATAATCGCCCCTGGCACCGGCTCACCCGCATCAATAAATTCACGACGCGAGAAATACTGAATCATGTCCGGGCTTGGAATACCAAACGCCGATTCAGGTGCCAGAGAGAATGCTTTTTTATCCCCTGCTTTTAGGCCGACAAGCTGGTCTTCCATGCCCGGTGACAGCGTTTCGTCACCCAGCGTGAAGAGCGCCGGTTTGCCGTTATTGCGGGTCGACTCGGCGGTGGAGCCATCTTCGAGTTTCAGCGTGAAATGCACTAATACTCTGCTATTGGCCTGGATAGACTCAGCCATGGGTTACCCTTTTTGCTTTGCGGGCTTGTCGGAGGAGACAAAGAAGCCCTCCAGCACAATCAGCGCCGCACCGATACAGATTGCCGTATCAGCTAAGTTAAACGTGGCGAAGTGCCAGTCGCCGACATAGAAATCAATCATGTCGACCACAAAACCGTGCCATAACCGGTCAAACAAGTTACCAAGTGCACCGCCAATGATTAAAGCATAGGCGATGTTATGCAGCTTCTGGCTTGCTTTTGCACGGTACATCAGCACCGCCAGAATCACGCAGATACCAATAGCGATACCCGCGAAGAACCAGCGCTGCCAGCCGCCTTTATCCGCAAGGAAACTAAATGCGGCGCCGTAATTGCGGGCATAGTGCAGATTCAACGACGGGAACAGCGATACGGTGTCCCCCAGCATGAAATGCTGGAGGATCAGGTATTTGCTGCCCAGATCGACGATCAGTACCACGACCACCAGCCACAGCCAGCTCAGTCCGGTAGAACAAATCGATTTACTCATCAGGCAAATTTACGCTTTTCGCCGTCACCGGCTACGTTGGTTACACAGCGGCCACAGATTTCTGCGTGTTCCGCTACCTGACCGACGTCGGTGGTGTAATGCCAGCAACGCGGGCATTTCTCACCGTCGGCTTTACGCAGAGCAACTTTCAATCCTTTCAGGATTTCGCTTTGCTGTGCGTCTTCAGTTGCCTGCGCATAATCGACAACTTCAGCGCCGGAGGTCAACAGGACAAATCGCAATTCCTCGCCCAGGCTGTTTAGCTTCGCAGCCAGTTCGTTGTCAGCAAACAGAGTGACATCCGCTTCCAAAGAGCCGCCCACACGCTTATCAGCACGCGCTTGTTCGATAACTTTGTTCACTTCGCCACGCACGGTTAGCAGCGTGTCCCAGTATTCATTGTTCATCGTTTCGCTGTCAGCCAGGCCGAACAGACCTTCATACCACTCGCCAGTGAAGACGTATTTCTCACGGTTGCCAGGCAGGAATGCCCAGATTTCGTCAGCGGTAAAGGACATGATTGGTGCCATCCAGCGAACCAGCGCTTCTGCAATGTGGAACAGAGCAGTCTGGCAGCTACGACGTGCAACACTATCGGATTTCGCGGTGTACTGGCGGTCTTTGATGATATCGAGATAGAAGGAGCCCATTTCGATGGAGCAGAAACGCATCAGGCGTTGCACCACTTCGTGGAAGTCGTAGTTTTCGTACGCTGCGAGGATGTCGGTTTGTGCATCCTGCGCACAGCTCACTGCCCAGCGGTCCAGTACCACCATCTCTTCCGGTTTCACCATATCGGTTTCTGGATTGAAGCCGTTAAGGTTCGCCAACAGGAAACGTGCGGTGTTACGGATACGACGATAAGAGTCAGCAGCGCGTTTCAGGATCTCATCAGACACGGCGATTTCACCGGTGTAATCCGTTGATGCCACCCAAAGACGCAGAATATCCGCGCCCAGTTTGTTCATCACGTCCTGCGGAGAAACGGTGTTACCGATGGATTTGGACATTTTGCGGCCCTGACCATCCACGGTGAAACCGTGAGTCAGTACCTGGCGGTAAGGCGCTTTGCCTTTCATTGCCGTCGAAATCATCAGGGAAGACATGAACCAGCCGCGGTGCTGATCCGAACCTTCCAGATACATGTCTGCCGCATGGCCGTTGAATTCAGGGCGCACATCAACCACCGATGAGTGCGTTGAGCCGGAGTCGAACCACACGTCCAGGGTGTCTGGCACTTTGGTGTAGTTGTCAGCGTCGTCACCCATGATGTCACGCGGATCGAGATCCCACCACGCCTGGATGCCGTCTTGTTCAACACGTTTAGCGACTTCTTCCATCAGCTCCAGCGTGCGCGGGTGCAGTTCTTCCGTGTCTTTGTGTACGAACAGAGACATTGGCACGCCCCAGGTACGCTGACGAGAGATACACCAGTCCGGGCGGTTAGCTACCATGGATTCGATACGCGCCTGGCCCCAGTCCGGGATCCACTGCACGCCTTTGATCTCTTTCAGCGACTGCTCACGCAGACCTTTTTGATCCATGCTGATAAACCACTGCGGCGTAGCACGGAAGATGATCGGCGTTTTGTGGCGCCAGCAGTGCGGGTAGCTGTGCAGCAGTTTTTCAACGTGCAGCAGAGCGCCTTTATCACGCAGAATGTTAACGATCAGGTCGTTAGCTTTGAACACCTGAACGCCGTCCAGACCTTCATAAGTACCAGGCAGGTAGCAACCGTCCGGGCCAACCGGGTTTGCGATTTCCAGGTTGTATTTCTGGCTGATCACATAGTCGTCAGGGCCGTGGCCGCCGGCGGTGTGAACCGCACCGGTACCCGCTTCCAGCGTAACGTGGTCGCCCAGAATCGCAGGAACATCGAAATCTAAGAACGGGTGTTTGTAACGGGTTAATTCCAGATCCGCGCCTTTGGCAGTACCCAGAACCGTCCACTCGGCGATAGCTGCGCTTTTCATTACGCTTTCGAGCAAATCTTTGGCAACGATCAGCGCCTGACCATCAACTTGCACCAGAACATATTCGAACTCAGCATTCAGGGAGACTGCACGGTTAGCAGGCAGTGTCCACGGCGTCGTAGTCCAGATAACCATAGAAACTGGGCCATCAACCTGCGCTACACCAAATTTAGCTTTTACCGCATCTGCATCAACGGCCTGGAAGCTAACAAAGATTGATGGGGAGGTTTTGTCATAGTATTCAACTTCTGCTTCAGCCAGAGCTGAACGGCAGTCGACACACCAGTGCACAGGTTTAGCGCCTTTATGCAGGTGGCCATTACCGACAATTTTACCGAGCGCACGAATGATGTTCGCTTCGGTGTTGAAGTCCATAGTCAGATACGGACGTGACCAGTCGCCCAAAACACCCAGACGAATGAAATCGGCACGCTGCCCATCTACCTGCTCAGCCGCATATTTACGGCACGCAGCACGGAATTCAGCCGCAGAAACTTTCTCACCGGGTTTACCGATCAACTGTTCTACTTTCAGCTCAATTGGCAGACCGTGACAGTCCCAGCCAGGAACATACGGAGAGTCAAAACCGGAAAGCCCTTTGGACTTTACGATAATGTCTTTCAGAATCTTGTTAACTGAGTGACCAATGTGAATGTTGCCGTTCGCGTATGGAGGGCCATCATGCAGAATGAAGGATTTTTTGCCTTTCTTTGCATTACGGATGATACCGTACAGGTCATCATCATTCCAGCGAGCCAGCATGCCCGGTTCGCGTTTAGCGAGATCGCCACGCATCGGGAACCCTGTTTCCGGTAAATTCAGGGTAGATTTAAAGTCACTCATTAGATTCTCGGTTCCGTTGTTAGCTTGCTCAGGTATTAGGCCCAAAAAATTCGCGGGCGGTTACCACATCTTTGGCGATTTGCGCTTTCAGTTCATCAAGCGAAGCAAACCGTTGTTCATTTCGTATTTTTTTACGCAGCACCACATCAATATGGTGCCCATACAAGTCCATTGCAACGTCCAGCAAATGGACTTCCAGCTGTTGGCGCAGGCCCGCTACCGTTGGCCGTGTACCAATGTTGGCAACGCCCGGCAGCAGTTTATCGCCAAGGCCTGCGACTTCTACCGCAAACACCCCTTTGACAGGGGAAACCTGACGACGCAACGGTAAGTTAGCCGTTGGGAAACCAATGGTTCTCCCCAGTTCATCACCATGGACAACACGCCCTGAGATGATAAACGGATGACCCAGTAAACTCTCGGCAAGCGTTAAATCGTCATCAGCCAGTGCCTGGCGAACAGCCGTACTGCTGATTCGTACTCCACCTTCGCAGAAAGTCTGCGTACTGGTGACGTCAAAACCATATTCGAGGCCAGCCTTCTGTAATAACAAGAAATCCCCCTGGCGACCAGCACCAAAGCGGAAATCATCACCTACGGCGAGGAATTTTACCCCGAGGCGGTCGACCAAAAGTTCGCTGACAAAGTTTTGCGCCGTGAGCGCAGCAAAGCGCCTGTCAAATCGCACACACAGCACGTAGTCCACACCACACTCAGCCAGATAACGCAGCTTTTCGCGCAGGCGTGTGAGGCGCGCTGGGGCTTTATCGCCCGCGAACAGCTCAAGCGGTTGCGGTTCAAAGATCATGACCATCACCGGCAGATTTCGCGCACGCCCTTGTGCACACAACCCTTTTAGCAGGGACTTGTGGCCTCGATGCACGCCATCGAAATTCCCAATGGTGAGGACACACCCGTGGTGGTTCTGGCGTAAATTATGTATGCCGCGTATCAGCTTCATGGCTGGCTCAAAACAGTGGAAATCGGCGGATTATATCAATTACCACGGTGAAGGTTAACCGGCGATTGTACCCTTTGGCATAAAGCATTAAGGATTTCATCGAACTGGCACCTGGTTTCTACGTAGATGCGCATCACTGGACGATTTTTGTTGCTTAAAGCTGTATTCATGACCGTTATGCTGGTAGAATCCGCGCCATCACAACGTAAGAGGCTCCGTAAATTTAACGGCGCTTATTTGCACAAATCCATTGACAAAAGAAGGCTAAGAGGGCATATTCCTCGGCCTTTGAATTGTCTACATAGATCATATTTGGGAGTTGGACCTTGGCTAATATCAAATCAGCTAAGAAACGTGCTGTACAGTCTGAAAAGGCTCGTAAGCACAACGCAAGCCGTCGCTCTATGATGCGTACTTTCATCAAGAAAGTATACGCAGCGATTGAAACTGGCGACAAAGCTGCTGCACAGAAAGCATTTAACGAAATGCAACCAATCGTGGATCGTCAGGCTAGCAAAGGTCTGATCCACAAAAACAAAGCTGCGCGTCATAAGGCTAACCTTGTAGCGCAAATCAACAAACTGGCTTAATCACCAACTTGTTGTTAGCTTGAAAAAAACCGGCTTACGCCGGTTTTTTTATATCTGAAATTTGAGTCCAGATTTAAGCCTCTTTGAATAACGCTGAGTAATCCCGGTTACACACACGCTGTACCGCCGGATGTTGAATCATGCGTTCTGCAAATATCGCGTGGTACTCTTCCATCACGTTCTCAATGCGCCCAATCTCGACAATGTTCTCATCGTTGTAGATATCCTGCCCATAGAGCGTTGGCGCCACAAAAATTGCATTGTGTGCAGCACCAAAGGCTTTCATCAGGGCGGCATCATCAAACTCACCGAGAATTTCCACCTTCAACCCCTGAGTGTTAATCCAGTTCAAAATCTTACGCCCTAACATCGAACGGCGGCCTGGAATCAACAAACGTCGGGTTTCAAGACAGGCAGGGAAAGGTAAATCTGGCAACGGATTTTGGCTCCAGAAGCTAATCCCACATTCGCCGATTTTCACCGAGAATAGCCCTTCCTGCTGAGTTGAATCTATCGGGCAGTCAGAGATGATCATATCCAGTTTATGTTGGCTTAATTGCTCAAGCAGCATTTCGTGAGTCGATTCAAAACAGCGCAGGTGGATTTGCTCATCTTCAACAACAGCCGCATCAAGCACGCCGCTCACCAGACGTTTTGATAATGCGTCTGCAATACCAACGTCAAACAACAGGCTGGATTCTTTGCGGTAGTTCACGATATCCAGCATTTCCTGGCTCAAGGTAAACATACGGTCTGCATAGCGGAAAACAAGCTGGCCTAATTCAGAAGGAACCAGACCACGCCCCTGGCGGCGGAAGAGTTTACCTTGCAGGCGTTCTTCCAGCGCTTTGATCTGGCCGGTGATTGTTTGTGGTGTTAAGTAGAGCGCTTCAGCAGCACCTACCACTGACCCTTCTTTGCAGACATGCCAGAAGTAATATAGATGGTTGTAATTTATGTGTGACATATGTTTTTCACTCCCTGATAAACAATCCATTAGCTAACGGCTCCCGAGGAGCCGTTAGTAGATAAAATTAATGATGCTGTAACGGCGAGCTGAAGCGGCTTCTCAACATGCAGTAACCGACGACAGCTGAGAACAGTGACCCCAATAGAATGCCCAGCTTAGCCCAGGTAATCAGCGCAGGGTCTGCACCGTCAAATGCCAGCGATGCAATAAAGATAGACATTGTGAAGCCAATCCCGCACAGCACGCCGACCGCCATGATTTCCTTGCAGGTCGTCCCTTCAGGCAAGGTTGCCAGCTTCAGTTTCAGTGCAGCCCAGCAGAACAGGCTAATACCCAGTGGCTTGCCGATAAACAGACCCGCCATAATCCCCATCGGTAGCAACGAGGTCAACCCGGAAAAAGTCACACCGCTTAATGAAACGCCTGCATTGGCAAAAGCAAACAACGGCAGGATCAAGAATGCGACCCAGGGATGAAGCACATGCTCCAATTCTTTCGCCGGAGAACGCCCATCTTTTTCTTTCAATGGGATAAGGAAACCAATGATTACCCCAGCAAGTGTTGCGTGTACGCCCGATTTCAATACTGCGGTCCACAGCACCACACCAACCAGAATATACAAACCAGTACGGCGCACATTGCAGATATTCAGTAATGCCAGTACAGCGATAGCACCTGCAGCAACAGCCAGCGAAAGGATTGAAAGATCGCTGGTGTAGAACAGAGCAATAATCACGATTGCGCCCAGGTCGTCAATAATGGCCAAAGCCATCAGGAACACTTTAAGCGCGACAGGTACGCGGTTGCCCAGCAATGCCAGAATACCCAGCGCGAAAGCGATATCAGTTGCCGCCGGAATCGCCCAACCTTCACGCGTGATTGGGTCCTGGAAGTTAAACAGCAAATAGATTGCCGCCGGGACAACCATGCCACCTAATGCCGCGATAACCGGGAACGACGCCTGACGCATACTGGCAAGCGAGCCGCTAACCATTTCGCGTTTTACTTCAAGGCCAATCATCAGGAAGAAGATTGCCATCAATGCATCGTTGACCCACAGCAGTAGATTTTTACTGATATCCAGCGAACCAATACGCACCTCTACCGGTGTATTTAAAAACGACTGGTACAGCTCACTGGTGGAACTCAGGTTGGCAAGAACCATTGCCAGTACAGCGGCAAGGATTAAAAAGATGCCGCTGGAGGCATCATTATTGAAAAAGTATTTTAGTTTTTTTGTCATCTTTTCATCCCGATTTTCAAACTGCCTTAAATCATTTAGGGCATTAATATGTATTAAGCATAGCCTGTCTAACACATCGATAAAAGTAGATTATATTGCAACAAATGATCGGAAATAACGAATCGAATCACATAAAAAACTAATGAATAACACGCGCATAAAAAAAGCCTGAATCAAAAATATTCGATTCAGGCTTTTTACAACCAAGAAGGAAGTTAAGTTTAGCGGGTTAGATCGTCAAAGAATTTCTTCACGCCATCAAAGAAGCTCTTTGAACGCGGACTGTTCTTTTCACCACTTGGCCCACCAAAACTTTCCGCCAGATCGCGCAGCAATTGTTTTTGCTTTTCATTCAGGCTAACCGGGGTTTCTACAACAACGCGGCATAACAGGTCCCCCTGAGCCCCGCCACGTACAGATTTCACCCCTTTACCACGCATTCTGAACAATTTGCCAGTTTGCGTTTCACCAGGCACTTTCAGGTTTACACGACCATCCAGTGTCGGGACTTCAATCTCGCCACCCAATGCGGCCATCGCAAAGTTAATAGGCACTTCGCAATACAGGTTATTACCTTCACGCTCAAAGATTGGGTGCTGTTTAACCTGAACCTGGACGTATAAATCACCTGATGGCGCACCATGCTCACCTGCTTCGCCTTCACCTGCCAGACGAATACGGTCACCGGTATCAACGCCAGCCGGGATTTTCACCGACAGGGTCTTAGTTTTCTCTACACGGCCATGCCCATGACAGGTATTGCACGGATCTTTAATAATTGAACCGCGACCCTGACAGTGCGGACAGCTTTGCTGCACGGTAAAGAAGCCCTGACGCATTTGTACCTGGCCTTGTCCATGACAAGTCGGGCAAGTCTGTGGCTTAGAGCCCGCTTTCGCGCCGCTACCGTGGCAAACACCACACTCTTCGAGCGTTGGAATGCGGATCTCTTTAGTCACGCCACGGACGGCTTCTTCCAGCGTTAAGTCCATGTTGTAGCGTAAATCGGCACCGCGGGATGCACGCTGACGACGGCCACCACCGAAGATGTCACCGAATACGTCGCCAAAGATATCACCAAAGTCAGCACCGCCACCGCCAAATCCGCCGTGACCACCACCGCCCATACCGCCTTGCTCAAACGCTGCATGACCATACTGGTCATAGGCCGCACGTTTTTGCTCGTCGGTCAGGATTTCGTAGGCTTCTTTGATTTCTTTAAATTTGCCTTCGGACTCTTTGTCACCCTGATTACGATCCGGGTGGAACTTCATTGCCAGGCGTTTGTAGGCTTTCTTGATTTCACGCTCTTCCGCGTTTTTCGGAACGCCTAAAACCTCGTAATAGTCTCTCTTCGCCATCTTTTTTGTCTGCCCCTAACATGCGTGCACGGGCGCAGAGGAAAACCTCGACGCCCGTGCCAGTGAATCAACCGCTCAAAGGGCGATTATTTTTTGTCTTTAACTTCTTCGAACTCAGCATCAACAACATCGTCGTCTTTGCTTGCAGAGTTACCAGCGTCAGTAGCGTTACCTGCTTGCTGTTCTGCATGCTGTGCCTGAGCCAGCTCCATCAGTTTCTGAGAAACTTCCGCCAGCGCCTGCATTTTCGCTTCGATGTCAGCTTTGTCTTCGCCTTTCAGAGAAGATTCCAGCGCACTCAGTGCAGATTCGATTGCAGTTTTGTCGTCAGCTGGCAGTTTATCGCCTGCTTCTTCAACCTGCTTACGAGTGCTGTGCATCAGGTGGTCACCCTGGTTGCGAGTCTGTACCAGTTCTTCGAACTTACGGTCAGCCTCAGCGTTAGCTTCCGCATCGCGCACCATTTTCTGGATTTCTTCTTCATTCAGACCAGAAGAAGCCTTGATGGTGATTTTCTGCTCTTTACCGCTGTTTTTGTCTTTCGCGGAAACGTGCAGGATACCATCAGCATCGATATCGAAAGTGACTTCGATTTGTGGCATGCCACGCGGTGCCGGGCTGATACCATCCAGGTTGAACTGACCCAGAGATTTGTTATCGGCCGCACGTTTACGTTCACCCTGAATCACATGGATGGTCACCGCAGACTGGTTATCTTCAGCTGTGGAGAACACCTGGCTGTGTTTAGTCGGGATGGTGGTGTTTTTATTGATCAGTGAAGTCATCACACCGCCCATGGTTTCGATACCCAGAGACAGCGGGGTAACGTCCAGCAGCAGTACGTCAGTCACGTCACCAGCAAGCACACCACCCTGAACAGCTGCACCGATTGCAACAGCCTCATCCGGGTTAACGTCTTTACGTGGTTCTTTACCAAAGAACTCAGTAACTTTCTTCTGCACCATTGGCATACGAGTCTGACCACCAACCAGGATGACGTCCTGGATATCGGATACAGACAGGCCAGCATCTTGCAGTGCAACTTTCAGCGGCTCGATAGAACGGTTTACCAGGTCTTCGACCAGGGATTCCAGTTTCGCACGAGTCACTTTGATGTTCATGTGTTTTGGACCAGTCGCGTCTGCTGTGATGTACGGCAGGTTCACGTCGGTCTGTTGAGCAGAAGACAGCTCAATTTTCGCTTTTTCAGCAGCTTCTTTCAGACGCTGCATAGCCAGTGGATCGTTACGCAGATCGATACCTTGATCTTTCTTGAACTCTTCCACTAAGTAGTTGATCAGACGGCTATCGAAGTCTTCACCACCCAGGTGGGTATCACCATTGGTTGCCAGAACTTCGAAGGTTTTCTCGCCATCAACTTCATCAATTTCGATGATAGAGATATCGAAAGTACCACCACCCAAGTCGTATACCGCGATAGTACGGTTACCAACTTCTTTATCCAGACCGTAGGCCAGAGCCGCTGCGGTTGGTTCGTTGATGATACGTTTCACTTCCAGACCTGCGATACGGCCAGCATCTTTAGTAGCCTGACGCTGAGCATCGTTGAAGTATGCAGGAACGGTGATAACAGCTTCAGTTACCGGTTCGCCCAGGTAATCTTCAGCAGTTTTCTTCATTTTCTTCAGCACTTCAGCAGAGATCTGCGGAGGTGCCATTTTTTGGCCTTTAACGTCGATCCATGCATCACCGTTATCAGCGCCAATAATTTTGTACGGCATGATAGCTTCATCACGCTGCACTTCTTCATCCTGGAAGCGACGGCCAATCAGGCGTTTGATCGCGAACAGTGTGTTCTGCGGGTTAGTCACTGCCTGACGTTTAGCCGGCTGACCAACCAGAATCTCACCATCTTGCGTATAAGCAATGATAGAAGGAGTGGTGCGGTCGCCCTCGGCGTTTTCCAGAACGCGAGCAGTAGTACCATCCATAATCGCTACACAAGAGTTGGTAGTACCCAAGTCGATGCCAATAATTTTACCCATCTAAACGTCTCCACTTAAAATTTGTTCGTCATATGGTCGTGAACCTGTTATGCGGGCAAACAAGAGTCTTTCAACTGCCCAAACATGATTTTTTACAGGTCCATCAACTGCGGTTGCATACAAGATGGGGTCACTCGGCTCGCCATCAAGGGGCAAGGCAAAAAAAATTTTCATCTTCACACCTGTTTAGATCATGGACTCAGGCTCTCGACCTGATTATGATGCCGCGCCCCGCTGCCCTTTAGCAGTTGTGTGGCGACTACATATAATCATTTTCAGACGAATTTTAGAGGAACTATGGGCAACACTAAGTTGGCTAATCCAGCTCCCCTGGGCTTGATGGGCTTCGGCATGACCACCATTCTGCTCAACCTGCATAACACCGGCATCTTCCCTTTTGATGTCAACATCCTTGCAATGGGCATTTTCTACGGTGGTATCGCACAAATTTTTGCCGGCCTGTTGGAATTCAAGAAAGGTAATACTTTCGGCCTGACAGCTTTCACTTCTTATGGCTCTTTCTGGCTGACTCTGGTCGCCATTTTGATCATGCCTAAGATGGGTCTTGCAGATGCTGCGAACGCACACTTCCTCGGTGCATATCTCGGTCTGTGGGGCATCTTCACCCTGTTCATGTTCTTCGGCACCCTGGCTTCTGCGCCACGTATGCTGCAGTTCGTGTTTGGTAGCCTGACCGTACTGTTTGCCCTGCTGGCTATTGGCCACCTGGTAGATAACGAAAGCATCGTTCACGTTGCGGGTTGGATTGGCCTGGTATGTGGTGCAAGCGCCATTTATCTGGCAATGGGCGAAGTGCTCAATGAGCAGTTTGGCCGTACCGTGCTGCCAATTGGTGAAAAACACTAATTTCTACACTCACGTGTAAGAAAACAAAAACGCGGAGGCTAGCCTCCGCGTTTTTTTATGAATGTTGCAGCGGCCTTTCCACCACTTTATCTTCATGCGTTAAATCTTTGCGTAACCAAATCCCCAATCCCAGCCCAACCATTGCCAGCGCCAGTACATACCAGGCTGGTCCCATTGGTGATATGGCAGATAACATCGTGACAAAGATTGGCGTCAGGCCACCAAAAATGGCATACGACATATTGTAAGAGAACGAAATACCGCTAAAACGCACTTCCGCCGGGAATGCTCGCACCATCACAAACGGCACTGCCCCCACAACACCAACGCTCAAACCAGCAAGCCCATAGAATAAGAAAAGATATTCAGGATAAATTGCCGTCAGGTGATAGAACATCCAACTGCACACGGCCAATAACAAGCTGCCGAAAGTAAAGGTCTTGCTGGCACCTATACGGTCAATAATCAGCCCAGCCAGAATACAACCGATGCACAACATCACGATGGCGATACTGTTCGCCTGAAGCGTCAATGCTGGCGCAATACCCAACTGTTTTTGCAACCAGGTTGGTGCCATCAAAATGACCACCACAATACCCGCCGACAACAACCAGGTTAGCAGCATCGAAATCACCACCGCTTTTTTATGGTTTGCGATGACCGATTTCAACGGCAACTCTTCTGCCAGCGCTTTGCGTTGCTGCATCTCAAGGAAGATTGGGGTTTCTTGCAACCAACGGCGCAGATACATCGCCACCAAGCCGAAAATCCCACCGAGGAAGAACGGTATACGCCAGCCGCCATCATGGATTGCCTGCTGGGTCATCGAGGTATTAATAATGGTCGCGACCACGGAACCCAACAAAATACCGGCGGTTAAACCAGCAGTTAAGGTGCCACATGCAATACCAATACGTTTATAGGGAACGTGTTCTGCGACAAATACCCATGCTCCTGGCACTTCACCACCGATTGCCGCCCCCTGAAGCACGCGCATCAGAAGTAGCAATATAGGTGCCGCGATACCGAGTGTTTCATAGGTTGGCAACATCCCTATCGCAAGCGTGGGCAGCGCCATCAGTAAAATGCTCAAGGTGAACATTTTTTTACGGCCAACCAGGTCGCCGAAGTGCGCCATGATGATCCCACCCAGCGGACGAGCCAGATAGCCTGCGGCAAAGATACCAAAAGTTTGTAGCTGACGAAGCCACTCAGGAATATCGGCCGGGAAGAAAAGCGCACCAACGACGGTGGCAAAAAAGACGAAAATAATAAAGTCGTAGAATTCGAGCGCACCACCCAAAGCGGCAAGGGTCAGGGTTTTGTAATCCTGACGATTCAGGGGTCTGGTGCGATGTGTTGAATTGAGTTGTTGTGCCATAAGAGCCTGCTTCCAGAGTAGAGTGTGGTTATTAGCTTCCATTTTGCTGTAAAGCAAATTCACTATAACGAACCACACTCCACATGCCAGAGTGACTACATCTTATACCGCAAACAACTTGGTTTTAGGAGTTTGTATCGCGAATGGCACTTTTAGGGCGAAAAGCTGCTACCACAGAGCTATCCGTTTCAATGTATGGACCATCTAATAACTGTATACAATACGGTACACTCGCAAAAATCCCCGGCACTACAACCTTGTTATTAGCATCTTTTACGCCTTCCAGGGTTTCCTGGATAGACTTCGGCTGCCCAGGTAAATTCAGAATGAGTGCCTGTTTGCGAATTACGCCAACCTGACGTGAAAGAATGGCCGTCGGTACAAAGTGCAGGCTTATCTGGCGCATCTGCTCGCCAAAGCCAGGCATTACACGATCGGCAACCGCAAGCGTTGCATCAGGCGTGACATCACGACGCGCCGGGCCTGTACCGCCAGTGGTTAACACCAAATGACACGCCATTTCATCCACCAGCTCACACAGCGCCTGTTCAATAAGCGGTTGCTCATCGGGGATTAAGCGCGTTTCAATCTGGAATGGAGTCGTTAAGGTGCGCTCCAGCCAGTCAACAAGCGCCGGAATGCCTTTATCTTGATATACACCGCTCGAGGCGCGGTCAGAGATGGAAACTAAGCCAATGCGTAAGGTATTCATATCATTCCCGGGAAATCATCAAACTTAACGGAATGATACACGGTGGAGGGCGTTGCAGACAGGGTGAAACACTAAAAAGCGTGGCCAGAGAGCTCCGGCCACGCGCAATGATTACAGCAGGTCGCCGATCATTTTTTCCAGTTTTTCCTGGTCGATAGCAAACTTACGGATGCCATCAGCCAGTTTATCAACGGCCATTGGATCCTGGTTGTGGCTCCACAGGAATTGGGATTCAGTCATACGCTCTGGGCGTGCTTTCACATCACCAGTGTAAGACAGTTTGCGTTCAACCGCGCCTTCGCTCTCAGCCAGCTCTTTAAGCAGAGCAGGTGCGATGGTCAGACGGTCACAGCCAGCCAGTTCGATGATTTCGCCCAGGTTACGGAAGCTTGCGCCCATAACCACAGTCTCGTAACCATGCTGTTTGTAGTACTGGTAGATTTCAGAAACAGAAACCACACCTGGATCTTCATGCGGTGCGTACTCTTTCTTATCGGTGTTCGCTTTGTACCAGTCAAGGATACGACCTACAAATGGAGAGATCAGGAACACACCGGCTTCTGCACAAGCACGTGCCTGAGCGAAGGAGAACAACAGAGTCAGGTTACAGTTGATGCCATCTTTTTCCAGCTGCTCAGCAGCACGGATGCCTTGCCAGGTAGAAGCCAGTTTGATCAGGATACGATCATTGCTGATACCCGCATCGTTGTACATTTTGATCAGACGTTTTGCTTTAGTGATGCTGGCATCGGTGTCATAAGACAGACGCGCATCAACTTCAGTAGAAATACGACCTGGGATCAGTTTCAGGATTTCCAGACCAATATTCACCGCCAGCTTGTCAGTCGCATCCACAACCTGTTGTGCATGATCACTGCTCTGCTCACGCGCCCATGCAATCGCATCATCAATCAGTTTGCGATATTCAGGAATTTGCGCAGCGTTCAGGATCAGAGATGGGTTAGTGGTGGCATCTTGCGGTTGATACAGCTTCATTGCCGCAATATCCCCGGTGTCCGCAACTACTGTGGTTAGCTGACGCAGGGAGGTCAATTTATCCGTCATGATAGTGTTTCTCATTAGATGTAACTTGTTAGGGGGATGTAACCGGTCTGGCTTGATGATATCACGACGCAATTCAGGTGCAACCGCAGCAACACATCGGCAGGAACTGAACGCGAAACTGATAAATACCGTGTATTATTTGCCTGCAATCTAAAGGATCATGCGCGGCCACCGCGCATTAGCTGTGCTCACAACGCATGCAAACGAGGGATGTTAATGGCGGATTTTTTCCTTTTTATCAATGAGATACTATGGGGTTCCATCCTCATTTATTTGTTAGTCGGCGCAGGCCTTTGGTTTACCTGGCGCTGTGGTTTTGTACAATTCCGCTATTTGACCCAGTTTCGAAGCATAATTCTGGCGAATAAAAATAAAGATTCTTCCGGAATATCCTCATTTCAGGCGCTTTGCACAAGCCTCGCTGCCCGTGTAGGTAGTGGTAATCTTTCTGGCGTGGCGCTGGCTCTAACACTCGGTGGTCCAGGTGCTATTTTCTGGATGTGGGTCGTAGCCATGCTCGGAATGGCGACTTCTTTTGTCGAATGCACCCTTGCCCAGCTTTATAAAACACGTGATAGCGAAGGCAATTATCGCGGTGGCCCGGCGTGGTATATGGAACGTGGGCTGGGAATGCGCTGGATGGGCGTGATGTTCTCCATCTTCTTGATGATAGCCTTTGGTTTGATTTTTAACGCTGTGCAGGCGAATTCAATCGCAAATGCCGTTAACAACGCTTTCGGCATTCCCAAAACCTGGGTTGGCATTGCACTCGTTGTCTTAACTGCGGGCGTGATTTGGGGCGGGATGCGCGGTACTGCACGCATATCTCAATGGTTGGTTCCGTTTATGGCGCTTATCTGGGTGTTGATGAGCCTGGTTGTGATGGTGCTGAATATCGAGCGTTTACCCGAAGTGGTTTCGCTAGTGTTCAAAAGCGCGTTTGGCTGGCAAGAAGCGGCATCGGGCGCCCTGGGGTTTACTATTAGTCAGGCAATCACCACGGGTTTTCAGCGCGGTATGTTTTCTAACGAAGCTGGCATGGGCTCTTCACCTAACGCTGCAGCGGCTGCTGCGACATGGCCACCACATCCCGCATCACAAGGGTTGGTGCAGATGTTTGGTGTGTTGATTGATACAATAATCATCTGTTCAGCCACCGCTGGGATTATCTTGTTTTCAGGCATCCTGGATACGGCAAGCCCTGACTTGAACGGCATAAGGCTGGTACAACAAGCGCTTAGTAGTGTAGTGGGGTCGTGGGGAACCGGATTTATCGCACTCATTGTTATGCTATTTGCGTTCACATCGATTGTCGCCAACTACGCCTATGCAGAAAACAACCTTCTGTTTTTACAACAAAAAAGTCCTTTCGCTACTGTACTATTCCGTTGCCTGGCACTGGTAATGGTAATGTTTGGCACCCTTTCTCCATTACCATTAGTCTGGCAAATGGCAGACGTAGCAATGGCGTTTATGGCTGTCACTAACCTCACGGCAATTCTGCTGCTTTCGCCTGTCGCCCGCGATCTCAGTATCGATTACCTGCGGCAGTTAAAGTTAGGTAAAACACCCGTTTTCGACCCGAATCGTTTTCCGGAAATTAAAAGCCAACTGGCACCGGGCATCTGGGACAATCCGGAGCCCCCTGAAACCAGGCGCTAATCGCAACCATCGGCTAATACTTTCAGGAAATTTGCTACCATACCCAAAATAATTCGGCCAGGAACAAACATGCTAATTTTAATTTCACCTGCAAAAACCTTGGATTATCAAAGCGATCTTCCGACCGATCGCTATACGCAACCTGAGCTTCTGGACTATTCCCAGCAGTTGATTGCCGTGGCTCGTAAACTTAGCGCGCCGCAAATCTCATCACTGATGCATATCAGCGACAAACTGGCTTCACTCAACGAAACCCGTTTTCACGAGTGGCACCCGGAATTCACCCCACAAAATGCGCGTCAGGCCATTCTGGCGTTTAAAGGTGATGTGTATACAGGGTTGCAGGCTGAAGGATTTAGCGATGCAGATTTCGATTTCGCCCAGCAGCATTTAAGGATGCTATCCGGGTTGTACGGCGTATTGCGCCCACTTGATCTGATGCAACCATATCGTCTGGAGATGGGCATTAAGCTTGAGAACCCGCAGGGTAAAGATCTGTATCATTTCTGGGGTGACACCATTACCGAGAAACTGAACCAGGCGCTGGAAGCTCAAGGTGACAATGTTGTGATTAACCTGGCTTCAGATGAGTACTACAAATCGGTAAAACCGAAAAAACTCAATGCAGAAATCTTCAAGCCGGTGTTCCTTGATGAGAAGAATGGCAAATTTAAAGTCATTAGTTTCTATGCCAAGAAAGCCCGCGGCCTGATGAGCCGCTACATCATCGAAAACCGACTCACTAAACCTGAGCAACTAACGGGTTTTAACACTGACGGTTACTTCTTTGATGAAGCGGCTTCCGGTAAACATGAATTAGTATTTAAGCGTCACGAGCAGTAAAACTAAACGCCAGCACAATGCTGGCGTTTTGCTTAGTGATGCTTGTATTGGCCATAGTGATTACCGTTATCGTGATGGTCCTTATCATGGTGGTCATGGCGATCGCCATGATGGTCATGCGGATGCCATCTGTTATCACGCCATTCATAGTGGTCGTTCCACCAGCCACGGTCCCGCCAGTGGCCGCCGTCCCAATAATTACCGCCCCGGTCCTGATCGCCAATTTGCAGTTTCACCGCTGGAATAAGCGTAATTTCTGAAGCCTGCGCAGCCAGCGGAACGACTACCAGAATCGATAATGCGAGAACAATTGATTTCAACATAAGCTACTCCTTACTGCATTCATGCCCATAATGGGTCGTTGAAGAGAGCATATGCCTGACAGCATGGGGTTGTTATTCTCCGCAATCCTAATCTCTAACGGCCCGCATTTAATGGGAATTCCTACATTTTCCCTCCTTGTTTCCTGCACAATTCCTCCATCATTCAGGCGTAAAAAAACGAATATGCGTGCATTCTAACGAGACGAACTCGACGTTACTTTTTTTCGTCTGGAGTATATTTGTCGGACTGAAGATCCAGCTTTAACACACCAAATACAAAGAGGCTGTAGATGACAATATCTGCGTTTAAACGCCAAAAAATAACGCTTCGAAATGGTCTGCTCGTCGCAATAGGCACCGCATGTTCATTAGGTTCTACGGTGTATGCCAGCGAAACTCCCGCTTCAGGTTATCAGGTTGAAAAAGTGGTCATACTCAGCCGCCACGGTGTGAGAGCCCCAACCAAAATGACGCAAACCATGCGTGACGTAACCCCAAATACCTGGCCTGAATGGCCGGTAAAACTGGGTTACATCACGCCCCGCGGTGAGCACCTGATTAGGCTGATGGGCGGGTTTTATCGCGAGAAGTTTCAACAGCAGGGGATTTTATCGCAGAAAAATTGCCCTGCTCCCAACTCAGTTTACGTCTGGGCAGACGTCGATCAGCGTACGCTTAAAACGGGCGAAGCTTTCCTGGCAGGAATTGCCCCGCAATGTGGTTTGACTATTCACCACCAGCAGAATCTTGAAAAGGCCGATCCTTTGTTCCATCCGGTGAAAGCGGGTATTTGCTCAATGGAGAAAAATCAGATTCAACAGGCCGTTGAAAAGGAGGCTCAAAACCCTATTGATAATCTGAACCAACACTACCTCCCTTCCCTTGCCTTGATGAACACTACCCTCAACTTTGCAAATTCTGCCTGGTGTCAGAAACATAGTGTGGATAAAAGCTGTGATTTAGGGCAATCCATGCCGAGCAAGCTGTCGATTCAAGAGAACGGCAACAAAATCACCCTCGATGGGGCCATCGGCCTTTCGTCTACGCTTGCTGAGATTTTCCTGCTGGAATATGCGCAAGGGATGCCAAAAGCGGCGTGGGGTAACATTCATTCAGAGCAAGAGTGGGCGGCGTTGCTGAAACTGCATAACACCCAATTTGATTTGATGGCTCGCACGCCTTATATCGCCAGACATAACGGAACGCCTTTATTGCAGGCCATCAGCAATGCACTGGACCCGAACGCCACCGCAAGCAAGCTGCCTGATATCTCACCGGACAATAAGATCCTGTTTATTGCCGGGCACGATACCAATATCGCCAACATCTCAGGCATGCTCAACATAAGCTGGACGCTGCCAGGACAACCAGATAACACCCCTCCAGGTGGCGCTTTGGTCTTTGAGCGCCTGGCTGATAAAGCCGGGAAACAATATGTTAGCGTGAGCATGGTGTATCAGACACTCGAGCAGTTGCGCGCTCAAACACCACTTAGCCTTAAGGAACCCGCAGGAAGTGTGCAGCTAAAAATTCCTGGCTGTAGCGACCAGACGGCTGAAGGATATTGCCCGCTGCCAACGTTCACACGCATTGTTAGCCAAAGCGTGGAACCGGGTTGCCAGCTACAGTAACGATCCAAAAAAAATGCCGCTCGCGGTTAAGCGAACGGCATTACTCAATGGGATGGTTTTAGAAAAACGTAAAAACTTACGCTTTGCCCATCATCAGTTCACGCAGCGCGGCATAATCTGCTGGCAGATTATGGGAGAGCAGCGGTAAGTCAGCACGCTCAGCAAGTTCCGCAGGCAGTGGCAAAGTTTCGCCCAGGATCTCTTCTACGCTCTCTTTAAATTTCGCTGGGTGTGCAGTTCCGAGGAACAGGCCATATTCGCCAGGCTGGAGCTGGTCACGCAGCGCGCGGTAAGCGATAGCAGCGTGTGGTTCAGAAACATAACCCACCGCTTTCAGCTCTTGCATGGTGGCTTTGGTGGTTTCGTCAGTCACGGTCGCATAACCCAGATCGGTCAAACGCCAGGTTTTACGGCGGAACAACTCTTCAACGCGCGGCCAGTTGTTTGGCTGACTGACATCCATGGCGTTAGAAAGCGTCGCCACAGTCGTTTTCGGAGTCCATTCGCCGTTAGCTAAGAAGCGTGGAACGGTATCGTTCGCATTGGTCGCCGCAATAAAGCGCTTGATTGGCAGGCCGAGTGATTTTGCCAGCAGGCCCGCAGTCAAATCACCAAAGTTGCCGCTTGGCACGGAAACCACCAGCTGGTTGCGCGCTTCCTGGGGCAGTTGAGCAACCGCTTCAAAGTAGTAGCAAATCTGCGCCAGCAAACGACTGATGTTGATGGAGTTGGCAGAGTTTAACCCCAGCGCCACTTTCAGCTCTTCATCATCAAAAGCTTGTTTGACCAGCGCCTGGCAGGCATCAAAATCACCATCAATCGCAACGGTTTCAATATTGCCGCCCAATGTACAGAACAGTTTTTCCTGCAGTGGGCTGATTTTTCCGCGCGGATACAGAATCACGACGCGTACGTTTTTCAGACCATAAAATGCATGGGCAACCGCAGCACCCGTATCACCAGAGGTCGCAGTCAGGATCGTAACTGGTTTATCACCACTGATATGCGTCAGCATCTGCGCCATAAAGCGCCCGCCAAAATCTTTAAATGCCAGCGTTGGGCCATGGAACAGCTCAAGACAGCCAATGTCTGGCTCAACGCTTTTAACAGGTGCAGGAAAAGCGAATGCCGCACGCACGCGCTCTTCAAGAATTTCCTGCGGAATTTCATCACCGAGGAAAGCAGACAAAACTTTGCTACTACGGGAGACGAAATCCATCTTCAGCATTTCGTCGATTTCGGTCAGTTCAAATTCCGGCAAATCATGTGGAAAAAACAGCCCTTGCTGTTTACCCAACCCCTGCACAATCGCCTGGGCAAAATTGACCTGCTCGTTATGATCTTTAAGGTTATACAGTTTCATGCGTTATCCCAGAACTCGTGCGCCCGCCGTATCCAGACGGCAAATATGTACAAAACCTTCCTGGTTCTGCAAATAGTGTTGGCTGAGCCAGTCAGCTACGCGTTGTGCGGTATCAGTGTTATCGCACAGCGCAAATAGAGTTGGGCCAGAGCCCGAAATACCACTCGCCAGCGCGCCGATATCTGCAGCGGCCTGGCGTGCCTCGTTAAAGCGCGGCAGCAATTTAGCGCGATATGGCTCGGCAATCACATCACGCATCAGTTTTGCCGCAAGCTGTGGCTGGCGGGTATGGCATGCGTGAATAAAGCCCGCCAGATGGCGACCATGGCTAATGCAATCCTGGCGGCGATAAAGCGCCGGCAGAATGGCTCGAGCTTCGGCGGTAGAGACTTTAATCCCCGGATATGCCAGCACCCAAAGCCATTCATCAAAACCCGGTACAGACTGGCTGATGATGCCATTTTCTTCAATCATCAGTTGCATGCCACCGAGGAAACACGGAGCAACGTTATCATAATGAACGCTGCCTGAAATGCGCCCTTCCAGTTCGCCCATCAAGCTCAATAAACGCGTGTCGCTCAGTGGCTTGCCGCAGTATTCGTTCATCGCCATCAGGCCCGCGACCACTGAACACGCGCTGGAACCGAGACCGGAACCAATCGGCATGCTCTTTTCAAGCGTCATCTTCACAGGAATATTTTTGCCGATTTCCTGGCAGAAACGCTCCCAGCACTGATAAACGATGTTTTCACGCGGCTCGTCCGGCAATTTGCTGGCGAAGCGGCCAATGTTACTCAAACTAAACGTGTCTGCCGCTTCAACAGTCACGTAATCCCCAAGCAGCGAGCCATCAATCGGCGATACGGCAGCGCCCAGAACATCAAACCCGACGCTCATATTGGCACTGGAAGCCGGGGCGTATACTTTAACCATCTTAAACTCCTAACTTCCATGACAAAGTACGCAATAAGTCGGCGAAAACACCGGCAGCAGTAACATCATTTCCTGCTCCGTAGCCACGCAGGACTAACGGCAAAGGCTGGTAATAATGGCTGTAGAAGGCCAACGCATTTTCGCCATTTTTAACTTTATACAATGGGTCGTTGCCATCCACCGCATCAATTTTAACTTTACAGCTACCGTCTTCTTCAATCACGCCGACATAACGCAGCACTTTTCCTTCATCACGGGCTTTTGCAACTCGCGCAGAGAACTCATCATCCAACTGCGGTAAACGTGACATAAATGACTCAACATCACCTGTAGAATCGAACGATTCAGGTAATACTGGTTCAATGATGATGTCCGAAAGCTCAAAATTACTACCGGTTTCACGTGCCAGAATAAGCAGCTTACGCGCCACATCCATACCAGAAAGATCATCACGCGGATCGGGTTCGGTATAACCCATCTCACGGGCCACTTTGGTTGCTTCTGAAAGGCTCATTCCCTCATCGAGCTTGCCAAAAATAAACGACAGAGAACCCGAAAGTACGCCGGAGAAACGTTGTAACTCATCACCTGCATTGAGCAAGTTTTGCAGGTTTTCGATTACCGGCAGACCGGCCCCTACGTTGGTGTCGTAGAGGAATTTACGACGAGATTTTGCCGCCGCATTACGCATCTGATGGTAGTAATTCATGGTGGAGGTGTTCGCCTTCTTATTCGGCGTTACCACGTGGAAACCTTCACCCAGGAAATCGGCATATTGGTCAGCCACAGCCTGGCTTGAAGTACAGTCAACAATGACCGGGTTCAGCAAGTGATACTCTTTCACCAGGCGAATCAGGCGCCCAAGATTGAAAGGCTCTTTTGCCGCCGCCAGTTCTTCCTGCCAGTTGTCCAGATTCAGGCCATGAATATTGGTCAGCAGCGCTTTCGAGTTCGCAATACCACATACACGCAGATCGATATGCTTTTGCTTCAACCACGCCTGCTGGCGTTTCACTTGTTCAACTAATGCCGCACCGACGCCGCCCACACCAATCAGGAAGACTTCGATTACCTGGTCGGTATTGAATAGCATCTGGTGCGTCACGCGCACACCTGTTGTCGCATCATCGTTGCTAACCACAACGGAAATTGAACGCTCGGAAGAACCCTGTGCGATAGCGACGATGTTGATATTGGCGCGGGCAAGGGCTGCGAAGAACTTCGCAGAAATGCCGCGCAGAGTACGCATACCATCCCCGACAACAGAGATAATTGCCAGATGCTCCATGATCGCCAGTGGCTCAAGTAGGCCTTCTTTGAGTTCGAGATAGAACTCGTCATCCATCGCACGACGCGCACGTACACAATCCGCCTGCGGCACACAGAAGCTGATGCTGTATTCAGAGGAAGACTGAGTAATCAGCACCACCGAAATTCCAGCGCGGGACATAGCAGCAAAGACGCGTGCCGCCATACCCACCATGCCTTTCATTCCTGGACCTGAAACGTTAAACATCGCCATGTTATTCAGGTTAGTGATGCCTTTCACCGGCAGGTCATCTTCATCGCTTTTCGCCCCAATGAGAGTGCCTGGCGCTTGCGGATTTCCGGTATTTTTAATCAGACAAGGGATTTGGAACTGAGCGATAGGGGAAATAGTGCGTGGATGAAGAACTTTTGCGCCGAAGTAAGAAAGCTCCATGGCCTCCTGATACGACATCGATTTCAGAAGCCTGGCATCTGGCACCTGTCGTGGGTCGCAAGTATAAACACCATCCACATCAGTCCAGATTTCACAACAATCTGCACGTAAACACGCAGCCAATACGGCGGCGGAATAGTCAGAGCCATTACGCCCTAACACCACTAATTCGCCTTTCTCATTCCCGGCAGTAAAGCCCGCCATCAAGATCATATGGTCAGCCGGGATACGGCTGGCTGCAATGCGACGAGTGGACTCAGTAATATCTACAGTAGACTCAAGGTAATGCCCAACAGCGAGAAGTTTCTCTACCGGATTGATAACCGTCACATTGTGACCGCGAGCTTTAAGCAATTCAGCCATGATAGCGATAGAGAGCTTTTCACCACGGCAGATGATGGCGGCGTTGATGCTGTCCGGGCATTGCCCCAACAGGCTAATACCGTGCAGGACATGCTTCAGCTGTGCAAACTCCTTCTCAACAAATGCCTTGAGCTGCAAGAGTGGGAAACCCGGCTGTGTATCTGCGAGACCATTTAGAAGTTCGCTGAAAATGCGTTCGGCATCGCTGATATTCGGTAAGGCATCCTGGCCGCCGATTGTTTTTTCAATCATGGCAACGAGGTGATTGGTAATTTTCGCCGGGGCAGACAGCACGGTCGCAACCTGCCCCTGTTTGGCATTACTTTCCAGGATATCGGCAACACGCAGAAAACGCTCCGCATTTGCCACTGAAGTACCACCGAATTTCAACACTCGCATTTATTATTACCCTTGAGTTTTTAGTCCAAAAAAAAGCCCGCACTGTTTAGGTGCGGGCTTTTTTCGTTTTTCCTGGTATGCGTCAGCCCGCACCGTTACCTGTGGTAATGGTGGTTGTAATAATGGTTGTCATTGGGCTGATGCGAATCATGGATGTTGTGTGCTCTTAATATGATTTACCTATATTGACTAAAGTATCCGACGGCCTAAGTCAATTTATTTTTAATTTTACCGCTATTAGTGACACAACTTCTCAACGCTGAAAAAGCAGCAAAAACTGCACTTATTACGCTGAAAAAATGGGGGTATCACACCTCATCCTCACTGCCATTAAAGCAGTTACCAGCATTATTCTCTGGTAACTTTTTTTCAATATCATGGAGCAAACGGTGCAACATTGCCGTGTCGCGCTGGGCTAACAGACCAAGACGCTGTTGCAGCCAGTCCACCATTTTTTGGTCGCTGCTCACCTCAACACGTTCAAGCAAGACAGTGATACGGGAACGCAATGCATTTAGCTGTTTGGCATCTACCACATCATGTTCTGGCACAGGGAGCTGCATAAGCGCTGACAGTTGATAACAGTAGACCATCACAGCCTGGCCAAGGTTAAGCGACGGATAATCCGCAACCATCGGTACGCCTGTTAAAACATCCGCCAGTTCGAGTTCTTCATTGGTCAGCCCCGAATCTTCACGACCAAACACCAGTGCCGCAGTGCCTACCCAGGTACGCTTTTCTTCAAGTAATGGAACCAATTGTTGCGGTGTGGCGTAGTAATGAAATTTAGCGCGGCTGCGAGCAGTGGTTGCAATCGTAAAATCGACGTCATGCAAGGCTTCCGCCAGCGTATTAAAATGCTGTGCATTATCAAGAATATCACCAGAACCATGTGCAACCCAGCGCGCTTCAGGTTGCCGATCGGCTTCACTATCAACCACACGCAGTTCAGTAAATCCCATAGTCTTCATCGCTCGGGCTGCTGCACCAACATTTTCAGCTCTGGCTGGTGCGACCAAAATAATTAAAAAACGCATTAAAGTTCTCTTTAAAAAAAGTGCCCGTTATTGGACATTCATAAGTTTCAAATGATAATACGCATCAAAAATTTACATTTGAGTAACATTAATATATAAAATGAATGTAATGCGAATCATAAGCACCTCGAATAAATATTGGTGGTTTGACCAGCAAGCAGCGATACAATAAATACCATCATCCATTTGTTTTTTATGAAAAAAAATCCACATTAACACTATCATCAATCTGATTTATGTTCTTTACTAATCAATTCATGTAATTATATATTTTATTAAAATATTGTGATGAAAGGTGGCAAAACGCTACGATGATTTCATCAAACTGTTAACGTGCTACAATTGAATTTGATATATGTCAACGAAGCGTAGTTTTATCAGATGTCTAAAGCGGTCCTGCCTGTTATGTTGCTGTTAAAATGGTATAGGATAACAACCGTTTTTGACACCGTCGGGTCCAGAGGGAAAAGTGCCCACGACCAAGCTAATGATGTTGTTGACGTTGATGGAAAGTGCATCAAGAACGCAATTACGTACTTTAGTCATGTTACGCCCAGCATGTTAATTTTTGGCATGTATTAGGCAGGTCAGGGACTTTTGTACTTCCTGTTTTGATTTAGTTGGCAATTTTAGGTAGCAAACATGCAGACCCCGCATATTCTTATCGTCGAAGACGAATTAGTAACACGCAACACGTTAAAGAGCATTTTTGAAGCTGAAGGTTATGATGTTTTTGAAGCGACAGATGGCGCTGAAATGCATCAAATCCTTTCCGATAATGACATCAACCTGGTCATTATGGACATCAATTTGCCTGGCAAAAATGGCCTGCTGCTCGCACGTGAATTGCGTGAGCAAGCCAATGTAGCATTGATGTTCCTGACTGGCCGCGACAACGAAGTGGATAAAATCCTTGGTCTTGAAATCGGTGCAGATGATTACATCACTAAACCATTCAACCCACGCGAATTAACCATCCGTGCGCGCAACTTGTTGTCTCGTACTATGAACCTGGGTGCAATCAGCGAAGAACGTCGTTCCGTTGAAAGCTACAAGTTCAATGGTTGGGAATTGGATATCAATAGCCGTTCATTGGTCAGCCCAAATGGTGAGCAGTACAAGTTGCCGCGTAGCGAATTCCGCGCCATGCTGCACTTCTGTGAAAACCCTGGGAAAATTCAGTCCCGTGCTGAATTGCTGAAGAAGATGACAGGTCGTGAGCTGAAGCCACACGATCGTACCGTTGATGTAACAATTCGTCGTATTCGTAAGCATTTCGAATCGACCCCAGATACACCTGAAATCATCGCCACGATTCACGGCGAAGGTTATCGCTTCTGCGGCGATTTACAGGAATAAACCTGTAATCAAACATGAATATGAAAGGGCGGATTTTTCATCCGCCCTTTTCTTTGATCTCGATTATCTCTCTATTTCCACAATCGGAACCGCTCCGGATCTTTCTGGATCTCGCCATTTTCCGGCACCTGCACTTTCCTTGTCATTCCGTACCAATCGATATTTCGTGTCAGTAACATTATGGCTGAGAGCGCGACAAAAAGGACGCCAGTTCCAAGTAGCAGAGCACTGTCTTCAGATTGCAAAAGCTGCCAGAGCACCGCATCCAGCATCAATAATCCCATGGTAAACATTGCACTCACTTTCCCGCTATTGAGGACAGCCTTAAGGTAAAAACCGTTAATTCCGGCACAAACCAGGCTCGCCAGCAGCCATGCTCCGTTAAATCCAATGTGCTCCGATACGGCCAGTAGAACGAGATAGAACATCACGAGCGAAAGCCCGACCAGCAAATACTGCATCGGGTGTACACGCAGTCCGGTCAGTGTTTCCAACAAGAAGAAGCTCATAAATGTCAGACCAATCAGAAGGATGGCATATTTTACAGCGCGATCTGTCAGTTGATATTGGTCTACAGGATTCGTCACCGTGACGCTAAATGCCGGAAGGTGGTCAACATCAATGATTCGGCCGTCATAGAAGCTGGTGTTCAAATTGTTAGCAAACCAGGTACTTTGCCAGCTGGCGCTAAAGCCACTATCAGTGACAGTGCGCTGCTGCGGCAAAAAATCGCCTATAAATCCAGGATGTGGCCAGTTGCTGGTTAAATTGAACTGGCTATTACGCCCAACAGGCACCACAGCAAGCTGTTTCGTTCCCATCAAATCCAGGTTAAAGCGCAGCGTAAGTTTCTCATCCTGGAGACGTTTTACAGGGAGAACGGCATGTAGACCCTGCCCTACCCCAGGCAGGTTGCTACCGGGTTCAATCGGATAAGACTCACCGTTGATATCCAGTTCGCCCACTTTGCCAATACCGCGTGAGTCGCCGACGGCCAGCACCACGTATGGCGTACCAATAAGAGTATCGGGACCCACATCGTTTGAGAGCAACTGGCGATTAAACGTAGCATTCAGCGTGATAGCCGTGCGCCAGATTTGCCCCTCATAAATACCGATATGACGTGGTTCAACGGTTTGCTTCCCCACAATACTCAAGTTCTCCGGCAGGTAGTAACGAATGAACCGGCGCTCTTTTTTAATCTCTTTATCGTCTTCTATAACGGTCGTCAGCTCCGTTATGGGGATTGCGATCAGTGGACCCGTAATGGTTTGCGGGCCACTGGCACTTTGGCGCAGCGACTGTTCAACATCATCCCGATAACTGCTGCGTTCATTAACTAACGAACTGAGCATATTTAGTGGAATCAACAACACCACCATACATCCCAACAAGGTCATGACTTTCCAGAACAACGCAGATTTAAACATAGTCCCCTCCATTTTTGATGGGCAGAGGATAGCGAGCGTTTGTGGGGGCTAAATGAAGTTATGTGAAGGGACGGTGAAGTGCTGGAGTTATTTTTCAGGCAGTGCCAATCGAGCTTGCACACCACCTTCAGAACGATTCTTCAGACTTATCGTTCCACGATGCAAACGTGCAACTTCATGAACAAATGCCAGCCCTAAGCCACTGCTTTTTTGTCCGTTACTGCGAGGTAATGAGTAAAAACGTTCGAATACGCGTTCTTTTGCATAATCAGGTATCCCGCTTCCGGTATCAGAAACCAGAATGGTGGTCTGCCCAATATGTTGTTCAACACTTAAAACCACTTCCCCATCACGCGGAGTAAAATCGAGCGCATTATCCAGCAAATTACCAACAGCTTGCTCAAGCAAAGCTGGATCACCTTCCACGACAAGCTCTTCGGGAACGTTTTTATCGATTCTCAGCGAGATTTGTTTACTGCGGGCAAGCACTTCACGGCTATCCCATAACGAGGAAAATAGCGCTGGCAGATTTATCGGCTGAACAGCAATTTCAACCCGGCTTTCCAGTTTTGCCTGGCGTAATAGATTATCGACCAGCTTCTGCATACGCAGATTTTGCTGAAGAATGTTCGCAGAGAACTTCTCCACAACTTCTGGCGGCGGACATTCACGTAAAATTTCTGCCGCACCACGAATCGCCGCCATCGGGCTTTTCAACTCATGAGTCAGAGCATGAACATACTGTTCTATATACGTTTTCCCTTCGAGTTTCAGCCGCATACTTTCTAGCGCCAACGCCAACTTACGCAATTCGCTACTGGCCGGTTTAGGTAGCGGTAAAGGATGTTCAGTCGTGACCGAATCTGCATAGCGAACCAGTTTCCCGATGGCTCGGTTAATCCACAGCACAAATCCGAAACCTATCAGCAAAGCGATGCCCAGTAATGCAACACCCGCCCACAGAATGCGTCGCTCACTGCGGCGTATAACCGGGTCCATTGCGCTGTTTGGCTTACCGACACTCAATACACCAATGATGTTTTGCCCATCGCGTACGGGTGCGGCCACATACATCACTGTGCTTTCAGGGTTATTAGCGTTTACTGGCGTGCTGCGTGCACCGTATTTACCCTGTAGCGTCAGCCAGACATCGTTCCAGCGCGAGTAATCCTCACCAGTTGCTTTGCCATTGGAATCAAATAAAACGATGCCTTTCGTATCCGTCAGATAAACACGGTATTCATTTTTTGATTTGGTAATGCCACTGATATTGGCCTTGAAGGAGTGTTGATTAAGTCGGGAAAACGCCTGAGTGAGCTGGCCATTTTGTGCATTTCCCGCCAGCATATCGGCTTTAGCAAATTCGGCCAGTAGCGTAGCGGTATCAATTAGCGTGCCTTCCGTTGCGCGTCGAACGCCAGGTTTCACTTCCTGTAAAAAGATCGACAGCACAAACCAGGCCGCAATCGCCACAATCAAAAAATAGCCCAGCAGCAGGCGCATCCCAATGCGCATTAATTCACACCAAGACTGTAGCCTAAGCCACGATGTGTGTTGATCGGTGAAAGATCGGGGTTGATCACCCGCAGTTTGGCACGCAACGTTTTAATATGCGTGTCGACCGTACGATCAAAACTTTCTTCGGCTGTACTCCATACCAGATCCATCAGTTGCTGGCGGGAAAATACGCGACCAGGCCACTGTAAAAAAGTCTTTAATAACAAGTATTCATAACGCGTCAGCTGCAATGGTTGCTGGCACCAGGAAATTTGCGCCGCCATTTCATTAAATTCAAATAGACCAATGCGCAGAGTATTGCCCGCCAGGCTTTGCCGCTGCTTTTGCAAACGGCGCAGTACCGTTCGCACCCTTGCACACACTTCCCGGGGGGAAAATGGTTTGGCGATGTAATCATCAGCACCAATTTCAAGGCCAATCAGCCTGTCGACTTCTTCACTGCGCGCGGTAAGAAACAGCAGCGGCAGATCCGGGTAATCCGCCAGCAGGCGGCGACATAATTCAAAGCCGTTAATATCAGGCAGGCCAACATCCAGAATAGCCAGGTCCGGGCGTTCTTCATGCGCAGCGTCCAGCACAGGCAAACCGCGATCGAAGGCACGCACGGAAAACCCTTCTTGCTGTAACGTGTAGATCAGCGTATCGGCAATACTGGTTTCATCTTCAACTAACCAGATAGTGGCCTGGTTCATCGCATGCTCCCTGTTACTTCCATGGCATAATTGGCACCGCACTTAGCGCATTTTTTGGTGAACCTTCGACCACTTTGTCGGAATACGCCAGATAGGCCAGAGTGTTACGTTTAGCATCATAGAAACGCACGACTTGCAGTTTCTTGAACACCAAGGATGTCCGTTTCTGGAACACAACATCGCCCTGAGTTTTACCCGCTTTGATTTTTTCGCTTAGCTCTACTGGCCCAACTTGCTGGCAAGAGATCGCCGCATCTGAAGTATCTTCCGCGAGTCCTAACCCACCTTTAATGCCACCCGTTTTTGCACGGCTAATGTAACAAGTGACGTTTTTAACATCCGGATCGTCAAATGCCTCAACAACGATCTTATGGTCAGGGCCAAACACCTTGAAAACAGTATCAACCGAGCCGATTTCTTCCGCCTGAACACCCAGTGAAATAAACAGCAATGAACTAAGCGCGACTAAAACTTTATATTTCATATTGTTACCATTAGTTAAGATTGCCTTAAGCGACTATTCACACCTTAGGCTAAAAAATCGTTAAATATCACGTTATTAATAAAATTGTTCGAATGAGTAACTGATTTTGGCACGTCTTGTTAAAAAAAACTCTGAATGTTATGAGAACAAAAAGTGCTATCATCGCCCGCATTAACGGCACTCGCCGTGTCAGGATGAGGATATTATATGGATCAGACAGGGATCATTCGCGATCTATTAACCTGGCTTGAAGGACATCTGGATCAGTCACTGTCGCTTGATAATGTGGCGGCAAAAGCAGGTTATTCCAAGTGGCATCTACAACGGATGTTCAAAGATGTTACGGGTCATGCCATTGGTGCATATATCCGCGCGCGTCGTTTATCAAAGTCAGCTGTGGCCCTGCGTCTAACCGCTCGGCCTATCCTTGATATTGCTCTGCAGTATCGCTTTGATTCTCAACAGACATTTACTCGCGCCTTCAAAAAGCAATTTGCCCAAACACCAGCACTTTATCGTCGCTCACCTGACTGGAGCGCTTTCGGTATGCGTCCGCCGTTGCGTTTAGATGAGTTTACTCTTCCCCAAGCACAGTTTGTCACGCTGCCAAAAACCCACCTGGTGGGGGTCACGCAAAGTTACAGCTGTACGCTTGAGCAAATTTCTGATTTCCGTAATGAAATGCGTATCCAGTTCTGGACACAGTTCCTCGGGAATTCACCGACGCTGCCGCGAGTATTGTACGGCTTGCATGAACCGCGCCCAAGTATCGAGAAAGATGACGAACAAGAAGTCTTCTACACCACGGCGTTAACACCAGAAATGGCGAATGGGTTCTTACCCGATTCTCATCCGGTCAGCCTGGAAGGTGGGGATTACGTGCAGTTCGACTATGAAGGACCGGGGACAGGTTTACAGGAATTTATCCTGACGATTTACGGAACCTGCATGCCGTCTCTGAATCTGACTCGTCGCAAAGGCCAGGATATTGAACGCTTCTTCCCGCAAGAAGAAGCGCGTGTGCATGACCGACCAATGCAGATCAGATGTGAGTATCTGATTCCAGTACGCCGTTAATTAACGTTGTAGTTCATCCAACGCAGGGGCGTCCAGATGTGAGATGTCCCCTGCTGTTTCAACCACCCAGCCGGAAGCCAACCACGGGCTTTGCTGGTGATCAACACGGGAAATTGAACAGTTTCTTAAACGTAAGCGACGTTCAGCCCAGGCCGGTAACCCCAGAATCGTACTCACCAGGCAACCTAACGCCATACCGTGGCTAACCAGCAATGGGCGACTGCCAGCAGGTAAATCCAGGCAAGCATTTAAAGCCGCGTGCATACGCTCACTCATCTCGAGCATGCTTTCCCCGTCAGGAATACGCCCATCTGCGGTGCCATTAACTAACTGACGACGCCAGCCCTCTTCTTCCTCGCTTAGCGTGTCCAGATTACGGCGTTCTAGCACACCCATATCCAGTTCACGTAAACGCGCATCTAGCGTGACGTCAACACCACATGCCCGCGCGATTATCTCAGCGGTGCGGCGCGTACGCCCCAGATCGCTGGCAATCACATGCGTAATACCTAACGTTTTAACCCGCTCGGCCACCTGCTCGGCCTGGCGTTCTCCTTTTTCAGTCAGCGCACTGTCTGACTGGCCCTGAATGCGGCGCTGCGCATTCCACTGCGTTTCGCCGTGGCGAACAAGGTATACCTGTAACATGCGTTTTTTCCGTTATACTGCGGCAACAATTTCTTGAGAGTTTCACTGATTATGTACCATGTCGTCTGCGCAACAACTAATCCAGCCAAAATTCAGGCAATTCACCAGGCATTCGACGATATCTATGGGGAGGGATGCTGCCATATTGAACCCGTCGCCGTCGATAGTGGTGTGCCTGAACAGCCATTTGGAAACCATGAAACGCGAACTGGCGCACGATGCCGAATTATGAACGCTCGTCAGGTACGTCCTGAAGCGGATTTTTGGGTGGCAGTTGAGGCGGGAATTGATGATGACAGTACATTCAGTTGGGTCGTGATTGAAAACCAAAATAAACGTGGCGAAGCCCGTTCAGCAACGCTCCCACTTCCTGCCATCATTCTTGAAAAAGTACGTGCAGGCGAAGCGTTAGGGCCTGTGATGTCCGCCTATACAGGTATCGATAAAATTGGTCGTAAAGAGGGTGCGATTGGCGTATTTACCGCCGGGAAATTGACTCGCAGTAGCGTTTACCACCAGGCGGTTATTCTGGCGCTGAGCCCATTCCATAACGACGTTTATCGTTAATCTTTCGCACTCAACAACTCCTGCTCCAGCCATGCTCGCAGCGCTGGCGGAGCAGATTTCAAGCTATTTGAGCCACGGGTAATAGTCGCAATACCCGCACCCAGTTCATTTTTAAGCTCACGCTGACTCATCTCGCCGCGCAGTAACTCTTCGACAATTCTGACACGAGTCCCAAGGGCTGTGCGTTCGTCTGGTGTCAGTAACAACATCAACAGCGGCATATGTAGCTGCTTATCGAACGATTGTTGTAGCAACTCCACAAAGCGGAGCCACTCTTGATTGCTTTGTTCGGCATGCTCTGCCGAATATTGAGAGTGCTGAGTCATGTTATGCCACCCTACTTTATACTAATTAACTAGTACGATAGCATAACATGGACACCCCAAAATCAATAACGGCGTTGCCACTCAGCATTGGTCAGCAACGGCGCTGATTTACCCATGAAGTACTGATAATACGCATCATAAGCCAGCACGTTTTTCACATATCCGCGCGTTTCTGAAAATGGAATACTCTCAACAAACGCAATTGCATCAATGCGTCCGGCACTGTTGCCAAGCCAGGTTCTGACGCGTCCAGGCCCCGCGTTATACGCAGCTGACGAGAAGATCCTGTTGTTCTCGAATTGCTGATAGACGGACTGCAAATACGTCGTACCAATATTGATATTGGTTTCAGGGTCGAGTAACTGAGAGGGGCTGCTGTAGCCCGGAATGTTGAACACTTTCACGGTATGCGCAGCCGTAGCTGGCATAACCTGCATTAAGCCGCTGGCTCCAACAGGTGATTTAACTTTCGGGTTCCAGGCACTTTCCTGACGCGCAATCGCCATTGCATAGCTTTGCGAAATGTCTTTACCGCTCACATAGCGAGAAAACGCCTCTTTATAAGCCAGTGGGAAACGCTCTTCGAGATGATCCCAAAGCTTCCCGGCGATCGTTGCCTGTACGCTAAGATCCCACCAGTTTTGATCAAACGCATAACGCGCTAATCCTTCTTGCTCGGGTTTGCTGCGGCTGGTGATCAAGTTTGCCCATTCGCTGCGCGCAGTGTTATCCATCTGCCAGTACATTAGCTCGCGGACTCGCGCCATTTCTGGCCCCTGCACCAGCGCCGGATTCACAGCAACCGCTTTATCGACACGCAACGGGTAGTCTTCCCCTAAACGCTGGGCTGCCACCATAGGATAAAATCCTCTTTGCTGCATAAGCGCCCTGAGGATCTCATTAGCTTCCGCATCACGGCCTCGTTCCAACAATAGATCTGCTTGCCAGTAGCGCCATTCATCTTTCTCTTTGGCTTCCATTGGTAAACGTGCAAGCCAGGTATTCAGACCAACACGATCCCCCGTTCCCAGCGCCATACGCACACGCCGCTCAACGAGGGTCGTTGATTCAGAACGCATAATGGCATCATCACGCCATGCAGCCTGTTCGGCCGTAACATCGTTGCCCATCAAGCGCCAGGCAACGGTATCTCTGAGCTCCTGAGCCTGAGAGTCATTAAGTTGCTGCGCTTGCACCAGTGATGGGATCATCATGCGCGCATTTTCTACGTCATCCCGCGCCACTCGGGTAAACGCAATCGCCGCAGCCTGCCGCGTAAAGTCTGTTGCGCCCACGGACTGGGCAAATGTCAGCACCGAATTGGGGTTGTTTTGCAGATTTATTAGCGCGCTGGAGATGGTCTGGTAATCCGCAGGCATCTGACCTGCGAGGTTATTGACCAGCGAGGTATTGCCCTCTTTCATCGCCAGGCGAATACGCTCCAGATAGGCCAACGGATCTTGTGTCCCTGAAGAGCGCCACGCCGAGAATAAACGGTCACAGCTCGACGGCAGATTCTTGCCCGTCAACCATAAAGCTTTGGCTCCCGCCCATGCAGCATCCGCCTGGCCGGTGTTCCATTTCGCGTAGTAATAATTACATTTAGATTCGGTCGTGCCCGGCTGTTCAGGGCTGAATGCCAGCAAGCCACGCCAGTCTTCACGACGAGCGAGTTCATTCACAAAGCGTGATTTCAAGGAGCGAGCTGGCGGCAGTGTTGGGTTTGCCTCAATAAAGCGACTAACGACAAGCGTGGGCTCATTCATTAAGTCGTCTGTAATCTGGCGATATTCGAGATAAGGATAGAGAGGATAATCCTGCAACGTGGGCATCATTTGCTGCACCACATCCATTTGCTTGCTATCCCACGCTTGTTTGATTTGTGCGTATCGGCTGCGTTGCTCATCGAGCGAATCCGCACGAACTGCATGAGTTAATGCCGCAAGGCTTACAATCGCCACCAGCAATTGTCCCGCGACTTGTTTGGCTTTCCCCACAAGTTCTCCTCACATATTTACAGGCAGCATCATGCCGCCATCAGTTACTTCATGCTAACTCTGCTATTGCTGTTTCGCCACGCCAGAGCTCGTTATTTTGGGTATAACACTGTCCAGGGTGTTTCGGGTAACACATCCGTCTTCCCCTGCTGGGATTACCTGCTGAAAACGGCTACACTTCGCCTTTGATACGAACCATCTTAAATCACGAAAAAGAGGCGAAGTCGCACTGTGGCTCAATTCGTTTATACCATGCATCGTGTCGGCAAAGTTGTTCCGCCGAAACGTCATATCCTGAAAAATATCTCGCTCAGTTTCTTCCCTGGCGCCAAGATCGGCGTTCTGGGTCTGAACGGTGCCGGTAAATCCACGCTGCTGCGCATTATGGCCGGCATTGATACCGACATTGAAGGTGAAGCCCGTCCACAACCTGGCCTGAAAATTGGCTACTTAGAGCAGGAACCGAAGCTCAATCTGGAGCACACGGTTCGCGAATCTGTTGAAGAAGCGGTTTCTGAAGTGGTTAATGCCCTCAAAGGCCTCGACGAAGTGTATGCCAAATACGCAGAGCCGGACGCCGATTTCGACAAACTGGCTGCCCAACAGGGTAAGTTCGAAGAAATCATTCAGGCGCACGACGGTCACAACCTGAACGTGCAACTTGAACGCGCCGCTGACGCACTGCGCTTGCCTGACTGGGATGCGAAAATTGCTAACCTGTCCGGTGGTGAACGTCGCCGTGTCGCCCTGTGCCGCCTGTTGCTCGAAAAACCAGACATGCTGCTGCTCGACGAACCAACGAACCACCTGGATGCTGAATCCGTGGCATGGCTCGAGCGCTTCCTGCACGACTTCGAAGGCACTGTTGTGGCGATTACCCACGACCGTTACTTCCTCGATAACGTTGCAGGCTGGATTCTGGAACTTGACCGCGGTGAAGGTATTCCGTGGGAAGGTAACTACTCTTCCTGGCTTGAGCAGAAAGACGCACGCCTGGCTCAGGAAGCCTCAACGGAAGCGGCGCGCCGTAAATCCATTGAGAAAGAGCTGGAGTGGGTTCGTCAGGGCGCTAAAGGCCGCCAGTCTAAAGGCAAGGCCCGTCTGGCTCGCTTTGAAGAACTGAACAACACCGAATACCAGAAACGTAACGAAACCAACGAACTGTTTATTCCACCTGGCGCACGCCTGGGAGATAAAGTCGTTGAGGTTACCAATCTGCGTAAATCCTACGGCGACCGCCTGCTGATTGACGATTTGTCCTTCTCCGTACCGAAAGGCGCGATTGTGGGCATCATCGGCCCGAACGGCGCGGGTAAATCTACCCTGTTCCGTATGATGTCCGGCCAGGAACAGCCTGACAGCGGCACCATTGAACTGGGCGAAACCGTTAAACTGGCTTCCGTCGATCAGTTCCGTGACGCAATGGACAGCAGCAAAACCGTGTGGGAAGAAGTTTCCGGCGGGCAGGACATCATGCGCATCGGCAACACCGAAATGCCAAGCCGCGCCTACGTTGGCCGCTTTAACTTTAAAGGCGTTGACCAGGGTAAACGCGTTGGTGAACTGTCTGGTGGTGAGCGTGGTCGTCTGCATCTTGCGAAACTGCTGCAAGTTGGCGGCAACGTACTGCTGCTCGATGAACCAACAAACGACCTGGATATCGAAACCCTGCGCGCGTTAGAAAACGCCCTGCTGGAATTCCCGGGCTGTGCAATGGTTATCTCGCACGACCGTTGGTTCCTTGACCGTATTGCCACGCACATTCTGGACTACCAGGATGAAGGCAAAGTGGAATTCTTCGAAGGTAACTTTACTGAGTACGAAGAGTACAAGAAACGCACCCTTGGTGCGGATGCGCTGGAACCTAAGCGTATTAAGTACAAGCGCGTAACCAAGTAATTGTTCTGAAACCCTCTCCTGCAAGGGAGAGGGTTGTTTTATCGGCGTTCGCCAATCATGTTCTTCACCAAATCAACACAGCGTAAGAAGCGAGAATCGTAGTCAGGTTCTTCTACATGAACATAGCTGATATTGTTCTCATCAAGCATCGACACCAAAAGATTCTGGAACGATTTCCTGTCGGTATCACTGCCCAGGCTACGCAAGCCATCGGCTACCCACGGCGTGTTGTTCTCCAACAAAATAACCAAATCAAAACGGTACTCATCAATCAGCGCCTGCACAAATGGGTGTTCACGCCCTTCATACTTTTTACAAAATGCCTGAGTCGTCACAAAGTCAGTATCGATAAAAGCAACTTTATTGGCGTATTTCACTGCAAAATCAACGTACTGTGCATGTCCTATTGCAATTTTATCGTAGTCGGAATATTGCAGCGCCATCTCATCGCCACCCAGATGAGAAAAGACATAGTCACGCCCATATTCCCAGGCACTGGTGGTGTTGAAAATATTGGCGAGCTTATTCACCATCCACGACTTACCGCTCGATTCCCCACCCAGAATCGCGACGGTTCGGACAAAGAACGGTTTTACTTCAGTTGGAATATATTCCCAGTAGCGGAATGGGTTTTCGCGGATCTGCCCACCGCTGATATTCATAAATGTCCGCTTCGGGTCGATAAGCACGGTTTCAATGCCGAGCTGTTCGATAAACCGTGGTGCATCATTCTCTTCAGAGGTGTAGATACAGTCAGGATTAATGCCTTTGCTTTCCATAAAAGCTTTGATGCCGCGGCTCCAGACATCCCAACCGTGTGGATATGGCTCCATCCCTTCTTCGTTAAACGAATGAATGCGAATATTTTTCTGGTACTTAAAGGTTTGAAGCAACCAGCGCAGACGGTCGCCGGTTGTCGGCTGTTGTGACATGGCACTGTCTTCAAACAGAAGACGATCTCGGGTTTCGTCATAGCCCATAATGATATGTAACTCATCAACCTGGCTTGCTGCGCGTTGAATCAGGTAGATATGGCCGGTATGCAGGGGATAAAACTTCCCGAATACAACACCAACCTTTTTCTCACGGCGGGGAAATTCCAGTCCGAGGAAGCGGTGCAGGGCTTCAAGTTTTTGAGCGCTTGGGCTTTTGATTTTGGCGTTAAGTAGCTGGCTCAGATAGCCCTTGGTCATACCGCAGGATTCCGCAACTTGCTGCAGCGTAACGTTCTGCTGGCGAATAGCGGTTTTTAAATACTCAAATGACGACATGCTGCCTGCCTCCTGCAAAATTGCGCGAATATACAATTATAAGTCTTGTAAGTCGTCAAACACTGCCAGCGCATCAGCAAGTTTTTTCACCCCGAAGACCTGCATCCCTTCCGGTAGTTTTTTCGGCACGTTGGCCTGCGGAACAATCGCGCGTTTAAAGCCGTGTTTTGCCGCTTCGGAAATACGCTCCTGCCCACTTGGCACCGGACGAATTTCACCTGCCAGCCCAACTTCACCAAACACCACTAAATCTTGCGGCAGAGCGCGATTGCGCAGGCTAGATACCATCGCCAGTAGTAAGGCGAGGTCAGCACTGGTTTCGGTAACTTTCACGCCGCCAACCACGTTCACAAACACATCCTGGTCAGCCATTTGCAGCCCGCCATGGCGGTGTAAAACGGCCAACAAAATCGCCAGACGGTTTTGCTCAAGACCAACAGCAACCCGGCGTGGGTTGGACATCATTGATTGATCCACCAGCGCCTGAATCTCTACCAGCAGCGGACGCGTCCCTTCCCACACCACCATTACCGAGCTACCGGGTGTGACTTCATCACCACGGCTCAGGAAGATAGCGGAAGGGTTACTCACTTCACGCAGCCCCTGCTCCGTCATGGCGAACACGCCCAGCTCATTTACTGCACCAAAACGGTTTTTGTGGCTGCGTAGTGTGCGGAAACGGGAATCGGCATCGCCATCAAGCATTACCGAGCAGTCGATACAGTGTTCGAGGACTTTTGGCCCGGCAAGTGAACCGTCTTTGGTGACGTGACCGACCATGATAATCGCCACACCACGCGTTTTGGCAAAGCGCGTCAGGTAAGCGGCAGACTCACGCACCTGCGCTACACTTCCCGGCGACGACTGCACGTCGGCCATGTGCATCACCTGAATGGAGTCGATGACCATCAGCTTCGGCGCTTCTTCTTCGGCAATCATGCAGATTTGCTCAATGCCGGTTTCCGAAAGCATATTCAGGTTGTTTGTCGGCAAACCCAGGCGGTGGGCGCGCATCGCCACTTGTTGTAGCGACTCTTCACCGGTGACGTACAGCGTTTTCATTTGTTCGCTGAGTTTGCACAGCGTTTGCAGTAGCAGCGTGGATTTACCGGCCCCAGGGTTACCACCAATCAGAATGGCACTACCCGGCACGACGCCGCCGCCCAGTACGCGGTCAAACTCTTTAAAACCGGTGGAAAAACGCGGTAGCTCTTCGAGGCTGATATCGGAAAGTTTTTGTACTTTGCTGACGCCCGCACTACCGGCATAACCAGACAAACGCTCGTTACGCGCAACTGTCGGTGAGGCGGCAATACGCACCTCAGTGATAGTGTTCCACGCCTGGCAGGCGCTGCATTGCCCTTGCCAGCGAGGATAATCTGCACCACATTCGTTGCAGACAAATGCACGTTTCGGCGCTTTCGCCATTAGCGTTCTTCCTGAATAAGACTGCCTGAAAGAATACAGAATACACCCATCAAATCAGCATGACGGATGGTGATTTCTGTTTTCTCATTAACCTTTGGTTTCGCGTGATAAGCGATACCCAGCCCGGCAGACAGAATCATCGGTAAATCATTCGCGCCATCACCAATTGCAACAGTTTGCGCAACAGGGATTTCATATTTATCCGCAAGGCGTTTGAGAGTATCGGCTTTGAATTGGGCATCAACAATTTGACCAATGACCTCACCGGTCAGTTTGCCGTCACAAATTTCCAGCTCATTTGCCACGACCGCATGCAAATGCAGTTTGTCGCGCAGATACTCTGCAAAGAAGGTGAAGCCACCGGAAGCAATCGCCACTTTCCAGCCTAACGATTCGAGCTTAAGCACCAGAGAAGTCAACCCAGGCATCAGCGGCAGCTCATCACGCACCTGGCGCAAAATAGAAGCATTTGCCCCTTTGAGGGTTGCAACGCGTTGCTTCAGGCTTGCCGCGAAGTCCAGTTCGCCACGCATCGCGCGCTCGGTGACTTCCGCTACCATTTCACCGGTACCCGCCAGTTTAGCGATTTCATCGATACATTCGATTTGGATGGCGGTGGAATCCATGTCCATCACCAGCAGGCCAGGTGTGCGTAGATGAGGGATTTTACCCAGCGGGGCAACATCTAACCCAGCCTCATGCGCAAGCTTGGTGGCTCGGGGTGTTAATGAACCAGCCAGGCGAATAACCTGATAGTCTTCAACACACCACGCGGTGACGATAACCATCGCTGCACCCAGCTTACGTTGGTAGCGATTCAGGCACTCTTTATCCAGATTCCGACCATACAGAAGCCAGCCGCTGCGGCCAGCACGGTAATCGAGTGGCATCACTTCATCACCACTTAACGATAGCGGCAACCCAGGCCAGAGAGAGACATCGGTCGGCAGGTCGCACCAGGTCAGACTATTTGGCATCACAGCTCCAGAAAAAAGATAAAGGCCAGAGTATACCGATTAACATTCGAGTTGCAGGTAGGCGGCCAGCACGAGAATCCCCTGGAGCTTACTTGAGTAAGTAACTGGGATGAGCATCTGCAGCCAACACCCCTGCAGCTTGAAGGATGATGGGTATAAAACAACGCATGAGGCTACCTTGTCTGTGCGGCTTCTGGCAACATTAAACTGTGCAGTAAAACCGGCAATTTTTCTAAGGTGCATTATGGCTCGGGCAAAAATGAAATTCAGGCTGCATCGTGCAGTGATTGTGCTTATCTGCCTCGCACTTTTAGTCGCGCTGATGCAGGGAGCGTCGTGGTTTAGCCAGGGGCATCAACAGGCCCGTAACGTTCAGCTTGAAGAGCTAGCCAAAACCCTGGCACGCCAGGTGAGTTACAATCTGACGCCGCTGATGAAATCCGAAAACCCGGATGAGAAAAAGATTTCAGCCGTCCTCAAGTTATTGACTCAGGACAGCCGTATTCTGGATGCGGGCGTTTATGACGATAGCGGCGACCAAATCGCGCGAGCTGGTGAAGGGATTGGCGTACGCGACAGACTGGCGCTGGATGGCAAAAAAGCTGGCAGTTATTTCAATCAACAAATTGTCCAGGCTATTGAAGATAAAGACGGGCCGGTCGGCTATCTACGAATCACGCTTGATACCCACACGCTCGCTACCGAAGCCAAACAGGTGGATAACACCACGAATATTCTGCGCCTGATGATGTTGCTGGCGTTAGCAATTGGTATTGTGCTGACACGTACGCTTTTGCAGGGTAAACGCACCCGCTGGCAGCAGTCTCCTTTCCTTCTCACTGCAAATACCGAAGTGAAAGAAGATGAGGAAGAACAGGCGGCCAATAAGCCATAGATAAGAAAGGATTTCTACGATGACGACCTTACGACTGCTTATTTCTGACTCTTACGATCCCTGGTTCAACCTGGCCGTAGAAGAGTGTATTTTCCGCCAAATGCCCGCAACTCAGCGCGTGCTCTTTTTATGGCGTAACGCAGATACCGTCGTAATTGGGCGGGCGCAAAACCCGTGGAAAGAGTGCAACACCCGCCGCATGGAAGAAGATAACGTGCGCCTGGCAAGACGCAGCAGTGGCGGCGGCGCTGTTTTCCACGATTTAGGGAATACCTGTTTCACGTTTATGGCCGGGAAGCCGGAATACGACAAAAGCGTATCTACCGCAATTGTCGTTAATGCACTCAATTCATTGGGAATTAACGCAACTGCTTCCGGGCGCAACGATCTGGAAGTTGCCACTACTGAAGGGCCACGCAAAGTTTCAGGTTCTGCATATAAAGAAACCATGGATCGTGGTTTCCACCATGGCACACTACTGCTCAACGCCGATTTAAGCCGTCTGGCTAACTACCTGAATCCAGATGAGAAAAAACTTAAAGCCAAAGGAATAACGTCTGTGCGTGGACGCGTTGCAAACCTCAGCGATCTGTTACCAGGCTTAACCCATGAGCAAATTTGCGATGCGGTGCGCGAATCATTCTTTGCTTATTACGGAGAACGCGTTGAAGCGGAACATATCTCGCCTGACGCCCTGCCCGACCTACCCGGATTTGCGGAAACCTTTGCCCGCCAAAGCAGCTGGGAATGGAATTTCGGCCAGGCTCCAGCGTTCAGCCATTTGCTGGATCAGCGTTTTACATGGGGTGGCGTTGAGTTGCATTTCGATGTTGAGAAAGGGCATATCACCCGCACACAAATTTTTACCGATAGCCTGAACCCTGCGCCTTTAGAAGCTCTGGCGGCACGTTTACAGGGATGCCTGTATCGTAGCGATATGTTGCACCAACAGTGCGAAACTCTGATTGCCGATTTCCCGGAACAAGAAGCCGAATTACGCGAGTTGAGCGCGTGGATTGCGCAGACAGTGCGCTAAGCGAGCCGCTTAACGTTTGCCTCAACGGTATCAAGTTGTAATGCCATCTCCCTGCATAGCCCGAGAAACGCCGGGCTAATCTCCTGATTCAGGCTTGCCCTGCATCATCTATTTGCCAGAACGGAACTGTCTAATCTGACGCACCGGTCTGATCAGAGCCTTTTGAGTTGCTCTGGCCTCTCCCGCTTTGATGACATCACTTTCAGTGTTTACCATCCGTGAAAACGTCGCCTGGCTGACACCCAAACGCTGCCGCAATGAGTTTGCAGCCCGTGTAGTAATAAATCAGTCAGAGCGCTCATGTGAATAGATTCATGAATAGATCTATAGCGCTATGCATTTGAAAGGTAAAAGAAGTGAGGAATGAAAGAGAGAAACTGAATAGATACTATGAAAAATAAAAGGGTGCCGAAGCACCCTTTAAAATCTTACTCTTTGTCGCCCAGTAACACAGACTCAAGAGCAATCTTGATCATGTCGTTAAAGGTCGTCTGGCGCTCTTCAGCAGTAGTCTGCTCGTGAGTACGGATATGGTCAGATACAGTACAGATAGTCAGTGCTTTAGCACCGAACTCTGCTGCCACGCCGTAGATACCTGCCGCTTCCATTTCCACGCCCAGGATGCCGTATTTTTCCATTACGTCAAACATGGTTGGGTCTGGCGTGTAGAACAGGTCTGCGGAGAAGATGTTGCCTACGCGAGCGTCAACGCCCAGCGCTTTAGCTGCATCAACGGCATTGCGAACCATATCGAAGTCAGCGATTGCTGCAAAGTCGTGGTCTTTGAAACGCAGACGGTTCACTTTAGAGTCGGTGCAAGCACCCATGCCAATAACCACATCACGCAGCTTCACATCAGCACGTACCGCGCCGCACGAACCCACACGAATGATTTTCTTCACGCCGAAATCAGTGATCAGCTCTTTGGTGTAGATGGAGCAGGACGGGATACCCATACCATGACCCATTACGGAGATTTTGCGGCCTTTGTAAGTACCGGTGAAGCCCAACATGCCACGCACGTTGTTCACTTCACGAACATCTTCGAGGAAAGTTTCTGCAATATGTTTTGCACGCAGCGGGTCGCCAGGCATCAGTACTACGTCTGCGAAATCACCCATTTCTGCATTAATATGAGGCGTTGCCATCTTTATTATTCCTTTTGTAAGAGGTTCAGTGCGGGCGGCAATTCAACCGCCCGACAAAATCACAGCATGTTTTTGCCGTAGTCCATTGGGGACGTGCCGAAATAGCTGGCAACGGTCTGGCCGATATCCGCGAAGGTTTCACGGTGGCCCAGAGAACCGGCTTTCACTTTCGGGCCGTAGACCAATACAGGAATGTGTTCACGAGTATGGTCAGTGCCTTGCCAGGTCGGGTCACAACCGTGGTCAGCGGTGAGGATCAGAATATCGTCCTCTTTCAGCAGTTCCATCAGTTCCGGCAGACGGCGGTCAAACAGTTCTAGTGCTGCGGCATAACCTGCAACGTCGCGGCGGTGGCCATAAGATGAGTCAAAATCAACGAAGTTGGTGAACACGATAGTCTCATCACCGGCTTCTTTCATCTCTTTGATGGTGGCATCAAACAGCGCATCCAGGCCTGTCGCTTTCACTTTTTTGGTGATACCGACTTCAGCGTAGATATCCGCAATTTTGCCCACGGAAACAACCTGACCATTTTTCTCATCAACCAGTTTTTTCAACACGGTTGGTGCTGGTGGTTCAACAGCCAGGTCATGGCGGTTACCAGTACGCTGGAAGTTACCCGCTTTATCGCCGACAAACGGACGTGCGATAACACGGCCAATGTTGTAGCCACCTTCGGTCAACTCTTCACGCGCGATTTCGCACAGCTCATAAAGTTTGTCCAGGCCGTAAGTTTCTTCGTGGCAAGCAATCTGGAACACGGAGTCAGCAGAGGTATAGAAAATCGGCTTGCCGGTTTTCATATGCTCTTCACCCAGTTCATCCAGAATCACAGTACCGGAAGAGTGGCAGTTACCGAGGTAACCAGGCAGGTTTGCACGCTTGACCAGCTTTTCCAGCAGTTCTTGCGGGAAGCTATTTTGCGTATCAGAGAAATAACCCCAGTCAAACAACACAGGAACACCGGCGATTTCCCAGTGACCAGACGGAGTGTCTTTACCGGATGAAAGTTCATGCGCCCAGCCATATGCACCGATAACTTCTGCATTACCGTCCATACCTGCTGGGATTTTACCGGTAGAACCTTCGGCGGCTTTTACCAGCCCCAAACGCGTCAGGTTTGGCAGATGAAGCGGCCCTTTACGACCTTTGTCTGCTTCGCCTTTGGCACAAGCTTCTGCAATGTGCCCGAAAGTATCAGAGCCAACATCACCAAATTTTGCTGCATCTTCTGTTGCGCCGATGCCGAAAGAGTCCAGCACCATAATAAATGCACGTTTCATAATTTCTCCTGCGTCGTTGCGCCTGAAACGCCCGGAGGCGTTTCAAAAAGTGATCAGATCAGTATGCCAGCAATTAGCTAATACGGCGATACACTTCTGGCGTTTGTGCTGGTGCGGTCTCGTTAACTTTAATTGCCGCTTTAACAGCACGGGCCGCCTCCTGCCATTGGGCTTCACTTGCCGCATGAATCACTGCCAACGGACGTGTGGTATCCACACTGTCGCCCAGACGAGCCATGTCGGTAAAACCAACGCTGTAGTCGATGGTGTCAGATGCCTGACGACGGCCACCCCCCATGGAAACGACAGCCATACCTAATGCACGAGTGTCCATCTGGTTTACGAAACCAGCACGGTCTGCGAATACCGGCTTGCTCAGAACTGCGGTTGGTAGGTATTTCGCGTAGTTTTCGACGAAATCTGCCGGGCCTTTCTGAGCGGCAACCATACGGCCAAAGACTTCTGCCGCTTTACCGTTATCCAGCACTGCTTGCAGTTTGGCACGCGCTTCGGCATCGTCTTTCGCAAGGTTGCCGGAAAGTAACATTTCCACGCACAGCGCCATGGTCACTTCATGCAGACGCGGGTTAACATGTTCGCCCGTCAGGAATTGTACCGCTTCACGAACTTCAACAGCATTACCCGCGCTGGATGCCAGCACCTGGTTCATATCAGTCAGCAGTGCCGTGGTTTTAACACCCGCGCCATTTGCCACGCCAACAATCGCTTCGGCGAGTAATTCAGAAAGCTCATAGGTCGGCATAAATGCGCCACTGCCCACTTTCACGTCCATCACCAGCGCATCCAGGCCTTCGGCCAGTTTCTTCGCAAGAATCGACGCGGTAATCAGCGGGATGGAGTCTACGGTCGCGGTAATGTCACGCGTCGCGTAGAAACGTTTGTCAGCCGGAGCAAGCGAGTTAGTCTGACCGATAATTGCCACGCCGACATTTTTGATGATGTCTCGGAAACGGTTATCGTCCGGGAAAATATCAAAGCCTGGGATCGCTTCGAGTTTATCGAGCGTACCGCCAGTGTGGCCTAAACCGCGGCCAGAGATCATTGGGATATAACCACCACATGCCGCCACCATTGGGCCAAGCATTAAAGACGTCACATCACCCACGCCACCCGTGGAATGTTTATCAACAATTGGGCCGTTCAGGTTAAGGCTCTTCCAGTCCAGTACGGTTCCTGAATCTCGCATCGCCATGGTCAGTGATACGCGTTCAGGCATAGTCATGTCGTGGAAGAAGATAGTCATTGCCAGCGCGGCAATCTGCCCTTCGGAGATGGTGTTATCTCGAATACCATTAATGAAGAAACGAATCTCCTCATCACTTAGAGCATGACCATCACGTTTTTTACGAATAATTTCTTGAGCGAGGAACAAGGTAACCCCCTGAGCACATCAGGTGAAATGCGGCGGGGAAACCGCCGCGAATAAACATTACTCTAAATAATTCGAGTTGCAGGCAGGTGGCAAGGGAACGACGCCCAGGAGCTTACACGAGTAAGTGTCTGGGGTGAGAGCGCGCAGCCAACGCACCTGCAGCTTGAAGTATGACGAGTAATTAGTAGCTGCTTGCGCTTTTACCGTCGCCATGGCCCAGAGCTTTTAACAAGCTTGCGAGCAGGCTGGAAGCGCCAAAGCGGTAGTGACGGGAATCAGCCCAGTCAGCACCAAACAGATCATCAGCAATTGACAGGAACAGCGCTGCATCTTCTGCAGTACGCACGCCACCCGCTGGTTTGAAACCAACAGTTTTTTCAACGCCCATATCACGAATAACTTCCATCATGATGCGTGCGCTTTCAGGTGTTGCGTTGACTGGCACTTTACCAGTAGAGGTTTTGATGAAATCAGCGCCTGCTTTGATGGAAATTTCAGAAGCTTTACGAATCAGTGCTTCTTCTTTCAGCTCGCCGGTTTCGATGATGACTTTCAGCAAAACGTTAGCCGCAGCACAGGCTTCTTTACAGGCTTTCACCAGTTCGAAACCAACTTGTTCGTTACCAGCGATAAGCGCGCGGTATGGGAATACCACATCAACCTCGTCTGCACCGTAGGCAATAGCAGCACGAGTTTCAGCCAGTGCGATTTCGATGTCATCGTTGCCGTGTGGGAAGTTGGTCACTGTAGCGATGCGAATATCAGGAGTGCCCTGAGCATTCAGAGTTTTACGCGCGATCGGGATGAAACGCGGGTAGATACAAATAGCTGCAGTATTGCCCACTGAAGTTTTTGCCTGATGACAAAGTGCGATCACTTTTTCATTCGTGTCATCGTCATTCAGGGTCGTCAGGTCCATCAGTTTCAGAGCGCGCAGGCTGCTTGCAGTTAAATCGGTCATAACATTCTCCAACAAAAGATATAGAATCAGTTGCGATGTTATAATTATAACATTCACAACCCTGATGGTTTTGTGTATAGCTTCACAAAAGCCACGGTGAAATTACATAATTTGTACAGTATATGTGATTTAACAAGGAGTGATAACGGAAAAGTCGCCGTCAGAAATAAAAAATGGCCGGCGCAAGCGCCAGCCATTGATTTTACAGGGGTGTTATAATTTTAACATCGCCTTTTTTATAATGACAGGAAGACCCCGGCAATTGTGGCACTCATCAGGTTTGACAATGTACCTGCTGCTACAGCCTTCAGACCTAACTGTGCAATGTCATGACGACGGTTTGGAGCCATGCTTCCAAGCCCACCAATCAAAATAGCGATAGAAGAAAGGTTAGCAAAGCCACACAGAGCAAAGGAGATAATTGCTTTGGTGTGGGAGGAGAGAACTTGCAGGCCTGCTGCCGCTACAGTCGCGTCATCTTTCAGGTATTCCCCGAAGTTCAGGTACGCAACAAATTCGTTGATGATCAACTTCTGACCGATGAAGGAACCGGCAACGTTCGCTTCACTCCACGGTACACCGATAATCCATGCCAGCGGTGAGAACACCCAGCCCAGAATCAGTTCCATAGACAGTTGCGGATAGTTGAACCAACCACCAATGCCAGAGAGCATGCCGTTGAGCAATGCAATCAAAGCAACAAACGCCAGCAGCATTGCGCCTACGTTCAGAGCCAGTTGCATACCAGAAGCTGCACCTGATGCCGCCGCATCCAGCACGTTTGCCGGGCGGTCTGGATCATTTTTCAAAGATTCCAGTTCAGGTGAGTCGTTTGGCGTTTCAGTCTCAGGCAAGATAATTTTGGCGAACAATAACCCACCAGGGGCTGCCATGAATGAAGCGGCAATCAGGTATTCTAGTGGCACGCCCATTTGCGCGTAACCTGCCAGCACTGAACCTGCAACAGAAGCCAAACCACCACACATTACAGCGAACAGTTCTGAACGCGTCATAGTGGCGATATAAGGACGAACAACCAGCGGAGCTTCAGTCTGACCAACAAAGATGTTTGCTGTTGCAGAAAGAGATTCTGTACGAGAGGTTTTAAGAACCTTACGCAGGCCACCGCCAAGAATACGAATAACTAACTGCATAATGCCAAGGTAATACAGCACAGCAATCAGTGAGGAGAAGAAGACAATAATTGGCAGAACGCGCAGTGCGAAAATAAAGCCACCGCCGCCAAAGACTTCGAACATTTTGTCTGAAACTAAGCCACCGAACAGGAAGGAAATACCCGCGTTACCGTAACCAATTACGTTAGCGACTCCTTCGGACATAGCGAGCAGAACCTGGCGACCGACCGGAACATACAGGATTAGCGCCCCGATACCGACCTGAATAATCCATGCACCTAATACAGTGCGCAGATTAATTGCTTTGCGATTACTGGAAAGTAAAACGGCGATCAGCAGCAGAACGATCATGCCGATCAATCCCATGAGTAGTTGCATACAGAATCCCTGTGTATTGAATGAAAAAGGAAAGCGGGCTAAAAAACCTCAGCGAGGCGGGATTATAACGGCAGGGAGGCCAGCAAATGGAATGGCAATCACGTATTTATAGACATTCACAGAAACGTTTGTCTTATTAAGTGAGCCAGGTCACATTTTGTTACTTACTATTTCATTGCAAATAATTCATTGCAGTTACTAATAATCGCATTCGCGATAACTTCAGGAGGTTCTGAACGCAGTGTAGAAAGTGTCTGAAAAACATCAACAATGCGTTCCGGGCGATTCGGCTGCCCCTGCCAGCCGTTAAGCGGCATATCAGGAGCATCCGTTTCCAGAACCAGCGCGCTAAGGGGTAAGCGCGCCATAACATCGCGCGTTTTATTGGCGCGTGGATAAGTAATCGTTCCACCCACACCAATTTTGTAACCCAGCGCCACAAAACGCTCGGCCTGTTGCAGGCTCCCCGAGAAGCCATGTACCACACCAGTGCGCGGTAAATTATGACGCTTCAAATGCGCTGCAAGTTTGTCGTGCGTGCGACGTGAATGGATAATGACTGGTAAATCATAACATTTTGCCAGTTTTAGCTGCGCATCCAGCATCACTTCTTGTTTATCAAAAAGTGGATTTTCCATATAAAGATCGAGCCCTATCTCACCGATAGCCACTAATTTCTCGGGCCGCTGTTTCAGGTGATGTTCGAGCAGCGCCAAAGACGCATCCTGATGCTTGTGAATCACTATCGGATGTAAACCCAGCGCGGCATACAACGCAGGGTAGTTGTCTGCCAGCGCCAGAACGGTACTAAATCGGTCTGCTTCGATGGCCGGAACAATGATTTTTGTTACACCCGCTTGCGCCGCAAGGGCAATGCTGTTGGTTTCATCATCGCTAAACGGCGGAAAGTCGAAGTGACAGTGGGTATCGTAAAACGTCATCGTCACGCCGTATCTTCGCTATTGAAAGTGGAGTCGTTAGCTTCTGGTGTTTCAATCACCGCTTTAGACAATGGCTCAGTGACCACGGTCTGCGGAACGATAATACGCGGAAGGTGGCGTTTTATTGGTGGCTTATCCGTGAGCAATTTCCCGACGGTTGCGAGGAAGTAACGCCCGCACAAACGCCCAGTTTTATAGTCGGTATTTAGCGCGGGTAACCGACTACCCAATGCAGAGCTCATCAACGGTTTCGGTGGGTAAATCTCGAAGATACGCAGTTTACCTGGCGGCTTTTCAATAAAATTCTGAATCTCGCGGTAGCTGGCTTCATGGTGATGCACCAGGTTTAGCAACGGTTGCAGGCTGCTGTCGCCAAGCCAGCGCTCCATGCGTTTAAACCATTCAGGTGTGTAATACATTTGTGAGGGCACAGTGCGAATGACGACCAGAGTATCGGCTCCAAGACGAACAGCTTCTCTCACTGGAACCGCATCGCTTATCCCACCATCCTGGTAACCGATGCCGTCTATTTCCACCCCGGTACGGTAAAAACCAGGAATCGCGCTTGATGCTTTAAGCAAATTCAGCCAGGTGCCGCTATTTGGGGAAAAATAACCCGGCGTGTAGTCGTCACTACGACAGGCGCACATATAAAACGCTTTGCCAGATTCAAATAGCTTTTCGGCCGTCGTCATTGAAAGCGGGATTTTGGTGGCAGTGGATTCCACAAGCCAGTCGAGATCAATGAGATGCCCACCACGCACAAAACGCAGAGGATCAAAAAATTCGCGAGTCGTCGTAAAACGAGTAATCACTCTTCTGGCATAACCCGGCTGGTGACAAACGTAAGCTGAGAGGTTTTGCGCACCGGCAGAAGTGCCTAAGAAGAGGTCAAACGGGTTGAAATTAGCGCGCATAAATTCGTCCAGCACGCCAGCTGTGAATATCCCACGCTGCCCGCCGCCTTCACAAACAATGGCGAGTTTTCCGGGACGAAAATTTTTGATCGCAAGCGGCGAAATATTGCCGAGCGTAACGGGTATTCTTTGTCCCACCCTGCTTTCCTTGGTTCTTTATCCTTCATTTTAAGTCGCAGGGGCGTTGGCTGCGCTCAATCACCCCAGTCACTGTCTTCAGCAAGCTGTCAGGGATGTTCTCCCTGCCCGCCTGGCTGCAACTCGAAATTTAAAGGATATTTATTATTGGATATTTGTTAGTCGATTAAAAACGCGAGAGCCAGTCTAAATAGACTGGCTCTCTGGTCTGTCTCTAAATGTTATAGCACGGAAATATTGCTAAGGGCGTTTTCGACCCATAAACAGACTCACCAGGAACAGAATAATACCTACCACGAAGACAATTTTTGCTGCACCTGCCGCAGTACCCGCGAGAGTACCAAAACCCAGTGCTGCTGCAATCAACGCAATAACCAGAAAAATAATGCCCCAACGAAACATAAGCTTCTCCTTAACCATAATGAACCCGAATCGCTTCTGGATGAGTGCCTGGAACACACTCATTGGCGATATTGAGTAACGATGTTGCTGACCTACTCCCCCGGCATTACGCCGAAGGAGAAAGTTTCTATATGCCCTGTTACTTCACTTTCAGGTCGTTTTTGACGCTTTTCACGCCATCAACTGCTTTAGCTATACTCTCGGCTCGAGCAGACTGCGCATTCGATTCCACAGTACCGGATAGCTGTACAACACCTTCAGTGGTTTCCACTTTCACGTGACGTGAAGGAACAATGTCATCAGCTAAAAGCTTAGCTTTAATTTCGCTAGTGGTGGCAGTATCGCCTGCATAACCGCTGACAGATTTATCAGAGCCGTTACGCACATGTAGTTTGTCGCTCACGGAAGAAACCCCTTCCACGCCTTTCGCGACCGTGACAGCTTGTTCAGCCTGAGCCTGGCTTTCAACAAATCCACTCAACGTCACCACTTTCTTTTCAGTTTTCACTGAAATATCGGTGCTTTTGATAGTGTCGTGATCGACAAGCGCAGCTTTGACTTTTGCCGTGATTGCGCTGTCATCCATGAAATTACCGACGTCTTTTACAGAGCTATCGATTTTTTCGCCTGCTGTGTCTGCCGCCATTGCACTCCCACCAGCCAATACAGAGCCAAGAACAACAGCTAACAGAGTTTTAGAAATCTTAGTCGTAGTCGTAGTCATCGATTAATTCCTATTGTTTTGCTCACAATTCGAGCGTAAGCCTTAACGTAACGGCTTTCCTTAAGAATTGGGCTAATTGTTACAGTCCAAAAGTTTTCAGTTCAGTTTTTAATAGCGCCAGGAAAAATTAGTACGAATGAACTCGCCAGAAATCTTCATTTACGTGGCATTTTCAACCAACCAATTTGTCACTGGTTTGTTAAATATAGACAACAATCACGGAATTGCATGGCGAAAGTGGATGAACATGAAGGAAATGCGGGAAATTAAGAACAATCCGTAAGGGATTAATAAGACGGGAAAAGTAGCAGGACGCGACGGCTGCCGCGCCCTGAGAGACGATTAGTGCTCGCGGGTTTTACGGAACGAAACTTCTGGATAACGATCTTGTGTCAGGTTCAGGTTGACCATTGTTGGAGCGATATAAGCAAGGTTATCACCGCCATCAAGCGCCAACTGCATTTCGTTTTTCCGTTTGAATTCTTCAAACTTCTTAACGTCAGTGCTTTCTACCCAACGCGCCGTTGAGACGTTGACCGACTCGTAAATCGCTTCAACGTTGTATTCACTTTTCAGACGCGCCACAACCACGTCGAACTGCAGCACACCGACCGCACCAACAATCAGATCGTTATTGGCGATTGGACGGAATACCTGTACCGCGCCCTCTTCAGAAAGCTGAACCAGACCTTTAAGCAACTGCTTCTGCTTTAATGGGTCACGCAGACGAATACGACGGAAAAGTTCCGGTGCGAAGTTCGGAATACCGGTGAACTTCATCATTTCGCCTTGAGTGAAGGTATCACCAATCTGAATGGTGCCGTGGTTATGCAGGCCGATAATATCGCCTGGATACGCCTCTTCAACGTGTGAACGGTCACCCGCCATAAAGGTCAACGCATCAGAAATCACCACATCTTTACCGGTGCGAACCTGGCGCAGTTTCATGCCTTTTTCGTACTTACCGGAAACCACACGCATAAACGCAACGCGGTCGCGGTGTTTCGGGTCCATGTTGGCCTGAATTTTAAACACGAAGCCGGTGAACTTTTCTTCCGCAGCCTGAACTTCACGGGTATCTGTTTTGCGTGGCATCGGAGCCGGAGCCCACTCAACCAGGCCATCGAGCATATGGTCAACACCAAAGTTACCCAACGCAGTACCGAAGAAGACTGGCGTCAGTTCACCTTCAAGGAACAGTTCACGGTCAAATTCGTGGGAAGCACCCTGAACCAGTTCCAGCTCGTCACGCAGCTGCGCGGCAAGATCTTCACCAACAGCAGCATCAAGCTCTGGGTTATCTAGCCCTTTGACGATGCGCACTTCCTGAATAGTGTGACCTTTACCCGTCTGATAAAGATAAGTTTCGTCTTTATAAAGGTGATAAACACCTTTGAACAGCTTGCCGCAGCCGATAGGCCAGGTGATCGGTGAACAGGCGATTTTCAGCTCACGTTCCACTTCATCCATCACTTCCATCGGGTCGCGGATGTCGCGGTCGAGTTTGTTCATAAAGGTGAGAATTGGCGTATCACGCAGACGGGTAACTTCCATCAACTTACGGGTACGATCTTCTACACCTTTCGCGGCGTCGATAACCATCAAGCAGCAGTCAACCGCAGTCAGAGTACGATAAGTATCTTCGGAGAAGTCTTCGTGCCCTGGGGTATCAAGCAGGTTGACCAGGCAATCGTGATACGGGAATTGCATCACAGACGTAGTAATCGATATACCACGCTGCTTTTCCATTTCCATCCAGTCAGATTTAGCATGCTGGCTGGAACCACGGCCTTTTACCGTACCAGCGGTCTGAATGGCCTGTCCGAAAAGCAAAACTTTTTCAGTGATGGTCGTTTTACCGGCATCGGGGTGAGAAATGATCGCAAAAGTGCGGCGTTTCCCCACTTCTTGCAAAAAAGGAGACAAAGTCATAATGAAATCTTCTGTGTATTCCACGCAGAGTTAACGGCGCGGCAAATGAACGTTACCTGGCGGCTATTTTACCCATCAGGTCTGGTTTAACAATCAGCGTTGTACCCAAGCAATCATGAATTACACAACAGTCGCTCCAGTTCACTCAGTGAGGTCACTTCCCAGGTTGGCATAATGCCTTCCGGTAAGCTTCGTCCGTGGGCATTGAGCCAGCAGGTGGCAATTCCTGCGTTCATGCCGCCTAAAATATCTGATTCTGCGGTGTCGCCAACCATCAATACTCGGTCGCGTGGCGGCTGGCCCATTTGCTCAAAGGTGTAATCAAAAATCTTACGATCGGGTTTCGCGACACCGACCTGTTCAGAAATCACCAGCAAATCGAAATAATCACGCAGACCGGTGCGCTCGAGGCGGATTTGCTGCAACGCTGTAAAACCGTTAGTGATAATACCGATTTTTACTTTATTTTTTAATGCATTAAGTAGGGAAACCGCGCCTGGAAGCGGCACGCAAATCACGGCCATAGCGTTAAGAAATGCCGCGTTCAGGTCGCCAGCAGGCACTGACAATCTTTCAGACCATCCCTCAAAACGCTGGTGCTGTAACTGAAGCGCGCTAATGGTGCCGTTCTGATAATCGGTCCACAAAGGTTTGTTAACCGCCTGGTAATCCTGGAAGTCTTCAGCGGTAAAGGTCACGCTATAATCGAGAAACATCCGCTGCAAGCCGCCGAAAGCGTCAAAGGTAAATAGCGTTTCGTCAGCATCAAATAAAATCCAGTCCCAGTTCATCAACACACCTTTTCGATTAATTCAGTGGTAATGCCATGATAATGGCATCTTCCCGACCCTCTTTTGTGGGGTAGTAATTGCGACGAATAGTCGCCTCGTTAAAGCCCAGGCTCTCGTAGAGTGCTATAGCCGCGTGATTAGAGGCGCGCACTTCAAGCCACAGGGTAAATACATCTCGCGCTTCCAGTTCACTGATTAAATGCTCCAGCAACTGGCGACCCAAACCCTGGCGTTGAAAATCAGGGTCAACCGCAATATTGAACAGCGTCGCTTCATCCAACACGACTTGTGTCACCGCAAATGCCGCCATTTTGCCATCAACATCAAGGCGAAAATTCAAATAACGCTCGCCTTCGTTACTGGCGAAGGTCTTTTCACTCCATGGAAAAGCATGGCTGCGCTGCTCTATAGCGTAAGCCGCGCTCAAGTCATTTGTGGTGAGGGAAGAAATCGTTTTCATGTTCACAAATTTGCTGCCACAACGCCTGTCGAGCGGCGCCATTTTGATAAAGCTCGTTTAATTCGGGGGTCGCTAATTGCGCGCCAGGTATAGGAAGAGATTCACTCACTCCCAATCGCCAGCTATTACAGCGGCTATCACCTGGTAGCATCGCGGCCCGTTCTGGTGTCAGTTGCATGACCTGCTGTGAATCCAGATTCAGGCTACGCAAAACATCGTTAACTAACGGATCGTTTAAATCAGGAAGCACTTCGGCGACCATCAGTAGCCTGACATTTTCATGCAGTGAGACTGCAATTTCGCCCTGCAACACAGCCGGGCGCCGCAACTCCCACTGGGTAATGCCCAGTTGTTGTAACAACCAGTCACGTCGCAAAGGTATATGAGGCATAGCGAAACCAGATAGAGAGTGCCAATTGGGGCGCAAATATAGCAAATTCATCGAATATGCGCCATTAAAGCTCTATAATCCCGGTTCTGATTTTCCAGGAGTAATTTGATGACTGCGTTAACCCCGGCAAGTGAAGTGCTGCTGCGCCATAGCGATGATTTTACCGAAAGCCGCGTGCTGTTTGCCGGTGACTTACAAGACGACCTGCCAGCCCGTTTCGAAACGGCAGCAAGTCGCGTGCATACCCAACAATTTCACCACTGGCAGGTATTGAGCGCTCAGATGGGCGAAGATGCACAATACGGCCTGGTGGCTGACGCCAGCATCATTGGCGACTGCAATACCCTGATTTACTACTGGCCGAAGAATAAGCCAGAAGCTCAGTTCCAGTTGATGAATATTTTGTCGTTGATGCCCATTGGCAGCGATATTTTTGTTGTCGGTGAAAACCGTAGCGGTGTGCGCAGTGCTGAGCAGATGCTCGCTGAATTTTGCCCACTCAACAAAATCGATAGCGCACGCCGTTGTGGCTTCTATCACGGTCGCCTGGAAACACAGCCGCAATTTGATGAGAACTCCTGGTGGGATGAGTACCAACACGAAAACCTGACCGTCAAAACTCTGCCTGGCGTATTTAGCCGCGATGGCCTGGATACCGGCAGTAAATTGCTGCTCTCCACCCTGACACCACATACCAAAGGTAAAGTACTGGATGTGGGTTGTGGCGCTGGCGTGCTGGCGGTTTCACTGGCTAAGCACTCTCCTAAAGTCCGTCTGACTTTATGTGATGTTTCTGCTCCTGCCGTTGCGGCAAGCCGTGCAACACTTGCTGCAAATGAGATTGAAGGTGAAGTTATTGCCAGTAACGTCTATTCCGAAGTGAATGGTCGTTTTGACATGATTATCTCAAATCCGCCGTTCCATGACGGCCTGCAAACTAGCCTTGATGCAGCTCACCAGCTGATTCGCGGCGCAGTCCGCCATCTGAATATGGGCGGTGAATTGCGTATCGTAGCGAACGCCTTCCTGGCGTATCCAGATGTGTTGGACGAAACCTTTGGCAACCATGAAGTGATCGCTCAGACAGGCCGTTTCAAAGTTTACCGCTCAGTTGTTATGCGTGGCGTGAAGAAGCGTTAATACAACGCAGTGCCGTTTTTTCCAGCGATTAGAAAAGCGGCACCAAATTAACTGTTGACGACGCGCAGAAAACATCTAGAATGCGCCTCCGTGGTTACAATACTTCGGTGTTGTGGGTATGCGAAGGTGGCGGAATTGGTAGACGCGCTAGCTTCAGGTGTTAGTGTTCTTACGGACGTGAGGGTTCAAGTCCCTCTCTTCGCACCATTAACCACGCAAGATATCGTTCGCACTGCGCGAAGGTGGCGGAATTGGTAGACGCGCTAGCTTCAGGTGTTAGTGTTCTTACGGACGTGAGGGTTCAAGTCCCTCTCTTCGCACCAATGCGAAGGCGGTATCTTAGATAAGATTTGATTTGCGAAGGTGGCGGAATTGGTAGACGCGCTAGCTTCAGGTGTTAGTGCTCTAACGGGCGTGAGGGTTCAAGTCCCTCTCTTCGCACCAATTCTTATCATCTTTTCAGCAGTACTCTGCTTCTCCTCGATTTCATCTTGCTATCTCATCGTTCCCAAATTCATCATCACCAGCGCAAGCCCACTGGCAAATGCAACGCATGATGGTATTAACACAAAATGACGTAACCGTTTATGGTACAGCATGGCCGTGGTCACCAATAACCCCAATACAATCAACACTCGCCACTGACTAAAAGAAAGATCAAGATACAGTAACGCGGCGACGATGCCTCCCGGTATCAGCACACCCCATGCACTTCCTAACTGACGTTGTAACATCATCGCTATCTCATCAATTGGTAATGATAACCAATATCATATGACATTACTTCTCGTTTGTCAGCGATAGCGTATCGTCAGTTTTACATTAGAAATGTTAAGCTTTCCGCATCATCAGATGACATATATTCAGTAAGGTGATAGATTGAACCATAATGTTAAATCTCTGATTAACATCTTTATACCTACATGAAGTAATCACTCTCCGGATATATTTTCCTACTTCATTCGCAGCATAATGTCGGGCATGAGTCGAAAGAACTATTTTTGATATGACAGCAACAAATTGGTCCACTTTACTCAAAGGGAAACATCAACTCTCTTTGCGTTTATTTTTATTATTGAATGCGTTTTCTGCGGGATTTAGCATGATATCCCCGGCAACTAATACGCAACATATTACAGTACCCATTGTTCTGGTGCTGGTGGTAAGCCTGTCCTGTCTGCTCTGGCAACTGGTAAATAAAAAGAAATTAATTAACATTAACTTCATTTCGTTAATAATTGGCTTACTCTGGGCGGGGCATATCTATATAAAAGTCTCTGCGATGCCAAATAAAGATGTTTCTTTTTTAATTATCGCCTTGTTGGCAATATTATTTATTGGCGCAATCTCTTATATTAATAATATACAAGCATTTCTTGCCGCATGTCTGCCTGTCACCTTAACCATATTCTGGCTTGATCAAGGTGCAAACTGGCCACGCTTATTATATTCCATTGTTCTACCGGGTGTGGGGATTACCATTCAACATATCATTCATCAGCGTCATGATAACTTTACGCGTCGTTTGATGAATAAATTACTTGAAGAAAAAGAAACTCTTAACGATCTGAGCATGTTAGATCCGCTTACTGGTTTGAATAACCGCCGCGGATTCAAAAACCGTTTTGATACTCTGCTCTCAGTCGGCAGCGGCCAGCATTATATACTGCTGCTGGATATCGACCACTTTAAAGCATACAACGATAACTACGGCCATAACATGGGTGATAAAGCCCTGACCCATGTCTCTGCAGCCATTCGTGACGCTGTACGTTCACGTGATGTCGTCACGCGTTATGGCGGTGAAGAGTTTATGGTCTTACTGGTTGATGTTGATGCTGAACAAGCCTTGCAAACAGCAGAGCGCATTCGCAAACGCGTTTATGATTTAAATATTCAGCACATGTTTAACAAAAGCGTGGCGACCCACCTTACAATAAGTATTGGCCTTGCAGCACTTGAGCAGCACGACATTGAAGAAGCATTACGCAAAGCTGATGGCGCACTTTATCGTGCCAAAAGACAGGGCCGTAACAGCATCTTTGTCAGCGAAACTCTCCTTCCCGCACAAACAGAAACCGCTCATTTTTAACGGCCAAATGCCTTGAACACAAAACCACCTTGCTAAAGGCATTATCTATAGATAGGATTGGCAATCATTATCATTTGTATTAGTGGTTTTGTTTACCAATGTCGTTTCAGTCTTCACAGTTTATTAATGATTTGTCATGGCAGCCGCCATTTACGAGCCCGCAATCGCCGCTTGCAGATGAGCTACGTGCGTATTTTGCTGTGCATCGACCGTACTTTAACGACATCATCAAACTCAATGAACCTGTGCCTCACACCAGCCTGACTCTGCATCAGTGGACACAACCTACGACCTTAAACTCGCTTCTCGCCTGCTACAGTGACCACATTTACCGGAACCAGCCAAACCTTGCGCGTGAAGGGAAGCCGCTAAAATCGCTATGGGCACAATGGTATCTTGGCTTACTGGTTCCACCGCTGGTCATGGCATTGATTACCCAACCTCGCGCACTGGATATCACCCCGCAACATATCCATGTTGAGTTTCATGAAACAGGTAGAGCTGCTACTTTCTGGCTAGACGTTCAGGAAGATAAGATGGCGACGACAATGTCGTTAACCCAACGCTTTGAAAAGCTGCTGATTAAAGGGTTAATGCCCATCGTTGATGCTCTGGAAAAAAGTGGTGAAATCAATGGAAAACTCATCTGGAGTAATACGGGATATCTGCTGAACTGGTTTTTTGGCGAGATCAGAGAATTGCTGGATGAATCGACAATTGCCGAGTTGCGTCATCTCTGTTTCTTTGAAAAACAGCTGAAGAATGGGCAGGATAATCCCCTCTTCCGTACCGTCATTCTCAGTGAAGGTTTGCTGGTACGTCGCACCTGCTGCCAACGTTATAAACTGCCAGATGTCCAACGCTGCGGTGACTGCACGTTAAAGTAAAACGGTGGGTTTCCCCACCGTTTTGTTTCACATCTCGTTCTATGTTTAAGCAGCCTGTTGGCTCTCTTCTCCAGATGATTTCTGTGCTTCTTCCGCTTCTTGTTCCAGCAACTGCTTCTCGTATACTTTGAAGAACGGGAAGTAGATAATGGCGGAAACAACAGCCAGCAAAATAACCAGAATCGCCGCGCGGAAATCCCAGCCCAAAGCCCAGGCCGCACCGATTGGTGCCGGAGCAGTCCACGGCACAACTGAAATTACGCGACCAATCAGATCCATCTTCATCGCGCCCCATGCCAATACAGCGTTAACCATTGGTGCCAGCAGGAAAGGAATGAAGAACACTGGGTTCATAACGATTGGTGTACCGAAAATGACGGGTTCGTTAATGTTAAAACACGTTGGAACGATACTCAGACGACCAATGGAGCGCAGGTGGGCTGATTTACTGCGCAGGTAGCAAATCACCAGACCCATTGTTGCACCGGAACCACCGACGACGATAAAGAACGTCCAGAACGCTTCCATAAAGATATGTGGTAACGGAGCGCCTTGAGCCAGCGCACTCTGGTTCATCCCGAGGTTAGTCAGCCAGAACATTTGCAGCATCCCGGAAACGATAGCTGCGCCATGAATCCCCGCAAACCACAACAGGTGGCCAATCAGCACCGCCAGCAGAATCGCAGGCAATGAGTCAGCAGCAGATACCAGAGGTTTAAACACTGACATAATCGCCTGTGGGATCAACATGCTGAACTCAGATTGAATAAACAAACTCAGCGGGTAAAGCGTCAGGACAACAACTAATACTGGAATCAGGAGATCAAAGGAGTTTTTGATCATCGGTGGAACCTGATCTGGAAGCTTGATCCCGATATTGTGTGCTTTGAGGAAGCGCATCATCTCGACGCAGTAAATCGCAACCAGGATCGCAGTAAAGATCCCCGTGCCGCCCAGGCTATCCATCGGCATGACACCTTTGGTTTTTGGAGCCGCCACCAGCAGGAATGCCATCAATGACAGCATCGCACACATGAATGGGTCCAGGCCGTGCGACTTCACGTAATGTTTACCGAGGTTATAGGCAATGGCCGCACAAATGTAGATAGACATGATGCCCATCGTCATATCAAACGGCGTAAGAATTTGCCCTTCAAACTGTTTCGCCATATCCAACCACGCGCGAGCAAATCCCCAGGTAGTGGTTGGCGAGAAAGGTGGGTATGCGAAGACCAATAAAAACGAACCGACAATCATAAATGGCATCGCAGAAATAAACCCATCACGGATCGCCATAACATGACGCTGTGAAGAGATTCGCCCAGCGATTGGACTAACGTAGTTTTCTACAAAACGGAAAATCAAATTAAAAGCTGCATGATTGGTAGACATATCGGAACTCCAGTCAGGCTATCAACGCGGATGTATCGGCGGAAAAAGTATTGCCGCGCAACAGTCCGTGATTCATAGAATTCATTCCCGAAACCGGGACCTTTTTAGATACAGCTTTCGATTCGACAGCAGTGGCACAGCATAAAAAAATCGGTTTCATAGGCTGCTCTTATTATTGGGTACAGGTGTGTGACCATTTCAGTATTCATCGCTAATTCACGCGCTGCAACCGGTTACTGAAACCGGTTGCAGCGAATGTGAAGAAGATCCAGAAATCACTGAAACTTTAGCTTCTTTAAGTAATTCACATCACAACGTCACCCTTTCATTCAACACAATAATGGGCGGCTCCACTGGTTTACATATAGCACATACTTATGCCAAATTATTTGCTGACCAGAATGGGAGAAAAGCATGAGCCTGCAGTCCGTCCGGCAATTCTTTGCCGAAAACGCCCCCGATATCGATATCATTGAATTGAATCAAAGCACCGCAACCGTTGCTTTAGCTGCGGTCGCCCATAACGTCGAGCCTGGGCAAATTGCTAAGACATTGTCGTTGAAAGTGAAGGATCAAGTAGTGCTGGTTGTCGCGAAAGGTGACGCTCGGCTGGATAATAAAAAACTTAAAACAGTTTTTGGAGCAAAGGCTCGCATGCTAAGTAGCGATGAGGTTGTGACCTGGACTGGCCACCCGGTGGGAGGAGTGTGTCCTTTTGGACTGGAAAATCCGTTAACAGTTTATTGCGATATTTCGCTGAAACAGTACGAGGAGGTTTTACCTGCAGCCGGGGCCATTCATAGTGCGGTGCGCATTTCCCCTGTTCGTTTGGCAGAACTCACCGCTGCTCATTGGGTAGATGTGTGCCAATAATCAGGAGACTGAGGACGGATTGACCTCCTCAGTCGTACCTCATTATTTTCATATCCCTTGATTATATGGTGGAATACTTAACTCCCGCTTTCCACGATCGCTGAATATCCAGGCATACATTTCAGCATCTGTTTTAAGTGCCAACCGGCGCATAGCACTTTTTTTCTGCGCACTAACGGTTTTGTAATTTTTTTCTAGTAGTGTCGCAATTTGCACCAGTTTCCAACCTTTACTGATAAGCCGTAAAACGCGGCATTCTGAAAAAGTTAAGTTCGTTTTGACCGTATCAGTAATCGATAGCTGTACTGCTTGCTCCTGATAAAGATATTTGCTGATTCTTTCAGCATCACCGACGTTATTGAATACATGTTCGATAATACTGCTCATTGGCTCATGTAACGAAAGCAACGAAATTTTGGCTGTCAGCAATCGTTCAACCGCGATATTCCGCAAATGCGCAGGCACAATAAATATCCATCTTACATGCCGAGATCTGCTTTTAAGATGGTTCAGATATTCACATTGTTCTATAAATTCCTGTTGAGAACTATCTAGTTCAATCATAACAACATCAACTTTATCCAGGATTTCTGAACTTAGATCTAAATAATCCGCCAATAAAATCTGCGAAGATTCTGTCGCTGTTTTTTTCATAACGACCTGTAAACCTTCTCTCATCATAGGGCGTTTACTAATAACTACCACCCGGCAATATGGGTTATGCATAAAGAGACTTTCTTTAATTTCTGACATATTAACCTCCTTATAAAAACAATGACTTCCCTGTAATCTCGCAGCTCAAAACATGGAGATCTTTATCACAATGTAATCCCAGCTTTTGCATTGCATGTCTTTTATGCGAACTTACTGTTCTGATATCACGCCCCAAGTGCTGAGCTATTTGAGTGACGTTATGGCCTAAAAATAGCTGCTCGATTACCTGACTCTCGCACAACGTAAGTTCACAAGATAACTGTTCTTGCAGTATTTTTTTAATAATCGGGCTATGTAGGGTTATGCTACTAGATAGTGATTTTATTAACAGCTCCATGAATATTGTGGGTAATTCATATTGAGATATAATGACTCGTACCCCCAAAGATGAAAGATACTTAAGGATACTAACCTTATGATTATGAGTGTAAATAACAATATTTCTATTTGGCTGTTCCTTTCTATACCACTTAATAAACCTTATCTCATCAGCTAATTGCTTTGATGAGTTACTGATATTTAAAACAACTATGGAGCCAGGTGTTTTTAACACTTCATCATAAGCGCCATCAATATTTCTGATAATATTAATTGCCTCTTTAATTCCTGGCCCTATTTTTAGCTGGTGAATTATCCCTGCTGTCGTTAACACACAAGGCACAACAATCATTATTTGGCTTAACTCATTACTTATAGTGATAGTGTTTCTCATATCATTCCCTTGACCAATATATCAACAATAAATAAAGAAAGGATAATAGATATACATGAAAAACAACAAATAATCCCAATGAAAATAAAATTCACGCCATTATATTTATTAGAAAAAAACCAATAGAGTGATGAAAGAGAAAGCACTAATTTTATATAAATAATTACTGTCAAACAGGAAGTTAGCTTAAAGAGCCTGCACTGGATGATTACGAAAATCTTTTGGCGTGGTCCCCATATGGCGACGGAAAAAACGTGAAAAGTAGGTTGAGTCACTAAAACCGAGATAATCAGAGATTTGACTGACTGTCATGCTGGTGTAGAGCAAACTGCGCCGGGCTTCAAGCAACAATCTTTGATGCAATACGTTTAGTGCGCTGTAGCCATAAAACTCATGACACAGATTATTTAAATGCACACTGGATAGGCCCACGACACTTGCATAATGCGTTACCGAAAGCTGTTCACGATAATGTCGTTCAACGAGTTGGTTAAAATGATGAATCACCGAACGTTTTCGCTCAACACGCGAATTACCGCTCGGGGTTGGGGTACATTGCCGATTAAGCCAAACCAGCAAGGCGCTAATGAGTGAATGCAACATCATATCGCGCGCTTCGCCCTGGCCCTCATACTCACTTTGCAGGGTGCTAAACAGCGTATTAATTTGCCTACGCGAGCCTTTCACCGGCAGACAGGTTGCTTGCGAAAGCACCTGCAAAGGGCGACCAAACTGTTGTTCAAACTGCGTTATTAAAGGCGCTGAAAAAGAGAGTGAGTAGCCCTGCGCACCTGGCGAAAATTTAAAACCATGCACGCACAAGGCCGGAACAACTTGAATACAGGCGTGCGTCACATGGTGCGTAGAGCCCTCAATGTCTATCTCCACCTGACCTTTATGTAAATAAAGCAGTTGAACCAAATCAGCATGCTGATGCGTACGAATATGCCATTCATAAAGGCTACTGCGGCTGTGGATAGACTCGCAATGCAGCAAATCCGCAGCAGGCCAGTTCCGGCTTTCACCATAAAGTTTAAATACCGGAATACTGGTGTTCAGGCTCATGACATCCTCTTTGTGCATAAACAGAATGCTATGCCGAATCAGTATATATCCAGCATACTTTGTTGATGGGTTAGTTGCTCACCTTCCCACAACTTGAATTATTTTAAGTAGAGCTTATTCAACAAGTTCGAATGGTAATCCGACATAGTTTTCGGCAATTGTTGTCAACCCTGCGCGCGAAGCCAGATAGTATTCACGGTCGGCCTGCTGCATCTTACGGTCAAACTCATCCATGCCTTCGAAATCATGAAGCAGATTGGTCATAAACCAGCTAAAACGCTCCCCTTTCCACACTCGACGCAACGCCATGGGTGAATAAGTCTCCAGTAAATCAGTTCGCCCTTCGTGATACACCTTGCTCAAAATTCGATACAGGTAATTCACATCAGATGCTGCAAGATTTAATCCTTTTGCTCCGGTCGGCGGCACAATATGAGCCGCATCGCCCACCAGGAAAAGGTTGCCATATTGCATCGGCTCAACCACAAAACTACGTAATGGGGCGATACTTTTCTCAAGTGAGTGACCAGTCACTAACTTCTCCGCCAACTCTTTTGGCAAGCGCTGTTTTAGCTCATCCCAGAAGCGTTCATCTGACCAGGATTCAACATCGTCACTAAGCGAGACCTGTAAATAGTAGCGGCTTCTGGTTAGTGAGCGCTGACTACACAACACGAATCCCCGCTCATGATGTGCATAAATAAGCTCATGGTTAACAGGTGGCGTATCGGACAACAACCCTAGCCAGCCGAATGGATAAACACGTTCGTACTCACGAGTGACTTCCGCAGGAATAGCTTTACGGGAAACACCGTGGAAGCCGTCGCAACCCGCAATGTAGTCACAATCGATACGGCAGGCTTCGCCCTGCTTCTCAAAAGTGACATATGGAGAATCGCTTTTGATGTCAAATAATTGCACATCGCTAACGCCGTAAAGGGAGACAGCAGCAGTTGCACGGCGCGCTTCCATCAAATCATGGGTCACTTCCGTCTGGCCATACACCATCACCGTTTTTCCGCCCGTCAGTTCTTTTAACGGAACAGGAATACGCCTGCCATCGACCAGAAACTCAACACCTTCGTGGACAAGCCCTTCCGCGTCCATTCTTTTACTGACCCCAGCCTCGCGCAATAAATCTACGGTGCCATTTTCCAGGATACCCGCACGAATACGACCTAAAACATGTTCGGGTGATTGTCGTTCAAGCACCACATTGCTGATGCCTGCGTTATGCAGTAACTGTCCCAACAACAAACCCGATGGACCAGCACCAATAATCACTACCTGAGTTTTCATAGGATAAATTCTCTGATGTGCGTTATTGAAATGTTATTTTTATGTTTAACAATTGCTCGTTAATGCATTTTTAACGTCATCAGGGGGAAAAAGAAGGCCAATATCGGTCTAAAACGTGCACTTTTCGAAAGTCATGTAAAGAGTGTGGGCGAGTTCATAGTTCGCCGAAAAAGTGTGCGAAATAGGTTATTTCGTTAAATGTTGATCTGGAGCGCCTGAGTGCAGGTGGCGGCATATGCTAATAATGAGGGATGTTAAAATTTGAGCGGCTGTTGGCGCTCCGAGCTTTTATAGGACAGGTATGTCGGAAGATGTAAACACGCAGCGGGACGTGACTCGCCTTTGCATCCAGTGCGGCCTTTTTTTGCTACAACATGGTGCTGAAAGCGCACTGGTGGAAGAACTTTCCTGCCGCCTGGGTATCGCCTTAGGTATGGATAGCGTTGAAAGCTCAATTTCAGCCAATGCTATTGTGCTGAGCACCATAAAAGACAATCAGTGCCTTACCACCACGCGTAAAAACACCGACCGCGGTATCAACATGCATGTGGTGACGGAAGTTCAACACATAGTGATCATGGCCGAGCATAAGCTTCTGGATCACAAAGATGTTTTGAAACGTTTTGCACATATAAAACCGCTACGCTATCCACGTTGGCTAGTGGTGCTGATGGTTGGCCTCTCTTGTGGCTGCTTCTGTAAGCTAAATAAAGGCGGGTGGGATGGTGCCTTCGTCGCCTTTCTGGCCAGCTCTGTAGCGATGTATGTTCGGCTGGTGTTTACCGCACGCCATCTACACCCGCAAATTAATTTCTGCATTACGGCATTTGTTGCCACCACAATTTCTGGCTTACTCATTGCCAAAGGCCCCTTTGCCACAACATCAAACATTGCCATGGCGGCAAGTGTGCTGCTGCTGGTACCGGGCTTTCCGCTGATTAACGCCGTAGCCGATATGTTTAAAGGTCACGTCAACACGGGGCTTGCAAGATGGGCAATGGCGAGCCTGCTAACGCTTGCTACCTGTATTGGTGTCGTGATGGCTATGTCACTGTGGGGTCTGCGCGGATGGGAATAATCGATTTTTTACTGGCGTTGCTACAAGACATGGTGCTTGCGGCGATTCCCGCAGTCGGCTTTGCGCTGGTGTTTAATGTCCCGCAGCGTGCTTTGCCTTATTGCGCTCTGCTCGGTGCGATTGGCCACGGTTCCCGAATGGCAATGATGGCAGCAGGTATGAACATAGAATGGAGTACGTTTATCGCCTCCCTTCTGGTAGGCACAATTGGCATACAGTGGTCGCGTTGGTACCTGGCCCATCCAAAAGTGTTCACCGTGGCCGCGGTCATTCCCATGTTCCCAGGGATTTCTGCCTACACCGCAATGATTTCTGCGGTAAAACTCAGCCACTTTGGTTATACCGAAGACCTTATGATTCAGCTGCTCACCAATTTCCTGAAGGCCTCGTTTATCCTCGGCGCATTGTCGATTGGCTTATCTATTCCTGGCCTGTGGCTTTACCGTAAACGCCCGCGAGTGTGATGTGTTTCAGGGCTTCGCTAACTCATCAGTGCTTTGCCCACGCAAACTTGTTTTAATGTCACCAGGCCAGGTCTGTTACCCGTGGCCTGATGACATTAAGGAGCCTTGCGTGGAAACCCACGAAATTTATCTTCCTGAGCGTTTTGATGACGCCAGTCTGAAAGAAAAGATTTTCTTCAGCGCCATTAGTTTGTTCGCTGAATTTGGCCTTAACGGCGCACGCATGGAACAGATTGCCGAGAAAGCCAACACGACAAAACGGATGGTGGTATATCACTTCAAAAGCAAAGAACTACTGTATGTTCAGGTGCTTGAGTATGTGTACACCCAAATTCGTAGCTGTGAACGCAAGCTCAATCTCTCCGACCAACCACCGGTAGAAGCAATGGTGGAACTGGTGGAATGGACGTTTGATTTCCATGCGACACACCCAGATTTTATTCGCATCATCTGTATGGAAAACATGCAGCGCGGGCGTTTTGTAAAAGAGTCCGCTTACCTGCGCGAAATTAACCGCAGCGCGTTGGAATTATTACAAGATGTTCTCACTCGCGGGCAGGAAAAACAGCTGTTCAATAAGCAGGTTTGCGCCAAAGACGTTCACCGCCTGATTAGTAGCTTTAGTTTCTACCATGTTGCTAACAGCTATACCTTTTCAAACTTCTTCGAAGATGGCGCGGAGCCGGTTGATAGCACAGCCCATTATCGTGAAATGGCGGTAAAAGTAGTATTGCGCTATATCGGGCCGTAAATAACTTTGTCATCTGGCTGCTTTAAGAACTCTCTGAAGCTCAACAGGCCCAGAGAAAGCGGTATACTCGGCGAAAATTCTCCTGCGATGCAGGTTATCGAAAAAGAGTATAAAAGATGAAAGCAAGCAATCGTGTTATAGGCGCCCTGGCGCTGGCAACATCCGTATTTACCGGCCAGGCGATGGCATCAAGCTGGCAGGATCAACTTTCCAGCGCGGCAACAGAGTTAAGCAAAACCACTACCAGCAGCGGTAGCACTGGAACAACCGGCAACTCTATGGCGTCACTGACCAGCCTGCTTGGGGGCGGCACTAAAGCCCTGAGTTCAGACAGCATGACGAATGCGGCAGGTATTTTGCAGTACTGCATGAAGAACAAGCTGGTATCAGCAACCAATCCTGAAAACATCAAAAATCAGTTGATGGATAAATTAGGTTTAGATAGTGGTACAAAGCAAGCTCCGCCAGAAGATTACACTCAGGGACTGATGGGCTTGCTTAACACTGGAAAAGGCCAGCAATTGGATCTGAAAACCATCGGCAGTTCACCGCTGGCAGAAAAAGTCAAAACTCAGGCGTGTGATTTTGTCCTGAAGCAAGGCGTAAATTACCTGTCTTAATCAGATTGCCTGCCCCTGATTCCGGGGGCAGTTTCAGGATTTCACATTTATTTCCAACACCGCATATACACCATCACTGGGTAACGTAACGGTGACATTTTTCAAATCGACACCCGCTGCAATAATAATATCTCTAAGCTCAGGCAAAGTGCGCGGATAGAGCGTTGGCCAACCGATACAGCGCAATAAAAAGGCAAGCTGCGGGCTAGAAGTGAGCATATTGGAAATAACCAACACACCGCCGGGTTTAACCAAACGCAATGCATTGCTAATAAAACTCACCGCTTCAGATGTCGAAAAATATTCGAAAATCCCCAGAGCATCAACAAGCTCAGCTGACTGCTCACCAAGTTCCTGAACCAGTCTGTCACTGACTATCATCCGGTCGAATAAATTCCTCATTAACAGCTGAAAATGGTGCCCTTCCACCAGGCCATATTGTGTCGCGAGGCCGCGCGCAAATTTCAGCGACTGCCTGTCGTGATCAACCAACAATATAGTGAATTTCCGCGCACGCAATTTCGCACCGCGTAATGCTCTGAGCACGGGTACCGCAGCGCCACAGGCAAGGCTTATCCAGTTGCCTGTAACATTATTATTGATATACACATCAGCAATCGCCGACATCACTTTCGCTCGTGACCGAACACCTTGCGCATCATTGGCATGTATAAACCATGCCCGGCTGTTGCTATCTATTTCCCTACCGCTTATCAACCGCTCGGCAAGAGGATGCTGCACAGCCCATAGTGAAAGAGCGGTGGGAACCAACTGGCAACGCCATTCTTCAAGTGCGGGACGATTTATAAAAGCTTGTTCTGCAAGCTTGTTTCGGTAACGTAGCCGTCGCTTTCCCTGGTTATCCAGAAAGATTTCCGGGGCTTCGAGTGTTGGATCACCCACTAGCTGCTGGTTGATATCATCAATTTGCTCTAAAACCTGATCTTTCATCGGCCAGCTATCGCTGATATCACTGTAAGAGATATGTTTAATGGCCAGATCCGCAGGTACAGAGCCAGGGATCACTGAGAGAAAAGGCTGCCAGGACATGTTAAACCTCTACACACGTTTTCTTTCAGTCTAGAAAATGTAGGGTTATTTACCGTCAGCAGAAAGTTGTAATTTACTGGCACTCTCACCCTGCTTTACGCAGGATGAGAGCGGGGGAATTTAACGTAAAAATGACTCGGTCAGTTTGACCCAGTATGTCGCACCACTCGAAATACAGGCATCATTAAACTGATATAAAGGATGGTGAACCGAGTAATCATTGTTGCCGGTTGCCGTGCCAAGCCACAAATAGCAGCCAGGAACTTCTTCGAGCATGAATGAAAAGTCTTCACTGCCCATCGCACTTTTTACCTGCGAAGGATCGGCGACTTTATCGGATCCAAAAACGTCGCGTGCTATCTGCAACGCGAACTGTGTTTGTTGAGGATCATTCACCGTTACCGGGTAGCCAAAGTCCACCGCGATTGATGCCTTCACTCCAAAGCTTTCTGCCTGAGCGTGCACCAATTTATCAATGCGCTGTTTTACCGCCTCACGTACTTCAGCTTTAAAAGTACGCATATTGAGTTTCAGCACCGCACTATGAGGAATGATATTGTGCGTAGTACCGCTTTGCAGACTCCCCACCGTCACTACAGCGGAATCCTGTGGATCCACATTGCGCGACACAATGGTTTGCAGCGCCATCACGATCGAGGCACCCGCAACAGTAGGATCAATGCAATGTTCCGGCATCGATCCGTGGCCACCCTTACCTTCAAGCGTAATTGTCATGCTATCTGACGAGGCCATCAATGCACCGGGTTTGGTGGCGATCTCACCGGCAGGCAGCAAGGGGAAGTTGTGCAGGCCAAATACCGCATCACAAGGGAATAGCTTAAATAAGCCATCATCAATCATGCATTTAGCGCCGCCGATGGACTCTTCCGACGGTTGGAAAATCAGATGCAGCGTGCCGTTGAACGGACGCTGCTCTGCCAGATATCGCGCGGCAGAGAGTAAAATCGCACAGTGTCCGTCGTGACCGCAGGCATGCATTTTCCCCTCGTTTACGCTCGCCCACGGCAACCCCGTTTGCTCCTGCATCGGCAGGGCATCCATGTCGGCACGAATGCCCAGACGCTTACCACCACTGCCAACCTTTAACGTCCCAACCACGCCTGTACCACCCAGGCCGCGATGCACCTCGTAGCCCCACTCTGTCAGCAACTCGGCGATGCGATCGCTGGTGCGGAACTCCTCAAAACCTAATTCCGGGTGTTGGTGGAAATCACGGCGGATAGCAATCATCTCTTCTTCATGGTCGAGAATTTCTTTAATCAGCATAGGGTTATTCCTTTTTATTCATCACAGAAATTTTTTCGTTCATGCCAGGCCAGCAATGCGCCAAATGTCACCACCGCGCAGAACATCAAATACCAGGCCGGAGCCATAGGTTGCCCGGTGACTTTGAGCAGCCACGTCACAATCAATTGTGCGAACCCACCGAACAGCGTGACACCAATGGCATAAACCATAGCCATGCCAGAAGCACGAACCGCCTTTGGGAAGGCTTCGAGGATCAACAAGAAAAAGGCTGCGGAACTGATATTGGCGAGGATCTGATCCACTGCGATCAGTGCCAGGGTAATGCCGAGCGGCGCCCCATGCAGAATAGTGGCGAAGATCGGCCAGATTAGCGCGAACGACCCTAACGCGCAGGCGATCAAGATCGGTTTACGCTGAGGTAACCTATCGGCCAGTTTGCCGCCAAAGAAAGGCACCACCAGCGTTAATGCCGCCGCCGTCAAACTCACCCACCACGACGTGCTGGCAGGCATATGCAGCGTGTTAACCATATAAGCGGGCATGTAGTAGATGATGATGTAAAACGTAGTAGTGCCTTTCATCACCAGCAAAATGCCCAGTAACAAAGCACGGCGATGTTCACGCCACAGCGTGAAAGTCGGGTTTTCAGCGCTAACAGTTGGCGTCACAGTGTGGGTTTCAGCAAGCTGACGGCGGATGTACAAGCCAATCGGCATAATCGCCAGTCCAACAATAAACGGAATACGCCAGCCCCAGTCGTAAAGCTGTTGCTCGCTAAGGGCATGGCTTAAACCCGCGCCCATCGCCGCACCAAAAAGAGCCGCACCGCCCTGACTTGTCATCTGCCAGCTGACGCGCGCGCCGCGACGAGATTTATCCCCCGCTTCCATCAACCATGAGGTCGCCGCCCCAACTTCTCCGCCCGCAGAAAAACCCTGCAGCATACGCCCGGCCACCAATACGATAGGAGCTAAGATCCCCGCCTGGTTATAGGTCGGCGCAAAAGCCACCATCATTACCCCTAAAGACATTAGCCCGAGGATCATTGTCATTGCCGATTTGCGTCCATGTTTGTCGGCATAGCTCCCTAACACCATGCTGCCTAATGGGCGCATCACGAATCCAACCCCAAAGGTCCCTACAGCCAGCAGTAATGAGGTGTAATCATTGGAGCTTGGAAAAAATAGATGACCAATGATCACCGAGAAAAAGCTGTAAACCGCAAAATCATAAATCTCGAGGCCATTGCCGAGAGTAACCGCCACCAACGACTTAGCGTTAGCGCGCTCCGGGACCAACGGCGCATCATACGGAAGCGAGGCTGACATCTCGGCATCCACCTGGGCATAGCTGACACGCTGTTTCATGTATACGTCCTTCTTTGTTACTCAGATGTAAACAAACTGGGGTTGTTTTAACTATCTGCATAAAAAAAGAACATTACAATCATAAAAATTAGTTATGCCTTTGGTTATCTTATTTGTATTGTTAGAGAGCAAATTTTGCACCACGATGATGATCCTGGCGGGGCTGAAAATTGAAAATCAAACTAAATCAGTTAGATATTTTGTTGGAAGTTGCCGCGCAAGGCAGCATTGGCAAAGCGGCAAAAGCGTTACATCTCACACAACCCGCCATTTCTAAAACAATTCAGGAAATGGAAGCTGAAATCGGCATGCCGATTCTGCAACGCTCATCACGCGGCGTAACGTTAAATGAGTATGGGCAAGTTTTGCTACGCCATGCCCGAGACATCGATCGCTCACTGCATCAGGCACGGGATGAAATCGACAATCTGCTTGGCAAAGCAATGCGCCAGTTACGGGTAGGTTTTACTTCTGCCGCCTCCTACGGGCCATTTACCAATACGCTAATTCAATTCCAGGCACGTTATCCCGGCGTGAAACTCATCGTAATGGAAGGTCGTCCGCAGCAAATTTACGATGCGCTGGAAAACCAACGGCTGGATATCGCGGTGATAACCACCGCCAGCAATGCGGTGCAAAACGGTATGTATTACGAAACGCTGTACGCTTTGAGCAACACGGTGATTGCCGGAGATAAGCACCCCGTAACGCACACCACCTCATTGAAACATTTAATGAATTACCCTTGGCTGGACTGGGATGAACCCGGAGAGCACTCCATTCTTGGGCAAGTTTTTCGTCGCTATAACCTGCCGTTACCGCAAAACATCATTCACTGCTCATCGCCATGGATTATGGCGCGCATGATGGAACAAACGGATGCGGTAAGCATGTGGACCTCAGTGCGTCTGCGCTTTCCGGGCTATAGCCCGAATCTGCGGCCACTGGTGCTACGCGAAGTCCTTCCCGCCAGCAGCATCTGCATTTTGTGCCCCAATATCACCCGGCTTTCAACGGCTGGAAATACCTTTATGGAGATGCTGAGGATTAATACGCGAGACTGGTTGCAGGATAGCGATGCGCTGGAGATGGTGGTGCGGGTTTAAACATTTTTAGGCGGCCAGGCTACAAAGCCTGGCCGCATGACTCACAGGTTAGCTCAAATCAGAACCGTTACTGGCTATCACTTTCTTGTACCAGTAAAACGATTTTTTACGTGTGCGGGCGAGCGTACCGTTGCCCTGATCATCACGATCAACGTAGATAAAGCCGTAGCGCTTGCTCATTTCCCCGGTTGAAGCCGACACCAAATCAATGCAGCCCCACGAGGTGTAACCCATAACCGGGATACCGTCATCGATGGCATCAGCCATCGCTTTGATGTGCTCACGCAAATAACTGATGCGATAGTCGTCGTTGATTTCGCCCTGCTCGTTAATTTCGTCTTTAGCACCCAGTCCGTTTTCCACCAGGAACAGCGGTTTCTGGTAGCGGTCGTACATCATGTTCATGGTGATACGCAGACCCAACGGATCTATTCCCCATCCCCATTCGCTCGCTTGAATATGCGGGTTTTTCAGGGATTTCACGATGTTTGCTGCATTGCTGTTTTGATCGTTCATATCGGCCGAAGCGCAGCGCGAAGCGTAGTAACTGAATGAGACAAAATCGACGGTATTTTTAAGAATCTCGTCATCACCCGGTTGCACTTCAAGTTCAAAACCTTTCTCGCGGAACAGACGTTTGGTGTAGGCCGGGTAAGCACCACGCGCCTGCACATCAATAAAGAACAGGTTTTCGCGGTCTTTTTCCAGCGCCGCCCAAACATCTTCAGGCTTGCAGGAGTATGGGTAGAAATTCCCCCCCGCTAACATACAGCCTACCTGGTTGTTCGGATTCACTTCGTGGGCGATTTTAGTTGCCAGGGCGCTTGCCAGTAGTTCATGGTGCGTCGCCTGGTATTTCACTTGTTCTTTATTATCGCCTTCTTCGAATACCAGACCTGCGCCAGAGTATGGGCTATGCAGCAAAATATTGATTTCGTTGAAGGTGAGCCAGTATTTCACCAACCCATCGAACGCTTCAAAACAGGTGCGTGCATAGCGGGTGAAAAACTCAATCATTTTGCGGTTACGCCAGGAACCGTACTCCTTCACCAGATGCATTGGCACATCGAAATGGCACAGCGTGACCAGCGGTTCGATGCCATATTTTTTGCACTCGGCAAACATGTCACGGTAAAAAGCGATACCTTCCGCATTAGGTGTTAACTCGTCGCCATTCGGATAAATACGGCTCCAGGCAATGGAAGTACGAAATACGGTGAAACCCATTTCGGCCATGAGCGCGATGTCTTCTTTGTAACGATGATAGAAATCGATACCGACATGGCTCGGGTAGTATTCGTCATCACGCAAGCTAAAACGCTTTTCGATACCCAGTTTTACCGACATACGGTCTTTACCATGCGGGATGGTATCAACCGTGGTTAGCCCTTTACCGCCTTCAAGATATGCACCTTCAGCCTGGTTTGCTGCTATCGCACCGCCCCATAAAAAACCATCAGGAAAAGTTGATGCTGTCATGAGATTCCTCTTCTAAATTAATTAGCGCTTGCAGATGCAATAGCGGTGTTTGGCTGTGCCTGTTCTTTCTCGCTACGTTGCTCTTGTTCAACCGGGATATCTTCAAAGCCCAGCAGCAATGTCAGGAAGAAGGAGAGCACTACAGCCAGAATCATCACGCCAAATACCCAAACGATGCTCATTGGATTTGCGGGATCAAAGAACTGCACGCTGGTGAATAAGCCAGGAGAGGCCATTGAATGACTCGCAAGACCACCGATTCCGGCAACCGCACCGCAAACAAAACCACTGATAAGTGCCGCAATCAGTGGGCGCTTCAGACGTACCGCCACACCGTAAAGTGCAGGTTCAGAAATCCCCGCCACAATCGCGGAGGCTGCCGCAGCCAGCGCCGTCTGGCGCAATTCTGGGTTTTTCGTTTTCCATGCTACGGCCAAAGATGAACCGCCGAGTGACAGGTTGGCACCGATTTCAGATGGCATAACCATGCCCTCTTTACCCGTTTCGGCAATGGTTTGAATAATAGACGGCGTAAATACACGGTGCATCCCGGTCATCACCAGCAGTGGCCACAGTGCACCCATAATTGCGACCGACAACCAGCCTAAATAGCTATGAATGGTGTAAACCAGTGAAGAAATACCGGTACCAATCCAGATACCCAGCGGGCCAATTAGCATGATGGCAATCGGTGCGGAGATAAGCACAATCAGCATCGGTTTCAGGAAGTTTTTCGTTACCGCAGGCGTAATGCGATCAACCCATCTTTCGATATACGAGAGAATCCAGGTCATGCACAGTGCAGGGATAACGGTGTAGGTATATTTTACCGCTGTGACTGACATTCCCATAAATTCAACGTGTTGGCCTTGCGCAGCCTTTGCCATCAGGTCAACAAAATTTGGGTGAACCAAAACGCCTGCTATCGCAATTGCCAGCGACATATTGGTTTTGAATTTTACTGCCGCCGATGCAGCAACCATTACCGGCAGGAAGAAGAATGCGCCATCACCAATCACATTGAGGATAACGAGTGTTGAAGAGCCTTTTTCAAAGACCCCAGTCATATCCAGAATCATGGCGAGTAGTTTTACCATCGAACCGCCAATAATGGCTGGAATCAGTGGTGACATGGTGCCAATCAACGCATCCAGAATCCCGGCACCAATGCGTTTGAGGGTTATTTTGCCTTTGCCTTGTGCAGGTTCGGCTGGCTGCATGCCTTCTGGCAGGAGTTTCAACACTTCAGCATAAGCCTGAGAAACCGTGTTACCGATAATGACCTGGCACTGGTTTTCACTACGCACCACGCCCAGTACACCGCTAATTGTTTTGAGCTGTGCGGCATCGACGCGACTGTCGTCATTTAACACAAACCGTAAGCGTGTCATGCAGTGTGTGACTGCCTTTACGTTACCCGCACCGCCAACTGCGTCGACTATCGACCTTGATACTGCCGCATAATTCTTAGCCATGAGCTACCACTCTTTCGTATTAAAATTCATGTAGTTATGAATGTTTTATCCGGTAATACCGCGCCGACGTGTAGGGGTCTGAGAAATAGGTAACCGGTTCCACATTAGATTGACCACAGAAAACAAACAGATCAAATTCTAATTTTACATATTGTTAATTTTGTGATCATGATCGATATAAAGCCGGTGCACGGTCAGTCTGAAACCCTTCACGCGCAGTATTTTGCCGGGCGGGAATGTGTAAAATGGGCGCATTCAAAAAAGCCAGGAAGCTCTAATGTCGACAATGCTAGAAGTGGCAAAAAAAGCCGGTGTCTCAAAAGCCACTGTTTCACGTGTTCTTTCCGGAAAGGGATACGTCAGCGAAGCCACGAAAGAGCAGGTCTATAAAGCCATTGAGGAGGCGGGGTATCGACCCAATTTACTGGCGCGTAATCTGGCGACGAATAAATCAGAATGCATTGGTTTAGTGGTAACTAATACCCTTTATCACGGCAGCTATTTCAGCGAAATACTGTCTCAGGCAGCCAAAAAATTAGAAGATAACGGTCGCCAGCTTATTCTGGTCGATGGTAAACACAGTGCACAGGAAGAAAGAGAAGCTATTCAGTTTCTACTCGATTTACGCTGCGATGCGGTAATTATTTACCCACGTTTTTTAACCATTGATGAAATGGATTTGATTATTGAGCAGCATAAAAAACCGATTATGGTGGTGAACCGAAAGTTAAGAAAACACCAAAGCCACTGCGTTTTTTGTGACCATAAAGGCTCCAGTTTCCTGGCAACAAAATATCTGATTGAACGCGGGCATCGCGATATTGCCTTTATTACCGGCTCAATGGACTCCCCTACCGCCATCGAGCGTTTATCAGGCTATAAAGAAGCTTTAAATCAATATGATATTGGCGTAAACGAGGCACTTATCGCCCAAGGGAAATGGACGCCAGCCAGCGGTGTTGCGGCGGTTGAAACGTTGCTTTCGCGCAAAAACAAGATCAGCGCAATCCTCGCCAGTAATGATGAAATGGCGGTTGGCGCAATAAAAAAATTAAACGATATGGGTATTTCTGTTCCTGGTGAAATATCCATTATCGGTTTCGATAATATACCTACTGCACCTTATCTCTCACCCGCTTTAACCAGTATTAAAGATCCGGTCAGCGATATGATAAGCGAGGTGATCAACCGCTTAATATCGATGCTGGATGGTGGGTATTTGTCGAAAGAGAATGTGTTCACGTCAGATTTGTTAGCGAGAAATTCAGTGATTGACGGGCCATATAAAGGTTAATGAAACGGTGCATTCGCGCCGTTTCAACAAAAATCAACTCACGACTTTCACTATTAATTTGCCGAAGTTCTTGCCGACCAGCAAACCACGGAATGCTTCAACGCTGTTTTCCAGCCCATCAACAATATCTTCACGGAACTGGATTTTCCCTTCCGCCAGCCACTGGCTCATCTGCTTAAAGAATTCCGGGTAACTGTCGCTGTAATCCTGTGAAATAATAAAGCCTTGCACGCGCAGGCGTTTTTTGAGGATGGTGCCCATCAGCAGCGGCAACCGGTCCTGTTCAAATGCGCTGTTCATGCCGTTGTACTGGCTGATTACGCCGCACACAGGAATTCGCGCTTTGGTATTAAGTAGCGGCAATACCGCGTCAAATACCGCCCCGCCAACGTTTTCAAAATAGACATCAATGCCACTGTTACAGGCCTTTTTCAGCTGTTCGGCAAAATCTGGCGCTTTGTGGTCAATACAGGCATCAAATTTCAACGTTTCTGTCACGTAGCGGCATTTATCAGGACCGCCCGCGATACCTACGACTTTCGCACCCAGCAGTTTTGCCACTTGCCCAACGACTGACCCCACCGCACCGCTGGCCGCCGCAACAACCACAGTTTCTCCAACTTGCGGATTACCAATATCGGTCAATCCCATATATCCGGTGAAACCAGGCATACCAAGCAAACCGAGTGCATATGAAGGATGATCCATATCGGCGTCGAGTTTCTGCAAACCTTCGCCGTTGGACAGCGCGTAATCCTGCCAGCCGGTATAGGCCAGAACAAGGTCACCGGCTTTGTAATCCGCATGTTCGGATTTCTCAACGCGGCAAACGGTACCCGCACCAATCACTTCACCAATTGCAAGCCCAGGCGTATAGGATTGGGCATCATCCATGCGCCCGCGCATATACGGGTCGAGGGATAAATAGAGGGTTCGCAGCAGTAGCTGGCCTGCGGCAGGCTGTGGAACAGGCGCTTCTTCAAGAATGATGTCTTGATCGGTCGGCATGCCCTGCGGGCGCTTCGCCAGTACAAAACGGCGGTTAGTTTGAGACGACTGCGTCATAATTCTCTCCATAGATTTGGGTCGTGAATAAACGGTCAATCTGTCCCAGCCTAGCTAAAAAAAACCGTTGCAGGGGTTAAAACGTGCGGTTCTGGGATTTTATTGTTAGTGCAACACCGTCACCGCATCTTCGAGACGCGTCGCCCTGTGCTTCACCATCGCCGACACTTCCGCGCTTTCCTCAACTAACGCCGCATTTTTTTGCGTGATAGCGTCAAGTTCAGCCACCGCACGCGTTAAATCAGATAAGCCTTCTGCCTGTTCCGAGGTGGCGTGGCTGATTTGCCCAAGTAGTTGAGTGACGTTGCGTACCTGCTCAACAATATCATTCATCGTGCGCCCCGCTTCGTGAACCTGAATCGTGCCGGACTGCACTTTGCTGGCGCTGGCATCAATCAGCTTGCGAATATCATTCGCCGCCGTTGCACTGCGCTGCGCCAGATTCCGCACTTCTCCTGCAACCACCGCGAACCCTTTACCCTGCTCTCCAGCACGTGCCGCTTCTACCGCCGCGTTAAGCGCCAGAATATTTGTCTGGAAGGCAATATCATTGATAAGGCTGGTAATGGAGCCGATACGCTGCGTACTGTCGGCAATATCATCCATGGTAGTCACAACGGTTTCCATCGCCTTGCCACCGTGGGCTGCGGCCTCACTCGCAGAACTTGAAAGCTTATCGGCGGCTGCGGCGGTTTCTGAATTGTTCTGCACCGATACCGCCATCTGGCCCATTGTGGTGACGGTTTGCTGCACGTTGACCACCGACTGGCGCGTGCGCTCATTAAGCTCCACATTGCCCTGAGCCAGCGTTTCGCTGCCGCTGCGCACGTTCTCAACCTGATGGCTGACATCATGGATTAGCCAGCGGCACATCAAACCTAGCTGGCCAATGGCACGCAGCGTCATACCTATTTCATCCGTTCGTGCAAGATGCTGCACTCGCTGCTGGTTTCCAGTCGCCACTTCGAGCGCCTGACGGGCGACATTTTCCAGCGGACGTGCAATTTGCCACTCCAGCAACGCACAGGCCAGCAGGCTCGCTAACGCACTGATTACCAGATACGGCACACCTTGCCCAAGCGTTACTGAAGCAGCCATCATCAACACAAACACGCAGCTCATGATCATACGAATACGGCCCCTCAGCCGTAACGCGGGTAATTTCCCCAGCCAGCCTTTACGCAAAACCAGGCCTTTAAACAGGCGACGTTTGCAGCGCCCTTCTTTGAGTGCTTTATACAGCGGTTCAGCGGCTGCGATTTCCTCCGGCATCGCTTTGGTACGAATCGACATATAGCCGGTAGTTTTGCCGTGACGCACCACCGGAACGACATTAGCCCGCACCCAGTAGTGGTCACCATTTTTACGCTGATTTTTGACGATCCCCGTCCACGGCTCTCCCTGTTGCAGGGTGAACCACATATCAGCAAAGGCGGCTTTTGGCATATCGGGATGGCGCACCAGGTTGTGGGGTTGTCCTGTGAGCTCATGAAGCTGGTAACCACTCACCTTCACAAATGCATCGTTCGCATGAGTGATTGTGCTTTTTAGATCGGTCGTAGACATCAATGTCGTGTCGTCATCAAGCAGGTATTCATGCTGTGTAGCAGCCGTGCGCGCAGTCATAGCAACTCCCTTGGCAGGTTATCCGATTGTTAATATTTTTAGTTGTGTTGTTATTTCGGCGCTGCAAAATTTTACTTTAGCGGTTAAACTTGACGGCGATCACACTTTTTTAACTAAGCCATATTTTTTATAATGATTTTGGATGGGGAGCACATTTCCCATTAATTTCATGAAGTTATTAATGAAAATGTCATAGTGACGCTAAGTGCTGGAGTTTTGACCTTCAATTTGCAATCGGCACACTACACTTAGTACGGGGTCGTTTCGCCCCCGCAAGGAAAAAGAGGATAATAATGTTAAAAAGGAAAAAGAAAGTCAGACCTATTAAGGTCAGTGACGTCACCATCATCGACGATAGTCGCCTTAAAAAGGCAATTACTGCCGCATCGCTTGGCAATGCGATGGAATGGTTTGATTTCGGCGTATACGGCTTTGTTGCTTACGCCCTCGGTAAGGTTTTCTTCCCGGATGCCAGCCCTAGTGTGCAGATGATTGCCGCACTGGGTACCTTCTCTGTTCCCTTCCTGATTCGCCCGTTGGGTGGCCTGTTCTTCGGCATGCTGGGCGATAAGTACGGACGCCAGAAGATCCTGTCCATCACCATTATCATTATGTCATTGAGTACCTTCTGTATTGGCCTGATCCCGTCGTACGCGACTATTGGTATCTGGGCGCCAATCCTGTTGTTACTTGCGAAAATGGCGCAAGGGTTCTCAGTGGGTGGTGAATACACCGGTGCTTCGATATTTGTTGCCGAATACTCGCCAGACCGTAAACGCGGCTTTATGGGGAGTTGGCTGGACTTCGGTTCCATCGCCGGTTTTGTCTGTGGCGCGGGTGTCGTGGTGCTGATTACCGCGATTGTCGGTGAAGATAACTTCCTTGAATGGGGCTGGCGTTTGCCGTTCTTCCTGGCATTGCCACTGGGGATTATCGGCCTGTATCTGCGTCATGCACTTGAAGAAACACCGGCGTTCCAGCAGCACATTGAAAAACTGGAGCAAGGCGATAAAGAAGGCCTGACCGACGGGCCAAAAGTCTCCTTTAAAGAGATTGCGACTAAACACTGGCGCAGTCTGTTGACCTGTATCGGGATCGTTATTTCTACTAACGTGACCTACTACATGTTGCTCACGTATATGCCAAGTTATCTCTCACACAACCTGCATTATTCCGAAGAACATGGCGTACTGATCATTATCGCCATTATGATCGGGATGCTGTTTGTGCAACCGGTAATTGGTCTGTTGAGTGACCGCTATGGCCGCCGTCCGTTTATCGTGTTCGGTAGTATTGCGCTGCTGTTGCTGGCGATCCCTGCCTTTATTCTGATTAACAGTAATGTACTGGGGCTGATATTCGCCGGGCTGCTGATTCTGGCGGTGATTCTTAACTCCTTCACCGGGGTTATGGCATCCACGCTGCCCGCCATGTTCCCAACGCATATTCGTTATAGTGCGCTGGCAAGTGCCTTTAATATCTCAGTACTGGTAGCCGGTATTACGCCAACGCTTGCTGCGTGGCTAGTCGAAACGACCGAAAACCTGATGATGCCCGCCTATTATCTGATGGTAGTTGCGGTTATCGGCCTGGTGACGGGTCTGACGATGAAAGAGACAGCGAATAAGCCGTTGAAGGGGGCCACACCTGCGGCTTCTGATATTGCCGAAGCGCGTGAAATTGTTCAGGAGCACCACGATAACATCGAGCAAAAAATCGAAGATATCGACCGTGAGATTGAAGAATTACAGGCGAAACGTACCAACCTGGTGGATCAGCACCCGCGTATTAACGAGTAATTTTTAGCAGCATCAAAAACGCCGGGCCAATGCCCGGCGTTTTTATTTCGGGCTTTAACCCTCATTCCAGGAAGGAATTGGTTATGTCTAAAATTTATAAGCAAAGTATTTTTTGGACTTTGCGAATACTCATAACTCACCTAACGTAATCCAGTCCGCGAATAACAACTCATAAAGAATTCTTCTCTTTTTAAGCAGGGTGCCATATGCAAAGAAAAGCACTGCCGTTATTGCTATTAGCTGCGATCTCCGCAAGCAGCTTTGCCGCTACACCACCAAATACTTTAATTGTTGCCCAGGGCCTGGACGATATCGTCAGTCTTGATCCTGCGGAAGCTAATGAGCTGTCGAGCATTCAAACGGTGCCAAGTCTTTATCAGCGCCTGGTGCAGGCCGACCGTGAAGACCCGGCGAAAGTGGTCGCGGTGCTGGCTGAAAGCTGGCAGGGCGATGCAGCGAATAAAAAACTGACCATCAAGCTGCGCCCGGATGCCAAATTCTCGTCAGGCAACCCGCTGCGCCCGGAAGACGTTATCTTCTCTTATACCCGTGCAGTTACGCTCAATAAATCCCCGGCGTTTATTCTTAACGTGCTTGGCTGGCAGCCAGATAACATCGCCAGCCAGTTGAAGAAAATCGACGATCACACGCTGGAATTACACTGGACGGCGGATGTTAGCCCAGCGGTAGCACTGAACATTCTCTCCACGCCGATTGCTTCTATCGTCGATGAAAAAGCCGTTTCTCCGAACGCCAAAGCTGGTGATTTCGGTAATGAATGGCTGAAAATGCACTCGGCTGGCAGCGGCCCGTTCAAGATGCGCGTTTACCAGCCGCATCAGGCGATTGTGTTAGACGCCAACCCAACATCACCGGGCGATGCGCCTAAAGTTAAAAACATCATTATTAAGAACGTGCCAGATCCGGCGGCTCGTCGCTTGCTGATTCAGCAAGGCGATGCAGATATCGCCCGTGATTTAGGTGCAGATCAAACCAGCGCGCTGGAAGGCAAACCTGGCGTGAAGGTGCTGAGCATCCCTTCTGCTGAGCAGAACTATATGGTGTTCAACGCGGGTAATGATGCAAATCCACTGTTGAAAAACCCTGCCCTGTGGGAAGCGTCTCGTTATCTGGTGGATTATCAAGGCATCACCAAAGACCTGTTGAAAGGCCAATATTTTATCCACCAGAGCTTCCTGCCGGTTGGTTTTGCAGGGGCGCTGGATAACAATCCATTCAAATTTGACCCGGCTAAAGCTAAAGAAATCCTCGCGAAAGCAGGTATCAAAGATGCGCATTTCACGCTGGATGTGGAAAACAAACCACCGTTTATCACCATTGCTCAGTCTATGCAGGCGAGCTTCGCGCAGGGTGGCGTGAAGATCGATCTTCTGCCTGCTGCGGGCAGCCAGGTTTACGCTCGCGTTCGTGCCAAGCAGCATCAGGCCGCGATTCGCCTGTGGATCCCGGATTACTTTGACGCCCACTCCAACGCCAGCGCCTTTGCGTATAACGATGGCAAAGCAAGTACCGTTGCAGGTTTAAACGGCTGGCAAATCCCGGAGTTGAGCAAGCAAACTTTGGCCGCAGTTGCGGAAGCTGACCCGGCTAAACGTCTTGAACTGTATAAAAAAATACAGGAAGAAGTTCAGCACAATTCGCCGTACGTATTTGTTGATCAGGGCAAAACCCAGATCGTGGTACGTGAGAATGTGAAGGGCTATCAGCAAGGTTTGAATGCGGATATGGTGTATTACGATCGAGTGAGCAAATAACTGCTTTGTCTCCTTCCTCTGAGGGGGAAGGAGACAATCCGCGAAATATGTTTAAGAAGAGTTCCACATGTCAGACATCTCCACCCATTCTGCATCGAGCCGCTTAAGTCGCTCATTGTTGACGCTGCTTCAGGGGCTGTTTACCCTGGCACTAACGATTATCGGCTTACTGCTTATCACTTTTGCCCTGTCGGCACTTTCCCCAGTGGATCGCGTACTACAAATCGTTGGCGATCATGCAAGCCAGGCTACCTACGATCAGGTGCGCCACCAGCTTGGTCTGGACCAGCCCCTTCCCGTTCAGTTCTGGCATTACCTGACAAGCCTTGCTCATGGGGATCTGGGTACTGCAAGCGCCACTGGGCAACCCGTTTTACAGGATTTACTTTCTGCTTTCCCGGCAACGCTTGAACTTGCGACCCTCGCACTGGTTATTGGCAGCGTTATGGGCGTTATTTTTGGTGTGCTTTGTGCTCGATTTGCCGGCTCACCTTGGGATTTAGCGGTGCGCACATTCACACTGCTCGGCAATTCAGTCCCTATCTTCTGGTTGGGTCTACTGATGCTGGCGTTTTTCTATGCGCGGCTTCAATGGAGTGCCGGGCCCGGGCGTCTGGACGATATTTATCAGTACAGCGTGGAAGCCAAAACTGGCTTTGTGTTGGTCGATACCTGGTTATCCGGCGATCATGATGCCTTTATGAATGCTATCAATCACCTCACATTACCCGTGTTGCTGCTGGCTTACTATTCGCTGGCAAGTATTACCCGCCTCACACGTACCGCTTGTCTGAGCGAAATGAACAAAGAGTACATCACGCTTGCGCGCGCCAAAGGCGCCGGGGAGATGGCGATTCTGGTGCGCCACGTGCTGCCCAATATTCGCGGAACGCTGTTCACCGTGATCGCGCTGGCCTATACCGGCATGCTGGAAGGTGCGGTGCTGACTGAAACAGTCTTCTCCTGGCCCGGTATTGGGCGCTATCTCACCACCGCTCTATTTGCTGGGGACACCACAGCGATTATGGGTGGCACGCTGTTGATTGGCGTGTCGTTTGTCATTATCAACAATCTGACTGACGTGCTGGTGCGTGTCACCGATCCGAGGGTGCGCTAATGCCGTCTTATCTCTTTTTACGCCGCACATTACGTTCGCCTGCGGCACTTTGTGACCTGGTGATTATTACGTTTCTGGTGCTGGTGGCCGTTTTTGCCCCACTCATCGCACCGTTCGATCCTAACTGGCAAGATGCCGCAGCACGTCTGCAAGCACCCAATGCTCAACACTGGTTGGGAACGGACAGCTATGGTCGCGATTTACTCTCACGTCTGATTTATGGCTCGCGCCCGGCGCTTGGTCTGGTGTTACTGGTCACAGTGATAACCCTCCCCACCGGACTGCTGATCGGCATTCTTTCAGGCTATTACGGGGGTTGGTTAGAACGGGTATTAATGCGTTTTACCGACGTAGTTATGTCGATGCCACGCCTGATTCTGGCCTTTGCTTTTGTCGCAATGCTTGGCCCAGGGCTTGTCAACGGCGCACTAGCACTGGCGCTGACTACCTGGCCTGCGTATGCACGTCAGGCTCGTAGCGAAATTCAGCGCCTGCGCCATAGCGACTACCTCGCCGCCGCAGAAATGATGGGAATTCGTGGAACGCGCCTTTTAGCAGGCCATATTTTGCCTCTGTGTTTACCTTCGGCGATTGTGCGCCTGGCGCTCGACTTAGCAGGGATTATTTTAGCCGCAGCCGGGTTGGGTTTCTTAGGCCTTGGCGCCAGACCGCCCATGGCAGAATGGGGGGCGATGATCGCTAACGGTATGCAGGTTATTTTCGATCAGTGGTGGATTGCAGCCATTCCCGGGACCGCCATTTTGATTTGCAGCCTGGCGTTTAACTTACTGGGTGATGGATTACGCGACGTGCTGGAGCCAGGCCATGACTGAGAAACGTATTGAAGTCAGTGGATTAAACATTGATTACCCGGGAGCTCGGGTCGTGAATAATCTCTCATTCACGCTCGGTAACGAACGGCTGGCGCTGGTAGGCGAATCGGGATCGGGTAAATCTATGACCGCCAGAGCATTAATGGGTCTGGTGCGTAAGCCGGGCAAGGTAAGCGCAACTGAGCTCAACGTGTTGGATAACGATCTGCTCAGTATGCATAACCGTGACTGGCAGCGCCTTCGCGGCAATGAAATCGCGATGGTTTTACAAGATCCACGCTACGCACTCAACCCGGTGAAAAGCGTTGCACAGCAAATTGATGAAGCACTGCGCTTGCATCAAAATTTATCTGGCTCACAGCGCCGTGAGCGGATCCATGAAGTGATCGGCGCCGTTGGATTAGCGGAAAATGTGCTGTCGCGTTACCCGGCAGAACTCTCTGGCGGCATGGGTCAACGTGTGATGATCGCCATCGCACTGGTCAACAATCCAAAAGTGTTGATTGCCGACGAGCCTACTTCTGCACTGGATGCTCGCCTGCGCAACCAGATTCTGGAACTTCTGGTTGAACAGTGTGAACAACGCCAGATGGCAATGTTGCTGATAAGCCACGATCTGCCACTTGTTGCCCAACACTGCCAACGTGTACTGGTGATGTATCAGGGACAAAAAGTGGATGAGATGGCTGCCAGTCAGCTTGCCGCAGCAACACATCCTTACACCCGTACGCTCTGGACATGCCGCCCTCACGCCGCCACTTACGGCATGATGCTCCCGACTTTAGACCGCAGCCAGAATCTGCAAGGAGAACCACATGGCGATCGTTGAGGTCAGTAATTTGTGCGTGCAGTTTAGCGCGAAAGGCCAGACCAAAACCGCCGTTCGCGACGCCAGTTTCTCAGTCAATCCAGGGGAAACATTCAGTTTAATTGGCGCGTCGGGGTGTGGGAAATCTACTATTTTGCGCGTCCTCGCGGGTTTACAACGCGAGTGGAAAGGTGGAGTAAAACTGCTGGATGGGGCAATCAAACCCGGCGTGCGTTTTCAGGGTGATTTGCGCCGTAATGTGCAAATGGTGTTCCAGGACCCTTATGCCTCTTTGCATCCCAATCACACGATTTACCGCACTCTGGCCGAGCCGTTAAACATTCATGGTGAAGTACAAATTGCTGCGCGCGTAGAAAAAGCACTGCTTCAGGTAGGGCTGCCAACAGATGCCATGAAGCGTTATCCGCACCAGCTTTCTGGCGGGCAGCGTCAGCGTGTCGCCATTGCTCGCGCGCTGTTGCTGCGCCCTAAAATCCTGCTGCTTGATGAACCGACTTCAGCACTCGATATGTCGGTACAGGCAGAGATTCTCAACTTGCTGAATCGCCTTAAACAGCAGTTTGGCATGACCTATCTGCTCGTTAGCCATGATGCCGATGTGATTGCGCATATGTCAGACAGGGCTGCTTATATGGCGGGTGGTGTTATCGAACGCGAGTTCAACCGTGCAGCCCTGGTGCGAGGGGAGCACCGAATGGACGCGGCATAGGCCATAAATTATTTCACCATGGCATATCAAATCGTGCTGCTTTGCCCCGTTAAGTAGCACGACGCATGGTTATGGTGCAATAAAACCAGACATCTCACAGAAAATCCGCTTCGCTCCAGCATATTTAGCCGCAAAATGTCTCTCTGTGTGACTAATTATTACGCAGTTTGCATTCCCCCAGATCGTTTATCCTGATTTTGCTTAGGGGAAGCGAAGTGGCGTATTCCCTGCAATACTTATTTTGTGTATCGCGTGATACGTCATTCCCAGGAGCACATTTTGAACAGGTTACCTACTAGCGCTTCGGCTCTTGCCTGCACAGCGCACGCTCTCAACATCATCGAAAAGAAGTCCCTTAGTCATGAAGAGATGAAGGCGTTAAACCGCGAGGTTATCGAAAACTTCCAACAGCATGTGAATCCGGGTTTTCTTGAGTATCGCAAATCAGTGACCGCCGGCGGGGATTACGGAGCCGTAGAGTGGCAAGCGAACAGTTTAAATACGCTTGTCGACACCCAGGGTAAGGAATATTTGGATTGTCTGGGTGGGTTCGGCATTTTTAACGTGGGGCACCGTAATCCAACAGTGGTATCCGCCGTACAGCATCAGCTCGAAAAACAACCCCTGCACAGTCAGGAGCTGCTCGACCCTCTACGGGCGATGCTCGCCAAAACGCTTGCGACCCTCACTCCGGGCAAACTGAAATACAGCTTCTTTAGCAACAGTGGTACAGAATCGGTTGAAGCAGCGATTAAACTCGCCAAAGCCTACCAATCTCCACGTGGGAAGTTTACCTTTATCGCAGCCTCAGGCGCGTTTCATGGCAAATCTCTCGGGGCGTTGTCAGCAACAGCAAAATCGGCATTTCGTAAGCCGTTTATGCCGTTACTTCCAGGCTTCAGGCATGTTCCATTCGGCAATATAGACGCGTTACGCACAATGCTGAGTGAATGCCGTAAAACCGGTGATGATGTCGCAGCTGTAATCCTGGAACCTATTCAGGGTGAAGGCGGCGTAATTATTCCACCAGCAGGGTATTTGCCAGCCGTTCGTAAGCTTTGTGATGAGTTTGGCGCACTGCTTATTTTTGATGAAGTGCAAACCGGTATGGGACGTACGGGAAAAATGTTCGCCTGTGAACACGAGAACGTGCAGCCTGATATTTTATGCCTCGCCAAAGCACTCGGCGGCGGTGTAATGCCGATTGGTGCCACCGTTGCGACAGAAGAAGTATTTTCTGTGCTGTTTGATAATCCTTTCCTGCACACCACCACCTTTGGTGGCAACCCGCTGGCATGTGCAGCAGCGCTCGCCACAATCCACGTGCTGCTTGAGCAAAATCTTCCCGCTCAGGCCGCGCAAAAAGGACAGCTTTTAGTGGATGGCTTCCAGGCCCTGAAACGCGAGTTCCCGGAACTGGTGGTTGATGCCCGCGGGCAAGGTTTGTTGATTGCCATCGAGTTTAGCGACAACGAGATTGGCTATAACTTTGCCAGTGAGATGTTCCGCCAGCAGGTGCTGGTCGCCGGGACGCTCAACAATTCGAAAACCATTCGTGTTGAGCCACCGCTGACTATCACAATTGAGCAGTGTGAACATGTGTTGGGCTGTGCGAGGAAGGCTCTTAATAGTTTGCAAATTTCACAAACAGAAGTTTTTACAGCGGAACAAGAGTGACAGAATGATAAAGAAGGGCATAAATTTACTCTTTATGCCCTTCTTTAAATTCCTTGGTAATGACTGTAAAATAATATTTTATTTTCTCTAATGGCTTTGATTCTATGCGTTTTTTCTTTCTAGAATGGGTTAATGATTTTGAAAAAATGATGCTTAATTCTTTGGCGGAAAACCATCCGGTATTCCAAATAAACCGCATCATGAGACGTTTCAAAACTGTGAACAATCTGCTTCCAGGTCAATATTTAAAACGCATGCACAAGAAAATACACTGTGCTATCAGGCTGTCAAAACCCCAAAAAAATGATGTTATCGTCTGCAATGGATACAGCGTATTTCCTTTCCTGGATTATGTGAAAACCATGCAATGTAAAAAAATATTGATTTTGCGCGACTCGGTAGAAGCATTAACGAATAAACGCAGAAAGCTGGGGCAACTTGCAGAAAACCAAGACTACATTGAAACAGTGAGGCCTATTTTTGATGTGATTTTTAGCTTTGACCCAGAAGACAGTAGAAATTACGGTCTAACTTATATTAAACAATTCCTGCCTTTTACTTGGCAACAAATTAAATCGATAAACGATAAAAATCATCACATTAAAAATAGCTGCTTCTATGTGGGGGGCTATCAGATTGAAAGAGCAAATCTTATCAATCAAATCACACCTATCCTGGCAGAGTGCAATTGCACAACTGATTTTTATTTAATGGACAAGTATAATAACAATGCCAACTACCCATCGAACTGTATAAATAAAAAAATAGATTACCTGGAAAACATTAACAAACTAAGCACTTCAAAGTTTGTTCTTGAAATAAACAAGCCAGACCAAAAAGGGCTAACACTCAGAGCAATAGAAGCGTTGGTGTTTAATAAAAAACTCATCACCAATAATCCTGAAATCAAAAACCAAGAATTTTATCATTCTTCACGTAACTTCTTTTATAGTGGAAATAACTCGCAAGAACTCAAGGAGTTTTTGCATACTCAGCCTATAAATGTGGAACCTGCAGTAGCCCGCAAATACAGTGCAGACGGAATGCTAGAAACACTAAAGCAACACATTATTTAAGTTGCACTGTCTATGAACTGAATCCTCTCCAATATGAAGAGGGTTCAAATGATAAATACTACGCCGGCAACAACCCCACAAAACTCCTCTTCTTACGCGGTTCCGACATCATCTCATCGAGCCTCTCAACGCAGGTCAGATAATGCGGTGTTTGCTTATGCGCCAGCACAGCTTCATCGTCCTGGTAGGCCTCATAAATATAGAACCGCGTGGCAACATCCGGGTCCTGCAGCACATCAAAACGCAGATTACCCGGCTCTTTGATTGAGCCTTCATGGTTGGCGCGGAACACGTCCATAAATTCGTTGACCCGCTCCGGTTTGATATTAATCTCTACCAGCGTCACGTTCATGCCTTATCTCCCTGATGCTTCTCATCGAGCCAGAACTGATACGCCTCACGAGCAGTGGCATTCTCATGAACCACCTTTTTCACCGCTTTTAGCATGGCAAGGGGCGCATCTGACTGGAAAATATTGCGCCCCATATCCACGCCGGATGCGCCCTGATCGATGGCCCGGAAACACATCTCCAGTGCCTCTTGTTCAGGCAGTTTCTTGCCTCCGGCGATAACAATGGGCACCGGGCAACTGGCAGCAACCTTCTCGAAACCCTCTTCGACAAAATAAGTTTTCACAAACTGCGCGCCAATTTCTGCAGCGATTCGGCTGGCGAGCGAGAAATAGCGAGCATCGCGTGCCATCTCCTTACCCACACCGGTTACAGCGAGAGTTGGAATGCCATAGCGTGTACCTTCATCTACCAGCTTGATGATGTTGTTGATCGACTGATGTTCGTATTCGCTGCCAATATAAATCTGGGCTGCCACCGCGCAGGCATTGAGGCGCAACGCATCTTCCATCGTCACCGCCACACTTTCCCGCGAAAGTTCGCTGAGAATGGAGTTGCCGCCGGAAGCACGCAACACCACAGGTTTATTGGTGGCGGGCGGCACAACGCTGCGCAGTATTCCGCGTGTACACATCAGCACATCGGTTTCCGGAAATAGCGGGGCGATAGATAAATCAATACGTTCAAGACCGGTGGTAGGCCCCTGGAAATAACCGTGGTCAAATGCCAGCATAACGGTACGCCCGGTGTCAGGGTTGAAAATACGGGCCAGCCGCGACTGCATCCCCCAATCCAGTGCTCCGCTACCCTTCAGATAAAACGCTTTGTTCTCCTGAGGGCGGCCAATACCGTAATCTTTGCCTTCTCTGATATCGTCAAGATCTGCCATTTATTCCCCCTCAGAAATCGTATTTACCGATATTGTCTTTGGTGAACACCACGCGTTCTGGCAGCAGCACAATACCGTTACCTTTCGCTTCATACTGGTAGCCCTGTACGCTATTAGGCTCGACTTTCAGGCTGCCAATTTTCGCTACATCAACAGTGTCACCAACATTAAGATCGCCCTTTTTCAGCATGGTATTTGCGACGTTAACCGCAATTTCACCCTGCTGCACAACGTCCCACAGGCCAAAGGCTTTTACCGTTCCGCGTTCAACATACGGGCGCATGACGTTTGGCGTGCTGAAACCGACAATCGCAACATTGGTGCGTTTCAGGTTTTCAGCAGCCTGTGCGGCAGCTGGTAAAGCGTTAGCATCGGGTGCAATGATCGCATCCAGATCCGGATAGGCTTTTAAGATCCCTTCAGCGGTTTGCAGGGATTTAGTGGCATCGTTATAACCAAATTGCGTGGTGACGATCTCCCATTGCGGATGATCTTTGGCAATCTTCGCTTTCGCCTCTTTTACCCACTGGTTTTGATCCGTCACGGTAGGGCTTGAGTAGAAGAACGCCACTTTGGCGGCAGGTTTAGTCACCTGTTTTGCGGCCATATCCACCAACATGCCACCAAGCTGTTGCGGCGTTCCCTGATTGATGTAAATACTGCGGCATTCGGGTTTAGTATCAGAATCCCATGTCAGTACTTTCACACCACGTTGCATGGCACGTTTAAGCGCCGGGCAGAGCCCATCTGGCGAAACAGCTGAGACAATAATCGCGTTGTAACCCTGATTGACGAAGTTGTTGATAAGCTGCACCTGGCCGGAGACGCTTGGTTCAGTTGGCCCGTCGTAAGTCACCGGAACACCGAGATCTTTGCCCGCCTGCATCGCGCCATTGCCGCCACTGGTAAAGAAGCCCACGCCTACCAATTTTGGAATAAAGGCAATCCTGTCGGCGGCTTGCGCACTCACCACACCAAAGGCTAATGCCCATGCACTGAGTTGCAGGACGCATTTTGTTGTCTGCTTCATAATCACACTCCCGTTAGTTTTCTGTTACCGCGCAAACGACGCCACGCCGCTTGTAGATATTCGCGGTGCAAACTCACCGAACGACCAATGACCACCACAATCAACAGCGCACCGGACAACGCACTCGATACCTGATTAGGCACGCCAGCCATCTGTAAACCTTGTTGCAAATACCCCACCAACAGAGCCGCCAGTGCTGTTCCCAAAATCGAACCGGAGCCGCCATAAATATTCGCGCCACCCAGCACCGCCGCCGTTAAAGCAGGCATTAACAAATCGCGTCCTAAATCAGAACGCGCCGAGCCGAAATACGAAACCAGCACAATCGCCGCAATGGCAGATGCCAGTCCCACCATGCCGTAAACGCCATACAGCGAGCCGTTTACCGGCAGTGCCGCATAACGCGCGGCACGTGGGTTTTGCCCAATCAGAAAAATATGGCGACCAAAGCGAGCACGGTGGGTCAGTAGCCAGAAAATCAGCGTAATAACTGCGAACATCACCAGCGGAATGGGGAGGCCGAAAAGCGTCAGATTAGCGAAGTTGGTAAACGCATCCGGGAAGCCACCAATACCTTCATAACCTGTCGCACCCGCCATACCGGAAAGCAACAACGCCGCGCCACCGAACAGATAAAGCGTGCCGAGTGTGATAACCAGCGGGCTGATGCCGGTGTAGTGAATCAATGCCGCATTAAACAATCCACACAGCAAGCCGACTGCCAGAGTCAACATTACGGCCACCGATATTGGCAAACCCGCCTGCAACATCACACCCAGCGCAATAGCACACAGGCCAATCGTTGACCCCAGCGAAATATCAATGCCACCGCTGATGATCACAAGCGTCAGCGGCAGCGCCACTATCCCGATGCAGATAAAATCGCTGGTGCTAAACAGCAGCATATTGATGTCTAACATGCGGGGGTTGATGGCGCCGAACAGCAAGATTTCTGCCACCAGAATAAGAAGCAGCGCCACTTCCCAATTGAGTTTTAGCTTCATCTACGCCACATCCTTTTTCTTACGGGGAAAAGGCCGTACATTTTTCGCACCTGGTAATGGCGGTACAAAACGGCTGTATTTTTGTGCCCGTTGATGCCGCGCCAGCGCCTGGCGTAACCGCCCATCCAGCACCAGCACACCGAGTAAAACCAGACCTGCAATAAAGTCATTCCACCAGGCAGGGAGTTTGAAGAGCACCAGGACGGTGTCAATTTGCGTCAGGAAAAATGCGCCGAGAAATGCGCCAATGATGGTTCCCGTACCGCCAAGCAGAGAAATACCGCCCAACACACAAGCTGCGATAGCTTTCATCTCCAGCCCGCTTCCGGTCTGGTTGGGTACAAAGCCAATTTGCGAAGCAAAGATAATCCCGGCGATTGCCGCCAACATGCCATTGAAAGTGAAGGCCATAAGACGGGTGCGGTTCACCGCCACACCGAGCTGACGTGCAGCGGCCAGGTTGTCGCCCACCGCGTAGAAATCACGCCCGAAAGCGGTTCGTGCAAATACCCAGGCAGCGATAGCCACTAAAGCAAGAACCATAAAACCAAGCGGGGAAATCCCCAAAGCGACCGGTTCGGAGAGCGATTTCAGATTAGGTGGTAGTCCTTCAATCCATTTTCCACCTGTCCATAACAACATACCGCCGCGATAAAGCCCGAGCGTACCAAGGGTCGCTACAATTGCGGGAATGCGTAGCCAGACCACTAAAATCCCGTTAAAGAAACCTGCCACCGCGCCAATCAACAAGGCAAAAAGCATCGACACCGGCAAGCTATAGCCGCTGTTAAGCGCCACGCCGACAGCAATTGCACACAGTCCTACAGTCGATCCTACGGAAACGTCGATATTGCGGGTCAGCATCACCATCGAAGCACCTACCGCCAATAGGATCAGGATCTGAGCGCTGGTGAATATCATGCTTAGCGTTTGCAAGCTGAAGTAGCTGTGATTGAGTGCGACCAACACGCAAAATAGAGCAACTATCGCCAGCAGCGCGCTGAGTTCACGGTTGCGCAGCAATGTTTTCATGCTTTACCTCCGCCAAACGCCATACTCATCATGCGATCCACAGTGATTGCTGGCTTACGTAACTCACCATTCATGGCACCCTGGTGCATCACCAGCACGCGATCCGCAAGCCCGCTGAACTCATCAAGATCGGATGAGATCATCAGTACTGCCACGTTTTGAGCAGCCACACTTTTGATCAGCTGATAGATATCCGCTCGCGCCGCCACATCCACACCGCGCGTTGGCTCATCAATGATGAGCAACAACGGATTGGCTTCAAGGCAGCGAGCCAGCAGGACTTTTTGCTGATTACCACCGGAGAGCGTGCGTACCATCTGCCCGGCATCGTTGAGTTTGATTCCCAGCGCCCGGTGGTAGCGTTCCACTACCGCGGACTCCCGTCTGCTTTGAGGCCACAGGCCCGGCTCGTTAAGCACCACGGTGTTCCAGCGGATCGGCGCATCAAGGAATAAACCGGAAACCTGGCGATCTTCTGGCAGATAAATAAGCCCAAGATCAAGGCGTGCTTTGGTGCGATCGCGGCTAATTTCACGGTTTTCTAAATAAATGCGCCCACCGCGAACGGGCCGTAAACCGTAGAGCGTTTCGGCAAGCTCAGTGCGACCAGATCCCACCAGCCCGGCCAGGCCTACGATCTCACCTGCGTACAATTCAAAACTGAGATCGATAAATCCTTCACCGGTCAGCTCCTCTACGCGCAGTACCGGAAAATCCTGCGGTTCGGTGCGACGATTTCCCGGCAATGCCAGCCACAATTTTTGCGTATCGCTTAACGCATGTTGGCGATCGTTCGGTGTCATGGCATTGATCAGTTGCTCATCAAGTAGCTGCGCAGTTTCACCTTGTAACACTACGGCACCGTCACGCATCACTGAGATATGGCTGGCAAGCTGGCGGATTTCCGGCAATTTGTGGGAAATAAATACAATACCCACTCCGAGACTTTGCAAGGCGCGGATCTGGCGAAATAGCCGCTCAGTTTCGCCCGGTGTCAGTGATGCGGTAGGTTCGTCCAGGATCAGGATCTTCGCCTCGCGCATTAAACCGCGCAGGATCTCGACCATCTGTTGATCGGCAACTTCCAGCGTGCTGGCTGTTGCGCTAAGTGGGATCTGACATTCAAGCTGCTGCATTTTCTCTTGCAGGCGCTTTTCCATATCGTTTTGCCGCGGCAGGCGAAAAAGGATGTTCTCGCGCACCGTCAGATTCGGGAACAACATCGGTTCTTGCGGCACAAGGTAAATGCCTAATTCATGCGCCTGCCCTGGTTTGAGCCGCCCAAATGCTTTGCCTTGTACCTTCAGTTCACCGCTATCGGGGGTTTCCACACCGGCAAAAATCTTCATCAGTGTCGATTTCCCTGCCCCATTACCGCCCAGCAATGCGTGGACCTGCCCTGCATACAGAGCAAAATCAATACCTTTGAGCACGCTCACACCAGAAAACTGTTTGCTTATCTGGCGGGCTTCAAGCATTGCGGTGGTGTTGGTCATCGTCACTCCACAATTGAACAAAAGAGAAATTGAATTAATAATGTTCAAAAGCGTAGACGTCGGGTAATTTTTACAACAGGGCGGCGATCACAAAATTTTTAAATAGATCAGCTAAAACATTTGCATCTGAAAATGATCTTTTTGCCGTGCGCTTCACACTTTCTTATCCCGCACCTTCGAACATATGATCTAAATTTTAATAAGAGTTCACTTATGAGCGATAAACGAGCAGCAGAAGAAGGGAAACTAGCAGCACTCCCAATGGCCGAAGAAGAGTTATTGGCACGTGTGGCCTGGTCTTACTACCACGACGGCCTGACGCAGAATGACATTGGCGAGCGACTTGGGCTGCCACGTTTAAAGATTTCACGCCTGCTGGAGAAAGGGCGTCAATCTGGGGTGATTCGCGTACAGATTAACTCGCGCTTTGAAGGATGCCTGGCTCTGGAAACCCAGTTGCAGCAGCGTTTCGGCCTCAAAATTGCGCGTGTACTTCCCGCGCATAATACCCCGCCGATGAACACGCGATTAGGCATTGGCGCGGCGCAATCGCTGATGGGAATTCTGGAGCCGGGGCAATTGTTAGCGGTTGGATTTGGTGAGGCAACCATGAATTGCCTCCAGCATTTGAGCGGGTTTATCGGCTCGCAGCAGATCCGCCTGGTGACGCTTTCCGGCGGCGTCGGGCCGTATATGACGGGTATCGGCCAATTGGACGCGGCATGTAGCGTCAGCATGATCCCCGCCCCGCTGCGGGTTTCATCCCCGCAGGTGGCAGAAATTTTACGCATGGAAGCAAGCGTGCGGGATGTGATCCTCGCCGCAACCGCCGCAGATGTCGCCGTTGTCGGCATCGGGGCCATCAATCAAAAGCGCGACGCCACGATCCTGCGCTCCGGTTATATCAGCGAAGGTGAACAACTGATGTACGCCCGCAAAGGTGCGGTGGGCGATATTCTTGGCTATTTCCTGCAAGCGGATGGCGAACTGGTGGAAGGGTTGGAAATTCACCGTGAATTGCTTGGCGTAACGCTCGACGATCTCGCGCATCTCCCAACGATTGTGGGCGTTGCAGGCGGCGTGGATAAAGCGGACGCTATTTATGCCGCACTTCAGGGCCAGCGAATTAACGGCCTGGTGACGGAAGAAGAGACTGCGCGGGCGGTGTTAGCTTTGGCTAATTAACCTCGCGCCTTAGGTTGCGGGGATAATCAATGAGTTACTTGTTGGCTTTAGACGCCGGGACGGGCAGTATTCGCGCCGTCATCTTTGATACTTCAGGCCACCAGATTGCAGTCGGCCAGGCTGAATGGAAACATTTAAGCATCACTGATGTCCCAGGCTCGATGGAATTTGATCTCTCAACCAACTGGCAGCTTGCCTGCCAGTGCATCCGTGACGCTCTCCAAAAAGCACATCTTCCCCCTGGCGCTATCAGCGCAGTTTCCTGCTGTTCGATGCGCGAAGGGATCGTGCTCTACGACAGTAACGGCGATCCTATTTGGGCATGTGCCAACGTTGATGCCCGAGCCAGCCGCGAAGTCAGCGAACTTAAAGAGATCCACGATTTCCAGTTTGAATCCGAGGTTTATCATGTTTCTGGCCAAACGCTGGCGCTAAGCGCGATGCCGCGTCTGTTGTGGCTTGCGCATCATCGTCCGGATATTTATCGCAAGGCTGCGACCGTGACCATGATAAGCGACTGGCTGGCAGCAAAACTCAGCGGCGAGCTGGCGGTTGATCCTTCTAACGCGGGCACAACCGGAATGCTCGATCTGGCGACCCGTGACTGGCAGCCTGCGCTGATGGATATGGCAGGATTACGGGCAGATATTCTCTCGCCGGTAAAAGAAACCGGCACTGTTCTTGGCGGTGTCACGCAAGAGGCGTCGCAGCACAGTGGTTTATTGGCTGGCACACCGGTGGTTATGGGTGGCGGCGACGTACAGCTAGGTTGTGTGGGTCTTGGCGTAGTTCGTGCCGGGCAAGCGGCAGTATTGGGTGGCACATTCTGGCAGCAAGTGGTGAATCTGCCCGCTATCAAAACCGATCCGGAGATGAATATCCGCATTAATCCACATGTCATCAGCAATATGGTGCAGGCAGAATCCATCAGCTTCTTTACCGGCCTGACGATGCGTTGGTTCCGGGATGCCTTCTGTGCCGAAGAAAAACTGCTGGCAGAAAGACTTGGCGTGGACACTTATGCCCTGCTCGAAGACATGGCTGCCCGGGTTCCGGCGGGCTCTCATGGCGTGATGCCGATTTTCTCCGATGCCATGCATTTCAAACAGTGGTATCACGCCGCACCGTCGTTTATTAACCTCTCAATCGACCCCGAAAAATGTAATAAAGCAACGCTATTCCGTGCGTTAGAAGAGAATGCAGCAATTGTTTCAGCGTGCAATCTTGAGCAGATTTCCGGTTTTTCCGGCATCCAGTTTGAATCATTAGTATTTGCAGGCGGCGGTTCTAAAGGCGCGTTGTGGAGCCAAATTCTTAGTGATGTAACGGGGTTGCCAGTGCGTGTGCCTGTAGTTAAAGAGGCAACGGCTCTCGGTTGTGCTATTGCCGCAGGAGTCGGCGCAGGGTTGTTTAATAATCTTGCTGAAACAGGTGAACGGCTGGTTCAATGGCAGCGCGAATTTACGCCAAATCTGGCACACCGTGAGTTATATGACGAAATGAAACGCAAGTGGCTGAAGGTATATGCCGATCAACTCACGCTGGTAGATAGCGGTTTAACAACGTCAATGTGGCAGGCTCCGGGTCTGGTCATGCCATCTTCAACCCCACTCTCTCCGTAGGGAGAGAGTGGGTATTTATTATCAGAAATAGTATTTAAAGCGCACGCGGCCACCGTAACGGGTGTTATCGCTGCCGTCGTTCGATTCATGATCGGCGCTGACCCATGACACGTAAGTACCCAGATAAATATTGAAATTCCTCATGCCCATTACATTTGGGAACAGATATGAAGAGTGAATGGTATGGATATCATAAGTGCCAGCGTTGGTAATCCAGCAGTCGTTATCGCAGTTATTCATGGCGTTTGTCACATCAAACTTGTCGATATCGTTGTGGGCATAAATATAACCGAGTTCGAAGTTATGCCATAAAGCGTTCGCGCCTACGGTAAAGTCGGTTTCGTCGGCGGCATCCAGATAAGCGGTATTCAGGTTGGCGACAACTCCATCATCAGGATCGGTTTTCTGGCCGTTCCACGTCATGGTTAAGCCATAACCGGTACGATCGGACTGGTCGACCGTCTGACCATTCGCATCTTTATAACCGTAGGCGTTATTCACCACCTGCGCTTCCATCGCAGCCGCAATGGAGAAATTATCCTGTGACCAGGAAATCACCGGTCGCAGATAGGCTACGTTTTTGTCGTTCGTCAGTTCATTACCGTGATAAGACTTGTCCTGATACAGCGAGGTACCATTCTCTAACAAGGTATTGAGTTCGAAATACCAGCTGTCGATATTTTTGCTCAACATGAAGTTGCCGCCAGAATCACTACGCCCGCGCCCTTCTTTCATCATATAGATGTAGCCGTAGCCATCGCGGTATAAATCGTTGGCGGTATTACCGGAATACTCAACAAAGGTATCCTGGTTAAGCGGGAACATATTATAGGCTTCGAAACGGCCGACTTTAATTTTCCAGTCGTTTTCATGACCAAAGAAAAAAGCCGCATCATCGAGATTCATATGGCCGGTTAAGTCAGCCAACGGTTGGGCCGTGAAGCCTGCAAAATTACCATTGTCCATACGGCGATAACCATCAAAGCCCAACAACAAACGGCCATTAATATCCCAGCGCTCATTATTACCATCGGCCCAATTGGTATTAGCGCTACGACGCATAGATGTCAGGCCATTACTTCGGCTCGCAGCATCCATATTAACCTCTACATCCCCATATATTTTAAGATCGCCATAACCGGTTAATGTTAATTTCGGGGATTGGTTATCGGATTTACTGCTGGTCGATTGTTCGCTAACAACCGCGACAGGGGCGGTGACGGGTGCTGGAGTTGCTTTTATTTTTTGAATTTCTGCTTCTGCACTGGCTGCACGTTTTTCTGCAGCTGCTAAGCGTTGTTCTAATTGGTTTAATCGTTGTTCCAACTCACTTTCTTGAGTTGCGGCCATTGCCCCGCTTGATAAAATAGTAGCCGTTAATAATGTCAGTAATTTTATTTTCATATGCATTACACACCTTTATAAATAAATTATTTATATAATCCCTGTGAATATATTGAGCATACATGAATATAGCGAAAGAAATATAACAGCTTTAATTACCCATCTCTAAATAGAAATCTCTATAACCGTATTTCTATCACACACAAAAAAATTAAAATTTAAAATAATCACAAATATATTATTTATAAGAATGTGTGCATGTGGATATATAATTTTTACGTGTATTTATGGTGATATTTATGAATATAAAAACGTGAATTCATAATGTTGATGATGTACAACTGGGTTCACTGCCCAGGAAAAAATTATGACCAATCTTTGAATCTCGTCACAATCATCAGACAACTTTCCCACATCTACGCTACATCCCGCTAAATTACTAACTCATCCGACCACATAATAATAATGACTTAGCAGGAAGATAATATGAGCTATCCGTCGCTGTTTGCCCCGCTAGACCTGGGTTTCACCACTCTGAAAAATCGTGTGTTGATGGGTTCGATGCATACCGGACTCGAGGAGCACCCGGATGGTGCTGAACGCCTGGCGGCTTTTTATGCCGAGCGTGCACGTCACGGCGTGGCACTGATTGTCACGGGCGGCATTGCCCCTTCCCCTTCGGGTGTGGGCGTGGAAAGCGGCGCGGTGCTCAATGACGCAAGCCAGCTTGCCCATCACCAGATCGTGACCGACGCCGTGCACCGCGAAGGCGGCAAAATTGCGCTGCAAATCCTGCACACCGGACGCTACAGCTACCAGCCAAATCCGGTTGCCCCTTCCGCTATACAGGCTCCGATTAACCGCTTTAAGCCTCATGCATTGACCCATGATGAAATTCTCACGCTGATTGAAGAGTTTGCTCAATGCGCGAGCCTTGCACAGCAAGCAGGATACGACGGCGTGGAAATCATGGGTTCTGAAGGCTATTTAATTAACCAGTTTCTGGCCGCAAGAACCAACCAACGCAATGATGAGTGGGGTGGCGATTACACCCGACGCATGCGTTTTGCCATTGAAGTGGTACGTGCGGTACGTGAAAAAGTGGGGGCTAACTTCATCATTATTTACCGCCTGTCGATGCTCGATTTAGTCGAAGGTGGCGGTACTTTTGAAGAAGCCGTTGTGCTTGCCAAAGCCATTGAAAATGCAGGTGCGACTCTGATTAATACCGGTATTGGCTGGCACGAAGCTCGTATTCCCACCATCGCCACACCTGTGCCACGCGGCGCATTCAGCTGGGTAACTCGCAAACTAAAGGGCCAGGTTTCGATCCCATTGGTTACAACCAACCGAATTAACGATCCGCAAACCGCTGAGAAGATCCTGGCCGATGGCGATGCCGATATGGTGTCAATGGCGCGGCCATTCCTCGCCGATGCCGAGTTTGTTTCCAAAGCTCATCAAGGGCGTGAAGATGAGATCAATACCTGCATCGGCTGTAATCAGGCCTGCCTGGATCAGATTTTCCTCGGCAAAGTCACCTCTTGCCTGGTAAACCCGCGTGCCTGCCATGAAACCAAAATGCCAATCATCCCGGCAAACGTGCGTAAAAACCTGGCCGTGGTGGGAGCCGGGCCCGCAGGACTCGCTTTTGCGATCAACGCCGCGACACGTGGCCATAAAGTGACATTGTTTGATGCAGCCTCAGAAATCGGTGGGCAGTTTAATATTGCCAGGCAAATCCCTGGCAAAGAGGAATTTAATGAAACGCTGCGTTACTACCGCCGCATGTTGGGTCTGACTGGTGTTGAAGTTCGCCTTAATCAGTACGTCACCGCGCCAGTGCTTAAAGAGTTCGATGAGATTATTCTCGCCTGCGGCATTGAGCCACGTCTGCCGCTTATCGACGGAATCATGCATCCTAAAGTACTCAATTACATCGATGTGTTACGCGAGAAAGCGCCTGTGGGTGACCGTGTGGCAATCATAGGAGCCGGAGGTATTGGCTTTGATACCGCGATGTATTTGAGTCAGGAAGGGGAATCCACCAGCCAGAATATCGCCGAGTTTTGTGTGGAATGGGGCATCGATACTAGCCTGCAACATGCAGGGGGTTTACGTCCGGAAGGCGTACATCTGCATAAAAGCCCACGCCAGATTGTGATGCTACAGCGCAAAACCAGTAAGCCAGGCGAAGGGTTGGGCAAAACCACGGGCTGGATCCATCGCACAACACTATTAGCTCGTGGCGTGAAAATGGTGGCGGGTGTGACTTATGAACGCATTGACGATGAAGGGCTGCATATTACAGTCGGTGGCGAGCCACAAACGCTGACGGTCGATAACGTGATTATTTGTGCGGGGCAAGACTCACGCCGTGAACTGGCGCAACCATTGCGTGAACTGGGGAAAACAGTGCATTTGATTGGTGGTGCGGATGTGGCGATGGAGCTGGATGCCAGACGCGCAATCGCGCAAGGCACTCGTTTAGCACTGGAAATTTAGCGCTAAATGTCTGATGGCGCTGCGCTTATCAGAACTAAAGGCTAAATTTTGTAGGGTGGATAAGCGATAAGCGTCATCCACCCTTTTCACCAAAAGTGACAAATTTTAGCGGTGGCGACCCAGCTTCACAGCTTTTAAAACAACAAATTTCTTGTTGGTAGCAACGGTGTCACAGTTACCGAAGATCTTCTTCAGTTTGTGATAATAGTCGAGGTGGCGGTTAGCAACGATGTACAGCTCACCGCCATTTTGCAGACAACGACGGGCATGGTGGAACATTTCCCACGCCACCTGATCGGTCAAAGAGTGCTGCTGATGGAACGGCGGGTTGCACAGGATCGTGTTAAAACGATACGGCTCAACACCAGAAAGTGCGTTGTTAATCATAAACTCGCAGCGATCCAGATTTTCCGGCATGTTGGTTTCAACGTTCAGGCGGCTTGACGCCACTGCCATCGGTGATTCATCAACAAATACCACTTTCGCATCCGGATTCTGTTCCAGCAGATGCAGGCCAATCACACCGTTACCACAACCTAAATCGACGATTTCGCCTTCAAGGTTACCTGGCAGGTTCTCGATAAAGAAGCGAGCGCCAATATCCAGCCCGGTACGAGAGAAGACGTTTGCGTGGTTGTGAATCGTCCACGGCGTCCCATCCAGTTTCCAGCTCAGGGTTTCTGCGGCATCTTTCAGCACTGGTGCGCTGAAAGTACAGTTGATCAGGCGCGCTTTTTTCCAGGCCAGTGTGGTAGTGGTCGGCCCAAGAATTTTTTCAAACAACTCGATAGTTGAGTTGTGAATATCACGCGTTTTCGCGCCTGCGATAATGCGCGTTTGCGGTGTAACGACAGCGTGCAGCGAACGCAGTTGTTGTTCCAGCAATGCCAGCGTTTTAGGGATCTTAATCAGAACCACTGCTGGTGCTTCCGGGTAAGGAACGTTGCTATCAAGGAACGTTACGCTGGACTCAACGATGCCGTTCTCACGCAAGTTCTCACGGATGGCCAGTTCACTAAGGTACGAATCACTGATGCTATAAGGCTTGTGTTCAGCCAGTACGCAAGACAGCGCTCCGAAGTTGTCGTTAAAAATCAGGACCGGGCCACTGATTTCGATTTCGTCCAGTTGCTGCAAAAGATAATCATCGGCAGCTTCCCACGCCTGTAGTGGGTTAACGTCATCCGTTTCTGGAAAACGTTTTAGTGTCAGTGAACGGAAACCGTTGTCTAATTGGCTCATCGGCCCTCCTGGATGGTAAAATTTCGGCGTTATCCCCGAATGGGGGCGTGAGTATACCCTTTTTTTTCCTCAAACTGCGCAACTGCCTTTTGAAAGACGTCGAGCGAGCGAGATCTAATGAGCAATTTAACCTACCTTCAAGGCTATCCCGAGCATTTGCTCGCACAGGTCAGAACATTAATTGCGGAACAACGTCTGGGCGAGGTGCTGCAAAAACGGTATCCGGATACACATAACATCACTACCGATAAAGCGTTGTATGCGTGGACGCAAGACCTGAAAAACCAATATCTGCGCAATGCTCCGCCCGTGAATAAAGTGGCTTATGACAGCAAGATCCACGTGCTAAATAATGCTCTGGGCTTGCACACAGCAGTGTCACGCGTTCAGGGGAACAAGCTGAAAGCCAAAGCGGAGATTCGTGTCGCGACGGTATTTAAGAATGGGCCAGAAGCCTTTTTGCGCATGATTGTGGTTCACGAACTGGCGCACCTGAAAGAAAAAGACCATAACAAAGCATTCTATTCACTGTGCTGCCATATGGAGCCGCAATATCACCAACTGGAGTTTGATACACGCCTGTGGTTAACGCAGATGGCGTTAAGCGGGCAGGCGTGAGAGGAAACGGTGGAGGCGCCTACGCTAATCCACCCTACAGCTTCAATTCGCAGGTCGGATTAGCTCAGCGACATCCGGCATAATCAGTTAATGCCTGCAAAGACCGCCGCAATCGCCACAGCCCCAGGATCTTTCACCCCTTTCAGGTTATCGCTGTTCACATATGACGAGCGCCCGGCATTCGCCTTTTGCATCTGTGCCGTTGCCTCTGCGCCATCTTGCGCAGCCTTCACAGCAGCGTTCAGGCCACTCTCTTTCAAGGCTTCAAGCGCGGGTTGTAATGCATCTATCAATGTACGATCGCCAAGATTGGCCCCGCCGTAGCGTTTCATCTGCTCGAGGCCAAACAATAACGCATCTGCAATCTTTTGCTTGTTAGCGACTTTTTGCCCGGCAGCTGTGAAGAAAATAGACATCAGCACGCCGCTTGAACCACCCATGACTGTTGCCAGGCGTTCTCCGACTAACTCAAGCAGTGATGCGGTATCATTTAATGGCAGCTTTCCGTCATCGTTAAGCTGCGCGATATCCCGCGCGCCCTGTGCAAACGTGGAGCCGGTGTCGCCATCCCCGACTTTTGCATCCAGTGCATTTAACACTTTTTCCTGCTCAATCAGCGTTTTCGTGATGCGGTCAACCAGTGCTTTAACCGTGTCGTTGTCAGACGGTTTTGCATGCGTCCCCCCACGAATGACATTGTGTTTTTGCATCGGCATCGCATGGAGTTTTACCATCGGGTGCCAGCCTGCGGTTTCGACATCCGCCTGCAACGCTTTAATAAATGTCTCATTCAGAGCAATGGCCGAGAGCGAAAACCCTTTCATATCGAGCGCAGTAACCAGCGGTGCAGGGCCAATCAAATAGTCGATTTGCTCTTTCATTTCTGAATACACTAACTCTTTAGTCAGGATGGTCATTTCCAGCGATGACACACCGCCCAGGTTGTTTACCAGTACCGCAAGTCTTGCCTCTTTACCGGTTTTCTTATGCAGATGTTTTACCAGGGTAGACACGGTTTCCTGGCTATTCTGGCTGGCAACGGTGCTTGCTCCAGGTTCGCCGTGAATACCCAGCCCTAACTCAACATGACCGCCTTTGATGCGCCCTTCTTCCTCGTTTTGATCGGGAAGATTGCAGGTTTGCATGGCGACACCGATGCTGGCAATGCTGTCGCAGGCGCTTTGCGCGATGTCTCGAACATCACTCAATGATTTCCCCTGCTCTGCGGCAAAGCCCGCAATTTTATGTACCAGTACCGTCCCGGCAATTCCACGCGGCTGCTTGTTATCCGGCAACGAAATATCGTCACCAACAATCACCATCTCCACTTTCAGGCCATATTTCTTTGCCTTTTCTGCCGCCAGCCCGAAATTAAGACGATCGCCGGTATAGTTTTTAACGATAAGCAGACAACCTCTGTCTCCCGTTACCGCCACAATTGCATTTAAAACCGCATCCACACTTGGGGAAGCAAATAAGTCACCACATACCGCAGCGGTGAGCATCCCCTTCCCAACAAAGCCTGCGTGTGCGGGTTCATGGCCCGAACCACCGCCAGAAATAATTGCTACTTTGCTTTTGTTCCAGTCTTTGCGTACCACCACGCGAATAGCGGGATCGGTATCTAACCGGGCCAGGTTATGAAAACGAGAGCTGATGATGACGCCTTCAATAGCATCGCTGACCATTTGCTGACGGTCATTAAAGAAGAATCTGGACATATTTCCTCAACAATAAGTAATACATATGCAAAGCATAGCCTTTGCTGCGAGAGATGCCGCAATCCAGGATTTTTGAGTGATGACGTTCCCTATCCACTTGCTATGCTTATGGAAATGTCGCCACAGGAAAATCACCATGACTGCGCCACTCCTGATTGCCAGAACCACTGAACAAGAACTACATCTGTTGCCCGGCATGGCAAACCGTCACGGGCTAATAACCGGTGCTACGGGCACAGGCAAAACCGTGACGCTGCAAAAACTAGCCGAGTCATTTTCAGAAATCGGTGTGCCAGTATTTATGGCTGATGTAAAAGGCGACCTCACAGGTATTGCGCAAGAAGGTGCTGAATCGGAAAAATTGCTCGCAAGGCTTGCAAAAATTGGCGTGACGGACTGGTCACCTCATAGCAATCCCGTTGTCTTGTGGGATATTTTTGGCGAAAAAGGCCATCCGGTGCGAGCAACGGTGTCCGATCTTGGCCCACTGCTACTTTCGCGCCTGCTCAACCTCAATGAAGTGCAAGCAGGTGTACTGCAAATCATCTTCCGCATTGCCGACGATCAGGGTCTATTGCTGCTCGATTTTAAAGATCTGCGCGCGGCGACGCAGTACATCGGCGATAACGCAAAATCGTTCCAGAACCAGTATGGCAACATCAGTAGTGCATCTGTGGGCGCTATTCAGCGTGGGCTATTGCAGCTTGAGCAACAGGGCGCTGAATACTTCTTTGGCGAACCAATGCTGGATATCAAAGACTGGATGCGCACTGATGCTAATGGTAAGGGAATTATCAATATTCTATCGGCCGAAAAGCTCTATCAGATGCCGAAACTGTACGCCGCTAGCCTGTTGTGGATGCTTTCTGAAATCTATGAGCAACTCCCCGAAGCGGGCGACCTGGAAAAGCCAAAACTGGTGTTCTTTTTCGACGAAGCACATCTGTTGTTTAACGATGCACCACAAGTATTGTTGGACAAAATCGAGCAGGTTATTCGCCTGATTCGTTCCAAAGGCGTTGGGGTCTACTTTGTTTCCCAAAACCCGTCTGATATTCCGGATGCGGTATTAGGGCAGCTTGGCAACCGCATTCAGCATGCACTGCGTGCTTTTACGCCTAAAGACCAGAAAGCCGTTAAAACTGCCGCACAAACCATGCGCGCTAATCCAAAATTCGATACCGAAAAAGCGATTCAGGAGCTAGGCACCGGCGAGGCGCTGATCTCTTTGCTGGATGAAAAAGGCAGCCCGACGATAGTTGAGCGAGCCATGGTTATCGCGCCATGTTCACGCATGGGGCCGGTCACCGATGATGAACGCAACGGGCTTTTGAACCATTCAACGTTGTACGGTAAATATGATGAAACGGTCGACAGGGAATCGGCGTATGAGCGCTTACAACAGGGCGTTCAGACAGCTGGCGAACAACAAAATGCACCACCCGCTAAAGGTGAATCGGTGGCCGTTGATAACGGTATTCTCGGCGGGCTAAAAGATATTCTGTTTGGTACTACGGGGCCGCGAGGCGGCAAGAAAGACGGCGTGGTGCAAACCATGGCGAAAAGCGCGGCCCGTCAGGTAACTAACCAAATTATTCGCGGAGTTTTAGGCAGTATTATGGGCGGGCGTAAGCGCTGATTTTCTCATTTCAGCCATTTTGTTCGATGAAGGCCAGGTAAGAAAATCCGACAATACCCTAAATAATTCGAGTTGCAGGACAAAAGGCTTCAGCCTTTTGAACAGCGCTTGCGCTGGCCCCAACGGGGCGAGGCTTTGCCGAGTAACGCGGCAAGGGAGCTTATCCCCAGGAGCTTACTTAAGTAAGTGACTGGGGTAAGTGAGTGCAGCCAACGCCCTTGCAGCTCGAAGTATGACGGGTATTTTTAACCTGAGCGCTTCATCATCATCCAGAGACTGATAAGGAAGAACGTCGCACTTGGTAACAAAGCACCCACAATCGGCGGAATGCTATACACCAGACTTAGCGGGCCAAAGATTTGATCAAGCACGTAGAAGACGAAACCAAAGCTGATACCGGTGACAACCCGCACACCCATTGGCACGCTACGCAGTGGACCAAAGATGAATGACAGCGCCATCAGCATCATTACCGCAACAGAAAGCGGTGCAAAGATTTTGCTCCACATGTTGAGCTGGTAACGCCCGGCATCTTGTCCGCTGGATTTCAGGTACTTCACATAATTGTGCAGTCCGCTTATAGAAAGCGCATCCGGGTCCAGCGCCACCACACCCAGCTTGTCTGGGGTCAGGTTAGTTTTCCACTCACCGCTAACGGTCTGGGCACCGGTAATTTGCTTCTCATTTGTCAGGTTTGATTCATCAACCTGAGACAAACGCCACACCTTATGTTCCACATCGTACTTGGCCGATGCCGCATAACGAACCGATTGCAGGCGGCGTTCGTTGTTAAAACTATAAATACTCACGCCCGCCAAATCGTTATCGCTTTTCACGCGCTCGATATAGACAAAATTGTGGCCATCTTTCGCCCACAAGCCTTGCTGAGTTGTCAGCAAAGAACCGCCATACATCTGTTGTGCGCGGTAGTTACGGGCCATTTGTTCGCCTTGCGGAGCAACCCATTCACCAATCGCCATGGTCAGTAACACCAACGGAATAGCAGTTTTCATCACCGAAAGTGCGATTTGCATTCGCGTAAAACCAGAAGCTTGCATCACCACTAGTTCACTACGTTGCGCCAGCATCCCCAACCCAAGTAGAGCACCAAGCAGTGCCGCCATCGGGAAAAAGATCTGGATATCTTTTGGAATGCTAAGCACGGTATACACACCCGCACCCAATGCTGAATAGCTACCCTGCCCGGCCTTTTTCAACTGGTCGACAAACTTAATAATGCCCGACAGCGACACCAGCATGAAGAGTGTCATCATGATGGTGGTAAAGATGGTTTTACCGATATAACGGTCGAGAACACCAAACATTTATGCCGCTCCTCGTGTTCTGCTAAAGCTTGCACGTAGCTGGCGCATCGGCACTGTATCCCACACATTGAGGACAATCGCGATGGCAAAATAGACCAGATTAACCAACCATATCCAGATCAGCGGATCGATTTTCCCCTTCGCCGCATTCGATTTCAGCGAGGTCTGAAGCAGGAAGAAAATCAGATACAACAACATAGCTGGAAGCATTGAAAGCACGCGCCCTTGTCGTGGGTTCACCACGCTTAATGGCACCACCATCAACGCCATAATGACAACGGCCATAATGAGCGTCAGACGCCAGTGCAGTTCAGCGCGAGCATTTGGCGAATCGTTTGTCCACAGAGCTTTCATGTACATCTGACTGGAGTCTTCAGGGTCAAGCGCCACCGTCTGGTGCCCGACAATCGCCTGATAATCCTGGAAGTCAGTAATACGGAAATCGCGCAGCAATGCCGTACCTTCAAAACGGGTGCCGGTATTGAGCGTCACAACCTGCGAGCCGTCCGGGCGCTGGGATAAATGACCGGAATCCGCAACCACTACCGATGGACGTGCATTACCTTTCGGGCGCAATTGAGCCAGGAAAACGTCTTTAAAACTTGAACCGTCAACGCTTTCAATGAACAAAACTGAGTTGCCGTCGGTCGCTTGCTGGAATTGCCCTTGAGCAAGTGCAGCCATACCAGGGTTAGCTTTGGCCTCAGCCAATACTTCATCCTGATGACGAGAAGACCACGGCCCAAGCCACATTACGTTGACTGTTGCAATTGCACCGGTAAAGAGTGCGAGGATCATTGCAGCTTTGATCAGCACAGCTTTACTCAAACCGCAGGCATGCATTACCGTGATTTCACTTTCGGTATACAGTCGGCCTAGCGTCATGAGCAGCGCAAGGAAAAGGCTAAGTGGAAGGATGAGCTGCGCCATTTCAGGCACACCAAGTCCTAACAAAGAAAGTACGAGGTTTGTCGGAATATCGCCGTCAACCGCCGCCCCGAGAATCCTGACCAGCTTCTGACAAAAGAAGATCAGTAGCAGGATGAAGAGGATCGCAAGTTGGCTTTTGAGCGTCTCCCGAACCAGATATCTTATGATAATCACATTAAATACGCCTGTGAAAACGAGTCTTTTTGCAGGAAAATCGCTTGTTTCATCGCTTATACGTCATTTATTCTCTTGAGTCGTCGAAAACATCGCTAAGATTAAAAAGCCCGGCATAATACTGGCGCTGGGTGATTAAAATGACGTAGCCGAAACCGTAAAAAACATACTCGTAAGATTAACACGAAGTCATCGCAACCGCGGAGATGAGTTACGAAAGCTTGCAATTCTAGCTGTAGCCACCGCCGTTGTCTTTAAGATTCAGGAGCGTAGTGCATGGAGTTCAGTGTAAAAAGCGGTAGTCCCGAGAAACAGCGTAGTGCCTGCATCGTTGTGGGAGTCTTTGAACCGCGTCGCCTGTCCCCGGTCGCCGAACAACTCGATAAAATCAGCGATGGCTACATCAGCGCGCTTTTGCGCCGTGGTGAGCTCGAGGGGAAACCCGGTCAAACTTTGTTGCTCCACCATGTTCCAAACGTCCTCTCAGAACGCATTCTACTGATTGGGTGTGGCAAAGAGCGTGAACTGGATGAACGTCAGTATAAGCAAGTTATCCAGAAAACCATTAATACTCTGAACGATACTGGTTCAATGGAAGCGGTATGCTTCCTGACCGAACTGCACGTTAAAGGCCGTAATACTTATTGGAAAGTACGCCAGGCAGTTGAAACGGCAAAAGAGTCTTTGTATAGCTTTGACCAGTTAAAAACCAACAAAAGCGAGCCACGCCGCCCGCTGCGTAAAATGGTCTTTAACGTGCCAACCCGCCGCGAACTGACGAGCGGTGAGCGCGCAATTCAGCACGGCCTGGCGATTGCTGCTGGTATTAAAGCGGCAAAAGATCTTGGCAACATGCCACCAAACATCTGCAACGCAGCTTACCTGGCTTCCCAGGCGCGTCAGCTCGCTGACTCTTACAGCAAAAACGTTGTCACTCGCGTAATTGGCGAACAACAGATGAAAGAACTGGGCATGCACTCCTACCTCGCAGTAGGTGATGGTTCTCAGAATGAATCACTGATGTCCGTTATCGAATACAAAGGAAGTGCCGATCCTGATGTGCGCCCAATCGTGCTGGTCGGTAAAGGCCTGACGTTTGACTCTGGTGGTATTTCTATCAAACCTGCCGAAGGCATGGACGAGATGAAATACGACATGTGCGGTGCCGCGTCCGTGTATGGCGTGATGCGCATGGTTGCTGAGCTTAATCTGCCAATTAACGTTATTGGTGTGCTAGCGGGCTGTGAGAACATGCCTGGTGGTCGTGCTTATCGCCCGGGCGACGTGCTGACGACAATGTCAGGTCAAACGGTTGAAGTGCTGAACACCGATGCCGAAGGCCGTCTGGTTCTTTGTGATGTGCTGACCTACGTTGAGCGCTTTGAACCTGATGTTGTAATTGATGTGGCTACGCTGACCGGCGCTTGTGTGATTGCTCTTGGCCATCACATCACCGGCTTGATGTCTAACCACAATCCACTGGCTCATGAGCTTATCAGCGCGTCTGAACAAGCCGGTGACCGCGCGTGGCGTCTGCCGATGGCCGATGAGTATCAGGAACAACTGGAAACCAATTTTGCTGATATGGCAAACATCGGTGGCCGTCCTGGCGGCGCAATTACCGCGGCCTGCTTCCTGTCGCGCTTTACCCGTAAATATAGCTGGGCACACCTGGATATCGCAGGGACAGCCTGGCGTTCAGGTAAAGCCAAAGGTGCAACCGGCCGTCCAGTGGCGCTGTTGTCACAATTCCTGTTGAACCGTTCAGGGTTTAACGGCGAAGAGTAATTTAACGCCCTTCGCGGCCTGCTTTTGTAGGCCGGATAGGCTTGCGTCATCCGCCGTTCCTGAAAAGAGGGTGGATGACGCTTCGTTTATCCACCCTACGAAGCTCCAGACCGATTAGATCTTACATATTCAAAATTAAAAGCTGGCTTAATGAAAAACGCGACGTTCTACCTGCTCGACAACGACACGCCTTCCGGTGAGTTAAGTGCCGTTGAAGCGTTGGTGTGTGAACTGGCGGCAGAAAGCTTTCGTGCAGGAAAACGCCTGCTGATTGCTTGTGTTGATGAACAACAAGCTATCCGTCTGGATGAAGCTCTTTGGCAGCGCGACGCGCACGCCTTTGTACCGCATAATCTTGCCGGTGAAGGGCCGCGTTATGGTGCCCCGGTAGAATTGGCCTGGCCGCAACGACGTGGTAGTTCACCACGCGATGTGCTGATTAGCCTGTTGCCACAATTCGCAGATTTTGCCACCGCTTTCCATGAAGTGATAGACTTCGTACCTTACGAAGACACTCAAAAACAACTGGCCCGTGATCGCTATAAGGCGTACCGCGTTGCTGGTTTCCACTTGACTACGGCGACTCATACCCCGCCGGGAACGACATAGCAGACAATGGAAAAGACATATAACCCGCAAGATATCGAACAGCCGCTTTACGAGCACTGGGAACAGCAGGGCTACTTTAAGCCAAATGGCGACACCAGCCAGGAAAGCTTCTGCATCATGATCCCGCCGCCGAACGTTACCGGCAGCTTGCATATGGGTCACGCCTTCCAGCAGACGATCATGGATACCATGATTCGTTACCAGCGCATGCAGGGTAAAAATACTCTGTGGCAGGCGGGGACTGACCACGCCGGTATCGCAACCCAGATGGTCGTCGAGCGCAAAATTGCCGCCGAAGAGGGTAAAACCCGTCACGATTATGGCCGCGACGCCTTTATCGAGAAAATCTGGCAGTGGAAGGCAGAGTCTGGTGGCACCATCACCCGTCAGATGCGTCGTCTCGGCAACTCCGTAGACTGGGAGCGCGAGCGCTTCACCATGGATGAAGGTCTGTCCAACGCGGTGAAAGAAGTGTTCGTTCGCCTGTACAAAGAAGATCTGATTTATCGTGGCAAACGCCTGGTAAACTGGGACCCGAAACTGCGCACCGCAATTTCCGATCTGGAAGTTGAAAACCGCGAGTCCAAAGGTTCCATGTGGCACCTGCGTTATCCGCTGGCTAACGGCGAGAAAACCGCTGACGGTAAAGATTACCTGGTCGTCGCCACCACCCGTCCGGAAACCGTGCTCGGTGATACCGGTGTGGCTGTAAACCCGGAAGATCCGCGTTATAAAGATCTGATTGGCAAATTTGTTTTGCTGCCGCTGGTTAACCGCCTTATTCCAATCGTTGGCGATGAACATGCCGATATGGAAAAAGGCACCGGCTGCGTGAAGATCACGCCTGCGCATGACTTCAACGACTATGAAGTTGGTCGTCGCCATCAGCTTCCGATGATCAACATTCTGACCTTCGACGGTGATATCCGCGAGAGCTCAGAAGTGTTTGATACCAACGGCGAAGAATCTACCGTTTACGCCAACGACATCCCTGTGGAATTCCAGAAACTGGAACGTTTCGCCGCGCGTAAAGCCGTTGTCGCTAAATTTGACGAAATGGGCCTGCTTGAAGAGATTAAACCACACGATCTGACCGTTCCATACGGCGACCGTGGCGGCGTAGTTATCGAACCCATGCTGACTGACCAATGGTACGTGCGCACTGCACCGCTGGCGAAAGTCGCTGTAGAAGCGGTTGAGCAAGGCGAAATCCAGTTCGTGCCTAAGCAGTACGAAAACATGTACTTCTCCTGGATGCGTGATATTCAGGACTGGTGTATCTCTCGTCAACTGTGGTGGGGTCACCGCATCCCGGCCTGGTACGACGCCGAAGGCAATGTTTACGTTGGCCGTAACGAAGCGGAAGTTCGCGCTGAAAATAACCTGGGTGCAGACGTTGCTCTGAACCAGGACGAAGACGTGCTCGACACCTGGTTCTCTTCCGGTCTGTGGACATTCTCCACCCTGGGCTGGCCTGAGAACACAGAAGCGCTGCGTACCTTCCACCCGACCAGCGTGATGGTCAGCGGCTTCGACATCATCTTCTTCTGGATTGCGCGCATGATCATGCTGACCATGCACTTCATCAAAGATGAAGATGGCAAACCACAGGTTCCGTTTAAAACCGTCTACATGACCGGTCTTATTCGTGACGACGAAGGGCAGAAAATGTCCAAGTCCAAGGGTAACGTTATCGATCCGCTGGATATGGTTGACGGTATCTCCCTGGAAGACTTGCTCGAGAAGCGCACCGGCAACATGATGCAGCCACAGCTGGCTGAGAAAATCCGTAAGCGCACCGAGAAGCAATTCCCGAACGGTATTGAGCCACACGGCACCGATGCACTGCGATTTACGTTGGCAGCTTTGGCGTCTACTGGTCGCGACATCAACTGGGACATGAAGCGCCTGGAAGGTTACCGTAACTTCTGTAACAAGCTGTGGAACGCCAGCCGTTTCGTGATGATGAATACCGAAGACCAGGATTGCGGCTTTAACGGCGGCGAAATGGTTCTGTCTCTGGCAGACCGTTGGATTCTGGCGGAATTCAACCGCACGGTGAAAGCATATCGTGAAGCGCTGGATAGCTATCGCTTTGATATCGCTGCCAACATTCTGTATGAATTCACCTGGAACCAGTTCTGCGACTGGTATCTGGAGCTGACCAAACCGGTAATGAACAGCGGCACTGAAGCGGAACTGCGCGGTACGCGTAATACGCTGATTAACGTGCTGGAAGGTCTGTTGCGTCTTGCGCATCCGATCATTCCATTCATCACTGAAACCATCTGGCAGCGCGTGAAAACCTTCAAAGGCATCACAGACGATACCATCATGCTGCAACCGTTCCCGGCGTATAACAGCGCACAGGACGATGAAGCTGCGTTCTCTGATACCGAATGGCTAAAAGATGTGATTACAGCAGTGCGTAATATTCGTGCTGAAATGAACATCGCACCGAGCAAACGCCTGGATGTATTGCTGCGTAACGTCAGTGCAGAAGCGGAACGTCGCGTAAATGCGAACCGTACTTTCCTGCAAAACCTGGCACGTCTGGAAAGCATCACCCTGCTGCCTGCTGATGATAAAGGCCCGGTTTCCGTGACCAAAATCATCGAAGGCGCAGAGCTGCTGATTCCAATGGCAGGCCTGGTCGACAAAGCTGCTGAACTTGCGCGTCTGGACAAAGAGATGGCGAAGCTGGATGTTGAAATTACATCCATCGAAAACAAGCTGTCTAACGAAGGTTTTGTGGCTCGCGCGCCAGAAGCCGTAGTTGCGAAAGAACGTGAACGTCTGGCGGCATGTGGCGAAGCTAAAGTGAAATTGGCTGAGCAGAAAGAAACTATCGCTGCGCTGTAATTGAGTGCCTTGATATGAGAAGGCCGGGAGATTTCCCGGCCTTTTTTATGACTACAAACTGATATTTGGCACGATCCCACACGAAATTCGGCTCAAGATATCTGTGGCAATTTTGTCGTCATGGTCTTGCAGATCTAATGCATCTAAATCTCCATCCAACCAGGTATTATTCGCAAGGTAGCGACAATAGCGAACTCGCGCCCACGGATAGCCGAGCCCTAAAGTACAGACTGTCAGTAAACTATTTATTACTAGTTGGATAATAAAACCTGTCACCGTAAGCGTGGAACGGAAAACAATCTTTTCACTAAGAACTACCGAGTTAAAATAATAATCTCTCAGTGTGACATAGATATAGCTCCAACACAGTACTGCACCGAAAAAGTAAAGATAATAAGAAATTTGAACCATAAAGCTAATTGTTTCAAGTTCAGATAGTGTATATGGAGACCCGATATATCCCGATCGGGTTGCTGATACTCCTTTCACTAACCAAGAAAAATTTAATCCTGCTACTGCTATCAGTAATGGAAGCAGTACTAAGATACCACCAAGAATAATTTTGATGCATTTTCTGATACTAATTTCCGCACTAAAATTTTGCTTACCAAAACTCAGTCTGCTAAAAAACAAACGCAGCCACAATGCACTTGTAATGCCTTGTGCAATGCCAACTCCAAAAACAGCAAACATCATGGACATCGCAATGACAATCATCATGTTTTGAACATTAAAAGATATGGCACAGAAACCAATACTCATAACGATTATGCAAATAAAATAAACCGCTGAAAATAATAATACTGGGCAGCCTAACACTACCCACCATGCTTTCAACCCGCTACATTTAAAATTAAAGCGCACATTGTTAAGCATAGTTGATTGCATCTGATAACGAATACTTCTCATCATGAACCATGGTAAAAATAAAACAATCAAAGCAACTAAACACCAGGAAAGAGCAGATGCATGATGATAAATTGACATATAAAGCGAAAGTAAAAAAACACCTACAAATACCCAACTTACAAATATTGAGCCCCCTTTAGCATTATAGGAAAACCGAGATCCTGATAATTCAGTATGGCTATATAAATACTGTTTAGAACGTACAAATGCCCAGGGGGCGAAAACGCCAAGCGTTACTATTATTAACAATAAATTAACGATACAAAGACGAAAATACTCCTTCCCCAAACCATGAAACATTAGACTTCTTGAATAATTGACTTCTGTACACCCCTGTTGCTCAGACATAGTTATCCTTAAGGAATTATTCCTTATTATTTTTAATTATTAATACAGCCGAGTTTATCGATTAGCGATTGACGCACACTAACATCTTTAAATATGCCAAAACCCGAATCAATGAACATTTTAGAAACTTGCTTGTTAAGTTTCACAGTGGTATTAAAATGACCTGTCTTTCGCCAATTATCAATGAGTCCACGCTATGAATCTTGCTGCTCCGGTTGAAATCGCATTGCGCCGGATAACCCCCCAGGACAACGCGGCGATTGCCCGTGTCATCCGTGATGTTTCTGCTGAATACGGTCTAACCGCCGATAAAGGCTATACAGTGGCAGATCCTAATCTCGATGAGCTTTATCAGCTCTACAGCCAACCGGGTCACGCCTATTGGGTTGTGGAAGTAGATGGTGAAGTCGTCGGTGGTGGTGGAGTCGCGCCGTTAACGTGTAGCGAACCGGATATTTGTGAATTGCAGAAGATGTATTTCCTGCCGGTAGTGCGTGGCAAAGGGTTGGCAAAACGCCTGGCGTTACAGGCAATGGATTTTGCCCGCGAAGAAGACTTTAAGCGCTGCTATCTGGAAACCACTGCGTTTCTGACAGAAGCCATCGCGCTATATGAACGTCTTGGCTTTGAACATATTTCTGAGCCGCTTGGCTGCACCGGCCATGTGGATTGCGAAGTGCGGATGATTAAGTCTCTGTAATCGTTTGAAATGGGTTTACTGAATCTATTCGCTTCAGTAAACCCTGCAAATTTTTATTGCATCGCTAACCGTTGAATACGCTTATCACAGCGGATTTTGCGTTCTTCCATCACCGCAACCATTGCCATCAGTACGATACAACCCATTGCGGCGGCATCCAGTGCTGCGAAAGTTCCTGCCCAGCCAGTCAGACCAAAAATTGGCGTCCCATCGGCGATCATCCCGAGCCCTAACTTAGCAAAGCTGTCGCCAATCAGATAGGCGAAGGTACCTTTGATACCGTCAGCCGCACCGATAGCTTTTTTCGGAACGAAGCCGACTGCCGCCACGCCAATCAGTAGTTGTGGGCCAAACACCAGGAAGCCCAGCGCGAACAGCGATGCAAGGTAGACATACTGATTGCTGGCGTGCTGATAAACACCGAGGGTCGCAATGATTAATGCCAGCGCAACGCAGGCAACCAGCGCACGACGACCATTCGCCAGATCTGACAACCAGCCCCATAGCAACGTGCCGACTAATGCACCCACTTCAAAAAGTGTAAACCCCTGAATCGCCACTTCTTTGGAGAGTTTCAGCTCCTGGAAGGCGTAAACCGTGGACCACTGGTCAATACCGATGCGCACCACGTAGAGGAAGATATTGGAGAAGCACAACAGCCAAATAACTTTGTTCTTCAGCACATACTCCACAAAGATTTGCCATTTGGTCATCGACTCGTCTTCAGTCTCTTTATCTTCTTCGCTGAGTTCTTCGCTAAACAACTCTTCAGCTTTACCCAGGCCGTAAGACTCAGGGGAATCGCTGCCATAACGCAGGCCAATGAAGCCAACAATCAGCGCGATGATAGATGGGAAGATAAACATGCCAATAACGTGGCCGTCGAACAGGAGATTCGCGCCAATCAGCGCCACGCCTGCCGCACCAGCACCGCCCAGATTATGGGAGATATTCCACAGCCCCAGATAGGTTCCACGCTTGCGGCGAGGTGTCCATTTGGTAATGGTGGAGTAGCTGCAAGAGCCACCCGCGCTCTGGAAAAAACCGCTCAGGGCGTAGAAGGCGATCATCATAAACAGGCTGACCGAACCCGCCCCCATACTGGCGCTAAAGCCGAGCATACAGATAGCCGAGAGGATCAGCATAAATGGCAGGAACTGCTTGGTGTTTTTGCCGTCCGCATAATAGGAAACCAGGGTTTTACCCACGCCGTAGGTGATGGAAAAGCCCAGACCTATCATCCCCAGTTGCGTCATGCTCAACCCGTAGGTAGAGATCATGTCGTTCTGTGCAATGTTGAAGTTCTTGCGGATCAAATACATGGTCAGATAGCCGATAAAGACCACCAGGTAAGACTGCATGAACGGTTTGAACCACATCTTGCGCCGCACATCGAGCGGCAGATCCAGGGTCGGCTTGCGCACCTGATTTAATAAGGCCAGCATGGATTACTCCTGATTTAAAAACCTGCGTGATAGCAGGCATTGTAAAAATCAGCAGCGGCTTTGGCCTGAGATGGCTTCCAGGATAAACCTGGAAAATTTCTTAGTTTTGCGCCATTCGGGGTAAAAAGGTGAGATGTATCACGCTTCACTACGGACGCGTGGGGACTGGGCGTTCAGGAACGGCAGCAACAGCAGCGCAGAAATACCTGCCGCGATGGCGATCACCGCGAAATAACCGTTCCAGTGCCAGATATCGATCACGCGCGCCAGCGGCCAGCCAGATAAAGATGCACCGAGGTAAGCGAACAAGCCAACAAAGCCGGTCGCAGCCCCGGCAGCCTCTTTATGCGAGCACTCCGCTGCCGCCATACCGATAAGCATCTGCGGGCCAAACACAAAGAAGCCCGTGGTGAAGAAACAGGCCGCCTGCATCACGTAGCTGGCAAACGGCATCAGCCATAGCGAGCCTACCGAGAGCAAAATCCCGGCGGCAAATATCAGGTTCATCGGCCCACGGTTGCCATTGAAGAGTTTGTCCGATCCCCAGCCTGCCACCAGTGCACCGATAAACCCACCCAACTCAAACATCGTTACCGCCGAGTTCGCCGTGACCAGATCCACGCCCAGCGTTTCCGACATGTAGAGATTACCCCAGTCGTTGATTGCCGCCCGCACAACGTAAACCAGGACATAACACAGTGACAGCAGCCAGATATAGGGATTCCCCAGCACGTATTTGTAGAGGATTTCCCGGCGCGTCAGCCCTGCACCTTCCTGCTGTTGGGCGATTTCCAGTTCGTCGTGCCGCCAGTCACCTATCGGCGGTAAGCCCACGGTTTGCGGGCGATCACGCAGACGCCAGCAGAGAAATAACCCGGCAAGAATAGCCAGCGAACCGGCGATCATCATCCCTGCACGCCAACCGTAGTGCAGCGCCGCGGCGCCGATGACTATCGGGATCAGCGCCCCACCGACGTTATGCGCAGTGTTCCATACAGCCCACCAGCCACCGCGTTCGGTACGGGAGTACCATGCCGTTAGCAAACGGGCGCATACCGGCGAACCCCAGCCCTGGAAAAAGGCATTCAGTACCCACAACAAGGCGAATGCCCAAAGGGAGGTGGAGAAACCAAAAAGGATGTTAACAACACCGGTAGCGATAAGCCCCAATCCCATGAAATACCTGGCGTTTGATCGGTCACTAACGATGCCAGAGAAAAATTTCGACAGCCCATAAGTGATGTAAAACAACGTAGCCAACAGACCGATATCGGTACGTGTCATCACGCCGCTGGCGAGAATTTCCGGTGCGGCGGCATTAAAGCTTTTACGGGTGAAGTAAAACAGGGCATAGCCCAGCCAGATGGTGATCAGAATGTGCCGGCGCCAATAGCTATAACGCGCGTCAATTTCGGCTTTATCGCTAACTGGTGTCGCCGCCGGTGGGGCTTTAAGGAAAGTGAACATCGTCAGTCCTTACGCGTATCGCAATGGCAAACTGACGCTGACGCGCGTGCCGTGAGTACAGGAAATAGTGAGCGTTCCGCCAATCGCCGTTACGCGTTCGCGCATGCCTGCCAGGCCAAAACCTTGCAGACCGGAGTCGGAAGGCAAGCCGCTGCCGTCATCTTCAATCACCAACATCAGCCGCATGTCCTGCTGCCAGCCATGAATCGTTACTGCACTGGCACTGGCGTGTTTAACAATGTTGTTCAGCCCTTCCTGGCAGACGCGGAACAGCGTAACGCGCTGGCTTTCGCTCAGTAGCGGCTCGTCGATTTTCCAGTCGAGGTGGCTCACGATGCCACAGCTTTCCAGCTCCATTTCCCGCATCAGCGAACGAATCGCCTGCTCCAGAGATAAATCATCCAGTTGGCGTGGACGCAGTCTTCCCAGCAGGCGGCGTACCGAATCGTAAATCCCAAGTGACAGCTGCTCGATATGCGCCCCACCCAATTTGACCCCTTCGTTTCCCGGGGCCAGGCGCTGCACAATACCCGCCTGGGTGCGAATCGCGGTAATGGTCTGGCCGATATCGTCATGGAGTTCACGCGCCACTTCGCGCCGCACGCTCTCTTCAGTTTCCAACAGGCGTTCAGCAAGGCGGCGATTGCGTGCAAGCTCAGTTTGCAGGGACTGGTTAAGCTCACGCAGACGCTGGATCCCAGCCCCCAGCAATAGCCCGGTCAGGCTTTGTGCCAGCAACGAAAGCAGTAGATCCACCGGGTGATCGTGCCAGGTTTGGCTGGCGATAAGCGCGATGGCGTTCATCAACGTCGCGATCAGCGCTCCCTGCCAGCCGTAATGCCAGGCCAGCGCGATAATGGGCAACGCCAGGCAAAATGGGGTAAAGCGGGAAAGTTCGTCAGGTAGCCCAAGTTGTAGCCACAGGCTGATCACAAACAGCAGCAGATACCAGATAAGGTGACGAGCACGCCAGTTCACCGGTTGTGAAACAACTCCTGGCCCCAGCGGCTGCCAGACGGTACTGGTCAGGTAATGCCAGATGACGAGGCAGGTTGGGGCCAGGGTTAACCCGCCGGTCAGCGTGAGCAACAGCGCGTTCAGGGTCTCCTCCCCTTGCCCGAGCCACGGCAACGACTGTAACAGTGCGGCGGCAATCAGCGCCCCGCCTTGACGGAGCAAAGTGCGCCAGTCACGCTGATGGCGGTAGCGGGAAATCAGAGCCACGGGCAGGAGAGTAAGCACTCCGCCAATCATCAACAGTGGAAGATGCGCCAGCGCCACTTCCTGCGCCAGCCAGCCGAGCATCAACCACTCTGCTCCGAGCAATACGGGCCAGTAGCCGCGCGGGCATTGCAGCATCAGCCCTAAGCGTAGGCCGAAGGGAAACAGCAGTACTGCAAGCTCAGGCCGTTCCACCAGGTGCAAGCTGATACTCCACAGGCAAAACCACGCGGCAGAAAAGATAAAAAAGCTGGCGACGATGGAGATAAGCCGGGAGAAAAAGGGTTGCATCACCATCCGTCAAACAGGCGATGAGCCAGTCCGACATCGTTACTGACGTTGAGTTTTTCCATCAGATTGGCGCGATGCACGTGAACTGTCTTAGGCGACAGCCCAAGTTCAGTGGCAATCTCTTTGACCGCCATGCCCTGGGCCAGTTTTTCTGCCACCTGGCGCTCGCGTTTGGTTAGCGGATCCTGCCGTCCGGCCGCCAGTTTAACGGCAATGTCTGGCGTCAGGTAGCAGCCGCCTGTCGCCACAGTATGGACAGCGGCAATCAGCTCATCCGGGCTACAGCGTTTTGACAAAAAGCCTCGCGCGCCGGCGTTTAAAGCCTGCTCCACCAGCGCCGGGCTGTCGTGAACCGACAACATAATCGTCGCCATCCCTTTTGGTAGCTGGCTGAGCAATTCCAGCCCGGAAATATCCGGCATCGAGATGTCGCAAATACACACCTGCACGCCGCGCCCTGGCAGCCCGGCCAGCGCTTCGCGCCCGGAGCCGAACTCAACCACAATCTGAAAATCCGGCTCCAGCCCTAACAGCTGTGCAAAGCCGGAGCGGACGATAAGGTGGTCGTCAATAAGGGCGATGGTTATCATGATACTTTCCAGGAAGGTAAAAACGCGCTTACCTTAGCGATAAGCGCGAAGCTGTTCAAGCCTTAAGCAATTCCAGGGAGGCCACAGACAGCGACAACTCAGATCCTGCTATTTAAGAGAAAGGTACGCCACTGTGAAAACGAAACTCTTCATCAGGGCTACTAATCAATGCCGCTTCGACCTCGCCAAAGAAACGCACACGATCGCTGATGTCCCCACCCGCAATCTGTTCAGCAAGCGCTAAATAATCCTGGTAATGTCGGGCTTCAGAACGCAAAAGCGACAAATAGAATTTCTGTAGTTCATCATCCAGATGCGGAGCCAGTGCGGCAAAACGCTCACAGGATCGCGCTTCGATGTACGCCCCACAAATCAGTTTATCCACCAGCATAACCGGCTCATGAGTACGCGTTTGGCTCAGCAGCGCTTTGGCGTAACGGCTGGCGGTCATTTTCACGTAGGGAATATTACGGGCGAGCATAATCTCGCGTACCTGCCAGAAGTGATGTAGCTCTTCTTTAATCAACAAAACCATACTGTCGATAAGTTGCTGGCCCCAGACACTCTGTGTTTGCGGCATGACGCTCTTGCTCAGGGTTTTATGCAACGCGATGAAATCAGGCTCAGCGCCCTCACGGAAAGCAAAATCTTCATAGGGTTTTAGCCAATCAAGTAAAAACTGCGCACTGCTTTTATCAGCGACATATTTGCGAATCAAAAACATCGCTGTTTGCGCAGCCTTGAGTTCGCACACCAGATGGTCAGTCAGCAACAATGGCAAATGCTCCGGCTGGCGGGCTTTTTCAATCCATGCATCAGGCGTTGGGCAGTGTAGAAAATTCAGTACCGGGGAGAGTAGTTGCGGGTAGTTCATAATGGGGAGTTATCTTTCCTTGATGTGCAGCGGCATTTACCGCTGCACAGAAGAGATTAGTGGCGTACGCCGTCGTCGTCTTCGTCGGCTAAATCTTCGTCGTCATCACCTTCTTCACCGTCTTCACCATTCGGATCTTCGTAGTAAGTGCCCCAACCGTCATACTCCACACCGAATTTCTCAGCGAGGTTCAGCAGTTGTTCTACTTGCTCATCCAACAGCTCAGCTTTTAACGCACATTCGCTCAGCACGTCACAGCAGATAACGGTATCACCCTCTTCCACTTCAAGCTCTTCCGGGTCAGTAACTTCGTAACCCATTTTGAAAGCTTCAACAGCTGCTTTTTCAAGAGTTTCGAAGTCATCTGCGGAAAGGTGATGCTCAATAGTGTACAGCGCGTCAGGATCGCTGCCGTCTTCCAGTAATTCTTCAATAATCAAACGCGTTTCTTCGCGTTGCTCTTCGAGCAGTTCTGGATTTGCCATGGCCCTTTCCTCAATTTGTAGGCAGATACTTCTATTTTCACACACGGCTGAGTTTGCCTCCACCTTTCCCGGTAAAGTTTTTACATAGGGGGTTGCAAATGAATATTCATACATATAAATTGAATATTAATTCAATAAATGGCTTGTGCCATGCGAGGAAAATATGAGTCATTTCTACCAAAAGCATTTTCTTAAATTACTGGATTTCACTCCTGCACAGCTTCATGAATTACTTACGCTTTCTGCCAAACTAAAAAACGACAAGAAAAAAGGCACTGAAGTTCAGCACCTTACTGGAAAAAACATCGCGCTCATCTTCGAAAAAGACTCGACTCGTACGAGGTGCTCTTTCGAAGTTGCCGCATTTGACCAGGGCGCTCGCGTCACTTATCTCGGCCCAAGCGGAAGCCAGATTGGGCATAAAGAATCAATTAAAGATACGGCTCGTGTATTAGGCCGTATGTACGATGGTATTCAGTATCGTGGATTTGGTCAGGAAATCGTTGAAACGCTGGCGCAGTTTGCCGGTGTCCCGGTATGGAATGGCCTGACGAACGAGTTTCACCCTACGCAATTACTGGCCGATTTACTGACGATGCAGGAACAACTACCTGGCAAAACCTTCCAGGAGATGACACTGGTTTACGCCGGAGATGCGCGTAACAACATGGGAAACTCCATGCTTGAAGCCGCCGCATTGACCGGGATGGACTTACGTTTAGTTGCACCGCAGGCTTGCTGGCCAGATGAAAATCTGGTGGCGGAATGCCAGGCTATGGCCGCACACAACGGTGGGAAAATCACCCTGACGGAAGATATCGCCGCAGGTGTGAAAGGCGCTGACTTCATTTATACCGATGTGTGGGTATCAATGGGCGAGGCCAAAGAGAAATGGGCTGAGCGTATTAACCTGCTGCGCCCTTATCAGGTAAATAGCGCGATGCTGGCGCTGACCGGCAATCCACAGGTGAAATTCCTGCACTGCCTCCCTGCATTCCATGATGACCAGACCACGCTTGGTAAACAGATGGCGGAGCAATATGGCCTGCATGGTGGTATGGAAGTGACGGACGAAGTGTTTGAGTCGGCAAATAGCGTCGTGTTCGATCAAGCTGAAAACCGTATGCACACGATTAAAGCGGTGATGGTTGCGACACTTGCGAAGCTTTAATTTTCAGTGGCGGATGGTTGTAGCCATCCGCCACTGTATTTTAGTTGCATCGAGGCGGCAAAAGAAGGAATCCCGATGAGCTTACATAGGTAAGTGATTCGGTTGAGTGAGTGCAGCCAACAAAGAGGCAATTTGAAGTATGAAGGGTATTTAGGCCATCAACATCTTCACAACGACCTTACGCACCGGCGCAGGTTTGCCCACAGCACAAAGCGGCTTGTGAACCTCGCCTGGATAGAACACCACGAAATCCCCCTCATTTAATACGATGGTTTTTTCCTGCTCGCCTTCTGGCAGGAACGCGATGTCCTTATCAGCCAGCCAGTCAGTTTCCGGCGTGCCAGCGGGCAAGCAGCTAAACGTCATACCTTCCAGGCCGCGCATGACAATCTGAATATCCAGGTAGCGTTGGTGAAACTCTGCCGGACGCTCTTCAATTGGTTGGGTAGAGTCTTCAGAAACCAACATAAACAGACGGTTACCGTCAATATCATGTTTGCCTAATGGGGTTTCAGGAGTGATGTGCTGTTTAACATGCTCAATCGCCTGACGCAGTTCTTCAGGAAGCCAGGATTGCAAAGAATGAATGTTGCCAATAATCATGATAATTACCTTTTTGAAACGATGTTTTATTACGGTATTTATACGAGCATTCCCCTTTTGCCGCCATGAGTTTTTTAAGAAAATCTGTGCTGGCGCATGTTTAGCGCAAAACATGTTACAGCTTTGTATCAGTCATGAAGTTTTTATGCATGAAAAAAGCATAACCTCAAAATCGAACCTGTCAGACGACCGCGTAACCACCTGTTTAAAAAACAAAATAATTTAAAACTAACCCCCAGTCACATTTTAAATTTGGTAAGTAAGTGCAAGTTTAGTCATAACTATTTTGTTTATTTTCCCATGCTGTGGATGAAAAATACGGCTTTATGCATAGTTATATTTAAATTTTAAAATACCACTAAATTTCAATAAGTTAAAAAACGCCACTTTAGTTACCCAATAACATTGGGTTAACACTAATAAAATAGAATATGCATAATTTCGCGTAGTTATTCAGACTGGTTAATGACTTTATTTATAATTCCATGACAGCTATCAATTAATTAACAGAGAATTTAAAAGTCCCTTGAGCTCGTGATTAAGCTCACATTAAATATCCCTTGTGAAATTAACATACGCCTCGAAGACATTTCGAAAGCCTATTTAACTTGCGGTAATAATTAATTATTACCACTGATATTTTCATCTCAGTATTAATGCAAAGGAATAGTCATGGACAAGCACTATGTTGGTTCCGAAATTGGACAACTTCGCAGTGTAATGCTGCATCGCCCTAATCTGAGCCTGAAAAGACTCACCCCTTCTAACTGCCAGGAATTATTATTCGACGACGTTTTATCTGTAGAACGTGCTGGCGAAGAACACGATATATTTGCTAATACGTTACGCGGTGAGGGGGTTGAGGTTTTATTACTGACAGACCTTCTGACTCAAACCCTGGATGTCAGCGATGCCAAAGCATGGCTGCTGGCGACTCAGATTTCTGACTACCGCCTTGGCCCAGCATTTGCCTCGGACATTCGCAGCTGGCTTGCAGATATGCCACATCGTGAATTAGCTCGCAGACTGAGCGGTGGCCTGACTTATGGTGAAATTCCAACTTATATTCAAAATATGGTTGTCGATACCCATGAAGTCACCGACTTTATTATGAAACCGCTGCCGAACCATTTATTCACCCGCGATACTTCCTGCTGGATTTATAATGGCGTATCTATCAACCCAATGGCCAAAGCCGCACGCCAACGTGAAACAAATAACCTGCGAGCAATTTACCGTTGGCATCCATTATTTACCGATGGAAACTTTATTAAATATTATGGCGACGACAATATTAATTATGACCACGCAACATTAGAAGGCGGTGATGTATTAGTCATTGGCCGTGGCGCGGTATTAATTGGTTTGTCTGAGCGCACCACTCCGCAGGGTGTGGAGTTCCTCGCTGAATCATTATTCAAACATCAACAGGCCACTCGCGTTATTGCCGTTGAACTGCCTAAACACCGCTCCTGTATGCACCTCGATACCGTGATGACACACATTGATATCGACACTTTCTCCGTCTACCCGGAAGTAGTACGCAAAGACGCCCAGTGCTGGACGTTAACCCCGGATGGCCGTGGCGGCATCAAACGCCATCAGGAGCCAAACCTGCTGCACGCCATTGAACAAGCGCTGGGTATCGATCAGGTCCGTTTAATCACCACTGGCGGTGATGCGTTTGAAGCTGAACGTGAACAATGGAATGACGCCAACAACGTGCTAACCGTGCGCCCAGGCGTGGTCATCGGCTACGAGCGCAATATCTGGACCAACGAGAAATACGACAAGGCAGGCATCAAAGTCTTGCCGATTCCTGGTGACGAACTGGGTCGTGGCCGCGGTGGCGCACGCTGCATGAGCTGCCCGTTAGAACGTGACGGTATTTAAGTCCTGGGAGAGATGAAATGGAACACAAACCGACACTGGTTGTCGCACTGGGCGGCAACGCGCTATTGAAACGCGGCGAGCCTTTGGAAGCGGAAATACAACGTAAGAACATTGATTTAGCGGCTAAAACCATCGCACAACTCACCTCCTCCTGGCGTGTAGTGCTGGTTCATGGCAATGGCCCACAAGTCGGGTTGCTGGCACTGCAAAACAGTGCCTATCAAAAAGTAACGCCATATCCGCTGGACATTCTTGGGGCCGAAAGCCAGGGAATGATTGGTTACATGCTACAGCAGTCGCTGAAAAATCAGCTGCCAAACCGGGAGGTCAGCGTACTGCTGACACAGGTTGAAGTGGACGCCAATGACCCCGCGTTCGAAAACCCAACGAAGTACATCGGCCCGGTGTATGACAAGGCGCAAGCCGACATGCTGGTTGCAGAAAAAGGCTGGACAGTTAAAGCCGACGGCCAGTATTTCCGCCGGGTAGTGCCATCCCCACAACCAAAACAGATTGTGGAAAGCGATGCGATCACAGCCCTTATCCAGCGCGATCACCTGGTGATTTGTAACGGTGGCGGTGGTGTTCCGGTAGTAGAAAAAGCCGACGGCTACCACGGTATCGAAGCGGTGATTGATAAAGATCTTTCCGCCGCATTGCTGGCACGCCAGATCGAAGCCGATGCGCTGTTGATCCTCACCGATGCCGACGCCGTATATCTCGATTGGGGCACGCCAACTCAACGACCAATTTCCCATACTACGCCGCAGGAACTGGATGCCATGAAATTCGATGCAGGTTCTATGGGGCCGAAGGTCGCCGCCTGCAGCAAGTTCGTAGCCCTTTGCCACGGTATTGCCGGAATTGGTGCGCTCGAAGATGGCCCGGCCATTCTGGCAGGCGAAAAAGGCACATTGATTCGCGAGTAGCTGGTTAAAGCATGTCGGGTGGCGCTGTGCTTACCCGACCTACAAAAGGCCGTTGTAGGGTGGATAAGCGAACGCGCTATCCACCATCAAAATTAAAAAGGATAACGAAAATGACCGTCAACTTAAAAAACCGCAACTTCCTGAAACTACTGGACTTCAAACCGGTAGAAATCCAGTACCTGATCGATCTGTCTCGCGAACTGAAAGCCGCCAAAAAAGCCGGTACTGAGAAGAAAACCCTGGTGGGCAAAAACATCGCGCTGATTTTTGAAAAAACCTCCACCCGCACGCGCTGTGCATTTGAAGTTGGTGCGTTTGATCAAGGTGCCCTGGTGACTTATCTCGGCCCAAGCGGCTCACAGATTGGCCACAAAGAATCAATGAAAGATACCGCCCGCGTATTAGGCCGGATGTATGACGGCATTGAATACCGTGGCTACGGCCAGGATATCGTCGAAGAACTGGGCGAGTATGCAGGTGTTCCGGTGTGGAACGGCCTGACCAATGAATACCACCCAACTCAAATTCTCGCGGATTTGATGACCATGCTTGAGCACGCACCGGATAAAAAACTTCAGGATATCGCCTTCGCTTATCTGGGTGATGCTCGCAACAACATGGGTAACTCCCTGATGGTGGGTGCGGCGAAGATGGGCATGGATATTCGCCTGGTGGCACCAAAAGCATTCTGGCCAGAACCTGCCCTGGTTGAACAATGCCGCGCTATCGCCAAAGAAACCGGTGGTCGCATCATGCTGACCGATAGCGTCGAAGAAGGCGTTGCAGGCGTTGATTTCCTCTACACCGATGTGTGGGTTTCTATGGGCGAGCCTAAAGAAGCCTGGGCTGAACGCGTCAGTATCATGACCCCATATCAGGTTAACCAGAATGTCATCAATGCCACTGGCAACCCGAACGTGAAATTCATGCACTGCCTGCCAGCCTTCCACAACGAACACACCAAAGTCGGTAAAGAAATCGAGCAGGAATACGGCCTGAAAGGGCTGGAAGTGACTGAAGAAGTCTTTGAGTCAGCACATTCCATTGTCTTCGATGAAGCCGAAAACCGTATGCATACGATTAAAGCCGTCATGGTTGCCACGCTCGGAGAGTAATTCGCACTGGCGGCGGGCTCTCTCTCGCCGCCAATCGTGCATTCATGCTGCATCCCACAGCAAGAGGAAAGGAAAATGGCCGATGCTACCCACGGAGATGTCGCCGCGACATCCACAACAAAAGAAACAAAATTAGGGCTTAGCGCGCTGGTTGCGCTGGTAATTGGTTCAATGATTGGCGGTGGGGTATTCAGCCTGCCGCAAAACTTTGGCTCCGTCGCCTCACCGGGCGCGTTACTCATTGGTTGGGTAATTACCGGAGTCGGGATGTTATGTCTCGCATTTATCTATCAAAATCTTAGCTCCCGTTGCCCGGAACTTGAAGGGGGTGTCTATAGCTACGCACGCGCTGGATTCGGCGATTTCATCGGCTTCCAGTCAGCCTGGGGCTACTGGTTCTCTGCCTGGCTGGGCAACGTTTCCTATGCGGTATTACTGTTTAGCGCGATGAGCTTTTTCATCCCGGTATTCGGCGATGGTAATAACCTGCCATCGATAATTGGCGCATCTATCGTGTTGTGGCTGGTACACGCACTGGTACTGCGCGGCGTACGTGAAGCGGCTTACATCAACACGATACTCACTGTTGTCAAAGTGGTTATCCTGCTGGTGTTTATCGTCGCGGTGTTGATAGCCTTTAAGATCGGTGTCTTCACAGCCGACTTCTGGGGCCGCATGATGCTCGTCAACGGCACAGCGCCTGAACTATTCGATCAGGTGAAAAATACTATGCTGGTGACCACATGGGTGTTTATCGGTATTGAAGGGGCGACCGTCGTTTCTGCTCGTGCCGCTAATCGTAGCGATATTGGTAAGGCCACGGTGATTGGTTTGCTGGGTGCACTGGCTATTTATGTGCTGGTCAGCGTGCTGTCGATGGGGATTTTGGATCAGGCGTCACTTGCCGGACTAAGAAACCCTTCTATGGCGGGTGTGCTGGAAAATGTAGTTGGGCCATGGGGCGCTAAATTTGTTGCTGGTGGCGTTATCCTTTCGGTTGCTGGTGCCCTGCTCGCCTGGACGCTTTTTGCCGCAGAATTGCCACGCGTAGCCGCCAAAGACGGTATCTTCCCGAAAGTCTTCGCCAAAGAGAACGCCAGACATTCACCGTCATTCTCGTTGTGGATAACTAACGGCTTAATCCAGTTATTCCTTATCCTCACACTGTTCTACGAAGCGGGTTACCAGGCGTTGTTCTCTATTGCAACCGCTGCCATTCTGCCGCCGTATCTGTTTAGCGCCGCCTATGGCCTGAAACTTGCCTGGACGGGCGAGCGCTACGCGAAAGGGGAATCACGCACCAGTGGCTTAATTCTCGGCGTTATCGCCACCGTTTATGGTTTCTGGCTTTGCTATGCCGCTGGCGACTCAATGCTACTGAGTTCGTTGCTATTCACCCCAGGACTTGTGGTCTTCCTGTGGCAGAAGAAACAGCAGGGGCAACAAATGCTGAAAAGTTATGAATGGGTAATCGCTGCGGCAATTCTACTGTTAGCAGCCTGGACGTTAAAACTGGTTGTATCCGGATCTATTCAGATTACTTGATAACTTTAACGCCCCGAAAGGGGCGTTAAATTCTAATAATAATATATTTAGCAACATTATTTATTGGTTAGATTGGATAAATCTGATCGAGCAAACGGTTTGGATTTATCAGCGGAGTAAATTAATAGCCTTAAAAATCAAGGAATGGTGAACACAATGAGAGTCTCACTCGCACCGTCAGAGAAAGATCACAACCAGCTTACTCTCTGCCAAAGGCTCATTGTCCATAAGAGTTATCACTCGCAAGAGGAACTGCGCCGCGACATGCAGCTTCATGGCTTTGAGAGCATCAGCCAATCGACCGTCTCCCGCCTTCTGAAATTGCTCGGCGTTATTAAAATACGTAACGCAAAAGGTCAGAAAATTTATGCATTAAATCCGCAATCTCAACCCGCACCGGATGCAGCGCGTTCAATAGCAGAGATGGTGATTAGCGTCGAACATAATGCTGAGTTTGTCATGATTCATGCCGTTCATGGATATGGGCGGGCCGTAGCAAGAATTCTCGATTATCGTGCCCTGCCAGAGATTTTAGGTGTGGTCGCGGGCAGCAGCATTGTATGGATTGCCCCGCGCGAGGTACAAAAAACAGCCCAGGTCCATCGGCGAGTTATGCAAACCCTTGGATTACATTAGAGTCGGATAACTATTCACAGCAACCGATTGCTAATGGCCAAAATATGTGAATTAATCCCTTGAAGTGTCCTCCTACATGCGTATAATGCGCCACAATTTGCCGGAGGAAGCATGGTCCAGTGTGTTCAAAAAATTGCCACACCACGTCGTCTAAAAGACGGCGCTAACCTGTTTTTCTTTCCGTTGCATCAATCAATTCCAAAGGCCCCTCATTGAGGGGCTTTTTTTTTGCCCGACGCCCGAGAACAGGAGATAAACATGGCTAACCCCCTATATCAAAAACATATCATTTCCATAAACGATCTCAGTCGTGAAGAACTTGAACTGGTGTTATCTACCGCGGCAAAACTGAAAGCCAATCCGCAACCTGAACTGTTGAAACATATCGTTGTAGCCAGCTGTTTCTTTGAGGCTTCAACGCGTACTCGTCTCTCCTTTGAGACAGCGATTCACCGCCTGGGGGCATCGGTTGTCGGCTTCTCCGACAGCAGCAATACCTCGCTGGGTAAGAAAGGCGAAACACTGGCCGATACTATTTCAGTTATCAGTACCTATGTTGACGCAATCGTAATGCGCCATCCGCAAGAGGGTGCTGCACGTCTGGCAACTGAGTTCTCTGGCAATGTACCGGTGTTAAACGCAGGTGATGGTGCCAACCAACACCCGACGCAAACGCTGCTGGATTTGTTCACCATCCAGGAAACTCAGGGTCGTCTGGAAAACCTGAATATCGCCATGGTGGGTGACCTGAAATATGGCCGTACCGTGCACTCTTTGGCACAAGCCCTGGCGAAATTTGAAGGCAACCGCTTCTACTTTATCGCGCCAAACGCACTGGCAATGCCGAAATACATTCTCGATATGCTCGATGAGAAAGGTATCGTCTGGAGCTGTCATGAAGCTATCGACGACGTTGTGGGCGAGCTGGATATTCTGTACATGACTCGCGTACAGAAAGAGCGCCTTGACCCGTCTGAATACGCCAACGTGAAAGCGCAGTTTGTACTGCGCGCCGCAGACCTTGTCGATGCCCGCGAGAACATGAAAGTGCTGCACCCGCTGCCACGTGTTGATGAAATCACTACGGATGTGGATAAAACCCCGCACGCCTGGTATTTCCAGCAGGCAGGCAACGGTATTTATGCTCGTCAGGCTTTGCTGGCGTTAGTTTTGAATCGTGAACTGGTTTGAGTGAGAGGAAGATAAAGATGACACACGACAACAAATTACAAGTTGAAGCGATTAAACGCGGAACGGTTATCGATCATATTCCTGCACAGGTGGGCTTTAAATTACTGACTTTGTTCCAGTTAACTGAAACCGACCAGCGCATCACCATCGGCCTGAACTTGCCTTCAAAAGAACAGGGCCGTAAAGACCTGATTAAAATTGAAAACACCTTCCTGACGGATGAACAAGTTAACCAACTGGCGCTGTATGCACCGCATGCGACAGTAAACCGTATTGATGAATATGAAGTGGTCGGTAAGAGCAAACCGAGTCTGCCTTCACGCATTGATAGAGTGTTGGTTTGCCCAAATACCAACTGCATCAGCCGCAGCGAACCGGTCCATTCTTCGTTCGCAGTGAAAAAGCGCGATGAGAACATCAGTCTCAAATGCAAATATTGTGAGAAGGAGTTCGCACATCACGTTGTGCTGGCAGATTAATCATTGCCGCTAAAACTCCCGACCCTATAATGGACGGGAGCTTTTTTGTTTGTAGGGTGGATATGCTTCAGCATAATCCACCACTCCGATTTGGCGGGTGGCGCGTAGCTTACCCGCCCTACGAACTTAGATAAGGAAGAAATAATGTCTCGTACCATCAGCACCGAAAACGCACCCGCAGCAATCGGCCCATATGTTCAGGGTGTCGATCTTGGCAGCATGATTATCACTTCCGGTCAGATCCCAGTGAACCCAAAAACGGGCACCGTACCGGAAGACGTGGCAGCGCAAGCGCGCCAGTCTCTGGAAAACGTGCAGGCGATCGTTGAAGCCGCTGGTCTGAAAGTGGGCGATATCGTTAAAACGACTGTTTTCGTAAAAGATCTGAATGACTTTGCGACTGTAAACGCAACTTACGAAGCCTTCTTTAATGAGCACAAAGCGACTTTCCCTGCGCGTTCTTGCGTGGAAGTAGCTCGTCTGCCTAAAGATGTGAAGATTGAGATCGAAGCGATTGCCATTCGCCGTTAAGTTTTGCTGAAAAAAAAAGAGCTAATTCTGGAAAGAACTGGCTCTTTTTTTATCTTAAAAATATTCGAACAGACTGAAGCTGCTTTCAGTTATTAATCGAACCACTATTAATTAGTGCGTAAATATAAAAATACATTCAATAATAATTAAGAATTAGTCAGTTTTGAGATTTTTAAATAGTATTATCGCGGGTGCTGAAATCATTAACCTTCAGCATAAAATTACTACGTTATAATTCTTATTGTGGGCTGTGTTGCAGGTTATTTGGTAGAGGTCCCATCCCTTAAACTAGCGGATGGGGAACTACCAAAAACACCCCGACAGGTGCAATGGTAGTTCTTCTGAAGCGTAGCTTCAAGTGAAGGACTATGAAAAAAGCATTTAAGCTTTATGGTTTATGGTTTATGGTTTATGGTTTATTAATAGTTTGCTTAACAATTATCACTATTACTTTTCTGATTCAGGACTCGTTGTGCGAGTTTTTCTTTATCAATAAAGATGTGATGATATTCAGTAAACTTTCCTGCGTACGCAGTTAATAACCCATTGGGGGAGTTTGCTCCCCCAGCTTTAATGGAGTGTGATGGTAACAGCGCCCTTTTAAATATGGCTGCGCAAGCAGCCTTATTTATTACTGCCAGCCGTAACGGCGGCTATAAAAACCTTTCACGCACTGAGTCAGCGTCATATATCCCGCAAGGATCGCAATCAGCCATGGGAAATAGCTCAGCGGCAGCGCCTGGAGCTGCAGATAACTTGCCAGCGGCGAAAACGGTAGGCCAATCCCAACGACCATCACGACCAATGTCATGATCATCAACGGCCAGGCCGCCCGGCTCTGAATGAACGGGATACGACGAGTACGAATCATATGCACAATCAATGTTTGCGACAGTAAACCCACCACGAACCAACCGGACTGGAACAGAGTTTGCGCTTCCGGCACGTTGGCCTTGAACACCCACCACATGATGCAGAATGTCAGAATATCGAAGATGGAACTGATCGGCCCGAAGAACACCATAAAGCGGCCTAAATCTGCCGGGTTCCAGCGCTGTGGTTTCTTGATTTGCTCATCGTCTACGTTATCAAACGGAATCGCCACCTGGGAGACATCGTACAGCAGGTTCTGAATCAGTAAGTGCAACGGCAGCATCGGCAAGAACGGCAGGAAGGCGCTGGCCACCAGCACGCTAAACACGTTACCGAAGTTAGAACTGGCGGTCATTTTGATGTACTTCAGCATGTTGGCGAAGGTTCTGCGGCCCTCAATCACACCCTCTTCCAGCACCATCAGGCTTTTTTCCAGCAAGATAATATCTGCGGCCTCACGCGCAATATCCACCGCGCCATCCACTGAAATTCCAATGTCTGCCGCACGCAATGCAGGCGCATCATTTATGCCGTCGCCCATAAAGCCGACCACATGCCCTTCACCACGCAGCAGGCGCACAATGCGCTCTTTATGCATTGGCGTGAGGCGTGCAAACAGCGTGGTACGAACAGCCAGTGCAGCAAGCTCTTCGTCAGCCATGTTTTCAATTTCACTGCCGGTAACTAAATCACCCACATCCAGCCCCACTTCACGGCACACTTTCGCCGCCACCAGCTCGCTATCCCCGGTCAGGATCTTTACGGCAATGCCGCTTGCTTTGAGTGCTTTCAAAGCAGGCGCGGTGGTTTCTTTCGGTGGATCAAGGAACGCGATGTAGCCTTCGAGGATCAGATCCGATTCATCTACGCGACCGTAATCTTCACTCCGTGCAGGCAGGAATTTGGTGGCTACAGCCACCACACGCAAGCCCTGGCGGTTCAGATCGTCAGTCACACGGCGAATACGCGCCAGCAAGGATTCGCTGAGCGGCACGATCTCGTCGCCATAACGAACCTGTGTGCAGACGTTCAGGATCTCCTGCAGCGCGCCTTTGCAGATCAACTGATGCACCTGCGGCTGCTCGGATACCACTACCGACATACGACGACGTTCAAAGTCGAACGGGATCTCATCCACCTTCTGCCAGCGTGTGGCGGCGTAACGCGCATGATCCTCATCAACACCTTCCAGCACCGCGACATCAAGCAGGTTTTTCAGCCCGGTCTGATAATGGCTGTTAAGCCAGGCGGTATGTAGCACCTGGTTGCTGGTGGCCCCCAAAATATCGGTGTGTGACTCCAGAACAATGCGATCTTGCGTCAGCGTGCCGGTTTTGTCGGTGCAAAGAATATCCATTGCGCCAAAGTTCTGGATTGCATCGAGGTGTTTGACGATCACTTTCTGTTTAGAGAGTTTCACCGCACCGCGAGCAAGCGTCGACGTGACAATCATCGGCAACATTTCAGGCGTTAAACCCACCGCGACAGAGAGCGAGAATAGCGCCGCTTCCCACCAGTCACCTTTAGTGAAGCCATTGATCAGCAGCACAATGGGCGTCATCACCAACATAAAGCGGATCAGCACCCAGCTCACTCGGCTGATACCTTTCTGGAAAGCATTGGGCTCACTTTCTTGTTGCGTGACGCGCCCGGCCAGTTGGCCAAACCATGTATTGCCACCCGTTGCGATAATCATCGCAAGCGCCGTGCCGCTCACTACGTTGGTGCCCATGAAGCACAGCGTGTCGCATTCCAGAGGGTTGTTGTGCGACATATCGCGACTGACTGCTACCTTTTCAACCGGCAAAGATTCGCCCGTGAGCGAAGCCTGGCCGACAAAAAGATCGCGAGCCTGTAAGACACGTAGATCTGCCGGGATCATATCGCCTGCCGCCAGTTTGACGATATCGCCAGGCACTAATTGATCGAGCGGGATTTCGATAAACGCATTTTCACCGTTTTCATTCACGACACGCAGTACAGTCGCGGTGTTGCTGACCATCGCTTTGAGCGTATCCGCCGCTTTGGTAGAACGCGCCTCCTGGATGAAGTTGAGCAGCGTAGCTATCACCACCATCAGCGCAATGACGCCGGCGGCAAACATATCCTCAGTGGAGTAGGAAACAATACCAAGAATGGTAAGCAGTATATTGAATGGGTTGCGGTAGCACGTCCAAAGATGAACCCACCATGGCGACGGCTTTTGCGCAGGGATTTGGTTCGGGCCATGAAGCTCAAGTGCCTGTTCAACTTCACGCTCATTTAGACCTTCAGGATGGCTTTTAAAATCGCGATACAGTTGTTCTTCCGAGGCTGCGGCATATTTCAGGCAGGCTTCACTCAGAGAGGCTGGAACCTCTTGGGCATGAGCAACGGTGTTGTCGTCTGGCATCAGGTCGCGTTGGATCAAGCGACGTGGCAGGTGACGGCTCAGTTGTGCAAACAACTGCCGGGTCAGATTTTTTAACAGCATAGTAGTCCCTCGGCGCCGCAAAATGCGGAGCCTGGTGACATGCAGGCACGACAAAGCCATACCTTACAGGTCAAATTTTTTTATCAGCAGGGACATCGTTGAAAAGTACGATCGAGGCCGCTGCCTTACGCGATCCGGTAAGGCAACCACATCTAAAAGAGGGAGGATTACCGGATTATTCCTGTCATTACAGGGTCTGGACTGGGATCAGGTTCCATGTCGCCTCCGGTTAAAAGAAAAAGTCATTACAATACTGGCAGGTATTCTACGCCCGCAAACCTAAACCTGGCGTAAACCAGATTTTTTCCATTGTGGTATTGTTGAGGCGCCTTACTCTAATGAGCAATTGATTGCCGGGAACCTATACGATGCAAAGCCGCCTCACTATCAAAGACATCGCTCGTTTAAGCGGTGTCGGTAAATCCACTGTTTCTCGCGTTTTGAATAATGAAAGCGGCGTTAGCGCTCGCACACGAGAACGCGTGGAGGCGGTCATGCAGCAAGAAGGTTTCTCCCCTTCTCGTTCGGCGCGTGCGATGCGTGGGCAGAGCGATAAAGTGGTCGCCATTATTGTGACACGTCTGGATTCACTGTCTGAGAATCTTGCGGTGCAAACCATGCTGCCGTCTCTTTACGAGCAGGGATACGATCCGATCATGATGGAAAGCCAGTTCGACCCGGAACTGGTCGAAGAACATCTTGGCATGCTCAAACGGCGCAATATCGACGGTGTGATTCTGTTCGGTTTTACCGGCATCAACGAAAAAATGCTCACCTCGTGGCAATCGACGCTGGTTCTGATGGCGCGTGATGCCAAAGGGTTTGCCTCGGTTTGTTATGACGATGAAGGTGCCATCACCAGCCTGATGGCAAAACTCTATTCCCAAGGCCATCGACACATTAGTTTTCTTGGCGTGCCACATAGCGATGTGACAACAGGGTTACGCCGCCATAATGCCTATCTCGCCTTCTGCAAAGAGCACCAGCTAACGCCAAACGTGGCACTGCCAGGGCTTGCGATGAAACAGGGTTACGAGCACGTCGCCGAAGTGTTGTTACCGGAAACCACCGCGCTGGTATGCGCGACCGATACCCTCGCTTTGGGCGCCAGCAAATATTTGCAGGAGCACCAGAGCAACGCGCTGCAACTAGCCAGTGTGGGCAACACGCCGCTGATGAAATTTCTTCATCCGGAAATCATCACAGTCGATCCCGGTTATGCGGAAGCGGGCCGCCAGGCTGTATTACAGTTGATTGGGCAAGTTACGCAAGATCGTGAGCTACGCCAAATAGTCATCCCCTGCACTCTTCAATAAATGCCCCGATCTCAGGTTTATTGTGATCGTCGCCTTGTTTCGGGAACGTTCCCGTTTTCGAAGAAAAGATTAAAAGATAACCTTGCTGGCAGATAATTACTCCTTACTCTGGAACCTCATCATGGCCAAAGTGAAACAACAGGATATAGAAAAGCTGATAGACCTGGTCGGCGGACGGGGCAATATCGCAACCGTGAGTCATTGCATTACCCGGTTGCGTTTTGTGTTGAACAACCCACAAGCAGCTTCACCAAAAGAGATTGAAGAGCTGCCGATGGTTAAAGGCTGCTTTACCAATGCCGGGCAGTTCCAGGTTGTGATTGGCCCTGAAGTGGGTGATTACTATCAGGCGTTGATTGCCGCCACAGGGCACAGCTCCGCCGATAAAGAACAAGCGAAGCTCGCCGCACGCCAGAACATGAAATGGCATGAGCAGTTAATTTCCCATTTTGCAGAGATCTTCTTCCCGCTTTTACCGGCGTTGATCAGCGGTGGTTTGATACTCGGCTTCCGTAATGTGATTGGCGATTTGCCAATGAGCAACGGGCTCACGCTGGCGCAGATGCACCCTTCTTTGCAATCCATCTACGACTTCTTGTGGCTGATTGGCGAGGCAATTTTCTTCTATCTGCCGGTCGGTATTTGCTGGTCAGCTGTGCGGAAAATGGGCGGAACGCCTATCCTTGGGATTGTGCTTGGCGTAACGCTCGTATCACCGCAATTGATGAACGCCTATGAATTAGGTAGCAAAATTCCGGAAGTTTGGAACTTTGGCTGGTTCACCATCGAAAAAGTGGGCTACCAGGCACAGGTGATTCCAGCACTGCTGGCAGGCCTGGCTCTTGGTTTTATTGAGACGCGTCTGAAACGCATCGTTCCAGATTACCTCTATCTTGTAATAGTGCCTGTTTGTTCGCTGATTCTGGCTGTGTTCCTGGCACATGCGTTTATCGGCCCATTTGGTCGCTGGATTGGAGACGGTGTGGCCTTTGCGGTTCGCCACTTGATGACCGGCAGCTTTGCACCGATTGGTGCAGCACTCTTTGGCTTCCTGTACGCACCGCTGGTGATTACCGGTGTGCATCAGACAACACTCGCCATTGATATGCAGATGATTCAGAGCATGGGCGGCACACCGGTGTGGCCACTGATTGCACTGTCTAACATTGCTCAGGCATCAGCGGTAGTCGGCATTATTATTTGCAGCCGCAAACATAACGAACGTGAGATTTCAGTTCCGGCGGCGATTTCCGCTTACCTCGGTGTTACCGAACCGGCGATGTACGGCATCAACCTGAAGTACCGCTTCCCAATGCTTTGCGCGATGGTTGGCTCAGGACTTGCAGGCTTGCTGTGTGGCCTCAGTGGTGTGATGGCAAACGGGATTGGCGTCGGTGGCTTGCCTGGCATTCTGTCCATCCAGCCACGTTACTGGGAAGTTTACTCCCTGGCGATTCTGATTGCCGTCATCGTGCCAATCGTACTGACCAGCGTGATGTATAAGCGCAAATACCGTCAGGGCACATTGCTAGTGGTGTAGTTTGTTTTTCTGGGGCCAGTATTGGCCCCTTAGATTTAGGAATGATTTATGAATACAACTCCTCCATGGTGGCAACATGGTGTCATCTACCAGATCTACCCGAAGAGTTTTCAGGATACGACCGGCAGCGGTACCGGCGATCTTGCTGGCGTCATTAAACGCCTCGACTACTTAAAACTGCTGGGCGTTGATGCCATTTGGCTGACCCCGTTTTATATCTCCCCGCAGATTGATAATGGCTACGACGTTGCCAACTACTGCGCGATTGATCCGACTTACGGCACATTGGATGATTTCGACAAACTGGTCGCACAAGCGCATGACCGTGGGATTCGCATCATCCTGGATATGGTCTTTAACCATACCTCTACGCAGCACGCCTGGTTCCACGAAGCGCTGAATAAAGAGAGCCCTTACCGCGAATTTTATATCTGGCGCGACGGTACGCCAGATCTGGTGCCTAACAACTGGCGCTCTAAATTCGGTGGTAACGCCTGGCGCTGGCATGCGGAAAGCGGCCAGTATTATCTGCACCTGTTTGCTCCAGAGCAGGCGGATCTGAACTGGGAAAACCCGCAGGTTCGTGCGGAACTGAAGAAAGTCTGCGAGTTCTGGTCCGATCGCGGCGTGGATGGTTTACGCCTCGATGTGATCAACCTGATATCGAAAGATCAAGATTTCCCAAGCGATATTGATGGCGGTGACGGGCGTCGTTTTTATACCGACGGGCCACGCATTCACGAATATTTGCAAGAATTCAGCCGCGATGTGTTTACGCCACGCGGGTTGATGACGGTTGGTGAAATGTCATCAACCACGCTTGATAACTGCCAGCAATATGCGGCGCTGAACAGCAATGAACTGTCGATGACGTTCAACTTCCACCATCTAAAAGTGGACTACCCTGGCGGGCAAAAATGGACGCTGGCGGCTCCTGATTACGTCGCGCTGAAAGCGATTTTCAGCCACTGGCAACAAGGCATGCACAATGTGGCGTGGAATGCGTTGTTCTGGTGTAACCACGACCAGCCGCGAATTGTGTCGCGCTTTGGTGATGAAGGTGAATTGCGCGTTCCTGCGGCGAAGATGCTGGGCATGGTGCTGCACGGTATGCAAGGCACGCCTTATATTTATCAGGGCGAAGAGCTGGGGATGACCAATCCACACTTCAAACGTATCGTTGATTATCGCGATGTGGAAAGCCACAACATGTACGCCGAACTGCGTGCGCAAGGCAGAGATAGCGATAATCTGCTGGCTATTCTTGCCAGCAAATCACGTGATAACAGCCGCACACCGATGCAGTGGGACGATGGCGAAAACGCAGGTTTCACCCAGGGAACACCGTGGATTAACCTTTGCGATAACTATCAAACCATCAATGCCAAAGCGGCGGTTGATGACCCGGATTCGGTGTTTTATGCCTACCAGCAGCTGATTAAACTGCGCAAAGCAAACCCTGTTTTCACCTGGGGTAGCTATCAGGATCTGCTGCCGGAGCACCCGTATTTGTGGTGTTACCGCCGTGAGTGGCAAGGGCAAACATTGGTTGTCGCAGCCAACCTCAGCCGTGAAAACCAGTGGTGGATGCCGGAAGCCTTCGAAGGTAACTGGGATGTGCTGATGAGCAACTATTCTGACCCGGGAAGTAAACCTGGTGAGATAAGCTTACGGCCATTCGAGGCTGTTTATTGGTTGCAAGGTTAATCCTTATCCGATTTCTCCCTCATATTTGAGGGAGATCTCCTCCTTCTGATTTTAAGCGTTTTGTCCGCAGCCCATCCCTCCTGCTATGCCCGATTTACTTTGTTCTGCATCAATAAAATCGCAAACATCTTTGATGCAAATCACTACATATAGACCTTAAAATGCACCCCGCCCCTATATCTTGTATTTTTCGACTATTATAGCAACAAGTATCACAGACGATTCTGGGGATTATCTGTGGATAAACATAGACCCAAAAAAGCAAAGTCTATGGCAAAGCGAGTGAATCCCGCTTGCGAACCCTTCTATCCCTTTGTGGATAACCTTTTTTAAAATGGAGAAATCATGACACCGCATGTGATGAAAAGAGACGGGTGCAAAGTACCTTTCACTTCAGAGCGCATTAAAGAAGCTATTCTTCGTGCAGCTAAAGCAGCGGGAGTCGATGACGCAGACTATTGCGGCCGCGTCGCAGATATTGTCCGTGCGCAGATGGAAGGCCGCAGCCAGGTAGATATTGGCGAAATCCAGACCGCAGTTGAAAACCAACTGATGGCTGGTGACTACAAGCAACTTGCACGCGCTTATATCGAATATCGCCATGACCGCGATATCGAACGTGAGAAGCGTGGCCGCCTGAACCAGGAAATTCGGGGTCTGGTAGAACAAACCAACTCCGCTTTGCTCAATGAAAATGCCAATAAAGACAGCAAAGTTATCCCGACTCAGCGCGACCTGCTAGCCGGTATCGTGGCTAAACACTATGCCTCACAGCATCTGTTGCCGCGCGATGTGGTTCTGGCGCATGAACGTGGTGATATTCACTACCACGATCTGGATTACTCCCCGTTCTTCCCGATGTTTAACTGCATGCTTATCGATCTTAAAGGCATGCTGACGCACGGCTTTAAGATGGGTAATGCTGAGATTGAGCCGCCAAAATCCATCTCCACTGCCACAGCCGTCACCGCGCAAATCATTGCCCAGGTTGCCAGCCACATTTATGGCGGCACCACCATTAACCGCATTGATGAAGTGCTGGCTCCGTTTGTGACAGCAAGTTTTGAAAAACATCGTGAAACTGCCGAAGAATGGCAGATCCCGGATGCGAAAGGCTACGCGCTTTCCCGTACTGAGAAAGAGTGTTACGACGCCTTCCAGTCGCTGGAATATGAAGTGAATACGCTCCACACCGCCAACGGCCAGACGCCGTTTGTGACCTTTGGTTTCGGGCTGGGCACCAGTTGGGAGTCGCGCCTGATTCAGACTTCTATTCTGCGCAATCGCATCGCGGGCCTGGGCAAAAACCGTAAAACGGCGGTGTTCCCAAAACTGGTCTTCGCCATTAAAGATGGCCTGAACCACAAAGCGGGCGATGCGAACTACGACATCAAACAGCTCGCTCTGGAGTGCGCCAGCAAGCGCATGTATCCGGACATCCTGAACTACGACCAGGTTGTGAAAGTCACCGGCTCGTTCAAAACGCCAATGGGCTGCCGCAGTTTCCTTGGTGTGTACGAAGAAAATGGCGAGCAAATCCACGATGGCCGCAACAACATCGGCGTGATCAGCCTGAACCTACCGCGTATTGCGCTGGAAGCGAAAGGTGACGAAGCGACTTTCTGGACGCTTCTCGATAGCCGCCTGGAACTGGCTTACAAGGCGCTGATGACACGTATCGCACGTCTGGAAGGGGTAAAAGCTCGCGTGGCGCCAATCCTGTATATGGAAGGGGCTTGTGGCGTACGCCTGAAAGCAGACGATGACGTTTCTGAGATCTTTAAAAATGGCCGCGCGTCGATCTCCCTGGGTTATATCGGCATCCATGAAACAGTGAATGCACTGTTTGGTAACCAGCACGTTTATGACAGTGAAGAATTACGTGCGAAAGCCGTGGCGATTGTCGAACGTCTGCGCCAGGCCACCGACACCTGGAAAGACGAAACCGGATACGGTTTCAGCCTGTACAGCACGCCAAGTGAAAACCTGTGCGACCGTTTCTGCCGTCTTGATACCGCTGAATTTGGTGTGGTTCCGGGCGTCACCGATAAAGGTTACTACACCAACAGCTTCCACTTAGATGTTGAGAAAAAAGTTAACCCGTACGACAAAATCGATTTTGAAGCACCGTATCCACCGGTCGCGAACGGTGGTTTTATCTGTTACGGCGAATACCCGAACATTCAGCATAACCTGCAAGCGCTGGAAGATGTGTGGGATTACAGCTACAAACACGTTCCGTATTACGGCACCAATACACCAATTGATGAGTGCTACGAGTGTGGCTTTACCGGTGAGTTTGAATGCACCAGCAAAGGTTTCACCTGCCCGAAATGTGGCAACCACGATGCCGCTCGTGTATCGGTAACACGCCGTGTTTGTGGTTATCTCGGCAGCCCGGACGCACGTCCGTTTAACGCAGGTAAGCAAGAAGAAGTGAAGCGCCGCGTGAAGCATTTAGGTAATGGGCAGATTGGCCTTTCGCAAAGCAATTGACGTCAGAGCAAGGCGGCAAACGAAGAATCCCTGGGAGCTGACTAAAGTCAGTGACCAGGGGGATTGAGAGCAGCTAACGCAGCTATGATGGCAAGTGAGAAGCGAAAATGAATATCCATCAGTATTACCCGGTCGACATCGTCAACGGGCCGGGAACACGCTGTACGCTGTTTGTTTCCGGTTGCGTGCATGAATGCGTTGGGTGCTATAACAAAAGCACCTGGCGGGTTAATTCCGGTATGGCGTTCACCCAGGAAATGGAAGACCGGATTATTGCCGATCTGAACGATACGCGGATACGTCGCCAGGGGTTGTCGCTTTCGGGCGGCGATCCGCTGCATCCACAAAACGTGCCGGATGTGCTGAAACTGGTGCAACGGGTTCGGGCCCAATGTCCTGGCAAAGATATCTGGATGTGGACGGGTTACAAGCTTGATGAATTAACCGAAACTCAGTGCGAAGTGGTTGATTTAATTAACGTGCTAATCGATGGCAAGTTCGTTCAGGATTTGAAAGACCCAGCGCTGGTCTGGCGCGGCAGCAGCAACCAGGTCGTACATCATTTGCGTTAAGCCCCTTACGGGGCTTTTGCTATTTCACGTAACTGGCTTGAGTCCAGAATATTCACACCCTCGCCTGCGGGTTTAAGCGCCTCATGCAGCATTGCTTTCGCCACATCCCTTGCTTCAATGGACTTCCACTTCCCTGGCATGATTTTGAACAAAGGAGCAAACAGCGACTCATTTAAGCGCTGTGATTCCCGATGGCCAAGCAGCATGGACGGACGAGCAATCGTCAACCGTGGCCACTGTTGCGCTATCAGTGCCTCCTCCATCTCCCCTTTTACCCTGTTATAAAAGAATGGCGATTTGCTGTTCGCGCCAATGGCGCTTACCACCAGCATCTGTTTAGCTCCCAGACGTAGCCCGGTGATGGCTGTATCCACCACCAGCGTGTAATCCGCCAGCACAAAAGCTTCTTTGCTTCCTGCCTCACGCATCGTGGTGCCAAGACAGCAAAAAACGACATCCAGCGGTTCGGTTAATTGTGTCAGAGCGTCGCTTAGCTGGGGATCGTGAGGGTTGGTGACTTTGTTCATCGGCGGCAATGGACGCCGCGTCGCAGCAACGATGTGGCTGACTTGCGGTTCGTTAATCAGCATATGAAGTAAGTGCCCACCAACCAGCCCTGTGGCTCCTGTTATCAAAACCCGGCTCATAAGATCTCCTCTCGCTTATTCACCAAGTTTAGTGTCATCTCGCAACCAATGGAGCTTTTTACCGAAACCGAGCGTGTTATCGGTCATTTTTATTTCATCAAGACGAATTTCCCACACCGGTGCCTTCATCACTCGCGCCACCGGGAAGCGTTTGCAGTAACGAGCACGAATGCTGTCGGCTTCTTGCTCTGAAACCCGCGTGATTTCACCACGAAACTGTACGCCACGAATTAGCGCCACGGTTTTAGGCTGCCCATTTACCGTTCCGGCCACATTGGCTTGTTGACCAATCAGCTCACCATGACGAGTATGAGTTTCGCTTAACAGGTAGAAAGCGACACGTTGTTCATCAAATAAGTAGAACGCGTTAGCGCACCATAAATCACCATTACTGCCTGCGCAGTAAGTCAGTACATGCTGTTTGTTCAGCCAACGACTGATGGCATTGAGAGTTTCCATGTGCAACCTGAAGAGTGATATTCTGCGGAAAACATCAATTATGCGCCCGACCTATGTCCCCCTGGTATCTCTATTTAGTCCGCACCCTCGATAACCGTTTATATACGGGCATTACCACCGATGTGGAACGCCGTTTCTCTCAGCATCAGACCGGGAAAGGTGCGAAAGCATTACGTGGGAAAGGCGAGTTAACATTGGCCTTTAGCCATCTGGTTGGTGATCGCTCAAGCGCGTTGCGCCTGGAGTATCGTATCAAGCAGCTAACTAAAGCGCAGAAAGAGTGTTTAGTTGCCGGGGAATTGTCTTTTGAAGATCTGCTGGCAGACCTTCAAACATAAAATATCCCCAATAGATTTCGTGTTGCAGGAGTGCAGCCAAACACCCCTGCAGCGCGAAAGATGATGGGGATTAAAATTCGCGATTAAAGTGCTCGTGATATTCCACCAGCCCTGAGACACCATTAAGCGCGTCATCAGCCAATGGATGAATCAAGAAATGGGCTTCGGTATCGGGCCAGATACAACGCAAGCCATGTTGCGCCGCTGGAACAAAACCAAAGCGGCTATACAGCGCAGGTTCGCCTAACGTTACAACAGCGGCATAGCCAAATTCATTGAGTGAATCGAGCCCTTCATAAACCAGTTTTTTCGCCAGCCCCTGGCCGCGATAAGCCTCATCTACAGCCAGTGGTGCGAGGCCAACCCACTGAAGCTCTTCACCTTCTACCGCAACCGGACTGAATGCGGCATAACCGACGACCTGGCCTTCTTCATCTGTGGCAACAACACCCAGAGTTAACAGGCCGTCTTCTCGTAAATCCTTCACCAAATCCGCTTCGCCATTGCCATTAAAGGAGCGGCGAAGTAAAGCATCGATGCCTGGAGCATCAATAGGTATTTCTACACGAATTAGCATGGCTCACCTACCGAGTTACTTTCTGGAGCAGGTTTGTGTTTCATCCCCGCTTCGACAAAATCAGCCAGTTGCAGCAGCAGCATGCGTAATGGTTTTGGCATCGCATCCAGCTCAATGGCATCCATTAAATTTTTGACGTACAGACCCAGTTCGGTGTCACCTTCAATCATCAGGCGGCGTTGGAAAAACAGGGTGTCGGGATCTTGTTTACGAGCAGCAATCATCAACAAATCGTTGGCTGTCGCACTGAAACTCACATCAGCCGGAGCATCTTCACGCACAACCAGTTTATTGTCTTGTACCGAAGTAAACCATTTTAGGCCGAGATCGCGCACTTCAATACTTAGCCAGCGTCCCTCAAGAAATTCGAGTTCACCTTCTTCCATTGCCTGACGGAACTGCCAGCCAAGAACCTGTTCAAGCACCTGGCGCTTTAGAGCAAAGGGTGTGAGTTTAACCGGTGTTCTTAACAGTGACGGGCCAAGATGGACCAGGCGTGAACGCAATTTATCCAACACAAGCTTTACTCCTTGAGAAATTTAACCGCTATTTTGACACACCAGCCATTCTCCGTAGCGGTGTAAATCAACAAGTTTGCGGGTTATCAATACCATCATATTGATTTCATCAATACGCCATTAGCTGCCTTAAATCAAAATTTGTCGTGGACGGGTTAACTAAAATCCCAGTTCGTTAACAATTTTGCTGTCCGACACTGGGCCGCATGGGTTTCCTCTGAGGTTACCCAATGATTCAGGATAAATTATGGAGTTGCTTTGCCCAGCTGGAAACTTACCGGCGTTAAAAGCGGCCATCGATAATGGTGCCGATGCGGTTTACATTGGTCTTAAAGATGATACCAACGCTCGCCATTTTGCTGGACTGAATTTCACGGAGAAGAAACTGCAAGAAGCGGTAAGTTACGTGCATCAACATCGCCGTAAACTGCATATCGCTATCAATACGTTTGCGCATCCGGACGGCTACGTTCGCTGGCAACGTGCAGTAGATATGGCAGCGCAACTCGGAGCCGACGCTTTAATTCTGGCCGACCTTGCCATGCTTGAATACGCGGCTGAACGTTACCCGCATATTGAGCGCCACGTATCGGTACAAGCCTCCGCCACCAATGAAGAAGCTGTCCGCTTTTATCATCGCAACTTCGACGTTGCGCGCGTTGTTTTACCGCGCGTGTTATCCATTCATCAGGTAAAACAGTTGGCTCGAGTGACCCCCGTGCCACTGGAAGTTTTTGCGTTTGGTAGCTTGTGCATCATGGCCGAAGGGCGTTGCTATCTTTCTTCCTACCTGACCGGCGAATCACCAAATACCGTAGGTGCATGTTCTCCTGCGCGTTTTGTGCGTTGGCAACAAACTCCACAAGGCCTCGAATCACGCCTCAACGATGTTCTTATCGACAGGTATCAGGATGGTGAAAATGCAGGTTACCCAACGCTGTGTAAAGGCCGCTATCTGGTTGACGATCAGAAATATCACGCTCTCGAAGAACCAACTAGCCTGAACACACTTGAGCTGCTGCCTGAATTATTAGCCGCGAATATTGCATCAGTGAAAATCGAAGGCCGCCAGCGTAGCCCGGCCTATGTCAGTCAAGTGGCGAAAGTCTGGCGTCAGGCAATCGATCTGTGTATGGCTGATCCGGAAAACTACCGTGCGAAACCTGCGTGGATGGAAGATCTGGGGGCAATGGCCGAAGGTACGCAAACTACTCTCGGTGCCTATCACCGTAAATGGCAGTAGGGATAACCATGAAATATTCATTAGGGCCAGTTCTGTACTACTGGCCAAAAGAGACGTTGGAAAAATTTTACCAGGCGGCGGCAAACAGCAGTGCCGAGACGATCTATCTTGGTGAATCGGTATGCAGCAAACGTCGCGCAACCAAAACCGGCGACTGGCTGGATATGGCGAAGAGCCTTGCAGGCCAGGGCAAGCAAGTTGTGCTTTCAACTTTGGCGTTGGTTCAGGCTCCTTCCGAGTTAAACGAGCTCAAGCGCTATGTTGAAAACGGTGATTTCCTGATTGAAGCCAATGACCTCGGTGCTGTGAATATGGCGGCAGAACGCAAACTGCCTTTTGTCGCAGGCCATGCGCTTAACTGCTATAACGCGGTGACGCTTCGGTTGCTGCACAAACAAGGCATGGTTCGTTGGTGTATGCCCGTTGAGCTTTCGCGTGACTGGTTGGCTAACATGCTCACTCAGTGTGATGAGTTAGGCATTCGCAATAAGTTTGAAGTTGAAGTGCTCAGCTATGGCCATTTGCCTTTAGCGTATTCCGCACGCTGTTTCACCGCGCGTTCCGAAGACAAGCCAAAAGATGAATGCGAAACCTGCTGCATTAAATATCCTGTCGGCCGCAATATGTTGTCTCAGGAAAACCAGCAAGTGTTTGTGCTAAACGGTATTCAGACTATGAGCGGTTATGTGTACAACCTCGGAAATGAACTGGCATCGATGAAAGGCTTAGTCGATATGGTGCGTTTATCACCGATGGGCATGGAAACACTTCGCGTTCTGGAAGCCTTCCGCAAAAATGAGAACGGCAATGCGCCGTTGTCTCTGGCACAGCAAAACGATTGTAATGGTTACTGGCGACGCGTCGCTGGCTTAGAACTGGTTACTCATAGCTGAGAAAAGGCTCACTTTGTTACTTAATTGTTGATGGTTTTCGGCAATACTGAAAGGCAATCATCAATAAACAGAGTGAGCCGCTATGTCTCAGACTCCTTTCTCATTACTCGATCTGGCCCCAATCCCACAAGGCTCTCAGCCGCGTGACGCGTTTCATCGCTCTCTGGATTTAGCTCGCCTTGCCGAAAAGCGTGGCTATCACCGCTACTGGCTGGCTGAGCACCACAATATGACCGGTATCGCCAGTGCGGCAACATCCGTGCTGATTGGTTATCTGGCGGCAAATACTGAAACTTTGCGCCTCGGTTCCGGTGGCGTAATGTTGCCGAATCACTCACCTTTAGTGATTGCCGAGCAGTTTGGTACGCTGGAAACGCTTTATCCTGGGCGTATTGACCTGGGATTAGGGCGCGCGCCAGGCAGCGATCAGCGCACAATGATGGCATTACGCCGCCATATGAGTGGCGATATCGATAACTTCCCGCGGGATGTCAGTGAGCTGGTTTCGTGGTTTGACGCAACCGATCCAAACCCGGCAGTGCGCCCGGTTCCTGGCTACAACACTAAAATTCCTGTCTGGCTGCTGGGTTCAAGCTTGTATAGCGCTCAACTGGCGGCACAACTTGGACTGCCGTTTGCCTTTGCTTCACACTTTGCACCCGATATGTTGTTCCAGGCGCTGCAACTTTATCGTGCCCAGTTTAAACCATCTGCCCGACTGGAAAAACCTTACGCCATGGTGTGCATTAACATTATTGCCGCTGACAGCAACCGCGATGCTGAATTCCTGTTCACTTCGATGCAGCAAGCTTTCGCTAAATTACGTCGTGGTGAAACTGGCCAGTTGCCACCACCGATTGAAAACATGGATAGCTTCTGGAGCCCGGCTGAGAAATATGGCGTGCAGCAGGCATTGAGCATGTCTCTGGTGGGAGATATTGCGAAAGTACGCCACGGTCTGATCTCATTGCTGCGTGAAACGCAGGCTGATGAAATAATGGTTAACGGCCAAATTTTTGATACCGAAGCTCGCCTGCATTCCTTTGACCTGGCGATGGATGTGTACGAAAGCCTGTAAAGTTTTCGCCCCTCAGATGAGGGGCGAAATTTTAGTGATAAACCGGCAGTAAATCGAAGCTTGAAAGGATATGGATGGCGGCGTTAGTCACACCGAAGATAAGAATCAGCACAATCATTTTATTGCCGCCCCATACCCGGTAAATAGGGCTGCCGAATTTCTTGCGAGAAGCTTTTGCCAGAAGAGCAGGAACAATTGCCGCCCAGATAGTCGCCGCTAACCCCGCAAATCCAATCGCGTAGATAAACCCGTCAGGCCAGATAACACCGCCTAGCATTGGCGGAATAAAGGTCACCAGTGCGGTTTTCAAACGTCCCATTGGCGAGTCGTCGAATTTAAACAGGTCGGCCAGATAATCAAATAAGCCAAGGGTCACACCCAGGAAGGAGCTGGCTACGGCGAAGTTAGAAAATACGATCAGCAGCAAATCCAACGCACGACTTTTCAGGACTCCACTCAATGCCCCGACCAGCACATCAATGTTCCCGCCTTTGTCAGCAATGGCAATGAAATCACTGCGCGGAATATTTCCCATGCTACCCACCAACCAAATGATGTACAGCACCAGCGCCATCAGCGTTCCCCAGACAAGGCAGCGCTTAATAGTCTGTGGATCTTTGCCGTAATACTTCATCAGGCTAGGCACATTACCGTGGTAGCCAAATGAGGCGAGGCAAAATGGCAGCGTCATCAGCAGATAGGGGAAGTAGCTCGGATTTATCGCTTTACTATCCAGCAGCGTTGCAGGTTCAACATGCCACATCAGGCCGCCAAACGTCATAAAGAAAGTCAGGATTTTCGCGCCAAGCACGATGGTTGTCATACGGCTAACAGCGCGCGTACTGAGCCATACAATAAACGCCACAATCAAAGCAAAAATCAGCCCGGCGAATCGCGCGGGGAAATCGACAGACATTTTACCGAGCGTATGGTGAATCACCGAGCCGCTTGCCGAAATGTAGGCATAGGTCAGGATATACAACACAAATGCGATGGAAAGACCATTGATCAGGTTCCACCCCTTGCCCAGCAAATCTTTGGTGACGGTGTCAAAACTTGAGCCTACGCGGTAATTCAAGTTGGCTTCCAGAATCATCAAACCGGAATGCAGCATACAAAACCAGGTTACGACCAGTGCAGCTAAAGACCAGAAGAACCACGCCCCGGACATCACCACCGGCAGAGAAAACATGCCTGCACCAATTATTGTGCCGCCAATAATCATGATACCGCCGAAGATAGACGGCGAGGCCTGGGTGGTCGATAAGGTTGCCATACGAATTCCTGAAACGATGAACGGCTGTCGAAGCGACAGGTTTACTGCGCAACATTGTACCAGTACATGAGTACAATTTGGATAAAAAAAATCCCGGTTGCATTAACCAGGATTTTTATCACTGCCTGCTGATGAACAGCAGGCATAAACTTCTGTCAATTAAGCTTCAGTTGTACGACGACGAGCTGGCGCTGCGCCATCTTCACGACGTGGGCCACGACCACCTTCACGGCGTTCGCCGCTGAAGCTGCGTGGTGCACCAGCACCTGCTGGGCCATCACGACGTGGACCGCGACCGCCTTCACGACGCTCACCGCCACCGAAACCACGGCCAGCACCTGCACCAGCACCGCCGCCACGACGTTCGCCGCCACGGTCAGAACGCGGTTGTGCATCACCCATCAACTGCATATTCATTGGTTTGTTCAGAATACGAGTACGGGTAAAGTGCTGCAGGATTTCGCCCGGCATGCCTTTTGGCAGTTCGATAGTAGAGTGAGTACCGAACAGCTTGATGTTACCGATGTAACGGCTGCTGATATCACCTTCGTTAGCAATAGCGCCAACGATATGACGAACTTCAACACCATCATCACGGCCAACTTCAATACGGTACAGCTCCATATCGCCAACATCACGACGTTCGCGACGTGGTGCATCGCCATCACGCTGTGGACGATCTGAACGTTCTGGACGGTCACCGCGTGGGGCACGATCGCCACGTGGAGCACGATCTGAACGCTCGAAACGCTCATCACGTTCACGGAATTCACGACGTGGACGCATTGGTGCATCTGGTGGCAGGATCAGAGGACGTTCGCCCTGTGCCATTTTCAGCAGTGCTGCAGCCAGTGTCTCCATATCCAGCGCTTCTTCAGATTCAGCAGAAGGTTGGATTTTTGCCAGCAGACCACGGTACAGATCCAAATCGCTGCTTTCCAGTTGCTGCTGAACTTTAGCTGCAAACTTAGCCAGACGACGCTCACTGAGCAGATCACGGTTTGGCAGTTCAACTTCAGGAATAGTCAGCTTCATGGTGCGTTCGATGTTACGCAGCAGACGACGCTCACGGTTCTCAACGAACAGCAGAGCACGGCCAGCACGACCCGCACGACCAGTACGACCGATACGGTGAACGTAAGACTCGGAGTCCATCGGGATGTCGTAGTTAACAACCAGGCTGATACGCTCAACGTCCAGACCACGAGCTGCAACGTCAGTTGCAATCAGGATGTCCAGACGACCGTCTTTCAGACGCTCCAGAGTTTGCTCACGCAGCGCCTGGTTCATGTCGCCGTTCAGTGCAGCACTGTTATAGCCGCTTTGTTCCAGGGCTTCTGCCACTTCCAGAGTTGCGTTTTTGGTACGTACGAAAATGATCGCCGCGTCAAAATCTTCAGACTCAAGGAAACGAACCAGTGCTTCGTTCTTACGCATACCGTGCACAGTCCAGTAGCTCTGGCTGATGTCCGGGCGAGTAGTCACGCTAGATTGAATGCGTACTTCCTGCGGATCTTTCATGAAACGACGGGTAATACGACGAATCGCTTCTGGCATAGTTGCAGAGAACAGAGCGGTCTGATGACCTTCTGGGATCTGCGCCATGATAGTTTCAACGTCTTCAATGAAGCCCATACGCAACATTTCATCAGCTTCGTCCAGTACCAGACCTTTCAGGTTGGACAGATTCAGCGTACCGCGTTTTAAGTGGTCAAGCAGACGACCTGGGGTACCAACAACAATTTGTGGTCCCTGACGCAGGGCGCGCAGCTGCACGTCATAACGCTGGCCACCGTAAAGGGCCACAACGTTTACGCCGTGCATATGTTTAGAGAAATCCGTCATGGCTTCAGCAACCTGAACCGCCAGTTCGCGGGTCGGTGCCAGCACCAGGATTTGTGGTGCTTTCAGCTCTGGATCAAGGTTGTGCAGCAGCGGCAAAGAGAACGCTGCAGTTTTGCCGCTACCAGTCTGGGCCATACCCAGTACATCGCGGCCAGCCAGCAGCTGTGGAATACACTCTGCCTGGATTGGAGAAGGTTTTTCATAACCCAGATCGTTCAGGGCTTTAAGGATGGAGTCGTTAAGACCCAGATCAGAAAAAGTAGTTTCGATAGTAGTAGTCTCGATGATATCAGTCATGTAGTACACGTGCCTCGTAGATGGCGGCCAGTCTACATAACTCATCGTGAAATTGACCTGCAATTTTCATTGAAAAGTGTGAACCGGCTCAAATTTGGTTGATTAACGAACAAAAACGCCCTCACCCGTTAAGGTGATGACTTTAATAAAAAAGTTTATGGGCTGATCGATGTTCGTCAGCTATTGCTGGTCCGATTCTGCCAGGTCATCTTGCTCCTGGCCCAAGAGCGCTAATTCCAACAATGCATAACGATGCTCAACGTAGTTGTGTACGTTGTTAGCGACCGCTAACTTGAACAGTGCCGTGGCGCTGTCCTTTTCCCCCAGACTTAGGTAGTACTTACCTAAATAGAAGTTGGTTTCACTGAGATGCTCAGCGAGCGAGGTGTTATCCGTTGCGTCCGCCTCGAGGCGTTCCATTAACGTTTTTTCGTTAATGTTCCCCAGGTAGAACTCGACAATGTTCCATCCCCATTGCTCTTTATCCGATTTATCGAGGCGCTGTTGTAACGCCACTTTAGCCTGCTTTGCATCTAAATTGCTTTCAACAACGTAGAGCCACAGACTACGGAAAGGATCATTGGGATCGTCTTGATAAAACGCTAGCAGATCATCTTGCGCTAAACGATAACGACCACCGTAGTAGAGGGCGATACCGCGATTTAAATGCGCATAGTTGTAAGTTGGATCAAGCTCAAGTACAGAATCAAACGCTTCATAGGCAGCATCAAAATTGCCTGCCTGCGTTAAATATATACCTAAGTAATTGAATACTTCAGGCATATCGGGGCGGATTGCCAACGCTTGTGAAAAATCATTTCGCGCCAGAGCCCGCAAGCCGAGGCTATCATACAACACTCCGCGCTCATATAAAAGCTGCGCGCGCTCATCATCGGTTAAAGCCCGGCTGGCAAGTATCTGCTCCATGCGTGCAAGAATAACTTCTTGCTGCAAAGTCGGCTGCAATGGCACCGCCAGGACTTCACGTTCACGCCAGGAGGAGTTGCTGCATCCTGCCAGCGCGAGAGCTGTCGCAACGAAACACCAGCGCAAAAAAGGCTTCATTTCCCACTCCCGAAGACAACATATGGATGACGTCCTGTCCGCCGGCTCTAAAACGAGACTCCCTGCCCCGTAATAAATAGCTCTCCATGTCACCATGGAGAGCTTAATTGGTATAGCTTACTCAGCTTCTGGTGCAGCTGGTGCTGCGCTTTCTGCTGGGGACTGCTCAGTTGCTTCTTTGATGCTCAGACGAACACGGCCCTGGCGATCAACTTCCAGTACTTTAACTGGAACTTCTTGACCCATTTGCAGGTAGTCAGTCACTTTCTCTACGCGCTTGTCAGCGATTTGAGAAATGTGTACCAGACCTTCTTTGCCGCCGCCGATCGCAACGAATGCACCGAAATCTACGATACGAGTAACTTTACCGTTGTAGATACGGCCAACTTCGATTTCAGCAGTGATCTCTTCGATACGACGAATAGCGAATTTCGCTTTGTCGCCATCGGTCGCAGCGATTTTCACTGTGCCGTCATCTTCGATTTCGATAGTAGTGCCGGTTTCTTCGGTCAGCGCACGAATCACAGAACCACCCTTACCGATCACATCTTTGATCTTGTCTGGGTTGATTTTGATTGTGTGAATACGTGGAGCGAACTCAGAGATGTCACCACGCGGTGCATTGATAGCCTGTTCCATTACGCCAAGGATATGCAGACGCGCACCTTTAGCCTGGTTCAAAGCAACCTGCATGATTTCGCGGGTGATACCTTCGATTTTAATATCCATCTGCAGCGCAGAGATACCTTCACGACTACCAGCAACTTTAAAGTCCATGTCGCCCAGGTGGTCTTCATCACCCAGAATGTCAGACAGAACAACAAAGTTATCGCCTTCTTTAACCAGACCCATCGCAATACCGGCTACAGCGGCTTTGATTGGCACGCCTGCATCCATCAGTGCCAGAGAAGCACCACACACGGAAGCCATGGAAGAAGAACCGTTAGATTCAGTAATTTCAGACACTACGCGCACGGTGTACGGGAAGCGGTCAGCTTCTGGCATAACAGCCAATACGCCACGCTTAGCCAGACGACCATGACCAATCTCACGACGCTTCGGTGAACCGACCATGCCGGTTTCACCTACGGAGTACGGAGGGAAGTTGTAGTGGAACAGGAAGTTGTCGGTACGTTCGCCCATCAACTCATCCAGGTTCTGTGCATCACGAGCGGTACCCAGAGTTGCTGTAACCAGCGCCTGAGTTTCACCACGGGTGAACAGTGCAGAACCGTGAGTACGTGGCAGAACGCCAGTACGCACATCCAGACCACGGATCATATCTTTTTCGCGGCCATCGATACGCAGTTCACCAGCCAGAATGCGGCTACGAACAACATTTTTCTCGATAGCGTGCAGGATGTCGCTGACTTCGCCAGCATCAATTGAATCGTCTTCAGCTGACAGTGCAGCGATGACGTCAGATTTGATGATGTCGACTTGCGCGTAGCGCTCTTGCTTATCAGTAATACGGTAAGCATCGCTCAGGCGAGATTCAGCAAGTGCAGCAACACGCGCATTCAACGCTTCGTTAGCTGCTTCTGGCTGCCAATCCCAACGTGGTTTGCCAGCTTCAGCAACCAGAGAGTTGATGTTCTGGATAACAACTTGCTGCTGTTCATGGCCAAATACTACTGCGCCCAGCATCTGATCTTCGCTCAGCAGCTCAGCTTCGGACTCAACCATCAGCACAGCACCTTCGGTACCGGCAACAACCAGGTCCAGTTTGCTGGTTTTCAGTTCATCAGCAGTTGGGTTCAGAACATACTGGTCATTGATATAACCAACACGTGCAGAGCCAATTGGGCCGTTGAATGGAATACCAGACAGGCTCAGAGCTGCAGAAGCACCGATCATCGCAACGATGTCCGGGTGAACTTGTGGGTTCACGGAAACAACGGTCGCAATTACCTGAACTTCGTTAACGAAACCTTCCGGGAACAGTGGGCGCACTGGACGGTCAATTAGACGCGCGATCAGTGTTTCGCCTTCGCTTGGACGGCCTTCACGACGGAAGAAGCTACCCGGGATACGACCAGCAGCGTAAGTACGCTCCTGATAGTTAACAGTCAGTGGGAAGAAGTCCTGGCCTGCTTTCGCTTTTTTCTGACCGACTACGGTCACGAATACAGCGGTGTCGTCCATGCTTACCATTACTGCTGCGGTAGCCTGGCGAGCCATCATACCGGTCTCTATTGTGACCGTATGCTGACCGTATTGAAATTTACGGACAATCGGAGTTAGCAAAATAATATCCTTAATAATCTTTGGTAGCAGGTGATTGCACTTGCTCCGTTTAACCCGATCTCTATCGCATCCTCGCGACTAATGACAACCCTAACCCGCCCATGCGGATAAAGCCTCTCATTAGCCGCGCGAACCTCTGCAATAAAGATCACACTCTGCAACAATACATTAGTTTCCATAGAATTGCTGCCATCTGGTTGAAAAAAGGGGCCTTAAAAGGCCCCTTTTTCTAAAACTCGCAAGACTTAGCGACGCAGACCCAGACGCTCGATCAGGCTGGTGTAACGTGCTACATCTTTACGCTTCAGGTAGTCGAGCAGTTTACGACGCTGAGAAACCATACGCAGCAGACCACGACGGCTGTGGTGATCTCTTTTGTGCTCAGAGAAGTGACCCTGCAGGTGGTTGATCTGAGCAGTCAGCAGTGCAACCTGAACTTCGGTAGAACCGCTGTCGTTAGAACCACGACCAAACTCGGAAACGATTTTTGCTTTAGCTTCAACGCTTAGAGACATTTTAAACTCCAGAATTATAGATAAAAAGATAGAGTGCCGATCTCTAATTCAGCAACTCCAGTGCACTTTCACAACAATGTTGAACAAAGGTATGAAAGTTAAGCCGCGCCATTTTACCTGTAGCCACCTCTTATCGCAAGGCAACTCCAGGGGTCAGAGCGGATACTCAACAACCAGACGACGAGGCGCTACACGTCCATCATCATCAATTTCGGCCATGCCGATAAATTTGCCTTCATCACCTTCGGTGACGCGGACTAGCCCTTCTGCTGGCGCGCCAGACACTTGCACCGGTTGCCCATTCTTGAAGTAACCCGCAACAGCAGGTAATAAATTCACGATTGGGAAGTCTGAAGCCGGACTGTCCATTGGCATCAATAGTGGATCTAACAACACCGATGGTTCAATTTCTTGCGCTTGTGCTTGCTCAAGCAATGCTTGCAATTGCTCAAGCGTCACCATTCGTTCAACAGGATACTTGCTCACCGCAAGACGGCGCAGGAAAGTCACATGAGCACCACAACCGAGCTTTTCACCTAAATCATCAGTGATGGTTCGGATGTATGTTCCCTTAGAACAGTGAATTTCCAACTCAAGCTCATTGCCTTCATGGCGAATAAACAGAAGTTCGTAAACCGTGATTGACCGTGCTTCACGCGGCACCTCGATACCCTGACGCGCATACTCATAAAGCGGCTTGCCTTGATATTTCAGTGCTGAATACATCGATGGAACTTGCTGTGTTTCACCACGAAAGCTATCTAGCGCTTGCGCTAACTCTTGCTCAGTAAAAGTTACCGGGCGCTCCTGAACGATTGTGCCATCAGCATCAGAAGTATCAGTGCGCTGCCCAAGGCGGGCAATAACACGGTAGCGCTTATCGGAATCGAGTAAGTAACGCGAGAACTTTGTCGCTTCACCGAGGCAAATCGGCAGCATGCCAGTTGCAAGTGGGTCAAGCGCTCCGGTATGGCCGGCACGGTTAGCATTATAAATACGCTTAACTTTCTGCAATGCATCGTTTGAAGATAAACCCTGAGGTTTATCTAACAACAGCACTCCGTGAATATCACGACCACGACGACGAGGACGACTCATTAATCCTCCTTGCTGTCATCCGTATCGTTAACACGACGCTCATCATCGTTTCTGATGACGTTAGATACCAGATTCGACATGCGCATACCTTCAACCAACGAGTTATCGTAGAAGAAAGTCAGTTCAGGCACGATACGCAGGCGCATTGCTTTGCCCAGTAAAGAACGAATGTAGCCAGAAGCATCCTGTAAAACCTTGATGCCTTCTTTTACTGCTTGTTCGTCTTTATCGTTCAGGAAGGTAACAAACACTTTGGCATAAGCCAGATCGCGTGACACTTCAACACCAGAAACGGTAGTCATCATGCCCAGACGCGGGTCTTTGATTTCGCGCTGCAGGATGATTGCGATCTCTTTCTGCAATTCCTGGGAAACACGCTGTGGGCGACCAAATTCTTTCGCCATAATAAATTCTCCATAAAATCAGGGGGCGCTCGGCCCCCTAAAGATATTAGCTATGTACCCGGCTGATATCAGGCGATGGTACGTTGGATTTCGATGATTTCGAATACTTCGATCACATCACCAACACGCACATCGTTGTAGTTCTTCACGCCGATACCACATTCCATACCGTTACGAACTTCGTTAGCGTCATCTTTGAAGCGGCGCAGGGATTCCAGTTCGCCTTCATAGATAACAACGTTGTCGCGCAGTACACGAATTGGATTGTGACGTTTGACCACACCTTCGGTAACCATACAACCTGCGATTGCGCCAAATTTCGGTGATTTGAACACATCGCGAACTTCGGCCAGGCCGAGGATCTGTTGTTTCAGTTCCGGAGACAGCATGCCGCTCATTGCCGCTTTAACTTCGTCAATCAGATGATAGATGACGGAGTAGTAACGCAGATCCAGGCTTTCTGATTCGATAACGCGACGTGCAGATGCATCAGCACGAACGTTGAAGCCAACCAGAATCGCGTTAGAAGCTGCAGCAAGCGTTGCGTCAGTCTCAGTGATACCACCAACACCGGAACCGATGATTTTAACTTTAACTTCATCAGTAGACAGTTTCAGCAGGGAATCGCTGATCGCTTCAACAGAACCCTGAACGTCCGCTTTCAGCACAACGTTCACTTCGGACACTTCGCCTTCGGTCATGTTGGCGAACATGTTTTCCAGTTTAGATTTCTGCTGGCGAGCCAGTTTAACTTCGCGGAATTTACCCTGACGATACAGAGCAACTTCGCGAGCTTTTTTCTCGTCACGAACAACTGTTACTTCATCACCTGCTGCCGGCACACCGGACAGACCAAGGATTTCAACAGGAATAGACGGACCAGCTTCAGTAACTTCACGACCCATTTCGTCACGCATTGCACGAACACGGCCATATTCGAAGCCACAAAGAACGATATCGCCTTTGTTCAGGGAACCTTCACGAACCAGAACAGTTGCTACCGGACCACGACCTTTATCAAGGAAGGACTCGATAACCACACCGCTTGCCATACCATCACGCATCGCTTTCAGTTCAAGAACTTCTGCTTGCAGCAGGATTGCGTCCAGCAGTTCGTCAATACCTGTACCTGCTTTAGCAGATACATGGATGAACTGGCTTTCGCCGCCCCACTCTTCAGGCATGATGCCGTATTGAGACAGTTCCTGCTTAACGCGGTCTGGATCAGCTTCTGGCTTATCGATTTTGTTCACCGCAACTACTACCGGCACCTGCGCCGCTTTCGCGTGCTGGATAGCTTCGATAGTTTGTGGCATTACGCCATCGTCTGCAGCAACAACCAGAACAACGATATCCGTTGCCTGAGCACCACGAGCACGCATAGAAGTAAACGCTGCGTGTCCCGGGGTATCCAGGAAGGTAACCATACCGTTTTCAGTTTCTACGTGGTATGCACCGATGTGCTGGGTAATACCACCCGCTTCACCAGATGCCACTTTAGTAGAACGAATGTAATCGAGCAGAGAAGTTTTACCGTGGTCAACGTGACCCATGATGGTAACAACTGGAGCACGTGACTCAGCAACTGCATCAGTGTCACGATCGCTCATCAGCGCTTCTTCCAGCTCGTTTTCACGACGCAGGATAACTTTGTGGCCCATCTCTTCGGCAACCAGCTGTGCGGTTTCCTGATCAATGACCTGGTTAATGGTCGCCATAGCGCCCAGTTTCATCATTGCTTTGATGACCTGAGAGCCTTTAACAGCCATTTTGTTAGCCAGTTCTGCAACAGTAACTGTTTCGCCGATTACAACGTCACGGTTAACTGCTTGCGCAGGCTTGTTGAAGCCTTGCTGCAGAGAACTTGGTTTACGCTTGCCTTTACCGCCACGAACTGCAGCACGCGCTTCTTCACGGTCAGCTTTAGACTCACCGTGTTTGCCGCCTTTTTTCTGGCGTGGTGCTTTAGTTGTCGCAGTACGAGCACGAGTACGGCCAGCTTCAACTTCGCGGTCGTTTTCGTCTTCAGCCTGGCGAGCGTGTTGAGAAGTGGTTACATGGTAATCAGATTTGTCGTCTTCCACTTTCTCTTCTTCCGTCCATACACCAGCGTTAGCTTCAGCCATTTTACGGGCCTCTTCAGCTACACGACGGGCGTCTTCTTCTAATTTGCGACGGGCTTCTTCTTCAGCTTTGCGCTTAAGCTCAGCAGCTTCAGCTTCGCGACGGGCTTTATCGGCCTGGGCGCTTTTCGTCATATCGTCTTGATTGCTCACTTTGTCTTTTTCCGCAGCTTCACGTTTCGCTTTATCAGCGGCTTCACGCTTAGCTTTATCTTCAGCTTCACGTTTAGCTTTTTCTTGCGCCTGACGATTGGCAGCTTCCTGCGCCTCACGTTGGGCTTGCTCTTCCGCTTCACGCTGCGCCTGTTCTTCCGCGGCAAGACGTTCTGTCTCTTGCGGATCACGTTTCACAAAGGTGCGCTTCTTGCGGACTTCGATTTGTACCGATTTACTTTTCCCACCGGTACCTGGAATGTTTAAAGTACTGCGCGTTTTGCGCTGTAATGTCAACTTATCTGGCGCAGAACCGTGTTCACGATTCAGGTGCGCCAGTAATGTCTGTTTTTCCTGGGCCGAGACAGAATCATCAGCAGCCTTAGGGATCCCTGCATCAGCAAATTGCTGTACCAGGCGGTCCACGGAGGTCTGAATCTCTGCGGCCAGCGCTTTTACGGTTACATCTGTCATGCTGTTCCTTCCTGCTACAGTTTATTACGCTTCGCCGCCAAACCAGCAGATATTGCGAGCAGCCATAATCAATTCCCCGGCTTTCTCGTTGGTCAAACCTTCAATATCTGACAGATCGTCGACACCTTGCTCAGCCAAATCTTCCAGCGAGCTCACACCGCGCGAAGCGAGTTTAAAGGCCAGGTTGCGATCCATACCTTCGAGGTTCAGCAGATCCTCTTGAGGTTTGTTATCACCCAGGCTTTCTTCCTGCGCCAATGCCAGTGTGGTGAGGGCGTTTTTGGCGCGATCACGTAATGCTTCCACTGTATCTTCATCAAGGCCGTCAATTTCCAGCAGCTCTTTCATCGGCACGTATGCCAACTCTTCGAGGGTGGAGAAGCCTTCTTCTACCAATACAGTGGCAAAATCCTCGTCGATCTCGAGGTATTTGGTAAAGGTATCAATGGCAGCATGTGCTTCAGCCTGATGCTTGGCTTGCAGGTCATCAACAGTCATAACGTTGAGTTCCCAGCCGCTCAGCTGTGCAGCCAGACGAACGTTTTGCCCGTTACGACCGATTGCTTGTGCCAGGTTGCCTGCCTCTACCGCGATATCCATTGTATGTTTGTCTTCATCGACAACAATGGAAGCCACGTCAGCCGGAGCCATAGCATTGATAACGAATTGTGCCGGGTTATCGTCCCACAGCACGATATCAATACGCTCACCACCCAGTTCAGTAGAAACTGCCTGAACACGCGCACCGCGCATGCCAACACAAGCACCTACTGGGTCGATACGCTTGTCATTGGTTTTAACGGCGATTTTCGCACGAGAACCAGGATCACGAGCAGCGGCTTTGATTTCAATAACTTCTTCGCCAATTTCCGGCACTTCAATGCGGAACAATTCGATCAGCATTTCAGGCTTGGAACGGCTGACAAACAGTTGAGCACCGCGAGCTTCCGGACGCACAGCATAAAGCACGCCGCGAATACGGTCACCTGGGCGGAAGTTTTCACGCGGCAACATATCTTCGCGAAGAATAACTGCTTCAGCATTGCTGCCGAGATCCAGAGAAATATTTTCTCGGTTAACTTTCTTCACCACACCGGTGATGATTTCACCTTCGTGTTCGCGGAACTGATCAACCACCATTGCACGTTCAGCTTCACGTACTTTTTGTACGATAACCTGTTTTGCAGTTTGAGTAGTGATACGGTCAAAGGTTACAGATTCAATCTGGTCTTCAACATATCCGCCTACATTCAGCTCTGGATCTTCGAATTGAGCTGCATCAAGAGTGATTTCACGCGTAGGTTGAGTAACTTCTTCTACAATGACCCAACGGCGGAAAGTATCAAAGTCACCACTTTTACGATCGATGCTAACGCGCACATCAATCTCTTGTTCGTATTTTTTCTTGGTCGCTGTTGCCAGTGCACTTTCCAGCGCTTCGAAAATCTTCTCACGCGGCAATGATTTTTCGTTGGAAACTGCTTCTACAACAGCCAAAATTTCTTTGTTCATCCTGGGTTTTCACCTCAATCCAAACTATTAAAAGTGGGGTACCAGGTTCGCTTTCTGGATGTTGCTCAGCGCGAACACTTCATCTTTGCCTTCCACCGTAACCGTGATCATCTCACCTTCTACGGCTTTAATGATACCCTGCCATTTACGACGGTTTTGCACGGCCATTCGCAACACAATGCTCACTTCTTCACCGGTAAAACGAACGTAATGCTCGGCGGTAAACATTGGACGATCAAGGCCTGGTGAGGAAACTTCCAGGTTGTAAGCGACAGTGATAGGGTCTTCGACATCCAGTACTGCACTTACCTGGTGACTGACATCAGCACAATCATCAACATTGATGCCATCTTCACTATCAATATAGATGCGCAGCGTGGATTGGCGACCTCGAACAAATTCGATTCCTACCAATTCATAGCCCAGCGCCTCGACCGGTGCTGAAATCATCTCTGTTAATTTTTGCTCTAATGTGGACAAGCCCACCCCCAAGAAATAAAAAAAGGGCATATAGCCCAGTTATTCTAAAGTCAGATAACAAAAAACCCCGATAAATCGAGGCTTTATATAACTGAACCCTGTACACCGCGAATGCGGCTCGGACAATATCCAGGAGAATTTTTTTCTAAATTCTTCGCGAGGCACCATCTGGTGTTCACAGTATATTTGAAAAAGAACTCTCAGGGAAAGTGGTTGCGGGGGCCAGATTTGAACTGACGACCTTCGGGTTATGAGCCCGACGAGCTACCAGGCTGCTCCACCCCGCGTCCGAAAACGTGGCAAATATTACGCCGATATTGCATAAAATGCAAGAAATGCAGATATTTTGGTACCGAGGACGGGACTTGAACCCGTAAGCCCAATCGGGCACTACCACCTCAAGGTAGCGTGTCTACCAATTCCACCACCTCGGCACTTTGAACACGGTAATCACTTCTTACCGTATTGAAGCTTACTACTTACTGCGGGATATCGCTGCTCGGCTTGGTAGGTGCCGCTGGCTGTGACTCAGTTTTTGTTGGCTGAGTTAAATTATCCCACACACTTCCTTTATCGGTTTTGTTGGTATTGAGGTTACCCAGTACCAGGCTGATAATAAAGAACAGCGTTGCTAACACAGCGGTCATGCGGGTCATGAAATTACCAGAACCACTTGAACCGAACAGCGTAGCGGAAGCGCCTGCTCCAAAGGAGGCTCCCATATCAGCGCCTTTACCTTGTTGCAGCATGATAAGACCCACAAGGCCCAAGGCTACAATAAGGAAAACAACTAAAAGAGCTTCGTACATAATCAACCTGTTCCTTGCGGTATTACCGCATACCAAAGCTTCAAACCAGTCAAGCGGATACGTTTAAGTTTACCCACTGAAGCGGGTGAGAATACTAACCAAAGCCGGCGTTACGCGCAAGGGCAATTTATTCACATTTCTCTGACTGCAGAAAAAAGCAGCAATATATTAGTATTTGATTATAAAAAAGGCGGCAAACGCCGCCTTTTTGCACAAGTTATACAACTGTGAATTAAACCGCTTTTACCGCATCAGCAATACGGTTGGCATATTCAATAACCAGCGCTTCATCTTCACCTTCTACCATCACGCGGATTAAAGGCTCAGTGCCCGATTTACGCAACAGCACACGACCACGGTTACCCAGAGCTTCTTCCACTTCAGCGGTCACTTTTTTCACGGTGTCATGCTCAAGCGGGTCGCCGCTACCCGCAGTAAAGCGCACGTTAACCAAAACCTGCGGGAATAATTTCATTCCGCTACATAAGTCATGCAGGCTCATATGGTTACGTACCATAGCGGTAAGTACTTGCAAACCTGCAACGATACCGTCACCAGTGGTGGTTTTATCCAGCAAGATCACATGGCCTGAGTTTTCAGCACCAATTCTCCAGCCTTTTTCCTGCAGTTTTTCCAACACATAGCGGTCACCCACTTTTGCACGTGCAAACGGAATACCCAATTGCTTCAAAGCCAGCTCCAGGCCCATATTGCTCATCAGCGTACCGACGGCACCACCGCGCAGCTGTCCCTGACGAAGCCCTTCGCGAGCAATGATGTAAAGGATTTGGTCACCATCAACTTTATGGCCCAGATTGTCCACCATGATGACACGGTCACCATCACCATCCAGTGCGATACCAATGTCAGCTTTTTCAGCCAACACGCGCTCCTGGAGCATACGCACATCAGTGGCGCCACATTTTTCGTTGATATTGACGCCGTTCGGTTCACAACCCACGGTAATGACCGTTGCACCGAGTTCACGCAGCACATTTGGCGCAATGTGATAAGTCGCACCATTTGCACAGTCGACGACAATTTTCAGGCTGCTGAGGCTTAATTCGTTCGGGAATGTACCTTTGCAGAACTCGATATAGCGGCCAGCTGCATCCACAATACGGCTGGCTTTGCCCAGTTCCGCAGAATCGACACAGGTGATCTCTTTTTCCATTTCCGCTTCAATGGCTTCTTCAACTTCGTCTGGCAGTTTTGTACCGTCGATTGAGAAGAATTTGATCCCGTTATCATAGAACGGGTTATGAGATGCAGAGATAACGATCCCTGCTTCAGCACGGAATGCACGCGTCAGATAAGCAACGGCAGGCGTTGGCATCGGACCGGTGAATGAAGCAGACAAACCCGCAGCGGCGAGACCCGCTTCGAGAGCAGATTCCAGCATGTAACCAGAGATTCGGGTATCTTTACCGATAATAATTTTACGCGAGCCGTGGCGGGCTAAGACTTTACCCGCAGCCCAGCCGAGCTTCAGCACAAAGTCAGGAGTAATTGGAGAATCGCCTACACGACCGCGGATGCCATCTGTGCCAAAATATTTACGGTTACTCATAGCGTTTTTTTTCCTTCGCTGAAAGTGTGGCTTCCACCACGCGCATCGCTTCGACTGACTCTTTTACATCGTGAACTCGAATGATGTTCGCCCCTTGCATCGCAGAAATGACTGCACACGCAATACTGCCACTCAGGCGTTGATCCGGCCCGACATTCAGCAGTTGGCCAACCATTGATTTACGCGACATCCCCACCAATAGCGGTAAGCCAAAATGATGGAATTCGGAAAGTCGGGCTAAAAGTTGATAATTGTGGGTCAGATTTTTACCGAAACCGAAGCCGGGGTCGAGCAACAATTTTTCTTTTGCGATGCCTGCCGCTTCACAGCGGGCTATTTGGTCGATAAAAAAGCGATTCACATCTGCAAAAACATCATCGTAACGCGGAGCCTGCTGCATATTCTTAGGTTCGCCCTGCATATGCATCAGGCAAACGGGCAAACCAGTTTCAGCGGCGGCTTCAAGCGCGCCAGGTTCCTGCAACGAGCGAATATCGTTGATGATATGTGCCCCAACCCGTGCCGCTTCACGAATCACGTCAGGTTTGGACGTATCAACAGAAATCCATACTTCAAAGCGTTGGGCAATAGCTTCGACCACAGGAATCACGCGGGACAACTCTTCTTCAACACTCACCTCTGCCGCACCCGGACGTGTCGACTCACCACCAATATCAATAATCGTCGCACCCGCATTGATCATCGCGTTAGCGTGTTTTAAAGCTTCCACTAGCGAATTGTGCTTTCCACCATCGGAAAAAGAGTCTGGCGTGACGTTCAATATACCCATGATATGAGGATGAGAAAGATCGAGCGTAGTGCCCTGAGCAGTCAGTTTCATTGAGTTTCCCTTGAATTAATTGAAGCAATACCCAAAATAATTCCAGCTGCAGAAAGATGAATCCCGATGCGCTTACTCGGTAAGTAATTTGGGTAAATGTGTGCAACCAACGCACCTGCAGCTTGAAGTATGACGGGTATAAAAACAAAAACCCCGGGACAAGCCCAGGGTTTTATAGATTACTGCAGTAACATCCGGCAGAGACGACTTATTTGTCGCCCAACTGTTCCGACATAGTATTACCAGGATTTGGCGTACGCGGTTCATCGACCGGACGCGGTGCTCGTGGTGTACCATTGTTATCAGAATTGTTGTTGCCGTTATTTGATTCTTCCCAGCCCGCTGGCGGACGCACATCACGACGATTCATCAGATCATCAATCTGTGGAGCATCGATGGTTTCATACTTCATCAATGCGTCTTTCATGGTGTGAAGAATATCCATATTTTCATTCAGGAGCTGACGAGCACGAGCGTAGTTACGCTCAATCAACAGCTTCACTTCCTGATCGATGATACGTGCAGTTTCATCGGACATATGTTTGGCTTTAGCCACAGAACGACCAAGGAACACTTCACCTTCCTCTTCCGCATAAAGCAGCGGGCCGAGTTTTTCAGAGAAGCCCCATTGGGTCACCATGTTACGGGCAATAGACGTTGCTACTTTGATGTCGTTAGATGCACCGGTAGAAACGTGCTCTGCACCATAAATAATCTCTTCAGCAAGACGGCCACCGTACAGCGTAGAGATCTGGCTTTCCAGTTTCTGACGGCTGGCACTAATTGCATCACCTTCTGGCAGGAAGAACGTCACACCCAGCGCACGACCGCGCGGAATGATAGTTACTTTATGCACAGGATCATGCTCTGGAACCAAACGACCAATAATTGCGTGACCCGCTTCGTGGTATGCGGTGGATTCTTTTTGCGCTTCAGTCATCACCATGGAGCGACGTTCCGCACCCATCATGATTTTGTCTTTCGCTTTTTCGAATTCAACCATGGAAACCACACGCTTATTGCCACGGGCAGCAAACAGAGCAGCTTCGTTCACCAGGTTTGCAAGATCCGCACCGGAGAAGCCTGGAGTTCCACGTGCAATGATTGCCGCATCGATATCTGGAGACAACGGTACACGGCGCATATGCACTTTCAGGATCTGCTCACGACCACGTACATCTGGCAGACCAACAACAACCTGACGGTCAAAACGGCCTGGACGCAGCAACGCTGGGTCAAGTACATCTGGACGGTTTGTTGCAGCGATAACGATGATACCTTCGTTGCCTTCAAAGCCATCCATTTCAACCAGCATCTGGTTCAATGTTTGTTCACGTTCATCGTGACCACCACCCAGACCTGCCCCACGCTGACGGCCGACGGCGTCGATTTCATCGATAAAGATGATGCATGGTGCTGCTTTTTTAGCCTGTTCAAACATGTCACGAACACGGGATGCACCCACGCCCACGAACATTTCAACAAAGTCAGAACCGGAAATAGTAAAGAACGGTACTTTCGCTTCACCCGCAATGGCTTTCGCCAGCAAGGTTTTACCAGTACCCGGAGGGCCGACCATCAGTACGCCTTTCGGGATTTTACCGCCCAGTTTCTGGAAACGGCTTGGCTCACGAAGGTACTCAACCAGCTCAGCAACCTCTTCTTTTGCTTCGTCGCAACCAGCAACGTCAGCAAAAGTGGTCTTAATTTGGTCTTCGGTGAGCATACGCGCCTTGCTCTTACCGAACGACATTGCACCTTTGCCACCGCCGCCCTGCATTTGACGCATAAAGAAGATCCAGACCCCAATTAGCAATAGCATTGGGAACCAGGAGATGAAAATAGAAGCCAGCAAGCTTGGCTCTTCAGGCGGTTCGCCTACTACTTTCACATTTTTGGTCAGCAGGTTATCAAGCAGTTTAGGATCGTTAACGGGGATGTAAGTCGTGTATCGGTTACTATCTTTCTTGGTAACTTTGATTTCACGTCCATTGATACTCGCTTCACGAACCTGGTCTTGATTTACTTCAGACAGGAAAGTGGAGTAATCCACCCTACGGCCGTTTGACTCGCTGGGCCCAAAGCTCTGGAACACAGACATCAGCACAACCGCGATGACCAGCCAGAGTATTAGGTTTTTCGCCATGTCACTCAAGGGATTAACCTCATATTACAACTGTGTTAACAAACAGCGTCAGGGTACTATAGTTTTCGCCCAGTCGCTACAATGTACACTTCACGTGAGCGGGCACGAGAAGAGTCCGGCTTACGAACTTTTACGGTCGTAAACAGGGAGCGAATTTCTCGTAGATATTCATCGAAACCTTCGCCCTGAAACACTTTCACTAAAAAACTACCGCCCGGTGCCAGAACATCGCGACACATTTCAAGTGCCAGTTCTACTAAATACATTGCCCGGGGAATATCAACTGCCGGTGTCCCGCTCATATTTGGAGCCATATCTGACATGACAACCTGAACTTTACTGTCACCAACACGATCCAGCAGAGCTTTCACGACTAATTCATCACGAAAATCGCCCTGAAGGAAGTCGACACCAACGATAGGATCCATTGGTAAAAGATCGCAAGCAATGATTCGCCCCTGATTCCCGATTTGAGTCACAACATATTGTGACCAACCTCCGGGAGCAGCACCAAGATCAACAATTGTCATTCCTGGCTTAAAAAGTTTGTCACTTTGCTGTATTTCATCAAGTTTAAACCAGGCACGGGAACGTAACCCTTTTTTCTGCGCCTGAATTACATATTTATCGCTAAAGTGTTCCTGCAGCCAGCGACTGGAGCTGGCAGAACGCTTTTTACCTGTCATCTCAATTTCCAACTTTGTTCATCGTGAGTAGCAGGCTGTAAGAGTTATCAGCACAGCCGATTGGCGATACGGGAGATATGGCGGTAGAATGAACCGTTTTCAATCCCAACGTAAGCAAAAAATACGATGAATCTGAGTACTAAACAAAAACAGCACCTAAAAGGTCTTGCACATCCGCTCAAGCCTGTAGTCATGCTTGGCAATAACGGTTTGACCGAAGGGGTACTGGCCGAGATTGAACAAGCGCTTGAACATCATGAGTTAATCAAGGTGAAAATCGCAACAGAAGATCGCGAAACTAAAACCTTGATTGCGGATGCCATCGTGCGTGAAACCGGCGCCTGTAATGTACAGGTTATCGGCAAAACGCTGGTGCTCTATCGCCCGTCTAAAGAGCGCAAAATTTCTCTGCCAAAATAAGCAGAGAGTGTGCAAAATGCCACGCTCTGTTAGTTGATAAAAGGCCGCGGTGCGGCCTTTTTCCTTTCTTTACAATACGCCACGCTGTAAAAAAGCGTAGCAGATATTATAAATATTCCACTTTTAGTATTTCGAACTCTACATCACCACCCGGTGTGCGGATAACAACAACATCCTCCTGCTCTTTGCCTACGAGGCCACGAGCAATCGGTGAGTTCACAGAAATAAGATTCTGTTTAAAATCAGCTTCATCATCACCCACAATGCGATAAGTCTGCTCTTCGTCGTTATCCAGATTCAAAACTGTAACGCTCGCGCCAAAAATGACACGACCATTATTTGGCATTTTGGTGATATCGATAATCTGAGCGTTGGACAGCTTCGCTTCGATATCCTGGATACGGCCTTCACAAAAACCCTGTTGCTCACGCGCGGCGTGGTACTCAGCATTTTCTTTCAGATCGCCATGTTCACGAGCATCAGCAATCGCAGCAATAATTTGTGGGCGGCGCACAGACTTCAGGAAATCCAGCTCTTCACGTAATCTTTCTGCGCCACGTAGGGTCATCGGAATAGGTTGCATTGTTATACCTCTTCAAAACTTTCCTGTTCAGAACTACCAAATGGCATTCCTGAATCCAGAGCCTGGTTTGCTTTAAATAAGGCAAACCCCTGGCACTAAGCAAAATAAAACTGACCCGGAGCAAAGCACCAGGCCAGGAACGGTTTCCAAATTGACCTGTATTTTACCCTGGAGTTCACTGAGGGTCATCGTTTACTTTGCACTGCGATGCACCGTAGTATGGCGCTACGTTTCCAGGTTGTTACCGCGAGATTATGCGATTTTTTAGATTTGTCATTGGATTGACCAGTGCTGTGGTGTTTACCGTCCAGGCCGCCAACGTTGAAGACTATACTTCCCAGTTGCCAGCTGGCGCGAACCTGGCTTTGATGGTGCAAAAAATTGGTGCGCCTGCCCCATTGATTGACTATCACAGTCAACAGATGGCTCTGCCCGCAAGTACCCAAAAAGTCATCACGGCTCTGGCAGCATTATTACAATTGGGCCCAGATTTCAGGTTTAACACCACGCTTGAAAGTAATGCGCAAGTCAGTAATGGCGTATTGCAAGGTGACCTTATTGCCCGATTTGGTGGCGATCCTACGCTAAAACGTCAGGATATTCGTAATATGGTCGCAGTCCTGAAAAAATCAGGCGTGCAACAAATTCAGGGAAATGTACTGGTCGACACCTCCATATTTGCCAGTCACGACAAAGCGCCTGGCTGGCCGTGGAATGACATGACTCAGTGTTTTAGCGCCCCTCCAGCCGCTGCAATTGTCGACCGAAACTGTTTCTCTGTTTCGCTCTATAGTGCCCCAAAAGCTGATGATTTAGCCTTCATCCGCATCGCTTCCTACTATCCTGTGGTTATGTTCAGCCAGGTTAGAACTCTCGCCAAAGGCTCACCAGATGCACAATATTGTGAACTGGATGTGGTGCCAGGCGACCTGAATCGCTTCACACTTACCGGTTGCATGACGCAACGTGCAGACCCCCTCCCCCTCGCCTTCGCGATACAAGATGGAGCCAGTTACGCGGGAGCGATTTTGAAGGCCGAGCTGAAAGAAGCTGGGATCAGCTATAGCGGAACCTTATTGCGTCAGACGCAATCCAATACTCCTGGAACGGTAATTGCCAGCAAGCAATCTGCACCACTGCACGATTTGCTAAAGGTAATGCTGAAGAAATCAGACAACATGATCGCCGATACTGTTTTTCGAACCATAGGACATAACCGTTTTGGCGTACCAGGGACATGGCGTTCAGGTGCCGACGCAGTACGACAAATCCTGCGACAAAAAGCGGGTGTCGATTTAGGTAATAGTATCGTGGTAGATGGCTCGGGGTTGTCTCGGCATAATCTGATTTCACCCGCTACGATGATGCAGGTGCTGCAATACATCGCCCAGAATGACACTGAGCTTAACTTTATCTCAATGTTACCACTGGCCGGCTACGACGGCTCACTGCAGTATCGTGCAGGCCTACATCAGGCGGGTGTTGACGGCAAAGTTTCGGCTAAGACAGGCTCACTGCAAGGTGTATATAACCTTGCCGGATTTATCACCACTGCCAGCGGCCAACGTATGGCCTTTGTGCAATATTTGTCAGGCTATGCTGTAGAGCCTGCCGATCAACGTAACCGTCGTATCCCATTAGTGCGCTTTGAAAGTCGTCTCTATAAGGATATCTACCAGAATAATTGAGTTATGAAACTGCTGATTGTTGAAGACGATTTACTGTTACGGGAAGGCCTGGTGCTGGCACTGAACAGCGAGGGTTACGCTCTTGATTGCGCAACGACTGCTGCCGAAGCCGATGCGCTAATAGACAGTGGTGAATACAGCATGATCATCCTCGATCTTGGCCTACCGGATAAAGACGGCGCGACGCTGTTAAGGCAATGGCGTCGCCGCAGTATCAGCACGCCAGTGCTAATACTGACCGCACGTGATGCGCTGGAAGACAGAGTTAACGGGCTGGATTCGGGCGCCGATGATTACCTGGTCAAACCTTTTGCGCTCGCCGAGTTACAGGCCCGCACGCGGGCATTGATTCGCCGTTATCAGGGACATAGCGATAACCTTCTTCAGCATGATGATCTGACACTCAACCTGCAAACTCAGCAAGTGCTGCTACAAGACCAGCCTGTTGAAATCACGCCAAAAGAGTTCGCGTTACTCACACGCTTGATGATGCGAATCGGGCAGACGGTTCATCGTGAAACATTACAGCAAGATATCTACAGTTGGCAGGATGACCCAGGCTCAAATACGTTAGAAGTGCATATCCACAATCTTCGACGCAAGCTAGGCAAGGACAGAATAAAAACCGTGCGTGGTGTTGGCTATCGACTGGAGAGCCGAACATGAATAGTATGCGCCAGCGATTAATGATTCTTCTTGCTCTTATTCTTTTGTTTTTCCAGTTAATTAGTGTCATTTGGTTATGGCATGAAAGTCGCGAGCAAATCAGTTTCCTCGTCAGTGAAACGCTTTCTGCCAAGGCACGAAATCAGCATGTAGAGAAAGAGATCCGCGAAGCTATTGCTTCATTGCTAGTTCCTTCTCTGGTGATGATTGGTTTCACATTGTTCTTCTCTTTCTGGGCGATCACCTGGATTACACGTCCATTGAATCGCCTGCGCACCAGCCTTGCTAATCGTTCAGCTGATAACCTTACACCTCTGCCAATGTATTCAGATATGGAGGAGATGGTTGCCGTCACCAATTCACTGAATCAATTGCTGGCAAGGCTTGATCATACTATTCAGCAGGAACGCTTATTTACAGCAGATGCAGCCCATGAGCTTCGTACACCGCTTGCCGGCATCCGGCTGCATCTTGAATTGATGGCAAATTCAGGCGTTCAGCAAGCTCCTATGCTGCTGGAGCGAATAGATCAGCTGATGCATACCATAGAACAGTTGCTGATGCTCGCGCGCGCAGGGCAGGCTCTGGCGAGTGGGCATTACGATACGTTGAACTGGCAACGTGACATTATTTCGCCGCTCAAAATGGAAATGGATGAAATGGTCGCCTTGCGCGATCAAACCATTATCTGGGCAAAAGAAAGTGAAAATATGGTGCAAGGAGATGCAGTGCTGCTGCGCCTGATGCTACGTAATCTGCTGGAAAATGCATCCCGTTACAGCCCGACGAAAAGTATTATAACGGTTTCGTTAGACGCTCAGGGGACTGGCGCAACACTGATGGTTGCTGATCAGGGACCAGGGATAAATGAACAGCACCGCAAGACGATTACCGACCCGTTCCGTCGTATGGATGAACGTTATGGTGGAAGTGGTCTTGGTCTGAATATTGTCCAACGTATTGTGCAGTTACACCATGGAAGGTTAGATTTGGAAAATGGCCCAGAGAGCACTGGTCTGCTGGCACGTTGCTGGATACCTTCGCAAAGCCAATAAAAAAGGCCGGAAAATTCCGGCCCTTCATTAGATAACGTCAGATAACGTCTTATTTCTGATAGATGATTTCAACACCTTCGTCGTCATCTTCATCCCAGTCGTCATCCCAGTCATCATCTTCTTCTGCTTCTACTGCATCGAGTTGCTGCTGATGATAATCATCCCACATAAACTCGACTTTCTCAGGAGCAACAGGCTGAAGCTCAGCGATTTTCGGGTTAGCAATGATGAAGTCCATTACATCCCAGCACAGCGCATTCACACCTTCGCGATTAACCGCAGAGATCAGGTAGTATTTCTCTTCCCAGCCCATTGCGGTCGCAATTTCTTTTGCACGCGCTTCGGCGTCTTCTTTGCTCATCAAATCGCATTTGTTGAAGACCAACCAACGTGGCTTCTCAGCAAGTTTCTCGCTGTATTTCTCCAATTCACCAATGATGACCCGGCCATTTTCAACCGGATCGGATTCGTCAATTGGTGCGATATCGATGAGGTGCAACAGCACACGGCAACGCTCAAGGTGTTTCAGGAAGCGGATACCGAGGCCTGCGCCTTCAGCCGCACCTTCAATCAACCCTGGAATATCGGCAACCACAAAGCTCTTCTCGTTATCCATACGGACAACACCAAGGCTTGGGATCAGGGTAGTAAACGGATAATCCGCTACTTTTGGTTTTGCTGCAGAGACAGAACGAATAAAGGTAGATTTGCCCGCATTAGGCAAGCCAAGCATACCAACGTCAGCCAGCAGTAACAGCTCAAGTTGAATATCGCGCTTCTCACCTGGGGTACCCATGGTTTTCTGGCGTGGTGTACGGTTTACAGATGACTTGAAACGGGTGTTACCCAAACCGTGCCAGCCGCCTTTAGCAACCATCAGTCGCTGACCATGCTGGGTCATGTCACCCATAGTCTCGCCAGTGCCCTGATCGATAACACGAGTCCCTACAGGTACCTTAACGGTAATGTCTTTACCACGTTTACCGGTACAGTCACGGCTCTGGCCATTTTGACCACGTTCAGCGCGGAAAGATTTCTCAAAGCGATAGTCGATAAGAGTATTGAGGTTTTCGTCAGCCTCAAGCCACACATCACCGCCATCACCGCCGTCACCACCGTCCGGGCCGCCTCTGGGAATATATTTTTCACGACGGAAGCTAACGCAGCCGTTACCGCCATCACCTGCTACGACCAGGATCGTTGCTTCATCAACAAACTTCATTTCACTTCTCCGTAAATCATTCGCCCGAACGTTGTACTGGAAGAACAGCTTCGGTTTTGCGCCAGCGTCCCCAAAGACGGTGACCAATGGCTGAATACATCGCACCTGCTACCACGACAAACGCACCGCTATAACCGACAAGGTTAAGCAACGGCATGGCGAAGAAATCGGGCCAGGCTAACGCTAATAAATCTGAAAATAGCAAAGTAAACAGCGGAGTTAGCGTAATAATGGCGCTAACCTGTGCCGCCTGCCACCTTGCCATGGCTTCTGCCAGTGCCCCATACCCAACCAGTGTATTCAGGCCACAGAAAACTAAACACGCCAGTTGCCAATTACTGAGTTGGAAGATTTTATCCAACTGAGCCAATGGAAAAAGCGCAAGAGTACATAAAGTGTACAATAAAAAGAGGATCTGTTGCGAGGCCAGGCGGCGTAATAATACCTTCTGCGCCACACCATAGGTGACCCACACTGTCGCCGCCAGAACACCGAAAATCACCCCCAGGGTGTAATCTGTCAGGCGGGTAAAAATTTCTATCAGGCTGGTATTAAAAAACATCACCAACCCGCAAAGTAACATTATGGCCCCGATGACCTGCGTGCCGCGCATTTTCTCTTTTAGCACCACCACACTTGCCACCATCATTCCCACCGGGGAAAGCTGACCAATGACCTGTGATGCCGTCGGGCTTAAATACTGTAGTGATGAACTAAACAGCAAAAAGTTGCCGAACAAGCCACCCGTTGCAATCGCGAGTAGGCCTAACCAACGAGGCTTTCTGAACAACGCCAACGGAGGCAATTTTCCGCGTATTGCGAGAATGCAACCCAAACCCAGACTTGCCATCAGGAAGCGATAAAAAACAACTGTTGGCGGTTCCATTACCGTCAGCACCTGTTTCATCGCTATTGGCAATGCACCCCAGCAAATTGCTGTTGTAAGCGCCAGGAGAATGCCAATGCCAGCCTGCTGTTTCATGCTTCATTCCCTGCGACTATACCCATAATCCTTCAAGCTGCAGGGGCGTTGAGTGCAACTCGAATACTAATGGGTATACCTGATTTACCGGCCGCAGAATGTAAAAAGCCCCGCAACGTGTTGCGGGGCTTCTATCCGTTACCGGGACGCGAAAAACTTATTCAGCAACGATGCTGATGAACTTACGGTTTTTCGGACCTTTAACTTCGAACTTAACTTTACCGTCAGTCAAAGCGAACAGAGTATGATCTTTGCCGCAACCTACGTTAGTACCAGCGTGGAATTTAGTACCACGTTGACGAACGATAATGCTGCCTGCCAGAACTGCTTCACCGCCGAAACGTTTTACGCCCAGACGTTTAGCTTCGGAATCGCGACCGTTACGAGTAGAGCCGCCAGCCTTTTTATGTGCCATTTAATATGCTCCCCTGTATTAAGCGCTGATGCCGGTGATTTTCACATCAGTGAACCACTGACGATGACCCTGCTGCTTACGGTAGTGTTTACGACGACGAAACTTAACAATCTTAATTTTCTCGCCACGACCATGAGCAACAACTTCAGCTTTGATTACGCCGCCATCGACGAAAGGAACGCCGATTTTGATTTCTTCACCATTAGCGATCATCAGAACTTCTGCGAACTCAACTGCTTCGCCAGTTGCGATGTCCAGCTTTTCCAGGCGAATGGTTTGACCTTCGCTTACTCGGTGTTGTTTACCACCACTTTGGAAAACCGCGTACATATAAAACTCCGCTTTCCGCACGCACCTTACGTATGTTTCAGGTGGCGCTATAAATATTCACAATAGGGCGCGAATATTACGCAAAACGAGAGCCTTTGACAAGCCCTGTCATTAAACAGAGTAGAAAAAAAACGCAGCATCACACCAGCCGTTTATCTGCCTCGTTTTTTCAGTACAATCTGTACTACATTATTACTCCTCTACCCTCACGTGATTCCATAAAGACATGTGGTAAACAGGACTTTAAGCCAGACTTTTGCGATGAATTTAGAAAAAATTAACGAGTTAACCGCGCAAGATATGGCGGGAGTCAATGCGGTCATCCTTGAACAGTTGAATTCAGATGTCCAATTGATCAATCAGTTAGGGTACTACATCGTCAGTGGCGGTGGTAAACGTATCCGCCCAATGATTGCTGTTCTTGCTGCTCGCACGCTTGGTTATCAGGGAAGCGCACACATCAATATTGCGGCGCTCATTGAATTTATCCACACCGCGACACTGCTTCATGATGATGTCGTTGATGAGTCAGATATGCGTCGCGGGAAGGCAACTGCTAACGCTGCATTTGGCAATGCCGCTAGTGTATTGGTTGGTGATTTTATTTATACCCGCGCCTTCCAGATGATGACTCAACTAGGCTCGCTCAAGGTTCTGGAAGTGATGTCCGAAGCGGTGAATGTAATTGCCGAGGGTGAAGTTCTGCAATTGATGAATTGTAATGACCCTGATATTACCGAAGAAAGCTATATGCGGGTGATTTACAGCAAAACAGCGCGTTTATTCGAAGCTGCAGCGCAATGCTCAGGTATTTTAGCTGATGCCACTGCAGAACAAGAACAGGCACTTCAGGATTATGGTCGCTATCTCGGGACTGCTTTCCAGCTTATCGATGATCTTCTTGACTATAGTGCTGATGGCCAAACGCTTGGTAAAAATGTGGGTGATGACTTGAACGAAGGCAAGCCTACTCTCCCTTTGCTGCACGCAATGCGTAACGGTAGCGCTGAGCAAGCAAAAATGATTCGTGAAGCTATTGAACAAGGCAATGGGCGTCATTTACTGCAGCCAGTATTAGATGCTATGGCTGCCTGTGGCTCACTGGAATGGACTCAATTACGAGCAGAACAAGAAGCTGACAAAGCTATTTCAGCTCTGAATGTTCTGCCTGAAAGCGAGTACAAAGAAGCTTTAATTGCTCTGGCTCGTATGGCTGTTCAACGCGATCGTTAATCTCTATTTAGTGCGCCGTTCAAAGGCGCACTAAGTTTCCAATAAATTTATTCAATCCTTCAAAATTACTCTCCGCAGAACTCTGTACTCATTGGTTTCATTCACTTTGTGCGTGTTAACACAAATTTGAATTTTTACGCCATTTATTGGAGTCTTTTGGATGCATGCTGTGCTATAACCGCAATTGAGCAAACCGGTAAATAGAAGCGGTTACAGGGAGAAACATGGAAAGTAACAATACTGACTGGCACCCGGCAGATATCATTGCAGGGCTGCGCAAACGCGGAACATCACTTGCGGCTGAATCACGGAAAGCAGGTTTAAGCTCTTCTACTTTGGCTAATACGTTGACACGACCCTGGCCAAAAGGTGAATTAATCATCGCGCAGGCACTGGAAACTTCACCTTGGGTGATTTGGCCTTCACGCTACTACGATCCGCAAACTCATCAGTTCATTGACCGAACGAGCTTGATGCGGAAAAGATAAAAAAAACCGGGCAAGTGAACTGACCCCATAAAGTTGGACGGTTTATATCAGGCGGCTATCTGGGCCTGGGTTCGGTACTCTACCGGACTCAGGCCTTTTAGTTTCTGTTTTATTCTTTCATGGTTGTAATAGTAGATATATTCGTCAATAGCATCCCGTAACTCCCTGATGCTTTTATACTCCTCCAGATACAGGCATTCCGTTTTCAGCGTGCCGAAGAAGCTTTCTATCACCGCATTGTCATAGCAGTTTCCCTTGCGTGACATACTCTGTTTCAGCCCTGCTTCCCTGAGTCGCTTCTGATAGTGCGCCATCTGATACTGCCAACCCTGGTCTGAATGTACCAGCGGATATTCACCTTCACTCAGAACCGACAGCGCCTTACTCAGCATATCGTCCACCATCGACAGAACGGGTCGATGCTCCATCTGATACGCCACGATTTCACCGTTATACAGGTCAAGGACCGGGGATAAATACAGCTTTTCCCCGGCAATTTTAAATTCTGTCACGTCTGTTACCCACTTCTGGTTGGGTTTGTCTGCACTGAACTGGCGGTTCAGCACATTACCCGCAGCTTTGCCATATCGCCCTTTGTAAGAGTTGTATTTCTTCCTTCTGATACAGGCGGTTAAGTCTAACTGCTGCATCAGTCTCTGAACCGTTTTATGATTCAGTGAACTCCCTTGCCGACGACCGGCCAGCGTGATACGCCGGTATCCATATCGCCCTTTATGCTTATGGAACAGCGCTAAAATCTGATGCTTATCATCAGCATATTTGTCCGGTTTTTTCGCGCAAGCCAGCTGCCAGTAAAACGTACTTCTGGCCAGCTCCGCCGCTTTTAACAGACGAGCCAGGGGATGCTGCGGCCTTAACTCATTCACGACCTGTGTTTTCTGCCGCGTTCTGGCGTGTTTTTTTCCCTGAGTAAGGCCTGAAGCTTTTTTAGATAAGCYACTTCGACGCGTAGCTGCTCGAGCTCCTCACGTTCGTCCGGGTTAAGGGGCGTTTGAGGCGTGTTGACTGATTTATTTCCAGGGGTATCCGGCATCGTTTTTTTCCTGCGGCGGTTATCTGTCAGGGCTTGCAGACCGCCTTCATCATACAGTCGTTCCCACTCACAAACCGTGGAAAAGGCAGGAATAGAGAATGTTGCACAAACTTCGCGAACAGACTGTCGATGCTCACGCATATACAGGATGACGGACTCTTTAAAGACAGGAGAGTAGGTGAAGCGTCGTGTGGTTAGCCCGGCTTCGCCATGAAGCTTCCAGACGGCAGACCACTTACGAACGGCACTGTGATCGATACCAAAACGCTTTGCTGTCGCTTTGTACCCTTCCAGACCGGAAAGATAGTGCTTCACAACCTGAAGTTTGAAGCTAAGAGAATATTTGCTCATAAAAAACTGCACCTTACTCGGTTGGGTGTCCAACTTTTTGGGTGCAGTTCACAAGCCCGGTTTTTTTTCACAACGAATGTTATTCGCCGCTATTACCTTTCACACGTTCAATCTTCGCACCTAACGCCTGAAGTTTATCTTCAATGCGCTCGTAGCCACGATCGATGTGGTAGATACGATCCACCACTGTGGTCCCTTCTGCGATACAACCCGCCAGAACGAGGCTTGCAGAGGCGCGTAAGTCAGTTGCCATCACTTGTGCACCAGACAGCTTCTCAACGCCGTGGCAAATCACTGTATTGCTCTCAATCTCTGCGTGTGCGCCCATACGGATAAGTTCCGGAACGTGCATGAAGCGATTTTCAAAAATCGTTTCAGTGATTACGCCTGTACCTTCCGCCACGAGGTTCAACAAAGTGAACTGAGCTTGCATGTCGGTAGGGAAACCTGGGTGCGGCGCAGTACGGATTGTCACGCCTTTAGGACGTTTACCGTGCATATCGAGGCTCACCCAATCTTCGCCGACTTCAACGTCCGCGCCTGCTTCACGCAGTTTCGCCAGCACCGCATCAAGCGTGTCGGGTTGGGCATTACGGCAAACAATTTTCCCGCCAGAAATCGCAGCTGCCACCAGGAAAGTACCGGTTTCGATACGATCTGGCACCACACGATAAACACCACCACCCAGGCGCTCAACGCCCTGGATAGTAATGCGATCGGTGCCTGCACCAGTGATTTTCGCACCCAACGTGTTGAGGAAGTTCGCTGTATCAACGATCTCCGGCTCACGGGCAGCGTTTTCAATGATAGTTGTACCTTCTGCAAGGGTTGCAGCACTCATGATGGTGACAGTGGCGCCTACGCTCACTTTATCCATCACAATATGCGCGCCCTTCAGGCGGCCCTGAACAGAAGCTTTAACGTAGCCTTCTTCCAGTTTGATTTCCGCGCCAAGCTGTTCAAGACCCGTAATGTGTAAATCAACAGGACGTGCGCCAATTGCACAGCCACCAGGTAAAGAGACCTGACCCTGGCCGAAACGTGCGACCAACGGCCCCAGCGCCCAGATAGAAGCACGCATGGTTTTAACCAGATCATAAGGCGCACAGAAGATATTTACTTCACTGGCATCGATCCACACTGAACCGTTACGTTCAACTTTGGTACCCAACTGGCTTAACAGCTTCATTGTGGTATCAATGTCTTTCAGTTTTGGAACGTTTTGAATCTCAACTGGCTCTTCGGCCAACAGCGCTGCGAAGAGGATCGGCAGCGCGGCGTTTTTCGCCCCGGAGATCGTCACTTCACCACTCAGTCGGGTTGGCCCCTGAACTCGAAATTTATCCATTGCAACTGCTCTCTATTAAATTCAAATCGTTACAACCCGCCGTGGCGAATTGCTCAAAAACCATTAAGTTTACGATCGCGATCCCACTCTTGCGGAGTATAGGTCTTGATGGAAACCGCATGGATACGGTTATCAGCAATCAGCTCCATCAATGGCGCATAAACTGTTTGTTGCTTCTTCACGCGACTTAACTCGGCGAATAACTCACCCACCGCAATCACTTGAAAATGGCTGCCATCGCCTGAGACGTGGACTTCCTGGAGGGGCAGTGCGTTCATCAGCACTGTCTGAATTTCATGATTTTCCATGGGATATAATTCGTCGGTTAAGGAAACAAGCCACACATCTTAGAGGAAAGTGGCGTTGGCTTAAATAAGCAAAAAGCCCCTGATCCAATAAGATCAGGGGCAATGATAGTAACGCTATGAAAACATTAGCCTGCAAAAGCAGGAAGGATGTCTTCTGGCAGATTATAAAGTTTGGTCAGCGTCTGTAAGTTCTCGCTGGCGCCCTGGAGTTCTATCTCAACATTTTGACGCCTTGCGAAATCTACAAGATGAATCAAAAGCGCTACACCTGAAGTGTCAACGCGCGATAAACCCGAAAGGTTTAACACCTTGATACCTGCCATGATTTGCTCACGCTGGAGCCAGACTGGCCCCACCGTATCGCTATCTAACTCACCCGTGAGGTGCAATGTTGCTGCTTCACGCTGCCAGTTAAGTTCACCAGCCATTACTTTTTGTTTTCCAGTGTAATTGGCAGCTTAGAGATTGATTGCAGTTGAGCCGTCAAACCATCAATCCCTTTGGTACGCAGGATATCGCTCCACTCGTTTTGTTTAGTGGTAATCATGCTTACCCCTTCAGCAATCATGTCGTAAGCCTGCCAGTTACCGGTCTGCGTATTTTTGCGCCACTGGAAATCAAGACGCACAGGTGGACGGCCATTTGGATCAACAATAGTTACGCGAATCGCTATGATAGTGGCATCACCCAGAGGCTGCTCAGGTGCGATTTGATAGGATTGCCCGTTATACATCGCAAGCGCCTGGCCATAGGCCTGTTTCAGATACGCTTCGAACGCTTTGAAGTAGGCATCACGCTGTGCAGGCGTTGCATCTTTATAGTAACGGCCCAGTACCAGCGCACCCGCATATTTTACCTGCACATATGGCAGAAGTTCCTGCCCAACTACATCACGCAAATAGTCCGGATTCTGACGAATCTTAGGCTGCTCGTTTTTCAAGCGATCAAATGTTTTTTGTGCCGCTTCGCCCATCAGTTTGTATGGATTACTTTGATCCGCAGCATTCGCCAAAGGTGCAATAACCAACATGGCAATCATAATAAGTCGTTTAAACATAGAACGTTTCCTCTTAGATTAGTGCGTCGTGCCAGGCTGTGGCGCTGCACTATTATTCTCTGAATCCTGCGCTGAGGAATCCCCTGAGTTCTGATTATCGCTATTACCGCTTTTATACAAGAATTGGCCAATCAGGTCTTCTAGCACCAGAGCTGATTTAGTGTCCTGAATCGTGCCGCCCTCTTTAAGGATAGATGAACCGAGTTCAGGGTCATCAAAACCGAGATTCAGCGCAAGGTACTGCTCACCCAATAAACCTGAAGTACGGATCGCCAACGAACTGGTATCCGGAATATGGTTATAGCGTTCTTCGATATCCAGGGTGACGCGTGGTAAGTAAGTTTTTGGATCAAGAGTAATGTCATCAACACGTCCAATCACTACACCGCCAAGGCGCAGTGGAGAACCCGTTTTCAGGCTGCCGATATTGTCAAAGGTCGCGTAAACCCGGTAAGTTGGTTCACTGCGCAGCGAAGTGACGTTTGCCACTTTAAGACACAAAAAGACAATGGCAGCCAACGCGATAATCAAAAACGCCCCAACCCCAGTTTCAAATTTCTTAGTTTGCATGAACTTAATTCCCAAACATCAGTGCAGTGAGCACAAAATCCAGCCCTAAAACGGCCAATGAAGCGTGCACAACGGTTCGTGTTGTTGCCCGGCTAATCCCTGCGGACGTAGGAATAGCATCGTAGCCATTGAATAACGCAATCCAGGTCACGGTTATCGCAAACACGACGCTCTTGATAACACAGTAAATCAGATCGGTACGCCAGTTAACGGCATCTTGCATGGCTGACCAGAAGAATCCAGAGTCGATTCCCTTCCAGTTCACACCAACCAATGCTCCTCCCCATACCCCTACTGCGACAAAGATAAGCGTCAGTAATGGCAAGGAAATTACACCAGCCCAAAAACGAGGAGAAACGACACGGCGCAAAGGGTCAACCGCCATCATCTCCATACTGGAGAGCTGTTCTGTTGCCTTCATCAGGCCAATTTCTGCAGTCAAAGCCGAACCAGCGCGTCCTGCAAACAGCAGCGCTGCCACTACAGGTCCAAGCTCACGCAATAGCGACAAGGCAACGAGCATCCCCAGGCTTGATTCCGCACTATAAGTCGTCAGAACTAAGTAGCCCTGCAAACCAAGAACCATGCCGATAAACAGACCAGAAACGATGATAATCAGCAGCGACAATACGCCGACGTTATACAGCTGGCGAATCAGTAATGGCGCGTGTTTGCGGAATTCCGGTTTACCCACCAGCGCATTAAAAAGCATTATCCCGGCCCGGCCAAATGACGCGCAGGTTTTCAAACCCCGCTCTCCGAACGATGCCAGTGCATTAAAGAGCATGAGTAACTTAACTCCCTGTTTCTGATAATAAGTCATTCCGATAATCCGTTGCCGGATAGCGGAACGGTACTGGTCCATCGGCAATACCGTCGAGGAATTGACGAACCCGCGGATCACTATTTTCTCGCAAGGCCGTTGGTGTTCCTTCAGCGACGATATGCTGATCTGCTGCAATATAGGCGTAATCTGCAATGCTCAGCACTTCAGGCACATCGTGCGAAACCACGATACAGGTAACACCCAATGCGCTGTTTAATTCTGAAATCAGTTTGACCAACACACCCATAGTAATAGGGTCCTGACCAACGAATGGCTCATCAAACATAATCAGGTCGGGTTCGAGTGCGATGGCGCGTGCAAGGGCAGCCCGTCGAGCCATACCGCCAGAGAGTTCATTTGGCATCAGTTTAGCTGCTCCGCGTAATCCCACCGCCTCAAGCTTCATCATCACAGTGCTATGCAGCAACTCCTCCGGCAAGCGGCGGTGCTCCCGTAGTGGATATGCCACATTTTCAAAGACATTGAGGTCAGTAAATAACGCACCGGATTGAAACAGCATACTCATACGCTTACGTACGTTATAGAGACGCGAGCGCGACATGGCAGGCACGTTTTCACCGTCGAACAGGATTTCACCATTGTCAGGCTGAATCTGACCACCAATCAGGCGCAATAATGTCGTTTTACCAATTCCTGAAGGCCCCATGATGGCAGTAATTTTGCCACGAGGCACGTTCAGGGAAATATTGTCAAAGATGCGCCGACTGCCGCGAGTAAAGCTAACATCGCGAATTTCGACCAGATTCGTCTGCGTCTGGCTCATCATCTTTCCTTTTATCAAGTTCACGCACGAAGTATTGGATAGCAACTCAGTTCCAACCCAACATTTTCACAGAATATTCTCTGCCCTGATTAGCGAAAATTGGCATTTGTTTTACTTTTCTGCCACATAAAGTCAGAATTAAGAATTCATATCATAACCTACAGATCTGTATGCTCTGCCGGTACTTTCACAACACGAGACCGGCGATTATACCTGAATAAAGGATTTTGCATGCTGTTAGCTACAGCTCTGTTAATTATCGGTTTGCTTTTGGTTGTCTACGGGGCAGATCGTTTGGTGTTTGCCGCATCAATACTTTGCCGCAGTTTCGGAGTTCCCCCGCTTCTTATCGGTTTAACCGTAGTCAGCATCGGGACATCATTACCTGAACTTCTCGTGGCAAGCTCTGCTGCTCTAAATGGCCAATTAAATTTAGCGGTGGGAACAGCATTAGGTTCGAATATTACCAATATCTTACTCATTCTCGGCCTCGCGGCACTTTTACATCCATTTACCGTGAATTCCGATATTCTACGCCGTGAATTACCCCTAATGTTAGTCGTCAGTGGCGTGATCGGATGGCTTCTTTTCGACAACCAGCTTAGCCGTATTGATGGCGTAATACTGATTACTGTCGCAGTAGCTTATCTGCTGTTTACGATTAAAATAGCTCGCTTTGCTGGAAATGAAGGGGCTGACAACCTGACCCGCGAACAGCTGGCAGAGCTTCCTCGTGAAGGGAGCCGTCCTGTTGCATTTTTATGGCTCGCCGTGGCTTTAATCATTATGCCGATGGCCACACGTATGGTTATCGATAACGCCAGCGTACTGGCGCATTACTTTGGCGTAAGCGAGTTAGTGATTGGCCTGACGATTATTGCGGTTGGCACGAGTCTGCCTGAACTTGCAACGACCATTGCAGGTGCGCGTAAAGGCGAAGACGATATTGCGATTGGCAATATCATCGGCTCGAACATTTTCAATATTGTGTTGGTATTGGGAATTCCGGCCTTGATTGCACCGGGTGAAATTGACCCGCATGCCTTTGCCCGTGACTATTGGGTCATGTTGGTCGTCAGTACCATTTTTGCATTACTTTGCTGGCGTAAATCACGCTCTATCGGCAAGGCAGCAGGTGCTCTGTTAACATGTAGTTTCTTCGTATGGATTGTGGTGCTGTGGTTTATTGCATCACCTGTCGTAGGGTAAAGCGGAACGGAAATTATGTCACAGATAGAATTACAACCGGGTTTTGACTTTCAGCAAGCAGGTAAAGAAGTACTGAAAATCGAACGTGAAGGCCTGGATCAGCTCGAGCAATACATCAACACAGACTTTTCTGCGGCCTGTGAAAAAATGTTTTATTGCCAGGGCAAAGTCGTTGTCATGGGTATGGGCAAATCTGGTCACATCGGTAAAAAGATGGCGGCAACTTTTGCAAGTACCGGTACACCTTCGTTTTTCGTTCACCCAGGTGAAGCAAGCCATGGCGACCTCGGCATGGTTAGCACGCAAGATATTGTTATCGCTATTTCTAACTCTGGCGAATCGAACGAAATTCTGGCGCTAATTCCAGTTCTCAAACGATTGCAGGTGCCACTGATTTGCATCACCAGCCGCCCGGAAAGCTCAATGGGCAAAGCGGCCGACGTCCATCTATGTGTCAAGGTTCCCCAGGAGGCTTGCCCTCTGGGACTGGCTCCAACGTCCAGCACCACGGCAACACTTGTGATGGGTGACGCGCTTGCTGTTGCTCTGCTGAAAGCTCGTGGCTTTACTGCAGAAGATTTTGCTCTTTCTCACCCAGGCGGTGCATTGGGACGTAAACTGTTATTACGTGTCAGCGATATTATGCACACTGGTGATGAGATCCCGCATGTCAGTAAAGATGCGTCATTGCGCGATGCATTACTGGAAATAACGCGCAAAAATATGGGTATGACCGTAATCTGTGACTCCCTGATGAAAATTGAAGGGATCTTTACTGATGGTGACTTGCGTCGAGTCTTTGATATGGGCGTTGATCTCCACTCCCTGAATATTGCAGATGTCATGACTGTCGGCGGAATTCGTGTTCGCCCAACGTTATTGGCGGTTGATGCACTGAACTTGATGCAGTCTCGCCATATAACCTCAGTACTGGTTGCAGATGGCGAGCAACTACTGGGTGTGGTACATATGCATGACATGCTACGCGCAGGCGTGGTTTAACAAAGGATTAGCCTTAATGAGTAACCATGAAGCGTCTCTTGCCACTTGTTATGGGCCGGTAAGCACGCGCGTGATGGAGCAGGCAGCAAACGTGCGCCTGCTTATTTTAGATGTTGACGGAGTAATGTCTGACGGCCTGATTTATATGGGTAATAGCGGCGAAGAGCTGAAAGCATTCAACGTGCGTGATGGCTATGGGATTCGCTGTGTGCTGACTTCTGATATCGAAGTGGCGATTATTACTGGCCGAAAAGCAAAACTTCTTGAAGACAGGTGTGAAACACTTGGCATTACCCATCTTTATCAAGGGCAATCTGACAAGCTGCTGGCTTTTCAGGATCTATTAGATAAGCTCGCCATTCCCGCTGAGCAAGTGGCTTATGTCGGGGATGATTTAATCGACTGGCCTGTAATGGCTAAAGTAGGTTTGAGTGTCGCGGTAGCGGATGCTCATCCTTTACTTATTCCTCGTGCCGACTACGTTACACGTATTGCTGGCGGGCGAGGAGCAGTACGCGAAGTCTGCGATCTCCTTTTACTGGCCCAAGGAAAGCTTGATGAGGCCAAAGGGCTATCTATATGAGTAAGACCAGACGTTGGGTTATCATCCTGCTCTCATTGCTGGCACTGGTATTGATTGGTGTAAATCTGGTCGATAAAGACACTGTTGCGCCACAAACAGTAAATAGTAACGAGCCGACCTATAAAAGTGAACATTCTACGACTCTCGCCTACAGTCCTGAAGGGGCTTTAAATTACCGCCTGGTCGCAGAACATGTTGAATATTTTTCCGATACCGCTATTTCGTGGTTCACCAATCCGGTGATGACACAGTATGACGAAAACAAAGTAGCAACCTGGTCATTACGGGCAGATCGCGCCAAACTGACTAACGATCGGATGCTGTATTTGTACGGGAATGTGGTACTGACAGCTCTGACACCAGATTCACAGCTACGCAAAATTACCACGGACAATGCGCAGGTTAATTTAGTCACTCAGGATGTTGCGTCTGATGACCAGGTAACCTTGTACGGAACCAGCTTTAACTCTACCGGCCTCAAAATGCGTGGAAACTTACGCAGTAAAAATGCCGAGCTGATTGAAAAGGTTAGAACATCCTATGAAATCCAGAATAAACAAACTCAGCCGTAATTTAGTACTGACCAGTACGCTTTTAGCCGCCAGTTTTTCGGCATTTGCGCTGACCGGTGATACCGATCAGCCGATTCATATTGAATCTGACCAGCAGTCGCTGGATATGCAAGGCAACGTCGTCACCTTCACCGGCAATGTGATCGTGACACAAGGCAGTATCAAAATTAACGCCGATAAAGTGGTTGTGACCCGCCCTGGCGGTGAGCAAGGTAAAGAAGTGATTGATGGTTATGGTAATCCTGCCACTTTCTATCAGATGCAAGATAGCGGTAAACCCGTTAGCGGCCACTCAGCGACCATGCACTATGAGTTGCAAAACGACTTTGTCGTTCTGACCGGTAACGCTTATCTCGAGCAGGTCGACAGTAATATCAAAGGCGACAAAATTACCTACCTCGTTAAAGAGCAGAAAATGCAGGCCTTTAGCGAAAAAGGTAAACGAGTCACCACGGTTCTGGTCCCTTCTCAATTGCAGAAAAAAGACGGCAAGGCTCCGGCGCCAGCCCCGAAAAAGAGTAACTAATTCGTTATGGCTACTTTAATTGCAAAACACCTCGCCAAAGCCTACAAAGGCCGCCGCGTTGTTGAAGACGTCAGCCTGACCGTTAAATCAGGTGAAATTGTTGGTTTGCTTGGCCCTAACGGTGCAGGCAAAACGACGACTTTTTACATGGTTGTTGGCATTGTTCCGCGTGATGCAGGCAACATCATTATTGATGACGAAGACATCAGTCTTCTGCCGCTTCATGCGCGTGCCCGTCGTGGCATTGGCTATTTACCGCAAGAAGCGTCAATTTTCCGTCGCTTAAGCGTGTTCGATAACTTGATGGCAGTCCTGCAAATTCGTGATGATCTCAGCGCTGAGCAGCGTGAAGACCGCGCGAATGAGTTGATGGAAGAGTTTCACATTGAGCATTTGCGCAACAACCTCGGGCAGTCGCTGTCGGGTGGTGAACGCCGTCGTGTCGAAATTGCCCGAGCTCTGGCCGCAAACCCGAAATTTATTCTGTTGGACGAACCTTTTGCGGGTGTTGACCCAATCTCCGTCATCGACATCAAGCGAATCATCGAACATTTGCGCGACAGCGGGCTTGGTGTGCTGATTACTGACCATAACGTACGCGAAACGTTGGCCGTGTGTGAACGAGCCTACATCGTAAGCCAGGGCCAGTTAATTGCCCATGGCACGCCTGCGGAAATCCTGGAAGATGAGCATGTTAAGCGCGTCTATCTGGGCGAAGAGTTCAGACTCTGATAGGGTAGGAAGTATAATTATTAATACTCAGGGTAATTCGAGTTGCCCACGTTCCTGCAACTCGAAGTATGCTGGGTATATACCTGAGGAAGCTCGCTCTGAATATGAAGCAAGGTTTGCAATTACGACTTAGCCAACAACTTGCTATGACTCCACAGTTACAGCAGGCAATTCGTCTGTTGCAACTGTCAACGTTAGAGCTTCAGCAAGAACTCCAGCAAGCACTGGAAAGTAACCCACTGCTTGAGCAAACCGATCTGCATGAAGAAATTGAAACTCAGGAAGTTCGTGAAAACGAAGCGTTAGATACTCGTGAAGCTCTCGAACAAAAAGAGATGCCTGACGAATTGCCGTTAGATACCAGTTGGGATGAAATCTACACCGCAGGTACACCATCAGGAACCGGCACAGATTACATTGACGACGAGTTACCGGTTTATCAGGGGGAAACTACCCAGTCGCTTCAGGATTATCTGATGTGGCAGGTCGATCTTACTCCGTTTTCTGATACCGATACCGCCATTGCGACATCAATCGTTGATGCTGTTGATGAGATGGGCTATCTGACAGTTTCGCTTGATGAAATTCTCGAAAGCATGGGTGATGACGAAATCACCATCGATGAAATAGAAGCGGTACTTAAACGCGTTCAACGATTCGACCCCGTAGGTGTCGCTGCACGCGATCTACGCGATTGCTTGCTGATCCAGCTTTCGCAATTTTCCCGTGAAACACCGTGGCTGACCGAGGCACGACTGATTGTCAGCGATCATCTGGATCTGCTCGCCAATCATGATTTCCGTAGCCTGATGCGCGTCACTCGCTTAAAAGAAGAAGTGCTGAAAGAGGCTATGTGCCTGATTCAGTCTCTTGATCCACGTCCTGGTCAATCGATTCAAACCAGTGAACCCGAATATGTCATTCCCGATATTCTGGTCAAAAAGATTCAGGGGCGCTGGACGGTTGAACTAAATGCCGACAGCATTCCACGCCTTAAAATAAATCAGCAGTACGCTGCGATGGGTACCAATGCCCGTAACGACAGCGACTCGCAATTTATTCGCAGTAACCTGCAAGAAGCGAAGTGGTTGATTAAAAGTCTTGAGAGTCGCAACGATACGCTGCTGCGTGTCAGTCGCTGTATCGTTGAGCAGCAACAAGGTTTTTTTGAACACGGCGAAGAGCATATGAAACCAATGGTTCTTGCTGATATCGCCCAGGTAGTCGAAATGCATGAATCGACTATTTCCCGAGTGACCACGCAAAAATATTTGCACAGTCCACGCGGCATTTTTGAATTGAAGTATTTCTTCTCAAGCCATGTGAATACCGAAGGCGGAGGTGAGGCCTCGTCAACGGCGATTCGGGCACTAGTGAAGAAATTAATTGCGGCAGAAAACCCTGCGAAACCTCTAAGTGATAGCAAGTTAACGACTATGCTATCCGATCAGGGGATCATGGTGGCCCGCCGCACTGTTGCGAAGTACCGAGAGTCTTTATCCATACCACCGTCAAATCAGCGTAAACAGCTGGTATGACTTAACCGATAAGGAAGACACTATGCAGCTCAACATTACAGGACATAACGTCGAAATCACTGACGCACTGCGCGATTTTGTGAGTACGAAGTTTGCCAAACTGGAGCAGTACTTCGAAAGAATTAACCAAGTCTACATTGTGTTAAAAGTGGAAAAAGTCACGCATATTGCCGATGCGACGCTTCATGTGAATGGTGGTGAAATCCATGCAAGCTCTGATGGCCAGGATATGTATGCGGCAATTGATGGCTTAATTGATAAACTGGCGCGCCAGTTAACCAAACATAAAGATAAACTAAAACAACACTGATAATCCGGGCAACTGTTTTGGCATATACCCGTTAGCATTCGAGTTGCAGGTAGGCGGCAAGGGAGCTAATCCCCAGGAGCTTACTTAAGTAAGTGACTGGCGTTAGTGAGTGAAGCCAACACCCCTGCTGGTTGAAGGATGATGGGTATAGACGGCTCGTTACTTAACGGGCCGTTAGCATAACAGGAGGCTTAGGTGAACTTATGATGAACAACGATTCTGCTCTACAACTAAGTAATGTCCTGAACAAGGAATGTACTCGTACCAACGTACATTGCCAAAGTAAAAAACGTGCACTGGAAATCATCAGTGAGCTGGCCGCAAAGCAACTCGGCCTGCCGCCACAAGTGGTTTTTGAAGCCGTGCTAACGCGCGAACGTATGGGGAGTACAGGTATCGGTAACGGTATCGCGATTCCTCATGGGAAACTGGAAGAAGATACCACTCGCGCGGTTGGGGTGTTTATTAAACTGGAAACCCCTATTGCATTCGATGCGATTGATAACCAGCCAGTGGACTTGATGTTTGCGCTCCTTGTACCGGCGGACCAAACAAAAACGCATTTGCACACTTTATCTCTGGTGGCAAAGCGTCTGGCAGACAAAACAATTTGTCGACGCCTGCGTTCTGCGCAAAGCGATGAAGAGCTTTATCAGATCATTACCGACACAGAAAATGGTAGTGAAAGTGAATAATCTGGCTGCGGATATGTTGACGCCACAGCAAGAGAAGTTGGGGGAGTGAAAAAATGGTGCTGATGATCGTCAGCGGCCGCTCTGGTTCAGGGAAGTCTGTAGCCTTGCGTGCACTAGAAGATATGGGATTCTACTGCGTAGATAATCTACCAGTGGTGCTGTTACCTGATCTTGCCAAAACTCTCGCAGAGCGAAAAATTTCTGCGGCAGTGAGCATCGATGTGCGTAACATGCCGGAAAACCCGGAAATTTTTGAACAGGCGATGAGTAATCTGCCTGACTCATTCTCGCCACAATTGTTATTCCTTGATGCCGATCGTAACACGCTGATCCGTCGATACAGCGACACGCGTCGATTGCATCCACTTTCTAGCAAAAACCTTTCGCTAGAAAGTGCTATTGATGAAGAAAGTGACCTGCTTGAACCACTGAAATCCAGAGCTGATCTGATTATCGACACCTCTGAAATGTCAGTGCATGAACTTGCGGAAATGTTGCGTACTCGCCTGCTCGGCAAGCGTGAGCGCGAATTGACTATGGTGTTCGAGTCCTTCGGCTTTAAACACGGTATTCCAATCGATGCTGACTACGTGTTTGACGTGCGCTTCCTGCCAAATCCGCACTGGGATCCTAAGCTCCGTCCGATGACCGGTCTCGACAGACCCGTCGCTGCATTCCTTGACCGTCACACCGAAGTGCACAACTTTATCTACCAGACGCGCAGCTATCTTGAGCAATGGTTACCAATGCTGGAAACCAACAACCGCAGCTATTTGACTGTGGCAATTGGTTGTACAGGCGGTAAACACCGTTCAGTTTATATTGCTGAACAACTGGCAGACTATTTCCGTTCGCGCGGCAAAAATGTGCAATCCCGTCACCGTACGTTGGAAAAACGCAAAACATGACCGTAAAACAGACCGTTGAGATCACTAACAAACTGGGCATGCATGCGCGCCCAGCAATGAAGCTGTTCGAGCTGGTACAAAGCTTTGATGCCGAGGTGATGCTGCGTAACGAGGCAGGCACGGAGGCGGAAGCCAACAGCGTGATTGCATTGCTGATGCTGGATTCCGCTAAAGGTGGACACATCGAAATTGAAGTTACTGGGCCTGAAGAAGAGCAAGCCTTGAATGCGGTTATCGCCCTTTTTAATTCGGGTTTTGACGAAGACTAATTTACTTAAGCTCATTTTGCGCCATGAATGACTCACCACCCAGTTGGCGCATTTGGCGCAGTATCCATTGCTGCCGCTGGCGTACATAGCCAGAAGGTGCATTCGCTTTAAAGCGAATCGGATTGGGCAATACAGCAGCCAGCAACGCCGCTTCTGATGCCGTCAGACGGCTTGCCGGTTTGTGAAAATAGCGCTGTGAAGCAGTTTCCACGCCAAAAATCCCCTCGCCAAATTCCGCGACATTTAGATAAACCGTGAGAATGCGGCGTTTAGTCCAGACGACTTCCATCCCCAACGTTAACCCAGCCTCAAGACCTTTGCGGACATAGCTACGTCCATCCCACAAAAACAAATTCTTGGCAGTTTGCTGAGAAAGTGTCGATGCGCCGCGAACGCGATTTGCATTACGTTCATTATGGGCAATGGCCTTTTCGATAGCCGTAACGTCAAATCCCCAGTGGTCCGGGAATTTCTGGTCTTCTGCAGCAATAACTGCAAGCCCCATCAGCGGTGAAATCTCATCCATACTCACCCAATCCGAGTGAGCAACGTAACCAAAATCACCACTAAACCAGGCACTGAGTTGCCTCTCTGCCATGACGGCTGAAAACGGCACGGGTAAAAAACTAAACAGAAGAATCCCTGCCAACCAGATTCCGGCTAAAGCAAATACTCCGCGCAACAGCCAGCGCTTCAAGGTACCCAAGAGCGCAACTCGCCCTTTCTTCATGCAGTCATACCCACAACGCGAGCGACCAGTTTTTCGATGCCCAATGCGGCTTCATCAATACGTGTCGCCAACATATAAGCTGGCGTGGTCACCACTTTTTGCTCTTCATCAACCACGATATCATCGACCGGGCAAGGGACATGCTCTGCCCCCATCTCTTCAACTATTTCTGCGGTGTCGATATCCGTACCAATGGTCAAACGCACTGGTACATCAAGAATCTTTGGCAACATCACAGGAGCAATACAGATAAAACCAAGAGGCTTACCCTGCGCATGGCAATCCCTGGCAAGGCGGCGTAAATCGCCGTCAATCTGACACTCACTGCCTTTAATGGCAAAATCACACAAATTCTTTGCCGCACCAAAGCCACCAGGCACAATCAGCGCATCCAGTTCGTTAGCATCGGCCTGTGCCAGGGGAGTAATGGCTCCACGCGTAATTCGAGCTGCTTCGACCAGTACATTACGATGCTCAATAGACTTATTATTAGTCAGGTGATTAATAACATCTGCTTGAGGTTTATCAGGTGCAAAACAAACGGCTTCAGCACCAGCGCGAGCAATTGCCAACAGCGTAATAACAGCCTCTTGAATCTCGCTGCCGTCGTAAACCCCACTGCCACTAAGCACTACACCAATCTTCTTCATTCGGCCATTCCTATTGATCATGCGATAATTATCATCAGTGATTATGATTTGATCGCTATGCTTCACACATTTTACTGATTCACGTAACAAATCATTTAAGATTTGCTATCTTAATGCCTGAGCAGCATACGAGATTATCGGCTGCGCCGACTGGATAAAAACTTATAACTTACGGCGCAACCGGGCTTTTCCCTGGTGTTGGCGCAGAATTCGCGCACCCCGGTTTATCCGGGGTCATTTTTTGGGGGCGTTCGCAACCCAAGCCTTCAGAACCTCAACATCGTGTTGCCATTCCTGCTTCAATTCTTCAATCCACTCACCAACATTTTCTGACCAGGCAGGTAAGTCCGGCGACTGAATTTGCTGAGCAACTTGCTGCAAATGGCGCAACCCAATAGAACCCGCAGCCCCCTTAATTTTATGGCCCTCTTCCACCACACCTTTCTGGTCGCGGGCGGTCATATTGGAATCCAGCACACTCAGATAACCCGGCATCATTTTTTCAAACATCGCCAATCCATCAGTAATCAGCTTTGGTCCTACTAAGTCCATGTACTGCTCAAGCATCGGAATATCGAGCAAGGCTTGTTGCTTTTCACTGTTAACTTGAGACATTGGAGACTCCTTTTCAGACGCTGACTTTTGGTTGTCCCAGAATTTTTGGATCATCGCCATCAACGCCGGGACTGCGAGTGGTTTGCTGAGCACATCATCCATGCCAGCATCCAGATACTCTTTTTTATCTTTCAATACGTTGGCCGTCAATGCTACTAAAGGCGGTAAATCTTCGCGGGCATAATTCGTCGTCAATTGTCGAGAGATATCCAGGCCGGTCATGTCCGGTAACTGGATGTCCAGTAACACCAGGTCGTATTCTCCCGGAGTGAATTTCTCCAGCGCCTCTTTACCGGTCATCGCAACATCCACGCTGTTGCCGAGCTTCTCAAGCACCGAGCGTGCAACAATTACATTGAGCTCAATGTCTTCCACCAGCAAAACGTGCAACGCTGGCAACGGCATTTCGTCATCTTCGAGGGTATCTTCAACTTCATCCGCCACACGCGGCGCCTGAATCGTCAGGGTAAACAGAGAGCCTTCACCCGGCTTACTGCTAACGGTAATATCGCCTCCCATGCTCTTAGCCAGACGACGCGATACCGCCAGACCAATCCCCGTACCGGTTGCTGGTTTACCACCGTGGATATCCTTGACCTGATAATACATTGCGAAGATTTTGTCCTGCTCATCCTGCGGGATGCCAATCCCGGAATCCTGCACTTCAAAGCGCAGCGTATTTTCTTCGTCATAACGCACACGAACCGCCACCAGTCCACCTTTCGGCGTGAACTTCACCGCATTGCTAATCAGGTTCCAGAGAATCTGGCGCAAACGCGTACCGTCCGTTACCACTTTATGCGGTAACGGCAAGGTTGGGTTCATTTCGAGCGTCAACCCTTTTTGCTGTGCCTGCAAGCCCGAAAGATTTTCCAGATCAGCAAGGAAACTGGTGAAATCAATCGGTTGGTTATCAAGCTGAACCTTACGGCGCTCGAGTTTATCCATATCAATGATATCGTTGAAAATATTTCCAAGAGTAATCGCCGAAACATGAATGGTCTTGAGATAATTTGTTTGTTCAGGATTCAGCTCGGTATCAAGCAGGATACGGCTTAAACCGACTATACCGTTCAATGGTGTACGTAGTTCGTGGCTGATAGTAGAAATGAAGGTAGTTTTGTCTCGGCTGGCGCGCTCAAGCGCATCCTGATAACGCTTACGCTCGGTAATATCGCGACCAAAGCCCATCAAACCATGGCGCTTACCGACGCGGTCGTAATAAGGCACTTTACGAATTTCAAAGCAGGCTTTACGCCCATCAGGGTAATCCAGCCATTGTTCGTAGGTGAGGGAAACATTATGACGGAATACTTTCTCGTCGGTTTCAATAACCTTCTGCGCCGCCTCTGGCGAGTAGACATCTTCTGGTTTCAGGCTGATCAGTTGCTTTTCACTTTTACCCGTCAGTAGTTCCATGGCGCGGTTACAGCCGGAAAACTCTTTGTCTTCGTTACGATAAAAAACAAGGTCAGGAGATGCATCGAGGAATGAGCGTAAGAACGACGATTGCTGTTCGAGCTGTAGCTGCGTCTCTTCGCGCTCCTGCATCTCGACTTTAAGCTGCTCCAGCATCGTCTGGCGTTCATCTTCAGCTTTAACGCGATCGGCGATTTCCTGGTTCAATTGAGCAATATTGTCTTTGAGCTGCACATTGAGTTTTAAATCTCTTTCGCGCATCTCCTCGAGTTTTTGCACAAGCTTTGAAAGCCGCTGGCGCGACTCCTCGAGTTGCTCAACCACCACAGAAAGGAAATAGACGGCCCAAGGGGTAATTAACAGGCCGAAAAAGATGGAGCGGACAACATCAATACTTTCAACCTGGCCGCGTAATAACATCGTCACGGCCATTTGCACCATGATAGCCAACACCACCAGGGCTGAGGCCAATAACAAAGAGAAGCGCACTAATCCGAGCTTCACCATCAAATCAACGTAATATTGCGCCAGTAACCGGATTTGCTTCATGGAACGTTTCCCTCGTCATCAATCAGCTAAATATACCGCACGCTTAGGGATTACAACAGAATTGCCGGGCTCCATGGAGTACCTATCGCCGAACCTTGTGTGCCATGTTCAGTCAGATATTTATCGATAGCCCCCATCCCGGCCCAACGATTCTCACACCACAATGGTGCCAGTAGGGTTGGCCGCCGCGCGTTGGCAGAAATTCGGTGGAATACGACATCAAGCGGCGTGTAGCGAATCATCTCCCCAGCAATTGTCGCATACTCTTCTAATTCAATAGCCTGCAAGCGCCCCGCCAGCCAGCTTTTGGCCATCGTGCTACCGCTAACGACATGCAACGGGTGGAGTTTGATGCCGTCCACGCCTGTCTCAACGACTTTTTCCAGCGTTTCCATGGAGTGTGACTTCGTTTCGCCAGGCAAGCCGACAATAAGATGACTGCAAACTTTCAACCCACGTGCTCGTGCTCGACGTGTGGTTTCCTGATAACAGGCAAAATCATGCCCACGATTAATACGATGCAATGTTTTGTCATGAGCCGTCTGCAAACCTAACTCCAGCCAAACTTCGTAGCCTTTATCGTGATATTCACTTAACAGATCCAGCACACTGTCTGGCACACAATCTGGGCGCGTCCCAACGCATAATCCAACGATGCTAGCCTGACTCACCGCTTGCTGATACATCGAACGCAACACCTGCACTTCCGCCCATGTACTGGTGTAAGCCTGGAAATAAGCGAGATAGTGCTGCGCGCGGTTCACTAACTGTGATTGGCGCGCGAGTTGATCGGCGATGGAGTGACTTTGTTGGGTTTCATCAGCAAAAGAGGCAACATTGCAAAAAGTACACCCCCCACGCCCGATGGTGCCGTCACGGTTTGGGCAACTGAAACCGCCATGTAGCACGAGTTTATGGACCTTATGGCCATAACGTCGCTGAAGATCGCCACCAAACATATTGACTAATTTTTGTAACTGCATAATCTGATGGGCCGCCCTGTAAAAGGGACGTAGCCTGCCATTATCTGCCCAATTTAGCGATGACCTGGATCAATCGCTTTGGCGCAGCTTTACCTATTGCATAACAATGCAAAATTAGTGCAAGTTTACGCACACAAAAGATGATTACTTTTCCTTATACTGACCTCCTATTTTTAAAGAATATGTGACCTTGCGAAAAACAGTGTCATACAACACGCCAGCGCGCATTTATAGCACAAGATCCTGCCAACTTAGACATTGCCAGCACGGTCTGGAATTTTGCAGCCCGCCAGATAGTGAGAGAGATCACAATACCCAAGCGATTCCCCTGCCGCTTAAATACGATAAAAATGATAATAAAATGTTTATATTCATGATGTTAAATACCATTTAGCACATAATCGTATAAATAAGAATGCCATTTGACCTGTGTGCGCTTTCCCGATAACTTGGAAATCCGCTGGAAGCTTTCTGGGTGGGTTCTGTGCCCATCATATTTATGCAGTAATTTAGATTCCCTCTAAAGCAAGTCCTCAACACTTGTGAAACCGGATGCGTTAGACATCAAGAGGGCGACACACGCGGTAAGCGTAGATTCGCAAACCCCGTCGCCATGCCCTTGCTGCGTCTGGACGCAAACGGTATCGGGAATCACGTAGAGCCTGGGGAGGTTCACTGATATGTTGTACGATAAATCCCTTGAGAAGGATAACTGTGGTTTCGGCCTGATCGCCCACATAGAAGGCGAACCTAGCCACAAGGTAGTGCGTACTGCTATTCACGCACTGGCCCGAATGCAGCACCGTGGAGCAATCCTCGCCGATGGTAAAACCGGTGATGGTTGTGGCCTGCTGTTGCAAAAACCTGACCGTTTCTTCCGAATCGTTGCGGAAGAACGTGGTTGGCGTTTGGCAAAAAATTATGCGGTAGGCATGATTTTCTTAAACAAAGACGACGCGCTGGCAAGTGCAAGCCGCCGCATCGTTGAAGAAGAGTTGCAAAACGAGACCTTGTCGATTGTAGGATGGCGCGAAGTGCCAACCAATGAAGACGTACTCGGTGAAATCGCCCTCTCCTCGAAACCTCGCATCGAACAAATTTTTGTTAATGCTCCGGCTGGCTGGCGCCCACGTGATATGGAACGTCGCCTGTTTATCGCCCGTCGCCGCATTGAGAAACGCATCCAGGATAAAGACTTTTACGTTTGTAGTCTCTCCAACCTGGTTAACATCTATAAAGGTCTGTGTATGCCGGCAGACTTGCCGCGCTTTTACCTGGACCTCGCGGACTTGCGCCTGGAATCAGCTATTTGCCTGTTCCACCAGCGTTTCTCCACCAACACCGTGCCACGCTGGCCGCTGGCTCAGCCATTCCGCTACCTGGCGCACAACGGTGAAATCAACACCATTACCGGTAACCGCCAGTGGGCTCGCGCTCGTACCTACAAGTTCCAGACTCCGTTGATCCCGGACTTGCATGATGCAGCGCCATTCGTGAACGAAACCGGTTCTGACTCAAGCTCCATGGATAACATGCTCGAGCTGCTGTTAGCTGGCGGGATGGATATTGTTCGCGCCATGCGTTTGCTGGTTCCACCAGCCTGGCAGAACAACCCGAACATGGACCCAGAGCTGCGCGCCTTCTTCGACTTTAACTCCATGCATATGGAGCCATGGGATGGTCCAGCAGGAATCGTGATGTCCGACGGGCGTTACGCTGCCTGTAACCTCGACCGTAACGGTCTGCGCCCGGCGCGCTACGTCATCACTAAAGATAAGCTGATCACTTGTGCTTCTGAAGTTGGGATCTGGGATTACCAGCCTGACGAAGTCATCGAGAAAGGACGTGTCGGCCCTGGCGAGCTGATGGTTATCGATACGCGTATTGGCCGAATTTTGCATTCCGCTGAAACCGATGCCGATTTGAAGAGCCGCCACCCGTATAAAGAGTGGATGGAAAACAACGTCCGTCGCCTGGTGCCGTTTGAAGATTTACCAGACGAAGAAGTTGGCTCCCGTGAAATGGATGACGATACCCTCGCAAGCTTCCAGAAACAGTTTAACTACAGCGTAGAAGAGCTGGATTCTGTGATTCGTGTGCTGGGTGAAAATGGCCAGGAAGCGGTCGGTTCAATGGGTGACGATACCCCGTTTGCCGTGCTCTCCAGCCAGCCACGCATCATTTACGATTACTTCCGCCAGCAATTTGCGCAGGTAACTAACCCGCCAATCGACCCGCTGCGTGAAGCGCACGTAATGTCTCTAGCAACCAGCATTGGCCGTGAAATGAACGTCTTCTGTGAAGCAGAAGGCCAGGCGCACCGCCTGAGCTTCAAATCGCCAATTTTGCTGTGGTCTGATTTCCAGCAGCTCACTTCACTTGAAGAGCAGCACTACCGTGCCGATACGCTGGACATCACCTACGATGCCTCCGCTCAGTCGCTGCACGAAACTGTAAATGCTCTGTGCGACGAAGCGGAACGTATGGTTCGCAACGGCACAGTGCTGTTGGTGCTGTCTGACCGTAACATTGCGAAAGATCGCCTTCCGGTTCCGGCTCCAATGGCGGTTGGTGCGATACAGACTCGACTGGTCGAGAAAAATCTGCGTTGCGATGCGAACATTATTGTCGAAACAGCAAGTGCGCGTGACCCACACCACTTCGCAGTTCTGCTCGGTTTTGGTGCGACGGCAATCTATCCATACCTCGCTTACGAAACTCTGGCGAAGCTGGTCGACAACAGTGCTATCGAAAAACCGTACCGTGAAGTGATGCAGAATTACCGCAACGGCATCAACAAGGGTCTGTACAAGATCATGTCCAAAATGGGCATCTCGACTATTGCCTCTTACCGTTGCTCGAAACTGTTTGAAGCAGTTGGCCTGCATAAAGAAGTTTCTGAGCTGTGCTTCCAGGGCGTTGTCAGCCGTATTGGTGGTGCAGGATTTAACGACTTCCAACAAGACTTGTTGAACCTGTCTAAGCGCGCATGGCTCGCTCGCAAGCCGCTAGACCAGGGTGGGCAATTGAAATACGTTCATGGTGGCGAATATCACGCTTACAACCCTGACGTGGTTCAGACGCTGCAAAAAGCCGTCAACAGTGGCGAATACAAAGATTATCTAGAGTACGCGAAGCTTGTAAACGAGCGTCCAGTGGCAACATTGCGCGATATGCTTGCTCTGAACCCGCAAGATGAAACAGTCAAGATTGAAGATGTTGAGCCTGCCACTGAGCTGTATAAACGTTTCGATACTGCTGCGATGTCTATCGGTGCATTAAGCCCGGAAGCACACGAATCGCTGGCAGAAGCGATGAACAGCATCGGTGGGAACTCCAATTCTGGTGAAGGTGGCGAAGACCCTGCACGTTACGGCACCAATAAAGTGTCCCGTATCAAACAGGTGGCTTCCGGCCGTTTCGGCGTGACACCAGCTTACCTGGTGAACGCTGATGTTATCCAGATTAAAGTTGCTCAGGGCGCGAAACCTGGTGAAGGCGGTCAGTTGCCAGGTGATAAGGTCACGCCATATATCGCAAAACTGCGTTATTCCGTACCTGGTGTGACGCTGATTTCACCACCACCGCACCACGATATTTACTCTATCGAAGATTTGGCGCAGCTGATTTTCGACCTGAAACAGGTCAATCCTAAAGCGATGATCTCCGTCAAACTGGTTTCCGAACCAGGTGTTGGCACCATCGCAACGGGTGTGGCAAAAGCTTATGCCGATCTGATTACTATCGCCGGATACGACGGTGGTACAGGTGCAAGCCCATTGTCATCAGTGAAATATGCTGGCTGCCCATGGGAACTGGGTCTGGTAGAAACACAACAGGCACTGGTTGCCAACGGCCTGCGTCATAAAATTCGTCTGCAAGTTGATGGCGGTCTGAAAACAGGCTTAGACATCATTAAAGCGGCAATTCTTGGCGCAGAAAGCTTTGGTTTCGGCACAGGTCCAATGGTTGCATTAGGTTGTAAATACCTGCGTATTTGCCACCTGAATAACTGCGCAACCGGTGTTGCAACTCAGGATGAAAAACTGCGTAAAAACCACTATCACGGCTTGCCATTCAAAGTGACAAACTACTTTGAATTCATTGCCCGTGAAACGCGTGAGTTGATGGCACAGTTGGGCGTGAAGCGCCTGGTTGACTTGATTGGCCGTACTGACCTGCTCAAAGAGCTGGACGGTTTGACTGCCAAACAACAAAACCTCGATCTGTCGAATTTGCTGAAAACAGCTGAGCCAATGCCGGGCAAAGCGGTCTACTGGACCGAAACAAACCCACCATTTGATAAAGGTGACCTGAACGCTCAACTTCTCGCTCAGGCGAAGCAGTATGTGGATGACAAGCAGAGCAAAACGTTCTGGTTTGATATCCGCAACACTGACCGTTCAGTGGGTGCCACATTGTCTGGTTATATTGCACAGCACAATGGCGACCAGGGGCTTGCAGCCGATCCGATTAAAGCGCATTTCAGCGGTACTGCCGGGCAAAGCTTTGGGGTATGGAACGCCGGTGGCGTAGAGTTACACCTCACTGGCGATGCCAACGACTATGTCGGCAAAGGTATGGCTGGCGGTTTGATTTCGTTGCGTCCTCCGGTAGGTTCATTCTTCCGTAGCCACGAAGCAACCATCATAGGCAACACCTGCTTGTACGGTGCAACAGGCGGCAAACTTTATGCTGCAGGCCGGGCGGGTGAACGTTTCGCTGTGCGTAACTCCGGTGCAATTACCGTTGTAGAAGGCATTGGCGATAACGGTTGTGAATACATGACTGGCGGTATTGTCTGTGTCATCGGCAAGACGGGCGTGAACTTTGGTGCAGGTATGACCGGTGGTTTCGCTTACGTGCTTGATGAAGATGGTGATTTCCGTAAACGCGTTAACCCTGAGTTGGTTGAACTGCTCAACGTTGATGAGCTGGCCATTCACGAAGAACACCTGCGCGGGATGATTACCGAGCATGTGCAACTGACGGGTTCTCAGCGCGGCGAAGAAATTCTGGCAAATTGGCCTGAATTTGCCTCGAAATTCACGTTGGTTAAACCGAAGTCCAGTGATGTTAAAGCATTGTTGGGTCACCGCAGTCGTTCCGCAGCTGAGCTGCGGGTGCAGGCGCAGTAAGAGGTCACGATGAGTCAAAACGTTTATCAATTTATCGACTTACAGCGCGTTGATCCGCCAAAGAAACCGCTCAAGATCCGTAAAATTGAATTTGTGGAAATTTACGAGCCGTTCTCAGAAGGCCAGGCCAAAGCACAGGCAGACCGCTGCCTGTCTTGCGGCAACCCATACTGCGAATGGAAATGCCCGGTTCATAACTACATTCCAAACTGGTTGAAGCTGGCCAACGAAGGGCGAATTATCGAAGCGGCTGAATTGTCTCACCAGACGAACAGCCTGCCGGAAGTGTGCGGCCGCGTTTGCCCACAGGACCGTCTGTGTGAAGGTTCTTGTACGCTCAATGACGAGTTTGGTGCCGTCACCATCGGTAACATCGAGCGCTATATCAACGATAAAGCGATTGAGATGGGCTGGAAACCTGACCTGACCGGCGTGAAGCAAACCGGCAAACGCGTGGCGATTATCGGTGCTGGCCCTGCGGGGCTGGCGTGTGCTGATGTGCTGGCGCGTAACGGCGTTAAAGCGGTGGTTTATGACCGTCATCCAGAAATCGGCGGCCTGCTGACCTTCGGTATTCCAGCGTTCAAACTGGAAAAAGAAGTGATGACTAAACGCCGCGAAATCTTCAGCGGTATGGGTATCGAGTTCAAACTGAACACCGAAGTGGGCCGCGATGTACACATCGACGACCTGCTCAAAGAGTTCGATTCCGTCTTCCTGGGCGTGGGCACTTACCAGTCCATGCGCGGTGGTTTAGAAAATGAAGATGCCACAGGCGTGTTCGACGCCCTGCCGTTCCTCATTGCTAACACCAAAAAGATTATGGGCTTTGATGATTCGCCAGAAGAGCCATATGTGAACATGGAAGGCAAACGTGTTGTGGTACTTGGCGGTGGTGATACCGCGATGGACTGCGTGCGTTCATCGATTCGTCAGGGCGCAACACACGTAATCTGTGCTTATCGTCGTGACGAAGAGAACATGCCGGGCTCTAAGCGCGAAGTGAAAAATGCGCGCGAAGAGGGTGTGGAGTTCCAGTTCAACGTGCAGCCGCTGGGCGTAGAAGTGAATGGTAATGGCCGCGTGTCGGGTGTGAAAGTGGCTCGTACTGAGCTGGGCGCACCGGATGCCAATGGCCGTCGTCGTCCAGAAATCGTTGCCGGTTCCGAGCATGTTGTCCCTGCCGATGCGGTGATTATGGCGTTTGGTTTCCGTCCACATGCTATGCAGTGGCTGGAAAAACACAGCGTTGAGTTGGACAGCCAGGGGCGCATTCTGGCTCCGGAAGGCAGCGATAATCCGTTCCAGACCAGCAACCCGAAAATCTTTGCTGGCGGTGACGCCGTTCGTGGTTCTGATCTGGTGGTCACAGCAATTGCTGAAGGCCGTAAAGCGGCTGACGGGATCCTGAACTTCCTCGAAGTTTAATTTGTCTGTCAGGTAGCAATTCGCTTACCTGACTTATCAATACGAAAAGCCCGGTGATTTTCATATCACCGGGCTTTTTTTGTTTTATCAGACTGCTTTATTTCGCTGCTTTATGCATCATCGGCCCCTTAATAGCCCCTTTTTTAACAGCACCAGCCCCACTAAGCGGCTTACCATCTATAGCATCGTGAGTCCGTACTGCTTCAGGGTGAATCCAGCGCTGAATCCGTGATGGCATATCCAGGCCAATCAGCAGAATGACTACAAAGGTTAGGCTAAACGAAAGCGAAGCAAGTGCAGTACCTAAATCAAGACGCTGAGCGATAGTCGCACCAATGATCGGAGCCAATGCACCACCCAGCGCACCGACGTTATAGGTAAAGCCCAGACCCGCAGCACGTTGTTCCGTATCGAAATAACCGCCAATCAATTTTGGTAAAATCCCTGCGATCCCTTGCCCCAACATCTGCTGTAAGAACAACAGCAGACCCAGCCCCCAAATGTTACCGCCACCGATGGCAAATACCGGGATAATCAATAATTGCGATGCCAGAAGGCTGCAGACATAAGCTTTGCGCGTACCTAACCAATCACCGAGGAAACCACCTACACAACAACCAACTGCGGCACCAAAACCGCTAAAGAACAGGATATGTGCAACGGTTTTTGGGTCGTAGGCCAGCTCAGTTTTCAGATATGTTGGTAACAGTGCCTGAATAGGCCATGAATAAAGGAAGGCAAAGAACACCACGACCATCAGTGTGACACCCGTTGGCCAGCGCTTACCACTGCTTTGCACCATAAAGCTGATGAACACAGCCGCACATATCAAACCCAGCGCAGCAATAATTACCGCATTGCCAAGGTTACCGGCAAAACAGAAATAAAGCGCCGTTGCGACGACAACCGTGAGACCAATATTGATAAAACGATGTTCTCCACGATACAAAATATCCACCATGGTTTTGGTTGGTTTTGTATCAGCAAACTTCTCTTTCCAGTCTTCTGCTTCAGGAATATTTTTACGCAGCCAGAGCGCAAAAATAATAGGCAAAATGCCGATGAAGAACAGCGCACGCCAGCCCCATGCCGGCACTACAACGCTATATACTTGAGCTGCAATCACCGCACCTACAGAGAAGCCAGAGATAAGAAAACCACTCGCCTTATTACGCATATGTTTAGGCCAGCTTTCGATGACATAGGTCGCACTAGACCCATATTCACCAGCCATGCCCATACCAATCAGCAGACGAGCAAGAAACATTGTCGTAAAGCCCGGAGCAAAACCGCACGCCAGAGTACCGAAAGAAAACAACACGATGCTGGTTATCATCGCAAGCTTGCGACCATAACGATCGCCCATAGCACCCAGAACCAGACCGCCAAACCAGCGCGAGATAAAGGCCGCAGAGATCAAACTCGCCGCCTGAACCGTTGTCAGGCCAAATTCGCTTTGAATTTCAGTTAGTACTAACGCTATCAGGACAAAATCAAAGCCATCCAATAAGTAGCCAATCCAGGCGGCTGAAAATGCTTTCCATTGCGGCTTAGTCAAATGGCGATACCACGGGATCCGTTGGGCAGTGTTATTCATAAAGCACTCCCGGTACGAGTTCTTAAAACTCGTCCTTTAGTTGGGTCTGATTAGGTATGGTTTACAGCACCATGGTTTATTTATGTCATTCAGAACGCTGCACGTTCTTCCTGAAGCTGGACTGCGAGTGCTTTAAGCTCTGGTAGATAATGCTCTTCCACTGGCGAAAATGGTTTGCGACATAGCGGTACAGCAATAACATCCATGTAATGGAGTAAAGTTTTCAGTCCACGGAAAACACCCACTTTAATCAGCACATCAATAACTTTATTACATTCACTTTGAAGTTGGCTGGCACGTCGCATATCACCACTCTGAACCGCTTGCTTGATAGCCTGGTAGCGCCACCCCATTACATTGTAAGTACTACCAATCCCGCCATCTGCGCCTGCAACCAGACCAGATGCAAAGATCTCGTCATAGCCGTTGTAGAGCACCAGATCTGGATGGGCACGACGGATCTGTTCCATTTGGTAGAGATCGCCCGAAGTCTGTTTTAATGCGCCAACGCCAGGTAAGTTGATTAATGTATCTATCTGCTCGAGAGTGAGTTTCACGCCACTTAATGCCGGGATGTTGTAGACCACCATTGGCAATCCTTCAGATGCATCAATTACTGCGCGGTAGTGATCACAATGTTCATTGAAGCTGAACGGATAGTAGAAAGGTGTTACGGCAGAGACAGCATCAAAACCGTAACGGTGTGCGGCACTCGCCAGCAGCTGGCTCTCATGAGTACTGATACTGCCTACATGCGCAATCAGAGTTACTTTCCCTTTGGCTTCTTCAGCAACAATTTCCAGCACTTGCTCACGTTCCTGTGCACTCTGTAAAAAAGCCTCTCCGGTCGACCCCCCAACGTAGATACCATCAATACCCTGTTCAATATTGAAACGAACCAGACGGCGCAAGCTGTCGGTATCCACCTGTTGCTGCTGATTGAATGGAGTAAGCAGTGCGGGCATCACACCGCGAAGATTCTGTGCCATATACGCCTCTATTGTTGTCTGGTTTCTTAATATAACGATATACCTTTATACCTGTTATACCAGATCAAAAAGTAAACACCATATTACTAAGCGCTCAGGATGCGATCTTGCTCATATGAAATTATGATGGCTAATGAGACATACTAAAAAAGTGTGCGAGGGATCTCAGATTAAAGTTAGCTACTTTTTGGAAGTGCGCTTGCGCGGAGTGGGATAGTAGGAAGCGAACACGCTTTTCAAATGAGCTTTTAATGCCGCGTCAGCAGCATCAGGATCACGAGCCTGAATCGCGTTATAAATCTCAATATGCTGTTGATAGCTAATGTTGTTGTGGGCGTGAAGAACGTCCTGAGAAACTGTTGGTCGTGCCGCAATCAACCAGTCCAGCAATGCGACATGCACCGCCATAAAGATCGGATTATCAGGGATCTCAGCCAATTCACGGTGGAATTCGATATCGGATCGAATAAACAGATCGTTATCATCCAGGGCCTGGTTATTCATCTCCAGCGCTTTTCCAAGACGAGCGATTTGATCGTCCGTGGCAAACTCAGCGGCATAGCGAACCAGGCTGGATTCAAAGAACATACGCAGTTGTTCAAAGTGCGCAATCCCGCCAGGGCGAGAAAGGAAATCCTTAGCTACACCTGACAGCTCACCAATGATGGTATCTGCAGAAGGACGAGAAACGCGAGCGCGCTCTCCGTTACTAATTTGCACCAGACCTTTTCTTTTAAGCGCCGCCAGTGCTTCACGTACTGAGGGGCGACCAACATTGAAAAAGGCCATAAGTTCGCGCTCGGAAGGCAATTGTTCGCCTTCAGCAAACTCACGTCTGCGAATCATTTGCTCAAGCTCTTCTTCCACCATTTCAGAGAGTTTTTTACGCGCAAGCGGGCGACGGCGCATCGTATGTCCGATGGTTTCAGTCGTCTCAGATGGTTGCTCGTCAAATGTACTCATAGCGTCAGAATAGGCCGTTTATGGAGGAAGCATCGCAAATAATATTGCCGAATCATAACACAGCAAATCATGTCTTACGTAAAGATGCAGCCTGTAGACTTGTTTAAGGTAGTAAAAAGCCAGTCATAAGACTGGCTTCGGATTTGCACTTTGACGAGCATGAATTCGCGAGTTACTTCACTACGCGTAATGCCGGACGGCCACCACGTGGAGGAGGCTCATCATCCGGACCGTCTTCATCTTCATCGTGATCCGGGCGATCACCATCGATCACCTGCATCACCATTTCTGAATCCGATGGTTGCTGCTCAATATCGTTATGACTTTCACCATCTTCGTCATAGCTAGCTTCCGGCTCGAACATGGTGCCAGCACCATTTTCACGCGCATAAATAGCCAGAACCGCAGCCATAGGAACAAACACCTGACGTGGCACACCACCGAAACGCGCATTGAAACGCACATCACCGTTGGCTAACTCCAGGTTTCCTACTGCACGCGGAGCGATATTCAGGACAATTTGCCCGTCACGTGCATATTCCATAGGCACATGCACGCCTGGCAATGTCACATCCACAACCAAGTGCGGTGTGAGCTGGTTATCCAGTAGCCACTCGTAGAAAGCACGAAGCAGATAAGGACGACGTGGTGACAATTGCGACATTTCCATCAATTAGCCCCGGGTCTGAAGACGCATTTCGCGCTCAGGTTCGGTCAAAGAAGCGAGGAATGAATCACGCTCAAACACGCGAGTCATATAACCTTTCATCTCTTTAGAACCCGCGCCTGTCAACTCAATACCCATCTGCGGCAAACGCCACAGCAGCGGTGCCAGGTAGCAATCTACCAGGCTGAATTCATCACTCAGGAAGAAAGGTTTCTGAGTGAATACAGGTGCGATGGCCAGCAGTTCTTCACGTAATTGCTTGCGCGCAGCATCAGCTTCTTGATCAGAACCGTTCATCACGATATGCATCAGGGAATACCAGTCTTTCTGGATACGATGCATGTACAGGCGACTTTCACCACGTGCAACCGGGTAAACCGGCATTAATGGTGGGTGCGGGAAACGCTCATCAAGATATTCCATGATGATGCGGGATTCCCACAGGGTAAGTTCGCGGTCAACCAGGGTCGGTACGCTGTGATTTGGGTTGAGGTCAATCAGATCCTGAGGCAGGTTATCCGTTTCCACATGCTCAATTTCAACGCTAACACCTTTTTCAGCCAGTACGATACGCACCTGGTGGCTATAGATGTCAGTAGGACCGGAAAACAGCGTCATCACCGAACGTTTGTTGGCAGCGACAGCCATGAAAACCTCCAAGTTTATCAGAAAATTACTGCTAATAGCCGCAAGCGGCAACTAACCTGACCGTTTGATACCCAACAACGCCGGAACACCACCAGTTGCCAGAAAACGAGGCGAAAACAAACTGATGCCGACATGCGGGCAGAAAATTGGTTGATAGTTTACCAGATTTTACGGGTTTTGTGGGGGACGGATCTGGAATTTGACTGAAAATCCAGTTTTATCATATCGTTAGTAACACTAAATATAATTTTCAGGCATAAAAAAACCCGGTACAGGACCGGGTTTTTTCGTAAATTGTATTCTGCAAAAGCAGAGGACAATTAACGTTTGGAGAACTGAGGACGACGACGTGCTTTACGCAGACCGACTTTCTTACGTTCAACTTCACGAGCATCACGAGTAACGAAACCAGCTTTACGCAGTTCGCCACGCAGGGACTCGTCGTACTCCATCAGAGCGCGGGTGATACCGTGACGGATCGCACCAGCCTGACCAGAAGTACCACCACCTTTAACAGTGATGTACAGATCGAATTTCTCAACCATATCAACCAATTCCAGCGGCTGACGAACTACCATGCGGGCAGTTTCACGACCGAAGTACTGTTCCAGAGAACGTTGGTTGATGATGATTTTGCCGCTGCCCGGTTTGATAAACACGCGAGCTGCGGAACTTTTGCGGCGACCAGTGCCGTAGTATTGATTTTCAGCCATTGCCATAATCCCGATTAAATGTCCAGAACTTGCGGTTGCTGTGCCGCGTGGTTGTGCTCGGTGCCCGCGTAAACTTTCAGTTTACGGAACATAGCACGGCCCAGCGGGCCCTTTGGCAGCATGCCTTTAACCGCGATTTCAATCACACGCTCAGGACGGCGGGCAATCATCTCTTCAAAGGTCGCTTGTTTGATACCACCGATGTGGCCGGTGTGATGGTAATACACTTTGTCAGTACGCTTGTTGCCGGTTACAGCAACTTTTTCTGCGTTCAGAACGATGATGTAATCACCAGTATCAACGTGCGGAGTGTATTCCGCTTTGTGCTTACCGCGCAGACGGCGAGCCAGTTCAGTAGCCAGGCGACCTAAGGTCTTACCGTCAGCGTCAACAACGAACCAGTCGCGCTGTACGGTTTCTGGTTTAGCTGTAAAAGTTTTCATTAAAAGCTTACCCAATATATAGTTACACGTAGGTGTTCACCCAAACGTTTAAAATCAGTTCAAGGTTCACACGACAAAGTCCGGCAAACCTACCCCTTCGAATAGCCAATGCCAGCACGACCAAGTTTTGGGAAAAAAACTTTGGTTGTAACGTGGGGTCGCAAGATTATAGGGAAGTCGCCCCTAAAGGTCGAACCTTTTTGTCGTTTTTGTCTCACTTTGTAGTTAGCCCCGGCCTCAATTGCGGTTTAAGGCATATGCGACAAACGCAAATACTCCTCACTTTGCATTTCCTGCAAGCGCGACAGGCAGCGCTGGAACTCAAAGCGCAATCTTTCTCCCTGATAAATCTCGAATAGAGAAACTTGCGCTGATACCACCAGCTTGACGTGACGTTCGTAGAACTCATCTACCAGAGCGATGAAGCGACGTGCTTCATTTTCATTACGCGTATTCATAACCGGTACATTAAACAACATCACGGTATGGAACAGACGCGACAATGCGATGTAGTCATGCTGGCTGCGAGCATCGACACACAATGTATTGAAATCAACCGCAAGCGTCTGATTGGCAAGGCCTAAAGTAGCTAATGGACGATGGTTAATTTCCAACACCGGCTCTCCTTCCCGCACTGCGCCGGCCAGAGCTGTGTAGAGTTTTTCCATTTGCCCTGCAGTTTCGTCATTAAGCGGAGAAAGCCATAAATGGGCCTGAGTCAGCGTTCTCAAACGGTAATCGATACCCGCATCAACGTTCATGATTGCACAGTGGCGTTTTATCGAGTCAATCGCAGGGATAAATCGCGACCTCTGTAGACCGTTACGATACAAATCATCTGGCGGAATATTAGATGTAGCCACAAGCGTAATTCCGCGCGCAAACAGAGCCTGCATCAACGTGCCAAGCAGCATTGCATCAGTGATATCCGAGACAAAAAATTCGTCAAAACACAGAATGTCCGTCTGTGCTTTAAAGCGGTCTGCAATCAATTCCAGCGGATCGGTTTGCCCTTGCAGCTCGGCCAGTTCTTCATGCACACGCAGCATGAATCGATGAAAGTGCAGCCGCTGCTTGCGCTCGCCAGGTAGACTCTGAAAAAACATGTCCATTAACCACGTTTTTCCTCGCCCCACTCCCCCCCACATATAGAGCCCATGGACAGGCTCCTGATTTGCCGAAGCGCTACGTTTACCAAAGAGCTTGCCAAAGAAACTACCGCTTGCTGCCACAGTTGGCGTTTGGCTGGTTAGTGCCTGCCAAATGGCGTCCAGTCTGGCAACAGCTTCACGCTGCACATCATCCGGTTGATAGCTGCCCTCGGTCAGGGCTTGTTGGTAGCGCAATGCGGGAGAGATATTTTGCATGGTATTATGGTATTCCCTTAAAAATCGGATTGCCGTTTACTTAATGCTCAAAAAAGGACGGTTGTCGAAAAAAAGGCCGTTCTACCCTAAGCGATGCTGCGTCAGGATTCCACTTCTCTTAGGTTAACGGTTATAGTGGCTACATTACCCTACGGAAACACAATACAACGGGAGAAGTTCATGACCTGGGAATATGCGCTAATTGGGTTAGTTGTTGGCATCATCGTTGGTGCAGTTGCTATGCGTTTCGGCAACCGCAAGCTGCGTCAGCAGCAAGCAATGCAGTACGAAATTGAGAAAAACAAAGCAGAACTTGAAGAGTATCGTGAAGAGTTAGTCAGTCATTTTGCACGTAGTGCCGAATTGCTCGACAACATGGCTCATGATTACCGCCAGCTTTATCAACACATGGCAAAAAGCTCCAGCAGCTTGCTGCCAGAAATGTCAGCAGAAGCGAATCCATTCCGAAACCGCCTCGCTGAGTCTGAAGCCAGCAACGATCAGGCACCGGTTCAAATGCCGCGTGACTATTCCGATGGCGCATCCGGTTTGCTGCGTACTGAACGCGCAAAACGCGATTAATCACAATTCTGTATTTTTTTCCTGGGGTACGGTTTTCGTACCCCAATCTCTCTCACGCACAGCTATCATTTACTAGTATCTCATCACTCTATAACAACATTGTTACCCGGTTGATATTTCAATAACATCGGAGTGTCATCCCCTGTATCCTGGTAGATGACAAGTCGGTCGGGTTTTCCTTTTTCCAGGTCACGAGAGCAAGCAACCAATGAAGAAACAAACACTGTTGTTGAGTGCATTAGCGATAAGTGTCGGGCTAACGTTCGGTATTGCATCGCAGGTAAATGCGGCGTTGCCAGCACAAGTTCCGGGCCAGGCAGCAATACCAAGCCTTGCACCAATGCTGGAAAAAGTCTTACCCGCGGTAGTCAGCGTGCAGGTAGAAGGCACAGCGGCTGCACCGAGCCAGAAAGTCCCGGAAGAGTTTAAAAAGTTCTTTGGTGATGACATGCCACCATCGGAAGCTCAGCCATTTGAAGGTCTGGGCTCTGGCGTCATCATCAATGCAGAAAAAGGCTATGTGTTAACCAATAATCACGTCATCAACCACGCAGAGAAAATCAGCGTGCAGTTAAATGATGGACGTGAGTTTGATGCCAAATTAATTGGTGGTGATGATCAAAGTGATATCGCATTGATTCAAATCCAGAATGCCAGCGGCCTGACGCAAATCGCCGTGGCAGACTCAGACAAACTGCGCGTGGGTGATTTTGCTGTTGCTGTAGGGAATCCATTCGGCCTTGGGCAAACCGCGACGTCGGGTATCATTTCGGCATTAGGTCGTAGCGGCCTTAACCTGGAAGGGCTGGAAAACTTTATCCAGACAGATGCTTCCATTAACCGTGGTAACTCCGGTGGCGCGTTGCTGAACCTGAACGGTGAGCTTATCGGCATTAATACCGCGATTCTCGCGCCAAGCGGCGGCAGTGTAGGTATCGGTTTTGCTATCCCAAGTAATATGGCGCAAACCCTGGCTAAACAACTGATGGAGTTTGGTGAAATCAAACGCGGCTTGCTCGGTATTAAAGGTACTGAGATGAGTGCGGATATCGCTAAAGCCTTCAACCTCACAACTCAGCGTGGCGCGTTTATCAGCGAAGTCTTACCGCAATCAGGTTCAGCAAAAGCAGGCGTGAAAGCCGGTGATGTGATTACCAGTTTGAATGGCAAAGCCATCAACAGTTTTGCTGAGCTGCGAGCAAAAATCGCCACAACGGAACCCGGAACTGTAGTGAAACTGGGCTTGCTGCGCGATGGGAAACCGTTGGAAGTGAGCGTGACGCTGGATAAAAGTACGGCATCATCAGCCAACGCAGAACTGATTATGCCAGCCTTGCAAGGCGCAACTCTGAGTGACGGCCAGTTAAAAGATGGCACTAAGGGCATTAAACTCGACAGCGTTGAAAAAGGTACGCCTGCGGCACAAGCCGGCTTACATAAAGATGATTTCATCATTGGCGTGAACCGCGAACGGGTCGCAAGCATCGCGGAAATGCGTAAGGTTCTGGAAAGCAAACCAGACGTTATTGCGTTGCATGTGGCGCGCGGTGAAGAGAGCATATATCTGTTAGTACGTTAATCTGCTCAGTAATCGGACATCTGTGTACGATGTCCGATTAACTCATGCTATTCTGCTTCCGGCTTATTATTAACTAATTCAAATCCATGTTTCTAAAGATATTACGCTCGGTGGTAATTGGCCTGATTGTGGCTGGATTGTTGTTGGTTGCATTACCAACTCTACGCCAGAAAATCGTCCCTTTAGCCCCCTCAAAGTTTGACAGTGCTGATGAAACTCCGCTGAGCTATAACTCTGCGGTGCGACGTGCTGCGCCTGCTGTGGTGAACGTATACAACCGCAGCATCGGTAACAACTCGCAAAATCAGCTAGAAATTAAAACTCTTGGTTCAGGCGTGATCATGGACGAGCGTGGTTACATCATTACCAATAAACATGTCATTAATGATGCCGAACAAATCATCGTTGCACTGCAAGATGGCCGTGTGTTTGAAGCACTACTGGTTGGCTCCGACAGCCTTACCGACCTGGCTGTATTGAAAATCAATGCCACCAGCCTCCCTGTTATTCCTATCAACAATAAGCGAGTGCCGCATATTGGTGATGTCGTCATGGCGATTGGTAACCCGTATAACCTTGGGCAGACCATTACACAGGGGATAATCAGCGCGACGGGTCGTATTGGCCTTAGCCCTTCAGGTCGCCAGTCATTCCTGCAAACTGACGCCTCGATTAACCACGGTAACTCCGGTGGCGCACTGGTTAACTCGCTGGGCGAGTTAATGGGTATTAACACATTGTCTTTTGATAAAAGTAATGATGGCGAAACACCAGAAGGTATTGGCTTTGCAATCCCTACTCAGCTTTCCACCAAAATCATGGATAAGCTTATTCGCGATGGCCGCGTGATTCGTGGTTACATTGGTATTGGCGGGCGTGAGATAACACCATTGCATGGTCCGGCTACCGGCATCGATCAGATTCAAGGGATCATCGTTAACGAAGTTTCACCTGGTGGCCCTGCAGCGAAAGCAGGTCTTCTGGTTAACGACGTGATTATTTCGGTGAACAATAAGCCAGCCATTTCAGCATTAGGCACTATGGATCAGGTGGCAGAAATTCGCCCAGGTTCAGTCATTCCGGTTGAAGTGATGCGCGATGATAAGAAGCTGACGTTACAAGTGACGATTCAGGAATATCCCGCCACTAACTGATAAATGTTGAATCTCAGGCAATAAAAAACCGGAACTCAGTTCCGGTTTTTTTATCTCTGAAGTCTGGTGTTTACTTGTTAACGAACTCTTCACCAAGAGTAATATCTTTCTTCAGGGTATCGAGCATACCTTCCAGCGCCTGGTGCTCAAACGCACTCAGTTTGCCGTAAGATTTGAGCTCTGCAATACCGTTTTTACCCAGCAGCAGCGGCTGAGAGAAGAAACGAGCGTGCTCGCCATTGCCTTCAACATACGCACATTCAACCACATTGCTTTCGCCTTGCAGAGCGCGAACCAGAGACAGACCAAAACGTGCAGCAGCCTGGCCCATTGACAGAGTTGCAGACCCGCCACCAGCCTTCGCTTCTACAACTTCAGTACCCGCATTCTGAATACGCTTAGTTAAATCAGCAACTTCCTGCTCAGAGAAGCTTACGCCTGGGATCTGAGACAGCAGTGGCAGAATAGTCACGCCAGAGTGTCCGCCAATAACAGGGACTTCGATATCCGTCGGCAGTTTGCCTTTCAGCTCCGCAACAAAGGTGTTGGAGCGGATGATGTCCAGCGTAGTTACGCCAAATAATTTGTTTTTATCGTACACACCTGCTTTTTTCAGCACTTCCGCGGCAATAGCAACGGTGGTATTCACAGGGTTTGTGATAATACCGATACATGCCTTAGGGCAAGTTTTGGCAATCTGTTGAACCAGATTCTTCACAATTCCCGCATTGACGTTAAACAGGTCAGAACGGTCCATACCTGGTTTACGCGCTACACCGGCAGAGATAAGCACCACATCCGCACCAACCAGTGCAGGAGTTGCATCTTCACCACAGAAACCTTTGATTTTTACATCGGTCGGGATATGACTCAGATCGACTGCAACACCTGGGGTTACAGGTGCAATATCATACAGAGAGAGTTCTGAACCTGAAGGCAGTTGGGTCTTGAGTAGAAGGGCAAGCGCCTGGCCGATTCCGCCGGCTGCGCCGAGGACTGCAACTTTCATCCTAAACTCCTTATTATGGTTAGCAAATAGGTGCCGTAACTCCATGCGGTGGCGACCATAATCCAGAGAAGGGGTAATTACAATATTCCCGCTTAAGGTTTGCGACGTTACGCAATCCTGAAACGTTACTGCTGCATTTACTCGCCGGGTGGAAACGACGCCTTAGCGCCCGGTCACAACCTGATGTTGTCACATCAACAGGCGGTTACATTACCCCTCCCTACGCAGCAAAACAACATCATTTTGATAACATTTAATTTACCTAACGACTTATTTTCGAGTCGTGACGAAGGCATGTTTCTCGATAACAAAATTTGATAAAATCAGCCCCTTTCATAACATTAATTCAGGCTTACACCCTATTAATTATGCCCTTTAGCATTCGAGTTGCAGGTAGGCGGCAAGGGAGTGAGTTCCCAGGAGCTTACTTCAGTAAGTGACTGGGGCGAGGGAGTGCAGCCAACACCCCTGCGGCTCGAAGGATATGGGCATGTTGCATAAAAATTCATTTAAATGCATAATCATGTTATCTCTGTTGACCTGTCTATTCTATGGGTGACCTATGCGTATTTCCTCAAAACAAGAAGAATTAGTCAAAGCATTCAAAGCATTATTGAAAGAAGAGAAATTTAGTTCTCAAGGCGAGATCGTCCATGCTTTGCAAAACGAAGGTTTCGAAAACATTAACCAGTCCAAAGTATCCCGCATGCTAACCAAATTTGGTGCGGTACGTACTCGCAACGCAAAAATGGAAATGGTGTATTGCCTGCCTGCTGAATTGGGCGTTCCTACCACATCCAGTCCATTAAAAAATCTGGTACTGGATATTGATTACAACGATGCTGTTGTTGTGATCCACACAAGCCCGGGTGCTGCACAGTTGATTGCACGCCTACTGGATTCTTTAGGTAAAGCTGAAGGGATTCTGGGTACGATTGCCGGTGACGACACTATCTTTACTACGCCAGCCAAAGACTTCACGGTTAAAGAGCTTTATGAGGCGATTCTGGTGCTCTTCGAACAAGAGCTTTAAGTCTTAAAACGGCTGTTCCCGCTGTTATTGAATGGCGGGAGCAACGTGCTGATACATCCTTCTATTTCCTTATGCCTGCCTGCAAATCTTATTTTTCACCTCTCCTCATGCTTTAAAAACCGAACCCATCAGCAAGTTATGTGATGAACCGCACAAAAAGTCAAAGTTTGATATCTCATTGTTTTTACTTATATTTAACATAAATAAAGCAATAAAAGATCATTTTTAATAACTTTACGTAATAAAGAAAACCTCTATTATTGTAAAGTTTCATAGAGAATAATTAGCGTGGTATTAATTTTCCAGGTTATTAGTGTATACTTGATTTTGTGATGAGGGTCACGGAATGAGGACCCCAATAAAAGAATACGACGAGGTAAAAATTATGAATATGAAATCAACAGTAGTAGCCGCCAGCCTGCTTTCAATGCTGTCATTTGGTGCTTTCGCAGCGACATCTGTTAACGCAGAACAGGCACAGAATCTTCAGCCGATGGGCACAGTTTCTGTAAGCCAGATAGGTAGTGCACCAATGGATATGCACCAAATGCTGAATGAGAAAGCTGAAGCGAAAGGCGCATCTTCTTATCGCATCGTAGAAGCACGTTCTGGCGATGCGTGGCATGCCACAGCTGAGCTGTATAAATAAGCCTGGCAAGTATAAGTAACACCGATTCATCAAGACGACGGCCTCAAGAACAATAAATGCAGTTAAGCCCTTCCGGTCGTTGATAAAAAACTTTAGGAGTAGACATCATGAAAACCAAATTAACCATCGCAGCACTGAGCCTTTTGTCTGTTATCTCTTTCGGCGCTAACGCAGCCGCGCATCAGGTAAACAGCGAACAAGCACAAAACATGCAGTCTATGGGTAGCATTTCTGTCAGTCAGACTGGCAGTGCACCAATGGATATGCGTCAGGAATTATCACAGAAAGCGACCAAAGAAGGTGCATCGGCTTATCGTATAACCGAAGCGCGTACCGGAGATACCTGGCACGCCACCGCTGAACTGTATAAATAAACCCTCGTCGTCAAATTCTGACGACTTTGCCCCCGCTTGCGGGGGCTTTTTTATATCTAAAATAGAGTTTAGCCGCGCACGTTAAAGCGCAACTGCCCTTCCAGCTCTTCCTCTGCTTCGTCAAAAAGCAAAATCAAAGCCCCATAACGCCGCCTTTGCATCTCAGGTAAATGAACAAACTCGATCTCCGCCGGGAGAGGTAAAGTGCCCCCGATGACCACATCCCATAAACTATCGAGATCGTGGACCTGCTTTTTCTCAAGTTGAAATGCCTGGGTAAAGTGACGATAGAATCCAGGCTGGTCTTCTATCTGACTAAAATCGAAGGTGTATTTTTTCATTGCTTGCCACCTTAACCAGAACGAATCGTTCTACAACCCACCAATATGCAAGGTTTTGACTTCCAGAAACTCATCCAGACCCAATACTGAACCCTCACGGCCAAGACCGGACTCTTTCACGCCGCCAAATGGTCCCAGCTCAGTCGAAACTGCGCATTCGTTAATACCTATCATGCCGCTTTCAAGCGCCTGAGAGACGCGGAATACACGCGATAGATTCTGAGTATAGAAGTAAGCAGCTAAACCAAATGGCGTATTATTTGCCCGCTCAATGACTTCCTCTTCCGTTTTGAAACGAAAACAGGCAGCCACAGGGCCAAATGTCTCTTCCTGTGCCAGTTTCATATCGTCATTCGCATCAATAATCACAGTGGGCTGCCAGAAGTTGCCACCCAATTCATGGCTCTTGCCACCCACAAACACTTTGCCACCCTTCGCTTGCGCATCTTCCACGTGTTCACGGACCTTATCGACTGCGGATTTCTCAATTAATGGCCCGACAACGACGCCCTCTTCCAGACCATTCCCGACTTTGAGAGATTTGACCGCCTCCGCCAGTTTGTTGACGAACTGGTCGTAAACCTTTTCTTGAATGAAGAAACGGTTAACGCTGACACACACCTGGCCTGCGTTGCGGAATTTGTTGGCAATAGCTCCTTTCACGGCTTCATCGATATCAGCATCATCAAAGACGATATATGGTGCGTTACCGCCTAATTCCATTGAGACTTTTTTCATCGTTTCAGCGGCATTACGCACCAGCGTTTTGCCAACGGCGGTGGAACCGGTGAATGAAATTTTCCGGACTTCGTGGCTCGCCATAATGGCGTCGCTGATTTCTTGCGTATTACCGGCTACAGCATTTAACACGCCATCAGGTACGCCCGCTTTTTTCGCCAGCGCGAGTAAAGCAAATGCTGATAAAGGCGTGTTATTAGCAGGCTTGATAATCCCGGTACATCCCGCAGCAAGTGCCGGTCCGAGTTTGCGCGTCAGCATTGCCATTGGGAAATTCCACGGCGTAATAGCGGCGACAACGCCAACCGGTTCACGGGTTGCCAGGATGCGTGAACCCGGTTTGATAGCTGGAATAATTTCACCATTTGCTCGTTTAGCCTGCTCCGCAAACCACTGAATAAAACTTGCGGCGTACTCGACTTCCCCTTCTGCCTCTTTCAACGGCTTGCCTTGTTCGGTGGTCATCAAGCGGCCGAGCCAACTCTTGTTCTCAATAATCAGCTGGAACCAGCGGTAGAGAATGGTGGAGCGTTCTTTGGCCGTTTTTGCACGCCATGCGGGAAAGGCTTTAGCCGCAGCGGCAATAGCCTCTTCAGCCTCTTTTTTACCAGCCTTTGCGACTTTAGCGACGACTTCACCTGTGGCGGGATTGAGAACATCGAAAGTTTGACTGAGTGTCCGCCACTCACCATTTACGAGATAGCCAGTGTTGAATAATTCACTGTCCTGGAGTGCCTGATTTGTCATAATTTTCTCCTGTTATGAATTACGCATCTGCAACTTGCAGTCTGACGGGTATAAGTATAGATACAAAAAAGCCGACGTAAGCGTCGGCTATGGCTAAGCATCTATCAGGGCATGCTGGTATTTATGGAGCACATACGCCAGGCGCTTCACAGGTTCGGTAACCTGTAGCGGCGCCTCCCAGACACGCAATTTCTCCTGGTAGATATCTAATTCCTCCAGCAACTGCTGGAAGTAACGCCGCCTTTTGTCGTCGCTGGATGCTGAAATCACGCGGTCTGCCGTTTTACGCAGTTGTCGATGGAAAGCAGAAAGATCGTCATTCACCGGAATCGGCGCATCGCGCAATCTCTGGTGAGCAATAATCAAAATCAGCGCTAAACGGTAGCGGTCGATATCGCCAGGAAACGTATTGAGCAACAAGAAAAGTTGCTGATAAAGCGCAGGAAGATGGTTCTCTTTACGGCGATTGTTGTTGGTCGTCAGTGCTGAAACTGCGGCCGAGACAAACTGGTTCAACAGCGTGCGGCCGGTGCGCTCTTTCGAGTTATCACGAATCAGCAATATCACCATCAATGCCAGGAAACAGCCAACGATCTGCCCCAACGCGCCGTCCAGGAAAGTGTTGAGGTGGAACGTCATCGGGTTATCGAGAACAATGACATTAATTGTCCCAGCCAATGCCCCCATAGAGCCCAGACGTCGTTTCTGCACTTCAATCCCAATGAAGAAACCAAGCAAACCGAGGCTAATACACAGCAGTAGAATACTTTGTTGCGTAGAAGGAATGACAACCAGGAAGTAGAACGCACCTAGCGGCAGCGCTACCAGCATTCCGTATAAGAAGTCGATCGCAACCATGCGCGGATTGGGTAAGCGCATCGCCAGTGATGTGACAACGGCGATCATAACCATAGCGCCGCTTCCTGATGTCCAGCCTGTCCATAGCCAGAACAAGCTACCAAGCAGACAAGAAACTGTGGTGCGCCAAAAGTTGATCATTGCGTGATGGCCTTCGGCAGACTGCACTTTGACCACCACTTCCTGGGTCAATACTTCCTCTTCCACCACGCTAATACGCGTATTGCTGGCCACACCGCGTTTTAGCAAAAGGTAGCGGGTGATTGCGCCAGTCCAACTGCTGATAGTAACGGGTGTATTTTTCTCGCCAGCGTAGGAGATGAATTTGCGGATAACCTTCATCTGCTTATGGACATCAGCAGCCGTTTCTACGGGCGCCTCAAACAGCGCTCGGAATTCGGGCGTGACGAATTCGGGGCGCGTGTTTTGAATCAGATAGGTTTCGCAGGCCTGCGTGATGAGCGTGAGCGAAATTGTATTGATTGCCTTCAGGCGGCGGTTCGCCCGGCCCCAACGAGCAGATTCAATATTGAGATTGGTACGCATCCCTTCGAGAGCCGTGGTGCGGCGCACAAGACCTGCCCACGCTTTATCAACCACCTCTTTATCGCCATGCGCAATACACAGCTGCATCAGTCGATATTGGTCCACCAGCAAATTATCTAACTCGCGATCAATTTCCTGTTTGATAGAACGCGGGGAAAAGAGCAAGTCAGCGAGAATCGCGCAAACAATACCGATTACGATTTCACTGCAGCGCTCCACCGCAAACTGTGGTGTCAAAAGTGGATGAGCCTGAATAGTGACGACAATAATTAGCGCCGTGTAGCCGGAAAGCCCCCACGCGTAAGAATTTTCGACTTTAACCAGAGAGGAAATCCAGGTACAAAAACCAGCCCAGATACAGCACACCAGCAGCATCACTACCGGTGCACGAATCAGTAAAGTGATAATAAACAGGGCAGCAAAACAGCCGATAAATGTGCCAACAATACGCAGCATGCCGCGATAGCGAATTGCGCCAGAATAGGGTTCACCACCTGCGGCAAACGCCGGACCTGCCGCAACGATAGCCGCTGTCAGCACCGCCCAACGAGGGGTTTCAAGCTGGAAATGGAACCCGACAAACATTGCCAATACGATGGCAAAAGCCAGCTTAATGGCAAAGCGCAGATGTAACCGCGAGATAAAATACATATCAACCTACGCTTAGCCGAACTCACGCAAGCGATGCATGAATTTGATGAATACCGAATCGTGGTCGGTATCACGATCTTTATCTCCAGTCACCACGACAGTTGCCGTTGTCCCGGCGGGATAAAGGTTAGCCTGTTGTTCATCAAGATGAATTCGCACCGGCACACGCTGCGCCAGACGCACCCATTCCAGGTTGGAATCAACTGTCGCCATCCCTTTGGTATCTCGGGTACTGCTGGCGTTGGTTACCCCAGCAGAAATACTGTCTACAGTTCCGCGTAACACACGATTGCTACCAAGTGGCGTGATTTGCACACGATAACCAGGGCGAATGCCATCGAGTTTGGTTTCTTCCATATAGGCCAGAATGTAGAAAGTGCCGCGTTTGACCAGTGCAACAGCGGTGGAACCGCGGGTAATAAATTCACCGGTATAAACATTCAGGTTTGTTACCCAACCTTCGGCTGGCGCACGAATGATAGTGCGTTGCATATCCAACTGTGCCAAATCACGGGTCGCTTCAGCTTTCGCTAACTGATGCAAAACGGTCTGCAGCACGTTATTAGATTGCTCAATCTCCTCACGCGACATCGCCTGAGTCCCTAATGAATTACGACGCCCTGCTTCACGACGTTTTTCCCCGGCCAGCGCCTGGTAGTAGGCAACATCGGCCTGTGCCTGCTCGAGCGCTTTCTGATAACGCGGCTGGTCGATGGTGAATAGAATTTGATCCTTCTTCACCAGTTGGTTGTCATGAACCTTCACATCGGTAATTAAGCCCGATACGTCTGGCGCAATGGCGACAACGTCTGCGGTAAAGCGAGCGTCACGCGTCCATGGAGATTCGGTATAGAACACCCATGCACGGAAGATAGCGATGAAAGCCAGCAGCACCAGAATCAGTGTGATGGCAGTGCGGGTTATTTTTCTTGTTAGTGCTTTCACATCAACCTCAAACAAACAGACGAGAGATCAGATAAAACAGGCAGCAATAAAGCGCTGTATTAAATAATGCCGGGTGCCAGACAAAATCATAAATTCCCGTCGGTGTAAGCAGACGGCGAACCAACCAGAACAACGCCAGCGAAAGAATTAGCTCGAAGAATATCGGCGGAAAAGAAAGACCGAATATCACGACAACGGGAAATAGACTCATGTTAACCTTGCAGAAAATACGGAAGACACAAACCCTGGGACAGCCAGGAATACTGAGCTAACGAGTGATACGGGTCGTGTTGTTAATAATATATTACCGCAATAGTTAGCCCGTTATCTATAATCTGTGATCTAAATCACTTTTAACTCAGAGTGAACAATGGAAAGACTTAAACGCATGTCGGTATTTGCCAAAGTTGTCGAACTTGGCTCTTTTACCGCCGCGGCCAGGCAGTTGGAAATGAGCGTATCGTCAATTAGCCAAACCGTTTCCAAATTAGAAGATGAGCTACAGGTCAAGCTGTTAAACCGCAGCACGCGCAGTATTGGGCTTACTGAAGCCGGTAAAATCTACTACCTCGGCTGTCGTAAAATGCTGCATGAAGCGCAGGCAGTGCATGAACAACTTTATGCATTTAACAACACGCCGATTGGCACGCTGCGCATTGGCAGTTCTTCAACTATGGCACAAAATGTACTCGCGTCCATGACCGCCGATATGCTCAAAGAGTACCCGGAATTGACGGTAAATCTTGTCACGGGTATTCCTGCACCAGATCTGATTGCTGATGGCCTGGACGTAGTTATTCGTGTGGGTGCATTGCAAGATTCAAGCTTGTTCTCGACCAAACTCGGCTCAATGCCGATGGTGATTTGCGCCGCCAAAAGTTACCTTCAGCAAAATGGCACACCTGAAAAACCAGCCGATCTGACAAGCCATTCCTGGTTGGAATACAGCATTCGCCCCCATAATGAATTCGAGTTGATCGCACCAGAAGGGCTGACAATCCGTATGCTGCCGCAAGGGCGGTTTGTCACCAATGATCCTATGACGCTGAGTCGTTGGCTAAAATTAGGGGCTGGGATCGCTTATGTGCCGCTGATGTGGGTGATCGATGAGATCAATGACGGGACGCTTGAGATCTTGTTGCCGGGCTATCAGTCGGATCCACGCCCGGTGTATGCCCTATATACCGAAAAAGATAAATTGCCGTTAAAAGTACAGGTGTGTATTAACTACCTGACTGAGTATTTCGTGAAGGTTTCGCACCTTTATCAAGGTGTTCGCGGGATAAAAAGCAGCCGGGATTAACCCGGCTGTTTTTTTACTTTGGAAAGAGAAGTTTTACGCTGTGCCACCAACCGTTAAGTTGTCGACTTTAAGCGTTGGCTGGCCAACACCGACTGGCAGACTCTGCCCTTCTTTACCACAAACGCCGACGCCGTTATCGAGCGCAAGGTCGTTACCCACCATAGAAATCTGCTGCATAGTTTCGATACCGGAACCAATCAGCGTTGCGCCTTTTACCGGCGTCGTCACTTTACCGTTTTCGATGAGATAGGCTTCTGAAGTCGAGAACACAAACTTACCGGAAGTGATATCCACCTGGCCGCCGCCAAAGTTCGGAGCATAGATACCGTACTCAACGGATTCGATGATCTCTTGCGGAGTAGACTTACCGGCGAGCATATAAGTGTTGGTCATACGTGGCATTGGCAGGTGCGCATAAGATTCGCGGCGACCATTACCGGTTGGCGCAACACCCATCAAGCGGGCATTCAGCTTGTCCTGCATGTAGCCTTTCAGTACACCGTTTTCAATCAATACGTTGTACTGACCCGGAACACCTTCATCATCAATAGCAATGGAGCCACGGCGGTTTGCCATGGTGCCGTCATCAACAACGGTGCACAGCTCAGAAGCGACTAATTGGCCCATCTGACCACTGAATACGGAAGTTCCACGACGGTTGAAATCGCCTTCCAGACCGTGACCAACAGCTTCATGCAACAGCACGCCCGGCCAACCTGCGCCAAGCACTACCGGGAACATACCGGCAGGTGCTGCTACGGCAGAAAGGGTAACCAATGCCATGCGCACAGCTTCTTTCGCCCACGCGTCGGCACGAACTTCGCCATCAACGTTTTCGAGGAAATAGTCATAACCGAAACGACCGCCACCACCGCTGGAGCCACGCTCACGTTTACCGTTATCTTCAACCTGCACGCTAACAGACAGGCGCACTAATGGGCGAACATCAGCTGCCAGTGTACCGTCGGTTGCTGCCACAAGAATCAATTCGTAAACACCAGTCAGGCTGGCTGTGACTTCCTGAACGCGAGCGTCTGCCGCACGGGCTACGCTATCTACACGTTTCAGGATGTCGAGTTTTTCTTCGCGCGTCATACTTTGCAGCGGATCTGCGCTGGTATAAAGCGCACTATGCTGCACAGCGCCTAATGTCTGTACGCGGCCATTTCCTTTATCTTGCACGATGCTTCGGGCCGCATGAGCACTTTGCTCTAGTGCCAGCAAGCTGACCTGGTCGGCATAAGCAAAACCGGTTTTCTCACCGCTGACCGCACGCACGCCAACACCTTGATCGATGTTATAAGAGCCATCTTTAATGATGCGGTCTTCCAGCACCCAGGATTCGTGATAACTGGACTGGAAATAGAGATCGCCATAGTCGAGTCGGCGCTCGGACAATTGTCCCAAAATGGAAAAAAGATCTTGATGGGTTAAGCCATTCGCAGACAGCAACTGCTCACTTACCAGGTTCAGACTCATCGTTTCGCTACTCTTATTTGTCTATCGATTGGAGATATCTATTGAGCTTGCGGCAATTAGCCGTCCGCGTCAAATCACTTAGCGTCGTTAACTCTTGGCTGACGGAGCACTTCATTAATTTGCGGTTGGTCGACCGAACCAGTGATGTGGTAGCGCAACACGGAGATTTTACTCCACAAAGGCCCTAACACTTTACTAGCGGCAAACACTGCGGCACCTATTATCGGGTTAACCACAAAAGCGGTCGCCACGCCAACGGTCGCAGAGATTTCAGGTGCGACAACGGCTTCAAGATCAAGTCGGCGCCGAACCAGATCAACGGAGCCTTTCATGCCGATATCAGCTTCCAGACCATCAACTAACGTATCGTCAGTATGCAACACGCCATCTTTGATCCAGGCCGTACTGCGGATGGAATCAAAATAGAAACCATCACCGAAGGTATCGCTGAAATCGAAACGCAACTTACGCATTAACGCATCGACGCTCACCAACCGCAGCAATTGCCCGGCGTGACCTGTGCCCAAATCGGCAATCTGGCCTTTACCCAATTTGATATGAAGGATTCCGTTTAGTGAAGCAAAGTCAGGCTGCCAGGGTTTATCACGCCAATGCAGATCATAATCCGCATCAAATGATGAACCCTGAATTGGCGTTTTAACGCCAAAGAAATTGGTTGCAGCATCAAGCTTACCGCCATGAAGTTTACCTTTTATGGAGGTGCGCTCTTCTGCTGGACTGTTAACCCATTGACCACTGCCGGTTAGCCTTGCAAATCCCGAATCGACTAAACCATTTTCTAATTCCAGCGTGTTCCCTTTAACAGCGAGATCACCTTCAATGCGGCCATATTTTTGCCCCCACAACCAACATTCGGCGCAACGCAGTTGCAGATCAGGCCAGTTGCGGAAATCAATTGAAGTATTGTCTCCCAGTGGAGAACTGCTGGTCGTTTTGGCTGTGCTGTTGCCCCAATTAGGGTTGAAATAGAGGTATTTGATTGCTGCGCGCCACGGTGCATTATCTTGCATCGTCAACGAGCCATTCACTTCACGCCCCTGTGCTTCAACACGCGTACCGCCAGGTATCGCGTGGGAAACCAGACTCAGGTTATTCCACTGCTGCCCAGCGAAAGTCAGCGAAGGCGTACGTAACGTAACATCCGATGGGAATGATGCAGAGTTACCGACACTTTCTGCCGCCCCCTGGCTAAACAGCGCTAACCATTGCGCACCGTCCATCGCAGGGAGATCAAGCTCAACACCTGGATTGTCAGGTAACGGTGGAATGGTGTGGCTGTTCGCTGCCCAAATAGCCCGATCCAGTGTCAGTTTCTTATTCAGTAGCCAGCGGCTGGAGAAGTGATTTGTCGGCCCCGCATTACCCGTCAAATTAAAGCTATTCAGGTCGCCTTTCACTGCAACTTTCAATGGCAATGCCTGACCCGCTGATTTATTAACTGGCGCAGGTAAGTGACTACTCACATTTTTCAGATCTGCATCCACATTGACCTGATAATTCGCCTCTCCATGGTAAGGAAGCGTAATCGCCACATCCCCTTTCCACGGGACATTTCCGCTCAACTCTTTATTAACCGGCTCAGGCAAAACACCCATTTTTGTTGGCTGCCAGTCGCCCAGCAAATTGACGCCAATCTTGTAATCTTTCTCACCAGTTTTAGTATTAAAATCAATACCTACTGCCTGGTTAAACCAGGTGGCTTTTAACGGTTCGCTTTTCAAATCGCCGTTCACAAAGCTGAATTTACCCGTCAGGTTGCTCAGCGTGCTGGAGAGCGGTTTTATCAGCAGCGTATTGTTGTGAAGTTGGACGTCACCTGAAGCGGTGGTCATATCGCCATTAAATGGGATATCCAGATGTAAGCGAGCATTCACATCCCCACCAATCTGGAGTTCATCGAGAGCAGCAGACAGTGAATCTTTTAGAGGTGTTTCTTTGAAATACGGGCCAACTGCACTTCCAGGGCCGCTGATATCAGAATCAATCAACAGTTTTTCTTTCGAGTAATCCGGGATAATCGCCGTGAGGTTGCGCCCAGTAACTCCCCCGAGTTTCACCTCATCAGACTTCATCCATAAACCGTCATTGATAAAATCAAGCGTGATATTCAGATTCTCTAATGCCGGCCAGTCAGGCTGGAAAGCAAATTTTGCATTGCGTAGCGGAACGTAGACCTCAAATTGCCCTTCGTTATGCAGATAAGGGAAAAGATGGGGGTTGCCGCCATAGACCAACGTCGCGTTTTCGGCTTCACCACCCTGAATAGCGCCACTGAGGTAATCAACCAGCTCTTTGCCCATCAGGTTTTCAGGGAAATAGCGCCAGGCATCCGCACCGTTGTTGGTACTGATTCCGGCTAAAATACCTAACCATGGGTCACCCCCCTCAGGCTGGTAATAACGGAAATCGCCTGCAGCCCATACCGATCGAGCTTTTACATCAAGATTTTTGCCATCAAGCTGGAAACCAGAAGCATTTTTCCGCCATTCAAGCGTTGCGGCGCCATGTTCAATCTCCAGCGGTGCGCGGAAGACACCTTCATAAGGCATTTTAGCATCTAGGACCTGTGCATTAAGCTGCCCGTGGGCAAGGCTACCGGTAATTGAACCTGCGAAGTGTTCAACACCGGGAAGCATTTTCCATTGGTTCCAACTCACATCTTTCCAGCGCCCTTGCATGCGGGTGCTTTCCGTTTGCTGGAGCGGGATATCCAGTGCAAGCACATCAATGTGCCCTCGAGGTTGCAAGGAGGTCCAAATATCGCCTAAATCAGGGGAAATTTTCGCGGCTATTGGCAGTAAACCAGTGAAGCTTTCCAGCTCCATGTTTGTGGCGCGGACGCGCAATTCGTCACCGCGCGTATTCTCTTTCCCGCCCACATCCTGCGGAGCAATCCACGCTAAAGATAGCGAACCTTTTGGCCAGGTTTTGCCATCAAGAGTGATATTCGTTGAGGGAATACCAAGATTCCAACCTGCTTGTGAACGATCAACATGGGCCATTAAATTATCAACGGATAACTGGTGTGCGGAGCTTTTCCCCGCCCAGCTTGCACCACCTTGCTTCAGCCAGATATTGCCACCAGCAATATCGCCCTCTTTGATATCCATCCATGCTTCGAGGGTGAATTTGGCAGTCTGTAAATTAACATTGTCCTTCATCCAGCGGCCAAGCCACGGTTTTACGTCAACGTTGTCAGCCTGTAGCCAGACTTTGCCGATATTGAGCAAGCCATTTTCGTCCCGTAAATCCATCCGCACTTTTGCCAGACCGTGTTGCCCGGTAAAGCTCGACAGACTGACCAGCCCTTCAGCACGGTGACGGTTTTTGGTGTTAAGCCAGGTAAGTTGTGGGATCGTGAGTTCGGCACGTTGGCCAGATAGAGTCAGGAAACTAAGGGAGCTGTCGCGCAAATCAAAGTGATCGAACTGGCGTAAAAAGAGATCGCTGATTTTACCCGGCTCAAACTTACCGTCCCCCTGATTCTGGCTCAGTGGAGTATTGGTGCGCATCTGTAGCTGGTAAAAAGTGAGGTCGCGGAATTGCCAACGCGCATGCAAAATACTTTGCCAAAGGTCGAGCGCCAGCGTCACGCGCTTAACGCTCAACTCACCGCCGTCTTTCAGACCGGCTTTAACATCACGCACATCCAGAGTTGGGCCAAAGTTTTCCCAACTTGCCTTTATCTGGCTGGCATCGACAGGCGTGCCAGTCATCGCTTCAATTTTATCTAACAAAGCCGGGCGCCAGGCATCGAGATGCGGCAAAACCAGCCGCAAACCACTCACCAGTAGTGCGACGATAACGATAAGCGTTGCGCCAGTGAGTAGCAGAATGCCGGGCAGTCGCCTCACGTATATCTCCTTGTTAGCCGCCGGAGCGGAACTCGAACCTGCGCCAACCGCACAGAGAGCTACATCATAACGACGTCAAACTGCTCCTGATTATAGAGCGGCTCGATCTGTACTTTGACTTGCTTGCCGACGAAAATTTCAACTTCGGCCAGTGAATGGGACTCTTCACTTTTTAGCGCTTCGCCCACAGCAGGTGATGCATAAACCAGGAAACGGTCGGAATCATAAGCATGATGCACGCGGACAATTTCACGCATGATTTCATAACAGACTGTTTCAACGGTTTTCACCGTACCGCGTCCGTGGCAAGTTGGACAATCGTTACACAGCACATGTTCAACGCTTTCGCGCGTGCGTTTACGTGTCATTTCAACCAGGCCAAGCTGCGAGAAACCATTGATACTGGTTTTTACCCGGTCTTTGCTTAACGCTTGCTCAAGAGAATGCAACACACGACGGCGATGATCTTCATTACTCATATCAATGAAATCGATAATGATAATGCCGCCCAGATTACGCAAACGTAACTGGCGGGCAATCGCCTGCGTCGCTTCAATATTAGTATTGAAAATAGTATCGTCGAGATTGCGATGACCGACAAATGCCCCCGTGTTGATGTCCACGGTAGTCATGGCTTCAGTCTGATCGATGACCAAATAGCCACCCGACTTCAATTCAACTTTTCGTTCCAGCGCCCGCTGAATTTCATTTTCAACATCAAAAAGGTCAAAAATTGGCTGGCGACCGCTGTAGTGTTCGATCTTGTTGTGTATTTCCGGCATGTATTCTGCGGTGAACTCCAGCAGCATGTCGAATGTCAGGCGTGAGTCGACACGAATTCGGTCGAGTGCCTCATCAGCAAAATCACGCAGTACACGTTGTGCTAACGCGAGTTCACCATAAAGCTGGCAACGAGTTTTGTTACGCTTTTTGCGTTCGCTGACTTTTGTCCAGACGCGCTTCAGGTAAGCGGCATCTGCAGATAAATCGTCTTCACATACACCTTCTGCCGCAGTACGGATGATGAATCCGCCTTGCTCGTCGCAATATGCGTTAACCACACGTTTAAGGCGTTCACGTTCAGCTTCACTTTCAATGCGTTGCGAAACACCAACATGTGATGCTCCTGGCATAAAGACCAGGTAACGGGACGGCAGTGTGATATCCGTAGTCAGGCGCGCACCTTTAGTACCCAGCGGATCTTTCACCACTTGAACCATGAGGTCTTGCCCCTGGCGCACCAGTTCGGAGATATCACGTACTGTGAAGTTTTTTCGCTCTTCACCAGCCACACATTCGGTATGTGGCATGATGTCAGAAGCGTGAAGAAACGCTGCCTTATCAAGGCCAATATCTACAAATGCCGCCTGCATTCCCGGAAGTACCCGGCTTACACGACCTTTGTAGATATTCCCTACGATCCCGCGACGTGCTTCGCGTTCAATATGGATCTCTTGCAGTATTCCACCATCAATGTAAGCCACCCGAGTTTCCGATGGGGTCACGTTGACTAATAATTCAGCCGTCATGTTTTCCTCGTCCATCACGCAAAGCGTGAAAATTACTCAGCAATTCATAGGTTTCAACTAGCGGTAAGCCGACTACAGCATGGTAGCTGCCATTAATCTTCCTGACAAAACAACCACCAAGCCCTTGAATACCGTATGCACCTGCTTTATCCATGGGTTCACCGCAGGCCACATAACCGGCGATATCCTGTTCTGATAATGCACGAAATGTCACTTCAGTCGTCACCAGGCAATCCAGTAACGATTCGCGATCGGCTAACGCAACTGCCGTCATCACTTGATGCTGATTCCCGGACAACATGCGCAGCATTTCGGCGGCATGTTGTTCATCTTTAGGTTTTTCCAACACGTTGCCATTGTAGATAACAATAGTATCTGCACCTAAAACCGGTAAGTCATGTTGAGCTAATGCAACACCTGCTCGAGCTTTATCTCGCGCCAGGCGCACAACATATTGTTGCGCACTTTCACCGCTCAGACGCTGTTCCTCTACATCGGTAATGATGCGCTCAAATGACACACCCAACTGAGTCAGAAGTTCCTGACGACGTGGAGAACCCGATGCCAGATACAAAGATGTCATGTTCAATCCTATTGCACAGCAAATTGTTGGCGAATTTTACGCATCAGCAAAAATATCCATGGCCACAGCACGCCGTTAACCACACTACTCCAGAAAATTTCCGGACGGAAAGATACGTTGATGACTAGAAATTCAGACCAGAACACAATGACATCTGTCATCAATGACAACAGCATAACCACTAAAGCCTGTTGCCAAAGCGCGAGATTGCGGAATAGCTGGTACTTCAACGCCACCAGGTAAGCAACGATACTCAGAGATAACGCTCGCACACCCAGAGTGGAACCACTGATCAGATCCAGTATGGCACCCACCACAAAACCTGTGCCAACATTTACGCGGTGGGGTAACGCCAGAATCCAGTACAGCAGAATAAGTAAAACCCAGTCCGGACGATAGATTTTCAAATCGTCAGGCCAGGGCATTACTTGTAACAGCAAGGCGACAAGGAAAGAGAGCCAGATTACCCAACGACCCTGACTACGGTAACTCCCCACTACTGCCCTCCCTGGGTAGCAGATGCAGGAGAAGCAGAGCTCCCTGCTGGAGCCTGAGCCATTCCCGTTGCCGGAGGTGGAATCGGAGCTGGGGCTGGTGGACCAACAGAATCAGCTGGAGGCAATACCTGCGGCATCATTTGCATCAAACGCTCATTCGCTACGCGATGAACCTCTTCCGGTGGCATAGGAGTTTTGCCTTCGCGATCCGCCCCCCACAACAGCAACAAATAACGCAGACGTTGTAAGCCAGCGGTTGGGCGAGCCTGAATAACGGTGTACGCACGTTGAGTATCAAGTTTCACAGAGGAAACGACACCCACCGGATAACCTTCAGGGAAGCGACCACCCAGTCCAGACGTCACCAATACATCGCCTACGCGAATATCGGTATTTGCCGGTAAATGTTCTAGTTGCAGATCGTCAGTACAGCCGTTGCCCGCCGCAATAACACGAATGTCATTGCGCAGCACCTGAATCGGTAGCGCATGGGTCGCATCACAGATCAGCAAAACACGGCTGGTGAGTTTAGCCACCGCAATGACCTGACCTACGACACCTTTATCACTGATGACTGGCTGACCTTCATAGACCCCATTCACGCTCCCTTTATCAATGACAACCTGGTCACTGTAAGGATCGTTAACGGTAGAGATAACCTGAGTCACCATTTTTTGCTCGTCCTGACGCAACGGTGAGCCAAGCAATTCGCGCAGACGTGCGTTTTCCTGACGATATTGACCCATCATCAGTAATTCGCTGTTTTTCAGGATCAGTTCCTGACGCAGTGCACGATTTTCGAGCTCTAGTTGATCGCGTGATGCCAGTGTTTGCGAGACGCTGTCGAGCAATTCACGGGGACCATTTGAGACAAAATAGAAAGGGCTGACGGCAGTATCCATATACGTTCGGATCTGACTAAACGTACCCAGACGGCTATCGGCAATAATGACACCAATCGCCACCAGCACCGCCAGAATTAGGCGAAACTGCAACGAAGGGCCACGGCTAAAAATTGGCTTCATAGGCTATGCGTATTCCAGGGCCAGCAAGGAAAAGGCAGTGATAGTCACTGCCTTTTACGTGTGGCTGATTACTCTTCGCTGAACAAGTCGCCGCCGTGCATGTCGATCATTTCCAGTGCCTTGCCACCGCCACGGGCTACGCAAGTCAATGGATCTTCTGCAACTACTACCGGAATGCCAGTTTCTTCCATCAGCAGACGGTCGAGGTTACGCAGCAATGCGCCACCACCTGTCAGAACCATACCGCGCTCAGAAATATCGGAAGCCAATTCTGGTGGGCACTGTTCCAGCGCAACCATTACTGCGCTCACGATGCCGGTCAAAGGCTCTTGCAAGGCTTCGAGGATTTCATTGGAATTCAGAGTAAAGCCGCGTGGAACACCTTCAGCCAGGTTACGACCACGAACTTCAATTTCACGCACTTCATCGCCTGGGTAAGCAGAACCGATTTCGTGTTTGATACGTTCAGCGGTTGCTTCACCAATCAGTGAACCGTAGTTACGGCGCACATAATTAATGATGGCTTCATCAAAGCGGTCACCACCAATACGGACGGAAGAGGAGTAAACCACACCGTTCAGAGAGATAACGGCAACTTCAGTAGTACCACCACCGATATCCACAACCATAGAACCGGTTGCTTCAGAAACTGGCAGGCCAGCACCGATAGCGGCAGCCATTGGCTCTTCAATCAGGAACACTTCACGAGCGCCGGCACCTTGCGCAGATTCACGGATAGCGCGGCGTTCAACCTGAGTTGCGCCGACTGGCACACACACCAGAACACGTGGGCTCGGGCGCATAAAGCTGTTGCTATGCACTTGTTTGATGAAGTGTTGCAGCATTTTTTCGGTCACGAAGAAATCGGCAATAACGCCATCTTTCATCGGACGGATAGCCGCGATATTGCCAGGGGTACGACCCAGCATCTGTTTAGCGTCATGGCCTACGGCCGCAACACTTTTAGGTGAACCGGCACGATCCTGGCGAATGGCCACGACAGACGGCTCATTCAGTACGATGCCTTGTCCTTTTACATAAATCAGGGTATTCGCGGTACCCAGGTCAATGGACAGGTCATTGGAAAACATGCCACGAAATTTTTTCAACATACTAAGGGATAATCCTGAAAGCTGGGGCGGAAACAAAATCCGCTTACTTTACCAACCACTCATTGCAGCGACAAGGCGCATAAATGTTCTGCAATGGTGAAAAATTGTGCAGTTTACTACGACCGTTACACTTTCGGCACGTTTATCCTCGAACAGCAGAGGAATTAAACAAACGCTGTAGGTTAAACGAACAGTGTAAGGAAGCAAACTGGGTTCATTCGTGCTTTAACAATCTGGTCAGCAGGCGTATCCGCCCCCTTGAGATGCAGCGCGCGTTATTCTACGTGAAATATTTATAAACGGCAGGTTAAACCGAGTATCTTTGCGAATATTTTTTCACGTTGCTATCGAGCGGTTCAGAGGCCGCAAAAAAATCCCCCTGAGCACCCGCCACGCCTTTCTCTACCAGTGTCTGCCATTCACTTCGCGTTCTTACACCGACCGCAAAAACTCGTGTCTGAGTCCCGTTACAAGCCTCAACCAGACTCTGTACAAACAGCTGATTTTCGGTTCGTTTCTCAATGTTACGCACAAGCCCTGGATGCAGTTTTATCAATTCCACATCCAATTCTTTAATATAAGACGCACTCACAACGGTCAAACCCGCCTGGGAAACTGCAATACGTACGCCCAATGCTTTGATCAAACGAATCACAGGTTGCAAACGGCTGATGTGTTGACAAACATCTGCCTCTGCAAGTTCAAAAAGAATACGTCGTCGAAGTGATTTTTCAGATTGCATTAATGCATCACGCAACCAACGCTGGAAAGGTGCCCGAATCAATGATTCAACCGACACTTGAACGGCTAGCGTTTCTTCAGGCCAGAATCCTGCTAGTGGCAATAGCCGAGCGATGATTTGTCGGTCATATTGCTCCGATAAACCAAACTGCTTAACCATCGGCAAATACTCTGCCGCCAATACTTCTTGTTCACCATCGAAAATCCGACACATAATTTCCCGATGATGCACGAAGCCGTCGCGCTTCACGGACGGCTTTTGGTAGAAGCGTGGACCGCCGCGTTGCAACACCTGCTCAATGAGCGTACGCCATTTAACGTTACCACGCCCTTTTTCCGGCAAACTATCGTCATAAACCGACCAGCCGTTGGTTCCTTGCAGGGAAGCATTACGCGTCGCCACCTCTGCATTTTCCATAACTTGCTCTTTGCTTTGCCCGCTCCGCCATGCACAAATACCGATATGCATCATGTCATTACGATCCAACATCCGCGTTGGAGGCAGCGAATCGACGGCTTTCAGTAATTGATTAGCAATGCTATCGGCTTCTTTCAATGTGCGGTGCGGCAACAAAACGGCAAAATCACTACGGAAATAGCGTGCCAGTAAAGCCCCCGGATAGCGCATCACAAAAGTCGACAACATATTAATAATCGTAAATAGATACTCTTCTACCGCGTTGCGTCCCCACGTTTCGTGTAGCGTTTCAAAATCCGGTAAACGGATAATCATCACCACACCATGCGCGCCAACTTTCTCCTGCTCATCGAGTAAAGTTGCCAGTTGGTTATCAAAGAACAGGCGATTATTCAGACCCGTTTTCGCATCTTGCGCAGCGAAAGCACGAATTAGCGTATCCATTCTGCTACGTTGTTCGCTGGCGTTTTGCAGATCTGAAAGCAATACATCAAGCGCACTACTGGCCTGTGGTGGCCATTCCAACACTGAGCCACGCACTTCAACACCTCTTTCGCCATTCAGAATTCGTCGCGCACGGCTTTCCAGTAATTCTTGCCCTGCGAGCTGTTTTTTCATCCAGCGGATAGCAAAGAACAGCACGATAAGCATGAATCCAATCGTGATAGAAAGAGGTACTGTCGCGAAAAGAGAGTTGTAGTAATTCGCTATCGGATCGCGATAGGTCAGACTGAGAAACATGCCGGGATGTTTCATTAATTCAACAGTCACGGTGCGCAGACTGTAGCTGTTTCCCAGCAAGTGATAGGTTTGGGTCAATTGATGTTGATAAACGGTGTTATCGCCAAGCTTGAAATCGACCTCGGTGATATCAATCGGAACCATCACTTCATTGAGGCGCTTTATCAGAGCTTCTGGTGAGCTCGAAACTAAATCGTTATCAATGATGGCGGCAACAGATACCACACGCTGATGCACTTTATAATGCATCGCATTAAAGAAGCTTAATGAACAACCAACGAGCGTCACAAAAATAGCGAGCCCCGTTAGCAATGTCATAAAAGCAGAAAGTTTCGTCGTTAATCGCATCCTTGTGTTAACTCCGTGTGGTGAAGATATACCAAGCCTGACCTGATGCGGCATTACATAGTAAAAGAGGTGCCCTGGCAAACACAGTGAACATATTCTCACCCTTTGTTGCAAAGCGAGTGTTTTGCACACTGAAACTCAAGTATAGCCGCTGACAACCCTCCATTCATTAACAAATATTCAACAAAAATAGCAGTGTGTTTAAGTTTCAATTTTTTGTGACAAATTCGCAGGGTTTAGCGTTCTCCGTCATGCTTAGGGAATAAAGCCACGCTGGAGTATAAGATGAAGAAGATCGCCCGCTTCACCGAAGCTGATGTCACAGCTGAATCCGTATTTATGATGAAACGCCGCCAGGTACTGAAGGCACTAGGTATCAGTGCAGCTGCCCTCACGCTTCCTCAGACTGCGCATGCAGATATTCTTTCCTGGTTTAAAGGTAATGACCGGCCACCAGCGCCTTCAGGAAAGCCTTTGCAATTTAGCAAACCCGAACAATGGCAGGCTAAGCTCGCCATGACACCGGAAGATAAAGTTACTGGCTACAATAACTTCTACGAGTTTGGTCTGGATAAAGCCGACCCTGCGGCAAACGCCGGGAGTCTGAGAACCGATCCGTGGAAACTCACTATTAGTGGTGAAGTAGCAAAACCGCTGACACTGGATTACGACGATCTCTATAAAAAATTCCCGCTTGAAGAGCGGATTTATCGCATGCGGTGTGTTGAAGCCTGGTCAATGGTTGTGCCGTGGATTGGCTTCCCGCTCAGCAAGTTGCTGGCTTTAGTTGAACCCACCAGCAATGCGAAATATGTCGCCTTTGAAACAATCTACGACCCGGAACAAATGCCTGGACAGAAAGATCGATTTATTGGCGGCGGTTTGAAGTATCCCTATGTTGAAGGACTGCGACTTGATGAAGCGATGCATCCGCTTACTTTGCTGACTGTGGGTGTTTATGGCAAAGCGCTACCGCCACAAAACGGCGCTCCGATACGACTCACCGTGCCATGGAAATATGGATTTAAAGGGATTAAATCGATCGTCAGTATCAAGCTGGTTAGCGAACTGCCACCCACCACCTGGAATATGGCAGCCCCAAATGAATATGGATTTTATGCCAACGTAAACCCAAATGTTGATCACCCACGCTGGTCGCAGGCGAGTGAGCGATTCATCGGTTCAGGTGGCGTGCTGGATGTGAAACGCCAGCCTACATTGCTGTTTAATGGTTATGCCGATCAGGTTGCTTCGCTATACCGCGGTTTAAATCTGAAGGAGAATTTCTAAAGTGAGATTAACTGCGAAGCAAATCACGTGGCTTAAAGTGGTGCTGCACCTCGCGGCATTCTTACCCTTTGTCTGGCTGTTTTATGCCGCAAACCAAGGTTTTTTGAGCGCTGACCCGGCAAAGGATATCCAACATTTTACCGGCAGGATGGCGCTCAAGTTACTTCTTTCAACTCTCCTGATCACACCTTTAGCGAGATACGGTAAACAGCCATTGCTGATTCGTACCCGTCGTCTGCTGGGATTGTGGTGTTTTGCCTGGGCCACTCTTCATTTAACCAGCTACGCTATGCTGGAACTGGGAATCAGCAATCTGGCACTGCTTGGCCAGGAGTTGGTGACGCGCCCCTATTTGACTTTAGGAATAATCAGCTGGCTGGTGCTGCTATCATTAGCGGCAACATCGACCCAATCTTTACAACGAAAATTGGGGTCACGCTGGCAAAAGCTGCATAACTTCGTCTATCTGGTCGCAATCCTCGCCCCCATACATTATTTATGGTCAGTAAAGGTTATTTCCCCGCAACCGTTACTGTATGCTCTGGGCGCATTCATCCTTTTGGCCTTGCGCTATAAGAAATTCCGGATGTGGCTGCGTTAACGGAAGAATTGTGTTCTTCTGCGCAAAAAAGTGATCAACCGTGCCCCTAAAAAGGATATGAGTTGATCATCTTCCCTGATAAGACCAGTATTTAGCTGCCAAATGCTACGAAATCGTTATAATGTGCGACTTTGGTTTTTCTGACAGGCCATTTTCTGGCTCTGAAGGTGACAACCGAGCAACTTAGGTATATTTTGTAAAATACCTACAAATTGCAGGAGATGGCAGCACGATGTCGGCTAATTTTCACATTTTGCTTTTGAACGGTCCGAATCTTAACATGCTGGGAACACGCGAGCCTGAGAAGTACGGCACGCTAACTTTGGCGCAAATTGTTAACTCGCTCGAAGAAGAAGCAAAAACGCTAAATGTCTCGTTCAGTCACCTGCAATCTAATGCTGAATATGAGTTGATCGACCGAATTCATCAGGCTAAAGACACTGTCGATTTTATTCTGATTAATCCGGCCGCGTTTACGCATACGAGCGTTGCGCTGCGTGATGCCTTGTTAGCGGTGGATATTCCGTTTATCGAGATCCATCTGAGCAATGTGCATGCGCGCGAACCGTTCCGCCATCATTCATATCTTTCTGATAAAGCGGTTGGTGTCATCTGCGGATTAGGCGCTGACGGCTATTCATATGCACTACAGACGGCGGTAAAACGCTTGTCAAAATCCATCTAAACAAGAGTACGGAACCCACTCATGGATATTCGTAAGATTAAAAAACTGATCGAGCTGGTTGAAGAATCAGGCATTTCTGAACTGGAAATTTCTGAGGGCGAAGAATCTGTACGTATCAGTCGTGCACCGGCAAACACCGGTTACCCGATGATGCAACAGGCTTATGCTGCGCCAATGTACCAGCCACAGCCGCAGGCTGGCCTGTCTAACGTTGTTGCACCTGCCGCTCCGGCAGAAGCACCGGCGGCTGCTGAAATCAGTGGTCACATCGTGCGTTCCCCAATGGTAGGTACTTTCTACCGCACCCCAAGCCCGGATGCTAAATCATTTGTTGAAGTTGGCCAGAAGGTTAACGTTGGCGACACTCTGTGTATCGTTGAAGCAATGAAAATGATGAACCAGATCGAAGCTGACAAAGCCGGTGTGGTGAAAGCCATCCTGGTTGAAAATGGTCAACCGGTTGAATTTGACGAGCCGCTGGTCGTCATCGAGTAACGAGGCGAACATGCTGGATAAAATTGTCATCGCTAACCGTGGTGAGATTGCATTGCGTATTCTTCGTGCCTGTAAAGAGCTGGGCATCAAGACTGTCGCTGTGCACTCAACTGCCGATCGCGATTTAAAACACGTATTGCTGGCGGATGAGACTGTTTGTATCGGTCCTGCTCCGTCTGTAAAAAGCTATCTGAATATCCCGGCAATCATCTCTGCGGCAGAAATTACTGGTGCCGTTGCGATTCACCCGGGTTATGGCTTCCTGTCTGAAAATGCCAACTTTGCTGAGCAGGTTGAGCGTTCAGGCTTTATCTTCATTGGCCCGCGAGCTGAAACTATTCGTCTGATGGGCGATAAAGTTTCTGCAATCAACGCAATGAAGAAAGCTGGCGTACCTTGCGTACCTGGTTCTGACGGCCCTCTTGACGGCGATATGGATAAAAACCGTGCCCATGCTAAACGCATCGGGTACCCGGTAATTATCAAAGCGTCCGGCGGTGGCGGCGGTCGTGGTATGCGTGTCGTACGTAACGATGCTGACCTGGAACAATCCATTAATATGACCCGTGCGGAAGCAAAAGCTGCTTTCAACAACGATATGGTCTACATGGAGAAGTACCTGGAAAACCCACGCCACATCGAGATTCAAGTTCTTGCTGATGGCCAAGGTAAAGCTATCTATCTGGCTGAACGTGACTGCTCTATGCAGCGTCGTCACCAGAAAGTTGTGGAAGAAGCGCCAGCACCAGGCATCACGCCTGAGCTGCGTAAATTCATCGGTGAGCGCTGTTCTAAAGCGTGTATCGATATCAACTATCGCGGTGCAGGTACATTCGAGTTCCTGTTCGAAAACGGTGAGTTCTACTTTATCGAGATGAACACCCGTATTCAGGTTGAACACCCGGTAACAGAAATGATCACCGGTGTTGATCTGATTAAAGAACAGCTTCGTATTGCTGCGGGACAGCCACTGTCTATCAAGCAAGAAGATGTTCAGGTTCGTGGCCATGCGGTTGAATGCCGTATTAACGCCGAAGACCCGAATACCTTCCTGCCAAGCCCAGGCAAAATTACTCGCTGCCATGTGCCGGGTGGTTTTGGTGTACGTTGGGAATCACATATCTATTCCGGCTACACTGTTCCTCCATACTACGATTCAATGATCGCAAAACTTATCTGCTACGGTGAAACCCGTGAAGTGGCGATTGCGCGTATGAAGAACGCCCTGGCTGAGCTGATCATCGATGGCATCAAAACCAACGTTGATTTGCAGACTCGCATCATGAACGATGAAAACTTCCAGCACGGTGGGACTAACATCCACTATCTGGAGAAAAAACTGGGTCTTCAGGACTAAGTTTTCTCATGTAGTGACATCGTTAAAAGGCCGGATTTCCGGCCTTTTTCTTTTTTGATCCTCAATTTGTCGCTATGCGTTACAATCGCCGCTTTCCGCCAACTCAAGGGACAATAATGGACGCGCGTTTTGTTCAGGCCCATAAAGAAGCCCGCTGGGCGCTTTGGCTAACCCTTCTCTACCTCGCAGCATGGTTAGTGGCTGCTTACTTACCAGGTAACGATATCGGCCCAACAGGTCTCCCACACTGGTTTGAAATGGCATGCCTGCTGGTACCTTTGCTGTTCATTTTGCTGTGCTGGGCCATGGTTAAGTTCATCTTCCGCGATATCCCACTGGAGGATGATCATGCAGCTTGAAGTCATTTTGCCGTTAGTGGCGTATTTACTGGTAGTTTTTGGCATTTCTATGTACGCCATGAAACGCCGCACTACGGGTAATTTCCTCAATGAATATTTCCTCGGCAGTCGTTCGATGGGTGGCTTCGTATTAGCGATGACGCTCACCGCGACCTATATCAGCGCCAGTTCATTTATTGGTGGGCCTGGTGCTGCTTATAAATATGGGCTGGGCTGGGTTTTACTGGCAATGATCCAACTTCCTGCGGTGTGGTTATCACTGGGGATTCTGGGTAAAAAGTTTGCCATTCTGGCGCGTCGCTATAACGCTGTTACCCTGAACGACATGCTGTTTGCGCGCTACCAAAGCCGCCTGCTGGTGTGGCTGGCAAGTATTAGCCTGTTGGTGGCATTTATCGGTGCCATGACTGTGCAGTTCATTGGCGGGGCACGCTTGCTGGAAACCGCGGCGGGTATTCCTTACGAAACTGGCTTGCTTATTTTTGGTATCAGCATCGCACTTTACACTGCATTCGGTGGCTTCCGTGCCAGCGTTCTCAACGATGCTATGCAGGGAATGGTGATGCTGGTTGGAACGATACTGCTGTTGGTGGGCATCGTTCACGCTGCGGGTGGCTTACACAATGCGGTCGATACGCTACAGCATATTGATCCTAAACTCGTTTCACCGCAGGGAGCCGATGACATTCTTTCTCCAACATTCATGACCTCGTTCTGGGTGCTGGTCTGTTTCGGCGTGATTGGTTTGCCTCATACGGCGGTGCGCTGCATCTCTTATAAAGACAGCAAAGCCGTGCACCGTGGAATTATCCTCGGCACGATTGTGGTGGCGATTTTGATGTTTGGTATGCATTTGGCAGGGGCGTTAGGCCGGGCGGTAATACCGGACTTAAAAGTGCCTGATTTGGTTATTCCAACGCTAATGGTCACCGTTCTACCTCCGTTCGCGGCGGGGATCTTCCTCGCGGCACCAATGGCGGCAATCATGTCGACGATTAATGCCCAACTGCTTCAATCGTCAGCTACGATCGTCAAAGATCTTTATCTGAATATGAGACCGGATCAGATCACTAACGAAAGGCGTCTGAAAAGAATGTCATCGGTGATCACTCTGATTTTAGGTGCGTTACTGCTACTTGCAGCATGGCGTCCGCCTGAAATGATCATCTGGCTGAATTTGCTGGCGTTTGGTGGGTTAGAAGCTGTGTTCCTGTGGCCGCTGGTGTTGGGCCTGTATTGGGAACGCGCCAATGCCACGGGTGCGCTGAGCGCAATGATTGTCGGTGGCGGGTTGTATGCAGTGCTGGCGAGCTTCAAAATCCAGTTCCTGGGCTTCCACCCAATTGTGCCATCCTTGTTATTAAGTTTGCTGGCGTTTTTGGTAGGCAACCGTTTTGGTCAGTCTCTACCTGTTCCGGCACTCGTTTCAACTACTGATAAATAAAGAGTTTCGCTATGCCATGGATTCAACTGAAAATTAATACCTCAGGTTCAAATGCTGAAGAGCTCGGCGATGCGCTGATCGAAAGCGGTGCGGTTTCCGTCACCTTTCAGGATACCCATGACACACCGGTATTCGAGCCATTGCCTGGCGAAACCCGTTTATGGGGCGATACCGATGTCATTGGCCTGTACGATGCAGAAACTGACATGGAAGAAGTGGTCGCAATTCTTGAGAACTGCCCACTACTGAGCATCGGTTTCCCACATAAAATTGAACAGCTTGAAGACAAAGACTGGGAGCGTGAGTGGATGGATAACTTCCACCCGATGCGCTTTGGTCAACGCCTGTGGATTTGCCCAAGCTGGCGCGATGTGCCAGACGCTAGCGCGGTAAACGTGATGCTGGACCCAGGTCTTGCGTTTGGTACCGGCACTCACCCAACGACCTCTTTGTGTCTGGAGTGGCTGGATGGTTTAGATCTGGCGGGCAAAACCGTTATCGATTTCGGCTGCGGCTCCGGCATTCTCGCCATTGCCGCATTGAAATTGGGTGCAGTGAAAGCAATTGGTATTGATATCGACCCTCAGGCGATTCAGGCCAGCCGTGATAACGCAGAGCGCAATGGTGTTTCTGATCGCCTGGAACTGTATCTGCCAAAAGACCAACCAGAAGTCATGAGCGCCGATGTAGTGGTTGCTAACATCCTGGCAGGCCCTTTACGTGAGTTAGCTCCGTTAATCAGCGTGCTGCCTGTTCAGGGCGGTTTCCTGGGCCTTTCTGGCGTTCTGGCAAGCCAGGCCGAAGGTGTTTGCGAAGCCTATCAGGATAAATTCACGCTCGATCCAGTTGCAGAAAAAGAAGAGTGGTGCCGAATTACCGGTATCAAACGCTAAATCCCCTCCCCTCAGTAACGTGGTATCAAGCCACGTTACTGACCTCCAGACTCTCCGAGCAACACTCCGTTTACAACAATTCATCCCAGTGATAACTCGCACCAAAATGAGATGCCGATCGCAGAAAAACACTAAGTTTGGTGATTTAAGCAGCACTTTATCTCGTGTCTTATACGTAAAAAATAATGAATTACCCCTGAATGTGGCGAAAATATAAAAGCACACAAATCAACCAGCTAAACATAAACAACTGAAAAATATAATTAATTTATTTTTTCCACTGTACGGGATAAGGATTCATTGATCTACGACAGCTGATTGTTCAAAGTTTGGCCTTTCATCTCAGGCTAAAAATGCGTAATATACGCCGCCTTGCAGGCAAGTATGGTCATTTCTTAACTCATGCGCATTGGACAACACCAGCTCAGAAATCGACTGATAGCAGCACCTATGGCTGGCATCACTGACAGACCATTCAGGACACTGTGTTACGAGATGGGAGCCGGACTGACTGTTTCCGAGATGATGTCCTCCAACCCTGAAGTTTGGGCGAGTGATAAATCACGTTTACGGATGGTGCACGTGAATGAACCAGGTATTCGCACCGTGCAAATTGCCGGTAGTGATCCTGATGAGATGGCAGAGGCCGCACGCATTAACGTGGCTAATGGCGCCCAGATTATTGATATCAATATGGGATGCCCTGCTAAGAAAGTGAATCGTAAACTCGCAGGTTCTGCGCTGCTGCAATACCCAAGTCTGGTGAAGTCTATCCTGACGACGGTAATTAACGCAGTTGACGTACCTGTAACGTTGAAAATTCGCACTGGCTGGGATACGGCGCACCGTAACTGTGAAGAGATTGCCCAACTGGCTGAAGACTGTGGCATTCAGGCTCTGACAATTCATGGACGCACACGCGCCTGTTTATTTCAGGGAGATGCTGAATACGACAGCATTCGGGCAGTTAAGCAGAAAGTTTCCATTCCGGTAATCGCGAATGGTGACATTACTGACCCGCTTAAAGCCAGAGCTGTGCTCGACTACACAGGGGCTGATGCTCTTATGATAGGACGTGCGGCTCAGGGAAGACCCTGGATCTTTCGGGAAATCCAGTATTATCTGGACACTGGAGAGTTGCTTCCTCCACTGCCTCTGGCAGAGGTGAAGCGCTTACTTTGTGGGCATATTGGTGAACTTCATGACTTTTATGGTCATGCTAAGGGATACCGAATTGCTCGCAAACACGTCTCCTGGTACTTACAGGAACACGCTCCAAATGACCAGTTTCGGCGCACATTCAACGCCATTGAGGATGCAAGCGAACAGCTTGAGGCGTTGGAGGCATACTTCGAAAATCTTGCGTAATTAGAAATAAAGAGCTGACAGAACTATGTTCGAACAACGCGTAAATTCTGACGTACTAACCGTTTCTACCGTTAACTCACAGGATCAGGTTACCCAAAAACCTCTTCGTGACTCCGTGAAACAAGCACTGAAGAACTATTTTGCTCAACTGAATGGTCAAGATGTTAACGATCTGTATGAGCTGGTATTGGCTGAAGTAGAGCAGCCATTGTTGGACATGGTGATGCAATACACCCGTGGCAACCAAACCCGCGCTGCCCTGATGATGGGCATCAACCGTGGTACGCTGCGTAAAAAATTGAAAAAATACGGCATGAACTGATATTAATCAGTTAACTTGTTGTTTAAAAAGGCGCTACTCGGCATGGGGAAGCGCCTTTTTTAATGTTTGTAATACGCCTGGTGAAAGGCAAGTTCACGAACAAAAGCAACGAATGCGTTCAGAAAACCTACTCAGTTGGTGAATGTTCGGCTTGTACTAGCGCCCCGAGTTGCTCTTGCATATATGAAGAAAAGTATTCAGGATTTTTAATAAGAACACGGTCGCCAGACTCAATTTTAGCAGCCCACCCTGCCACTTTTTTCGTGAACTCAGTGTTCCATCCCTCCTGACTAGCTCTTGCCGTAACATCAGCTTCACTAACCGGTATCCCCACCTCTTTCAGATACTTAAATATCCCCTTAGCTGTACTCTCATCCATAGAATGTGGCGTTGATGCGGATGTATTCATACCGCCAATGTAGTCCAATGCTTTTTCAATGACAGCTGGCATATTCTTATCCTTAATATTAACCATGTATTAAACGAGCGGTAACACGCACTGACAACCACCAGTTAACCATATGATTTAAATGGTTACTACCCTTGGGAATGCACCCTTTTTAATAGTTGTGACACGGACTGGTTATCTGAAAATGTTTAACTTCACTTTTTCTCCACACTTTCTTGCCTTTGCCCGCTTTTCTCCACTTTGTTTACACAGCACATGAATTGCAATTATTCCTCCCTGCTCTTCATGCCCACGACGGTGATAAAATCACCACATTCACACCGGTTCAGGTTATTAGATAATCGTAGCCTTAGCGCACGAGTTATCCCTGTTCGGGGATTGGTTTAATGAGGTTCCATATGAAAAAGCTAATTGCCGCTGCGTTGCTTTCTACACTTCTGGCAGGTTGTGCAACCAACTCACCTTGCGTGCCAGTCTATGATGATCAGGGCCGCCTGGTGCACACTAATACCTGTATGAAAGGGACAACTCAGGATAACTGGGAAACTGCAGGTGCAATTGCCGGTGGTGCCGCAGCGATTGCTGGCCTAACGCTGGGTATCGTTGCATTAACTAAATAAAGCACATCCCATATTTGCAAAGCGCGTCCCTACAGGGCGCGCTTTTTTATTAAAAAATCCGCACTCATTTTCCTTTGCATTATTTAAGTGCACCCATTACCACCATTTCATTTTTTAGCTTTGCTCGCTTCTTCTTTGGCGTGAAACAAATCACTCACGTCCTTCAAATTTTGTTTTATTGCAGCAGCAGATGTGACTCCCTCCACAAACCACTACTTATGCTATTCACGCTAATGTTAACGCCTGAAATTACTTCTTTTCATATGATCAAAAACTGAAACTTTTTTGCTCTGAAATGTGGCGTAGGTTTCAATTTTGCCCCGTTGTGGGGCGCTGCAAGTGATTTTTCATGTCTACACTCAGCTTACTGCGACGGGAGGCACACGCATGCCGTCTCTCGCAACCTTGGCACTCCCTTTGCTTTAACCACATTGGCAGATGCCACAGACAGGAAAATGGCGTCATCCGGATGCCAACACTTATAACGATAATTTCCCCACACAGGATGCATTATGAAAAAGACACTGATCTCCACTCTGGTCGCTGCCGGTGCATTATTCGCGGTAATCAATCAGGCTCATGCTGGCACCACGTTTGACGCGGTAAAAAAGAAAGGCTTTGTGCAATGCGGGATAAGTGATGGCTTGCCTGGTTTTTCATACGCCGATGCAAACGGTAAGTTTACCGGCATTGATGTGGACGTTTGCCGTGGCGTTGCCGCTGCGGTATTTGGGGATGCCTCGAAAGTTAAATATACCCCGCTGACAGCAAAAGAGCGTTTCACCGCCCTCCAGTCCGGCGAAGTGGACATTCTGTCGCGTAATACCACCTGGACGTCATCACGCGATGCTGGAATGGGCATGATGTTTACCGGCGTCACTTATTACGATGGCATCGGTTTCCTGACACACAACAAAGCAGGCCTGAAAAGCGCTAAAGAGCTCGATGGCGCGACTGTTTGTATTCAGGCGGGTACTGATACTGAATTGAACGTGGCTGATTACTTCAAAGCAAACAACATGAAGTACACCCCAGTGACGTTCGATCGTTCCGATGAATCAGCTAAAGCACTGGAATCAGGTCGCTGCGATACTCTGGCTTCTGACCAGTCACAACTCTATGCACTTCGCATCAAACTAAGTACACCGGGTGAATGGATTGTTCTGCCTGAAGTCATTTCAAAAGAACCTTTAGGCCCAGTAGTGCGCCGTGGTGATGAAGACTGGTTCTCTATCGTGCGTTGGACGTTGTTCGCCATGCTGAATGCTGAAGAGATGGGGATTGACTCTAAAAACGTTGACCAGATGGCTGCCAATCCAACAACACCGGATATGGCGCACCTGTTAGGTAAAGAAGGCGATTTCGGTAAAGACCTGAAGCTCGATAATAAATGGGCCTATAACATCGTTAAACAAGTCGGTAACTACGCCGAAATCTTCGAACATAACGTTGGTTCTGATAGCCCACTGAAGATTAAGCGTGGGCAAAACAACCTATGGAATAAAGGTGGCATTCAGTACGCACCGCCGGTTCGCTAAGCGATACGTCAGAAATGGGCACTACTGCGGTAGTGCCCAAAGTTTGAGTTTATGTTACTGAGGTTCGTTTATGTCCCATCGCCGCCCAATCGTAAAAGGTGATATTTCCTTTTCTAACCCCGCGGTTCGTGCCTGGCTGTTTCAGATTATTGCGGTCGCCATTGTGGTTGGCATTGCCGTTTACCTGATACATAACACCGTCACTAACCTTAGCAATCGTGGCATTACCTCAGGTTTTGCATTCCTTGACCGTAGCGCGGGCTTCGGTATTGTTCAGCACCTTATTGATTATGAGCAGGGTGATACTTATGGCCGCGTGTTCGTCGTCGGCCTGCTGAACACCTTACTCGTTTCCGCATTGTGCATTGTATTTGCATCATTTATCGGCTTCTTTCTAGGGCTTGCCCGACTTTCTGACAACTGGTTGCTACGTAAGCTTTCCACTTTCTACATTGAGACATTTCGTAATATCCCTCCTTTATTACAGATCTTCTTTTGGTATTTTGCCGTACTTCGCAACCTGCCCGGCCCTAGACAGGCAGTGAACGCATTCGACCTTCTCTTTCTAAGCAACCGCGGGCTCTATATTCCCTCCCCGCAGATTGGCGAAGGTGTACTGGCTTTTATCGGTGCCATTTTGCTAGCGCTGATAATCTCGGCAGGCTTGTATCGTTATAACAAGATGCATCAGATCAAAACGGGGCAATTGCGTCGAACCTGGCCCTATGCTCTAGGTTTGTTGGTCTTGTTACCGTTATTGGCACATTGGCTATTTGGTGCAGCATTGCACTGGGATGTTCCCGCTTTGCGTGGTTTTAACTTCCGTGGGGGGATGGTTCTCATTCCTGAACTTGCGGCATTAACGTTAGCATTGTCGGTCTATACATCTGCTTTTATTGCCGAAATTATCCGTGCCGGCATTCAGTCTGTACCTTACGGCCAACACGAAGCAGCGCGTTCACTGGGGATACCGAACCCTGTTACATTGCGCCAGGTGATCATTCCTCAGGCAATGCGCGTCATCATCCCACCACTCACGAGCCAGTATCTCAATATCGTCAAAAACTCATCACTGGCAGCCGCTATTGGTTATCCGGATATGGTTTCACTGTTCGCAGGAACGGTACTCAACCAGACTGGTCAAGCTATTGAAACTATTGCCATAACAATGTCGGTCTACCTGATTATCAGCCTGACTATTTCATTGCTGATGAATATCTATAACCGGCGAATTGCCCTGGTTGAGCGCTAAGGAATCACGATGACAAAAGCATTAGTGTCACATCACGCGCGCCCAAAAGCTGTTCGTTCAGGTGCCGTGCAATGGGCTCGTAAGAATCTCTTCTCCAGTTGGTCTAATAGCTTACTGACTATTTTCTGTTTTTGGATGATGTGGGAACTGATTCCACCGTTGTTAAATTGGGCAATTTTCAAGGCTAACTGGGTGGGTGAAAGTCGTGCGGACTGCACAAAAGAAGGGGCTTGCTGGGTGTTTATCCATGCACGCTTCGGACAATTTATGTATGGGCTCTACCCGCATGATCAACGGTGGAGAATTAACCTTGCCCTGTTCATTGGTCTGGCTTCCATCATTCCAATGTTCTGGAATGCAATGCCGCGTCGTGGGCGTTATATCGCCTCATGGGCAATCATCTACCCTCTGGTTGTTTGGGGTCTGCTATATGGTGGATTTTTAGGGCTGGAACGCGTCGAAACACGCCAGTGGGGTGGGTTAACATTAACGCTAATCATCGCATCAGTAGGGATCGCCGGAGCGTTGCCATTAGGGATCTTACTGGCCCTGGGCCGACGTTCGACAATGCCCGTAGTCAGAATTTTGTCGGTGATCTTTATCGAATTCTGGCGTGGCGTGCCGTTAATCACCGTGTTGTTTATGTCATCCGTCATGCTGCCGCTGTTTCTTTCTGAAGGAACAAGCATCGATAAACTTATCCGTGCATTAGTCGGCGTAATCCTTTTTCAGTCTGCATATGTCGCGGAAGTGGTTCGTGGAGGTTTGCAGGCGCTCCCAAAAGGACAGTACGAAGCCGCAGAATCTCTGGCGTTGGGATACTGGAAAACCCAGGGATTAGTAATCTTGCCGCAAGCACTAAAGATGGTCATTCCAGGCCTGGTTAACACCATCATTGCTCTCTTTAAAGACACTAGTCTGGTGATCATTATTGGTTTGTTTGATCTGTTTAGCAGCGTACAGCAAGCCACAGTTGATCCTGCATGGCTCGGAATGTCGACCGAAGGCTACGTCTTTGCAGCCCTCATCTACTGGATTTTCTGTTTCAGCATGTCGCGCTACAGCCAGCATCTTGAAAAACGTTTTAACACCGGAAGAACACCGCACTGAGGATGAATAAATGAGTCAGATTACTATGCAACCCGCTGATGCGATGATCATGCTGGAGAACGTTAATAAATGGTACGGGCAATTTCACGTACTCAAGGATATCAATCTGAAGGTTAAGCAAGGAGAACGTATTGTCCTGTGCGGCCCTTCTGGTTCAGGAAAATCCACAACTATTCGCTGTATTAATCATCTGGAGGAACATCAGCAAGGGCGTATTGTTGTTGATGGTACTGAGCTTAACGATGATTTACGTAATATAGAGAAGGTCAGGACTGAGGTCGGAATGGTGTTCCAGCACTTCAACCTATTCCCACATCTTACCGTTTTGCAAAACTGCACGCTCGCACCAATTTGGGTACGTAAAATGCCGAAGAAAGAAGCGGAAGCGCTAGCTATGCATTACCTGGAAAGGGTTCGTATTGCCGAACACGCACATAAGTTCCCGGGGCAAATATCGGGTGGTCAGCAGCAACGAGTGGCAATTGCGCGCTCTCTATGTATGAAACCTAAGATTATGTTGTTTGATGAGCCAACCTCTGCGCTTGATCCAGAGATGGTTAAAGAGGTGCTGGATACCATGATTGGCCTGGCAGAATCGGGCATGACGATGTTGTGTGTAACGCATGAAATGGGCTTTGCGCGGACGGTTGCTGATAGAGTGATCTTTATGGATAGAGGAGAAATTGTGGAGCAAGCGTCACCAAATGAGTTCTTTGCTAATCCAAAGTCAGAACGTACTCGCGCTTTTCTTTCTCAGGTTATTCATTGATATTTAAGGATAAAGGTCACGAAAGTGACTTTTGTTTTCGCTGAAAATACAAAACAAAAAGGCCATCCTTGCGGATGGCCTTTTTGTTTATTTGAAGCCTGGCAGTTCCCTACTCTCGCATGGGGAGACCCCACACTACCATCGGCGCTACGGCGTTTCACTTCTGAGTTCGGCATGGGGTCAGGTGGGACCACCGCGCTACTGCCGCCAGGCAAATTCTTTATCCAGCGCCGAACTTTAAACCTAAAAACTGGTGCTGATACCCAGAGTCGAACTGGGGACCTCACCCTTACCAAGGGTGCGCTCTACCAACTGAGCCATATCAGCACACTTTAATTTGGAGCCTGGCAGTTCCCTACTCTCGCATGGGGAGACCCCACACTACCATCGGCGCTACGGCGTTTCACTTCTGAGTTCGGCATGGGGTCAGGTGGGACCACCGCGCTACTGCCGCCAGGCATATTCTGTATCGTTAACCGTTACGTTATTCACGTAACCATTAACTAAAATCTCGGTTCAAGCTGAAAATCAATCTCTGGTCTCTCAACCAAAACACCTTCGGTGTTGTAAGGTTAAGCCTCACGGTTCATTAGTACTGGTTAGCTCAACGTATCGCTACGCTTACACACCCAGCCTATCAACGTCGTAGTCTTCAACGTTCCTTCAGGACCCTTAAAGGGTCAGGGAGAACTCATCTCGGGGCAAGTTTCGCGCTTAGATGCTTTCAGCGCTTATCTTTTCCGCATTTAGCTACCGGGCAATGCCATTGGCATGACAACCCGAACACCAGTGATGCGTCCACTCCGGTCCTCTCGTACTAGGAGCAGCCCCCCTCAATTCTCCAGCGCCCACGGCAGATAGGGACCGAACTGTCTCACGACGTTCTAAACCCAGCTCGCGTACCACTTTAAATGGCGAACAGCCATACCCTTGGGACCTACTTCAGCCCCAGGATGTGATGAGCCGACATCGAGGTGCCAAACACCGCCGTCGATATGAACTCTTGGGCGGTATCAGCCTGTTATCCCCGGAGTACCTTTTATCCGTTGAGCGATGGCCCTTCCATTCAGAACCACCGGATCACTAAGACCTGCTTTCGCACCTGCTCGAGCCGTCACTCTCGCAGTCAAGCTAGCTTATGCCTTTGCAC